>NZ_BOQL01000061.1 GCF_018332655.1 Actinoplanes auranticolor | reverse complement strand
CTGAAAATCGGAAGGTCGGCGGTTCGACCCCGCCCCTGGCCACCAAGCCTCTCGCCGGGCTTTGAGCACCGCCCACCTGCGGAAACGCACGGTGGGCGTTTTGCTGTCCGGACATGGCTCACCCCGGGGATGAGATCAACGGCTGTTCACCACACCTGCTTCGCCACGGCGAAGGCGTAGGCCGCGAGCAGGTACTCGTCCGTGATCTCACCGTCGGCGATCATGCGGGCCAGTTCGGCCGGCCTGACCAGTTTGATCTCGTCGAGGCCCTCTCCCGTGGCGTCGTCGGTCATGACCTCGGGCAGATCGGCCGCGTTCAGCCTCGCCAGGTAGATCTCGTCGTTGTTTCCGTCCGCGGTGATACGGCCGAGCAGTTCGACTTTGTCCACCGCGACGCCGACCTCCTCCCGCAGCTCCCGGGTAGCGGTCGTCGCACCGTCGTCACCAGGTTCGGCGAAGCCGCGCGGGATCTCCCACTGCCAGCCCCGCGAGGCGTGCCGGAAGTGCCAGGCGAGCAGGATCCGGCCGTCGGTCAGCATGGGCATGACTGCTGCGCCGGTGCCCACCGTGGCACCGAGGAGCCGGATGTACGGCCGCACCGACCCGTCACGGAAGCGGACCGCGTCGCGCACGGCGATGACGAAGGCGTCCTCGTAGACGACCCCGATGTCGCCGAACTCCTCGGGACGCCCTGCTTCGCGCAGGCGCCTCGCCATTTCGTCCGCGACCGCGAGCTGCACGGTGCGGTCGAAGACGATCTCGAAGGCGGCGCCGGGTGGGTTGACGAACGATTCGGGGCGCTCGCCGCGCAGTTCGTCGTAGCGGTCGAGCCGCTGGCCGCGCCGGCTGCCGGCCGGCGTCACAGCGTCTCCGGAGCGGAAGCGGGCAGCAAGCCACGCAGCAGGGCCCGGGTGTACGCGGTGATCGTGAACCCGTCGGTGATCTCCTCGTCCCGGATCATCCGCCCGAGCTCGCCGGGAGAGACGATCCGGATCGCGTCGATGCCCTCCTCCTGGTCGGCCGCGGACGGCGGGTCGCTCACCTCGGCGTAGAAGAGTCGCACCGGGCTGCCCATCGCACCGCTGTCCGGATAAACCTCGCCGAGGTCGTGCAGCGCCGTGGCGCTCACGCCGATCTCCTCCAACAGCTCGCGTCGCGCGTCGTCGACCGGGTCGGAGCCGGGCATACCGAAGCCGCGCGGAATTTCCAGGTGCCAGGTCCGCGTGCTGTGCCGGAAGTGATGCACCAGCACGATCCCCTCGCCGACCTGCGGGAGGATCACCACGCCGATCGCGTTACCTGCGCTGATCACTCGCGAATACGTGCCGAGGCTCCCCGCGGGAGTTCGTACGGCGTCGCGGACGACCATGAAGAACGGGTCCGCGTAGACGACACCGGTCTCGGCCATGAAAGCGGGCATGCCGGCTTCGGCGAGGTCCGTGGCCCGGGCTTCCTCGGCGGCCCGTACCTCGACGGGCTCGGTGAGGATCTCGAACGCGGCACCGGGCGGATTGGCGAACAGTGCGGGGTGGGACTCCCGAAGGTTTGCGTACATCGACCGACGTAGTGCCTCGTCCACGAAGCGTCCTCCAGCAGGTGCGGGTTGGTTGACACGCTAACCCACAGGTCACTTGGGCCGGCATCACTCCGTCGTGAAGCGGTCTCCGCTGTCGCGTTCGGACCGTCACCAGGTGATCATGGGAATACGCCGCGTCACCCTCCCGGATGGATGAAAGTGGACGTTCGCTCCTTCTGGTGACGAGCCGGGGCCGCTACCTTGACCGCTCCGGATCACGGCGTCGCGAGGTGGGCATGTACAGCGATCGCATCAGGGACTTCGCCAACGAGTTCGACATCGAGGACTTGATCCTCCGGTACGACGTGGACTTCGATGTTCCGCTCCGGCACGAGTACGCCCTGGGCATCCTGCGCATGGTGGACGCGTTCCGGCCCGTCGCGGATCGCGGTCTGCCCGAGCTGGCCCGCCGGGTCGGCGCGCACTGGTGCGACATCGTCCGGTCGGATCTGACCTACGACCATTGGGCTGCGCTGCGCATGATCGAAGCCTCCCAGGACGACGCCGAGGCTCTCCGGGCGGCTGTGCAGAACGCCCGGCGGGTCGACGAGTTCGCCGCCTACGCCACCGTGCGCTGGCACGACGTGACCGGCAAGATCAGATATCGGCTCGGCAGCTACACCCGGGCCCGCATGGCGTTCGAGACCGCCGTGGCCGTGGCGGAACAGCATCGGCTCTGGTGGTGCCTGCCCGATCTGCGCAGCAACGTCAACCGGGGTCGTTACGAGGAGTCGAGGCAGAGCGGCGAGCCGGCGGTCACCAAGCTGATCAGCGATCTGCGGGCCGAGCGTGAACGCATCCTGGCGGATGCCCTCTACTACGGCGTGACGATCGGCGACATCGACCCTGAGGCCCGGCCCCGGCATCGCGAGTATCTCCGCGGCTACTCCAGTGTCCTGCACAATCTTGCGCTCGCCCTCAAGGACCTGGCGAAGCGGGAGCAGTCCCGGGAGGCCGCCGAGGAGTCGTTGGCGATCTCCGAGGAGTCGATCCGCGTCTCCTATGTGCTGGACGACCACTTCCGCATCTACCAGTCGCTGAACCACCAGGCGCTGGTGGACGAGGAGCGGGCCCACGGGCTGTTCCTCGATCTCTCCCACGGCCGCTATCCGCGCGGCCAGCTGATCGCCCGGCAGCACCTCGCAATCCGCAGAGGGGGCGTCGAGGGCGCGCACGAGCTGCGCAAGCTCCTGGAGGAATTCATCGTCCAGGCGCGGGCGAACGGAGGCACCGGGCTCGACATCCACGTGGCCGCCTACACCGTCGACGAGTACGCCAAACTCGTGGCGACGCTTCCAGCGGATCTCGATCCGGCCGTGCGGACGGAGCTGATCGAGGACGTGGCCGAGAAGCGGTTCATGATGGCCGAGTCGATCCGCCGCGCGGTGGCGATGCCGGCGTACAAGCAGGCGTACTCGCGGACGATCCGGCCGAGCTACCTGGAGCGGATCGCGAACCGCATCGCGTCGTCGTCGACCACCGGGCCGTCCGCGGTCTCCTCCGCCGTCGTCGGGCCGGCCGAGGAGGCGTTCGGGTTGGTCGAGGCGTCGTCGGCGCGTGAGCTGCTCGACATGCTCTCCACCGCGGCGCTCCCTCAGCTCCCTTCCCTGCCGTCGTCAGCCGAGGACTCATCGAAGCGCGATGTACCCGCTGCGGCCGAGACCGCGTTCGAGGCGGAAGGGGAGGCCGGAGATATCGCCCCGGATCTGCCGGCCACTCCGACGCGGAGCCGGCGGGATGCTGTTCGGCGCGGCACGGTCCGGCGTGCGCAGGGCGCGACCGAGGAGGCGATCCGGTCGGAGCTCGCGCGCCGGGAGACCGAGTTCGAGGAGGCCTTTCTCCATCACCCGCTCGAGGCAGCTCCGCAGGACCCTGAGATCGCCCACCGAGTCCGGATGTTCACGGTGAACAACCCCGACACCTGCGTGGTGCGGTACTTCACCTACGGGCCGGCTCAGCCGGAGTCGCTGGGCGCCTTCATCTTCCGCAACGGCGACATGCAGCACGTGGCTGACATCCCCTATCGGGATGTCGAGCGTCTGGCCAAGGAGCTGAAGACGGACCGGGCGCCGTCAAAGGAGCAGTGCGAGGCGATCTGGAACGTCCTCGTCGGGCCGATGTGGAACTTCATCCGAAGGCCCACCGAGCCGGGTCACCTTGTGCTGATTCCCACCGACGATCTCTTCGCCATCCCGCTCCACCTCGCGTGGGAGCCGGGTACCACGGCCCCGCTGGCCGCCCGGGTGCCCACGTCGCAGTCGGTGAGCGCCACCGCGTTCGTCAGCCGGGGCCGCAGCTTCCTGCGACGGCAGCCCGTGAGCGTCGACGACGACCTGGCCGCCATCGTGGTCGCCGATGAGAACGCGATGGCCGGGCGCCTCGGTGTCGCCGGCGGGGAGCTGCTCCATACCGGTTGGCAGGAGGACCGCATGGTCATCCTGGGCGACCGGCCGGCGGCCCTGCGCGGGGTCGAGCGGCACTTCCCCGCTGATATGGAGGGCATCCGGCAGATCACGCTGGCCAAGCCGGAATTCTTGATCTATGCCGGTCATGGCGGCTACAACCCGCACTTCCGCCAGCTCGGGCCCTACCTCGATCTGCGCGGAACGTACCTGACGCAGTACGACCTGGCTCTGCGGCTGCGACTGCCCCGCAACAAGCTGACCATCCTCGGCGCGTGCCTGGCGGGGCTGGGTGCGAAGACCGACAGCGGCGAGGTGTCCGGTTTCCTGCGCTCGTTGATCGCCACCGGCGCCGGTGTCGTCGGTATGCCACTGTGGAGTGTCGAGGACGGGGCAATGGTCCGAACGGTTCGGGCGCTGCTGTCCGCGAGCCGCCATGCCGTGGCTTCCGGGGCGGGCGTCTTCGATCCGGTGCAGGTCCTGCACGAGCGGTACCGGGACCTGTCGAGCCGGCTCCGTCACCCCGAGGTGCTGCTCGAGCAGTTGCCGCTGAGCCTCTACCTCTGAAGGGAAACATCGTGATCGAGGGACCGGACGACGTCTCCCGGCTGCTCACCGAGCTGGCTGGTGCTCGCCTGCCGGATGCGGACTGGTCGGAGGCGCGGGAGATCGCGGCCGAGGTCGCTGCCGAGCTGGAGGGCGCCGGTGACTTCGAGCTGATCGTGATGCGGCTGGAACACCTGCTCGCACTGCGCCGGCTCGGGGGCAAGGCCAATCCGCGCATGGACGACGAGAACGCGCGGGAGGCCGACGACGCGTTCCAGGAGGTTCTGCTCCGCCTGATCTTCCGTACGAAACGCGCCGGCGGTGGCGAGGAATACCAGGAATCGGCGGCCCCGTGAGACCACCGCTGACCCGGCCCGCCCTCGTGCTGCATGCGTTCTTCCCGGCCCGACAGGTGATCGGGAGTCGCAGTTCGCACGCCCGCGACGCAGTGGATGCGGTCTGGGGGTGGGCGTCCGAGAACGGCTACACGGAGAAGGTCGGTGGCTGGGACACCGACCTCACCTTTCCGGAGGAGCTGAGCGAGCATCATTCGCTGAAGGTGCTCGCGGCGAGGGCTCGGCCGACCCCCGGCGGGTCTCGCGAACTCCTGGTGTACCAGGTGCACGACGTTCTGGTCGTCAGTTCGGTGCACGCGTTCCACAGCCGGCTCCGGAACTGGCCCCAGTTCGACGATCAGTGGTTGACGCACCTCGAAGGTCTCGGGGAAGAGCATCTGATCGGTGCGGCTCGCGTCTACTGCAGTGTGGTCGGCGGCCGGCTCGAGCGGGCCGGAGGGCTCGCCGACGGGTTGACGAACCGCCGCCCCGCGGTCCGTCCTGGTCTGGCCTGGCGTCCCACCGACAAGATGCTCGTGTACGAGCTGGCCCGCTCGGGATTGGCGGCACCACGCCGGCTGCTCGCGGTGGCGAAGGAGGAGCCGACCCTGGACGAATGGCTCTGGACGAGCCCGGGATCGGGTCTGCCGTCGTTCACCCGCTATCTCCTGCAGGCGGCCCGGCTCCGCAACCTGAGTGTGGTGCTGCGGACCCTCAGGCCGGGCTTCCGCGAGACCGTACGCCGGGTCGAGGAGCAGTGCCGAGCAGTGGAAACCGTGATCGGGGACCGCGGTGTGCCGCTCGAGCAGATCCTCGCGGCAGAACGCGGCCTGGTGCGGCTGAACATCGACCAGGGTGGTCTCGTCGAGCAACTCACGACGCTGCGCTCGATGATCCGTTCCGTGGAGGCGATCCAGCACAACCTGGAGACGGTCGGAGCGACCGGTCGCGTGGGCGCCGCCGACAGCCGGATCGGCCGCTGGGCGCTCGAACAACTGCGGACCGAGGATGCTTACCTCTCGGCGGCCCAGGTCAAGGCCGCGGAACAGGGCCGGCTGGCAACTGCGGTGGTGACGACCAGGCTCGCGGACCGCAAAGCGAATCTGACCCTGCTGCAGACGACGATCATCGGCGCGGTGCTCATGACGCTCGCCACCATTCAGAGCCTCGAGTACGAGGTGCCCCTGCCGGGTCGCCTCCAGCCGCCTACCATCTTCCTGCTCACCGGCCTCGCGCTCGTGCTGCCCTCGGCGGTGTTGCGGTGGCCCCGCGGCGCCGCCTACGACGCGACGTGGGCCAGGATCGACGTCGGGTTCGCCGCGGTCATCGGCGCGGGTGCCGGCTGGTTCTGCACCTCCCTGGTCTCGTGGGCGACAGATGCCTTCCGCTTCCACTGGCAAGGGAGTGTCGCGCTGACTGTCGGGTTCGCGGCCGTGGGTGCCGGTCTCGGCGGTTGGATCGCCGATCGCCGGCGGAAGAAGCTGAAGATCGAAGCGGATCAGCACGACGCCCGGGCCGAGGTGAACCTGACCGTTCCGGGGTGATCCGCGAACGGCGACCGGCCGGCCACGACAAGGCCGGCCGGCCACACGTCAGGGCTGCAGGGCGACCGAGGCCCGCATGGACCCGTCCATCTCGAACGGGACCGACTCGTGTTCGTGCACGACCAGCCACCTGCCGTCGGTCTTCCGCAGGCCCAGGGTGACCCGGAACCACAGACTGAAGCTCTCCGGCTGCCCCACCGGCGTCGCCGTCAGGCGGTTCAGGCTGGTGCAGAAGGCCACCGAGCCTTCCGCCGTCACCTCCAGGTCGTGGATCTCCATGCTCATCGGCCCCTGGAAGGTCGCCAGCCACTTCTCCACCGGCGCCGGGTCGTCGCCCGCCGACGGCTGGCGCAGCGGCGGCGCCAGGTTGTACTCGATCATTGCCGGCGCGTTGTGCGCCACCATCGCCTTCGCGTCCTTGGCTGCCACCGCTGCCGCCCGCTCCAGCACCACCCGGCGAATCTCGGCCGTGTCCATGGTTCCGCCTTTCGAGGAAAAGTTCGAGGAAACAGATCTGCCCTACGACCAGAGGTAGAAGCGGCGCCGCCGGTTTCGACGTCCCCGGTGAAAGAATTTCCGGGACGTGTGGAGGCTCCGATGAAGTACCTCATCCTGATCCAGTCCAACGAGCGTTCGCTGGCCGTCTGGGAGACGCTCAGCGACGAGCAGCGCATGGAGTTCGGCCGGGGACACCTGCAGCTCACCGAGGAGATGACCAAGGCCGGTGTCTGCGTCGCCTCCGAAGGGCTCGCCGACCCGTCGCTGGCCCGCTGGGTATCGGTGCGCGACGGCCGTACCGTTGCCTCAGACGGACCGTTCGCTGAGGTCAAGGAGCACCTGGCCGGGTTCTATCTGATCGACGTCGAGGATCTCGACGAGGCGGTCAGCTGGGCGGCCAAGGTGCCCGACGCCGCTTTCACCCAGGTCGAGGTGCGACCGGTGCTGGACATGAGCGGCTGGGAATTCTGAGCGCGCCGACCGGGTGTGAGGACCTGCTGCGCGAGTGTGCGCCGCAGGTTCTCGGCGCGGTCGTGCGGCGCTTCGGCGACTTCGACACCTGCGAGGACGCGGTGCAGGAGGCGCTGCTCGCCGCGGCTCAGCAGTGGCCCGCCGAGGGCGTGCCGGCCAACCCGCGGGCTTGGCTGATCACCGTCGCCTCGCGGCGCCGGATCGAGCTGCTGCGCAACGAGACGGCCCGGCGGCGGCGCGAGGATGCGGTGCGGTACGAGCCGGAGCCCGTGCCCGCCTCGGCAGTCGACGACTCCCTCACCCTGCTGCTGCTCTGCGCCCACCCGGCCCTCAGCACCGGCTCCCAGGTGGCGCTGACCCTGCGCGCGGTCGGTGGGCTCACCACCGCCGAGATCGCCCGGGCCCTGCTCGTGCCGGAGGCGACCGTCGGGCAGCGGATCAGCCGGGCGAAGCAGAAGATCCGTGACTCGGGGGCCACGTTCAAGCTGCCCCCGCCGGACGAGCGCGAAGCGCGGCTGACCGCCGTACGTCAGGTGCTGTATCTGATCTTCAATGAGGGTTACACCGCGAGCTCCGGGGCGCGGTTGCACCGCACCGAGCTCAGCGCCGAGGCGATCCGGCTCACCCGGCTGCTGCGCTCGCAGCTGCCCGATGACGGCGAGGTGGCCGGGCTGCTCGCGTTGATGCTGCTGACCGACGCGCGGCGGCCGGCGCGCACGCTGCCCGACGGTTCCCTCGTGCCCCTGGCGGAGCAGGACCGCTCCCGCTGGGACGCGGCGGCGATCGCCGAGGGCGTCGCCCTGATCACCGCGACGCTCGCGAGTGCGCCCATCGGCCCCTATCAACTGCAGGCCGCGATCGCGGCGGTGCACGACGAGGCGACGCGCGCCGAGGACACCGACTGGCCGCAGATCCTTCAGCTGTACGGGATGCTGCACGCCCTCAGTCCCGGCCCGATGGTGCAGCTCAACCGGATCGTCGCCCTGGCCGAGGTGCACGGGCCGGTGCTGGCGCTGGCGCAGCTCGACCTGGCCGAGGACGACACGGCGCTGCGCGGGCATCACCGGCTGGCGGCGGTCCGGGCCCACCTGCTGGAGAAGTGCGGTGATCCGGGCGCTGCGCACGCCGCCTACCTGGAGGCGGCCCGGTTGACGCTGAGCGCGCCCGAGCAGCGGTACCTCCTGGCGCGGGCGGCGGCGTTAGGGTCGGCCGGTGACCATTGATCTTCGTGAGTTGACCGCCGAGGACCTCGAACTGGTGGAGTTCGCCCGGGGCATCGTCGACGCGAACACCGACGGCGAGGCCGGCGTGCACACCATGGGCGCGGCGGTCCGCGGCACGGACGGCCGGATGTACGGCGGCATCAACCTGTACCACTTCACCGGCGGGCCGTGCGCGGAGCTCGTCGCGCTCGGGCACGCCCGTGCGTCCGGGGCGCGGGAGCTGGCCACGATCGTGGCGGTGGGCAACTACGGCCGCGGACCGGTGGGTCCCTGCGGCCGCGACCGGCAGATCCTGTTCGACTACCACCCGCGGATCCGGGTGATCCTGCCGACCGGCGAAGGGGTCCGCAGCGTACGGATCCGCGATCTGATGCCGCTGGGCGCGGTCTGGACCGTCGAGGAGGGCACCCAGCCGTACGACCCCGGCGTCTTCGCCGGCTGAGCCCGCCTGCCCCTGCACCTCGATCACAACCCACGGCTACCGGCCGGGTCTCGAATGGCCCGGCCGGCACCCGATCTGTCGGGAGTCTTTGCTGGCGGAACGGGGGAGTTGGTCGTGGAATCTGCGGGGCGTAAGTCGACGGGCGCACGGCGTCTGGGCATCAAGGTCATGACCGGTGTGCTGACGGCCGGGCTGGTCGCGGGTCTCGGTGCCACGGAGGCCGCGCGGGCCCAGGTCGTCCCGGTCGCCGGGGAAGGACCGGCCGGCGCCCGTATCGCCGGCACCGGCGGAATGCGCGTCCTGCCGCTGGGTGACTCGATCACGCTCGGCACCGGATCACCGACCCGCAGCTCCTACCGGATGGCCCTGGCCCAGCGCCTGCTCCGCGGCGGCATGCAGATCAACTACGTCGGTTCGCAGGCCAACGGCTCCGGCGGCGACACCCGGCACGAGGGCCACGGCGGCTGGGACATCGACGAGATGGCCACCGAGGTCGACGGCTGGCTGGCCGACGCCCGGCCGGACATCGTCCTGCTGCACGCCGGCACCAACAACATCACCAAGGGCGACGGGCCGTACGAGACGAACCGCAAGCTCTCGGCGCTCATCGACCAGATCCGGGCCGCGCGCCCGGCGGCCTTCATCTTCGTCGCGCAGATCATCGGCTCGCGGGTGCCGTGGGAGCTCGCCGACGACCGGATCTACAACCGGCTCATCCCCGGCATGGTCGCCGCCAAGCAGGACCCGCTGATCACCGTGGTGGACCAGTCCACGGTCGGCGGCATCGACCTGCACGACCTGCACCACCCGAACGACTTCGGCTACTCGAAGATGGCCTGGAACTTCTACCGCGCGATGTCCCGGGTGTTCCACACCTCCGGCGACACCGGCCCGAACCCGTACGCGATGCAGTCGACCCGCCGCTGCCTCGCCGCCAAGGTCGTGCAGGACGGGGAGGTGCGGCACCGCACCGAGTGCCGTATCTGGAAGTTGCGGACCGTCACCCGGAAGATCGACGGCGAGACCCGCCGGCTGCGCACGTGGCAGACGCTGCGCACGGTGAAGCAGGCCTACCGGGTGCGGGTCGGCGGCAAGATGCGCACGCGTACGCGGCTGGTCAGCAAGTGGACCGGGCCGGGCAACCTGGCGACGCTCTAACCGTTGAAGAGGGTCAGCACGCCGGAGACGTCCAGGACCCGGTGCACCAGGCCGTGGGCGTTGACGATCCGCAGCGGCACGCCCGCCTCGCGACCGGCGTTGAGGCCCTCGATCAGCGCGCCCATCGCCTCGCTGTCCAGGAACACCGCGTCGTCGAAGTCGACGACAACCTCGGCGGGCGCTGAGCGCACGGCTTCCAGGAGCGCGGCGCGCATCTCGTCGCGGGCATTGATGTCGAAGTCGCCGGCCAGCCGGACGACAGCGGCCTCGCGGACGATCTGGTAACTCGGCTGGGTCACGGACACCTCTGACGGTTTACGAATCCCGTGATCATAAGTCAGCTGGGGACCGGGAACTCCGCCCACACATGCTTGGTGTGATCCTCGATGTACCAGCCCAGATCGAGGGCGAACTTCTTGGCCAGGTACAGGCCGAGTCCACCCGCTCCGGGCGGCCGGTCGTCGGCGTACTGTGGCACCGTCTCGGGGCTGTGGTCCGCGACGTCCAGCACGAAGACCTGGTCGTGCCGGCCCAGCCGCACGATGGTCGGCGGCAGGCCGTGCCGCAGGGCGTTGGTGGCCAGCTCGGTGGCGACGAGCACGACCTTCTCCGGGACCTCGTCCAGCTCGGCACCCGCCGGCAGCGGCTGACCGGTGATCGCCTCGTGCAGCGAGGCCCGCAGGCTGCGCAGCTGCACCGGGCTGTCCAGGACCCACTTGTGCAGCTCCGTCATGGCGGGCGGGGACTGTGCGCTCAGGAAGGGCATGAGTGAATGGTGCCCAGCGAGGGCCCCGATCATGTGCGATTTCACCCACGCGCGGACGGGCCCGGGCGTGCGGGATCGGCCCAGTTTGACCTTTCTTGCAGTGTGCGTCGGGGCCTGGCGCCGCGGGCGTGCGTTCCGTACAGCTAACCGGGAACAAAGTTCACGGGAGGAACGACGTGCCGAAGTTCAAGAGCGCGGAGGAACAGGCGGCCTGGACGATGGCGGAGGCGCTGAGCGAGAAGGGCTTCTCCTGCATGCGCCAGGCGGAGGAGGCCGCGGAGAATTTCCGGTCGGGCAAGATGCAGATGCGCCGCAATTTCAAGGCACGCGGCCTGTCCGAGGTCGACGCGGACATCCGCTGGTCCGGCATGACGGCGGCCAAGAAGGCCCTGGGCGACAACGCCTGGTACATGTCCCAGGCCACGATGTACAACGAGGCCGCTGCCGCCCAGTACGCCAAGGCGCTGTATCTGAAGCAGAGCGACGATGGCTGAGGCGCCGCCGGCTCAGGCCGGCAGGCCGGTGCCGCCGAGGTCGGCTGTCCGGCCCGCGGCGTAACCCTGCCGGCGGCCGGAACCGGCCAGCCGCCGGGGCCCGAGCCGGATGAGATTCGGGTACGTCTCGTCGCGCCGCCGGTCGACCAACTCGGTCCGGTCCACCAGCACCAGCTCGGCCCCGGGCGCGTCCGCGGCCGCCGCGCGTTCCGCCTCGGTCAGCCGGGCCCGGACCGCCTCGGTGAAGCCCACCAGCCACGACCGCCGGAACGCGGCCGGGTGGTCGAAGCTCGGCACCTCGGTAGCGGCCAGGCCGTGCGCCGCCTGCACCAGCAGGGAGGTGAAGAGCAGCTCGACGCGTTCCAGGTCGGCGGCGTGCCCGAAGAGGTGGATCCGCGCCGTGCTGCGCCGTTCCAGGTAGACGACCCGGCAGCGCAGCGCCACGGCCACCGCGCCGAGCAGGCCGGCTTTGTCGCGGGCGTACGGCGCCAGCACAGTCACCACCCTGTCCCCCACCGGGTCCAGGGCCGGATCGGTCCCGGCCAGCAGCGCCTGGTCGACGCCGTACTTGGCGATGAGCTCGGCCGCCTTGGCGGTGAACGCCTCGGCCTCAGCCGGGGTGCACGCGGGATCCTCGGCCTTGGCGAGCAGCTTGCGGACCCGGGCGAGCAGCGGATCGTCGCTCATGCCGCCCGGTGCCGCAGGGTGGCCACCGTCGAACCGGCCAGCGCGAGCAGGCAGTCCGGGAGCTGGCCGTCGGCGATGGCCGCGCCGAAGAGGGCCTCGCCGGTGGAGATGTCGCCGTTGACGTACGCGCTGACGAACCGGGCGACCCAGCGCTTGTCGTACCGCGCGTCGTCGATCCCGGGGAAGTCGAGGGTCCAGGCGCCGCCTCTGGGCACGTTCTGTCCGACCATCGTCGCAGCGAGACACCACGCCACGTCGTACGCCCCCACGACGCCCGAGCGGTCGACCACGGCGTCGAAGGTGCCCACCACAGCGTCGCTGTCGCCGCTGAGCGCGCAGTCGAGCACCTGCGTCGCGTCGTCCAGGGCGTGCTGTGGTATGTCCGTCACGAGGAAAAAGGTACGCGGATGCGTCAAGAAATGCCGCTCAGGGAGCGATCCTGCAGGGGTTTTCCACCGCGGGCCGGACTCAGGCGCCACGCAGCAGGCAGGTGAGGCGGGCGGTGCACACCCGGTCGCCGTCCTCGTCGGTGATGACGATCTCGTAGGTGACCGCCGTGCGGCCGCGGTGCACCGGCGTCGCGACCCCGGTGACCGTCCCGGAGCGAAGCCCCTTGTGATGCGTGGCATTGATGTCGACGCCGACCGCGAACGGCCGATCCACGGTCGCGCCGTGCAGCACCGCCCCGACCGAGCCGAGCGTCTCGGCGAGCACGCAGGACGCTCCGCCGTGCAGCAGACCGTACGGCTGGGTGTTGCCCTCGACCGGCATCGTCGCGACCACCCGTTCGGGTGTCGCCTCGGTGATCTGGATGCCCATGCGCTCGCCCAGGGCTCCCCCGCCCCCGCTGCCGAAGAGCTGCTGCATGCCGTCCGCCGCTGTAGTCACGCCGGGCTACGTTACCGGTGAGTTCCGGACCAGCCAGCGACATCGGTCACACCGTTGGCGGTGGATCTCTATCGTCGGGCCGGTCCGGGTCGCGAGGGGGGCACCCGGGCCCTACGTTGGTCAGATCCGCTGCGACGCATCACCTGAGGAGACACCATGAGCGAGCCCGAGGAGATCGTCGAGACCCGCGGCGACGACCGCGTCGACCTGCTGGCGACCGACACGAACGGCGACGGCAAGCCGGACGTCTGGGTCGCCGACACCGACGGCGACGGCAAGGCCGACCTGTTCCAGTTCGACACCGACGGCGACGGCCTGGTCGACATCACGATGGCCGACCTCGACCAGGACGGCACGCCGGACACGATCGTCGACGGCGACGGGGGCCACCCGCCGACCGTCTGAGCGACGGCGGCCGGCCCGGCCGCCGTCAGCCGCCGCCGAGCGTGCTGATCGCGGCCCACAGCACCGCGATGGCGAGGGCCGTGGTGAAGACCGCCGAGGCGGTACGCCGCCACGGGCCCTTGCCGTCGGGTGCGACAGCCTCCGGGTGACCGAGGGCGGCGAGGATGCGACGCTGCCGGCGGGCCTCGCGTTGCCACGGACCCAGGTCGGTGGTGCCGCGGCTGAGCTCGACCGCCAGCCGGGCCTGCGCGCGTTGCAACCGCCGTACCGCCGCCCGGGCCCGCAGGCCGGCCCGGGTCCGCGCGTGCCAGCGGGCAGTGGCCCGCCGCGACCCGGATTTGAGGGCCTCCAGCTCGGCCGGGGTGATCAGCTCATGGTCGTCGAGCTTGGCCAGCTGCACGGCGTAGTAGTCGGCCTCCCGGTCGTGGGCGGCCCGGACGAGCAGCAGGACCAGCAGCAACGGCGGCAGCCCCTTGCAGACCAGCACGGCGAGCAGGGCCAGCGCGCCGTTGCCGAGGCCGTCGCGCAACAGCGGCGAGTTCCACAGGAAGTGCGAGGCCCACGCGCCGAAGACGGCCAGCATGGCGACTCCGAGCCGGATCCGCCACGGTCGGTCGGCGCGCACGACAAGGTAGCCGATGCCGGCGCCGGCCAGCGCGCCGAAGAGCGTGTGGCTCCACACCCCGGAGAGGAAGCCGCGCAGCAGGAACGTGGTGATCACCGGCTCGATGTGGTCGCCGCGGCCGGCCAGCGCGACGGCGCCCAGCGCGTACACGATGTCCTCGATGATCTGGAAGCCCAGCCCCACCATCGCGCCGTAGACCACGCCGTCGAGCACGCTGTTGACCTGGGCCCGGGCCACCAGCACGATCGCGACCACGCCGAGGGTCTTGGCGATCTCCTCGACCGTCGGGCCGGCCAGCGCGGCGCCCCAGTCGGCGGCCAGGTGCGGCGAGCCCAGCTTGGCGACCAGATCGTCGAGGGCCGCGCTGCCCGGGATCGACACGGTCGTGGCCACCAGGCCACCCCAGGCGCAGGCCAGCGCGAGCAGGGCGGGCGGCTCCCGCTCGAGGAAGTCCAGCTCCCTGAGGACGAACCAGAACGGTACGGCGAGCAGCGCGAACAGCCCGATCGCGGTCAGCGTGGCCAGCGGGTACGTGCCCAGGAAACGTCCCGCGACCAGTGCCATCCGGACGCCCCCGGCCGCCACCAGCGCGAGCACGATCCAGAAGGCGGGCAGCCGGATCAGCCCCGCGCCGGGATCGGCGCCGGGTTGTACGGGCGCGGTGCGGTCGCTGCGCAAGCGGGACTCCGCCGTCATCCGGTGTCGGCCGGGTCGTAGCGCAGGGTCCGGGTGCTCGCGTCGATCGCCGGCAGGGTGCGGCCCAGATCCAGGTCGGCGCCGCTGACGGTGACCTCGATGGTGCGACCGCCGGCGACGAAGACGGCGTACCGGCCGCCACGGCCCGGCGCGGTGTAGCCGCCCTGCAGACCGGCCAGGCCGGAGCCGGTGGCGACGGTCAGCTCGGTGCCGGTGACCTGGTAGCCGGGGGTGCCGGTGATCCGCTGGCGCAGCCCGTTCGCCGCGGTCGCCAGGTCACCCTCGAAGCGCCGGACGGTGATCAGGTAGCGCACCGGACCGAGCCGGAACAGGGCCGTGCCGGCGTCGTCGGTGGGCCGGGTCCCGGTGACGTCGATGCGTGATCCGGGCGGCGGGACGACCGTGACGCCACCGCCGATCGCGTACGGGCGGTCGGTCGGGACCGGGCGGTCGGCGGGCAGTGCCCGGTCGAGGGCGGGCAGCCCGACACCGAGTCCGGCGAGGGCCAGGACGAGGCTGAGCGCACCGAGGAGGTTCATCAGCTGACGCCGAGTAACCCACCCCATCTCAATACGCTAACCGGCGACTCCCAGGGTCTCTCGGTTGAGTGCGTTTTGTCTGTTTATTCCGAACGTTCGCGAATGAACCCCGCAGGGACCGCGGCGGTCAACCAGACACCGTTCTGGCTGCGGTGGAACACGTGTCCGGCCGCGGCCATGGCCCCCGCCTCCACCTCGAGGACGACCACGTTCGTGGCCCGGCGCCGGCCGACCACCAGGGCGGTCGCCACGTCGGGTGAGAGGTGCACGTGCTGGCGGCTGCGCGGGCGCAGACCTTCCCGCAGGATCGGAGCCAGGTTGGCGCGAGGCGTGCCGTGGAAGAGGACCGCGGGCGGCTCGACCGGTGGCAGACCGAGATCGACGTGCACCCGCCGCGAGTGCCCCTGCTGGGCCCGGATGCGTTCGACGCCGTCGGCACCCGGGGTGATCGCGAACCGGGACTTGTCGTTGTGCTCCACCACGACGTCGAGCTCGTCCCGGGAGATCCGCAGCGCGGCGAGCAGCTCCGCGACCGGCACCCAGCCGTTCGCGTCGAGGGTGAGCCCGGCTGTCTCGGGCCGGTGCCGCAGCACGAGCGACAGCCGTTTGCTGAGCCGGACCTGCTCGCGGGTCAGCACCGTGCTCATGGTCGCAGCTCCATGACCGCAAGGTAGTAAGGCCGGTCCTCGGTGTCGACGGATTTGAGCCGCCACCGGGTGCCGGCCAGCAGCCCGTCGAGCTCCTCGACCGAGCAGTTGAGGTAGTCGAACCACTCCGTCGCCAGCAGGCGGTAACGCAGCCGCAGGCGCAGCTGGCCACCGAGCCGTCCCCGGTCCCGGTTGCGCTGGTGGTAGGCCATGTGCACGGGATCCGTGGTGCCGTACGGGTCGGTGCCCTGGGCGATGATCCGGGCGCCCGGCCGGGCCAGCTCGGCCAGCGCGGCGAGGAAGGCCGGGGCCCGCTCCGGCCCCTCGATCAGCCCCAGGTTGTTGCCGAGCAGCAGGAACGTGTCGTAGCGGGCAGCCGAGCGGGCGTACGCGTCGACGGTGTTGAGCACCGTGTCCCGCAGTCCCCGCTTGCGCGCCACCTCGATCGCCCCGGCCGAGGTGTCCAGCCCGGTGACCGCCGTGCCGCGCTGCTGCAGTTCCAGCGCCGTACGCCCGGCCCCGGCCCCGATGTCCAGCGCCGCGCCGCGGACCAGGCGCAGCGCCCGGTGGTCGTGCGGCTGCCAGTCGGCCGGCGCGGCCAGGTAGTGCTCCGCGGGCGCGCCGTTGATCAGTCCGTCGTCGCGTTCGATGATCTCGATGACCGGCCGCGGCACCCGGCCGCCGGCCAGGGGTCGTGGCCCGATCCCGGTGTGCACCGCGTAGGCGTCCCGGATCATCTCGCCGAACACGTCGCCGATAACAGGTTGATCCATTGCCACTACTCTTGGTCCATGGCGACGTTCGAGCAACTCGGCGCGGAGAAGTACGTCCTTCTGACGACGTTCCGCCGCGACGGCCGGGCTGTGCCGACCCCGCTGTGGGTCGTGCCCGACGGCCCCGGACTGGCGTTCTGGACGCCGGCCGGCACCGGCAAGGTCAAGCGGATCCGCAACAGCGGCCGGGTGACCGTGGCGGCCTGCGACGTGCGGGGCAACGTCCGGGGCGCCGCGATCGAGGCCGAGGCGCGCATCGGCGACGCGGCCGACCTGCACCGGGTCACCCAGGGGCTCAAGCGCAAGTACGGCCTGATGGGCCGGTTGTCTCTGCTGGGCAGCAAGCTGCGCCGCGGCGCGGACGGCACTCTCGCCATCCTCGTCTCCTGAGCGCGGAGTCTCCTCAGCGCGACCTCGGTCGGAAGACGAAGAAGGGGCGACTGCCGGCCTGGCATTCGCCCCTTTATCGATCTCTCGGTCGACTGCGGTTTCAGTCGCCCTGACGCTGCGTGGGGATCTGCCCCTGCAGCAGGGCGCGAACCTCCGACTCACGGTAGCGACGGTGCCCGCCCAGGGTGCGAATTGCGCTGAGCTTGCCCGCCTTGGCCCACCGGGTGACGGTTTTCGGGTCGACACGGAACATCGACGCCACCTCGGCCGGCGTGAGTAGCGGCTCAGGATCATGCGTACGCGATGCCATCGGTCACTCCTCCACAGGTACCTAAAGACATCGGCCGGGGTCCCGCCGGCCGGTGCGTCTCTCATGGTCCGGCTAGTCCCCGATGTCCGACATGGGCCGAACGGCCGAACGTCCCTAGATAGACGGTTGAAGCATGCCCGATTTTTACCTGTTTTCTACGCCAGAAAGTGTCTTGTTTGGACCGATTATCACGCTTCGCGGGACGGCGATCACGAAGAGTGTTCGCCTAGAGAGCGCTTCCCAGCACGGTAATCCGTGCCCGTTCGTCCCATATTCCCTGGTCAGACGGTCACAAACGTCGATCAGTTGCAGCGTTCGAGCAACTGCACCGCGCGCCACCGGGCGACGAGCTTCTCGTAGGCCTCCGTCGCTGCGTCCGCGTCACCGCGCGACAGTGCCGAGACACCGGCCGCCACCAGGCCCGGGGAGTCGTCCTCGGCCAGGGATTCCGCACTGAGCAGCCCGGTCAGGCCGCCGTAGTCGAGCTCGACGATCGACCGGGGATGGAACTCCTCCAGCCACCGCGTGCCCTCCTCCACCGCCTCGGTGATCGGGGCGTCGCCCAGCGACTTGCGCAGCACCGAGACGGCACGGTGGGCGCGGCGGCGGGCCTTGGAGATCTCCGTGCGGTAGCGCAGCGTGCGCCGCCCGTCGGCCAGGCTGATCTCCCGCTCGTCCAGGTCGACGAAGACGAACCAGCGCAGCGGTACGCCCCACGTCGCAATCTGCTCGTGCACCCGGGGCACCCCGCGCTCGAGCACCTTGGCCCCGCTGCGCCAGTCCTCCACGATCGCCTTGGCCTGCCCGGCCAGCACCGGCGGCACGAAGGCGTCCGCCAGCACGCTCGGCACACCGTCGCGGGCGTTCAGTGCCGCTTCGGCGACCCGCAGGCGCAGGTTCCAGGGACAGACCAGCAGGGTGTCGCCCCATTCCAGGACGTACGCCTCGTCGGGCAGGTCGGGCAGCCGGGTCCAGCCCGCGCCCAGCGCCTCCAGGACGGCGGTGCGCTGCCGGACGGGGCCCTCGACCGGACCGAGCGCCCGGCCCTCCCGCGCATAGCGGCGCCAGAAAACCTGGCGGTCCCGGTCGAAGGCGGTCAGCGGTTCGTAAATCCGCAGGTACGACGCGAACAGTGACGGCACGCCGCCGATCCTTTCACGAGTTCGGCGGCAACCGCCCCTACCGTCGCCGCCGTTGTGCAGTCACCCCCCGATCAGCTCGGCGACGGATGGCAAGGCGGCCGTTCCGGGCAGGGAGAAAGGGCGCGCGGCAGCCGTCCGTCGATCCGCGCAGGCCACCCTCGCTGTGCGGGCCGCCGCCCCGTGATCCGTCTAGGCTCGGTCGTATCCGGCCCACCCCGCCGGCCACCGGCCTCACGAGGGCCCCGTCACTACCAGGAGAGCCACAAAATGAGTGTGTTCGACACCGAGGGCAGCGACGCCACCGGGCACGAACAGGTCGTCTTCTGCCAGGACCGGCAGACCGGCCTCAAGGCGATCATCGGCATCTACTCGACGGCCCTCGGGCCGGCGCTGGGCGGCACCCGGTTCTACCCGTACGAGAACGAGGAAGCGGCGATCACCGATGCGCTGAACCTCTCCCGCGGGATGGCGTACAAGAACGCGCTCGCCGGGCTCGACCTGGGTGGCGGCAAGGCCGTGATCTGGGGCGATCCCAACAGGATCAAGAGCGAGGGGCTGCTGCGCGCGTACGGGCGGTTCGTGGAATCGCTGCACGGGCGTTACTACACCGCCTGCGACGTCGGCACGTACGTCCCGGACATGGACGTCATCGCCCGGGAGACCCGCTACGTGACCGGTCGCAGCGTCGAGCACGGTGGCGCCGGCGACTCCTCCATCCTGACCGCCTGGGGTGTCTTCCAGGGCATGCGGGCCGCGGCCGAGCACACCTGGGGCAGTCCCACCCTGGCCGGGCGCCGGGTGGGCATCGCCGGGCTGGGCAAGGTCGGCAAGTATCTGGCGGGTCACCTGATCGAGGACGGCGCCGCGGTCGTCGCGACGGACGTCAGCGAGGCCGCCCTCAGCTGGGCCCGGTCCACGTACCCGCAGATCGACCTGGTGGCCGACACCCGGGCTCTGATCACCGCCGACATCGACGTGTACGCCCCCTGCGCGCTCGGTGGCGCGCTGGACGACGACACCGTGGCCGCCCTGCGGGCCAGGGTCGTCACCGGCGGCGCCAACAACCAGCTGGCGCACCCGGGCATCGAGAAGCTGCTCGAGGAGCGCGGCATCCTCTACACGCCCGACTACGTGGTCAACGCCGGCGGCGTGATCCAGGTGGCCGACGAGATCGAGGGCTTCAACTTCGAGCGCGCCAAGCTGCGGGCGACCCGGATCTTCGACACCACGGGGCAGATCCTGCGCCTGGCCGACGCCGAGGGTGTGCCGCCCGCGGTCGCCGCGGACCGGCTCGCCGAACGCCGGATGGCCGAGGTAGGCCGTCTGCGCAGTATCTACCTGAGTTGAGTGTTTTGTACCACCATCGCGTGCCGGGTCGATGACGAGCGACGACGCGCGATGGTGGTACACGCAACCCGAGGTGCCGAAGCGGGCATCGCCCATGTACCGTAAGACCCACGAGAGATGCCTGACGTCATCGGGGCCCGCCTTCGGGCTGCCCCGAATTCTGTGCGAGGGGGTCGAGCCATGGGGCGCGGCCGTGCTAAGGCCAAGCAGACGAAGGTGGCCCGGGAGTTGAAGTACCACTCCCCGAACACCGACCTCACCGCCTTGCAGCGCGAACTGGCGGGTGCCGGTGGTAAGTCCGACCATCAGTTTGTCGACGACAATGATCAGTTCGTCGATGACGATGACGAGGACGACGCGGACGACGACCAGGATCCCTGGTCGCCGACAAGGCGCTGACCCGAACGAGGATTGCACAGAGCACGCGGCTTACCGCGTGCTTCAGTGTGTCGTGGTCGTTCCGTAGCCATTCCGACGGCAATGATGCCCACGCGGGTTGAAGACCGCGTGGGCTTCAGAGCCGCTACTCAACGGGGACGGTTGTTCCAGTTGTAGAACGTCGGGATGTTCTCGAAGTGGTTCCAGGCGCACACCGCCGAGCCGTCCTTCGTCGTGCTCTCCGAGCGCCGTTCCCGGGCCTCCGCCGCCTCCTCGATGAGGGCGGCCAGCCCGGACCGGGTCTCCTGCACCCGTGCCGTCACGGGATCCGTCTCCACGCGGTCAGACAGCCGTGGGCTCGTGATCTCGGGCATGGTCCAGCACTCCCTCCAGTAGGCGAATCTTGCTGTTCCGGCAGTGCTCCGTCGTGGTGACGTCGAACCTGCCGTGCTCGAAGTAGCGGTTCGCCGCGTGCGCGCCGCCGCAGAAGCCGAAGTAGGGGCACTGGGCGCGACAGCTCTCGACCCCGTCGAGGAACTCGCGGATCCAGGGCGTCTCGGTGGCCCGTTCCAGGATCTCGGCCAACGGGGTCGTCAGCACGTTACCGCTGGAGAAGTCGCCGTACCGGGGATCGGAGAAGCCGGCCAGCTCCGGGGAGAGCAGCACGACCGAACCGTCCTCGGCCACGGTGGGGATCGGGTCCAGCCGGCGCGGCAGTACGGTGTCGGCCGTGCCGTCCAGCACCGCGGCCGCGTACCGCAGGGACCACTCGATCTCGCGCAGGTGGATGCGGGGGTCACGACGCCAGGCCCCGACCAGCTCGGCCCAGAAGGCCGTGACGGCCGCCTCGGGGTGCCGGTTGTCCCGCAGGTTGACGCCTTCCAGTTCCTCGATGTTGATGCCGAGGACGTCGCACCCCAGCTCGAGGAAGTAGGCGTACAGCTCGGTGGCCAGGCCGGGCTCGGGCCGGGCGACCACGCACAGCGCCGAGAAGGGGAGGTCGTGCCGGCGCAGCGTGTCGATGCCGCGCATGATCCGGTCGTAGGCCGGCTTGTCGCCACGGGTGACCCGGTCGCCGTTACGGGCCTCGGGCCCGTCCACGCTCACGCTGACCCGGATGCCGTGCTCGGCGAAGAACTCACACCAGGCGTCGTCGATCAGTGTCGCGTTGGTCTGCACGTGGTGCTCGACGTCCGCCGCGAACGGTGCCAGCAGCGCGGCGAAGTGCTCCCGGCCGGCTGCGAGGGGCTCGCCGCCGTGCCAGACGACCGAGAACCGGCCCGTCCGCGACCAGGGATTGACCGACTCGGCGACCGCCTGCGCGACCTCGACCGGCATCTTCCGGTCGATCTTGCGGAAGGGAAGGTAGCAGTAGGAACAGTCGAGGTTGCAGAGCGTGGTGGGCTGCATGACGACGTAGGTGGGGACCGTCGAGATGCCCCGCATCCCGCTCCACAGCTGTGCCACTGGTGCATCCACCCCCGTCCGTCGTCAGGCTATGCGGCGTCGTCCACCTTCCCGGCCAAAAAGAGATCCGCGGTGCCGACGTATCGACACACGCGGATCATTTCATACCAAGGACGGGCCATACCCCACTCGCGGCCGAATTGCCTCACCCGCGACCGGACCGGCCCGGGTGAGATCAGCCCCGGGTGTACTGGCCCATCATCTGCACCTGGCCGGTGCCCTCGATGATCTCGCCGACCTGCCACGCCTCGACGCCGCGGCCGGTCAGGTAGGCCATCGCGCGGTCGGCGTCGTCGGCCGAGACCACCGCGAACATGCCCACGCCCATGTTGAACGTGGCCTCCATCTCGACGTCCTCGATCCGGCCCTTGGCCTGGATCAGGTCGAAGATCGACTGCGGGCGCCACGAGGAACGGTCCACCACCGCGTCGACGTGCTCCGGCAGGACCCGGACCAGGTTGCCCGGGATGCCACCGCCGGTGACGTGCGAGAACGCGCGGACGTCGGTCTCCTCGATGAGGCCGAGGCAGTCCTTGGCGTAGATCTTGGTCGGGGTGAGCAGCTCCTCGCCGAGGGTGCGCTGCTTGCCGAAGTCCTCCACCACCGTGTCCAGCCGCATCCGGCCGGCGCCCAGCAGCACGTGCCGCACCAGCGAGTAGCCGTTGGAGTGCAGACCCGACGAGCGCATCGCGATGACCGCGTCACCGATCTCGACCCGGTGGGCGCCGAGGATCTCGCTCTCCTCGACCACGCCGACACCGGTCGCCGACACGTCGTACTCGTCCGGGCGCAGCACGCCCGGGTGCTCGGCGGTCTCGCCGCCCAGCAGGGCACAGCCGGCGTACCGGCAGCCGTCGGCGATGCCCGCGCCGATCTCGGCCACCTTGTCCGGCACGACCTCGCCGCAGGCGATGTAGTCGAGCAGGAACAGCGGCTCGGCACCGCAGGCCACCAGGTCGTCGACGACCATGGCGACCAGGTCGATGCCGATGGTGTCGTGGATGTCGAGCTGCTGGGCGATGACCAGCTTGGTGCCGACGCCGTCCGTGGACGAGGCCAGGATCGGGCTCTTGTACTTCTGGGTGTTGAGCTTGAACAGGCCCGCGAAGCCGCCCAGGTCGCCCATGACCTCGGGGCGGGTGGTCTTCTTGACCTTGGACTTCAACAGCTCGACCGCGCGCTCACCGGCGTGGATGGAGACCCCGGCATCCGCATACGTCACCGTGCGCTTGCGGCCGGGCCGGCCGGCACCCGCCGACCACGGCTGGTGGTCGGCGCCTTCAGAGCCGTTGGATCCGGCACTGTTGCGCTCGGACACGTGCGTCACGGTTCTCCCCTTAGTGCGCGGCTCTCCGCGCGGTTGCAGCTGACGGTGCCGCTGTCTACGACTGTTGTGGTGATGCTGAGGTTCCAGCGGTCCTGAGGTTACGGGCGACGCAGGGCGTCGACGCCGCCCGGGCTGCCCACCAGGGGTTCCGCGGATTCCCGCTCGCCCTCGGCGTACTGCTCGTCCTCATACTCCCGCTCCAGACCGGCCACCGCAGCATTGGTGGCCTGGACGGTCGTGGTGGGCAGCGCGGCCCGCTTGCCCACACCCTCGAGCACGTGCTTGCCGATCAGGTGACCGGCCGGCAGCTCGATCGGGTACTGACCATCGAAACAGGCCATGCACAGGCGTGTCTTCGGCTGCTCGGTCGCCTGCACCAGGCCGTCCAGCGAAACGTAACCGAGCGAGTCGGCGCCGATCGAGCGGCGGATGCCGTCGATCTCCAGGCCGTTGGCGATCAGCTCGGCGCGGGTGGCGAAGTCGATGCCGTAGAAACACGGCCACTTCACCGGCGGCGAGGAGATGCGGACGTGCACCTCGAGGGCGCCGGCCTCGCGCAGCATCCGGATCTGGGCGCGCTGGGTGTTGCCGCGCACGATCGAGTCGTCGATCACCACGATCCGCTTGCCCCGGACGACCTCGCGCAGCGGGTTGAGCTTGAGCCGGATGCCGAGCTGGCGGATGGTCTGCGAGGGCTGGATGAAGGTACGGCCGACGTAGGCGTTCTTCATGAAGCCGGCGCTGTACGGGATGCCGGAGGCCTCGGCGTAGCCGATCGCGGCCGGGATGCCCGACTCCGGGACGCCGATGACCAGGTCGGCCTCGACCGGGTGCTCCTTGGCGAGCTTGCGGCCCACCTCGACGCGCGCCGAGTAGATGTTGCGGCCGGCGATGGTGGTGTCCGGACGGGCCAGATAGACGTACTCGAAGAGGCAGCCCTTGGGCTCCGGCGCGGCGAACCGGGTCGAGCGCAGGCCGTGCTCGTCGATCGCGATGATCTCGCCGGGCTCCACCTCGCGGACGAAGCTGGCCCCGACGATGTCCAGGGCGGCGGTCTCGCTGGCCACGGCCCAGCCGCGTTCCATCCGGCCGAGCACCAGCGGGCGTACGCCCTGGGCGTCGCGGGCGGCGTACAGCGTGCTCTCGTCCATGAAGACGAAGCTGAACGCGCCCCGCAGCCGCGGGAGCACCTCGAGCGCCGCGGCCTCGACCGACAGGTCCGGGCGGCTGGCCAGCAGGGTGGTCACCAGCGCGGTGTCGGAGGTGCCCATGTCGGCCTCGAGACCGCGCTCGGCGACCTCACGGGCCAGCTCGGAGGTGTTGACCAGGTTGCCGTTGTGGGCCAGCGCGATGGTCGTGCCCGCGGTGGTGGCCCGGATCGTCGGCTGGGCGTTCTCCCAGTTCGAGCCGCCGGTGGTCGAGTAACGGGTGTGGCCGATGGCCAGGTGCCCGCGCAGGCTCGCCAGGGTGGGCTCGTCGAAGACCTGCGAGACCAGGCCGAGGTCCTTGTAGACCACCACACCCGAGCCGTCGCTGACGGCGATGCCCGCCGCCTCCTGACCCCGGTGCTGCAGTGCGAAGAGCCCGAAATAGGTGAGTTTCGCGACCTCTTCCTCCGGGGCCCAGACACCGAAGACGCCGCAGGCATCCTGGGGTCCGCGGTCCTGGGGGTCGAGATCGTCGGTCAACCGGCCGTCGCCTCGGGGCACGCGCTTGCTCCCTCATGCTGATCTGCTCGGACTTGCTGGTCTGTTCCGACGGCCCAGTGTACGCGAGACGGAGACCACTCAACGCGGGTGCACAGGGAGGTACGGAGTGAGATCTGTGCGTATCCCGCTGGCCCGTACCCGTCCCGAGGCCACCGCATCGACCCAGGTCAGGCGGCCGGTGGCGACCAGCAGCCAGGTCATCGGATCGGTCTCCACCACATTGGGCGGTGTGCCGCGGGTGTGCCGTGGCCCGGTGACACACTGAATCGCACCGAAAGGTGGAATACGGACCTCCACCGATCGGCCCGGCGCAGTCCGCGCCAGCTCGCTCAGGAGCGCGCGCACGGCGTCACGCAGCACCGTCCGCTCCGGTTCGGCGCCCCGGTCGAGCGCGTCCAGGGCGGCGCCGACGGGCTCGGATTTATTGTGCGCAGGAGACACGTCGGGACAATACGACCCCTGGTTGGACAAGAACCCGGCGGCCCTGGGTCGCGCAGAGGACCTACGACAGGGCATAGTGGCCGACGGTGTGTACTCGTCGCGGGATCCATAGGGCATTTCGAAGGCAGCCCGAGGCCCGCGCGACCCGGAAGGCGGTGGACGTGACAACGCACCTACGAGCCAGGGCTCTCCAGGCCGGTGCGTTCCTGGCGCTGGTCGGTGGCGTTCTCGTCGTCGCACCCTCAGCCGCCCGGGCCGACGACCCGTCGATCTCCGTCGTGAGCCTGGAGCCCGCCGACATCACGTCCGGTGGCTCTACCACCATCGGTTACGCGGTCGAGAACAAGGCCGGCGACGCCAACGTCGAGGTTCAGGTCAACGCCCCCGGCATGAAGTGCGAACCGGGGTGCACCTTCGAACAGCAGGTCACCCCCGGGCCGCCGCGGACCTTCTCGACGAAGCTCATCGCCGGCAACGTCGCACCGGGTGAGACCAAGCGGATCACGGTCACCATCACCGCCACCGTCGGCAATGACAGCGACAGCGACAGCAGGCAGGTCATCGTGCGCGGCCCCGACAAGCCGCAGACCGTGCGGCAGGTCAGCGGCCGGGTCAAGGACCAGGACGGCAAGGCTGTGTCCGGTGCGCTGGTGGGGCTGCGCGACAGCCAGGGCCACCAGTACCAGACCAACACCAACGGTGACGGCGGCTACTCGTTCACGTCATCGGACAGCAAGCCGATCTCCGTGGGCGCGATGGCCGTCGGCGCCACGAAGGACGGCTACGAGCTCGCCTCGGTCAACGCCCAGGGCGCAGCCGGCAAGTCGATCAACGTGCCGCTGACCCTCAAGTCGAAGGCCGCGCCGAAGACCTCGAGCCCGTCCCCGTCGCCCAGCGCTACCACGGAACCCGCCGACGAAGCCACCGACGAGGCCTCCGAGCCCGTGACCGACGAGTCCGCGGCGCTGCTGGACGCCGCGCCCAAATCCGGCGAGGACGAGGGCTCCGGATCGCTGCTCTTCATCATCCTCGGCGGCCTGCTGGTGGCGGCCGGCATCGGCGCGATCGTGCTGGTGCTGATGCGCCGCAAGTCCAACGAGGACGCCGACGAGCCGGACGGCGCGGCGGCCGGCGGTGCGGTTCCGGCCCCGGCCGGACGCTACGGCGGTGCCGACGAGACGCGGCTCGCCGCTCCGGCGGGTGGCCGGGTCAGCGACGCCACGATGATCGCCCCGCGCTCGGGCGCACCGTCCATGGCGGATGCCCCCACGATGATCCACCAGGCGGCACCGCCCGTGGACGAGTTCCCGGACCCGTACGGCGCGCCGATGCCTCAGGGCGGCGGCTACAACGCGCCCGGTGGCTGGGGCACGGCCGGCGCGGCGGGCGCTGCCGGGGCAGCCGGGGCAGCCGGTGCTTACGGTGCCGCGCAGGGTGCTCCGGCGTACGGCACGGCGACCCAGTACGGCGGTGCTCCGGCCCCGGCCCAGCCGGGTGGCTACGCCGACCAGGACGACCACGGGTACGCCGGCAACGGCTACGGCCCGGGTCAGCCCGCCGGCTACGGCGACCAGGCCGGCTACAACGACGCCGGATACGGCGCCCAGGGTGGCTACGAGCCGCCGGCCCAGCGCTACGACGAGCCGACCGGCATGTATCGGCCCGAGCCGGCCGGCGGTTACCCGGCCGAAGCGGGCTACGGCGACCAGGCCGGCTACGGCGGTGCGGACCCGGCCTACGGCCAGAACGCGGGCTACGCACAGGGCGCTGACGACTACGTCGATCCGGGGCACGCAGCGCCGTACCAGGGTGGCAACGGCTACCCGGCCGGCGCGTACGGTGCCGCCGCTGAGCCCGCCGACCAGGCCGGCTACGGCGGCTGGGGTGGCGCGGCCGACGGCATCGACAGCGGCAACGCCTACGGTGCGCCCGCTGGTGGCGGCACCTACGGTGGCGCTCAGGGCGGCGGCACTTACGGCGCCCAGGGCGGTGCGCCGGCTTACGGTGGCGCACCCGCCGGCGGCACCTACGGGGCTCCCGCTCCGGCCGGTGGTGGCTACGGCGGCGATCCGGCGGGCTACGACCCGCGGGCCACGTACGGCCGGCCGGAGGGCTACGACCAGCCGGGCGCGGGCCGGGGCCAGCAGCCGCCGCAGGGTGGCTACGACGATCAGGGCGGTTACGCCGGTGGCGCCGCCGACCAGACCGGCTACTACGGCGGTCCGGAGCAGGGTGGCCGCCACGGCGGTCAGCCGCGGGACGGTGGACGCCCGGGTCAGCGCCGGCCGAACGAGTGGCCCGAGGACTGACGCACCGCAGCAACGCAGCGAGCAGGCCGGCCCGTCCCGACGGGCCGGCCTTTCGCCTACCCGACGACGGCCGCGATCTCGGCGACGGCTGAGCGTTCCCGGACCGGCGGCGGCTCAACGCGCCCGGGCCGGCGGCGGCTCAGCGTTCCCAGGGTGGGGGGATCCGGACGGAGGCCATGCCCGCCGCGGTGGCCGCCCGGATCCCCAAGTCGGTGTCCTCGAAGACAAGGCAGTGCCGGGGCGCCACCCCGAGCAGCTCCGCAGCCAGCAGGAACGCGCCCGGGTCCGGCTTGGCCCGCGGGTAGTCGCCGGCGCAGACCAGTGCGTCGAACTTCTCCGTCAGGCCGAGCGCGCCGAGCGAGGCGGTGACGGATTCCCGGGTGCTCCCGGACACCACCGCGATCGGGATCCGCCCGAAGGCCTCGTTGATGTGCTCCAGCACGCCCGGAACGGCGCTGACGGTCGGCAGCAGCTCCTGGAAGAGAACCTCCCGGCGGGCGGCGACGGTTTCGACCGGCATGCTCAGGCCCTGTTGCCGGTTCAGGTCGGCGATGATGTCGACGACGGGCCGCCCGCCCCAGGCGTAGAAGAGGTCCTCGGGCAGCTCCCCGCCCCACTCCTTCAGCGCCTGCTGCCAGGCGAGGTAGTGCACGGGCATGGAGTCCGCGATGGTTCCGTCGCAGTCGAACAGGTAGGCCCGGAACTCGCCGGCCGGCAGGGGTAGCAGCACCGCAGCAGGATATAGAGCCGCTCACGACAGCGCGCCACGTCCGGGCGGGTGCCCAGCCGTGGCGCGCTGATCGTTGATCTGTGCGGCGAGTGGCCGCGTGGGTCAGGCCTTGGACTCCGGCTGGTCATCCGGCTTCGCCGTTGCCGGCTCGGCGTCGATCGGCGTCACCGCGGGATCCGCGTCCGGGCCGCTCGGCACCTCGGCAACCTCGTCGGCCGGACCGGACGCGGGGTGGGCCGGCTCGCTGATCTCCAGCGTGACCGACGTACCCGTGGCCCGGTCGTCATCCGCCGCCTCGACCTCCGCGGCCGGCTCGGCTGCCGCGAGCTCGGCGGCCTCGACCACGGCGGCGATCTGCCGGGTGACACCCTCGGCCGGTCCGCCGAAGAGGTTGCGCATCGTGGCCGTGAAAGCCGCGCGCACCTCGTCCAGCCCGATGGTGAACTGGTCGTGGATGTCGAGGACCGGCTCCTCCGCGGTGACACCGATCTGCACGCAGGAGACGTTGTGCTCCGCCGCCAGGGCTACGAAGGCCTTGTCGTGCCCGCGCGGCACCGCGACCAGCGCGCGCCCCGCCGACTCGCTGAACAGCCAGACGAACGGCGTGACGGCCGCGTCGTGCTCCGGCAACATGATCCGCGCGCCGACGTTGCGCCGCAGGCAGGACTCGACCAGCACCTGGGCCAGACCGCCGTCGGAGAGGTCGTGCGCCGCGACGATGTGCTCGCGTTCCGAGGCCTGCGCCATCAGCCGGCCCAGCGCCTGCTCGTGCGCCAGGTCCACCTTCGGCGGGCGTCCGCCCAGGTGGCCGTGGGTGACCCACGCCCACTCGGAGCCGGACAGCTCGCACTCGGTGTCGCCGAGCAGGAAGAGCAGGTCGCCCTCCGCGGTCGGCGGCGGCGGGAAGCCCATCGGGGTACGGCGGGCCACGTCGTTGAGGATGCCCAGCACGCCGACCACCGGGGTCGGGTGGATCGCGGCGGCCCCGGTCTGGTTGTAGAAGCTGACGTTGCCGCCGGTGACCGGGATGCCGAGCTGCTGGCAGCCGTCCGCCAGGCCACGGACGGCCTCGGCGAACTGCCACATGACGGCCGGGTCCTCGGGGGAACCGAAGTTCAGGCAGTCGGTGACGGCGATCGGCTCGGCGCCGGTGACAGCGACGTTGCGGTACGCCTCAGCCAGCGCGAGCCGCGCACCCTCGTACGGGTCGAGCCGCGTGTAGCGGCCGTTGCCGTCCACGGACAGCGCCACGCCGAGCCCGGTGCGCTCGTCGATGCGCAGCACGCCGGCGTCCTCGGGCTGGGCGAGCACGGTGTTGCCGAGCACGTACCGGTCGTACTGCTCGGTGACCCAGCTCTTGTCGCACAGGTTCGGCGACGCGATCATCCGCAGCAGCGTCTCGCGCAGCTCGTCCGGGGTGGACGGACGCGGCAGCGTCTCGGCCCGGTCGGCCTGCAGCAGGATCAGGTCGGCGGGCTCGCGGATGGGCCGGGCGTAGACCGGGCCGTCGTCGGCGAGCGAGCCGGGCGGCACGTCCACCACGATGTGGTCGTTCCAGCTGATCACCAGGCGGCCGGGCTGGCCGTCGGTCTCGCTGGGGGTGACCTCGCCGATGTCGGTGGCCCAGACGCCCCACTTCTCGGCGACCTTGAGCACCTCGTCGAGCTTCTCCGGCGCGACGATCAGCAGCATCCGCTCCTGCGACTCGCTGGCCAGGATCTCGGTCGGTGACATCGAGGCCTCGCGCAGCGGCACCCGCTCGAGGTAGACCCGCATACCGGTGCCGGCCGCCGCCGCGGTCTCGGTGAGCGCGCAGGTCAGGCCCGCGCCGCCGAGGTCCTGGATGCCGACGACCAGGCCCGCGTCGTACAGCTCGAGGCAGCTCTCGATCAGCAGCTTCTCCATGAACGGGTCGCCGACCTGCACCGACGGGCGGCGCTGCTCGGCGCCCTCGTCGAAGGTCGCCGAGGCGAGCACGGAGACGCCGCCGATGCCGTCACGCCCGGTGCGCGCGCCGAGCAGCACGACGACGTTGCCGACGCCGGCCGCTTCCTTGCGCTGCAGGCGCTCGACCGGCATGACACCGATGCTCAGCGCGTTGATCAGCGGGTTGCCCTGGTAGCAGGGGTCGAAGACGATTTCGCCACCGATGTTGGGCAGGCCCAGGCAGTTGCCGTAGCCGCCGATGCCGGCGACCACGCCGGGCAGCACCCGCGCGGTGTCCGGGTGGTCCGCGGCGCCGAAGCGCAGCGGGTCCATCACCGCGATCGGGCGGGCACCCATGGCGAGGATGTCGCGGACGATGCCGCCGACGCCGGTGGCCGCGCCCTGGTACGGCTCCACGAAGCTCGGGTGGTTGTGCGACTCGACCTTGAAGGTGACGGCGATCTCGTCGGAGATCTGCACGACGCCCGCGTTCTCCCCGATGCCCGCCAGCATCCGGGTGTTCTTGGGGGCCTTCTCGCCGAACTGGCGCAGGTGCACCTTGCTCGACTTGTAGGAGCAGTGCTCGCTCCACATGATCGAATACATCGCCAGCTCGGAGGCGGTCGGACGGCGGCCGAGGATCTGCCGGATCCGGTCGTACTCGTCGTCTTTGAGGCCGAGCTCGGCGTGCGGCTGGAGCTCGTCGCTGGTGTTGAGCGCCCGCTCGACGGTGTCGGGACCCCCGTCGAACTGGTTGATCAGCACGTCGGTGGCGGCGAAGCCACCCGGCTTGGCGTTGGCCGGCTGCTGCGGCACCTCCGGGGGCGCCGTCGCCCCGCTGGTCGCCGTGTCGTGCTGGGTGGTCATCGCTGGGCTCCCCCTGTGAGCTGCCCGCCCGCGGCCGACCCGGCCAGGTACCGCAGGGCTGAGGTGAAGAAGCCGAGGCCGTCGAGCGACGGACCGGTCAGCGCCTCCACCGCGTGTTCCGGGTGCGGCATGATGCCGACCACGTTGCCGGCCGCGTTGGTGATCGCGGCGATGTCGCGCTGCGAGCCGTTCGGGTTGCCGCGCGTGTAGCGGGCGACGATCCGGCCCTCGGCCTCGAGCTCGTCCAGGGTGCGCTCGTCCGCGACGAAACAGCCTTCGCCGTTCTTCACCGGGATCAGGATCTCCTGCCCCTCGGTGAAGCCGTTGGTCCAGGCCGTCGACGTGCTGGTGACGCGCAGGTGCTGGTCGCGGTTGCGGAAGTGCAGGTGCTGGTTGCGGGTGAGCGCGCCGGGCAGCAGGTGGGCCTCGCAGAGGATCTGGAAGCCGTTGCAGATGCCGAGCACCGGCAGGCCGCCGCGGGCCGCGTCGGCGATGGTCTCCATGACCGGGGCGAACCGGGCGATCGCGCCGCAACGCAGGGCGTCGCCGTAGGAGAAACCGCCGGGCAGGACCACGGCGTCGACGCCGTGCAGGTCCGGATCGCCGTGCCAGAGACGGACGGCATCGGCGCCGGCGATACGCGCGGCGCGGGCCGCGTCACCGTCGTCGAGCGAACCGGGGAAGGTGACGACTCCGATCCGCATGGTCACGCGCTCTCGAGAGCGGTGTCACCGGCAGGCTCGTCGACCCGGATCGAGAAGTCCTCGATGACCGGGTTGGCGAGCAGCTTGTCGGCGATCTCGCGGGCCGTGTCGAGGTCGGGTTCACCGTCGAACTCGATCTCGATGCGGCGCCCGATGCGTACGGAGGAGACGGCACTGACCCCGAGCCGTGGCAGCGCGTTGGCGACTGCCTGGCCCTGCGGATCGAGGATCTCCGGCTTGAGCATGACGTCGACGACGACGCGAGCCACGGGCACTCCTGACTGTGTAGGTGCGCAGTTGGGTGGCCCTCTAAGGGGCGAGCGGCCAAAGCCTACCTTGTGCGACTCCCGATCGACCCATCGGCCGGTGTCGGCAGGCCGACGCCAGGGCCGCTGAGCAGCGAATCTCGACCGTGATCTCCGCCACGGCAAGATCACTCGATGGTGTCGCCGGCTCACGGTACGCGACTACCCCCATCACACGGTGATAGGTGTCAATTGGAGTCTTGTCCGGCGGGTGCCCCGGGTCATAGCGTTCAGTCGATCAAGTTCGATGCATCCCCCCATCGACAGACCCCTTGGAAGGAGCCCGGCGTGCGCATCCGCATCGTCGTCGCCTCTCTGGCCACCGCCCTGACCGGCATCCTGGCCGCCCCCGCCGCCGCCCATGCCGTCGAGCCCGGACCGGACCTCATCATCGGCGGCAGCACCGTCGCGTCGGCGCCCTGGGCCGCCGCGGTGCTCAGCAACGGCAGCTTCACCTGCTCCGGCACGATCATCTCGGCCAACTACGTCCTGACCGCCCGGCACTGCATCAACGGCACGATGTCGGTGCGGATCGGCAGCGTGAACCGGACGTCCGGCGGGGTCACCCGTACGGTGAGCTCCACCAGCACCCGCTACGACCTGGCCCTGATGCGGCTGAGCAGCTCGGTCTCCACCACCTACATGCCGCTGTCGAGCGCGTACCCGCCGGTGGGCTCGACCAACTCGCTCTACGGCTGGGGCCAGACCTGCTACAGCGGCTGCGGCGCCTCGACCACGCTGAAGACCGCCAACGTCCGGGTCACCTCGACCAACCAGACCGACGCGTACGGCGGCCGGGCGATCGGCTCCACCGCGATCAACGGCAACGCGTGGCGCGGCGACTCCGGCGGCCCGCAGGTCTACAACGGCGCGCAGGTCGGCGTGGCCTCGACGGCGGACGGCCAGAGCCGGCAGTACTACGGCAGCGTCGCCTACAACCGGGCGTGGATCACCTCGGTCGCGGGCGTCTGAGAATTCCGTCGGGGGGCGGTGAGACTCGCTCCGCCGCCCCCCGACGGCATCACGTACCTACAGAATCGCCGCCGGCGTGTACTCGGCCGCCTCCGGGTGCTGCGCCACGATCGCCGCCACCCGTTCCGCCACCGCCCGGACCTGGGCCGGAGCCGCACCCACGAAGGCCGCCCGGTCCGCCACCAGAGCATCGATCTCGGCGCGGGACAACTGCAGGCGACCGTCGGCCACCAGCCGGTCGAAGAGATCGTTCTCCGCGATGCCCTTCTCCCGCATCGCCAGCGCCACCGCCACCGCGTGCTCCTTGATGACCTCGTGCGCCACCTCCCGGCCGACGCCCTTGCGCACGGCGGCCACCAGCAGCTTGGTGGTGGTGAGGAACGGCAGGAAGCGGTCCAGCTCGCGGGCGATGACGGCCGGGTAGGCGCCGAACTCGTCGAGCACGGTCAGGAACGTCTGGAACAGCCCGTCGGTGGCGAAGAACGCGTCCGGCAGAGCCACCCGGCGCACGACCGAGCAGGAGACGTCACCCTCGTTCCACTGGTCGCCGGCCAGCTCGCCGACCATCGACAGGTACCCGCGGACGATCACCGCGAGGCCGTTGACCCGCTCCGAGGAGCGCGTGTTCATCTTGTGCGGCATCGCCGACGAGCCGACCTGACCGGCCTTGAAGCCCTCGGTGACCAGCTCCTGGCCCACCATCAGCCGGATCGTGGTGGCCAGCGACGACGGCGCCGCCACCACCTGGGCCAGCGCGGACACCACGTCGAAGTCGAGCGAGCGCGGGTAGACCTGGCCGACGCTGGCCAGCACCCGCTCGAAGCCGAGGTGCGCGGCGACCTTGCGCTCCAGCTCGGCGAGCTTGTCCGCGTCGCCGTCGAGCAGGTCGAGCTGGTCGGCGGCGGTGCCGACCGGGCCCTTGATGCCGCGCAGCGGGTAACGGCGGAGCAGATCGTCCAGGCGCTCGTACGCGATCAGCAGCTCCTCGGCCGCGCTCGCGAACCGCTTGCCCAGCGTGGTCGCCTGGGCCGCGACGTTGTGCGACCGGCCGGTCAGGACGAGGTCGCTGTGTTCCAGGGCGCGCTCGGTGAGCCGGGCCAGCGTGGTGACGATCCGGCTGCGGACCAGCTCCAGCGAGGCCCGGATCTGCAACTGCTCGACGTTCTCGGTGAGGTCGCGGGAGGTCATGCCCTTGTGGATGTGCTCGTGCCCGGCCAGCGCGCTGAACTCCTCGATGCGCGCCTTCACGTCGTGCCGGGTGACCCGCTCCCGCGCCGCGATGCTCGCGAGATCCACATCATCGACCACTGCCTCGTACGCCTCGACGACCCCGTCCGGCAGCGCGACCCCGAGGTCGCGCTGGGCCCGCAGGACCGCGAGCCACAGCCGGCGCTCCATCCGGATCTTCTCCTCCGGCGACCAGAGGTCGGCGAGGTCGGCGGACGCGTAGCGGCTGGCGAGGACGTTCGGGATGCTCACCGGACCGATTCTTCCATGGCGGCCGCGGCGGGCTCCGGGCTCGTCGGCCGGTGGTGCCGCAGATTACGCACGTCCCGGCTGGCCAGCATGCCGGCCACGGCGAGCCCGATCAGGGCGGCCGCGCCGACGAGCGTCGGCTGGACCCCCACGACCTGGGCGATCGGCCCGGCCAGGACCTGACCGACCGGGATAGCGACGAAGGACCCGACCATGTCGTACGAGTAGACGCGCGCGAGTTTGTCAGCCGGGACGTACTCCTGCATCGTCGTCTCCCACGCCACTGCCAACTGCTCGATGCCGAGTCCGGCGAGGAACGCGGCCGCCAGCAGCAACCCGAGATGCGGGGCGATGCCGAGGGTGAGCATGGGCAGAACCTCGAAAGCGGTGCAGACGACCCCGAACAGCAGCAACCGGACCACGTTGATCCGCATGGCGACGACGGCGCCGAGCACCATGCCGACGGTCTGCGCGGCGAGCACGAAACCCCAGGCCCGGCGGCCGACGGTGTCGTCGGCGACCACCGGCCCGAGGACGGACATGCCGCCGCTGAGGCAGGCGTTGATCACGCTGAAGCCGGCGACCACCACCCACAACCAGGTGCGGCTGCGGAATTCGGTCCAGCCGCCGCGCAGATCCGCGACGATGCTGCTCCGGGCCGGCGCGGGACCCGCCAGGGCCGGCTGCGGACCGGCACCGCCATCCCTGCCAGGCGCGGCATCCGCGGGCGCGGCCTCCGCGAGAGCTGGGATGCGGAGCAGGGCGAAGGCGACCGCCGACAGGGCGAATGCCGCCGCATCCACCGCGATCCCCCATCCCGGCCCGACGCTCGCCACGAGGATGCCGCCCAGCGGCGCACCGGCGATGTAGGCACCGTTGAAGAACAGCCGGTTCAGCGCGTTCGCCTGCTGGCGGACGTCCGCCGGGATGAGCTGCGGCACGATCGACGACGAAGCGGGCAAGGCCAGCGCGCTGACCATGCCGTTGACCGCGGACAGGACGACCAGCCACGGGATCGTCGCCGTGCCGGAGAGCACCAGCACGGCCACCGCCGCCTGGGTGACGGCTGCCGCGATGCTGGCGCCCACCATCAGGTGATGTTTCGGCATCCGGTCGGCCAGCGCACCGCCGAAGAGCAGGAACAGCACGTTGACGGACATCCGCGCGCCGACGACCAGGCCGAGGTCGCTGGCCGAGCCGGTGAGGTCGAGGACGGCAAAGGCCAGCGCGACCGGCGCGACGGCGTTGCCGAAGGAGCTGATCGTGCGGCCCGCGAGCAGGAAACGGAACGGGGCATGGCGCAGCGGCGCGAGCGCGCTCACGGCTCTTCCATGCGGAACATCGCGATGGTCGTGCTGGTGCGGACGGTGCCGGGGGCGCGCGGTGCCTTGGCCGCGTCGTGCAGGTCGCGGCTGGCCCGGGCGATGCGGTCGCGGATCTCGGCGAAGACCTGCGGGTCCACCCAGAGCTCGGCATCGGTCATCGACCCGCCGACCGACCAGTCGGCCTCGGCCGTGCGGCGGACCAGCTCGTCGGCGACTGCCGCGAACAGCGCGCGCTGCGTGTCGGCGTGATGCTGGCCGACCATGGTCTCGCGTTCACGCTCGCGGTCGCGGTCAGCGTCGTACCGGTAGCGCTTGGCGACGCCACCCCGGATGCGCTCCTCGCCGGCCTGCACGATCAGGCCGGCACTGAGCAGATTCCTCAGGTGGTAGCTGGCGTTGGCGTGGGTGAGACCGAGCTCGCGAGCAACATCGGCGGCGGTGAGCGACGAACCGGTGAGCAGCGAGAGCATCCGCAGGCGGACGGGATGGGCCATGGCTCGCAGCCGGGCCTGCCGGCGCGCATCTCCCAAAGACATGTTGGGGAGTCTAGGAGAGACGGACCTCACTGTCCAACACTCGTTGGGGGGTTGAGACACTGCAGGACTACGCGGTTATCGCTAGGGTTACTCGCGAGTAGGTCTGGCGCTCATCCCGAAAGGTCCACCGATGACTGAATTCAGCCCCGAAGCCCTCGCCACGATCGGCCCGAAGGAGTTCGCGCAGCTCGTCAAGTCCACCCCGGACTCGAAGATCACCGAGGTCATGGGCTCCGAGAGCCGCACCAAGATCTTGGACGAGGTCTTCAACCGGATGCCGACGCTGTTCCGCGCGGACCGGGCCGGCGCGACCCAGGCCGTCATCCACTGGAACATCACGGGCGGCCCCGGCGGCAGCACGGACACCTACGAGACCGTGATCGAGAACGGTGCCTGCACGGTCACCAACCAGCCGGTCCGCGAGCCCAAACTGGCGATGACGATGGACCCGGTGACCTTCCTCAAGGTGGTCTCCGGTGACGGCAACCCGATGATGATGTTCATGACCGGCAAGATCAAGGCGAAGGGCGACCTCGGCCTGGCGGCCCAGGTGGCCAAGCTCTTCGACATCCCGAAGAACTGACCGGCTCGACGACAGGAAGAGTGACGCCCCGCCGGCTTCGGCGGGGCGTCCTTCTTTCCTTCAAGACATAGGTTCCTTGAAGACATAGGTTCTTTGAAGACATAGGGGTACGCCCACAGCCCAGTCCCGCCCCGACAAGGCGGCGTCCGGGCCGGTCCGGGCCGTTGCGCCGCCGCCGGGCTGATCCGGGTGGTCACTCTCACGGCAGCGTCGTCGTCCACTCCGCGCTGGAGGCATTCCCCTCCGCAGCCGTCAGCCGAGCCCGAGCAAGCGGCAGCTGAAGCGAATTCACACGCCCGCAGCCGTGGATGTAGCTGGCCCAAATCAGCGCGGGCCCGAGGCGAGGCCGAGGTCGGGCCTGGCCGGGTCGGGCCGGGCCGGGCCTGTCCGGGTCAGGTCGGATCAGGCCTGTCCGGGTCAGGTCGGATCAGGCCTGTCCGGGTCAGGTCGGGCCGGGTCGGGCCTGTCCGGGTCAGGTCGGGCCGGGTCGGGCCGGGTCGGGCCTGTCCGGGTCAGGTCGGGTCGGGCCGGTCGGGCCTGTCCGGGTCATGCCAGGTCAGGCCGAGCCGAGCCGAGCCGGGCCGAGCCGGGGCCAGGCCGGGGTCGGGCGGGGTCGGGCGGGGTCGGGCGGGGCTAGAGCTTTATGCGGTTTTCCACAGCCGCCAGTGCGATGTCGGTGCGGTGGTGGGATCCGTCCAGCGTGATTCCGTCCACCAGCGCATACGCCGCCGCCCGGGCCGCAGCGAGGTCCGGCCCGGTGGCCGTGGCGCTCAGCACCCGTCCACCGGCCGAGACCAGCGCACCGTCCTCCCGGCGGGCCGTGCCCGCGTGGATCACCCCGGGCTGCTCGCCGCCCGTGATCACGTCGCCCGTGCGGGGGGTGCCCGGGTAGTTGTGGCTGGCCACGACAACCGTCACCGCCGCGCCTTCGTACCAGCGCAGTGGCGGGAAGTCCGCCAGCGTGCCCGTCGCCGCCGCGCGCAGCAGCTCGCCCAGTGGTGTCGCCAGCAGCGCCAGGACGACCTGCGTCTCCGGGTCGCCGAAGCGGGCGTTGAACTCGATGACCTTCGGGCCCTTGCCGGTCAGCGCCAGCCCCACGTAAAGCAGACCGGCGAACGGCGTGCCCCGGTCGCGCATTTCCGCCAGCGTCGGCATGACGGTCTCGGCCATCACCCGCTCGACCAGGTCGGCCGGCGCCCAGGACAGCGGTGCGTACGCACCCATGCCGCCCGTATTCGGCCCCGCGTCGCCGTCGAGGGCGCGCTTGAAGTCCTGGGCCGGCATCAGCGGCACCGCGGCTGTGCCGTCGGTCACCACGAACAGCGACACCTCGGGCCCGTCGAGGTACTCCTCGATGACCACCCGTCCGCAGTCCCGCGCGTGCTCCTCGGCGGCGGTGCGGTCGTCGGTCACCACCACGCCCTTGCCGGCGGCGAGACCGTCGTTCTTCACCACGTACGGCGGGCCGAAGTCGTCCAGCGCGGCCGCCACCTCGGCTTCGCCGGTGCACTCGTAGGACCGGCCGGTGGGCACGCCCGCGGCGGCCATGACGTCCTTGGCGAACGCCTTCGAGCCCTCGAGCCGGGCCGCTGCCCCGCTCGGGCCGAAGCAGGCGATGCCCTTGGCGCGCACAGCGTCGGCGACGCCCGCCACCAGCGGCGCCTCGGGGCCGATCACCACCAGGTCGGCGGCCACCTCCACCGCGAGGGCGGCCACGGCCGCCGGGTCGGTGGCGGTGACGTCACGCAGCTCGGCCACCGCGGCGATGCCGGGGTTGCCGGGGGCGGCGATGAGTCGCTCCACCGAGGGGTCCGCGGCGAGGCCGACGGCAAGGGCGTGCTCGCGGCCGCCGGATCCGATCAGAAGTACACGCACGCCGCAGATCCTACGGGCCGCGCCTGATCTTCCGCGCGCTTGTCCACAAGTCCACAAAGCACCGATATCACCCTGTGGACAACGCTGTGGATAACCGGCGGGCGGCGGATCGCCGCGTCGCGTAAACTTCGGCAGTACCCGGGCCTCTCCGCGTACGACGTGTGTCAACGGAAGGCGTCAGTCAAGTGCCGGTGATCGTGTTGGTCGGCGCCCAGTGGGGCGACGAGGGCAAGGGCAAGGCCACGGACCTCCTGGGCGACCGGATCGACTACGTGGTCAAGTTCAACGGCGGTAACAACGCCGGCCACACAGTCGTCATCAAGGGCGAGAAGTACGCCCTGCACCTGCTCCCCAGTGGCATCCTCACCCCCGGCGTGACCCCGGTGATCGGCAACGGCGTCGTGGTCGACCTCGCGGTGCTCTTCGAGGAGATCGACGGCCTCGAGGCCCGCGGCATCGACACCTCGCGCCTGCGGATCAGTGCGAACGCCCACGTCATCGCGTCGTACAACCGGACGCTGGACAAGGTCAGCGAGCGCTACCTGGGCGCCCGGCGGATCGGCACCACCGGCCGCGGCATCGGCCCGACGTACGCCGACAAGATGAACCGGCTCGGCGTCCGCATCCAGGACCTCTTCGACGAGTCGATCCTGCGCCAGAAGGTCGAAGCCGCCCTCTCGTTCAAGAACCAGGTGCTGTCGAAGATCTACAACCGCAGCGCGATCAAGCCCGAAGAGGTCATCGCCGAGCTGCTCTCCTACACCGAGCGGCTGCGCCCGATGGTCGCCGACACCGCGCTGGAGCTCTCCCAGGCTCTGGACAACGGCAAGGTCGTGCTCTGCGAGGCCGGCCAGGCCACCCTGCTGGACGTCGACCACGGCACGTACCCGTTCGTCACCAGCTCGAATGCCACCGCCGGCGGCGCCTGCACCGGCTCCGGCATCCCGCCGACCCGGGTCGACCGGGTCGTCGCGGTGCTGAAGGCGTTCACCAGCCGGGTCGGCGAGGGCCCGTTCCCCACCGAGCTGCACGACGAGGTCGGCGATTATCTGCGTGAGGTCGGTCACGAGTACGGCACCACGACCGGCCGTCCCCGCCGCATCGGCTGGCTCGACCTGGTGATGGGCCGGTACGCGCAGCGGATCAACGGCGTGACCGACTTCGCCCTGACCAAACTGGACAATTACGACGGGCTGGACGAGATCCCGGTCTGCGTGGCGTACGACGTGAACGGGGTGCGGCACGACGAGATGCCGTACAGCCAGAGCGACTTCCACCACGCCACCCCGATCTACGAGACGCTGCCCGGCTGGAAGAAGGACATCAGCGGCGCCCGCAGCTTCGACGAGCTGCCGGAGAACGCCCAGCGCTTCGTCGAGTTCGTCGAGGAACGCATCGGTGCGCGGATCTCCGTGGTCGGCGTCGGCCCGGGCCGCGAGGAAGTCATCGAGCGGCACTCGGTGCTGAGCGAGGCCTGAGCCGTGTACGACGTCATCGTGCTCAGCCTGGCCGAGGGTGGCGGCTCGGCCGCGGGTGCCTGCGGTGCGGCGTGCGGCGGCTGCGGCTCCGCCGAGAAGGAGATTTGCGACACTCCGCGCGTACCGGTGCTGAAGTGCGTGGATGCACTCACCGCGGCCGGCGCGCGGGTCGAGACCGTGACCGCATCCTCGGATGCGGAGATCGACGCGGTCATCGCCCGCTTCGACGCGCCGGCGCGCCCGGACGGCCTCGCCTGGCCCGACCAGGAGAGCAAGCTGCGGCTGGTCGTCGCGACCGCGACGGACGGCCAGCTGCGGGCGGTGATGCGCCGGCTGGTCCGGCGGTACGCGCCCCCGCCGAGCAAGCGCCCCGCCGACCTCGCCGACGACCGCACCGTGCCGGACCTGCCGCCGGTGGCGATCCTGCCGCTGGACCCGGCCAACAGCACCGACCTGGCCGCCCAGCTCGGCCTGCCCCGCGACCCGGCCGCAGTCGCCGCAGCTGTGCTCGGCGGCACGGTTCGGCGGCTCGACCTGCTGCGCAACGACGGTGGCTCGGTGACCGTGGACGGCGCGCTGGTCGGGGGCGCCGACGACGCCGGGGCGGCGGTGCCATGGCGTGGTCGCATCGAGGTTGATGACGCCGTACTCTCCGACGGCACCGACCAGATCATCGCCTGCGCGATCGGCAACGCCGGCGCCTACGCCGAGTTCGACGGCCTGCCGCTGCTCGGCACGCCGGACCCGGCCGACGGCCGGGTCGAGGTCGCGGTGGCGGTCCCGGTGCTGGTCAAGCAGCTGTTCAAGAAGCCGAGGGTACGGGTGGAAGTGCGCCGCGCCCGGGGCCGCGCCGTGTCGGTCCTGCCCCGCGACGGTGAGCTGCAGTTCCTCGACGACGGCGTGGCCGGGACGATGAATCGCAAACGCTCGTGGTGGACCGAGCCCGGCGCCTGGGCGGTGTACGCGGGATGACGCGTTGTGCGAGTCTGAACTAGCACTCAGGTACGAATCGTTGGATATACGGGGAGGTCGCATCCGTGGAGGACGAGAACGCCGACCGCGTCTACGTCCCGGGTACGAACGGCACGCCACCCGACCGGGACGTCGAGCCGTTCTGGCCGCCGGAGGAGTTGAACGCTCCGGTGCACGGTGGCAAGCCGGTGCCCCGGGACGCACCGCCGGCTTTCCCGCTCCCGCCGGCCCCGCCGGTGACCGCGCCGCAGCAGGGCGACCCGAGCGTCTACCGGCCGGTGGACCGCGTGGTGACGCCGCCGCCGGCGCCACCGATGTACCACCAACAGCCGCCTCAGGTCGCCCAGCCGCAGGTCCCTCAGCCGCAGGTGCCCCAGCAGCCGATCCCACGGCCGGCGCCCGGCCCGGACGGCAGTGGGGCTCAGCCCTGGCCCAACATCCCGCCCCGCACCGGAGCCTCCGCGGCACCCGATTCGGGACACTTCTCGGCGTCCGCGCACGTTCCGCCGCCGCTGACCACGTCGGACGGTTTGCCCCATAGCGCGGGCGGCGCGGCACCGGTCAGCGGAGGGCCGCGCCCCGACGGACCCTCGATCACCGCCCACGGACCGGCCCTCAGCGCGCCGGTCAGCGGAGGGCCGGGGCCCGACCGGCCCTCGATGGCCCATGGGCCGGACTCGAGCGCGCCGATCAGTGGTGGACCGCGTCCTGACGGGCCGTCGGCGGCGGACTCGCCCTGGTCGCAGCCGCCGCAGCGGCCGGCCCAGACCGACGGAGGTTCGGTGCCCGGGCCCCGAAGCGGAACGGACGCATCCGGGGCGGTGCAGCGGAACGGTGCTGTGTCCAGCTCCGGGCCGGCGCACTTCCCGACGGTGACGCCGCGGCAGAGCCCCGAGAACGCAGACGAGCAGCACGCGGGTGCGGTCTACCGGCCCGGACCAGTCGGCCCACAGCTGGGTGCCGGACAAACCGGCGCTGGACAGGCCGGTGGTGTCGGCCCGAGCGGCGGTGGCCAGAGCGGCGGTATCGGTCAGGCCGGCGGTGCCGGGCAGACCGGTATTGCCGGGCAGAGCGGCGCCGTTCCGCAGACCGGTTCACGCCAGAGCGGCGCGGCGCCGGTGTCGGTGCCGCCGCATCAGGCGCCGAACCAGACCGGACCCCACCATGGAGGCCCGCCGGCACCGCATCAGCCCGGACCCCAGCAGGGAGGCCCGCCGGCACCGCATCAGCCCGGTCCCCACCAGGCAGGACCGAGCCGAACAGGTGCAGCCGTGCCCGGCCCGACCCCACCCGGACCGCCCCTGACAGGCCCAGCCGTGCCCAGCCCTCACCACCCCGGCCCCAATCAGGCCGGCCCGCACCAGGCCGCGCCGCACCAGCCCGGACCGAATCAGCTCGGCCCGCACCAGGCCGGACCGAACCAGGCCGGACCGAACCAGGCCGGACCGAACCAGGCCGGACCGAACCAGGCCGGACCGAACCAGGCCGGGATCCACCAAGCGGGACCGGTGCCACCCGGCCCGACCCCACCCCACCAGGGCCAGCCCCACCAAGGCCAGCCGGCTCCATGGCCGGTGGAGCAGCAGCCCCGGACCGCCAACGGCCAGCCACCCCCGGTCCCCGGCCCGTTCCCGCCGACCATGGACCCCCGGGCCGCCTCGCCGCACCCGCAGGCCCAGCAGCCACCACGGCAAGGTGAGCAGGCCCCCGGCCCGAACCAGCAGCCCCCACCCGTCGACCCCTACCAGCAGCTGCCGTGGGTGTCGGACGGCACGCCCACCGCGGAGGAGTTCGCCCGGCGGCGGCTGGCCAAACCGGCCGAGCCCACCGCCACCATGGGCGCCCGGGCCATGCTCCAGAAGGGCACGATGGGCCTGGTCCGGCTGGCGCCGGGCAAGCGCGAGCAGGAGTACAAGCAGGACGTCGAGATGGTCCGGCGGAACTTCGGCGGGCTGCGGCAGGTCACCGTGGTCAACCCGAAGGGCGGCGCCGGCAAGACCGTCGCGGTGCTGCTGCTGGCGATGACCTTCGGGCAGAAGCGCGGCGGCTACGTGCTGGCCTGGGACAACAACGAGACCCAGGGCACTCTCGGCATGCGGGCGCAGCAGGACTTCCATGCCCGGACGGTGCGGGACATGATGCGGGACCTGCATCTGTTCCGGGGTTCGCACGGCCGGGTCGGTGATCTGAGCCAGTACGTGCGGGCGCAGGGCGAGGGCATGTTCGACGTGCTCGCCTCCGACGAGTCGGCGACGGCGGGCGAGATGCTCACGGCCAGCGCGTTCGCCGAGATCCGGGAGATCGTCAGCCGGTTCTACAAGCTGATCTTCGTGGACACCGGCAACAATGTCCGGGCCCAGAACTGGCAGGCGGCGATGGATGCCACCGACCAGCTGGTGATCACGATGTCCGCGCGTAACGACTCGGCCGAGACGGCGGCGCGGATGCTGGACCATCTGGAGCAGAGCGGCCGGCAGCGGCTGGTCCGCCAGGCGGTCAGCGTGGTGACGATGCCGCCGACCCGCAAGGACATCGACCTGCCGGCGATCCAGCGGCACTTCGCGGCCCGTACCCGCGCGGTGCTGCTGGCCCCGTACGAGAAGTTGATCGACTCGGGTGAGCCGCTGCGGTACGGCCACCTGTCCAACGGCACGCGCGACTCCTGGCTGAAGATCGCCGCCGCGGTGGCCGAGGGGCTTTAAGGAGGATCGGGCCAGGCCGGAGGTTTCCGGCCTGGCCCGGCCGATCAGGTCAGGGCGTCGGCCGCCGCCGGGTCGCTGTCGCGGAGGAACTGGGCGCACCGGGCTGCCTCGTCCGATTCGCCGATCTGGGCCGCCGCCAGTGACAGGGCGTGCAGGCACCGCAGGAAGCCCTGGTTCGGCGCGTGCGACCACGGCACCGGCCCGTGGCCCTTCCAGCCGTTGCGGCGCAGGGCGTCGAGCCCGCGGTGGTAGCCCGTGCGGGCGTACGCGTAGGCAGTGACCGGCTGCTTCTCGGCCAGGGCGCTCTCGGCCAGCGCAGCCCAGCCACCGCTGGATGCCGGGAAGCGGGCCGCGACGGTCTTGTAGGCGTCGTCGGTGCCGGCCCGCTTCGCTTCGGCCAGGGCCGCGTCGGCCTCGGTGTCGGCGGGGAGGCGGGTGGCCGGCGGCTCGGGAAGGAGGTTCTGCATGGGCCTATTCAACCGCGCCGGTGGCCGGTTTCCGGTGGTGGGTTGGTGAATGTCACCTTCGCTGGTCCCAGACGTCACCTAGTGCATGCAGCCTGTCGGCGTACTCGATGCGCTCCTGCCAGGCCGCCGGCCAGGCCCCCAGGCCGAGCGCCGCGCCCGCGAAGCCGCCGGCCAGGCAGGCGATGGAGTCCGAGTCGCCGGAGGAGGCCGCGCCCCGGCCCAGCACGGTGACCGGCTCGTCCGGGGTGAGCAGATAGCAGTACAAGGCCGTGGCCAGCGCTTCCTCGGCGATCCAGCCGGCCCCGGTGACCAGGCACGGGTCGCCGCCGGCGTCGCCGCGGCGCAGCGCGTCCGCCACCCGGTCGAGCGCCGCGGCGTTCTCGTCCCAGCCCTCGGAGATGAACTCCTCGGGTGATGCCACCGCCGGGCGCTGCCACAGGTCGCCGAGCCAGTCCTCGTGGTAGACCCGCCGCTGGTCGGCGCAATGCGCACGCAGGCGGGGCAGCAGATCCGGCGGGGGCAGGCCGTCGCTCAGCCAGCGCACCGCGAACGCCGTCAGCTCACTGGCCGCCAGGCCCGTCGCGTGCCCGTGGGTGAGGCCCGCCTGCAGCTGGGCGGCGCCGGCGCGCTGGGCGTCGGTGAGCCCGGGCATCAGGCCGACCGGGGTGACGCGCATGTTGGCGCCGCAGCCCTTCGAGTGAATCTGTGAAGCCCGCTGCCAGGGCCGGCCGTCCGCTAGGTCACCGCATGCGCGCAGGCACGTCATGCCCGGGGCGCGGTTGTTGTCCGGGCTGATCGCCCAGTCCAGGAACGCCTGCCGCAGCACCGGTTCGAAGCTCGCCGGGGTCAGCGGGCCCGCCGCCACCAGGGCTTCGCCGACCGCCAGCATCATCTGGGTGTCGTCGGTGACCAGCGCCGGATCACCGGTCAGCTCGCGCGGCCCGCCCGGCCCGTACGCCGCGACGATCGTCTCGTAGTCCTGGAATTCGGTCGGCTTGCCGAGCGAGTCCCCGTACGCCAACCCGAACAGCGATCCCGACGCCTTTTTCACGGTGGCTACCCTACGGTGATGCCCGGTGATCCCCTGCAGCCCGTGTTCGGTGGCGAGACGCCGTTCGACGCCACCGCGTCCGAGATCGAGTCGCGCGCCGAACTCGACACCCACCTGGCCAAGCGGTCGCTGGCCGGACTGATCGTGCTCGGGCTGCGGCTCGACGAGCAGTCGCCCGACTTCACCGGCGTCGACGTGAGCGAGACTCTGTTCGTCGGTTGCCGGCTCGCCGGTCCCGACGTCGAGATGGACCTCATCGCCCGGGGCGCGCACCTGGTGCCACCGTTCGCGGCACGGCCCTATCCGACCCATCCGGCGCACCTGTACACGCCGGAGGAGCTGGCCCAGGGGTTCGAGCGGGACGGCTTCGCGGGCATGTACGACACCCGCGTCTACGAGCACTTCCTGGCCCACGGCAGGGCGGCGCCCGATCTGCGTGAGGCGATCGGGCAGCGGCTGCACGACGCCGGTATCGACAACGCACTGGGCAAGGCGCTGGCCGCGTGGGTCGGCGGGCACGACGCCCGGGGCGCGGTCGGGATCATGGGCGGGCACGCGGAGCCGCGCGGGTCGGCCGCGTACCGGATGGCCGCGACGCTGGCGTGGCGGCTGGCCGAGGCGGGCCGGTTGATCGTGACCGGTGGCGGGCCCGGGGTGATGGAGGCGGCGAATCTGGGTGCCTACTTCGCCGACCGGACGGCGGACGAGCTGGCCGCGGCGATCGATCTGCTCGCGCCCGCGCCGAAGTTCATGGACCACGACCCGTACACGGCGGCGGCGCTGGCGGTGCGGGCGGCGTACCCGGCACCGGCCGCGACGGACGTGGTCGGCCGGCTCACCCACGGCGGCCTGGCCCTGCCCACCTGGCTGTACGGCCACGAGCCGGCGAACCTGTTCGCGGGCCAGATCGGCAAGTACTTCTCCAACGCCGTCCGGGAGGACACCATCCTGCGCCTGGCCCGCGGGGGCATCGTCTTCGCCCCGGGCTGGGCCGGCACGGTCCAGGAGGTGTTCCAGGCGGCGACGAAGACCTTCTACCGCACCGACGGCCCGTCCGGCGCGTTCGTCTTCCTGGGTGTCGAGCACTGGTCGGCATTGCCGGTCGAGGCGCTGCTCCGGCCGCTGCTGGCGCGTTCACCGCACGGCGACCAGTCGGATCTGATCGTGGTCACCGATTCCGTCGACGAGGCGATGGCGGCGCTCACGCACTGATCAGGACAGGTCGATCTGGTACGTCTGCCCGATGAGCTCGACGCCGAAGCTGTGGTGGGCCTCCTCGTCGACCAGAGTGAAGCCGCGGCTGAGGTAGATGGCGCGCGCCGCGGTCAGCGGATCATTGGTCCACAGCCGCATGGTCCGGTAGCCGGCGTCGCGGGCGAACTCCAGGCAGGTGTCCACCAGGCGCCCGCCCAGGCCGTGCCCGCGTCCGTCGGGGTGGACGAGCAGCAGCCGCAGCTGTGCCGTCGGCTCCGGCCCGGCGACGCAGAACACACAGCCCACGCGCCGGCCGTCGACCTCGGCCAGCCAGGCGGCTTCCCGCTCGGCGTCGTGGCTCGAGGCGAAGTCCGCGACGATCCGCGCGACCAGGGCCTCGAAGCTGGGGTCCCAGCCGAACTCGCCGGCGTAGATCTCGCCGTGGGCCGCGATGACCCAGCCCAGGTCGCCCGGCTGACCCAGACGCCGGATCACCGCCTCCGATGCGCTCATGGCGTCCTCCCCCAGTTGACTGAAACGACTGTTTCAGTCACCATAGCGGAGTGTCGGCCCGACGTGCTGAGCTGCTGGAACGCGCCTACCACCACGTGCTGGCCCACGGCCTGGCGGACATGTCGCTACGGCCGCTGGCCACGGCCGTCGGGTCGAGCCCTCGCGTCCTGCTGCTGCTGTTCGGCAGCAAGGACGGCCTGGTCCGCGCACTGCTCGACCGGGCCCGCAGCGACGAGCTGGCCATGCTCGAGCGGCTGCCGGCCACCGGCGACCCCGTGGCGGAGATCTGGCAGTGGCTGGCCGTCCCCGAGCACCGGCCGTTGCTCGTGCTGTGGGCCGAGGCGTACGTCCGCTCGCTGGTCGACCCCGCGGGGCCGTGGGCCGACTTCGCCCGCGCCACCGTGCAGGACTGGCTCGCCGTGCTGACGGCCGGGCGACCCGGGACCGAGCAGGCCACCCTCACCCTCGCGGTGCTGCGCGGAGCGTTGCTGGATCTCCTGGCCACCGGCGACGTCGAGCGCACGTCGGCGGCGGTGGAGATGCACCTCAACGGCGGCGCTTGAGGGTACGGGCGTAGTCCTGGAACCGGGCCTTGGCGATCACACCGCGATCGTTGCTGCGCAGCACGATGCCCTCGGCCCCGCCCGGCGCCCCGGCGTCCAGCCGCACCCGCGACTCCGGCAGCTGCGCGGCCAGCCAGGCGCTGGTCTTGTCCAGGTCGGTCGGCAGCTCGGCGGCGTCCACAGTGAACAGCCGCGGCGTCAGCTCGAGCCCGGCATCGCGGGCGGCACCGGCCAGCTCCTGCTCGGCGAGGAAGGTCTGCCCGCCGCCGTCACGCCACGCGGCGATCCGTTCGGCCGGCCAGCCGAGCTGCTCGGCCGGGTCGCGCAGGACGAGCACGTCGAAGCACCGCCAGCCGTACCGGGTGGGGTCGGTGGTGTACTGCTTGGCAGCCGCGCCCACCTTGCCGCCGTAGAGCTCGACGTAGATCACCCTGATCTCGTCACCGGCGACGGGCGCGAGCGCTTCCACGACCGGCTTGAGCGCCGCGACGATGCCCTGCGACGGGTTACCGATCAGGTCCCCCTTGGCGTGCAGCAGTTCCTCCCGCGACCCGAGCAGCCAGCCACCACCGGGCGTCAGGATCATCCTGGCGTTCGTGCCGTCGACCTTCTCCGTGCCCACGACCGGCCCGGAGAAGACCACGGCCTCGTCCTGCAAGCCGCCGTTGCGCGCGTCGAGCAGGTGGTAGGTCGGGATCGACGGGTACTTGGTCAGGGAGTTGAGGGCCCGCAGGTCCACTCGGCGGAGATCCATACCGGCATTGAAGCGGTGCGGCGCACCCGCCGCAAAGTCATTACGGCTCAGGTGGCAGGCGTGCCGCACACTGCGGTCATGGTGACGATCCTTTTCGTTCTGGGCCTGGCGGCAGCCGTCGGCTTCGCGGTCTGGACCAGCCGTCGCACGACCGGGACACGCCCGTCCGCCGGCAATCGCTACCTGGGTGGCTCAGGCGGCTTCGGCCTGTCGAACAACTACGGAGACACGCACCACCGCGACTACTCCGGGGACGGAGGTGGCGGCTGGTCCGGCGGAGACGGCGGCGGCTGGTCCGGGGGCGGAGACGGCGGCGGTGGCGGAGGAGGAGGCGGCGGCGGGAGCTAGAGCTGTACTGCTCACGGACCAGGGCCAGCCCCCGGCCGGTCAGGCGACGTGCACGCGGCGCCAGCTGTGCACCGGCAGGTCCATTTCCGGTACGTCGGTCAGCCCGTTCTCGTCCATCGCGTTGAAGACCGCCAGTCGTGCCCCCTCGAAGAGGAACTCGACCGCGTGCAGCACCCGGGGCCGCCACTCCTTGATCGTGGTCCGTTCGATGATGTTGACCTCGCGCAGCATCCGGCCGCGGGCGTTGCGCAGCGCCGCGTGCGGGTCGGCCCGCCAGTCGAGCTGGATGCCGGTCGCGTACCACTCGATCGGGGCGCTCATGTCGACCTGGTCCCACGTGATTGCACACTCGTCGAACTTGCGGTGCGTGATCTCGACGTTGGTGCCGCCGAAGCCGAGGATCACCGGGCCGTCGGCGAACCAGCCGCGCTCGGACATGTCCCACATCAGCCAGCCACCGACCAGTTGACGGCCGATGAGCCGGGCGAACCGTGCTCTGTGGACGGCGGCGAGGGCTTCGGCGTCGTGGTGCCACTCGGGTTCATACCCCTCGATGCCGAGCATGATCACCGCCCTCTTCCGGACAAGACGACGATCGTACCCACGCCTCTGCGTAGTCCTGCAACACGAGAACGGCCGGCCCCCACGTACGGGGACCGGCCGTTCTCGACAAGATCACTTGAGGAGCGAGGTGCCCGTCGAACGCAGGTGCTCGCAGGCCTCGACAACCCGCTTGGCCAGGCCGTCCTCGGCCAGCTTGCCCCACGCGCGGGGGTCGTACTGCTTCTTGTTGCCGACCTCGCCGTCGATCTTCAGCACGCCCTCGTAGTTGCGGAGCATGTGGTCGACGACCGGGCGGGTGAAGGCGTACTGCGTGTCGGTGTCGATGTTCATCTTGACCACGCCGTAGTCCAGGGCGCCGTGGATCTCCGACAGCAGCGAGCCGGAGCCGCCGTGGAAGACCAGGTCGAACGGCTTCTCCTTGCCGTACTTGGCGCCGACGGCCTCCTGGATCTCCTTGAGGATCTCCGGGCGCAGCTTGACGTTGCCGGGCTTGTAGACGCCGTGCACGTTACCGAACGTGAGCGCCGTCATGTACCGGCCCTTCTCGCCCAGGCCCAGCGCGGCGGCGGTGGCCAGGCCGTCCTCGACCGTCGAGTAGAGCTTGTCGTCGATCGCGGCGGAGACGCCGTCCTCCTCGCCACCGACCACGCCGACCTCGATCTCGAGGATGATGTGCGCGGCGGCGGCCTGCGCGAGCAGCTCCTCGGCGATCTGCAGGTTCTCGTCGACCGGCACGGCCGAGCCGTCCCACATGTGCGACTGGAACAGCGGCGCCTTGCCGTTGGCGACGCGCTCCTTGGAGAGGGCGAGCAGCGGGCGCACGTACGCGTCGAGCTTGTTCTTCGGGCAGTGGTCGGTGTGCAGCGCGATGTTGACCGGGTAGTTCCTGGCGACCTCGGTCGCGTACTCGGCCAGGGCGACCGCGCCGGTGATCATGTTCTTGACCGTCGGGCCCGAGGCGTACTCGGCGCCGCCGGTGGAGATCTGGACGATGCCGTCGCTGCCGGCCTCGGCGAAGCCCTGCAGGGCCGCGTTGAGCGTCTGCGAGGACGTCACGTTGATCGCGGGGTACGCGAACGCGCCGGACTTGGCGCGGTCGAGCATCTCGGCGTAGACCTCGGGGGAAGCGATGGGCATCGGTGCGCTCCTTGATCTCAGAAATGCGAAGCAGAGGGCAGGACCGCGCTGTCCTCCAGCAGGCAGTATTCCGCAGCGGGGGACGGTCACGGAAATCGCCCCGGGACCCGGGCGCCGGTTTGCGTGCCGGACGCGGCGGGGACGGTGCAGCATGAGGGAGTGCCCGCGACGTGAAGGGAGCCGGCCATGACCTACCCGCAGAACGAGCGTGACCTGGAAACACCCGAGGGCGACGCGGCCGAGCAGGCCGCAGTGGCCGATCCGAACTGGGCCGACGACGCCGACGAGCCCGCAGTGAGCTCGTCCCTCGAGGCGCCGGAATGGGACGCCCAGGAGCAGGGGCGCAGCGTGCCCCTCGACGACGACTACCGCTGAGCCCTATTTCACGATGTATGCCGGATTTGCCGCGATCCACGCCGCGAGCGTGTCGTCGCGGAGCGCGGTGTACAGCGACGGACCGACGCGGGCATAGATCTGCTCCCGGCCGTTGGCCATGCCGTGGAACGTGCGTTCGCTGATCCCGATCGGCGAGCCGGGCGAGTTCAGCGAACCGGCCACCCGCAGCAACGCGGCCGGGTCACCGGTGATCTCCAGACCGTCCCGGGCCGCGGTGAACAGCGCGTGCACGCGGGCGGGATCGGTGACGGTCCCGTCCGCGGCCAGCTTCCCGGCCAGCGCCCGCAGGAAGAGCTGGGTGTTGCGGTCACGGTCGTAGCTGCCGTTCCGGAGGCCGTAGCGGGCCTGCAGCACCGGTCCGACGTCGTCCGCGGTCAGCTGCTGACAGCCCTTCGGGTACGTCTTGTCGTTGTGCACCGATTTGATGGCCTGCGGCAGGCACACCCGTACACCACCGACGGCCGCGGTGACGGCCCGCAGCGCCCGGAAGTCGACCGTCACGGTCGCGTCGAAGGTGACTCCGGTCAGCTCGGAGACGGCCTTCCCGGTGAGCTCCGGGCCACCGGAGAGAAGTGTCTCGCTCAGTTTGCTCCGGGCCCCGCCCGGCAGCTTCACCTCGCCGTCGCGCGGCAGGCTGACCAGGTAGGCCCGGGTGCGGTCGGTCGGCACGTGGATGATCATGACCGTGTCGGCCCGGCGGTTCCGGTCCGGCCAGCGCAGCCTGTTGTCGCTGCCCAGCAGCAACACGTCCAGCGGGCCGGCCGGAGCCGGCTCAGCCGCGAGGAACTCGGCGGTGGGCACCGACGGTGACGAGCCGTGGTGCCACCGGTCCAGGATCACCGGGACCGCGGAGCCGGCCATCAGCACAGCCACGGCCGCCCCGGTAGCCCGGCGGATCAGGCGGCGGCGTCTGGCGCGTACCGAAGCCACCTCGATGCCGGCCCGCACCGGGCCGACGGCCGGGGTCAGGGCCTCGTGCCGCTCGAACGTGGCCCGCAGCTCTTCCTCGATCGGGGTCATCGGGCCTCCACGAACTCGGTGCGGAGCGTGGCGAGCGCTCGTGAGATGGACGAACGAACCGTCCCGACGGCACAGCCCAGCACCTCGGCGATGTCGGCGTCCGGAAGATCCTCGTAGTAGCGCAGGACCAGTGCCGCGCGCTGCTGGCGCGGGAGCCGGGCCAGCATGCCCCAGACCCGGTCCCGCTCGGCCGTCTCGTCGGCGTGGTCGAAGGGCACCGCGCGGACGGGGTCGGGCTCGGCGCGCAGCAGCACCCGCCGCAGCCAGGAGCCCCGGCGCAGGTCGATGAACTGGTTGGTCAGCATCTTGCGGACGTAACCGTCCGGGGAGTCGCTGCCGGCGACCCGGCGCCAGTTGAGCTGGACCCGGACCATCGTCTCCTGCACGAGGTCCTGCGCCGTGTGCTGGTCACCGGTGAGCATGACGGCATAGCGCAGCAGAGCGCCGAGCCGGCTGTCGGCGAACTCCTCGTAGGTCACGGGCACCTCCGCTCCTACGACGGGTACCGACCCGCGAATCATTGCGCCGGGCGTCAAATCAGTCGCTGCCGATTGCCCCGCGCTGCCATCATCAGCCGGTGCTGCTCACCGTGACGACCACCCACCGGCCGGCCACCGACCTCGGTTACCTGCTGGTCAAGCACCCCGACAAGGTGCATTCCTTCGACGTGCCCACCGGTACGGCCCACGTCCTGTTCCCGGACGCAGCCGAGGACCGGTGCACCGCCGCGCTGCTGCTCGACGTCGACCCGCAGCGGCTCGGTGCCGCGCGCGGCGGTCGCAAGCAGCAGTCGGCGCCGGAGTCGTTCGCGCTGGGCCAGTACGTCAACGACCGCCCGTACGCGGCGTCCAGCCTGCTCGCCGGCGCGCTGGCCAAGGTCTTCCGCAGCGCCCTGCGCGGCGAGTCCAAGGACCGCCCGGAGCTGGCCGGCGCGACCCTCCCGCTGGAGATCCATGTGCCGGTGCTGCGCTGCCGGGGCAGCGCGGCGGCCCTGTTCGAGCCGCTGGGCTGGACGGTCACCGCGACGCCGATCCCGCTCGACGACGTGCCTCCGGGACATCCCCTGGACGGCGACAGCCCGTACGTCGACCTCACCCTGACCGGGACCCTGCGGCTGGCCGACGCGCTCAACCACCTGTACGTGCTCCTGCCCGTCCTCGACGACGCCAAGCACTACTGGGTGGCGCCCGACGAGATCGACAAGCTGCTGCGCGCGGGCGAGGGCTGGCTGTCCGCCCACCCCGAGAAGGTGCTGATCACCCGCCGCTATCTGGCCCACCGGCGATCGCTGGCGGCCAGCGCGCTGGAGCAGTTGGACCGGCTGGACCCGGACTCCGTCGACGCACCGGCCGACACGGCAACCGACGAGGAGGCCGAGCTGCCGGTGGCCCGCAAGCAGTCGCTCGCCGAGCAGCGGCGCGACGCCGTCGTCGCCGTGCTGGCCGAGTCCGGCGCGACCCGGGTGCTGGACCTGGGCTGCGGCCAGGGTGCACTGCTCGGTGCCCTGATCAAGGACCGTCGGTACACGCGGATCGTCGGCACCGACGTGTCCTCGCGCGCCCTCGACCTGGCCCACAAGCGCCTGCGGCTGGACCGGGTGCCCGAGCGGCAGCGGGACCGGGTGACGCTGTGGCAGTCGGCGCTGACCTACCGCGACGACCGGCTCCGCGGCTTCGACGCCGCAGTGCTGATGGAGGTCATCGAGCACGTCGACCCGCCGCGCCTGCCCGCGCTGGAGGCGTCGGTGTTCGGCCACGCGAGCCCGGCGACGGTCGTCGTGACCACCCCGAACGTCGAATACAACGGCCTGTACGAGGGCCTGACCGGGATGCGGCACTCGGACCACCGCTTCGAGTGGACCCGGGCCGAGTTCCAGGAGTGGGCCACACGTACCGCGTCCGCGCACGGCTACCGGGTGAGCTTCCGGGGCGTGGGCGACGAGGACGAGAAGGCCGGCACTCCCACCCAGCTCGCCGTGTTCGTGAAGGAGGAGGCATGACCCGGATCGACATCCCGGAGCTCGCGCTCGTCGCGCTGGTCGGCATCTCCGGATCCGGCAAGTCGACCTTCGCCGGGCAGCACTTCAAGCCCACCCAGGTGCTCTCCTCGGACTACTTCCGCGGCCTGGTCGCGGACGACGAGAACGACCAGTCCGCGTCCGCCGACGCCTTCGACGTGCTGCACTACGTGGCCGGCAAGCGGCTGGCCGCCGGACGGCTCACCGTCGTGGATGCCACCAACCTGCAGCCGCACGCCCGGGCCGGGCTTGTCAAGGTGGCCCGCGAGCACGACGTGCTGCCGGTGGCCGTGGTCCTGGACGTGCCCGAGGCGCTGGCCTGGGAACGCACCCAGGGCCGGGCGGACCGTACCTTCGGCCGTCACGTCCTCAACCGCATGCATCGCGACCTGCGCCGCTCGCTCGGGCAGCTGGCCCGGGAGGGGTTCCGCAAGATCCACGTGCTGCGCGGCGAGGAGGAGATCGCCGCCGCCTCGATCCGCTACGAGAAGCTGTTCAACGACAAGCGGGAGGTCACCGGCCCGTTCGACATCATCGGCGACGTGCACGGCTGCCGCGCCGAGCTGGAGACGCTGCTGGAAACCCTCGGGTACGCCCTGACCCGCGACGACTCCGGCCGTCCGGTCGGTGCTGTGCACCCGCAGGGCCGTACCGCGGTCTTCGTCGGTGACCTCGTCGACCGCGGCCCGGACTCGCCCGGCGTGCTGCGCCTGGTCATGGGCATGGCCGGGGCCGGCACGGCGATCTGCGTGCCCGGCAACCACGAGCAGAAGCTGGCCCGCAAGCTCAACGGCCGCAACGTGCAGCTCACCCACGGCCTGCCCGAGACCCTCGAGCAGCTCGCTCGCGAGGACGAGGCGTTCACCGCCGAGGTCCGTACCTTCATCGACGGCCTGGTCAGCCACTATGTGCTGGACGGCGGCAAGCTGGTGGTGGCACACGCCGGCCTGAAGGAGGCCTACCAGGGCCGCGCCTCCGGCCGGGTCCGCTCCTTCGCGCTGTACGGCGAGACGACCGGCGAGACCGACGAGTACGGCCTCCCGGTCCGCTACCCGTGGGCCCGCGACTACCGCGGCTCGGCGGCGGTCGTCTACGGCCACACGCCGACCCCGGAACCGGAGTGGATCAACAACACCATCTGCCTCGACACCGGCTGCGTCTTCGGCGGCAAGCTGACCGCGCTGCGCTGGCCGACCCGCGAGCTGGTGTCGGTCCCCGCCGCCCGGGAGTACTACGCCCCGGCCCGCCCGCTGGTCCCGGTCGACACCAAGCCCGACGAGGGCCTGGACCTGGCCGACGTCACCGGGCGCCGGCACCTCGACTACGGGTACGGCCGCACCACGGTCGCCGCGGAGAACGCCGCCGCGGCGCTGGAGGTGATGAGCCGCTTCGCGCTGGACCCGGCCACGCTGGTCTGGCTGCCGCCGACGATGGCGCCGTGCTCGACGTCGACGCTCGAGGGCTACCTCGAACACCCGGCGACGGCCTTCGCGGACCTGCGGTCGGCCGGGGTCGGGACGGTGGTGTGCGAGGAGAAGCACATGGGCTCACGGGCGGTGGTCCGGGTCTCGCGGTCCGGGGCCGGGGACGCCATCTGGACCCGTACCGGGCGGCCGTTCTTCGACGCCGAGCGCAACGCCACGCTGCTGGCCGGCGTGCGCGCGGCGGCCGGGAAGGTCTTCACCGAGCTGGACACCGAGTGGCTGCTGCTCGACACCGAGCTGCTGCCGTGGTCGGCCAAGGCCGGCGGCCTGATCCGCGAGCGGTACGCGGGCGTCGGCGCGGCGGGACGCGCCGCGCTGCCGGCTGCCCTGTCGGTGCTGGAACGGGTCGCCGGGCGCGGCCTCGACGTCACGGAGCTGCGCGCGCGGCTGGAGCTGCGGGCGACGGAGATCGAGGGCTACTCGGCGGCGTACCGGGCGTACGTGCAGCCGACCGAGGGGCTGACCGGCGTGACGCTGGCGCCGTTCGCGGTGCTGGCCGGGGCGGGCGTCTCGTACCGGGACAAGGATCACGGCTGGCACCTGGACCTCGCTGACAAGCTGGTCGCGGCGGATCCGGTGCTGTTCACGCCGACCCGGCGGATGGTGGTGGAGCTGGGCGATCCGGCCGCGGAACGGGCCGCGACCGACTGGTGGCTGGCGCTGACCGCGGCGGGCGGCGAGGGGATGGTGGTGAAGCCGTACGGCGGCCTGGGCGAGACCGACGCCAAGGGCCGGCTGGTGCAGCCCGGGGTGAAGTGCCGTGGCCGGGAGTACCTGCGGATCATCTACGGCCCGGAGTACACCCGTCCCGAGCAGCTCGACCGGCTGCGGCAGCGGTCACTGGGCCGTAAGCGTGGCCTCGCGCTGCGCGAGCACGGCCTGGGCCTGGCAGCGCTGGACCGGCTGGCCGAGGGCGCCCCGCTGTGGCGGATCCACGAGATGGTCTTCGCCGTTCTCGCCGCCGAATCCGAGCCGGTCGACCCGCGGCTCTGACCTCAGCGCTCCTCGTCGGGCACCCGCGCCACGCCGCGGGCCGGGTGCCGGACGCTGGTCGGGTATTCGTTGGGGTCGCCCAGGCCGTCGATGTCGGGCGCGGGCCGGCCATCGACGTCGGCCTCCGCCGGGTCGACGCCGATCGCCAGCGCCCGGCGGCGGGCCAGGAGCCGCCGGACCACGAGGAAGACCACGAACGCGACACCGAGCGCCAAAACCACCTTGCTCACCGGGCTGAGGTAACCCTCGACGCGGTCCCAGTTGTCGGCCAGGGCATAGCCGGCGCCGATCAGCGCGGCGTTCCAGATACCGCTGCCGACAGCGGTGAAGGCCAGGAACTTGGGCAGGGGCATCCGCGCCACGCCGGCGGGCAGGGAGATGAGACTGCGGATGATGGGGATACAGCGGGCGACCAGGACGAGCCAGCTGCCGTACCTGGTGAAGAGCGCGTATCCGCGTTCCACGTCCGCCCGGGTGGCCAGGATGAACCACCGCTTGCCGGCCAGGGCGTGCAGGCGGTCGTAGCCGAGCCAGGCGCCGAGATAGTAGAGGACCAGTGCGCCGACGAGGGCACCGATCGTGGCGGTGGTCCAGACGGCGAAGACGTTCAGGTCGCCGTCGCGGGCCCGGAAGCCGGCCAGCGGCAGGATCAGTTCGGACGGGATCGGCGGTACGACCGTCTCCAGGAACAGCAACAGGCCGACGCCGACCGCGCCCAACGCGTCGACGAGCCGGAAGACCCAGTCGGTGATCCAGTCGGTGATACCACCCATGCTGAGTCCATCTCCTCACCTGACCGGCAGCCGCGCCTGGGCCACCCTGACGCACCAGGGTACGGTCCCAGCGTTGCACTGCGTTGCGAGCGGGTCGGGCCGGCCGACCCGCTCGCCGGTCGCCGGTCAGAAGTGCCCGGCGACCATCATGCAGTGACGGCGCTCGAGTCGTGCAGCCGGTCCAGGAACTCCTCCGGGACTTCGCGGAGGCTGTCCAGCCGGCCCAGGGCCAACGCCCGGTAGGTCAGCGCCGCGGCCTCTTCCAGATTGCGGGCCCGTTTGTGGGCCAGCTCGACCGAGTCGGCCATGACCACACAGCCGTGCTGGCTGAGCACCAGGCAGTCCGTGCCGTCGGCCGCCATCGCCGCCGTCAGCGCCGCCACCTCGGCGCTGCCCGGCAGGCGGAACGGCACGGTGGAGACGCGCTTCAGGTAGAAGGCGTGGTCGGTTGTCACGATGCGGATGTGCTCACCGAGCGCATCCAGGAGCAGCGCCGTCTGCGGGTGCAGGTGGACCACCGCGTTCACGTCCGGGCGGGCGCGGTACAACGCCAGGTGGAGGGCGATTTCACTGGTCGGTGCTGTGCGTGGGGCCGGTAGCGTGCCGACGGTCGCGGGCGCGCCGTCGGAGATGCGTACCGGTGCGAAGCTGGTCCGGCTGAGTCTGTCCAGCCAGGCACCGCTCGCGGTGACCCAGCAGGCGTCCTCGTCGGGGATCCGGGCGGACAGATTGCCGCCGGAGCCGCAGACCAGTCCGGCCTGGACCACGTCGTAGCCCACGTGCGCGAGCTGGTCGCGCAGATCGCCGGGCACGTAGTTCAACCCGTCAACTCCTCGGGTCCGGGGGGTGGATCCTGATGGAGGTGGCCCGCCTGGCGTCACGCCCCATGAACGGTGACGCCAGGCTTGGTCGGGTCTGCTCAGCGGGCCTTTTTGGTGGCCCGCTTGCGCGGCGGGGTCAGCAGGTCCGCGATCGTCGCGATCGCGCTGGGGACCAGCCGGTAGTACGCCCACACGCCGCGCTTCTCACGCTCGAGCAGGCCGGCCTCCGTCAGGATCCGCAGGTGGTGACTCACGGTCGGCTGCGACAACCCCAGCGGGGCCGTCAGGTCGCAGACGCACGCTTCACCGTCCGTAGCGGACTGGATGAGGCTGAGCAGCCGCAACCGAGCAGGATCGGCGAGTGCCTTCAGCACTCCCGCCAGTCGCTCGGCATCGGCACGTTCAATAGGCTCGCCGGCAAGCGGCGAGATCTGAGGCATTGTCATTTCCGCCAACGCAGTTCCCACGATCTCCATCCTTCCACCAACTGCATCGATTCTCCTGCATGTGCGCAGGAACGAACCGGCTAACTTTCAGGCCGTAAGGCCGAGATCGGTCGAACGGTAGGCCGATCGGTACGACTGTCCGGCACCCCGCACGGGCAGCGTCCGCACTCCGATCCACCATTCCGCGACACCGACTTCGGTCTCTGCCTCCTGCAACGCCTCAGTCGCCGTCAGGTCGCTGGTCAACGTCGTCGGGCTCTCGATCCCCGCCCCCGGAGTGAGCCGCCCCACATTGTTGATTCACGATCCGTTCCGCGGCCGTCCCGACGCCCGCCCGGTCGTCGGAACTGTCCTGGTACTGCACGGTCACACGGCGTGGGTCGACTTCACAGTCAACTTCACGACCCGATGAAAGCACGACACAACGCTGCGCGACGGGCAATTCAGTGATGAATTTACGCAGGTCGTGATGGGCTTCCATCACATCGAGCGTACTGGCTGCCGCAAAACTGGAACGTTCTGCCCCGCCGGGGCGGAAAGGAACTATTGACCCACGGCAAAGCCCGGCCCCCACAGTAAATATTCTTAACTGAGGGACCCCGCGCACCCCGTTTCGGACAGGTATAGACGCAGCTCAAAGCACCTTTCCGCCACACCCCGCCCGGGGCGGCACCCAGCGACGGTCATCGAACGAGTACGCACCGACACCGTTGTCATCGCGTCACGTCTGCCCGTCCAGCGCAAAACCCGCACCGAGCGGCAAGCCGGAAACGCCCGGACAGCCGAAACCAGCGCATCCTCGTCCGTCAACGGTACCCGTTCGGGTGACGCACAACCGTCGATGCCGCCAAGCCCGTCAGCTGGAAGGACGTGACCAGTACTCATCATCGGGGCCGGGCCCGGCCGGCGGTTCGCCCGCTGCGGACGGCATCGGCGACCCCGTGGGGGGATGCGGCGAGCCGGAACCCCCCGTTGGTGGCGCCGGGTAACCACCCGTTGGTGGCGGCCCGTAACCGGCCGGTGGCGGCGGAAATCCCCCGGGAGGGCCGTAGCCCGCAGGACCGTTCGGCGCCGCGCCGTAGCCCGGTGTGCCGCCGGCCGGAGGGCCGTAGCCCGGGGCGCCGAAGGTGGGGGTGCCCGGCTGTGGGGCCGCGAAGGGATCCGGCGGCACCGGCTTGGGGGCGCGGCCGAAGAACGTGCCCGGGCTGGCCAGCAGCAGCACGCCGACGAGGACGTAACCGAGCATCTGCGCGATCGCCAGTGCCACGTTCAGCGGGATCCACGAGCCCGGATACGCGTCGGACAGCGCGGCGGACAGCGAACCCTGCACCGGGTCACCGGCGCGCTCCACGGCCACTGTGACGGTCGTCGCACAACCGGCCAGCAGTCCGAGCCCGGCGACGACCCAGGTGGCGATCCGGGCAGCGTTGCTGCCCCGGCGCAGACCCAGCGCCAGCACGACGTAGAGCGCGAAGAGGATCACGGCGAGCACCGCACCGAGGGCGGCACCGATCCAGACCACTGTGACGAAACCGTCGACGTCCACGCTGTTCGCCCCGCCGGCGGCGGCGCGGAACCGGTCCACCGTGCCGGGGGCGACGGCCAGCGTCGCGATCGCGTAGGCCAGGCCGGCCACCGCCATGACGATCAGCAGGATCGACGCCGACGCCACCGACACCGGCCGGCGGGGGGCGGTGGTGGTGGGGGCCGGTGCGGCTGCCGGCGGCTGCATTGCGTACGACATGGACGTCTCCCGGGTGATCCGTTGCGGACGAACCTACCTGGACGCGCGACGCGCCGCCGGGATACCCGGCGGCGCGCGATGCAGCGGTCAGGCGGGATCGGTCGGCGACCGGCCCGGCTTGTCGTCGGAGGGCGGTGACGACGGGGGCGGCGACGGCGGGCTCCACGGATCGGTGGGCGGCACGCTGCCGGTGTGCGGGTCCCCGCCGGTGGTGTCCCGGGCGGAAACCGCGCCGCCGTCGGTGGCGGGCGGCGGGGTGGTGTCGCTAGCGCCGCCGGGCGGGGAGCTCTGCGGATACGGCGGCTGCCCGCCCGTGCCCGGATAGGGCGGCTGACCGGGCTGACCCGGGTACGCCTGGCCCGGATAGGGCTGACCCGGCTGACCCGGCTGGCCGGGGTAGCCCTGGCCGGGCTGCCCCGGGTACGTCGGGTACGGCGACTGGCTCGGGTAACCCGGGTACGCCGCAGGCTGGCCCGGGTAGCCCGGGTACGGGTTCAGCGGGTCCCACGTGGCCTGCGGCTTGCGGAAGTACGCGTTGGCGGCCGGCAGCGCCAGCAGGATCACCGCGCCCAGCAGCGCCAGCACGACCAGCACGGTCAGCAGCATGGTGATCGGGTCGAACCAGCCGGGCATCTCGTCGGAGAGCCGCGCCTCGACCTCGCTGGCGCTGGGCCCCGAGGTGTTTCCGGTGTCCAGATTCATCCCGCTGGTCGCCGCGTTGCCGAGCAGACCGAAGCCGTTGCAGCAGAGGAAGATGCCGCCCACCACCCAGGTGGTGATGCGGGCACCCTGCTTGCCGCGGTTGTTGTAGATCGCCAGGATGGCCAGCCCGGCGGCGAAGAGGATGTTGATCACGACGCCGATCACGCTGGCCGCCACGATGACGCTCTCCGTGCCGGCGCCCGCGGTATCGGCGTAGAGGTCGGAATAGACGCGCTGGATGGTGCCGATCGTGGTCAGCGAGAGCACCGCGGAGATGATCGAGGCAGCCGCGGTGAAGTAGAGCAGGTAAGACGAGACGGTCACGACCGTCGGACGTGATCGCGGTGCGGTCGTTCCCGGGTACATCGGCTCAGACACGGCGCTACCTCCTAGATCCACCACGGTATCGGGCGGCTGCCAGATCCGTCGACCGGCCGACACCGGCCCCCCACCTGTGGCAACATCGCCCGATGTACGACGAAATCGCATGAAACACGTCGCTCGTTCAGGGGGACGACAGAAGTCGAAAGCGACCCCTACACTTCCATCCGTGGCGCGCCGCAGGCATCAGAATCCTCCGGTGACGCCCCCTGCCCGCCCGAGTCGCCGCCCCCGCCCATCGAACGCCGGGGGCCAGGCAGACCGGATCCGGGCACCCTCCCGATTGCGCCGGCCGCGTGAGGTTGCCGCGGCCGCCCCAGACTCGACAAGGACCGGTGAGTCCCATGCCCCATGCAGACACCCTGACCGTCGTGCACCATGACGACACGAGAACCAGCTACACCGACGTCCGGTACCAGCTGCACCGCGACGGCATCAGGATCTGGTCGTCCGAGGGCGAGCACGCCATCACGGACATCTTGATGACCCACGCCTACCGGCAGCGGGAGGCGCGGGCCAGCTGACAGAGAAAGAACCGGGGCACCCCGATCGGGTGCCCCGGTTTTTTTCATGCCCGGCGTACGGACAGACCGTCCTTGGCCTCGTTCAGGTCCACCCGCACCGTGTCCCCGTCGACGATCTCGCCCGCGAGCAGCGCCCGGGCCAGCGAGTCACCGATCGACGACTGGACCAGCCGGCGCAGCGGGCGCGCACCGTAGATCGGGTCGAAGCCGCGCTCACCCAGCCACAGCACGGCCGCCTCACCGACCTCGAGGGCGAGCCGGCGGTCGGCCAGCCGGTGCCGCAGCCGGCCGAGCTGAATGTCCACGATGGCCGCCAGGTCCTGCGAGGTCAGCGCCTGGAACACCACGATGTCGTCGAGCCGGTTGAGGAACTCGGGCTTGAAGTGCGCCCGGACGGTGGCCATGACCTCCTCGCGCCGTTCCTCCTCGCCCAGGGTGAAGTCGGAGATGACCGACGAGCCCAGGTTGGAGGTCAGCACCAGGATGGCGTTGCGGAAGTCGACCGTACGGCCCTGGCCGTCGGTGAGCCGGCCGTCGTCGAGCACCTGCAGCAGCACGTCGAAGACGTCCGGGTGGGCCTTCTCCACCTCGTCCAGCAGCACCACCGAGTACGGCCGCCGCCGCACCGCCTCGGTCAGCTGACCACCCTCCTCGTAGCCGACGTATCCGGGCGGGGCGCCGAGCAACCGGGCCACGGAGTGCTTCTCGCCGTACTCGCTCATGTCGATGCGGACCATCGCCCGCTCGTCGTCGAAGAGGAAGCCGGCCAGGGCCTTGGCCAGCTCGGTCTTGCCGACGCCGGTGGGGCCGAGGAACAGGAAGCTGCCGGTCGGGCGGTCCGGGTCGGCCACTCCGGCGCGGGCCCGGCGTACGGCTCCGGACACCGCGGCCACGGCCTCGACCTGACCGACCACCTTGGCCTGCAGCGACTCCTCCATGCGCAGCAGCTTGGCGGTCTCGCCCTCCATCATCCGGCCGGCCGGGATGCCGGTCCACGAGGCGATGACCTCGGCGATGTCGTCGGCGCCGACCTCCTCCTTGACCATCGGCGGCTCGGTCTTCTCCTCCTCCGCCGCGGACGCGCTCTCCAGCTCGCGCTCCAGCGCCGGGATCTCCTGGTACTGCAGGCGGGACGCCCGTTCCCAGTCGGCCTCGCGCTGGGCCCGCTCGAGCTCGGCGCGGGTCTCGTCGAGCTTCTTCTTCAGCTCACCGACCCGGTTGAGGCCACCGCGCTCACGCTCCCAGCGGGCGTTCAGGGCGGTCAGCTCCTCCTCCCGGTCGGCGAGGTCCCGCTCCAGCCGCTCCAGCCGGGCGACCGAGGCGGGGTCGGTCTCCTTGGCCAGCGCGAGCTTCTCGATCCGCATCCGGTCGACCTGCCGCTGGAGCTGGTCCAGCTCCACCGGGCGGGAGTCGATCTCCATGCGCAGCCGGGAGGCGGCCTCGTCGATCAGGTCGATGGCCTTGTCCGGCAGGAACCGGTCGCTGATGTAGCGGTCCGACAGCGCCGCGGCGGCGACCAGCGCGGCGTCGGTGATCTGCACCCGGTGGTGGGCCTCGTAGCGGCCCTTGAGCCCGCGCAGGATGCCGATCGTGTCCTCGACGGTGGGCTCGCCGACGACGACCGGCTGGAAGCGCCGCTCCAGGGCGGGGTCCTTCTCGATGTGCTCGCGGTACTCGTCCAGGGTGGTCGCGCCGACCATCCGCAGCTCGCCGCGGGCCAGCATCGGCTTGAGCATGTTGCCGGCGTCCATCGAGCCCTCGCCCTTGCCGGCGCCGACGACGGTGTGCAGCTCGTCGAGGAAGGTGACGACCTGTCCGTTGGAGTTGCGGATCTCCTCCAGCACGCTCTTGAGGCGCTCCTCGAACTGGCCGCGGTACTGCGCGCCGGCGACCATCGCGCCGAGGTCGAGCGAGACGAGCTTCTTGTCGCGCAGGGTCTCCGGCACGTCGCCGGCCACGATCCGCTGGGCCAGACCCTCGACGATCGCGGTCTTGCCGACGCCGGGCTCGCCGATCAGCACCGGGTTGTTCTTGGTCCGCCGGGAGAGCACCTGCACGACCCGGCGGATCTCGGCGTCCCGCCCGATCACCGGGTCGATCCGGCCCTCGCGGGCCAGCGCGGTGAGATCCACGCTGTACTTCTCCAGCGCCTGGTACGTCTGCTCGGGCTCCGCGGTGGTGACCCGCCGGTCGCCGCCCCGGACCGCCGGGAAGGCCGCGACCAGGGTCTCCTCGGTGGCCCCGGCGTCGCGCAGGGTCTTGCCCACGGCGCCGCCGACGCGGGCCAGGCCGGCCAGCAGGTGCTCGGTGGAGACGTACTCGTCGCCGAGCGGCTTGGCGATCAGCTCGGCCTCACCGATCGCGTTGACGAACTCGCGGGACAGGCTCGGCTCGGCGGTCGAGGAGCCGCGGGCGGAGGGCTGCTGCTCGACCGCGCGTACGGCCGCGCGCCGCACGTCGGCCGGATTGGCACCGACCGAGCGCAGCAACGCCGGCGCGGTGGAGCCACCGGTGTCGAGCAGCGAAAGGAGCAGGTGCCACGGCTCGACGGTGGCGTGGCCCCGCTGATTCGCGTCGGCTACCGCACCGGTGATGACGTCGCGGCTCTTGGTGGTCAGGCGTTCGGCGTTCATGAGCTCCCCTGGATCGGATCTTCCCAGTAGTGCAGCAATCCGAGACTTGAGCGTATTCCACTCAACTCTACGTCGGCTACTCACCCGAACCCGGGGGTAACCGGCATCACCATGGGCAATGCCGCACGATGGCCGTAGCGTGGCCGTAATGGCCCAGGAAACATCGTCTCAGCTCGGGTCACGCATCGGTCGAGCTCTGCTCCCGCTCGGCTTCCTGTTCCTGGCCGTCGGCATCTCGACCGCCCTGTTCTACCCGTTCATGTCGCTGTTCCTCAGCACGGACGTCGAGGCCGGACCCCTCAAGATCACGTTCTTCCTGATCGTCGCGCCGCTCGGCGGGGTGCTCGGCTCGGTGCTCGTCAGCCGGCTCTCCGACCGGCGGCCGATCCGGCGCCGGCTGCTGATCACCGGCGCGGTGGCCGGCCTGATCGGCACCGGCCTGACCGCCGTCGTCCGGGACTACTGGGTGCTGCTCGCCCTGGCGGTCACCGCACTGGCGCTGGCCGGGTCGCTGTTCCCGCAATCCTTCGCGTACGCCCGGCAGGTCCTCGAACGCGACGACCCGGCCCGCGCCGCCCTCGGCATCAGCGCCCTGCGCACGGTCTTCTCACTCGCCTGGGTCGCCGGTCCGCCGCTGGCCGCGTTCCTGCTCGACACCGGCAGCTTCGTCTGGGTCTACGGCACCGCCGCGCTGATGTACGCCCTCGCCGCCCTGGTCGCGATCTTCTGGCTGGACGAGGTCCCGGCGCCGGCGGCGGCCACCACCCCGGACGCGCCGGTCGACGACCGGCTGGATGCGCCGAGGTGGACGTTGTGGCTCACCGCCGCCGCCTTCACCCTGCTGCAGACGCCCCTGACGCTCGCGGTGCAGGCCCTGCCGCTGTTCATCAGCACCGACCTGGGCGGCGATGTCGGCGACGCCGGCCTGCTGCTCGGGCTCTGCGCCGCCCTGGAGATCCCGCTGATGCTGGGACTGGGTGTGCTCGCCACCCGGCTGCCGCTGCGCGGGCTGCTGTTCGGCGGCGCCGCCTGCGGTGTCGCGTACTACGCGCTGGTCGCGGTGGCCACCGACCTCTGGCTGCTGGTCGGCGGGCAGGTGCTCAACGCCCTGTTCATCGCCGCGATCTCCGGCCTGGGCATCTCCTACATGCAGAACATGCTCCCCCGGCAGCCCGGACGGGCCACCACCCTGTTCACCAACTCGTTCCCGCTCGGCGCGATGCTGGCCGGGCCGCTGTTCGGCGTGGCCCAGCACTTCGACTACCGGCTCGCGTACTGGCTGTGCACCGGGCTGTGTGCGGCCGGGCTACTGCTCCTGATCGTGGTACGTAACGAGCGCGTGCCGCAGCCGGCCTGACTGATCCGTTACCGTTGGAGGCGTGCGCGTACGGGTAGAGCAGACTCCACTTCCGGGTATCGGTGTCCGGCATGACCTGGTGACCTCGTCGGGCCGTACGGTCGGGGTGGTCTCGCACCGCAACGGCCGTCGCGACCTGGTCCTCTACGACGTGGACGACCCCGATGCCTGCCTGGCCTCGATACCGCTGACCGACGACGAGGCCGAGGCGCTCGCCGACGTCCTCGGCGCGTCGCTCATGCTCGGCCAGCTCGCCGGCCTGCGGCAGCAGGCCGCGGGTCTGCTCACCGAGCAGATCGCCCTGCCGGCCGGCTCGCCGTTCGTCGGCCGCCGCCTGGGTGACACCCGCACGCGCACCCGCACCGGCGCGTCCATCGTGGCCGTGCTGCGCGACCGCGAGGTGATCGCCTCCCCCGGCCCGTCCTTCGGCTTCGAGGCGAACGACGTCGTCGTCGCCGTCGGCACCCGCGAAGGTCTGGACGGCGTGACCGCCATCCTGGCCGGCGACACCGGCGACTGAGGCTGAGCTCACCCGCGGCGGAAAACCCAAAGAAAGCGGAGGGTTGTGCACAGCACGACGATTCTCCTGATCGAGGTCGGCGCGCTCCTCTTCGCGCTCGGCATGCTCGGACGCATCGGTCGCCGCTTCGGTCTCTCACCCATCCCGCTCTACCTGCTCGCCGGGCTCGCGTTCGGCCACGGCGGCTTCCTGCCGCTGTCGGCCAGCCAGGAGTTCATCGAGGTCGGCGCCGAGATCGGCGTCATCCTGCTGCTGGTCATGCTGGGCCTGGAGTATTCGGCGAGCGAGCTCGTGGGCAACCTGCGCTCGGCCGCTCCGGCCGGCGTGGTGGACGCGTTGCTGAACGCCGTACCCGGGGCCGCTTTCGCGTTCCTGCTCGGCTGGGGCTGGGAGGCCGCTCTGGTCCTGGCCGGCATCACCTGGGTGTCGTCGTCCGGCGTGATCGCCAAGGTGCTCGGTGACCTGGGCCGCATCGGTAACCGCGAGACCCCGGTGATCCTGTCGGTGCTGGTCATCGAGGACCTCGCGATGGCGTTCTACCTGCCGCTGGTCACCGCCGTGCTGGCCGGGGTGGGGCTGGTCGGCGGGCTCAAGGCGCTGGCCGTGGCGGTGCTCACGGTGGTCGCTGTGCTGGTCGTGGCGATCCGGTACGGCCACGCGATCTCCGGCTTCATCTCGGTCAAGGACGCCGAGGCGCTGCTGCTCAGCGTGCTGGGCCTGACCCTGTTCGTGGCCGGCGTGGCCGCCGAGCTGAAGGTGTCCGCTGCCGTGGGCGCCTTCCTGGTGGGAATCGCGCTCTCGGGCCCGGTCGCCCACCACGCGACGCAGATCCTGTCGCCGTTGCGGGACCTGTTCGCCGCGGTCTTCTTCGTGTTCTTCGGGCTCTCCACCGATCCCGCCGCGATGCCGCCGGTGCTCCTGTCCGCGCTGGGGCTGGCCGTGCTGACCATGCTGACCAAGGTGCTGACCGGGATGATCGCCGCCCGCCGGGCGGGTATCGCATTGCCCGGTCAGGTGCGCACCGGCCTGGCCCTGATGCCGCGCGGCGAGTTCTCCATCGTCATCGCCGGGCTGGCCGTGGCGTCCGGCGTCGAGCCGGAGCTGGCGCCGCTCGCCACCGCCTATGTGCTCATCACCGTGGTGACGGGGCCGATGCTGGCCCGCCTGTCGGACTACGCCTGGTTCAAGGCGATGATCCGCAAAAGGACGGCTGTGCGCCGGCCGGTGGAAGTCGTTCCCGCCGCCGAATGACCTTTTTCCGCGTTCAGCGAGCGTAAAGCTACTGACCAGTATCCGAAAGTGATCTCTGACGACTTCCGTAGACCGCTCACCTCGCGCTAACGTGTCGCCGCGACAACAACGTGTTATCGGGTGACCAGCGACTCGCCGGATGCAGGGGGATGCCTTCCCAGCGGGTCAGCACGGCCCTCTGCCGGGGAGGACGGCGGCATGAGTGAGCTAAACGAGGCGGCGTCGTGACCGTGCGTGAGTCGGCTTTCTTCGGGTTCGTGAACCCGGTCGATCCGCGACCGGAAGAGCTGCAGGCCTGGGCGTACCACCCCGAGGCCGTGCCGCTGGACTCCATGCCGTCCGACTGGGATCTGCTCATCGCCGGTGACGTGCTCGCCCCGACCCTGTTGGAGCTGGCGATGGACCGGCAGTGCCCGGCCCGGCGGTTCGCGCTGCACTGCATGTACATCTACGCGGCCGACGGTGTCCGGCCCAACGCGACGTCGCAGCGCAAGCGGCGCCTGAAGAAGTACGTGGAACGCGCGGAAGAGGTCGGCGACGAGCCGATGACGACCTGGGCGCACAACTGCCGGGTGCTGATGACCCGCCCCGAGCTGTTCGAGTACGAGGACTGGATCGAGGGCGGCCTGGTGCGCCACCCCCGGCGCCTCGCCGCTTTCGGTCGCCGCTGATCGCTGGATCGGGGACCGTACGCTCGGGAACCGATGTCACGACGAGAACGACGCCGCCGCCGTACCCGCGATCTGATCCCCGCCGCACCGACCGCGCCCGCCCAGCCGGCGCCGTTGCTCTTCGATATGTCGCAGCGGGCCCAGGTCTGGATCGGCGTGGTGCTGGTGCTGCTCGTGGTCGGGATCGCCACCGCCTTCACCCTGACCGTCGGCGAGGGCTACCGGGACGCCACCGTCGCGGCGGCCTGCGCCGCAACCAGTTGCTCCGGCTCCGGCATGGCGGTCGCGGGCTGGCTGCTCCCGATGACGCCGGTGCTCTACTGCTCGGCCGTGTACGCCTGGTTCCGCCGATCGCCGGCCGTGGGCCGGGTGGCCTGGATCATTGCCGGGGCCCTGTTGTTCGTCGCCGCGATCCCGTTCCTGCCCGGCAAGAACGGTCCCGCCCTGGCCGAACTGCTCGACGGCCCCGGCTCCACCGCGTTCGGCGGCGGCATGAGGTGGGGCCTGGGCGCGCTCGGCGCGGCGGTCGGTCTGCTGGTGCTCTCCGGCATCATCTCCGACAGGGTGAAGATACGGGCCTGGGCCGTCGCCGCGGCGCTGGCCGCGTGCGCGGCGGCCACGCTCGTCGGAGCCATCACCCGGGCCGAGCCCGGCTATCTCATGACCACCCAGATCTTCCCGGAGACCAGCCTGCGGGTGCAGGACGACGTACTGACCCGGATCTCCGCCACCGATCTCGACGGCTGCGGTGACCGGCACCCCGGCTGCCTGCGCACGGCCGAGTTCGAGTTCACCACCAGCGACAGCGACGCGGTCGTACGGTTCGAGATCATCTCGTTCCCGAGCAACGACCGGGCCTGGGACGCCTGGGGCGAAGCGCGGGAGGAGACCGGTGACCCGGCGACACTGCGGGTCAACCAGGTGACCGGCGAGTGGATGACCGTGGCGACCGTACGGCATGCCGACGGCCGCGCGATCGCGCCCGGTGAGGAGAAGTGGTTGCGCTGGCCCGCTGCTCAGCTGGACTACGCGTTCCGGCGGGCCATCGACTACAGCCTGCTCTATCCGCCGGAGCCCACCGAGACCGTGGGCCCGAGGACGCCCTGAGCTGTCAGCGGTCGCCGGAGCGGCGCGGCCGCCACACCACCAGCGCGGTCGACGGCCGTTCCTGCCGGACCAGATCGCGCCTCGGGTACGGCCCGACCGACTCCAGCTGAGCGATCCGCTGGTACGCGTCGCCGAGCTGCTGTTCCAGCTCGGCCACCCGTTCCTGCAGCTCACCGACGAGCTGCTCGAGCCCGATGATCCGCTTGATGCCGGCCAGGTTGACGCCGTCCTCCTGGCTCAGCTTCTGCACCTCGCGCAGCAACGCGACATCGCGCTCGCTGTACCGGCGCCCGCCACCACCGGCCCGGCCGGGCTGCACCAGGCCGAGCCGGTCGTACTGGCGCAGCGTCTGCGGGTGCATCCCGGCCAGCCGTGCGGCCACGGAGATGATCAGGACCTTCGCGTCGGAGGCCTGCTCCCACGAGATGCTGATCTCTTCATACATGTGCCACCTCCTGACAAAGGTCCTGACCTAGCCGCGGCGCAACCGGGCCTCGATGCGCTCCCGCTCGGCGTTGGGCGTGAGCTTGGCGAACTGTTCGAGCGCGTCCCGGGCCTCGGTGGGCACCGCGGCCGGGGACGGGACCTGCACCTCGACGGTGACCAGCAGATCGCCGGCCTGGCCGTCCCGCCGCTGCACGCCCTTGCCGCGCGCCCGCAGCGTGCGGCCGCTCGGGGTGCCGGCCGGCACCCGCAGGGTCACCGGGGTGTCCAGCGTGGGCACGCGCAGGTCGGTGCCGAGCACCGCCTCCGCGAACGTGATCGGCACAGTCAGCGTGATGTCGTCGCCGGTGCGCCCGAAGATCTCGTCCGGCCTGACCTTGACCTGCACGTACAGGTCGCCGGCGGGGCCGCCCTTCTCGCCCGGCTCGCCCCGGCCGGAGAGCCGGATGCGCTGACCGTCGGCGACCCCGGCGGGGAACCGGACGTTGATCGTGCGGTTCTTGGTGACACCACCGGTGCCCCGGCACTCGGGGCACTTCTCCTCGACGATGCTGCCCGCGCCCTGGCACTCGCGGCACGGCTCGGAGAAGCTGAACGACCCCTGGTTGCGGGAGATCAGCCCGGAGCCGTGGCACTGCGGACAGGTGCGGGGCACCGTGCCGGGCTTCGCCCCGTTGCCGTGGCAGGTGTCGCAGACACCCGGCGACCGCAGCGTCAGCGGCAGTGTCGTGCCCTTGACCGCGTGCGCGAAGTCGAGCGTGACCTCGGCCTCGACGTCGCGGCCACGCTGGGGCCCCCGGCGTGCGCCCGCTCCCGCCCCGCCGGCGCCGCCGCCGGAGAAGATCGAGCTGAAGATGTCGGAGAAGCCGGCACCGCCGAACCGGCGGTCACCGGACCCGCCGCCCTGACCGGCCCCGCTGAACCCGCCGCCGAACAGGTCGGACGGGTCGAACTGGGAACCGCCCGGGCGGGCGCCACGGCGGAACGCGCCCGAGCCGAACAGGGAGCGCATCTCGTCGTACTCCCGGCGCTTCTTGTCGTCGGAGAGCACGTCGTACGCCTCGGACGCGGCCTTGAACCGGTCCTCGGCGTCCTTGTTGCCGGGGTTGTGGTCCGGGTGGTTCTCCCGGGCCAGCTTCCGGTACGCCTTCTTGATCTCGTCGGCGGAGGCGGACTTGCCCACCCCGAGAACGGCGTAGAAGTCCTTCTCCAGCCAGTCCTTCGAACTCATCCAGCCCACCTCCTCCACCGGATCGTCGTGTCAAGGGCCGAGGTCCCGCCCACCGTGCGGTGGGCGGGACAGGTGCTCGTCACTCGGGGTCGGCGACCGCGACCAGGGCGGGCCGCAGCAGCCGCTCGCCCAGGGTGTAACCGCGGCGCATCACCTCGACGCAGGTGGGCTCCGTGACGTCGGCCGACGTCAGGTGCGCGACGGCCTCGTGCCGGGTCGGGTCGAAGGGGTCACCCTTCTCGCCGAACGCCACCAGCCCCAGCTTGCCGACCGACGTGCCGAGCGCCTCGGCCACGGTGGCGAACGGACCGTTCAGATCACCGTGCTCGCGGGCCCGGTCGATGTCGTCCAGTACCGGCAGCAACGCGATGAGCACCGAACCGGTGGTCTGCTCGGCCGCCACGCTGCGGTCCCGGTCGACGCGCTTGCGGTAGTTGGCGTACTCAGCCGTCACTCGCTGCAGGTCCCGGGTGCGCTCCTCGAGCTCGGTGCGCAACGCCTCCAGCTCGGCGCCGAGGGCGGGCGTGTCGACTACCACGCCCTCCTCCGGCTCCTCGGCAGCGCGGTGCGCGCCTCCCGTGGACTCCTCCTCGGCCTGCTTGGCCACCTTGGTGTCCTTACCTTTCACGTCGATCTTGCGCCGGTCCCGGATGACGACGCGCTCGGTTGCCTCACCGTCGTTCCCGTCGTCGGACCGGCTCACTTCTTGTCGTCCTCGACGATCTCGGCGTCCACGACGTCGTCAGCGCCGGCCTTCGGGCCGGCGTTCGGGCCCGCGTTCGCGCCCGCCGCACCGGCACCCGCGTCGCCCGGGGCACCCTGCGTGCCGTCGGGGCCGGGAGCGCCCTGCGTGCCGTCCTGGTTCTGCTGCGCGTACAGCAGGGAACCGGCCTGCTGGGAGACTGAGGCCAGCTTCTCGTGCGCGGTCTTGATCTTCTCGATGTCGCTGCCGCCCAGCGCGCCGCGCAGGTCGCCCAGCGCCTCGCTGATCTGGTTGCGCGAGTCCTCGGGCAGCTTGTCGCCGCTCTCGGCCAGGAACTTCTCGGTCTGCCACTGCAGCTGCTCGGCCAGGTTGCGCGTCTCCGCGTCCTCCTTGCGCTGCTTGTCCTCGTCGGCGTGGTCCTGGGCGTCGCGCATCATGCGCTCGATGTCGTCCTTCGGCAGCGCGGAGCCGCCGGTGATCGTCATCTTCTGCTCCTTGCCGGTGCCCATGTCCTTGGCGGCCACGTGCACGATGCCGTTCGCGTCGATGTCGAAGGTGACCTCGATCTGCGGCACGTTGCGCGGCGCCGGGGGCAGGCCGGTCAGCTCGAAGGTGCCGAGCTTCTTGTTGTACGCCGCGATCTCGCGCTCGCCCTGGAAGACCTGGATCAGCACGGACGGCTGGTTGTCGTCGGCCGTGGTGAAGACCTCGGAGCGCTTGGTCGGGATGGTGGTGTTGCGCTCGATGAGCTTGGTGAAGATGCCGCCCTTGGTCTCGATGCCCAGGCTCAGCGGGGTCACGTCGAGCAGCAGGACGTCCTTGACCTCACCCTTGAGCACACCGGCCTGCAGGGCGGCGCCGACGGCGACGACCTCGTCCGGGTTGACGCCCTTGTTCGGGTCCCGGCCGATCATGGACTTGACCAGGTCGGACACGGCGGGCATCCGGGTCGAGCCACCGACCAGGATGACGTGGTCGATGTCCGAGACCTTGATCCCGGCGTCCTTGATGGCCTGCTCGAACGGGGCCTTGCAGCGGTCCAGCAGATCCTGCGTCATGCGCTGGAACTCGGACCGGTTGAGGGTCATGTCCAGGTGCAGCGGACCGGCCGGGCCGGCGGTGATGTACGGCAGGTTGATGCTGGTGGTCGACGCGGCCGAGAGCTCGATCTTCGCCTTCTCGGCGGCCTCGCGCAGCCGCTGCAGGGCCATCTTGTCGGTGGAGAGGTCGATGCCGTGCTCGCCGCGGAAGGTCTTGACCAGGTGGTCGATGACCCGCTGGTCCCAGTCGTCGCCGCCGAGGTGGTTGTCACCGGAGGTCGACTTGACCTCGATGACGCCCTCGCCCAGCTCGAGCAGGGAGACGTCGAAGGTGCCGCCGCCGAGGTCGAAGACCAGGACGGTCTGCTCCTTGGAGCCCTTGTCCAAGCCGTACGCGAGCGCGGCCGCGGTGGGCTCGTTGACGATGCGCAGGACGTTGAAGCCCGCGATCTCACCGGCCTCCTTGGTGGCCTGGCGCTGCGCGTCGTTGAAGTAGGCCGGGACGGTGATGACCGCGTCCGTGACCGACTCGCCGAGGTACGCCTCGGAGTCACGCTTGAGCTTCATGAGCACCCGCGCCGAGATCTCCTGCGGGGTGTACTTCTTGCCGTCGATGTCGACGGACCAGTTGGTGCCGACCTCCCGCTTGACCGAACGGATCGTCCGGTCGGGGTTGGTCACCGCCTGACGCTTGGCGACCTCGCCGACGAGCACCTCGCCGTTGCGTGCGAAGGCGACGATGGACGGCGTCGTCCGGGAGCCTTCGGCGTTCGCGACGACGGTGGGCTCACCGCCCTCGAGAACGCTGACGCAGGAGTTCGTGGTGCCGAGGTCGATGCCGACCGCTCGTGCCATGTTCGCTTCCTCGCTTCATTGCCGGTTGCAAGTCCCGGGACTCAAGTTGAGTGGACCGGACTCAATGATGCCACGGCGATCCAAGTCCGCAAGCCAGAGTTGAGTCAAGGCGGCGCAAGTCACTGTCAGCAGGTACCTGTCCGGTCACGGCGACCGGGTACCTGTTGTGGGGAATGCATAGATCAGGCACGCTTTACCCGTGACGACGCACGGTGACGCGGTCGGTCCGTCGGCCACTCCCGCCGTAGCCGACCCACCCCCCACACAGGCCCAGACCAACGGCGCGCCCGCGGCAGCGGGAGCCACCAAACCCGACAAATCATCCGGTACGGTCGCAGACGCGACGACCGCAGGTCCGTCCGCCCAGGCCAACAACGCCGACAGCGGCGCGCAGCCGGAACCTGCCGCCACCACGCCACCGAAGCCGGAATGGCCGCCCACCACGGCCGCGACCACGGGAAACGTCGTGACGACGAAGTCAAAGCAGCCGGCCGGGGAGCAGATCCCCGACGAGCCGATCAGCACCGGACCGAGCACTTCGGGGCCGGCCACCTCCCAGCCGGCCACCTCTGGGCCGACCAAGACGGGGCCGGGCGCAGCGGAGCCGACCATCGCCGAGCCGACCGGTGCCGGGCCGGCCCCAGCAGCCGGCGCCGTGGCTTCCGATCCGTCGGAGAGCGCTCCCGCGGCGGGCTCGCCCGGCGCCGAGAGCCAGGGCGGGAAGGCCGAGCCGGCGCCGGCGGACGTGACGAAGTCCGCTGACGCGGTGGACGCGGATTCCGGCGCCACCGGACCGAAGCCCTCCGCCACGTCCGGCGGGTCGTCGTCCACAGCCGATACCGGGGACGAGCCGACGGCCGCCGCCGATCCCCTTCCCGCAGCGGAGTCCGCCGCCGACGGGCCGACCGTGACCGACGACGCCGCGACCGAGCCGCTCCCGACGATGCAGGCCGCCGATGAAGAACCGACCGTGGCGACCCGGCCGGCCGGCGCGGAAGAGCCGACCCTGATCGACACGCCTGCCACCACCGACGAACCGACCGTCGCCAGCACGCCCACCGGTGCCGACGAGCCCACCGTCGCCAGCCAGCCTGCCGGTGCCGACGAGCCCACCGTCGCCAGCCAGCCGACCAGTGCCGACGAGCCCACCCTCATCGACAGGTCATCCGGCTCGGGCGAACCGACCCTGGTCGACAAGGCGGCCGGCTCGGACGCACCTGGCCCGGCCGACAAGCCGGCCCGCGCCGGCGAGTCCTCTCTGGTAGGCAAGCTGACCGGCGCCGCGGAGCGCCTCCTGAGCGACGAGCCGACCGGCGCGAAAAGGCCGGCCACCGAGCCCGCTCTCCCCGCTGGAGCGGTCAAGGCCGGCGAGGCCGGCGACAGCGGGCCCAAGGCCGCCGAGGTCAAGGCCGGCGAGGCCGGCGAGGCCGGCGACAGCAGGCTCAAGGCCGCCGAGGTCAAGGCCGGCGAGGCCGGCGACAGCAGGCTCAAGGCCGTCGAGACCAAGACCGGCGAGACCAAGACCGGCGAGACCAAGGCCACCGAGGTCAAGGACGGCGGGGTCAAGCCCGGCGGGGTCAAGGACCGTGCGCCGGTGGCGCGGTCGCGGCCCGAGGACCTGGCCGCCGTGCTCGCGCCGGTGCCGCCCGTCGAACCGCCGCCAGCCGTCGGTGATCTCGCCGTAGCCCTCTCCAAGCTGCGCGCGGCGATCGGCGGGACCACGTACCCCCTGGTCATGCCCTCCGCCCAGGAGGCCAAGCGGATCGGCGCCGCGCTGGTCGCCCAGCTCGACGACTATCTGCTGCCGCGCCTCGCGCGGCTCGACGCGCCGCTGCTGGTCGTGGTCGGCGGTTCCACCGGCGCCGGCAAGTCCACCCTGGTCAACAGCCTGGTCCGGGCTCCCGTCACCAAGGCGGGCGTGCTGCGCCCGACGACCCGCTCGCCGGTGCTGGTCAGTCACCCGTCCGACTCGCCGTGGTTCCGCAACGGCGATCTGCTGCCGGGCTTGACCCGTACCGCCGAGAGCTCGACGGATCCGCAGACCCTGCAGCTGGTCTCCGCGACCGCGCTCGGTCCCGGCCTGGCGTTTCTCGACGCGCCGGACATCGACTCGGTCGTCGACCGCAACCGTCAGCTCGCCGCCCAGCTGCTCGCCGCCGCCGACCTGTGGCTGTTCGTCACGACAGCGGCCCGCTATGCCGACGCCGTGCCGTGGGAGCTGCTCACCACCGCCCGGCTGCGTGGCACGGTGATCGCCCTGGTCCTGGACCGGGTGCCGGCCGAGGCGGCGGGTGAGATCTCCGCCCATCTCGCCGAGATGCTCACCGCCCGGGACATGGGCGCCGCGCCGATCTTCGTGCTGCCCGAATCCACGTTGGAGGGCAGCGGCCTGCTGCCGGAGGACGTCACCCGGCCGCTGCATGACTGGTTCGCCCAGCTCGCAGCGGACAGCAATGCCCGGGCGGCCGTGGTCAAGCAGACGCTCGACGGTGCGCTGGCCGCGCTCGGCCCGGCGGTGGCCGGCCTGGCCGACGCCGCCGACGAGCAGGCGACCGCCGCGAAGGCCCTGGACGAGCGGGTCACCGCGGCGTACCGCACCGCCCGCCGGACGATGGAGGACGGGCTGCAGGACGGCCGGCTGATGCGCGGCGAGGTGCTGGCCCGCTGGCAGGAGTTCGTCGGCACCGGTGAGCTGCTGCGCACCCTGGAGTCCCGGGTCGGCCAGCTCCGCGACAAGATCGTCGCGGCGGTCACCGGCCGCCCGGCGCCCGGCCGCAACCTGCAGGCGGCGCTGGAGTCCCAGCTGGCCCTGCTGCTGCGCGGGGTCGCCTCCGATGCGGCCGAGCAGGCGTACGGGGCCTGGCAGGCCCACCCCGCCGGGGTGGCGCTGCTGGAGCCCGGCCTGCAGAAGCCCTCGCCCGACCTGCCGCAACGCGCCGAGCGGGTGATCCGCGACTGGCAGCAGTACGTGCTCGACCTGGTCCGCACCGAGGCCGGCGACAAGCGGGTCGTGGCCCGCGGCGCGGCGTACGCGGTCAACGGCGTCGGCCTGACCGTGATGATCGCGGTGTTCACCTCGACCGCGTTCATCCCGACCGGCGCCGAGGTGGCCGTCGGCGCGGGCACCACCGTCGCCGCGCAGAAGGTGCTGGAAGCGATCTTCGGTGACCAGGCGATCCGCACACTGGCCACCCGGGCCCGCGAGGACCTCATCAAACGCGTTAACGTGCTGCTCGACGCGGAAGCGGCCCGGTTCACGGACCGCACCGCCGCCGTGGGTCTCGAGCTGCAGCCGGGAGCCGCGTTGCGGCAGGCCGCGGCCGATGTGGAGCGGTCCAGGGAGGAAGTCGCGTTGACCGGGTCGCCGTCATGAGCCTCGTGGAGCGGGTCAAGCATGCGCTGACCGGCGATGACCGGGTGGACGCCGAGCAGCTCGTCGCCCGGCTGGACGCCCTGCAGCGCTTCCTGCGGGTGACCGACCCGTACCTGCCCGACAACGACCTGGTCGCCGCGCACACGCTGGTCGAGCGGGCGGGCAGCCGGCTGGCCCTGTCGCAGGATCACACCGTGGTGGCGCTCGCCGGCAGCACCGGCAGCGGCAAGTCCAGCCTGTTCAACGCCCTCGCCCGGCTCAAGCTCTCGCCGGTGGGCGTGCGGCGGCCGACGACCGGCGTCGCCCACGCCTGCGTGTGGGGCCCGCTGGAGCCGGCGAACAGGCTGCTCGACTGGGTCGGCGTGCTGCCCCGGCAGCGCTTCATCCGGGAGAGCGCCCTCGACGGCGACGACGAGGCCGCCCTGCGCGGGCTCGTGCTGCTCGACCTGCCCGACTTCGACTCCGTCGAGCGCGGTCACCGGCTCGAGGTGGACCGGCTGCTCGGCCTGGTCGACCAGGTGGTCTGGGTGGTCGACCCGCAGAAGTACGGCGACCGCGTCCTGCACAACGCCTACCTGCGCCAGTTCAAGCAGCACAGCGACATCACCATCGTGGTGCTGAACCAGGCGGACCGGCTGTCCCCGTCGGACACCGAGATCGTCGTCACCGACCTCAAGCGGCTGCTCGACGAGGACGGGCTCACCGGCGTACCGGTGCTGGCCACCTCGGCCAAGCAGCCGGGCATGCTGACCGAGCTGCGCGACGCCCTGGAGAAGACGGTCGCCGAACGGCAGGCCGCACTGCGCCGGCTCGCCGGTGACCTGGACATGGTGGCCGAACAGCTGGCCACGACGATCGGTCCGCCGGCCGCCGAGGACGAGGTGGACCGGGCGACCGTACGCCAGCTCAGCGACGCCCTCGCCGCGTCCGCCGGCGTCCCCGCCGTGGCCGCCGCGACCGCGAGCGCCTACCGCCACCGGGCGATCGCGAGCACCGGCTGGCCGCTGGTGCGCGGCGTCCGCAAGCTCCGCCCGGATCCCCTCAAACGCCTGCACCTGGCCACCGACAAGCCGGTCGCCGAGGTGGAGGCACCGGTCTCCCGGACCTCCCTGCCGGAGGCGGACGCGGCCCAGAAGTCGGCGGTCGGCCTGTCCGTCCGCGCCGTCGCCGCCCGGGCCGCCGCGCCGATCCCGCAGGTGTGGGCCCCGGCGCTGAGCACGGCCTCCCGGTCCCGGCTCGGCGACCTGCCCGACGCGCTGGACCGGGCGGTGGCCAGAACCGACCTCGGGATGAGCCGCAAACCGATCTGGTGGACCGTGGTCGGGCTGCTGCAATGGCTGTTCACCATCGCGGCGGTGGTCGGCCTGGGCTGGCTCATCGCCGGGTACGCGGTGCGCATCCTGGGCCTGCCCGCGTTCGACAACCCGCAGGTCGGCGAGGTGCCACTGCCGACGTTGCTGCTGCTCGGCGGGTTGTTGCTCGGTGCCCTGCTGGCCGTGCTGATCCGGCCGATCGTCAACCTGGGGGCCAGACGGGCCGGCCGGCGCGCCGAGCAACGCCTGCGGGGGTCGGTCACCGAGGTGGCCCGCGAGTACGTGGTCGCGCCGGTCCGCGAGGTGCTGAACGGGTACGCACAGGCACGTGAAGCCCTGACGGTCGTCCGTTCGGAATAGGTCCGGCGGGCCCCATGACGGGTAGGCTCGGCGGCATGGCGGCACCCCAGACACCGTACGACGCGGTCCTGCACGCGGCCCGCGACGTGGCGAAACTCGACTGCGCTCTGGACGCCGAGATGCTGGGCACCGCACTCCTGGGCAGCGTGTACGCCGTGGCGGTCACCGACCGCGCCGCGGCGGTCCGGGAGTTCGTCGGCCAGTTCCTCGGCGCCACCACCCGGCGGCGCACCGCCTCGGCGACGACGATCCGCGAGGTCTTCGCGGCGCTGGTGCCGGACGCGGAGGGAGCGGCCGGCGTGCGCCCCGGCACCCAGGCCCCGGCCTGGACGCAGCAGCTCGGCAAGGTGCGCCCGACCGGCTGCTACGCGTACGGCGACGTGTACGGCGACCAGACGTCCTATCTGGTCACGTTCGCCTACGACGACGCCGAGCTCGGTGGCCCGGAGCACGCGGTGGTCGCCCTGGTGGACCACAACATCGGCATCACCAAGGACGTCTTCGTCGGCGGCCCGGCCGAACGCATCCTGGGCCAGGTTCGCGAGATGTGCGCGGGCGACGAGCTGACCTGGTTCCGCGAGGAGGACCCGGGCCGGCTGCGCGGCGAGGTCGGCAAGCACCTGGAGATCACCGACGGCCTCAGCGACCTGCCGGCGGACGGCAACCTGGCGACCGACCGCGCCCTGGCCACGGCCCGGCTGGCCCTGCTGCCGGCCGCCACGGTCCCGCCGCTGGCCGAGCCGCCGGAGCTGAGCGCACCGGACCGCGAGCGCCTGCTCCGCGACTTCCTGTCCTCGCCGGAGGCGGCCCGCTTCGCCCTCGGCGACGTGTCGGCCGACGACGAGCTGGCCTCGCTGCACTTCTGCCTGAGCCTGCTGCTGGACCACGCGGCCAGCCTGCCGGAGCCGGACCCGCTGCGCTGGAGCCCGGCGGTCGCGGGCCTGTTCCTGCTCGACTGGGTGCACCGGCGCGCGGTCCTCGACATGGACGACGCGGCGATGCTCCCCCGGGTGACCCGGGCCTGGTCCGCGTACGCGACCCGCAAGCGCGGCCTCCCGGCGGCAGCGGCGGAGCAGACGGACACTGTGGTCGAGGAGATGATCCCGGAGTTCGCCCGCCTGTACGCAACCGGCGAGAAACGCAGCCCGGCAACGGCGGCGGTGGCCCAGCTGATCTCCGAAGGCGTCGACCCGAACGACGCCGAAGCAATCGACGCCTGGATCGAAACCAACCGCCACCGCCTCACCGACGACTCCTGACCAAGGTGTCCGCAGATCGTCGGACCCCGTCGGAGGCCGGACAGTATGCCTTCGCCACCCACTACACGACCGAGGGGTTCGAGACCCGTACGCCATGGCCGATCCGTGTCGATCTGCCGCAGCTGATCGCCCGGCCCGCATGATGCGGATCGACCCGCAGTAGCCGCTGTTCGGCCCGCCTCGCCCGGCGAACCTCCACGTCGCCGGGTGAAGGCGGGCCTTTCACCAGCCGTTCTGCTGGTGGTCCTGGTTTTCCTGCTGCTGCTCCAGGTGGTGACGGCCCATCCGGGAGCTGCGGTGGTGCGCGCCGGTGCGGTCGTCGACGCGGTGCATGCGTTCGGAGCGGTGCGAGCCGCGGTAGGCGCGGGTCGCGGTCGTCGTCTGGGTGCCGCCTTCGCCGCGATCGCCGGCGGACGGCTGATAGCGGTGGCTGTTGTGGGTGCGGTCCGCGCTGCGGGCGGGCCTGACGTTCTGCGGGCGTTCGGTCACTTCTGACCTCCGGCTGGAGTCGGATCCGGCGGCCTCGGCCGTCCGGCGGATGATGGAGCGGATGGTCTGTTCGGGCTGGTCGCGCTCGGTCGACGAGCCCTTCGGCGAGCGCCCGTCGGGGCGAACGGTCCGCTGCGCCTTGTCGTCGTGACCCCTCGACCGGCGGGTCTGGCCGGGGCGACCGGTCTTCCGGCTGCCCTTGTTCCGGTCGCCGGTCGTCCGGCTGCCCCGGTCGTGATCGCCGGCGGTCCGGCTGTCCTTGTCGCGATGACCGGTGGCCCGGTCGCCGGTCGCCCGGCCGTCCTGGCCCAGGTGATCGTTCGCCCGGGCGTCTTGGTCGCGGTGGCCGGCGGTCCGGCGCTCCCCGGCCTTGTGATCGGTCGCCTGGGTGTCTCGGTTGCGATGGCCGGCGATCAGGTCCCCGGCCTTGTGATCGTTCGCCCGGGTGTCTTCGTTGCGGTCGGCGGTCGCCGCTCGGTCCTTGTCACGGTGGCCGGCGGCTTTGATGTGGACGGTGGACCGGCGATCGTCGTCCTCGCGGTCGGCGGGCCGACGACGGTGGCCGTCGTTGCAGTCCTGGTCATGGGGCAGATTCGGATGATCCCGATGGCTCGGCCGGTCCGGATGGTTGTCGTGATCGCGCGGCTGGTCCGGATGATCCGGGTGGCTCGGCCGGTCCCGATGATCCGGGTGGCTCGGCCGGTCCGGATGGTTGTCCTGATCGCGCGGCCGGTCCGCATGGCCGTGGTGATGGTGGGGACGGTCGGGGCGTTGATGATGCGACGGCCGCCACGAGCAGTCGGTGCGGTCCCAGCACCACGGCGGCCGGACCGGTTTGGCCGGCGGGTCCGGCGAGTCGCCGCCCGGGGACTGCCCGCCCGGGGACTGCCCGCCCGGGGACTGCCCGCCCGGCAAGTGCCCGCCCGGCAAGTGCCCGCCCGGCAAGTGCCCGCCCGGCAAGTGCCCGTCGCCGGGTCCCACCGAGTCGCCCGGCTTCGGCGGCTTCACCGGCACTGACGGCACAGACGGAAGCGACGGCAGAACCGGCGGCCGCACCGGCCCCGGCTTACCCGGCGCCGACCCCCCACCCGACGAACCGGAACCCGATCCAGAACCCGAGCCAGAACCGGAACCCGAGCCGGAGCCCGGACCAGAACCCGACCCGCTCCCGGCCCAGGAACCGGGCCGCCAGGAACCGGGCCGCCAGGACTCCCACCGGTCACCCGAAGGACTGGAAGATCCAGAATTGTCCGAACCCCGAGACGGCACCGCCGCACCCCGGGACCCGTCGCGCGCGCTCTGGGCGTACCCCTTGCTCGGTTTGATCGGCGCGGCCGGCCGCCGCTTGGTCTTGCGTCGCTGGGCCTGGCCCTGCACCGTCCCGGAGCTGCCCGGGACCGTCGCGTCCGGGCCCGGGGAGCCCGTGCCGGCCGAAGCCGACGGCCCGACCTGGACCGGCCCCGTCGATGCCGGCGGGAGGAACGGCACGTCCATCGCGCCGGTGCGGTCGTCGTCGAGTTCGCGGGAGCCGGCGGTGATGGCCGCCAGGGTGGGCAGCGAGGCCAGCCCGACCAGCATGGCCACGATGAGCACGTAGCGCCGGGTCGGTCCGGCGAAGCCCTCGGCGCTGTAGACGCCGTTGAGCCGCTTGCGCATCACCTTGATCGGCGGCACGAGCCCGTCGTCGTCCGGTTGCTCCGGCACGGCCTGCACCCCCCTGCGTAAAGATCAACTTGGATCCGTCTCGGCTATCGGGGTGAACGACGCATGGCGGTTCGGGCAGCGGTGAAAGTTGTCCGTTCCGGCAGAAGTGATTGCACGAAAACCGCTTAATGGGACAAACGCGGGCACGAATGACTCGGCAAGATTTCGGATCTGTGATCGACCTGACCTGTGGCGCCACTCACGTTCTCTGCGAGGATGGGGGCGACGGCACCGCCGCCGTCGCGGCTGGACCAAGCAGCGGGACGCGGTGGGGGTCGTCACTCCCCGGCGGGGTCTGTGATCACGCCGACCAGCCGCGCGGCAACCTCACCCGGGCCAGGCGCGGCGAACCCCAGCGGTCAGCCGCGCGGACGGGCAACACCCGCCGTGGGCGCAGAGATGAACAGGGAGACACGGATGGCGAACGGCGAGAGCCCCGTTGGAGCAGACGCTCCGGCAGGCGGCTTCGTTCAGCTGCTGACGCCCGACGGTGAGCGCATCGACAGCGTCACCACGGCGGACGGCGTTACCTACTCGGTCGACTTCACCGACGGCGAGTACCGAGAGCTGTACCAGGACCTCGTCACGGTCCGCCGCCTGGACGCCGAGGCGACCGCCCTGCAGCGGCAGGGTGAGCTGGGGATCTGGGCCAGCCTGCTGGGCCAGGAGGCCGCTCAGGTGGGTTCCGGCCGGGCCCTGCGCCCGCAGGACATGGCGTTCCCGACCTACCGCGAGCACGGCGTGCTCTACACCCGCGGGATCGACCCGATCATGCCGTTCGGCCTGTTCCGGGGCGTCGACCAGGGCGGCTGGGACGCGAACAAGTACAAGTTCAACGGGTACACGATCGTGATCGGCTCGCAGACGCTGCACGCCACCGGCTACGCCATGGGCGTCACCATGGACGGCAAGACCGGCACCCCGGACGGCGAGGCGGTCATCGCGTACTTCGGTGACGGCGCCACCAGCCAGGGTGAGGTCAACGAGTCGTTCGTCTGGGCCGGCGTGTTCCACGCGCCGATGGTCTTCTTCTGCCAGAACAACCAGTACGCCATCTCCGAGCCGCTCGAGCGGCAGACCCGGATCCCGCTCTACCGGCGTGCGGCCGGCTTCGGCTTCCCCGGCGTCCGGATCGACGGCAACGACGTGCTGGCCTCGTACGCGGTGACCCGGGCGGCGCTCGACCAGGCCCGCAACGGCCAGGGACCGACGCTCATCGAGGCGTACACGTACCGGATGGGCGCGCACACCAGCTCGGACGACCCGACCCGCTACCGCATCGCCAGCGAGGTCGAGTCCTGGAAGGTCAAGGACCCGATCAGCCGGCTCAAGGCGTTCCTGACCAAGCAGCAGCTCGCCGACGACACGTACTTCGCCGAGGTCGACGAGTCGGCCCGCAAGCTGGCCCTGGACCTGCGCGAGCGGGTGCTGGCGATGCCCGATCCGCAGCCGGTCACCATGTTCGACCACGTCTACCCGAACGGCTCGCCCGAGCTCGACCAGCAGCGCGCGCAGTTCGCCGCCTACGAGGCCTCGTTCGAGGGGAGCACCCACTGATGAGCGAGACGATCACCCTCGGCAAGGCCCTGAACCACGGCCTGCGCCGCGCGCTGGAGAACGACCCCAAGGTCGTCATCATGGGCGAGGACGTCGGCAAGCTCGGCGGCGTCTTCCGGATCACCGACGGCCTGCAGAAGGACTTCGGCGAGAACCGGGTCATCGACACCCCGCTGGCCGAGGCCGGCATCATCGGCACCGCGGTCGGCCTGGCCATCCGCGGCTACCGGCCGGTGTGCGAGATCCAGTTCGACGGGTTCGTGTTCCCGGCGTACAACCAGATCGTCGCCCAGGTGGCGAAGATGTACTACCGGTCGCTGGGCAAGGTGCGGGTGCCGATCGTCATCCGGATCCCGTACGGCGGCGGCATCGGCGCGGTTGAGCACCACTCCGAGTCGCCCGAGGCGTACTTCGCCCACACCCCCGGTCTCAAGGTTGTGACCTGCTCGAACCCGGCGGACGCGTACGCGATGATCCAGCAGTCGATCATCTCCGACGACCCGATCGTGTTCTTCGAGCCCAAGCGCCGCTACTGGGAGAAGGGTGTGGTCGACCTCGACGCGCCCGGCGACTTCCCGCTGCACGCGTCGCGGATCGTGCGCGACGGCACGGACGCCACGGTGATCGCGTACGGGCCGATGGTCCGTACCGCCCTGGACGCGGCGCAGGCCGCGGCCGAGGACGGCCGCAACCTCGAGGTCGTCGACCTGCGCACGCTCTCCCCGCTGGACCTGGGCCCGGTCTTCGAGTCGGTCCGCCGGACCGGCCGCGCGGTGGTCGTGCACGAGGCTCCCGGCAACCTCGGCCTCGGGGCCGAGATCGCCGCCCGGATCACCGAGGAGTGCTTCTACTCCCTGGAGGCGCCGGTGCTGCGGGTGACGGGCTTCGACGTGCCGTACCCGGCCGCCCGCGTCGAGGAGGAGTACCTGCCCGACCTGGACCGGGTGCTGGACGCCGTCGACCGTTCGTTCGGCTGGTGACGCCGATGTCCCGGATCAAGGAGTTCACGCTGCCCGACCTGGGCGAAGGGCTGACCGAGGGCGAGATCCTCACCTGGCTGGTCAAGGTCGGCGACACTATCGAGCTGAACCAGCCGATCGTCGAGGTGGAGACGGCGAAGGCGGCCGTGGAGATCCCGGCCAAGTGGGGCGGGGTCGTCACCCGGATCTTCCACGAGGCCGGCACGACCGTCGAGGTCGGTGCGCCGATCATCTCGATCGACACCGACCCCGGTGCCGGTCCGGTGCCCTCCGCGGAGTCCCTCGCCGCGGTCGAAGTCGCGCCCGAGGAGGGTTCGGTCGAGCCCGGCATGATCGGTGGTCCGGCTCCGGGCGGCCGCACGGCCGTGCTCGTCGGTTACGGCCCGAAAACCGCAACCGCCAAACGCCGACCCCGCATCGGTACGCCCCCAGCGCCGGCAACCGCAGCACCGGCCACCCCGCCTCCGGCGGCTGCCGCGGCGGCACCGGCGCCCGTGACCCAGCCGACCCCGGCATCGTCCCGCCCCCCGGCGGCCGCACCACCCGCACCGACCCAGCCCACCCCCGTGACACCGGCTCAACCGGCCGCCGCCCCGGCTCAACCGGCGGCTCGGCCCGCCGGGCCGGTGCTCGCCAAGCCGCCGGTGCGCAAGCTCGCCCGTGATCTCGGGATCGACCTGACCATGATCGCCGGCACCGGACCGCTCGGCTCGATCACCCGAGATGACGTCCAGCAGGCGGCGGCCACCGCGTCGGCGCCCGCAGAGACGACCGTCACTGAGTCGATCGTCACTCAGCAGGCACCGGCGACGGCCGCCGTGTTCGACGCCTCGCGCGAGCAGCGCATCCCGATCAAGGGCGTGCGCAAGCTGACGGCCGAGAACATGGTCGCGTCGGCGTTCACCGCGCCGCACGTGACCGAGTTCCTGACCGTGGACGTGACCCGGACGATGAAGTCACTGGAGCGGCTCAAGTCCCGGCCCGAGTTCCGTGACGTGCGGATCTCTCCGCTGCTCTTCGTGGCCAAGGCGGTGCTGCTGGCGGTCAGGCGGCACCCGATGGTCAACTCGACCTGGTCCGCGGCGACGAACGAGATCGTCGTCAAGGACTACGTCAACCTCGGCATCGCCGCCGCCACCCAGCGCGGCCTCATCGTGCCGAACATCAAGGACGCCGGCCGGTTGACGCTGCGTGAGCTGGCGGATGCGTTGACTGCCCTCGTGCAAACCGCCAAGTCGGGCAAGACGCCACCGTCCGACATGTCCGGCGGAACGTTCTCGATCACCAACGTCGGTGTCTTCGGCATCGACACCGGCACGCCGATCCTGCCCCCGGGCGAGGCAGCCATCCTGGCCTTCGGCGCCGTCCGCCCGACCCCGTGGGTCCACAAGGGAAAGATCAAGATTCGCCAGGTCACCACCCTCGGGCTCTCGTTCGACCACCGCATCGTGGACGGCGAACTGGGCTCGAAGTTCCTCCGCGACGTCGGTGGTTTCCTGGAGGATCCGGAGGCGGCACTGCTGTCCTGGACCTGAGTTTCGTCGGCAACCAGTTTTCCCAGCCTTCGATCCTTAGGTAGGTAAGCGGGATCACCCTCCGAATCGTTGGCGGGTCGTGTTCCGGCGCGGTTCAATGGAACCAGCGCCGGAACACGGCACCGCAAACGAGGCCAGCACTGGCCCAAGGGAGTGAGCACCGCATGAGCACCATCGAGCGCATCCGCAACCGCCGCATCGCCAAGCGCGACGCCCGCGCGATCGACCGCGCGTGGAAGTCGGCGCCGACGCAGTCGATGCGGGACGAGATCGCGATCCTCAGCCAGCAGCGCATGTTCTGATCGTCTGAACAGCACCGCGCCCGACGGCCCGCCCGGTTATCCGGGCGGGCCGTCGTCGTTCCAATCAGGGCAATTGCCCACCAAAGGTCGCCCTCCTCCGTGATTTCCGACTCACCACCACGCTCCGCACGGCGTACACCGGGATTTCTTCCGTCCGCGACGCCCGGTACGGTTGGCGACGGTCACCTGCCCGGCTCGGCCGGCCGGGCGGGGCAGCGACCGGGCGACGCCCGAGCTCTGCAGGGTCGGCCGCGTCCGTGGCAAGCTGGCACGGCCGACAGTCATGGAGGAGGCGCGTATGACGTCCGAGGGCCAGCACGCCGGCCACCAGCCGGGGGCCACGTCGGGCAGCGGAGCCGACCCGTTCGGCACCGACGGCTTCCCGCCGGACGCCTTCCCCCCGGACTCCGACGGTCACACGACCGCCGACCGGGCCCCGTCGTATCCGCACGCCCAGGAGTCCTTCCCGAGCGCGTACGCCCCGCCGCCGCACGCCACCCCCAACGGCGGCTCGCCGTTCGTGGTGCCCGCGGTGCCGCCGGCCGGCCAGCAACCGGTCTCCTCGGGCTCCGCCGTGCCCGGCTCACCGGGCACCCAGCCTCAGCAGCCCGGTTACCCACCCGCGGCCTTCCCGGGCGCCCAGCAACCGGGCTCACCGTCGCCAGACTTCCCGCCGCCGCTCTCCCAGCGCGCACCCCAGCAGCCCGGGTCCCCGTCCTCCGGATCCGCGTCACCCGGCTTCCCGCCGCCGGCCCAGCGCGCGCCCCAGCAGCCGGGCTCGCCGTCGTCGGGATCCGCCTCACCAGGCTTCCCGCCGCCGCTCTCCCAGCGCGCGCCCCAGCAGCCCGGATCCCCTGCGTCCGGATCCGGATCGCCAGACTTCCCGCCGCCGCTCTCCCAGCAGACCGGCTCCTCGTCGCCGTCCGCCCCCGACTTCCCGCCCGCCGGGTTCCCGCCGCCGTCCGGCTCACCAGCCGGCTCGAGCCCGCAGTCAGCGGGCCCGGCCTTCGGTCCGGGCGCGGCCCAGTTCTCGTCGAGCTCGAGCGGCTCCGCCCGCGTACCCGAGCCCGGTGCCCTGCCCCAGCGCCCGCCGATCCCGGCCCAGGGCAACGCCGACGCGCCGGCCGCCCCCGAGTCCGCCTGGGCTCCCCCGCAGCCGGCCCAGCCGTCCGCGGCAGCGCAGGAGAACCCGTTCGCCCGCCCCGCCGACCCGCCGCACCCGTACCGCGGCGGCGGCGAGCTGCCCCAGCGTTCACCCGGCATCGCGGGCGGACCGCTGGACGGGCCGGTCGGCGAGTTCAACGGCTTCACCCCGACCCGCCAGCCGGCCGAATCCGCCCCGGCCACCGGCCCGGAGACTTCGCGCCGCCCCGGTGGCTCGCCGTTCGACCGGCCGGGATCGGCCCCGGCCGACCGGCCCCCGTTCGGCGCCCCGGCCGACCAGTCGCCGTTCGGCGCCGCATCCGGCCCGGCTGACCGCTCGTCCTTCGCACCGGCACCCCGCGAGCCCTTCGGCGGCCCCCCGTCCGGCGAGACGTTCGGATCCGCACGCCCCGACGACGACCAGCAGTCCCGCGAACGTCCCCCGGGCATCTCGGCCTTCGGCGACCAGCGCGTCCGCGTTCCCGGCGCGACCCTGACCGGCCTGCCGGACGCACCGCCCGCCGGCCCGGACAGCGGTGGCTTCCCCGCCCCCAGCGGCGGCGAGAACGGCGGCCTGCCGGCTCGCGGTGGTAGTGAGAACGGTGGGCTACCGGCTCGCGGCGGCAGCGAAAGCGGCGGCTTCCCGACCCGGGGAGGCTCCGGCAACGGAAGCTTCCCGATCCGTGGCGCCGGTGCCCGTGGCGGCGACGCCGCAAGCGGTGGTTTCCCGGTCCGCGGCGACGCCGCAGGTCCCGGTTTCCCGGCCCGCGACGGCAGCGAGAACGGCGGTTTCCCCGTCCGCAGCGACGCCGCAAGCAGCGGACTTCCTGCCCGCGACGACGCCGCCGGCAGTGCCTTCCCAGGCCGCCCGGCCGGCGACGGCGCCTTCTCCGCGCGGGCCGCCGCCGACAACGGCACCTTCGCTCCCCGCGACGACGCCGACGGCAACCCCTTCCCCTCCCGCGGCGAGACCGACAGCGCTGGTGCCTTCTCCGCACGCAACGCCGTCGACAACGGAACCTTCCGCCCCGGGAGCGACGCCGACCGCAGCCCCTTCCCGTCCCGCGGCGACGGCGGTGACGGCGACGCCTTCCCGGGTCGCAGCAACCCCGACAGCAGCCCCTTCGGCGCCGACGGTGCCTTCTCCGCCCGCGCCGCCGCCGAGAACGGCACGCTGCCGACCCGCGGCGGTGGCTTCCCGACCGGTGGAGACGACGACGTCGATAGCGAAGGCTTCCCCGGCGCCAGCCGCCCCGACAGCAACCCCTTCCGTGACGGCTCGTTCCGTCGCGAGGGAGCCGACGGTCCGGGACGACCCGTCTCCGGTCAGCCCGACGACCTGCCCGCACGTCGGGGCTTCGGCGAGCGCCCGGACGAGGACGGCCAGCAGTCGTCGCCGTTCGCCCGGCCCGAGGCCGCCCGCTTCGACGCCGAGCAGTCCTCGGACGGTCCCGGCGGCAGCGGCTACGCCCAGCGCATTCCGGGCGCCTCGTTCGCGGCCACCGGTCCGCCCGATGCTGTTCGTCCTGAGGGCGGCAGTGGCGGGTATCCGCAGCGTGTTCCGGGCGCCTCCCTCGGCAGCATCGGCTCCCCGGTGGCAGCCGAGCCCCGCAGCGGCGCAGCGGTGCCGCAGCCGCGGGACCCCGCCGAGCGGCCCGAGTCCGGCGAGCCGTCCGCGGCCGCCGAGCGTCCGGGACCGGCCAAGGGCACCGCACGTCCGGTGTCGGCCAGCGCTTCCGTTCCCGTGGCGAGCCGGGTCACTCCGCCCGGGGACGCCGAGGAAGTGCCCCCGCCGCCCTCGGCGAGCCCGCAGCCGCGCGTCTACGGTCGCCCGGCCGCGGCCGCCGACGAGCCCGCACCGCAGTCGCCGTACCAGGACGAGGATCAGCCGGTCAGCGGGGCGTTCGGCGCGGCACCCACCTCGGGTGCCCGCGGCGCCGCGCCGACCTCCGGCGCCTACGGCCAGGCCCCGGAGACCCGCCCGGCCGACGGCACCTACGGCACCCCGCCCGCGAGCCCGTTCGCGCCGCAGTCCGACGGCACCTACGGCACGCCACCCGCGAGCGCGTTCGCGCCGCAGCCCGACGGCACCTACGGCAAGCACCCGGAGAGCCGCCCGGCCGACGGCACCTACGGCACGCCGCCGCCTGTCGACGGCACCCACGGCACGCCGCCGTCTGCCGACGGCACCTACGGGCGTCCGGCCGAGGCTCCGTTCGGGACCCGGCCGTCGTCCGGCGCTGCCCCGTTCGGGGACGGCCAGGAGGACCGGTACGGCGGCCAGGACGACCCGTTCGCGCCCCGTCCGTCGTCGGGTCCGTTCGGCGCGCCTCCGGAGCACGGCGGCCCGTCGGCGGAGTCCGGCGCTCCCGAGTCGGCACCCACCTCCGGTGCCTTCGGTGCGGCACCCACGTCCGGCGGTGTCCAGCCGGGCAACCGCGCGTCGGGCCGGGCCTCGGCCAGTGCCCGGGTGAGCCCGCCCGGTCAGCCGTTCGCACCCGCCTCGCCGGCTCCCGGGCCGGCGCCGGATCCGCGCGCCGCCGCCGCCCAGTTCACCGAGTTCACCACGGACATCGCCGGCCGCGGCCGGTCCGGTCAGCCGGACCAGCCGGGCGCGGTGCCCGGCAACCCGGCCGCCCGCACCACGCCGCCGGACCAGTACAGCGAGAACACCACGGACGTGTCGGGCCGTGGGCAGGGCCCGGATCAGCCGTACGTGCCCGCGCCCGCCCTGCCGTCGATGCACGCGGCCCCGCCGCTGGAGAACGGCTTCCCGCCGGCGCCCGACGAGACCCAGCCGTTCGGTGATCGGCCGCGGATGGGCGGTGTCTTCCCAGGGCCGGCCAGCCGGGCCACGGTGACGCCGCCCGGCCCGGAGCAGACCGCGGCCTGGCCCGGCCGGGCCGAGCCGGACGCCGACCAGGGCCGGTTCGACTCCTTCAAGGCGGACGCCCCGGAGATCGTGCCGACCGAGGTGGCCAAGCCGGAGACGCCGCACGTGCGGATGCTGCCGGTGATCCTCGGGGTGATCCTCGGCGCGGGTCTGATCGTGGGCCTCACGCTGGGCGTCACCTGGCTGATCGCCCGCGGGTCGGACGACGGCGGTGCCACCGGCTTCTCGGTGAGCGCCGGCGACTGCGTCAAGCGCAACGGCAACGAGGCGGTCACCGCGAACTGCAGTGATGCCGGGTCGTTCGAGGTGACGGCGATCGTCGACACCAAGGAGCAGTGCCCGGACCCGAACCAGCCGTACGTGGTCAACCCGACCGACAACGGCCGCAGTCAGGTGCTCTGCCTCAAGCCACGGCCCTGACGATGTGACGTGCGCGAAGCGCGGCCACCCCGGACCGGGGGTGGGCCGCGCGTCGGGCACGATGGGCTCATGACCGCGCGCGTACGCGCCCCGGAGCTGCGGGGCCGAGGCTGGCTGAACACCGGTGGCCGTTCCCTCACCCTGGCCGACCTGCGCGGCAAGGTGGTGATTCTCGACTTCTGGACGTTCTGCTGCATCAACTGCCTGCACGTCCTGGACGAGCTGCGGCCCCTCGAGGAGAAGTACGGCGACGCCCTGGTCGTCATCGGCGTCCACTCGCCGAAGTTCGAGCACGAGCGGGACCCGGCCGCCCTGGCCGCCGCCGTCGAACGCTACGGCGTGCACCACCCCGTCCTGGACGACGCCGACATGCACATGTGGCAGCAGTACGCCGCCAAGGCCTGGCCCACCCTCTCGGTGATCGACCCCGAGGGGTACGTCGTCGCCTCGATGGCCGGTGAAGGTCACGCCGAGGGCCTGATGCGCCTGTTGGACGAGCTGATCGCCACCCACGGGGCCAAGGGCACGCTGCACCGCGGCGACGGCCCGTACGTGCCGCCGGCCGCCCCCGACACCCTGCTGCGGTTCCCCGGCAAGGCCGTCGAGCTGCCCAACGGCAATCTGCTCGTCTCCGATTCGGCCCGCCACTCGCTGGTGGAGCTGACCGCCGACGGCGAATCGCTGGTGCGCCGGTTCGGCACGGGTGAGCGGGGCCGCGCCGACGGCCCGGCCGAAGTCGCGAGCTTCTCCGAGCCTCAGGGCCTCTCCCTGCTGCCCGCCGGCACCGCCGACTACGACGTGGTCGTCGCCGACACGGTCAATCACCTGCTGCGCGGCCTGCGGCTGGAGACCGGGGAGGTCGTCACCGTCGCCGGCACCGGGCGGCCCTGGCGCACCGCGGCCGACGACGGGGTGGCGCTCTCCTCGCCCTGGGACGTCGCCTGGTTCGAGGGTCAGGTGATCGTCGCGATGGCGGGCATCCATCAGCTCTGGTGGTTCGATCCGGCCACCGGCGGTTCCGGCGTGTACGCGGGCACCACCGTCGAGGCCCTGCGCGACGGCAAGCTGCCCGACGTGTGGATGGCACAGCCCTCGGGCCTGTCGGCGGCCGGCGACCGGCTCTGGGTCGCGGACAGCGAGACGTCGGCGCTGCGCTGGGTCGAGGCCGGTGAGCTGCACACCGCCGTCGGCCAGGGCCTGTTCGACTTCGGCCACGTGGACGGGCCGGCGGCCGAGGCACTGTTGCAGCATCCGCTGGGGGTCTGCGCGTTGCCGGACGGCTCGGTGCTGATCGCCGACACCTACAACGGTGCTGTCCGGCGCTTCGATCCGGCCTCCGGTGAGGTGTCCACCGTGGACTCCGGCCTGGCCGAGCCGAGTGACATCCTGCTCACCCGCGCCGGTGAGGTGGTCGTGGTCGAGTCCGGCGCCCACCGCCTGGTGCGGCTCGCGCCCGGCGCGGTCCGTACGGTCGCCGGCGAGCGGCACCGCACCGAGCGCCCGCCGTCGTCGCTGGCGCCGGGTGAGGTGACCCTGGACGTGATCTTCGACCCGGCTCCGGGCCAGAAGCTGGACACGTCGTTCGGGCCGTCGACCCGTCTGGTGGTCTCCGCGTCCCCGCCGGAGTTGCTGCTGGAGGGCGACGGCACGTCCACCGATCTGTCCCGCCGGCTGGTGCTCAATCCGGCCGTGCCCAAGGGAATCCTGCAGGTGGTGGCCCAGGCCGCGACCTGTGACGCGGACGTGGAGCACGCCGCCTGCCACCTCACCAGGCAGGACTGGGGAGTGCCGGTGTTGGTGGAGCCGGGTGCGGCGGCCCGGCTGCCGCTGATCCTTCGCGGCCTCGACAGCTGAGGTGACCCGCTTCACTACCGATCAGTAACCTACGGTGCCGTAACCTGGAGCCGTGACGCCCGAAGCCCCGTTCCAGATGAAACCGGCCGCCATCGGCAAGCCGCGTTTGCGCGGCCGGCTGCACCAGTACGCGTTCTTCGTCGCGCTCGTCTGCGGCGTCGTGCTCTGCTCCATCGCCGCGACCCGTCCCGGCATCGCGCCGTTCGTGAGCACCCTGATCTACAGCATCACGGTGTGTGGCCTGTTCGGCATCAGCGCGCTCTACCACCGGCGCCACTGGGGCAAGCGCGGCTACCAGATCATGCGACGCCTCGACCACTCGATGATCTTCATCTTCATCGCGGGCACCTACACGCCGTTCTGCGTCCTGCTGCTGGAGCGGGACAAGGCGACCCTGCTGCTCACCCTCATCTGGACCGGGGCCGTGGGTGGCGTGGCCCTCAAGAGCATCTGGCCGCACCTGCCCCGCTGGGTCGGTGCCCCGCTCTACCTGGCGCTCGGCTGGGGCGCGGTGGCGATCCTGCCGGACATCCTGAACAACGGCGGCCTGGCCGACCTGGTGCTGCTGGCCGCCGGCGGCGTCATGTACAGCGTCGGCGCGGTCTTCTACGCGATGCGCCGCCCGAACCCGTGGCCGGACGTCTTCGGCCACCACGAGTTCTTCCATGCCTGCACCCTGCTGGCCGCCCTCTGCCACCACATAGCCATCTATTTCGCGCTCTACGCGTAGGACCTATCCTGCCGAGCATGACGGCCTGCGCCGGGTCCAGCTTCCGCGTCGCCATGATCAGCAGGAAAGGCCCTACCGCATGGAGCAGTTCGACCTGAAGCTCGGCGACGGCCGCACCGTGCACGCGTACGACACGGGCGGGGACGGCACGCCGGTCTTCTGGTTCCACGGCACCCCGAACCTCGGCGCGCCCCCGGTGCCGCTGATGCGTGACGGGATCCGCTGGCTCTCGTACGACCGGCCGGGTTACGGCGGCTCCAGCCCTCGCCCGGACCGCGACATCGCGTCGGCCGCGGGTGATGTCGCGGCCGTCGCGGACGAGCTCGGTCTCGACCGCTTCGCCGCCATGGGTCACTCCGGTGGTGGCCCGCACGCCCTGGCCTGTGCCGCCCTGCTGCCGGATCGGGTGACCGCCGTGACCAGCCTCTCGGGCCTCGCCCCCTACGACGCCGCCGGACTGGACTGGTTCGCCGGGATGGCGCCCTCCGGCGAAGCCTCCCTGCGCGCCGCGAGCTGGGGCCGTGCTGCCAAAGAGCGTCATGAGGCGACGAGCACCGACGCCGAGCCGGGCTTCACCGAGCGCGACCAGGCGATGTTCGCCGGTGAGTGGGCGTGGATCCTCGACGTGGTGCACCCGGCGCTGGCGGCCGGCCCGGCCGCGCTGATCGACGACGACCTGGCCTACGTCGCACCGTGGGGCTTCGACCCGGCCACCATCACCGTGCCGGTGCTGATCGTGCACGGCGGCGCGGATCTGATGGTGCCCGGCTCGCACGGCGTCTGGCTGGCCGGGCACTGCCCCACCGCCGAGCTGTGGCTGCGCCCGGAGGACGGCCACCTCTCGATCCTGACCTCGGCGGCAGCGGCGCTGGAGTGGCTTCAGTCCCGCGCGTCGTAGGCGTTGCGCGCTTCGACCACGTCCGCGATGTGCTTCTCGGCCCACTCCTGCAGCGCGTCGACGAGGCTCAGCAGGCTGCGCCCGAGGGAGGTCAGGGCGTAGTCGACCCGGGGCGGGACGACCGGATAGACCGTACGGGTGACCAGGCCGTCGCGTTCCAGGGCGCGCAGCGTCTGGGTGAGCATCTTGGGGCTGATGCCGGAGATGCGGTGCGCGAGTTCGGTGTAGCGCATCGCGCCGTCGGCCAGCGATGCGACGATCAGCACGCTCCAGGCGTCTCCGATGCGGTCCAGCAGCTGACGGCTGGGGCAGTTCTTGGCGTACACGTCGGCTTCCACCAGGGAACTATCCCTCAGGTGTGTACTGCACTTCAAGGTGCTCTCTATCTCCTGGGAAGTAAGCCTCCAGCTGCGTAGTTGTGCCAGGGGACGGTCGACCGGCCGTCGGAAACGCTTGTTGAGGAGTTCGCATGACCATCGTCGTCACCGGCGCCACCGGACATTTCGGCCGCCACGCCGTCGAGAACCTGCTCTCGCGCGGCGTGCCCGCCGACCAGATCGTGGCGGTGGGCCGCAGCATCGAGAAGATTCAGGACCTCGCCGACCGTGGCGTACGCGTCCAGTACGCCTCGTACGACGAGCCGGAGTCCCTGCGCAAGGCGTTCGCGGGCGCCGGCAAGCTGCTCTTCGTCTCCGCCAGCGAACCCGGCAAGCGCATCCCGCAGCACCGCAACGTGGTCGACGCGGCCAAGGACGCCGGGGTCGGCCTGATCGTCTACACCAGCGCGCCGCACGCCGACTCGTCCGGCATGATCCTGGCCACCGAGCACCTCGCCACCGAGCAGGCCCTGGCCGCCTCCGGCATCCCGTCGGTGATCCTGCGCAACGGCTGGTACCTGGAGAACTACGACCTGCGCGGCGCCCTCGAGCACGGCCTGGTCGGTGCCGCCGGTGACGGCAGGCTCAGCCTGGCCACCCGGGCCGACCTGGCCGAGGCGGCGGCCGCGGCGGTGCTCGCGGACAGCCACGACAAGCAGGTGTACGAGCTGGGCGGCGAAGGCGTCACGCTGGCCGAGCTCGCCGCCGAGGTCTCCCGCCAGTCCGGCCGCGAGGTCACCTACACCGACCTGCCGCAGGACAAGTACGTCGAGTTCCTGGTCGGCGTCGGCGTCCCGGAGGGCTTCGCCGCGGTCCTGGCCGACTCGGACCACCACGCGGCCTCCGGTGCGCTCTACACCGGCCCCGAGGACCTGGCGCACCTGCTCGGCCGCCCGGCCACCCCGCTGGCCGACGCGGTCCGCGCCCAGCTGGCCTGATCCGGACACGACGAAGGGAGTGCCACCGCAGGCGGTGGCACTCCCGGTCGTCTGCTGTCAGGCGCCGTACGGCGGCGGCGGGGGCTCGCGACGGGTGGTCTCGCGGTACTCCTGCACGACCTCACCGTCGCGGTAGGCCGGGTCGTTGCTGACGACCGGCCGCTGCTGCTGCACGGCGGCGGCGGGACGGCGGCGGCTGTTCCAGAACCAGAGCGTGATGGCCAGGCCGATGAGGCCCGCCAGCATGAGTACGTAGCCGACGACGTTGATGTCCAGACCGCTGATGTCCGCGTTGACAGCGAACGCCAGGATCGCTCCCAGCGCGAGTAGGAAAATACTTCCGCCGATGCCCATAAATGGCCTCCCAGGCTCGTGGCTGCCGCACCGAGCCGCGGCAATACGTCGTTCCGGGTGTCTACCCAGGCGGCGGATTCCTCAATCAGGCAAGCTGTGCCCATGACTGTGCGCACGCTGGTCCTGCTGCGGCACGCGAAGGCCGAGACTCCCGGGGAGCTGCCCGATTTCGAGCGCCGGCTCACCGAGAAGGGTGACGCCGACGCCGATGCGGCCGGCTCCTGGCTGGCCGACGAACGGCTGCGCCCGGATCTGGTGCTCTGCTCGTCGGCGCGCCGGACCCGGCAGACCTGGCAGGGCGTCTCGGTGGCGCTGGCGCAGGCCGACCCGGAGGCGCGCAGCCCCGAGGTGCACTATGAGCAGCGGCTCTACGACGGCGGGCGCACGGAGGTCATCGATCTGCTGCGGGCCGTACCGGACTCGGTGCGCACGGTGCTGGTCATCGGGCACAACCCCACGATGTCCGACGTGTCGATCCTGCTGCGCCCGTACGACGCGGAGGCGCAGCTGACGGCGCTGCGAACCGCCGGGCTCGCCGTGCACCGGGCCGAGAGGCCCTGGTCAGGGACCGAGCCGTTCTCGATGCCGTTGATCATCGAGCACACTGCCCGCGGATAGCCGAAGGCCGGCGGACGTCATTGTCCGCCGGCCTTCGGCTTATCCGGAGAGTGTGAAGATCAGAACGCCTCTTCGGGCAGGTCCATCACGTCGAGGGTGGTGTTCTCGATGATCCGGCGGTCCGAGCCGATGCGGGGCAGCACCTCACGGGCGAAGAACCGGGCCGCGGCGATCTTGCCCTCGTAGAAGGCCTTGTCCGCCGTGCCGGACTCGGTGCCCAGCGCCTTGAGGGAGACCTCGGCCCCGCGCAGCAGCAGCCACGAGACGACCACGTCACCCAGGGCGAGCAGCACCCGGCGGGAGGTGAGGCCGACCTTGTACAGCTCGCGGGCGTCACCGCCCTGCGCGGCCTGCAGCCAGCCCATCTGGATGCCGAGGATGGCCTGCATCTCGCCGAGCGCCTTGCCGAGCGACGCGCGCTCGACCTTGAGCTGACCGTTGCCGGCCTCGCTGTCGATGAACTCCTGCATCTCGGTGGCGAGCGCGGCGAGGGCCTGGCCCTGGTCCTTGACGATCTTGCGGAAGATCAGGTCCAGGCTCTGGATCGCCGTGGTGCCCTCGTACAGGGTGTCGATCTTGGCGTCGCGGACGTACTGCTCCAGCGGGTAGTCCTGCAGGAAGCCGGAACCACCGAAGGTCTGCAGCGACTCGTGGCCGAGCAGCTCGTACGCCCGCTCCGAACCGACGCCCTTGACCAGCGGCAGCAGCAGGTCGTTGACCCGCTCGGCCAGCTCGGCGCCCTCCTTGTCCCCGGCGGCCTGCGCGATGGCGACCTTGTCCTGCCAGGTGGCGGTGTAGATGACCAGCGAGCGGAGACCCTCGGCGTACGCCTTCTGCAGCATCAGCGAGCGGCGCACGTCCGGGTGGTGGGTGATCGTGACGCGCGGGGCGGCCTTGTTCGAGTTCTGCACCAGGTCGGCGCCCTGGACGCGGTTCTTCGCGTACTCCAGCGCGTTCAGGTAGCCGGTGGAGAGGGTGGCGATCGCCTTGGTGCCGACCATCATCCGGGCGTACTCGATGATCATGAACATCTGCCGGATGCCCTGGTGCACGTCGCCGAGCAGCCAGCCCTTGGCCGGCGCGCCCTCGCCGAAGGTCATCTCGCAGGTGTTGGAGACCTTCAGACCCATCTTGTGCTCGACGTTGGTGGCGTAGACGCCGTTGCGCTCGCCCAGCTCGCCGGTCTCGGCGTCGAAGTGGAACTTCGGCACGATGAACAGCGACAGGCCCTTGGTGCCCGGGCCGCCCACACCCTCGACGCCGACCGGGCGGGCCAGCACGTAGTGGATGATGTTGTCGCTCAGGTCGTGCTCGCCCGAGGTGATGAAGCGCTTGACGCCCTCGATGTGCCAGGAGCCGTCGGGCTGCGCGATCGCCCGGGTGCGGCCGGCGCCGACGTCGGAGCCCGCGTCGGGCTCGGTGAGCACCATCGTCGAGCCCCACTGCTTGTCGACGAAGAGTCGGGCCCACTTCTTCTGCTCCTCGGTGCCCTCGACGTGCACGACGTGCGCGAACGAGGGGCCGGAGGAATACATCCAGACCGGGGCGTTGGCGCCGAGGATCTGCTCGGCGATGGCCCACCACAGCGCCCGCGGCGCCAGGGTGCCACCGAGCGCCTCGGGCAGGTCCATGCGCCAGAACTCGGACTCCATGAACGCGGCGTACGACTTCTTGAAGGCCTCGGGCAGGTCCGCGGTGTTGGTCGCCGGGTCGAAACGCGGCGGGTTGCGGTCGGCCTCGATGTAGCTGGCCGCGAGATCCTCGCGAGCGAGGCGGTTGACCTCCGCGAGCACGTCGCGCGCGGTCTCGGCGTCGATGCCGTCGAACGGCGCCTGGCCGAAAGCACGATCCGCCCCGAAGACCTCGAAGAGGTTGAACTCGAGGTCGCGCAGGTTGCTCTTGTAGTGACTCATGTGTTTCTGGCCCCGCTCTCCGGACGCGAGTTACCCGTCAGTAACCACCACTGTATTACCCGCTGGTAGGACCGACAAGTCCGCTTCGATCATTTCCTGTCCGTCGGGTTGGGGGTCAAACGTCTCCGATCAGGTGGGAATCGGGACAACCGTTCGGCCATTTGCAAGTCGCCGCGCCGTCCGGACGTATCGACGGGCCGAGCCCATCGTTGCTCCGGTTGTACGCGACGAAACGTACGACCGACCCGGGGAGGTCAGCATGTTCGCCACGATCAAGAGTCTGATTCCGGAGCCCCGCCAGGCGGATCAGCCGCGCCACTACGTGGGGCGGCACCGTCAGCCGGAGACGATTGCCGCACGCGCCACGGTCGCCGTGGTACCCGCTCCGGCACCCGCGCCCGAGAACCGGACGCCCACCGACCAGACGACTGCCGCCGTACCGGACAAGCACGAGGACTAGCTCCCGGCCGCGCCGACTTCCCAGCTCGGCATGGCCACGGACGCGCTGCCGTCCGGACCGGTGTACTCCAGCAGCACCAGGGCGATGTCGTCCTCGAGCTGCCCGTGCACCCAGTCGACCAGGGCGGTCTCGAGCGACGCCAGGCCGTCCCCGACCGTGCCGTGACCCAGCAGCCGCCACGCCCGGTCCGCGGTCGGGAAGAACTCGCCGTCCCGGCGCGCCTCGCCCAGCCCGTCGGTGAACAGCAGCAGCCGGTCCCCCGGCTCCAGCCGCTCCACCCGGGGCCGGGCCACCGGCATGAACCCCAGGGGCGGCGCCGGCGCCGGCGGATCGAGGGCGATGACCTGCCCACGCCGCAGCAGCAGCGGGGCCGGATGTCCACAGTTGACGATGGTGAGGGTGCCGCCCCGCTCCTCGACCAGCGCGGCGGTCACGAAGTCCTCGTCACCGACGCTGCGGGCGACTGCCCGGTCCAGGTCCGTGACGATGGAACGCAGATCGGCGCGCTCGAACGCCACGTGCCGGTACGAGCCCAGCACGATGCTCGCCAGCCGTACCGCGTCCAGGCCCTTGCCCCGCACGTCGCCGATGATGATCCGCACGCCGTACGGCGTGTCCAGGGCCTCGTAGAGGTCTCCCCCGATGTCCGCCGCGGCCGACGCCGAGATGTAGCGGCCCGCCACCGCGAGGCTGCCGACCTGCGGGCCGAGCGGGCGCAGCACCGCCTGCTGGGCGACCGCCGCCAGGCGCAGCAGCTCGGCGATCCGGTTGTCCTTGCGCTGCCGGATGGTCGCGACCGCGGCGGCGATCCCGGTGGCCAGCGTGATCCCCACCACGTTGACCATGCCGACGGTGTCGAAGCGGCCGTCCGTCCCGGCGAAGACCATCCCGACGATCGTGGCGACCGCGCCGACGGCCAGCACGGTCTGCCAGTACGCGAACACGGCGGCCAGGAACGGCACGGCGGCGTAGAGCCCGACGAAGTTCGCCTGCGGACCGTCCGCGACCTCCACGCCCGACACGACGACGAGCAGCACGAGGGCCGCGCCGAGGCCGGCGCGGGATGCTGGGCTGAGCGGGCGGGGGCCCGCCGGGAGAATCGGCATGGGTACGCCGAACAGCATGCCTGATCCACGTGGGCGCCTGCATCAACTTGACCCCTAGTCTGAGCGGGTTCTGCCCACTCGGCGGCGGGACACCGCGCCCGCGGTGACACCATGGCGCTGTGGCATCCGACCTCCGTGACCGGCTTCGCGCCGGATTCCGTTGGACCGACCCCGGTCCGGGCACCGATCTGCTCGTCAGCGACCGCTCCGGCTGGTGGCGCGACCCGTTGGTGCTGAACGGCCTCGGTCCGGGACTGGCCGGACTTTTTCCGGACGCCACGCCGACGGTCGTGGTCTCCCCGGAGGTGACCGGGTTCCTCGTCGGCCCGCTGGTGGCCCGCGCGCTGGGCGTCGGCTTCGTGGAGGCGTACCGGGCGGGGGCGCGGCTGCCGATCGCCGAGCCGATGACGTGGGCGCGGGTGCCCGCCGACCATCGCGGTGACGGTCAGCAGCTGGGCGTGCGCACCCGGTTGATCGGTCCGGCCGACCGGGTACTGGTGGTGGACGACTGGGCGGTCACCGGGGCCCAGGCCCGCGGCCTGCACGACCTGCTCGCGGCGCTGGGCGCGACGGTGACCGGTACGGCCGTCATCGTGGACGAGTGCGATCCGGCGGTCGCCGCCGAGTTGGGCATCCGCGGGTTGCTCACCGGCGCGGATCTGAGCTGAGTACCGGTCCCTCCTGAGTAGCGCTACTCAGGAGGGCGTCCACCGGCCTCACCACGATGGACCGCATGACCACATTCTTCCTCGGCACCTGGACCACCCGCGTCTATCTGTTCGCCGTCGCGGTCACCTCGGTCATCCTGCTCGGCGGGAATCTCGCCACCGGTAACCACGAGCCCTCGTCGGCCGCGGTCTACCTGATCGGCCTCACCGCGCCGGTCTCGATCATCTTCGCGCCGGTGTTCCTGCTCGGCGACGGCTGGCTGGCCATCGCCATGCTGTGGCTCAGCGTCGCGGCCGGCGTCCTGCTCAACACCCTGCTGATCAACACGATCGTGGGCGAGGTCGGCCGGCTGCGCTCGCACCGCGCGTAACTCGGTGTCCCACCGCGCGCCGGTGCGGCAAGGTGGGCCGGATGCGCGCTTTCGTCACCACAGAAGACCTGCATGATCTCGTACGGGACACGTACGGCACCGACCGCCGGCTCCACGAGCTGGCCCGGCTCGCCGGAGGCACCACCAAGGGCGTCTACCGCCTCACCCTCGACGACGGCGCGACCGTGCTGCTGTACCGCTGGGCGGCGGAGGAGAACTTCTGGCCCGCGCAGACCGGGCTCGACGTCGGACCGTTCCAGGCCGACGCGGGGCGCGACGGTTTCGTCCGGTGCCACGCGCTGCTGCATGAGCTCGGGGTGCGCGTACCGGAGATCGTGGCCCTGGGTCCGGACCGCGCGCTGGTCGAGGATGTCCGCGGCGGCACCCTGGAGGCGCTGCTGGAGCGGGACGCGACCGCCGGCCGCCAGATCGTCGGCCGGCTGGGCGAGATGCTCCGCACGATGCACAGCCACCGGTCACCCACATTCGGCTTCCCCGGCGAGACCCCCGCCGGCTTCGCCCGGCAACGCGGCCTCAACTGCCTGGTCGAGGCGGCCGCGCGCGACCCGCGCATCGCGGCGGCACGCAGCCGGCTGGAAGAAGAGCTGCACAAGCGGTTCGCGGCGGTGCGACCCCGATCCGGGTACGGCCTGATCCACGGCGAACTCGGCCCCGACCACGTCCTGATCGGCCCCGGCGGCGAACCGGTCCTGATCGACATCGAAGCGGCGATGTTCTTCGACGTGGAGTGGGAACACGCCTTCCTGGAGCTGCGCTTCGGCCCGCTCTACCCGGCGCTGCGCACGGTCGGGCCGGATCCGGCCCGGCTCGCGCTCTACCGGCTCGTGCACTACCTGTCGCTGGTCGCCGGGCCGCTGCAGCTCATCGAGGGCGACTTCCCGCACGCGGCGTTCATGCGCGAGATCGCCGAGGGCAACGCGCGGCGCGCCCTCGCCGAGGTCGGCGTGCGTTAGGCGGTCGGGCTCTTCCAGTCGGCGAGGACGCCGCGGGTGGGGAGCCAGCCGGTCGCGGCGTAGTCGGCCAGGCCCTGGCGCACGTAGGGGTCGTCGGCGAGCAGCTCGTGCGCCCGGGCCTCGGACTCGACGTCGAGCAGCAGGATGCCGCCGACCGGCGGATCCTGGCGGCCGGCGGAGACCAGCACACCGGCGCGCTGCAGCTCGTCGACGAAGGCCAGATGCGCGGTCCGGGCCTCGTCGACCTGCTCCAGCGGGGCGCGATAGGTCGAGATCATCAGGTACACGGTGGTGTCCTCTCAGCCGCGGGAACGCTCGGGCCCATCGTACGAGGACACCGACGGCAGCGGCCGGGTCCTGGTGGGACCCGGCCGCCGAGTCAGCTGCCGGCGTCTAGCGCCACCAGCCGCCGCCCTTGAAACCGGTCGACCACTGGTGCTCGGTGCACTGCCGGGAGGTGGCGAAGCGCTGCTCGTCGAGGACGGCGGTCACTCCGGCGTTGTAGGTGCCGAGACCGAAGCCGATGCCATTGACGGTCATCCGCGGGTTGGCCGCGACGACCTCGGCGAAGGTCTTGGTGGCCGGGCCACCCGCGGTCTTGGGCAGACCGGCGATCGTGGCCGAGGACGTCCACAGCGGACCGTCGAGCACGTTCCACTCGGTGCGGACCTTGCGCTGCGGGTTCCCGGCGCCGATCGAGCTCAGGTAGTAGTACGGCTCGAAGATCAGCACGCCGTCACCCGCGGGCGTCTTGACGTAGAGGTGGTACGACGGCAGCGCGGCGTCGTTGACGGTGTTGTTGTCGCCGGCCGTCGTGTCGAGCTTGACGGTCTCGTAGCTCACTTCGGTCACGGTGCTGGCCGGCACCGGCTTGAAGGAGGACTGCCACGACACCTTGTCGGAGTTGCTCGACCGGGCGGTGGTCAGCTTCACGCCGTCGGTGACGACGGTGGCAGTGGCCGTACCGACCTTGGTGACACCGGCGGTGGTGCGGTGCTTGTCGATCTTGCAAGGCTGGTGCGACGAAGCACTGGCCGGCTGGGCGTTCACGGCGAGCGCGCCCGAGGCGGCCATCACCAGTGCAGCCGCAAGAACACGACGCGTGGTGAGTCGGAAGATCGTACCGTTTTGTTCCATTAGGGCATTGTATTAACTTTGCCGGGTTATCATCCGGCCCGAGTGCCCTCCGAGCGCGCCCGACGACGGCACGGAGCTGCCCTGGCCTGCTCTTCTTCAGGTGCCTCTGATCGCTGCCCTTGACTGCCACCCCGGGCGAGTCCGCAGTGCGGCCATGAAAGGTTGGCGGGGATGACAGGCCGGGCCAGGATGGGGTCGTGGACAGCGACGCTCTGCGGGACTTCTACCGGCGCTACCTGGCGTGCTGCAACGATCGCCGGTTCGGCGACCTCGCCGAGTTCGTCGATCCCGAGGTGCGGATCAACGGCATCGACCAGGGCTTCGACCGGTACGTCGCGGGCCTGCGGGCGATGGTGGAGCCGTTTCCCGGCTACCGGTGGAAAGTGCGGCATCTGCTCGTTGACGGCGACCGGCTGTCCGCCCACTTCACCGACACCGGCGTGCACACCGGCGGGGCCGCGCCGACGGGCCGGGCGGTGGACACTCAGGAGTTCGCGGTCTATCGGATCGCCGACGGGAAGATCGTCGAGGTGTGGGGGGCGTGGGTCATGGCCGGCTCGTCGGTTCTGACGCAGCTCCCGGGCGCCTGACCGGTCTTGCGAGCACGCAGCCGGCAGGGGGAGGGTGGCCGTTCATGAGCCAATGCCACTCAGCTTAGGTTGATCTTCGTGGTGGGTGGAGGTTGATCAGGTCGATCGTGGGTGGTCCGGGATGTCGCCGGCCGGTGTGGCGGGCCTGTCTGACCTGGTAGCTGTTG
>NZ_BOQL01000060.1 GCF_018332655.1 Actinoplanes auranticolor | reverse complement strand
CTCGCCGCTTGACGAAACCCATAGGGACACCCCCCGGCCCGGGCGAGTGACAATCGCCTGGTGCAGCAGCGGCTCGATCAGGTGAAACCGGCCGACAGCACCGTCGTGGCGTACACCTCGGCCGGTGCCGGGCTGCCGGGCCGCGGTCGCGCTTGAGAGGGACCTGGCCGGCCTGCTCCGCGCCGCCGGCTTCGCCCGGGTCGACACCGAGCCGTACCGGCTGCACACCCCGTTCAACACCCACATCGCGGGCGTCGCCTTTGCCGCTACTTCTGCGGAGTGTTCCAGAGCCGCCTGAGGAGGATGATCAGCGCTTCCCCCGGGTTTGCGTCCGGCCGGCGCAGAGCCCAGCCGTCGACGGTGCCGATGACGGCCGCGGTCGCCATGGTGATCAGTTCGAGGTCGGGGTGGGTGTCGATCAGGCCGAGGCGCAGGGCGTTGCCGACGAGGTGGTCGATCCACGGACTGCTCTGCTCGCTGAGCGACGCGCCGGCCAGGACCGCCCGGTCGTCGGGATGGTCGCGCAGGTGCGCGAGCAGCCGGTGGGTCCCGGCCGTCACCTGCTCCCACAGCGCTTCCGCGGTGCCGGCCTCGGCCCAGGGACCCAGCGCCGTCAGCGTCCGGCCGGTCACGTCGGCGACGACGGCGGCGAAGAGGTCGTCCTTGCCGTCGAAATAGTGGTAGGCCGTGGTCTTGGAGATCCCCGCGTCGGCGATGATCTGGTTGAACGACGCCTCATGCCGGCCGGCGCGGGCGAAGTGGCTGCGGGCGACGGCGAGGATGGCCGCCCGGGTGCCCGGAGGCAACCGGTCGAAGCGCGGCAGCGGCATCCGGTGAACCTACCGTGTCGCGGCGACGGCCCCGGCGGGCACGCGCCCGGCGGTGAGGCGACGGTTCATGCGTACGGTCATCACCCAGTGCGCCGCCCACAGCAGCCCGGCCAGGATCCCGGCGGCGAAGCCGGAGGCTCCGGGAAACAGCGACACGATCTGCAGGGTGCACCAGCCGTAGCCGACCGCCGACCAGCGCCGTAAGGCGCGGGCCGGGACCCGCGCATCGACGGCCACCGAGGCGGCGATCCGGTGGACGATGAAGAAGTCCTCGACGAAGTTGTACGGGATGGCGAACATCCACCACACCGAGGCGGGCGCAGCGGACCGGGCATCGCGACGCACCAGCACCAGCGTGCGGTGCAGCACCCGGCAGTACAGCGCGACGAGGCCGAAGAATGCGGCCACCACGGCCACGCTCACCGGCAGCGGCTGCCCGGAGATCTCGCCCAGGATGCCGGCGCCCCACTGCGGGGCCCACAACGGACAGCTGATCAGAACTATGACGCCCGTGGTTCCCACAACCTTGACGGCGACTCGCATGCCGGCAGGTTACCAGTGGGGTGTACCGGTGGTACACCCCCGCCCGTACCGGCGGAGATCCGACGCGGCGCTACATTGGCGACCTTCGACCAACGCCGTCACGCCTGGCATCCGCGAAGGAAACTCATGGACTCGTACACCATCACGATCGCCCCGAACGACGACAGCGGTGCTGCCACCAGGCTGGTGGTCGACACCTCCGGCGACCAGGTCCGGATCACCGACGTGCACCTGCACGCCCCGCAGGGACTGTCCAGTGGACACATCCCGACCGTCGATTTCGACCTGCTGCTGCGCGCGGTGACCGGCGGGGGCACGGCATCCGGCGATCAGCGGGTCGCCGCTGCGACCGCGCTCAGCGACGCCGGGAGTGTGCCCGCTCTGGAAGCCGCTGCCGCCACCGCGCCGGCCGAACTGCCGGCGGCCCCCGCGACGCCGAAGGCCCGCACCCGCAAGACCACACCGCCTGTTGAGGCAGCACCGACGCCCCGCACTGCTCGCGCGCGCACCGCCACAGCAGCACCGCAGCGTCCCGCACGTGCGAGCACCGCTAAAGCAGCGCCACAGCGCCCCGCACGTGCGAGCACCGCCGCTGCGGCGCCGCAGCGCCCGGCGCGGGCCGCCGCCACGGCAGCGAAGCGCAGCGCCAAGCAGGCTCCGGCCAAGCAGGCTCCGGCCAAGGCCACCGGGAAAGCCGCCGCGAAGGCGAAGGCCGCACCTGCGCCGGCGCGCAAGCAGGCCGCCACGCGCGACGCGGCCCCGGCCAAGCGCCAGACTCCCGCGAAACGGACCCGAGCCACCACCACCGCGGCCCCCAGCGGACGCGTCTACCGGCGCACCCCCGACGATCTCGCCGCGGTCTTCCAGCAGGTCGAGACTGTGGCCGGCGTCGCCGCGCACTACCAGGTGCCCCGCTACACCGCTCAGGGATGGGTCAACCGGCTACGCGCCACGGCGTAACCAGGCGCCCGCGGCGTCCGCCGACCCCGGCGGACGCCGCGTCATCGCTGCGCTGCTGCTCCTGAGGTGGCGGTCCGTAGCGCCGCGGCCAGCCATTGCAGCTCCTCAGTGGCGTCCGGCGCGCTGCGTTGTCCCCGCACGCGAGCGACCAGTCTGCGATACCGCTCCGCCTCTGCGTCGATCCCCGCCTCCAGAGACGCCAGGACGGCACTCAGGTCGGCGGTGCCGAACATGGCGGAGATCAGCTCCGCCGCCCCGGGCTCATCGGGGTTGACGCCGTCTTCCCTGGCCTGCGCAACGGTGTTGACGACCTGCCGGGCCCACCAGATGGTCGCTCCGGGCGGTGCCGGCTGCCCGGGTGCGGGGGTGTTCAGTTCCAGGAAGGTACGCAGCCGGGCGCGGAAGTCCGGGTCCTGGACCAGTCCGGCCAGTTCGATCCAGGCGTCCACCTGATCGGGGGTGGGCTCGTCGGGCAGGTCGATGCGCAGGTCGCGTACCCGGTCGCGCAGCCTCGGCTCGATGTCGAGGCGGCCGAACACGTCCGCTTTGAAGTCGTCGATGATCTGCATCCGTTCGGTGGCGGAAAGGCGGGCCAGCCGGTTCATCAGTGCTGTCTCCTCGGCGGTGGATCGACGTTTCGACACGGTGGACAGGACAGCCCGGCTCACCTTCAGGGCACGGATCTGCGCGTCGATCGCCGCCACGTGCGTGTCGGCGACCTCGGCGATCGTGCCCCGGCCGTCGAGCACCCGGCGGACGTCGTCGAGCCCGAGACCGAGCTCCCGTAGCGTGCGGACGAGTTCGACGCGGGCCACACTTGCGCCGTCGTAGAGCCGGTAGCCACCGGCCGTTCGGCCCACCGGCGCGATGGCGCCCTCGTTGGACCAGAAGCGCAGGGTGCGTGCGGTCAGGCCCGTGCGGCGCGCGAGCTGGCCGATGGTGAGCAGGTCGCCGTGTCCGTCCATGGATGAATCCTCGACGTTGCAGCCGCTGGAAAGTCAACCGCTTACCGTGTACGGGTGAACAGCTCCCTCATCGCCGCCGGACGACGACACTCGTTGGGGCTGCGGGCCGACGGCAGCGTGGTGGCGGCCGGCACCGGAACCTCAGGTGAGTGTCAGGTCGAGGATTGGGACCGGGTGGTCGCCGTGGCGGCGGGCAACGTGCACACGGCGTCGAACACCGGACGCTCCCACAGCGTCGGCCTGCGCGCGGACGGCACGGTGCTGGCCACGGGCTGGAACGGTGACGGGCAATGCGATGTCGGGTCGTGGCGCGACGTGACGCTGGTCGCCGCGGGCTGGCGCCGCACCTTGGGACTGGCCGGTGACGGCACCGTGCTGGCTGCCGGCCGGCTCCGCGAGGGAGCAGCCGACGTGGGCCCATGGCGGGAGATCGTCGGGTTGGCCTGCGGTGACTGGCATTCGGTGGGCCTCCGAGCCGACGGCACCACCGTCGCCGTGGGCAACGACCGCCGCGGTCAGTGCGCGGTCGACCCCTGGCGGGACGTCACGGACGTCGCCGCCGGCTATCTCCACACCGTCGGGCTCATCCAGGACGGACGCGTTCTCGCCGTCGGGGATCAATCGGCGGGCGCCTGCGATGTCGCCGCCTGGGAGGACGTTGTCGCAGTCGCCGCCGGCAGCTACCACACCGTCGCCGTCACCGAAGCCGGCTGGGTCGTGGCCGTCGGCAGCAACAACGCCGGCCAGTGCGACGTAACCGACTGGCGCGAGATCGTCGCGGTGGCAGCCGGATCCACCCACACTCTCGGACTACGCACGGACGGAACAGTCGTCGCCACCGGAAACAACGGACACGGCCAATGCGACACCACCGGCTGGAAGGCGATCCGGGTTCCCTGAAACGGCATGACTCCCGTCAGCGTCGAGTCCGGCGCGAGACGATCCGCGCCACCGCGATCTACCACGTGGCGTAGGAGAGAACCAGGATCCGATCCGGCCAGCCGATCGCAGTGTCCGGGCCGAGGCCGTCGTCCGAATTCCGAAGGTCGTCGGTTCAAGGTGGAGGCTTCATTCCAGGGCCGACTCCTCGTCGTGCCCGGGCCCCACCGCGCCGCTTTGCTGTGTCGCCCGGCGCATTTTTCGGGGCTCGCTGAGGCGACTCTCTTTCTGGCCGTTCGCGCAGCAGGTGTCGGCGCAGTGGTACCGCTCCGCGCGATCAACGAGGTACTGGAGGTTCGGCCGCCCCTGCAGGATGTACGGGCGGGTGGGATCCGGCTCCATCCCGAATCCGTGCTTGAGCAGCTGGAGGCGGGGGTGCCAGAATCGCAGCACCCATCTGCGCGGCACGATCCATTGCCGGGACATCATGCCGAGCTGGTCGAAGACGGCGAGGGATCTGACCATCAGATACTCCTCGTCGGAATCACGCGGTGGCACCTCACCCGTCGCGATCGCCCGGTACACCAACAGCCGGCCGCGCTGCAATTCGCCGTTGAGCATCACGTTCTGCATCGCGACGAAACTGTTCGTCCGTAAGTTCCGGAGGTTGATCAGAGCAGTCGAGAGTGACACCAGGATTGCCAGCAGAGCGATCAGGAGACTGAGCATGTCTTTGTTCGCGCCGACCCAGGCCATGGCAATGATCCTTCCGCGCAGCACACCGTAATTGCGAGGGTATAGCCACCCATCAATTCCACTGTTTTGAGCGGACGGCTCACGTTCACCGTCCGCCCCGTGGTACCGCGTCGGCCGGCGGATCGTATTGTTCGGGTATGGCCCCAAGACTCATCAGTGTGTGGCAACCGTTCTTCCTCCAGGCCGAGAGCCCGGCGGCAGCCGTCGCAGCCGCGGTCCAGCTGGAAGACCTCGGTTACTCCCGGATCTGGTTCTCCGCCGGCTTCGGCCAGGACGTCCCCTCGCGCTTCCGCGAGATCCTCGACGGGACCGAGCGCATCGGTGTCGCCCCGGGAATCGTGAGCATCTGGCACTCGTCGCCGGCTGCGGTCGCTGCGTTCGCCCAGGACGCGCAGCGGGCCCACCCCGGGCGGTTCCTTCTCGGTCTCGGCGCCAGCCACGCCGTGCTGGTCGAAGGCAACGGCACCGACTACCGCAAGCCGTACTCGAAGATGGTGGCGTACCTCGACGCCCTCGACGCGGCGGGACTCGGTGCCGAGCAGCGGATCCTGGCCGCCCTCGGCCCCCGGATGCTGGACCTTTCCCGCGACCGTTCGGTCGGCGCGCACCCGTACTTCACCCCGGCCGAGCACACCGCCGAGGCCCGCGCGGCGCTCGGACCCGACCGGTTGCTCGTCCCCGAGGTCGCGGTGGTCGTCGAGGCCGACCCCGTGGCGGCGCGGGCAACCGCCCGGCAGTACACAGCCGGGTATCTCTCCCTGCCGAACTACACCAACAATCTGCGCCGCTTCGGCTGGACCGACGAGGACTTCGCCGACGGCGGCAGCGACCGCCTGGTCGACGCCCTCATCCCCTGGGGTACGCCCGAGCAGGTAGCCGCCGGCCTCGACAAGCACTTCCAGGCCGGCGCGGACGAGGTGGCGATCCAGGTCCTCAACGGAGGCGACGCCACAACCTTCCCCGGCGAGGAGTTCCGTGCCCTGGCCGCGGTCCTGATCTGACCGGTCGGTGCCCTGCGCCATCTCGGGGGTGTGCCGGTGAACAGGCTGACCTCCCTATCAGGACGAACAACGGCGGATCAGACCCGGGCATCGCGCCGGCGCACCCTCAGCCACACCATCGCGGCGATCGTCGCGACACCGAGGATGCCGAGCACGCCGAGCACGACCGGCGACCACCACGACGAGGGTGTGCGCTGCAGGGACCCGTCCCGCTTCGCTGCCGTGACCGGCGCCACCTGCGCCGGAGCCGACTGGGCCGCTCGGGCCCGCACGTCGACGGTCACCTTGCCGGCGTACGGCTTCGGCGCACGGACCGTCACCCGCCACTTTCCGGGGGCCAGGATCGGGCCGGTGGTGTAGAAACCCTGGCCCTCGCCGGCCGGTGCGAGTTGCACCGGCCCGACAGCCCGTCCACCGTCGGCGGTGGCGGTGAGGACCAGCCGGACCAGCGTGTCCAGCCGGTGCCCGTCGGCATGGCGGGCCTGCACGGTGATGCCGGTGGCGCCGTCGCCGGCGACCTCCAGTTTGAGTTTTCCGTTGTGCGCCCACGCCGGGCCGGCCGCCGGCAGGATCGCCAGCAACAGTCCGGCCAGGACGGCGGCTGCTCCACGGGTACGACGCATCAAGCTGTTCCTTCCTGCGCGACGGACGGCCCCGTCCCCTGGGTGGCGGGACGGGGCCGCTGTCGTCAGAGCGGGCGGTCCGGGGAGATCCGGGTGGGGTCCTCGGCGAGTCGGCCGGCACCGGTGAGCGGCTTGCCGTCGTTCGCCCGTACCCCGGCCCGGCCGGCGGTGCCGCCGAGCCGCTCGGTCATCGCGTCGGCGTCGCGGAGCAGGGTGTCCCGCACGTCGGTGTCAGTGACCAGAGCAGCATCGGTGACGAGCGTCCTGAAGGTGGCCAGCTGCCGCACTGCCCGCTCGTCCTCGCCGGCTGCCTCCGAGGCCCGGGCCGCGTCCAGTCTGGTGGACAGCTGCCGATGTGCCTTGGTGGAGAGCCGTCCGGTCGCCTTGAACCGGTCCAGCAGGTTCTGCATGTCCCGGAACGAGGTGGTGACGAAGAACCTGACCGTCGTCGAGGTGCTGTTGTCCGCCTTGTCGGTCGCGGTCACGGTCAGCTCGTGCAGGCCGAGCGGCAGCTCGTACAGCGCCTGGAGGGAACCGCTGGTGTACGGCCGCCCGTTGAGCGTGCCCGTGGTGGTCTCGATGCCGGAGGTCGGGTCGACCGCCTGCCACGAGGTCCGGATGTCCTGGCTGTCGCCGTACAGCTGGCCGTTGGCCAACCCGGAGACCAGCAGGGTCGGCTTGGTGCCGTCGATCCGTACGACCCCCGACTTGAGCGTCTCGGCGTTGCCGGCCTTGTCCCTGGCCCGGTAGAGCAGCTCGTGCTCGCCGTCCCCGGTCACGTCCACCGGTGCGGTGTACGGCGTCCAGGCGCCACCGTCCAGCGACCACTCCAGCAGTCCCACCCCGGAACCGGCGTCCACCGATTTCAGCACCACCGGGACGGTGCCGTCGTGCCAGCCGTTGTCGTTGGCCGGGGCGAACTGGGCCGAGGTGACCGGAGCCGTACTGTCGATCTTGATCGTGACCGACTTCGCCTGCTCCGTGTTGCCGGCCGAGTCGGTCGAGCGGAAGCGCACCTCGTGGGTGCCGTCACCACCGACCGGCACGCCGGCGGTGTACGCGGTCCAGGCGGTGGCGTCGTCGAGCTGGTACTCGGTGCCCGCCACCCCGCTGCCACCGGTCTCGTCGTCCGCGGTCAGGGTGACCGTGACGTTTCCGGTGTACCAGCCCTCGACCGGGGTGCCGGACACCTTGGCGCTGGTCACCGGCGCGGTCGTGTCGGCGTCCTCGGCACTGATCCGGAAGTAGTCGAACTCGACGGTCTTCGAGGCGGTCTGGGCGGCTCCGAGGCTGTACAGCCCCACCTTCGGGGTGGCCCCGACGGCGGCGTTGGTCAGCGGCGCGAACGTCGTCCATTCCGTGCCGTCGGCCGAGTACGCGGCGGTGTAGGTCGTGCCGACCCGGGCCAGCCGCAGATGCCACACCGCCGAGGTCAGACTGCCGGCCTGCGGTTGCGGGTCCTGCACCGCGGCGCCGATCTCGCTGCGGAACTCGATCCGCCGGCTGACCGGCTGGCCCGCGGCGTTGTCGGCGACGAAGTCGAGCTTGACGTAGTTGTCGTCGTCGCCGTACACCAGCAGACCGGCCTGCTGGTACTGCTCGTCCAGGAGGCTGCCGTCGACCTTGGTCTGCAGGGTCCAGTCGCCGGCCGGCGCCGCCTGCAGGACGAAGTTCGTCGGCCCGGTGTTGTTGCCGGTGTAGATGTCGCCGTTCGGTACGTCGATGCGCAGGGCTCCGTCGGCGACCCGGTAGGTCGCCGGGTCCTCCCGGACGATCGCGTTCCACCGGCACTTGTCCAGCGCGGCGCCGGTGAACTCGTCCGACGGAGCGATCGGTTCCGCCGGGGCGTCCGGCGTGAACTGGAACCAGTCGAACGCCGCGTCCACCACCGGCGCCGTCGTGCCTCCGTTGAGGGCGAAGACCCCGACACGCGGGTTCTCGATGGCGGCCAGGGCGGCGGACCGGCCGACCGGGGTGAAGGTCCGGCCGTCGGCGGAAGCCTCCGCGGTCAGGTTCGTCCCGTCACTGGTCAGCCGCAGGTACACCACATCGCCGGCGGGCGCCGCGGTGCTGTCGCCGCTCTCGTTGCGGGGGCTCGCGGCGGTCTCCCGGATGAACTCCACCGTCCGTGCGCCGTTGTAGAGCAGGTCGAGCTTGGCGTAGTTGTCGTCGTCGCCGTACACGATCAGACCGGCCTGTTGGTAGGTCTCGGTGATCGGCACGGTGAGCTTGGTGGTGGCCTGCCAGGCACCACCGGGCGCGGGTTGCAGGACCAGGTTGGTGGCGTCGTTGCGGGTGCCGTAGAGGTCGCCCGCGGCGGTGGGCAGCCGTAGCGTGCCGTCGGCGACCGAGTAGAGCTGGTTCTCCCGGACCACCGTCCAGCGGTCCCGCTCCAGCGCGCTGCCGAGGAAGTCGTCCGACCGGGCCCCGAAGCACGAGGTGTTCGGCGCTTCGACCTTGACTGGCACGTTGGCGTACGACTTGGCGCCGCGGCTGTCGGTGACGGTCAGGGTGGCGGTGAAGGTGCCGGGCACCCGGTACGTGTGACTGGCGTCCAGGGTGGTCGCCGTGCCGCCGTCGCCGAAGTCCCAGGCGTACGTCAGCGGGGTGTCGCCCTCGGCGTCGGTGGCCGTACCGTCGAACGCGACGGTGACCGGCGCGGTGCCGGCTGCCGGGGTCGCGACCGCGCTGACCTTCGGCGGTGCGTTCTCGGTGACGCCCCGGCCCAGGAAGTCCAGCCAGTTCACGTTGAACAGCGACCCCGTCCCGGCGGCCGGGTCCCGGGCGACGAAGAACAGGGAGCCGGCGTTGGTGCCGGTGACCGGCGCGGTGACGTCGACCCAGGTCTGCCAGCCGCCGGTGCCCGGCACCTCGACCGTGGCGACCAGCGGGCCGTCGGCGGCGTCGGCGCGTACCTCGATCCGGCCGCCGGCGGCCGCCGACGCGACCCGGAAGCGGATCGAATCGATGCCGGTCAGGCTGGCCGGGTCCAGCGACCACCAGTCACCGTCCTCGATGAAGCCGATGTTCTGGCCGCCGCCGGCCGGGTCGCTGCCGGTCTCGCGGCCCACGCCCGGGTCGCCACCGCCGACGCCGCCGGGCACCCGGCCGGTGCCGGTGTAGTACTCGGCCTGCTTGCGTTTGGGCTGCAACCGCTCGATCGCCCGCCCGGTGAGTGGGCCGGCACTGCCCGAGCCGCCGTCGTCGGTGTAGGTGGCCTCGAAGACGGCGAAGACGTTGGCCTCCGCGCCGTGCCCGGAGGCGAGGGTGGTCTGCACGGTGCCGGTGCAGCCGGTGTGCTGCTCCAGCGGGTGGGCGTGCTCGTCGTGGCCGAGGAGCACCTGCAACCGCACCCGGTCGCAGTCGATCTCGCCGTCCTCCGGGTCGGTGACCTTGATCGTGTACCGGACCTGGTCACCCCACTCGAAGAAGCCGCCGTCGGGCGGGAACTCGATGCTCACCGTCGGGGCGGTGTTGCCGGCCGTCACCGGGACGTTCGCCACCGCGCTGCGCCCCTTGGGGTTGGTGACGGTCAGCTGCGCGGTGTAGTCGCCCGCCGCGGCGTAGGTGTGGGTGGGGTTGGCCTCGGTCGAGGTCGCGCCGTCGCCGAACGTCCAGGCGTAGGTCAGCGCGCCGCCGTCGGGATCGCGGGATCCCGCGCTGGAGAACCGTACGGTCAACGGGGCCGTCCCGGAGGTCGGGGTGGCGGCGGCCGCGGCGATCGGTGCCCGGTCACCGGCGATGTAGTCGATCCGGTAGATGCCGGAGTCGTCGTTGTTGCCGCCGAAGCCGGTGCCCCACTCGATCATGTACATCGCGCCGTCCGGGCCGAACTCGAAGTCCATCGGACGGATGAATTTCATCCCGGACAGCAACTGGTTGATGTCGACCAGGGACCGGCCGTCGGCGGTCACCTGCATGGTGTACATCTTCGACTGGTTCCACTCGCCCAGCAGCGCCTTGCCGTCGTAGTAGGCGGGCCACTTGCGCGCGGAGTTCAGGTCGGCGTCGTAGCGGTAGACCGGGCCGCCCATCGGGGCGCCGCCACCGCCGATCTCCGGGAAGCGGGGGTTGCCGCTGTAGTCGTAGTCGACGGTGGCGCTGACGGCCGGCGGCAGCGTGGTGAGGCCGGTGTTGTTGGGCGAGTTGTTCACCGGCGCCGCGCAGTTGAACTTCGCCCCGCTCGGGCCGGACGGGAACTGGTAGTCGTTGTAGGCGTAGTTCGCGCCGATGCAGTACGGCCAGCCGAAGTTGCCCGGGGCGGAGACGATGTTCCACTCCACGGTCCCCTCCGGACCGCGGTCGGGATTGGTGGCACCGGCGTCCGGCCCGTAGTCGGCGACGTAGAGGGTGTTGGTGGCCGGGTCGACGCCGATGCGGAACGGGTTGCGGAAGCCCATCGCGTAGATCTCCGGGCGGGTCTGCGCGGTGCCCGCCGGAAAGAGGTTCCCCGCCGGGACCGAGTACGACCCGTCGTCCTCCGGGTGGATCCGCAGCACCTTGCCCCGCAGGTCGTTGGTGTTGCCGGAGCTGCGCTGGGCGTCGTAGTCCTGCCGGCCGGAACGCTCGTCGATCGGGGTGAAGGCGTCCGACTCGAACGGGTTGGTGTTGTCGCCGGTGGCCAGGTAGAGGTTGCCGGCGTTGTCGAAGGTCATGCTCCCGCCGGCGTGGCAGCAGGTGTTGCGCTGGGTGGTGACCTGCAGGACGACCTTCTCGGTGGCCGGGTCGATGGTGTCGCCGGTGACGGTGAACCGGGACAACAGGTTGCGGGCCACGCCGTCGTTGCGGGCGTAGTAGAGGTAGACCCAGCCGTTGTCGGCGAAGTCCGGGTCGAGCCGGATGCCGATCAGGCCGTCCTCGTTGCCGGTGAAGACGTCCAGGTCGACCGCGGTCACCGTGGTGCCGGTGGCGGGCTTGATGATCCGTACCCGGCCGTCGCGCTCGACGTAGAACACCCGGCCGTCGTCGGCGATGTCCAGCTCCATCGGGTTGCTGGTGTTGCTGTCCAGGGTGATCTTCTCGAAGCTCTCGGTCAGCGAGGCGCCGCAGTCGGCGTCCAGCTGCCCGGCCGCGGTCTGAATGCCGCCCAGCAGGTGGGCGAGGAACGCCGGATCGGCGTACGACTCGATCGTGTGGCCGCCGCCGGTGTACCAGGCCCGTCCGCCGTCGTAGTCCTGGCACCACGCGGTCGGGTGGTCGGCACCCATCGCACCGGCACCCGCGGTGTAGCTGGTCTCGTCGAGGCTGGCCAGCACGTGCACGTCACCGCGGGGGTTGGACCGGAAGTTGTACCACTCGTCGAAACGCGACCAGCGCTCCGGCAGCTCGGCCGTGGACGGGTGGGCGTGGTCCTCCACCTTCACGGTTGCCTGCTGGTTGGCGGGGTGGCTGGCGAAGTACGCGCCGACCAGCTCGCCGTACCAGGGCCAGCTGTACTCGGTGTCGGAGGCGGCGTGGATGCCGGCGTACCCGCCGCCGGCCCGGATGTAGCGCTCGAAGGCCGCCTGCTGGGCGGGGTCGAGGACGTCTCCGGTGGTGGACAGCCAGATCACCGCGCGATACTTGGCCAGGTTGGCGTCGGTGAAGGCGGCACCGTCCTCGGTGGCGTCAACGGTGAAGCCGTTGTCGGCGCCGAGCTGCTTGATGGCGGCGATGCCGGCCGGGATGGCGTCGTGCCGGAAGCCGGCGGTCCTGGAGAAGACCAGGACGGAGTACGGCTCCGGGGCGGCCGCGGCCCGGGCCGCCGCGGGCTGTGGGCCTTCGGCGGCGGCCTGGGCCGGCGTGCCACTGAGAACGGTCACCAGCATGGTGAACGCGAGCAGGGCAGCGGTGAACAGGATTCTTCCGGGGTTAACACGGCGTGGACGGGACACGTGTCTCTCCTTGTCCTGGGTGGACAGCGTTCTCACGCCACAACCCGCGCATCGAAATCTGGTGACTTACTGTGCACATTGAGCCGGCGACCAGGTCGGCTTCCACGAGATCCGGGTCGTTCACGGCGGCGATGGGCGCGCCGAACGCGTCGACCCGAGTCTGGTCGGACCGGGCGTGGTGGCGGGCATCATGCCCGCGGGAGGGGCGCCACTTCGCCGCTCCGGGCCACTGCTCTGCAATGATCGCTCCTCCACGCCGGGCAGATCACACGCTGGTCGTGAGCGGCGTGCGTGCACCCGCGATCGAACGGTACCTATATCTCGATCGGGTGGCGGCCCTTGGAGCGGTCCGTTGTCGCGCCCAGCGGACAAGGACAAGCGCAGAAAACTGTTACGGTCGGTGTCCTGATCTGGTCGCTGGACGGCCGGGGGTGAGGCCGGGCAGGTCCGCGAACGCGCGTATATGCGGCGTCGGACACAAGACCCCGATCGTCGATTCCACCCTTCTCGCGCTGCGCCGACGCGCACGACTACCGGCCGCACGAGGTACGCGGCCGAGAACTACGCGACCTGACCGTCGGAGTCATCGGAACGAGGCGGATCGGCGCGGCGGTCATCGACCGGCTCCGGGGTTTCGGCCCCCGGATCCTCGCCCACGACAATCGCCCGAAGACCGCGGTGGAGCACGCCGCCCTCGCATGAGCCGTACCCGGAACGTGGTTGATTTCCCGGTCACCGACTCGCGCCGGCTGACCCCTTTGGCCCGGCGTTGACGACCGCGGGGAGCCGGACCGTGACGCGCAGGCCGCCGCCCGGGCGAGGGGTCAGGGTGAGCGTTCCGTCGTGGGCCTGGACGATGCTCCTGACGATGGCCAGGCCGAGGCCGACCCCGGCGTGACCGTCGTGGACCCGGGCGGTGCCGCGCTGGAACGGCTCGGCGATCGTCGAGACGACCTGCGCGGTGAGCTGCTCGCCGGTATTCTCCACCGTGAGCACCACAGCCCCGGGCTGGACCGTGGTCGTGACCCGGACCGTGCCCCGGTCGGGCCCGTTGTGCACGATCGCGTTGTGCACCAGGTTCGTGGTCATCTGCAGCAGGAGCGGCCGGGATCCGACGGTGGGGGCGATGTCGCCGGAGGTCTCGATGCTCAGGCCGCCCTTCTCCGCGAGCGGCAGGAGCGTTTCGGTGGCGTCCTCGGCCAGCAGCGACAGATCGACGTGTTCCCGGGTGAAGGACCGCTGGTCGGCCCGGCTGAGCAGCAGCAACGCCTCGGTGAGGTCGATCGCCCGGGTGTTGACCAGGCGCAGGCGTTCGACGAGGGCGCCGGTGTCGCGGTTCAGGTCGTTGCGCGCCACGTCCAGCAGGGTCTGGGTGATGGCCAGCGGGGTGCGCAGCTCGTGGGAGGCGTTGGCGGCGAATCTGCGCTGCTCGGCGACGTGGGCTTCGAGCTGGGCCAGCATGGCGTCGAAGGCGTCGGCGAGCTCGCGGAACTCGTCGCTGCGGCCCTCCAGCTGAATGCGCTGGGAGAGCGATCCCTGCGCGGCCAGGCGGGTGGCTCTGGTGATCCGGCTCAGCGGCGCGAGCATGCTGCCGGCCAGGATCCACCCGCCCAGCAGCCCGAACATCAGCAGGCACATCAGCACCAGCGCGGCCCAGGGGGTGAAGGCGCGCACCAGGTCCGCACGATCGGGTACGAAAGGACCGGGCCGCGGGCCGCTGCCCGGGGTGCGGGGCACGTCGAAGCCGGAGAGTTCGATCACCTCGGGTACGTACCGCAGCAGGAACACCCACACCGTGGCGAGCAGCAGGCCGCCCGCGAGCATGAGGAACCCTGCGTAGCTGAGGGTGAGTTTGAAACGGACGCTCAGCCCGGGCGCCCTATCCACGGTCCCCTCCGGCCCGTCCGGTGCCGGGCGCTGTGTCGATGCGGTAGCCGACGCCGGCCACGGTGGCGATGATCCAGGGCTCGCCGAGGCGCTTGCGCAGCGCCGAGACGGTGATCCGCACAGCGTTGGTGAACGGGTCGGCGTTGATGTCCCACGCCCGGTCCAGGAGCTCCTCCGCGCTGACGACACCCCCCTCGGCCGCCACGAGCACCTCCAGCACGGCGAACTGCTTCCTGGTCAGTGCGACGTACCGGCCGTCCCGGAAGACCTCGCGGCGGAACGGGTCCACCCGCAGGCCCGCGATTTCCCGTACGGGTGGCCGGATGTGTGCGCGCCGGCGGTCGAGCGCACGCAGCCGCAGCACCAGTTCCCGCAGCTCGAACGGCTTGGTGAGGTAGTCGTCGGCGCCCAGCTCGAACCCGGAGGCCTTGTCGTCGAGCCGGTCGGCCGCGGTGAGCATGAGGATCGGCATGCCGCTGCCGGAGGCGACGATGCGGGCGGCGATCTCGTCACCGGTGGGCCCGGGGATGTCGCGGTCGAGCACGGCGATGTCGTAGGCGTTGACGCTCAGCAGCTCCAGAGCGGTGTCACCGTCGCCCGCTATGTCGGCCGCGATCGCTTCCAGGCGTAACCCGTCCCGGATGGCCTCGGCCATGTAGGGCTCGTCCTCGGCAACCAGCACACGCATGGTGTGGATGCTACGAGCCGGCGCATATCGTCGGCGTACCGAAAACCCCACACATGCCTCAGAAGGGCAGGTCCCCGTTCTCGTCCTGGAACGTTCCGGTGGGGCCGTCGGCGCCGAGCGTGGCCAGCCGCACGACGATCCTCGCGCTCTCCTCCACCGGCCGGCCGATGCCGAAGGCGGCGGTCATGTCGGTGGCGGTGGTGCCCGGCTCGAGGGCGTTGAACTTGATCCCCGGATGCAGCTTGGCGTACTGCACGGTGAGCATGGCGGCTGCCGACTTGGACGCCGCGTAGAGGGCGAGCGGCATGGCGGATTCCGGCCGTTCGGGATTGGTCACCGCCCAGAAGGACCCCATGCTGCTCGACACGGTGACCACCGTGGGATTCGAGGATTTGCGCAGCAGGGGCAGGGCCGGCCGGCGCCGGGGGTCGCGAACCGTGGCGAATGCGGCGGCATACCGGGGGCCCGCCGCCGCCAACCGGGACGGCAGCTCCGTCGCCGAACGGTGACGTAGGCGAATCCACACTCGTCGCACCGGTCCACGTCGAGCTGAGCAGCGCCCGACGACACCGCGAGTGTGGTCTCGTAGTGTCGTCGGGCGCTTCGCCTCAGCTGACCTGGACCAGGCGCCAGTTGTTCTTCGCGCTGCCGTTGTCGGTGAACTGCACCGCCTGAGTACCCAACGTACTGGAACCGTTCAGGATCGCCAGGACCTTGCCACTGTTGACATTGCGAATACGGAACGAGCCGTCACTGTTGGCCACCAACGTCCAACGATGATCCGCGGTACCGGTGTCACCCCACTGCAACACCCGAGCATTGTCAGCAGTCGACATGTTCTCCACTCCCAGCACCTTGCCACTGTGGGCGTTCCGGAACCGCACATTCGACCCGTCAGCGATCCGCACCCAGTTGTGGTCGGCCGTACCCGAATCACTCCACACCACGGCCAGACCACCGTCAGCGGTCGACATGTTCTGCACACCCAGCACCAGACCGGTACTGACGTTGACCAGCTTGTAGGTGTTCCCCGTCGGCGTGGTGGTGCCGTTGGTGTTCCAGTAGACGTTGTAGTTGAAGCCCTGGGCGTCATGGAACGGGCCGATGTTCACCGTGGAGCCGTTCGCCGACGCGGTGAACGCGAGGCTGCTGGTGCTGGTCCGGGTGATCGACGAGACGGTCAGCGACGGCGCCGCGGACAAGGCGGTGTTGCCGTAGTTGCCGGAGAGCACGGCGGGCCCGTACGTGATGGCCTGGAGGTTGGCGTTGTCGTTCGCGGCCTTCATGATCACACGCATCGGCAGTTTCACCGTGATCGTGTCGCCGGCCGCCCAGGTCCGGGTGACGGTCGCGTAGCTGCCCGGCGTCGCGGTGACATTCTGCACCGTGCCGTTGACGCTGATCACCGGGCCGGTGGTCCAGGACGGGATACGGAACCGGATGCCCCACGAGCCGCTCACCGTGCCGGACAGCGTCAGCGTGGTGGTGTCACTGACCGGGTACGTCGTGGACTGGGTGACCGTGATCCCGCGCTGGGACCAGGTGAGCACGGACGGCACGTACAGGTTCACCGTCAGGGTGGTGCCGTTGTAGAAGTAGATCGAGTCCATCAGCTTGGTGTTGGTCTCGATACCGGTGCCCTGGCAGCACCAGAAGCTGTTGTAGTCGGTGGACCAGGTGCCGCCGCCCCACGCCGGGCCGACGCCCCGCCGCCCACCCGGCTTGAGCGGGGTGAAGTACGTGATGTGGCCGTGGCTGTCGGCCGGGTTCTGCGCGCCGATCAGATGGTTGAGCAGCGCCGTCTCGTAGTAGTCGAAGTAGGCCGCCCGGTCCGGGTTGAGCTGCCAGAGCTCGCGCGTGAGCTTCAGCATGTTGTAGGTGTTGCAGTGCTCGCAGGTGTCGTTGGCCAGGTATCCGGCGATGGCGTTCGGCGGACGGAAGTGCTCGGCCTGACTGTTGCCGCCGATCACGTACGTGTGCGCGCCGACGATCATGTTCCACACGTTGCTCGCGATGTCGCGGTACCGGGTGTTGCCGGTCGCCTTGTACTCGCGGGCCGCCCCCACCCACTTCGGCAGGTTGGTGTTGGCGTGCTTGCCGTTGAGCTCGTCGCGGTTCGCCGCGAGCGGGTCGAAGATCGCCGCGTGGTCGAAGCGCTGCGCCACAGTCAGCCATCGCGAGTCGCCGGTCTGCTGGTAGAGGTCGGTCAGCACCTCGTTCATGCCACCGAATTCGGTCCGCAGGACCGTCTGCATCTGGCTGTAGCTCAGCCGGGCGGTGCGCCAGTCGACCCAGCCGGCGAACTTCAGCAGGACGTCCTTGGCCTGGGTGCTGCCGATGTACCGCCAGACGTCGAGCAGCCCGGCCAGGGTCTTGTGGATGCAGTAGTACGACACGGCAATGGGCGTGCCCGCTTCGACCGCGTTGATGTCGGACTCCGGGAAGCCGGACAGGTAACCGGTGTTGAACCCGGCGGCACCGTTGTTCGCCTGGCACTTGGCCAGCTCGGCGACCATGTAGGTGGCCTTGTCCCGGCACGTGGTGTCGCCCAGCACGGCGTAGGCCTGCGCCCAGGCGGTGAGGAAGTGCCCCTGCATGTGGGAGCGGAAGGGGAAGTTCGGAGCGTCCCAGCCGCCGTTGGTCGCGGCTCCGTTGGTGGAGAGCCGGTGGTTGGCCCGGAAGTTGTAGAGCATCCGGTCCACGTCGATGAAGCGCAGGTAGTTCAGCGTGCGGTTCTGATTGTCCTGGAACCGGCCCGCGGTCAGCCGCACCTGGCCCAGGTCGAACGGGTATGCCGACACACCGATGTCGGCACGGGCTGGCGGAACCACCGCCGCACCGGCCGGTCTGGGCAGGACGGCACCGGCGCCGCCGGCGGCAGCCAGCGCGCCGACACCGGCGGCCTGCAGCAGGTGGCGGCGACTCAGGGATGAGGAGGGCATGGGCGGACTCCAACACACTGGGGGAAGACGGGAATGCCGGAGCGGAGCCGACCGCTCTCGCTGGTCCGGCCCCGATCGCTCCTGGCGAAGTCGGTCAGGTGAACGGTAACAACCGCGTCTGGCATGTTACGGCGGCCGATCACGAACACTCAAGAAAACGTCCTCGTCCGGTTTCCCAAGCGATGGTCTTGCCCGCTGCACGGGACGCCATCCCGGCACATCGGTGCAGGTGGCAACGGTAGGTCGGGCGTCGTTACGCTTTTTCGACGAGGCGTTTTCAGGAATGGTGAAAAGCGAATAGGTAAACGGTTTCCAGATCGACCCCCGTCACAACCTCGCGACCGGCGCCTTCCGAGCGCCCCCTCCAGCTCCTCCCGGCCGGCGAGGCGCCCGGATGACCCCACCGGCCGAAACTTCCGGTCTCGCCTCAGCTGCCTCACCGCACGACGGTGGGTCCTGGCCCCTCGCCGAAGCACCCGGAGCGGCTTAGGTAAGCGTTTGCCTCGCCCGGTCGGACGGGGTTGACAGACATCGATGTGGCACTTAGTTTTCCGAAACAAAGCGGCCGTTGTCGTAACTTTCGCTCGTCGGTGTTCGGCACCGTCGCGGGCCGACCCAGAGGCAGGAGGAACGGCATGGCCCTGCCCAGAACGGCCGACCCGGTGTCCGGTACCGAACCGCCGGGCGCCGTACGCGGTGAGCGTCACATCCGGCCGCGCCGGCGCACCTGGTCGGCGGCGATACGCCGTGACTGGCAGCTCTACTCGCTTGCCGTACTGCCTTTGCTGTTCTTCGTGCTCTTCCGCTATCTGCCCATGCTGGGCAACGTGATCGCTTTCCGGCGGTACGTACCGGGCGGCGATCTCTTCGGCGAGACCTGGGTGGGCCTGCGCTATTTCACGATGTTCCTGCACGACCCGACGTTCTGGCAGGTCTTCACGAACACCCTGATCATCGGTGCGCTCACCCTGCTCTTCTGCTTCCCCCTGCCGATCGTGCTGGCCCTGTTGCTCAACGAGGTGCGCACCCGGTTCTTCAAGCGGTTCGTGCAGACCATCGCCTACCTGCCGCATTTCCTGTCCGTCGTCGTGGTCGCCGGCCTGGTGCTGCAGATGCTCTCCGTCGACGGCGTGGTCAACCAGGGCCTGCGTGCGGCCGGTCAGGATGCGGTCGCCTTCATGCAGGAACCGGGATGGTTCCGCACCATCTACGTCAGCTCCGAGGTGTGGCAGACCGTCGGCTGGGGCACGATCCTCTACCTGGCCGCGCTCACCACCATCGACGCCGACCTCTACCAGCAGGCGCAGGTGGACGGTGCGAACCGGTGGCGGCAGACCTGGCACGTGACGCTGCCGGGGATCCGGCCCACGATGGTCACGCTGCTCATTCTCAACATCGGGACCTTTCTGGCGGTCGGCTTCGAGAAGATCCTGCTGCTCTACAACCCGCTGATCTACCCCACCGCGGACGTCGTCTCGACCTACCTCTACCGGGTCGGCGTCGTCTCCGGCAGCTTCAGCTACGCGGCGGCGATCGGCCTGTTCGAGTCGGTGATCGGCCTGACCCTGGTGCTCTCGGCCAACTACCTGTCGCGACGCACGGTCGGGACGAGCCTGTGGTGAGCCTGATCGACGCGCCGGCGACCCGGCCGCAGGGACCACGGCCGACCCGCGGCTACCGGGTCTTCCAGGTGGTCAACGCGCTCGTCCTGACCGCCGTCGTGGTCCTGACCCTCTTCCCGTTCGTCAACATCCTGGCCCGCTCGTTCAGCGGCGAGCAGGAGATCCGTTCCGGACAGGTCAATCTGATCCCCCGCGGGTTCAACCTGACCACCTATCGGATCGTCATGTCGGACGCGATGTTCTGGACCAACTACCGCAACACCGTGGTCTACACGATCGCCGCCACGGCCGTCGCGCTCGCTCTGACCACCTGTTACGCGTACGTCCTGTCGAAGCGCCAGTTGAAGGGCCGCGGCCTGCTGGTCGCCATCGCCGTGTTCACGATGTTCTTCAACGGCGGTCTGATCCCCAACTACGTGCTGGTCAGCTCGCTCGGCCTGCGCAACACCATCTGGGCGATCGTGCTGCCGAACGCGATCAACGTGTTCAACCTGCTGGTGATGAAGGCGTTCTTCGAGAGCCTGCCCACCGAGCTGGAGGAAGCCGCCGCGGTCGACGGCATGGGGACCTACGGAACTCTGTGGCGCATCGTGCTGCCGCTTTCCAAAGCGGTGCTCGCGACGATGCTGTTGTTCTATGCGGTGGCGTTCTGGAACTCGTGGTTCCCGGGCTTCCTCTACATGGACCGGCAGGAGTTGTTCCCGGTCACCGTCTACCTCCGCAACCTGATCGCCGGAGCGACCGGCGGCACGGACCAGACCGCGTCGAGCGACGCGGCGCTGCAGATCGCGGCCAACATCCAGGCCGTGACGATCGTGCTCACCATGCTGCCGATCCTGCTGGTCTACCCGTTCATCCAGCGCTTCTTCGTCTCCGGAGTCATGCTCGGCGCCGTCAAGGGGTGACGCCGGGCCGTGTTCCACGCCCACCCAGAGGAGTCCCCATGGTTCATCTTTCCCGACGTCAGCTTCTCGCCGCGGCGGGCGCCGCCGCGGTGGCCGGCATGGCCGGTTGCAGCGACGACGACCCGGAGTCCGTTGACCTGAACGAAAAGCGCGCCGGTGCGATGGACGGATACAAAGCCGGCGACCAGTTCAAGGCAACCGAGCCGCTCAAGTTCTCGATCATGCTGTTGAGCAACCAGGCCTACCCGTACAAGCCGGAGTGGCCGTTCTGGGCCGAGCTGACCAAGCGCACCAACGTGACGCTGGACCCGGTCGCGGTGCCGGGCAGCGACTACGACCAGAAACGCAGCGTCATGGTGAGCGCCGGCAACGCCCCGCTGCTCATCCCGAAGACGTACCACCCGGCCGAGGAGGCGTACATCGCCGGCGGCGCGGTCCTGGCCGTCAGCGACTACACCGACCTCATGCCGAACTATTCCGACAAGGTCAAGCGCTGGAACCTGCAGGCCAACCTCGACACGTACGCCCAGGAGGACGGCAAGTACTACCTGCTGCCCGGCGTGCACGAGGGCGTCTGGCAGGACTACACGCTGGCGGTGCGCACCGACATCCTGAGCAAGCTGGGCGTGCCGATGCCGAAGACGTGGGACGACGTCACCACGATGCTGCGCGAGATGAAAAAGGCGTACCCGAGCCAGTACCCGCTGTCCGACCGGTGGAGCACGCCGCCCCAGCCTGGCGGCAACGCGCTGATCAGCATCGTGGGCCAGGGTTACGGCGTCAATTCCGGCTGGTCGTGGAACCCGGCGTACTGGGACGCCACCGCCGGCAGGTTCGCCTTCACCGGGGCGACCGACCAGTACCGGCAGATGCTGCAGTACCTCGCCGCGCTGGTGAGCGAGAAACTCGTCGACCCGGAGAGCTTCACCCAGACCGACGACAACGCGCGGCAGAAGTTCGCCAGCGGTAAGTCGTTCGTGATGTGCTGCAACGCCCAGACCCTGGTGAAGGAAGCCCGCAAGGACATCGCCAAGCTTCCCGGGGCGACCGTGGCGAAGATACCGCTGCCGATGGGACCGATGGGCGCTTCGCTGCCGCCGGACAACCGGCTCGAGAACGGGCTGATGATCTCCCGCAAGGCGTTGCAGAACAAGAACTTCGTGGCCATGATGCAGTTCGTCGACTGGCTCTGGTATTCCGACGCCGGCCAGATGTTCGCCCGGTGGGGCGTCGAGGGCGAGACCTTCACCGGCAAGGTGGAGGACGCCAGCTTCAAGCTCGACCCGAAGGTCAAGTGGAGCGGGCTGAACCCGGACGCGGCCAAGGACCTGCAGGTCGACTACGGGTACTCCAACGGCGTCTTCGCGTACGGCGGCAGCACCGCGATGCTCAACTCGCAGTTCTCCAAGGAGGAGAAGGCGTTCCAGGCGGAGATGAACAAGCGGACGATCCGCCCGGTTCCCCCGGGTCGTCCGCTGACTGTGGAGGAGCGCGAGCAGGCGACGCTGCAGGAGGCCGCTCTGCGCGATCACGTCGACCAGCAGACGCTGAAGTTCATCCTCGGCCAGCGGCCGCTCTCCGAGTGGGACGCCTACGTCGCCGAGCTCAAGGGCAAGGGCCTGGACCAGTACGTCGGCACCCTGAACAAGGCGTACGAGCGGTTCAAGGGAAAGAAGTGAGATGACCGCGACCGTGACCTGGGGTACCGGGCCGCTCGCCCGGGCCGCCGCGCTGGTGCACACCCTGCTCGTGGTGCAGTTCTGCGTCCTGGTCACGGCCGCGCCGGCGGTGGTGGTCCCGGTCCTGCTGGACCGGGACGCCAGCAACGTCCCTCTGCTCGCGGCGGCCGCGGTGCCGCTCGGGCCCGCCCTGTCCGCCGCTCTCTACGCACTGCGTCACCGCGGCCGTGACCTGACCGACCTCTCCCCCGCTCGCGTGTTCTGGCGCGGCTACCGGATGAACGCCCGGGCCGTGCTGAAGCTGTGGCTGCCCTGGCTGGCCTGGGCCGCGGTCGCCGGGATCACCTTGGCCCACCCGCAGGGCGCCGGGGTGCCCGGGTGGTGGCACGCCGCCCTCGTCGCGCTCGCCGCCGGCTCCCTGCTGTGGCAGGCCAACGCTCTGGTCATCGCGTCGCTGTACGAGTTCCGGACCCGGGACGTCGCCCGGCTGGCCGCCTGGTTCCTGGTCCGCACCCCGCGGGTGACCCTGGGCACCACAGGGCTCGCTCTGGCCGCCGGCGCCGTAGTGGTGTGGTGGTCCGACGCTGTGCTGGCGCTGTTCGCGGCCGTCTTCGCCGCAGCCCTGCTGACCGTCTCGGACCCGATGCGGGCCGAGATCGAGCACCGCTTCATCCGGTGAGGAGCCGGTGCGCCGGCGTCAGTAGATCGGACGGCCGTGTTCGTCGGGCACTCCGGACTTGCGGAGGAAGTAGGCGTTGATCTGGTCCCGCCACTCCTCGGCGGAGCGCACCTGCTCGTTCAGCAGACCGGCGACCCGGCGGAAGAGCTCGGTCGGCACCTCGTCGCTGATCGTCTGCCAGCGGCGGCGCATCTCCGCGGTCTCGGCGGCGCCGGCGAAATGCGTGTCGTAGATGTGCTGAATCACCGTGCGGCCGTCACGCAGCACGTGACCGTACGGCAGATGGTGGAAGAACAGGGCCAGCTCGTCGGGGCAGTCGGCCGCCGATTCATAGATCGAGGCCCACGGCTGGGGGTACTGCCCGGTGAATCCGGTGCCGGTGGCCACCGTGCGGTCCACGCCCACACCGTCGCGGTCGGCATGGTGGTAGGTCCCCCACGGCGTGTACTCGTAGCCGTCCACGTCGGGGCCGTAGTGGTGGCCGGGCCGCACCATGAAGCCGACGCCGAGCGGGGCGGTGTACCGCTCGTACGTCTGCCAGGAGCCGTCCATGACAGCGTGCAGCGTCGCCCGCAACGCCGGCGACGCGCCGGGAAAGGTCAGGCCGGTCCACTCGTCGAGGATCGTCACCGGGTCGAGCGTATGGTCCCAGGCGAGGCGGCCGAAGGCGTACAGGTTGGCCTGGGCCAGGGGGTGCCCGGTCCAGAACGGGTCGTCGCCGGTGTTGGCCACCGCGACCATCTCGGCGGCGACGCCGGCGATCGCCGGACCGTCGGTGCCCCGCAGCAGCGAACTCCACATCGGAGCGAGATAGCAGAGGTGCCGCTGCTGACCGGTGTACTCCTGGGTGGCCTGCACCTCGACGGCGAGCCGGGTCGCGGGCATGGCGGCGATCAGCGGCGCCACCGGCTCGCGCGCCTGGAAGTCCATCGGGCCGTGCTTCACCTGCACGACCACGTTGTCCCGGAAGGCTCCGTCGAGCGGGGTGAAGTGGTCGTACGCGGCGCGGGCCCGGTCGACGGAGCGGTCCCGCCAGTCCTGCCGGTGGTTGTAGACGAAGGCCCGCCAGTGCACCACGCCGCCGTGCGGGGCGAGGGCACCGGCCAGCAGGTTGGCGCCGTCAGCGTGCGAGCGGCCGTACGTGAACGGGCCCGGCTGACCCTCGGAGTCGGCCTTGACCAGGTAGCCGCCGAAATCGGGGATCATCTCGTAGACCGCTCGCGTGGCCTCCGCCCACCATGCCACCACCCGGTCGTCGAGCGGGTCGGCACCGGGCAGGCCGTGGTGCACCGGGGCGGCGAAGGAAACCGAGAGGTGCACCCGGATGCCGTAGCGGCGGAACTCGGCAGCCAGCTCGGCCACCTCGGCGAGGCGGTCGGTGAGCAGCCGGGTCTCGGTGGCGTGCACGTTGACGTTGTTGAGAGCGACCGCGTTGACGCCGCACGCCGCCAGCAGCCGGGCGTAGGCGGCCACCCGCGGCAGGTCCCGCCGGGGCTCGCCGGCCCGCCAGAACAGCGAGCCGCCGGCGTACCCCCGCTCGACCTGACCCATCACCGGATGGACGTCCACGTTGTCCCAGTGGTCGACCATCCGGCGGTCGACCGCGGGCCGGTAGCGACCCGCCGGCGCCTCCCGGAGCAGGTGGAACAGCGAGTGCAGCAGGCCGTGCGGCGCGGCCGCACGGATCAGGGTGCGGCCGTCGCGCCGGACGATCTCGAATCCCTCGCCGTCCAGCGCGGGATCGCCGCCCAGCCCGAACTCGACGTCGCCGTCGGTCTCGACGAGGGTCGCTCCGGCCGCCCGCAGCTCCGCGAGCACGGTCCGCACCAGCAGGCCTTCGCCGGTGACGCGGACGCGGCGGCCCGTGATCGGCCGCCAGGCCCCGGGCGGCAGCCACGCCGGATGGACTGGTTCATCGACGATCGGCATCCCCTGAGTCAAACACAGGAGGGGACACGGCTGCCGCCACGAACGTCCGGGCCGACCGTAAGAGGTCGGCCCGGAGCGGTGCTGTGGATGCTCAGCTGACCTGGACCAGGCGCCAGTTGTTCTTGGCGCTGCCGTTGTCGGTGAACTGCACCGCCTGAGTACCCAACGTACTGGAACCGTTCAGGATGGCCAGGACCTTGCCGCTGTTGACGTTGCGGATCCGGTACGAGCCGTCACTGTTGGCCACCAGAGTCCAACGGTGATCCGCGGTACCGGTGTCACCCCACTGCAACACCCGAGCATTGTCAGCAGTCGACATGTTCTCCACTCCCAGCACCTTGCCACTGTGGGCGTTCCGGAACCGCACATTCGACCCGTCAGCGATCCGCACCCAGTTGTGATCGGCCGTACCCGAATCACTCCACACCACGGCCAGACCACCGTCAGCGGTCGACATGTTCTGCACACCCAACACCAGACCGGTACTGACGTTGACCAGCTTGTAGGTATCCCCCGTGGGAGTGATGCCGCCGCTCACGGTGGTCACGAAGGTCATGATGCTGCGCGCGGGCAGGTTGACGGTCAGCGAGCCGTTCGACATGGTGAGCGCGCCCTGGGCCGCGACGGTTCGGCTCGCGTCGGTCACCCAGTTCGAGACACTGCCGGAGGCCGTGGTGTTGGCCAGGGTGAACTGCTGGCTCACCGACGAGGTGTTCTTGTTGACCGCCACGATGACGACGGTGTTGCCGTTCTTGTACGCCGACACGTACACGTTGCTCGCGGGGTTCGCCGTCGCGTCGATGCGGACGTATCCGGGGCGCACGAACCGGGAGAAGTGCGCCATCATGGCGCCGCGCTTGCTGACCTGGCCGTCCTCACGCATCGGGCTGTAGCTGCGCCGCAGGTACCACCAGACATAGGCCTGGAACTCGGCGTCGACCATGGCGCGGTGGATGTGCTCGCCCACGTCGAGGGCCTCGGGCCAGGCGTCGCCGGAGTTGGTGTTGCTGTTGGGGTAGTAGACCTCGGTCATCCAGAGTTCTTTGCCCCCGCCCTTCTGCTTGAACAGCGGGTACGGGAAGTTGCTGTACGGCGTGCCGTAGAGGTGGGCTCCGATGATGTCGACGTTGGCCAGCGCCGCGGCGTCGTTGAGGATCGGGTCCGACACCGACTTGACGTACTGGAACGACTCCGGCGCTATGACCCGGGTGCCGATCGAGCCGGCGTTCTCCCGCAGGAACCTGGTCATCTCCGCCGGGGTCCACCACGTCCACTCGCTGGCGTAGTCAGGCTCGTTCTGCACCGAGATGGCGTACAGGTTCACCCCGTTGTTCCGCATGTGCGTGGTGAAGTTGTTCAGGTGCTGGGCGTAGGCGGCGTACGAGCCGGCCCTGAGGCGCTTCTGATTGGCCACGCCGTTACGGGTGAAGGTCTCGATCATGCTCGCGGGCGGGTTCCACGGCGACGCGAACACCGTCGCCCCGAGCTCGACCGCGCGCTTGGCCGTGGCCAGGTCACGGCTCCAGTCCGCCTGGTTCTCGTTGACCGGGATCCGCAGGATGGAGAACCCGAGCTTGCCGTCCCCGTTGCCGAACGCCGTGTCCCGCTGGGCAGCCGTCAGGTCACCGATCCAGGCCGCGTGGGACATGGCACCGAAACCCTTGATCGTCTGCCGGGTCGCCGACGGATTGATGTTCGCCGCCGCGGCCGAGGCCTCCGTGGCCACGACGACCGACGCCGCGACCGTCGCCACCGGCACGGCCCCCATCACCGCCAGGAGCGTCCTGCGGCGCACCACGTTCCGCCCGCCGTCCACCGGCCCGATCTCGTCTTGCGTCATGTTCTCGTCCTTCTGCCTGTCGGTGCCGATCCGCGCCTGCTCGAGCTCATCGGCCCGGTCGGCAACCGGTCTCCTGTGCCGCCCCGGAATGGACCTCGACCCGGCGACGACACCCCTTGGGGGATAGATGTTCATCCATCGGAAACATACTCTGACAGAACCGGTCCACCTCCGCAATGACTGTTTCCGCAGAAGCGTGGTTCGGCTCGCGCAGCGCTGTGAACAGGGAAGGATCGGCTGTCGTGGAGCCAAGAACGAGAACTGATGGCTCCACGAAGAAATACCTGGAATGGCTCCACAAGGACGTCTGAAGGCGACGACTTACGAGGTGATACCGCCTATTTGCCGGGCTCCGCACGACGTGGAGCTACGTGGAGCCATCCGGGGCGCGGTGCGCTACGGTTCCACCATGGCGACCGGAAGCGCGCTGCCGCGGGCGCGTGGCGAGATCGAGACGCTGCCCAGTGGATCGCTGCGGGTGCGGGTCTACGCGGGCATCGATCCCGTGTCGAAGAAGCGGCAATACCTCGTGGAGACCGTGCCCGCCGGCGCCGACGCCGCGGACGAGGCGGACAAGGTGCGCGTTCGCCTGCTGCGGGAAGTCGCCGAGAGCCGCGGTTCGCGACGCCGGCGCCCGCAGCCGCCGGACACCGGCGCACCGGAGCATCCGGTGACGCCGATCAGCACATCCGCCACCGTGGCGTCCCGCGCGACCGCGGACGGCGCGAAACCGGGGCGGCGACGCGGTGCCCTGACGGTGGCCGCGATCGCACGGCTGGCCGGCGTCTCGCCGCCGACGGTGTCGAAGGTACTGAACGGCCGTCCGGGCGTGGCTCCGGACACCCGCCGCCGGGTGGAGGAGCTGCTGCGCGGGCAGAGCTACCGGCGCCCCGAGAAGGTCACCCGGGCGGCTTGCGTCGAGGTGGTCTTCTACGGCGCGCTGGGCCAGGTCGCCGTCGAGCTCATGCGGGGCGCGAAGCAGGTCGTCGTCGAGCACGACCTCACCGTCGGCTTCACCGACGTGTTGCGGGAGGCCGCGACGGGCCGTAACTGGGAGCGGGACCTGCTGTCGCGCCGGCCGGCCGGCGTGATCATGGTGCAGATGGGAGTCGCACCGGAACAGCACGGGCTGTTGGCCGCCTGCGCCATCCCCCTCGTGGTGGTGGACCCCACGGTCGAGCCGCTGCAGCCGGTGCCCTCGGTGTCCGCGGCCAACCGCCGCGGGGCCTTCGCCGCCGCCCGGCACCTGCTCGACCTGGGCCATCGACGCATCGCTGTGATCAGCGGACCCCTCGACCGGCTGTGTGCGCGGGAACGCCTGGCCGGGGTGCGATCAGCCCTCGCGGCGGGCGGCACGCCGCTGGACGAGAGCCTGCTGCGACCCGGAATATGGTTCTCGTTCGAGGACGGTCGCACGCACGCCGCAGAGCTCCTCCGCCTCGACGAGCCGCCTACGGCCGTCCTCTGCGGCAACGACCTGCAGGCCTTCGGCGTCTACGAGGCCGCCCGGCAGGCCGGGGTACGCATCCCGGACGAGCTCAGCGTGGTGGGTTTCGACGACATCTCCTACGGCGGCTGGTGCGGACCGCCACTGACCACGGTCCGGCAGCCGATCACCGAGATGGGTGCCACCGCCGCGCGGCTCCTCCTGGCCCTGGCGGCCGGGGAGACCATCAGCCAGACCCACGTGGAACTCGCGACGACCCTGGTCGTACGCGGCAGCACGGCCGCACCGCGCGAGCATGCCGAAAGCGCGTCGCACAGCCGGCTCCCCTGAACTCGGCGCGGGAAAGCACTGCGGCCCGCGGGTCGTACCCGCGCAGCCGCCCGCAGGGACGGGTGGTTGCGAACCCGGTCGGCCCAACCCGACACCGACCCGGGCCGCCCCGCCGCGCCGTCGGCGCGGCGGGGACCCAGGATCAGCTGGTGATCGTGATCGGCACCGCCAGTGACTGGCCGCCGGTGGCGGTGATGACGCTGACCGTCGTCGCGGTTCCGGGTGCCGGAGCGGTCGGACGCAGGTCGAACGCGCCGGTCGCGTCGACCGTCCCCCGGCCGACCACCACGCCCTTGAGGTCGCTGCCGAGCACTGCCACCACCACCTGGCCGGCCGGCACATCGCTGGTGCCGCTGATCCGCCATTCGCCCCGGGTCCGGTAGCGGGCGGTCACGGTGGCCAGGGTCTCCGCCTGGGCGGTGACGACGACCTGGTCGGTGCTGGTGCCGGCGGGACCCGTCGCGGTGAGCTCGAAGGTCAGCGGTGCGGCGTTCACCGTGTACGCCGGGTTCGGGCCGGGCGAGGCGGGCAGGGCGATCAGCGGCAGCGTGAAGGTCGGTTTGGCGGTGCCCGCGCCGGCCAGCGTGACAGCCGGCCCGGAGACCTGCCGCCAGGCCAGGGTGTTGGCACCGCGGGACGTGGAGCCGTCCAGAGTCACGGTCCGCCCGCGCAGGACGGTCTGGTCCGGGCCGGCCGCGGCCTGGGTGCCGGTCGCCGCGCCGACCACCGTGGTGGCCGTCGCCGGGCTCGATACGCCACCCGGGCCGGTCGCCACCAGCTGGAACGTGTAGGTGCCGGCGGTCGCGGCGACGAAGGTGGGCTTGGCCGTGGTGGCCCCGGTCAGGGTCACTGTCGGCCCGGCCGTCTGCTTCCAGGCCCAGGAGTCGACCACGCCGAGCGAGCCGCTGCCGTCCAGGGTGACGGTCTGGCCGGCGGTGGCGGTGGCCGGTGCGGTCGCCACGGCGACCGGAGCGTCCGCGGTCATGGCCGGACCGGTGCCCGTGACCGGCACGGTGGTCGCGCCGCCCTTGGACGAGGTCACCGTGACGGTGGCCGGCGGCGCGACGACGTCGGAGAACGGCGTGGCGCCCGGTGCGCCGAACCCGGTGACGGTCAGGACGCCGGGGGTGGCGTCGCGGTCGCTCGACTCGGCGGCCACGGTCAGGGTGTGCTGGGTGGCGTCGTAGACCGCCTTGGCCACGGTGACCACGTCGACCAGCGCGCGGGTGCGACGGGTGGCCGGGTTGTCGCTCAGGTTGGCGACCTCGACGCCGGCCGGAACCGTGCCTGTGACCGGTAGGCGGGCGTAGTAGCGGCCGTCCTGACCCCGCATCCGGGTGGTACGGAAGCCGGCGGCACTGTCACCGGTGACGTCGAGCGCCTGGCCCGGGTCCGAGGTGGCGTACACCTCGATCACGCCCTTGCCGTCGGCGCCGACGGTGTAGGTGGCCTGCGGGACGGTCAGCCCGGAGTTGCCGGCGACCCGGCCCTGCACGCTGAACAAGTCGGTGCGGCCGACCTCGGCGACCACCGCGCCGGCCGCGTCCAGGCGTTCGATCTTGACGAAGTTCGTGCCGTACGGGCTGCCCACGACGCGGTGCTCGACCGCCGGGTTGCCGGTGTAGCCGGTCGGGGCGGCCGGGGCCACCGCCGGGTCCCACTTGAGGAACGGGCCGATCCGGCTGTTCAGGGCACCGCCGAAGGCGCCCGGGACGGTGCCCACGTCCTCGGTGGCGTTGACCGCGCCATTGGCCGAGACCAGCTCGTCGATGCCGTACGGGTGGGTAATCCGGTACCGCTCCCCGGTCGGCGCGGCGAACCGGATCCGCACCCGGCCGAACACCATCTGGTCACCCTCCCTGACCGCGTCGTTGGCCCACGCCCCCTCGAGGTCGAGTCCGACGGTCGCCCGGGCTCCGCCGGTCAGGGTCAGCGACGCCCCGGCCAGCTGGTAGAAGAACTCGCCGGGGAAGTTGTCCGGGTAGGACACCGGCTGGTCCGGGTCCGGCACCTCGTCGGCCAGCGCCGGGCACAGCGGGTCGTCCAGGGTGGTGCACGCTTCCAGCCGGAGTCCGGTGCTGTCGCCGTACCAGGCCGGGAAGCCGTGCTCGGCGAGCGGGCCGACCTGGGCCAGGGCGCCCTGCCGGGGGCCGACCGGGGCGACCGGCACCGCCGCTGCCATGACCGCCAGGGTGGTGGCGGCGACGGTCGCGGAGCCGACCGCGACCAGCACACGCATGACCGATCTGTTCATCGATTCTCCTCGGATTGCGCCGCGTAGCGGACGCACAGACGACGGCCACCGGATGATCCGGTGAAGGCGCGTCAGGGGTGTGGGAGCGGCAACCGGCTTCGGCGCACGGCGGCTTGCACTGATGCCGGTCAATCTATGCGAGTGTCCGTATCCTGCATCTCGGTCACGTCGGCACACCGCCCTGCCGTTCCACCGACCGGCGACTCAGCCGATCAGCTCAATCGAGCCCAGACAGGACCGAAGCCCTCGTCCGAGTGCCGAACGGCCCCTTGACAGTCCTCATAGACATCGTGGAACGTCGATATTGCTATCGACGTTCATCACTGACGTGTCCGATGTTGATCACCGCGCGGTGGAACGCCTCTCGCACTTACTTCCGCTTGGAGCCACTTTGCCTGCCGGCCGCCTGCCCGCGCTCATCCGCCGGGCCACGCTGACCGCCCTGTTCCTCGGCCTCCTGATGTCCCTTCCCGCCACCGGTGTGCTGAACACCCTGCACCGGCCGGCCGCCGGCCCCGCCGGGACGCAGCACGCCGCTGCCCCGGCGCATGAGCACGCGGCCGGCGGGCAGCAGCACGCCAGTGCCGGCAACGCCGCCGGCAACCTCCAGTTCGCCCCGGTCGACGGGAGCGGACACGTCGACCACACCGCGATGGCGATCCAGTCCGGACAGACCGACGGCCCGTCGGCCCCGACCAACCGCAGCGCCGCGGACCGCGAACCGATCGCCGGCCTGCTCACCGGCATCTCCTGGCGCGATGTGCTGCTGACGGTCGCGCTGCTGTCCGGCGTCCTGCTGGTGGCCGAGCTGCTCAGCGGGTTCCGGACCGGCCGCCGGCGCCGCGCCTGGCGGCTGGAACCGCAGGACGTTCCGCGCTCGCCGGCACCGGCACGGCCACGGGCGCCGCGCGCCCTCACCACGGCGCTCAGCCGGGGTGCCGTCGCCGCCGCCGCACTCGCTGTCGCCGCGCCCGGCCACGGCGCCCTGTTCACCGGCTCCTGGGCCGGCGCCGACCTGCACGGCCTGCGGGTGCTGCTGACCTGCCTGCCGGTGACCGTCGTCGCCGCGCTCGCCGTCACCGGCGCTGTCCGCGCGACCCGCGCGGTCCGCGCCGAGCTGCGGGCCGGTCGTGGTCCGCGCCGGCCATTGCGGGCCGCCTTCGCCGGCGCCGTCACCCTCGTGGTGGCGGCCGCGCCGGTGTTCGTCCCGACGGGTGCGGCTCAGGCCGGGTCCGCGGGCGGGATCTGCCCGGCGGACGCCCGGGTGGTCACCTACGACATCGCCGCCTTCTCCCTGGCCGTCCCGCTCAACGGCTGGGGTGACAAGCTGGCCGACGGCGCCGTGTACGCGCTGAAGAACTCCGACGCCCGGGTCGGCAAGGCGCAGCTCACCGCGAACCCGGCGCTCAGCGAGCCCCTGGTCGTCCGGGCCAACGTGGGCGACTGCATCAAGGTCGTCATGCGCAACGATCTGAACCACCGGGTCGGCCTGCACCCCGACGGCCTGGTGCAGTTCGACCCGGAGGCCTCCGACGGCGGACGGGTCGGCCGCAATCCGGACACCACCGTGGCGCCCGGCGGCTCGGCGACCTACACCTGGTACGCCGACAAGCAGGGCGAGGCGCCGCTCACCGACATCGCCAACATCGACGCCGCCGACGACGCGCACACCTCGACCCAGGACGGCCTGTACGGCGCGATCGTGGTCCACCCGAAGGGTTCCACCTGGACCAACCCGACCACCGGGGCCAACCTCCTCGACCCGGCCACCGGCCGCGCGGTGGAGACCCGGCTGTTCGCCGACGTCGCCACCCCGGCCGGAGCGCTGCGCTCGTACGCCATGGTGCTGATGGACGAGAACGAGGACGTCGTCGACCGCGACGGCAAGGCGCCGACGTTCCCGACCACCGGGCTGGCCGACTCCACGTTCGGCATCAACTACCGTTCCGAGCCGCTGCGCAACCGGCTGCGGGCCATCCTGGACCACCGCGCCGGCAAGACCATCAAACTGCCCAACGGCAAGACGTTCACCGCCGCCGACCACTTCTGCGACGGCTACGTGGCGGAACTGGACAAGGTGGTCGCCGATCCGGGGGCCAAGTGCCTGGGCGAGGAGTCGCACCTGCAGTCCTGGATCTTCGGCGACCAGGGCAAGATCACCCGTACCCTGGCCGACGGGTCGGTGACCGTCGACTCGGACAACCTGATCCCCAAGGCGTACGTCGGTGACCCGGTGCAGTTCCACGTGGTGCACCCCGGCGCCAAGGAGACCCACCCCTGGCACCAGCACACCCAGCGGTGGTTCAAGGACCCGAACAATCCCGACTCGCCCCGCAACGACGTGCAGTCCATCGGCCCCGGCGAGGGCTACCGGATGGAGCTCGAGGGCGGTGCCGGCGGCCTGCAGCGCACCGCCGGTGACTCGATCTTCCACTGCCACCTCTATCCGCACTTCGCCCAGGGCATGTGGGGCCACCTGCGGATCTTCGACCGGCTCCGGAACGGCGCCCAGCGCTACCAGGACGGCACCCCGATCACCGCGCTGCGCGAACTGCCCACCCGCACCGGACAGACCGCCGCACCGACGGCCACCCAGCCCGGCTTCCCGCTGTTCGTCAAGGGTGACTTCGGTCAGCGGGCCTACCGGGCGCCGTACGCGGTGGTCAAGGACACCTTCGCGGCCATCCGGCGCCCCGGCGACGCACCCCGCACGCCCACCGCGCTGGAAGCCGCCGGCCTGCCGGCGCTCAACGCCGCCAAACCCGGCAACGGCTACATCGACCCGTGCCCGACCGGCGCGCCGACGCGCACCTACCGGCCGCACGTGATCGATGTGCCGATCACCTACAACAGCGCCGGTTGGAAGGACCGGCAGGGCCGGGTGTACGCCGAGGAGTCCCAGGCCGCAGCGGTCCGGGCCGGCACCAGGCAACCCGAACCGTTCACCATCCGCGCCCGGCTGGGCGAGTGCGTGCAGGTCTACACCACCAACGACCTGCACCTCGACGAGGACCCGAACGTGCCGCTGGACCACGTCAACCGCCTCGACGGCGCCTTCATGACCGGCGAGGAGACCGCCGAGGTCTCCACCCACGTGCACCTGGTCAAGTTCGACGAACTCGCCTCCGACGGCACCAGCGTCGGCTGGAACTACAGCTCCAGCGCGATGCCGGGCCAGACGTACGGCTACCGCTGGTTCATCGACCAGCCGCTGCGGACCGCGTTCTTCCACGACCACCAGTACGCCAACCTGCACCAGCAGAAGGGCCTGTTCGCGGCGATGCACGTGGAGCCCGCGGACGCGACCTGGCACGACCCGAAGACCGGCGCGGCCACCGACGGCACCGGCACCGTCGCCGACATCCGCTCCGCGAGCGGGCCCGACTTCCGCGAGATCAGCGTGTTCCACCAGGACCGCATCCCGATGTGGAAGAACAACGGCACCGGCTCACCGGTCAATCCACCGCCCGATGTCGACGACTACGGCGCCGACCAGGGCGGGTACGCGCTGAACTACCGCAACGAACCGTTCCAGATCCGGACCTCCCCCGGCGCGAGCGGCGCCAAGGGCGACCCGGCGTACGTGTACTCCTCCGCCGTGCACGGCGACCCGTCGACCCCGGTGTTCCAGGCGTACGCCAAGGACCCGGTGATCGTGCGCAACGTCGACGGCGCGCACGAGGAGGTGCACACCTTCAACATCCACGGCCACCGGTGGCTCAACGAACCGGACAACGCCTCGTCCACCATCGTCGACACCCAGAGCCTGGCCCTGGCCGAGTACTACAACTACGAGGTCAGCGGCTCGACGGTGAAGCGCAAACCGCGGTCCAACCCCGACACGGCCAAGCACGCCAAGAACGAGTCGGCCAACGGCGCACCCAGCATCCTGGCCAACGGGGCCGGTCCGCCCGGCGACTACCTCTACGGCTCCACCCCGCTGGACGACCAGTGGCTGGGCATGTGGGGCGTCTTCCGGGTGCCCGGCGGCAAGACCGCCGACCTGCAACAGCTGCCCGACCAGAAGAACCCGGGTGGCAACGGTACGCAGTGGCCGGCGCTCAAGCCCGGTGACCCGCTCAACACGACCCCGCCCAAGCTGGTCAAGACCTGCCCGGCGCAGTCCACCGCCCGCAAGTACGACGTCGTGGCGATGACCCGCGACATCGTCTACAACCCGGCCAGCGGCGACCACGACCCCGCGGGGGCGCTGTACGTGCTGGCCGAGCACGAGGCGGCGGTCCGGGCCGGCACCCGGCCGGCCGAACCGCTGAACCTGCGGGCCAACGCCGGCGACTGCCTGGAGGTGACGCTGACCAACAAGCTGCCGTCCGGGGGCCTGCCGGCCCACACCGGGGACGTGCCGCTGCCGGCCGACGCGCCGTTCCCCGCCGGGAAACGCGTCTCCCTGCACGCCGGCCTGGTCGAGTATCTGGCGACCAGCGCCGACGGGGCGACCGTCGGGTACAACTACGACCAGACCGTCGGACCGGGCCAGAGCATCGGCGCGTACTGGTACGTGCCCGAGGAACTGGCCGGCAGCACCGCCATGCTGGCCGACTTCGGTGACCGCCGCGGCCACCGGCACCACGGCCTGTTCGGCGGCCTGCTGATCGAACCCAAGGGCTCCACCTGGACCGACCCGGCCACCGGCGCGCCCGTGGTCACCGGCGACCGGGCCGTCATCAAGTGGACCGACGCGAGCGGCACGGCCCGGTCCTTCCGCGAGTACGCCCTGCACTGGCAGGACGGCCTCAACCTGCGGACCCCGTCCGGGGCGGCGATTCCACCCGCGGGCGATCCGGACGACCCGTACGAGCTGGGCAACCGGGGCATCAACTACCGCACCGAACGGTTCGCGCCCCGCCTGGCCCGGGACCCGGCCCAGTCCAACGTCCTGAGCTCGGCCGTCCACGGCGACCCGGCGACTCCCGTGCTGCGGGCGTACCCCGGCGACCCGGTCAAACTGCGGCTGCTGATCGGCAGCGACCGCGGGCGGGCGCACAGCTTCATGCTCAGCGGCCACGGCTGGAACTACCAGGCGGCCGACCCGGCGTCGACCGTGGTCAGCACGCGAGGTTCGCTCCTGGCCAGCCAGGCGGCATCGCTCGACCTGATCGGGGGCGCGGGCGGTCCGCGGTCCGCCACCGGGGACTTCCTGTTCCGCGACGGCAACCAGGTGAACCAGACCAACGCCGGGTTGTGGGGGCTGCTGCGCGTGCACGCCAGTACGCAGCCGGACCTGCCGCCACTGCGCTGACAGGTAGCGCACACGGGAAGCGGGAAGTGCTGCCGGAGCAGCACTTCCCGCTTTTCGGACGTCTGTTTCGGTCAACGGCGGCTGGCGAGGGCGACGCCGTGGTGGTGGTCCAGGGCGCCGGGGTCGGTGAAGGCGATCCAGCCGCCGCGGACGAGGACGAGTTCGATGAGTTCGTCGACGACGTCGGGGTGGTCGATGTCCCGGGCGGGCGTGAGGGTGTCGCCGTCGTCGGACAACCGGGCGGGGTAGAACAGCGATTCGTCGACGGCCTGGACTTCCGGCCGGGTGGTGCGGGCGGCCAGCCAGGCGGCGGGCATGCCGGAGGCGACGCGTCCGGCGATGGCGCGCTCGTCGATGAGCGCGAGGGCTTCTTGCTGGCGGCGGTGCAGGTAGGTGTCGAGGACGGCACGGATCCGGGTGGTGAGCTGCCCGGTGTGTCGGCGTGGGTCAGATTGCCGGGGACGGTGCCGGCGAGGCGGCCGCAGTTGGTGGAGATCCGCCGGAATGCGGCGGTGACCCGCTCGCTGCCGACGAGCACCAGCGGTGCGGGGTGCAGCCGCAGGTAGGTGCCGAGGGCGGCGTCGAACAGCCGGGCATGCGCGGAGTCGAGGGCCAGGACGAGGTGTCGCGGGGTGCGGTGCAGGGCCCGTACGAGGTCCCGGGTGGCGAAGGTTGGGTCCACGACGGCGCGGTCACGCACGACGATGGGCAGCCGGATGAGGGCCTCGGTACTGGCACAGGCGTAGAGGGCGAGGGCATGGGCGGCGGGGGTGGTGCTCAGCAGCACGCTGATCGCCGGGTACTCGCGGACCTGTTGCAGCGCGGTGATCTGGGCGGCTGCCGGGGTTGCTCCGGTGATGGTCGGCATCGCGGGTTCCTCCATGGTCGCGGGTCGGGCGGCTCAGACTCAGAGGGCGAGGTGTCGTTCGTCGGTGGAGCGGGACGGTGGGGCAGCTGTGCTGTGGTCGAGGTGCGGACCGTGCTCGAAGGTGCCGCTGGGGCCGTGCAGGGGCAGGGCCGTGACGACAGCGACGGCGCCGAACCGGTCGACGAGCCGGTGTACGGCGGTGGCCGGCAGTGCGCGCCGCGTGTCGGTGCCGGCCGGTACGAGCAGGGTGGAGCGGAAATAGGCGACGCCGACCGCGTGCAGGATGGGTGTCACACGGGCGACGACGGCGATGCTCCGGGAGCGGATGCGACGGTTGCGTGCGAGGTGCAGCACGGCGTTGACGCTGCATCCGGTGGTGTGGACGGTTGCGGCAGGGGGCCTCGGTGAGGACGGCGAGCACGGGTCCGGATCCGGGGGTGCGGCCGGCGACCTCGTGCGTGTGGGGGCGTACCGGAATGCTGGTCATGAGCTGATCGCTTTCTTCCGGGGTGGACGTGAAGAGAGATGCTCTGTGGGGATCAGCTGCGGGGCTCGGCCGTGCCCGACAGGGCCGCCTGGCGGGTGCTGCGCAAGCTCCACACGATCGACACGGTGATCGTGACGACGATGACGCCGAGGGTGACCGGGATGGGTAGCTTGCCGACGGAGGTCTCCGACAGGATCAGCTTGACGCCGGCGAAGGCGAGCAGCACCGCGAGGCCGTAGTGCAGATGGACGAAGCGGCGCAGCAGTCCGGCGAGGCAGAAGTAGAGGCTGCGCAGGCCGAGGATGGCGAACGCGTTGGCTGTCCAGACGATGAACGTGCTGGTGGTGATGGCCAGGATCGCCGCGACGGAATCGACGGCGAAGATCAGGTCGGTGGCCTCCACCGCGATGAGGACGACGAACAGCAGGGTGGCGACGCGTCTGCCGTCGATCCGGGTGAAGAACCTGTCGCCGTGGTAGCGCGCATCGGTCGGGACCACCTTGCGGACCAGCCGTACGACGGGGTTGCGGTCCGGCGGCGTCTGCTCGCCGTGACGGAAGGCCATCTTGTAGCCGGTGTAGATCAGGAAGACGCCGAACACGTACGCGGTCCAGAAGAACGTCTCGAGCAGCTCGGCCCCGACGAAGATGAACACCAGCCGGAACAGCAGCGCGCCGATGACGCCCCAGAACAGGACCTTGTGCTGCACCGACGCCGGCACGGCGAAGTAGGTGAAGATCAGCGCGAACACGAAGACGTTGTCGATCGACAGGGCCTTCTCGATCAGGTACCCGGCGTAGTAGGTGCCGGCGACGTCGCCGCCCTGCCACCCCCACAGGATGACGCCGAACAGCAGGCCGGCGGCGATCCAGATACCGGACCAGAGCGCCGCCTCGCGAAAGCCGATGACGTGGTTGTCACGGTGCAGGAACAGGTCGACCGCGAGCATCGCCGCGATCGCCAGCATGAGAACAGCCCAGACCCACCAGGACACGGACATATGAAGGGGAGACCTCTCGTCCAGCCGAGCCCGTGGCGGCGGGCCGGCGTTGCTGGACGAAGGTCTCCCCGGGCCACCGGACCGGTGGCTGCGCTACCGAGACCCGGATCTGCCGGGTCCGTACTGACGGTGGCGCCTGGTGCGTCGGGTACTCCCCCTCGAACTACGTACAACTATTCACGAAGTACGCTTCGCATGTCAAGGGCTCGACGGGGAAAGGGCGATGTCGTTTTCGTGTCTTGAGGTGCGTACATTGAGAGACGCATACGCCGGTTCGACCGCGGGGATGGTCAGCACATGCCTCAAGCAGCTCAGGCCCGATCGGCGTCCGGGGCCAAAGAGTGGACCTTCCTGACCAACCACGCCCACGTCCTGCTGGCGATCGCCCGGGAACCGACCGCCCGGCTGCGCGATGTCGCCGACGCGGTGGGCATCACCGAGCGCGCCGCCCAGGCCATCGTCGCCGACCTCGAAGCCGCCGGCTACCTGCAGCGGGAACGCGTCGGGCGGCGCAATCAGTACACCCTCAATCCCGCCGGCCGGTTCCGGCACCCCGCCGAAGCCGACCGCAGCATCGGTGAGCTGCTCAACGTGTTCACCGGCACACCGTAGGTCTCCCCCTCACCGGTGCCCCTGCGCCTCTGAGCGCTACCGCCCCGCACAGAGCGCGGCGTCGACGATGCCGCCCCGCGCGCCGCTGACCGAGGAGTCCCGCAGCGACCCGGTCATAGCGGTGACCGTGAGGGTCACCGCCCGGCCGTCGTCGGTCGCCCAGTCGAGGGTCGAATAGCCGGGGATGTCACCGCCGTGGCCCCAGGCGACGCCCCCACAGGTCAGCGGAGCACGCATCAGGCCGAGGCCGTAGCCGGCGCCCTCGCCCAGGTCGACGACCGTCCGCATCTGGCGGAGCTGGGCCGGTCCGAGGATTTTGCCGTCCAGCAGCGCGCGCAGGAACGTGTTGAGGTCGCCGGGTGTCGACACGACCTGGCCGGCGCCCCAGCCCCAGCTCGGGTCCATGACGGTGAAGTCGCGCAGGTCGCCGCCGGGCACCCGCTGGTATCCCAACGGGTGCGGCCCACGGACGCGCTGCTCGCCGACCCCGGGCACGTACGTGTCGCGCAGGCCGATCCGGTCGATGACCCGGGTGGTGATCAGCTCGGCCAGCGGGCGGCCGGTGACCTTCTGCGCGATCAGGCCGGCCAGGACGTACCCGGTGTTGCTGTAGGCCCAGCCGGCGCCGACCGGTCCGGGCTCCGCGGTCAGCGCCAGGTCGATCAGGGCGCGGGGTTCGTGGTAGCGGTGCCGGGTGGCGAAGAAGTCGGGCAGTTCGGTGCCGGGAACCACGGTGAACATCACCTCGGTGTAGTCCGGCAGCCCGCTGGTGTGCTGCAGCAGGTGGCGCACCGTGATCCGGTCCGGCTCGAAGCCGGTGCCGTGCACGACGCCGGGCAGGTAGGTCTCCACGCTCTCGTCGAGCCCGAGCTTGCCCTCGCCGGCCAGCTGCAGGACGACGACGGCGAGGAACATCTTGCTCGCGCTGCCGATCCGCACCTGGCCGTTGACCGGCACGGGCGCGCCGCTGCGGAGGTCACCGACGCCGGCCGTGTAGTGCTTGGCGCGGCCCTGCCGGTCACGCACCGCGGCCAGCACGCCCGGGTACCGGCCGGGTCCGACCAGGGTCTCGATGCTGCGCTGTACCTCATCGGGGCGCGGACCGGCCTGCGCGGCCGGCGCCGGCGCCACGGCGGCCAGACCGGCGGCCACCGCCACCGCGGCGACCATCCGGCGGACGGAAACGGATGTGGGCATGGCGAACTCCTCGGATCCGGGACGGGGAACGCCCCGAATCCTTCGTCGTCACTCCACTGTGCAGCAATCCCACCTGTGGGCCCGGTCGCGGTAGTGCAGGCTGTACCGCGGCAGGGGTGTGCACGGGATCGATGGCGGCCACGCTGCTGCACAGACTGATCGGGCCACATCGGACCGATCCCATGGGGGACTGCCATGTCACACCCGTTCGCCACTGCCACCCGCCGCCGGGGAGCCGCCGCGCTCACCGCGCTGGTGGCGCTGACCGGCCTCGCGCTGACCGCCCCGCCGGAAGCCGAGGCGGCTACCGTGGCCACTCACGACCGCGCTCTGCAGCGCAGCCTCGAAGGCCTCGTCCGCAACCCCGCCGTTCCGGCCGCGCTCGCCTCAGTGCGGGACAAGCACGGACGGGTCACGAACTACACCGCCGGTGTCGCCGACATCCGCACCCGCGCCAAGGTGCCGACCGACGGCTACGTCCGGATCGCCAGCAGCACCAAGATGTTCACCGCGGTCGTTGTCCTGCAGCTGGCCGGCGAGGGCAGGATCGAACTCGACGAGAGCGTGGAGACGTACCTGCCCGGCGTGGTCCGCGGCAAGGACATCGACGCCGAGAAGATCACCGTCCGGCAGCTCCTGCAGCACACCAGCGGCCTGCAGAGCAACACGTTCATGGACAAGGGGATCCTGCCCATCCGCGACCGGTACTTCGACGCCCGGGAGCTGCTCGACTCGACCCTGGCCCAGGGCCCGGCGTTCGCGCCCGGCACGGACTGGGACTACAGCAACGGCGGCTACGTCCTGCTCGGCCTGATCGCGCAGAAGGTGGCCGGCCGCCCGTTCGCCGAGCTCGTCACGACCCGCATCATCAACCGGCTCGGCCTCTCCGAGACGTACTACCCCGGGCCCGGCGACCGCACCATCCGCCAGCCGCACGCCAAGGGCTACCTGCCGGTCGACGAGGACGGCAAGCTGCTCGACATCACCGAGTTCGACCCGTCCATCGCCGGCGCGGCCGGTCAGATCATCGCCACCCCCAGCGACGTGAACAAGTTCCTCGTCGGCCTGCACACCGGCAAACTGCTCGAGTCGCGCGAGCTGGCCGAGATGCGCAAGACCGTGCCGACCAACCTGCTGCCCGGCTGGTCCTACGGCCTCGGGCTGATCAAGTTCGACCTGAGCTGCGGCGGCACCGCCTACGGGCACGGCGGCGACGCGGACGGCTACGAGAGCCGCGCCGCCATCACCACCGACGGCCGCGCCGTCACCGTGGTCATCACCAACGACCAGAACGCCGAGGCCACGACGATGAAGCTCATCGAGATTTTCGACGCCGCGCTCTGCGCCAAGAAGTAACCCGGCGCTCCAGCGGCGGCAGCCGATGCCGGTCGCCAGCCGCAGCACCGGATGGCCCTCGCCGTGCGCCTTCGGGAGCGCGACGAGGGCCAGCAGGCCGGCGCCGACGCTGTCGGCGGCGGCCAACACGGTCTCGTCTGGAAGGATCAGGCAAGAAGCTGCAAACGCGCGCCCTGTCCGGTCGTCACCTGCGCCCGTAGCGTTTTCCCTGATACCAGCGCCCTTATCGCCCACCCGGAGGCGACCGGCGTTTCGCCAGAACCTGGCGGGCTCTGCCGAGGGGTGACGACAACAGACAGGAATTTCTCATCATGGCCACACCGTCGAGCACCGCCGACCAGCAGCTTGCTGCTGCGATCAACGCCTTCGCCGAGGGACTGGCCTACGTCAAGCGATCCCCGGTGCTGCGCACCCCCGCCGACGAAGGACTCGGTTACCAGGAGTTGACCTACCCGTCCTCCGACGGTGTACCACTGGAAGCCTGGTACATCCCGCACGAGGGATCCGACAAGCTGATCGTGTCCATGCACGCCTTCGGCTTCAACCGCTACGGCTTCGCCTCGCACATCGAACCGTGGAAGTCGATGTACGGGCCCGGCAACGACACCGAGATCAACTTCATCAAGGACTACAAGATCCTGTACGACGCCGGGTACAACGTCCTCGCCTTCGACTTCCGAAACCACGGACTCAGCGGGGCTGCGAACGGCGGGCTGTCGCTGAACAACACGTTCGAGGCTCGTGACGTCATCGGGACGATGACCTACATTCGATCGCGGCCCGACCTCGCCGCGATGGACCTCGGTCTGTTCACCCGGTGCATGGGTTCCAGCGCCACCTTCCGCGCCATCCACACCGACCCGCACGCGTTCACGGATGTGCGCTGCCTGGTCGCGCCGCTGCTGCTGTCTCCGCGACCCTTCCTGGAGACGGTGATGGAAAGCGCCGGCCTCGCCGAGCACGTCGATGCCGCCGAACGCCGGTACCACGAGCTCACCGGCGGTGATCTGAACACCCGGACCAGCGCCTGGGCGCCCGCCGTGACGATGCCGACCCTGACGTACGCCGTGCGCAACGACTCGATCCTCAAGGCCGGCGACGTGGAGGAGTCGTACGCGGCGATCGGCTCGAACGACAAGGACATCTTCTGGATCGAGGACACCACTCGCCGCTGGGACGGCTACCAGTGGTTCCAGAACCACCCGCAGCGGATCCTCGACTGGTTCGCCACCCACCTGAAGTGATCCACCGCAGTAGCATCAACGGTGTGCGTCTGGATGACATCGGCCGCCGGCTCGCGGACATCGCACCGACGGCCACGACCGATGTTCCCGGCCTGGGGGTGCGAGTCCACGTGGCCCTGCACCCCACACCACCCATCCCGGTGATCTTCGAGCCGATGCTGTATCTGGTTTTCCAAGGGACGAAGCGACTCCTCGGCCCCGGAGGAGAACTGACCTACGGACCCGGAGACCTGGTCACGACAGCGGTACACACCCCGGCGTTGACCGAAGTTCTGGTCGCCTCCGCTGACAAGCCGTACCGCGCCCTGGAGATACCCTTCGACCCGCAGCTGGTCACCGCCCTGATCGCCGACATGCACACCACGCCGGCACCGGCCACGGTCGAGACCATCGCGGTCCACCCGCTCCCCGAAAAGGTCCTGGACCCCGTGCACCGGCTGCTGCGGCTGGCCGACGAACCCGACGCCGCGAAGGTCCTGGCGCACGGCGTCAAACGCGAAGTCTGGTATCGCGTGCTCACCGGACCCGACGGCGGTGCGTTCCTCGACCTGTCACGAACCAACTCCCTACTGCACCGCGCCCACGCGGTGACCACGTGGATGCACCAGAACCTGGACGAGCCGTTCGACGCCGGCCGCGTCGCCGCATTGGCGAACATGAGCGTCACGTCGCTCTACCGCCTCTTCAAGTCCGCCACCGGCGCCAGCCCGGGCAGCTATCACAAGCAGCTACGCCTGATGGAGGGCCGGCGCCGGGTCGTGCAAGGGGCAGACACCATCCAGCAGATCGCCGCCTCCGTGGGATTCGCGAGCCCGTCACAGTTCACCCGCGACTACCGGCGTGCTTTCGGCACGGCACCCAAGGCGGACTTTCCCGCCGCTCGCGAGCGATCGTCACCCTCGCGGTACGAGCATCCACCGCGGTCCGCATGGGCCCGTTCGTTGCCGCCGAGGCCGGCCGGTACCTGACCCCACTCACTGCCCAGGACGCGACTGCTCGGCACCTGGCCAGCTGCGATCAGGTGAGCTTCATGTTGTTGATGAAGTCGACGGTGTCGGCGTCGCGGTGGTCGAAGGCCGGTCCGGTCCGGCCGTCGAGGGTCGCGATACGCGCCAGGTCGGCGTCGGTGAGCTCGAAGTCGAAGACGGCGAGGTTCTCGCGGATGCGCTGGGGCCTGGTGGACTTCACGACCGCCGGCACCTGGCGCTGCATCAGCCAGCGGAGCACGATCTGAGCTGCGGACTTGTCGTGCGCGCCGGCCAGTTCGGTGAGCACCGGATCCTGCAGCAGGTCGTGTTGCCCCTGCGCCAGCGGGCCCCAGGCTTGGATCTGCACGGCCCGCTTGCGCAGGGCCTGCTCGTCGGCGGCGCGCTGGAGGTAGGGGTGCGTCTCCACCTGATCGACGGCCGGGACGATCTCGTTGTGCGCGATGAGGTCGGTGAGCCGGTCCGGGTGAAAGTTGGAGACGCCGATGGCGCGTACCGAACCCTGGTGATGGGCGGCCTCCAGCGCGCGCCAGGTGCCGTAGTAGTCGCCGTAGGGCGCGTGGACCAGGCACAGGTCGAGCTGGTCGAGGCCGAGCCTGCGCAGCGACGTTTCGAACGCGCGCTCGGCGGCTTCGTCGCCGGCGTCCTGGATCCAGAGCTTCGTCGTGATGAACAGCTCGTCGCGCGGGATGCCACTGGCGGCGATCGCGCGTCCCACGGCTTCTTCGTTCCGGTAGGCCGCCGCGGTGTCGATCGAGCGGTAGCCGGCCTCGAACGCTTCGAGGGCAGCTCGCTCGGTGTCCTCCGGCGGAATCTGGAAGACGCCGAAGCCGAGCAGAGGCATCTCGACGCCGTTGTTCAAGGTGATGGTGGGGGCCTTGCTCACGATTGTGCTCCTCGTGATCTGTCGTGGTCGTTCCTGCCCCTCCAGGAAAGCCCGGGATCCGGCTCGGGTGAGAGTCCCTGACCTGGCAGGTACCGGCAGGGACCCCCAGCGCCGGGGTACCTGCGCCTTACGCCGGTCAGCTCTCGGCCAGGGAGCCGTCCGCCGTGCTGGCAACGGTCGCTGCCCAGCCGGCCAGCAACGTCAGAGCATCAGCGGCGGCGCTGCCCGGCTCGGCGTTGTAGACCGACACCTGCAGGCCGCTGTCGTCCGGTAGGGGCAGCGCTTCGAAGTCGAGGGTGAGCTCGCCGACGACCGGGTGCCGGAAGCGTTTGCTGCCGTCGCGGAAGGCGTACACGTCGTGTGAGCCCCACAGAACCCGGAACGTGTCGCTACGGGTCGACAATTCACCGATCAGGTTCGACAGCTGGCGGTCGTACGGATTCTTGGCTGCCTCGGCCCGGAAATGCCCGACGGTGCTACGGGCGATGCGGTCGTAGTCGGCAAAAAAGTGCCGGGCTGCCGGGTTCAGGAACGCGAACCGGGCCATGCTCTCTTCGCAGGCGGGATCGGCGTACAGGTCGGCGAACAGGGCGCGGCCGAGCGGGTTGGCCGCCAGCACCTCAAGACGATTGTTACTCACGTATGCCGGCATGCCGGGCAGGCCCTCGATCATCCGCGCCACCGACGGCCGCACGGCCGGGGCCACGGCACGCTTACTCACCCGAGATCGCGGGGTAGCCGCCGCCCGCGCCAGATGATGCAGGTGAGCCTGTTCGATCTCGTCCAGTTGCAGCGCCCGGGACAGCGCGTCCAAGACGCTCCCGGAGACACCGCCCAGGTTGCCACGCTCGAGCCGGGTGTAATACTCGGCGCTCACCCCAGCCAGCTGGGCGACCTCGCCGCGCCGCAACCCCGGCACCCGCCGCTCACCGTACGACTGCACGCCCGCCCGCTCCGGCGTGATCTTGTCCCGGCGCGACTTGAGGAAAGCACTGACTTCCGCCCGGTTGTCCATGATCCCAGCGTAGGCACCTCATCCACCGGCTGGGGGTCCCTGCCGGCACCCCCCACACCGCGAAGCACCGACTCCCTGCTGTCGATCGGCTCCCGCGGTTCAGTGCTGTCCATCGGCAGCGTCGGCTCAGCCGGATCGATCCTGTCGGTCGGTTCCGCGCTCTCGACCGGATCGGCCCTGTCCTGGCGGTCGCGGTGGGCGTTGCTCTCCGACCACTCGTTCGGGACGGCGTTGACGTCCCACGACCGCGCCCGCGCGGTCACCCGGCCGCCCGCGGTGTTCGCTGCGGTCACCCTCGCCGCCTATGCCGGGTACCTGGTGGCGACCAGGACGTGCTGATGAACCACTGACCAGGTCGGCGAAGCGTCCACGGGCTCGCGGCCGTGCCCATACGCTGACGATGTGCATACCGTCCTCAACAAGGGCAGCCGGTTGGACCCGGACGTCACGCTCCCGGAGCACGCCGGCCTGACGATGGTCTCCGGAGCGCCGGTGGAGCTGCTGTTGGCGCTGAGGCGTCCGCACGAGCTGGAGGTGCAAGCGGTCACCGCGGCCCCGACCCGATTCGCGTGGATCGACGTCGGCGCTGCCGGGGTCCTGTTGTACCGTCTCGGCCCGGTGCTGCCCTGGGGGCAGGTGACCTTCCACCCCCATCTGGTTCCGGCCGAGGAGGGACCGGCCGGCGTCGACGGTACGCAGGGGGTGCGGATCGCGCTGGTCGACCGGGACACCAGGGTGGTCCGGGCGGTGCACCGGGTGCGGTGGCCGGTCGGCTTCCTGTCGGTGGTACGGGAGTCGGTGGCCAGGATGCAGGAGACGCCGTACGACCGCCTGGCTCACCAGCATGCCGTTGCCGCGTTGCACCGCCGGTACCGGACACCCGAGGACCTGCTGATCGACCGGGTCGACGCGCAATGCACTGCCGTACCGATCCGCGCGGGATGACCTCGCACTCAGCCCTGGGACCGCGGGCCGGATCGCATCGATATGGGCACCATGCGCGGCCATGAACCAACGAGAACGATTCCACAGTGCGGCCGTCGAGCAGGGCATCCCGGACGATGAGATCACGACGTTCACCGGATTCCTGCGGTTCGCGATCGGGACGAGCTCCCGCTACGACGGTGTGCCCGTCGGGCAGATGGGCGGACTCTCCCCCGGGTCGACGACCTGCCGCTGCCGGCCGGCACCCCGATGGTGACCGCCCCACGGCATCCCCTCGGGCAGCCGGGGCAGACGTCCTCGGGGTAACCCCGGAGGTCGACCGCCTCGGCGACGGGGAGCGGGCAGCGGAGGCCGCCCCCGCACCGGCCTGGAACGGTAGCCGCTACCCGATCGTCAGCCGTTACGGGTGTACACGTCGTCGACGAGGAAGTTCTCGTCGGCGTCGGCGGTGCTGCTCGCCGAGAACGAGTGACCGCTCAGCGCGGAGGTGGCACCGTCAGCGCGGGTCGCCGTGCCGATGAGCCGGCCGTTCACGGTGATCGTGGCCGTCGTCGTGGTCGCCCGCACCTCGACGTCCGTCCAGACGCAACCACCCGTGCAGGACACCGACGGGTTGAAGGACTGCCCCGTGCCGAGGGAGCGCCAGACCCTGCCGTCGTAGTACCGCACGGATCCCTCCCTGGTGAGCGCGAAGTGGAACGCCGCCTGGCGGGTGCCGGTGAGGACGTCGAACAGCAGCGCCGAGGATTCCGGCCCGCCGGTCGTCCGCCACTGGTCGGGGTGGAAGCGGAACCCGACCGTCTTGGCGCCGGCGGCGGAGTCGAGGCGGCGGACCGCCGGGAGGTGCGCGGTGCTGCCGTCAGCGATCCGCAGAGCCCGGCTGCTGCCGCTGCCGGCGGTCGACTGGCTCACCCATACGCCGATGTGACCGGCGCCGGCGTCGTCCAGGGTGTGGTCGGCCCGATAGCCGCGCGGGATGCCGTTGACCGGGTCGTTCTCGAAGGAGTTGACGTCGTCGGCGTACAGCTCGATCTCGTTGAGCTGGCTGCACGGCGCCGCGACGCCCGGCGGGCAGATCGACGACTCACCGACCAGTACCCGCACGTGCCGAGCCTGCCGGGCAGCGGTGGGAGTGGTGTACTTCAGCGCGTACCCGCTCTGATTCGTGACGCTGTACCAGTCGGCCCACGGCGCGTCGGCGGTGAGCCTGGTCTGCACCGTGGCGCTCGCAGCGCCGCCGATCGCCAGGCTCAGCCCCACCTTCGACAGGGTGTACGCGCGGTCGAGGGAGATGTCGAAGACACCCGCGCCGCCGGACCGGATCGCGCTCGACCACATCTCGTTGCTGCCGTCGACCGCGCCGCGGCTGCCGGTCCGCGGATGACCCGCGATCGCGGCGCCGTAGTCCCCGCCGAGCTGCACCGTCCCGGCGGTCACCTTGCCGGCCAGGTCGATCTTGCCGACGCCGGCGGTCAGGATGTCGGCCAGCACCCGCTTGATCTGGAACGTGGTGGTTCCGTCGGACATGGTGGCGCCGCGCCAGGTGCATTTGTTGCGGTTGGTGCCGTCGTAGACGAGGGCGTGGCAGGAGTCGGCCATCAGCACGGCCCGGTTGGCCTCGGTCCACACCAGGTCGGCGTTGCCGCTGGTGCCGTCGTTCAGGTCTTGCGGGGCGGCCACCGAGTGGTTGTCGTAGAACGAGCGTTTCACGTCCCAGGTGCGGCCGGTGCCGTCGTACGACAGCGCCACGAAGTTCTGCGGACGGCCCGCCACCAGCGCGAGGATGCCGTTGGGCAGCAGCGACAGCTGCGGCATGATCCGCCCGAACGGCCGGTTGCCGTTGGCGTCAGCGGCGAACTCGGGGATCGGCGCGGCCGCCGCGGTCCACGTGGTGCCGGCGGTGCTGGACCGGCGTACCCAGAGGTTGTCGTACGTGGACGGGCGCATCACCGCGACCAGGTCGCCGTTCCCGGCGAGGACCAGCCCGGTCTCGGAGAAGCTCCGGGAGCTGGTTCCCTGCGCGATGGTGGCACGCAGATTCCAGGTGAGGCCCTGATCCACGCTGGCCAGCAGCATCGAGGTCGTGATCTGCGGATCGGTCACCGCGTACCCCGCCATCAGCACCGGTCCGCCCGGGACCTGCACCAGGGAGGTGGGAATCAAATTCGCGGTGGGGTGGACGAACGACTGCGGCGCGATGTCGACCTGCGCCGGGACGGGCGCACTGTACGTGCCGGCGTCGTCGGACGAGTACGAGACAGGCACGGTGCGCTGCTGGGGACGTGCGGGGCCGGTCGCCGGCGGCGTCTGCCCGACGAGGCCGACGTGGAGCACCCGTCCGTCGTCGAGCCGGGTCGCCGTCTCGCGACTGTCCCCCAGCGACGCGGTGAACGTCTGCCCACCGTTGGCCGACGTGAGCCGGCCCGGCTCCGCGCTGGGGCCGGCGTCGTAGTGGCGCAGGTACCCGGCCCGGACCGGCCGGGTGGGGTTCTGCGCCGTCCCCGAGTCGTAGGCGCTCGTCATCGCGAACCAGGCGGGCGTGTCACCGGGCGGGTCGAAGGCTGTGCCGGGCGCGCCGAGCACCAGCGCGGGCGCGGCCGGTGACAGCCCGGCGACCTCCGTCCTGGTCGCCGCCGCGGCGCTCACCGGCGGAGCCACCACCGGTGTCACGATCAGCGCCAGCATTCCGGCAAGCATGGAACCCATCGAACGACGCATACTGCCCTCCCCCGTCAGTCGGATCATCGTGCCACGGGAGGGTAGCGCCGGGCGATGAGCACCGGAACTCCACTGAGGATTCATCCGGGCGACCTCCACGTGTGGATGAGGACCACCCGGTGAGCAGAGGGACAGCGGCTGGCGCTGCCGGTCCGTTACGGTGGGCTTTCCTCTTGTCTAGGCATGTTCGGAGTTGATCTGTGGCAGAGCCGACCGGTGAGGCCCGCCCCGGTTTCTTCCCCGAGCTGCAGGGCCTGCAACGAGACGCGGCAGTCCTGGCCGGCCGGTTCGAGGCCGCCGAGGCTGCGGTGAGCGAGGCGTCGGGTCGAGACCCGTCCGAGAAGGTACGCGTGGTGCTGGCGGCGCTCGGCCGGATCGCCTCCGTGGAGGTCGACCCGCAGTGGCAGTCGCGGATCCGCCCCGGCGACCTGTCCCCCACTGTGCTGGCCGCCTATCAGGACGCCGGCAGCCGGCGCTTGGAGACCTGGGCAGCAGAGATCGGCCGGACGGACATCCGCCCCGGTCCACACGATCAGGGCTCCATGCTGGGCGATGACGCGCCGGCCGCACCGGCAGAGGCGGGGTCCGGTCCAGCCGACGAGTCGTCGCACGAGTCGATCCGCCGGTTGTGGTCGCTGCTTCAAGAGGCGACCGACCGGCTCGACGACGTGGTCCGGGCGGCAGCGGCCCGCAGCGAGACCGTCATGACCGGTCATGACCCGGGCGGGCACGTCACCGCGTCCTTCACCGGCGGCGGCGAGCTGACCAACCTGGCTATCGACGAGGCATGGGCCGCTGAAGCCAGCGCCCGCGAGATCGGCACAGCACTGACAGCAGCGATCACCGACGGGTACGCCGCAGTCGACCGCAGTGCACACGAGGCCACGACCCAGTGGCCGTTCCCCGACCTCGACCGGATCAGCGGCAGCCCGACCGCGCTGCTGGCGACGCTGGGCCTGCCGTCGATGCCCGACACCGAACCGAAGGGGTAGTCATGCCACCCACCGAGCAGCAGATCCAGGCCGCGATCCAGGCCCTGCGCAAGGACGCTGCCACCTGGGCCGCCGGTAAGGACAAGCTGGTC
>NZ_BOQL01000059.1 GCF_018332655.1 Actinoplanes auranticolor | reverse complement strand
TCTATACCCCCACGCGTGTGTGTTGGAGCCTGCCCCTGACCGGGGCGGGCTCTTTTTTGCGTTCCCGGGCGATCCAACGGGTCAGGCTGGGTGGCCGGCGTGATCGGGAGGCCGGGCGGATCAAGCCGACCCGCGCGGGCAAAAGCTACGATGCTGCAGCCGGCGGGACTGGGTGACTCACACGCTGGCCTTGAGGCGAACAGCGTCGGCCGCGACTGAAGGTCCCGCACGCTCGACCCAGCAGCAGTCAGACAACCACGGCCGATGGCAGCTCACATGCATGCACGGGCGGCCGCCGGCTCTTGCGCCATGGCATGCGCACGGTTAGGCGGCCTACTCGGTGGCCTTGTCAGGCGTACTCAGTTGCGGGTTTGGGCTGCGGAGCGGATCTCGCTGAGGAGTTTGGCTGAGTCCTCGACTGTGCGGCCCGGGAACATCGCCAGGGCGAGGCTGCCGTGGTCGGCCCAGCCGCATACCGGCATGTCCGTGTCGTCCGCCTTCGTTGTTCCGCATTTCATCGTGCCGCCGAGGGGACCGGCCGGCACGTCGTGCAGCCCGGTCACCGAGCCCTGCTCGTCGGAGACCAGGTCGAATGCGGTCACCAGGTCGTCTTCCGGGGTCCAGAACAGCGTTGTGCCGCCGAAGAACAGGATGTCGTTTGCCGAGCCGTCGGTGAACACTGCTCCCACCGCACGATCCAGTTGCACGTCCGCGGACAGAGCGGTCTGCAGGTACTCCGCCGTGTTGCGGCCCTCGTCGCTGCTGTCGACGGTGAAACCTGCGACGTTGGCCGGGACCGTGAGAGTCGCGTCCTTCTGGGAGGCGATCCGCCAGCCCACGTACCCCAGGACGGATGCGCCCGCCAGGCCGACCGCCAGCATTGCGCTGAGCACGATCGTCTTGGTTCTAGACCTCGGCTTCCGTTCTTCCTTCTCCTCGCCGGCGGACTCGGTGAGGGGGAACGGGTCGGCGGCGATCTCCACCGGTGTTGCCTCGGGTGGTGGAGCAGAGCCAGGGCGTTCGGACATCGTGCGAGCCTAACAACCCGCGCTTCGCGGCCGGGCGTTGTCCACAGACCCCGCCTTGTCCACAGGAAGGCGGTGCGATCGCAGGCTTCCCCCACGGGCTCCGTAGACTTGTCGGGTGAGCGAAGCAACCGACACCCGTACCCCCGACAGCCGGCCCACCGGTGGCCTTTCCGCCCAGTACCAGCCGGGCGAGGTAGAGCAGCGGCGGTACGAGCAGTGGGTATCGGCCGGCTACTTCACGGCGGACCCGGCTAGTGACAAGCCGCCCTTCTCCATCGTCATCCCGCCGCCCAACGTGACCGGCTCCATGCACGTCGGCCACGCCCTCGAGCACACCATCATGGACACCTTGAGCCGCCTCAAGCGGATGCAGGGTTTCGAGGTGCTCTGGCTGCCCGGCATGGACCACGCCGGCATCGCCACCCAGAACGTCGTCGAGCGGCAGCTCGCCGCCCAGCAGATCTCCCGCCACGACCTCGGGCGGGAGGCGTTCGTCGATAAGGTCTGGCAGTGGAAGGCCGAGTCCGGTGGCGCGATCACCGGGCAGATGCGCCGGCTGGGCGACTCCGTGGACTGGAGCCGCGAGCGGTTCACCATGGACGAGGGCCTCTCCAAGGCCGTGCAGACGATCTTCAAGCAGCTGTACGACGATGGGCTCATCTACCGGGCCGAGCGCATCATCAACTGGTGCCCCCGCTGTCTCACCGCGCTCAGTGACATCGAGGTCGAGCACACCGACGACGACGGTGAGCTGGTCTCCATCCGCTACGGCGACGGTGACAACGCGATCGTGGTGGCCACGACCCGCGCCGAGACGATGCTCGGTGACACCGCGGTGGCCGTGCACCCCGAGGACGAGCGCTACCAGCACCTGATCGGCACCGAGGTCGAGCTTCCCCTCACCGGGCGGCGGATCCCGATCGTGGCCGACGAGCACGTCGACCCGGCTTTCGGTACGGGTGCGGTCAAGGTCACGCCGGCGCACGACCCGAACGACTTCGAGATCGGCCGGCGGCACGAGCTGCCGAGCATGACGATCATGGATGAGCGGGCCGTCATCACCGTACCGGGGCCTTTTGAGGGTCTGGACCGGTACGAGGCCCGGCCTGCGATTGTCGCCGCCCTGCGTGAGCAGGGGCGCATCGTCGCCGAGAAGCGGCCCTACCAGCACTCCGTCGGGCACTGTTCGCGGTGCAAGACGACTGTCGAGCCGCGGCTGTCGCTGCAGTGGTTCGTGAACACCGGGCCGCTGGCCAAGGCGGCTGGTGACGCCGTCCGTGACGGCCGGGTCACCATCGAGCCGCCGGAGCTGGCCAAGCGTTACTTCGCCTGGGTCGACAACATGCACGACTGGTGCATCTCGCGGCAGCTCTGGTGGGGACACCGCATCCCGGTCTGGTACGGCCCGGCCGGTGAGGTCGTCTGCGTCGGACCGGACGAGCAGCCGCCGACCGGCGAGGGCTGGCGGCAGGACGAGGACGTGCTCGACACGTGGTTCTCGTCCGGGCTGTGGCCGTTCTCCACGATGGGCTGGCCCGAGCAGACCGAGACGCTGGCGAAGTTCTACCCGACCAGCGTGCTGGTCACCGGCTACGACATCCTTTTCTTCTGGGTCGCCCGGATGATGATGTTCGGCCTGTACGCGATGGACGGCGTGCAGCCGTTCGACGTGGTGGCGCTGCACGGACTGGTTCGCGACGCGCACGGTAAGAAGATGTCGAAGTCGTTCGGCAACGCCGTCGACCCGCTGGACTGGATCGACCGGTACGGCGCGGACGCCACTCGCTTCACGCTTGCCCGCGGCGCCAACCCTGGTTCCGACGTGCCGATCAGCGAGGAGTGGTGCCAGGGCTCGCGTAACTTCTGCAACAAGCTGTGGAACGCGACTCGCTTCGCCCTGATGAACGGGGCCACGGTCGAGGGTGAGCTGCCGGCGTCGTCGGAGCTGTCGAGCGTCGACAAGTGGATCCTGTCGCGGCTGCAGCACGTCATCGCCGAGGTTGACGAGCAGCTGGCGACGTACGAGTTCGCCAAGGCCTGCGACACGCTCTACCACTTCGCGTGGGACGACGTCTGTGACTGGTATGTCGAGCTCAGCAAGCCAGTGCTGGCCACCGACGGCATTGAGGCGGCGCGCTCGCGCCGGGTGCTCGGGCATGTGCTCGACCAGTTGCTGCGTCTGTTGCACCCGGTGATCCCGTTTGTCACCGAGGAGCTGTGGACGGTGCTGACCGGTGCCGAGTCCGTAGTCGTGGCCGCGTGGCCGGTTGCCGACCAGGCGCGCGTCGACGATGTGGCCGAGGAAGAGCTCGCCGCGCTGCAGAAGGTCGTCACCGAGGTGCGGCGGTTCCGCTCCGACCAGGGCCTGCGCCCCGGTCAGCGGGTCAGCGCCGCGCTGACCGGCCTCGGCAACGTCGGGATCGACGTGCACGAGCCGTTGATCCGTGCGCTGGCCCGGCTGGATGCGCCCAGCGCCGAGTTCGCGGCCACGGCGACCCTCGCGGTCACCGGCGGCATCACGGTCGACCTCGACACCCGGGGCACCATCGACGTCGCGGCCGAACGGGCCCGGCTCGACAAGGACCGCGCCGCCGCCGAGAAGGAAGCGGCACAGTGCCGGGCCAAGCTCGACAACGACGCGTTCGTCGGCAAGGCGCCCGAGCAGGTCGTGGCCAAGATCAAGGATCGGCTCGCCACGGCGGAGGCCGACCTCGCGAGAATTGCGGCGGCCCTGAAAGCGTTGCCCACAGCATGAGCACATACCAAGAGGTGGTTGCCGCGCTCGACGGGCGCGGCTTCACCCGCATGGCCTTCGACATGCAGAAGATCCGTGACCTGATGGACGTGCTCGGCAGTCCGCAGCGGGCGTACCCGTCGATCCACCTGACCGGGACCAACGGCAAGACGTCCACGGCCCGGATGATCGACGGCCTGCTGCGCGCGCACGGGCTGCACACCGGCCGCTACACGAGCCCGCATCTGGAGACCGTCCGGGAACGGATCAGCCTGGACGGCGAGCCGATCTCCGAGGAACGGCTGGCCGCCGTCTACGACGAGATCGCTCCCCTGGCCCGGCTGATCGACGAGCGGTCGGCCGAGCCGCTCACCTACTTCGACATGACCACGGCGCTGGCGTACGCGACGTTCGCCGACGCGCCCGTGGACATCGCCGTGGTCGAGGTCGGCCTCGGTGGCGAGGAGGACGCGACCAACGTCCTCGAGGCCGGCGTCTGCGTCATCGCCCCGATCGGGCTCGACCACACCGAGTGGCTGGGCGACACGATCGAGGACATCGCCTGGGCCAAGGCCGGCATCATCCACAAGGACGCCACCGTCATCAGCGCGGTGCAGACCGAGGACGCGATGCGGCCGCTGCTGGAACGCTCCGCGCAGGTCGGCGCGACCGTCGCCCGCGAGGGCAGCGAGTTCGGCGTCATCCGGCGCGACCAGGCGGTCGGTGGGCAGGTGCTCACCCTGCAGGGGCTCGGCGGCGTGTACGACGAGGTGTTCCTGCCGCTCTTCGGTGCCCACCAGGCGCAGAACGCCGCCCTCGCGCTCGCGGCGGTCGAGGCGTTCCTCGGCGCGGGCGCGGCCAAGCAGCTCGACGTGGACCTGGTCCGGGAAGGCTTCGGCGGGGTCGACTCGCCGGGCCGGCTGGAACGGGTACGCAGCGCGCCCACGATCCTGCTCGACGGTGCGCACAATCCGCACGGGATGGCGGCGACCGTGACCGCGCTCGAGGAGGAGTTCGCGTTCCGGCACCTCGTCGCGGTGGTCGGGGTGCTGGGTGACAAGGACGTGGCGGGCCTGCTGGAGCTGCTGGAGCCGGTCGCGGCCCGCCTCGTGGTGACGCAGAACAGCTCGCCGCGGGCGATGCCGGTCGACGAGCTCGCGCAGATCGCGGAGGAGATCTTCGGCGAGGACCGGGTGACGATCACGGAGAACATGCCTGACGCCATCGAGGAAGCCGTCGTGCTCGCCGAGTCGGACACCGACGGGGAGCACAGTGGCGTTGCGGTGCTGATCACCGGGTCGATCGTGACCGTGGCTGACGCGCGGAAGCTCCTGAAGAAGTGACCACGCCGCCGCCGGAGCCGTCCTCGCCCGTGCCCTCGTCGCCTGAGGAGTCGCCGGGCGAGGAGCCTCTGGCCGGCGTCGAGGGCGAGGAGCCGCGGCGGTCCGGTCTGCGTAATCCGGAGGCGGCGGTACGAGGGCTGGGGGCGGGCACGCTCGCCCTGGAAGCCATCGTTCTGCTGCTGGCGATCCAGCCGATCCGGATCCTGGGCGGGGACCTCAGCGGCTGGGGTATCGGCGTGGTGGTCGGCCTGGCGGTGCTGGCGGCTGTGGTGGCCGGGAGCATGCGTCGCCGGTGGGCGTGGCATGCGGGTACGGCGTTGCAGGTGCTGCTGTTCGCGTCCGGGTTGCTGCACTGGTCGCTGGCGGCGCTGGGGTTGATCTTCGGGTTGACCTGGGCTTATGCGACTTCGGTGCGGTACAAGATCTTGGGTTAGCCGGCGAGCGGGTCCACCCACTGCCCGTAGGCGGCGGGTGGACCGGCGGCCGGTGGGGTCAGCGGATGGCGCGCCACTGGGTGATGGCGATGTTGTGCTGGTCGGGGTCGTGGAACGAGGCTGCCCAGAGTTCGAGTTTGTCGCCCCGGTTCACCGGGCGGGGGCCGTGGACGAACTTGACGCCCTTGCGCTTCAGTTCCTCGTGGACCGCTTCGACGTCGCCTACCTCGAGGTTCAGGTAGATCAGGCGGCCGGCTGCGCCCGACAGGTCGTGGACCGTGCGCAGGACCAGCCGCGTGTCGCCGGAGGCCAGCACTGCGCTGCCCGAGCCGGTGTCGATCTCGAAGAAGCCGAGCATGTCGCGGTAGAACGCGACTGAGCGGTCGAGGTTGGTGACCAGCACCGTGATTCCTACGCCGTGGATGGCGCCGGCCGGGCCCGGGCGGGCGCTCGGGTAGGCGGTGATCAGGTCGTCGGCGCGTTCGTCGGGTTCGAAGCCGCCTTCGAGGTCGGCCCAGGGCCTTCCTCGCTTCGGGGCGGGTGCTCCGGTGGCGGTGGAGCTCGCGGCGGTTGCGCGTGCGCTGACGGCGCCGGTGCCGGCTGGATTCGGGCTGGGTGGATTCGGGCTGGGTGGCGTCGGGGTGGCTGGGGTCGTGCTGTCCGGGGCCGGTGGGGCTGCGGCCTCGGCGGCGTAGACGGTTCCGGGTCGGGGTGGGGTGGGTTCCGGCCGGGGTTTGATGTCTGCGGGGTTGCCGCTTCCGGAGCCTCCGCCCGGGCCGAAGGCGGTGGGAGAGGCGTAGACCTGGCTGGGAGCGGCTTCGGGGGCCGGTCTGGAGTGCGTGGCGGAGACAGCGCCGGCGGGCGGGCCGGATGCCGCTGCGTTCAGGTCGGATGCGGCCTCGCGGTCGGGATCAGAAGCGGGATCGGAGCCAGACGCTGACGGCGGTCCGGGCACAGAGCTGGAGCCCGCCGCAGCGCCGGCACCCGCCGCAGACCTGAAGCCCGACGCAGCGCCGGAGTCTGACGCAGAGGCGGGACCCGACGCAGAGGTGGGACCTGACGCGGAGGCGGGACCCGATGCAGAGGTGGGACCTGACGCGGAGCCGGAGCCCGACGCAGAGGTGGAGCCGGACGCAAAGTTGGAGTCCGACGCAGAGGTGCTACCCGATCCGGCGCTGGGACGCGATGCAGGGTCGCTGGACGTGCTGCTGGGGCCGGAAGCCGCAGGTGAGTCGGTTGCTGCGACCGGTTCCGGGCGGTTCGGGGTGGCCGAGCGGTCCTCAGCCTCGGGGGAGGGGCGGCGTTCTTCCTGCTTCTTGTTGCGGAAGGCGTTGCCCAGGGCGGCGAAGCCCGCGGCCACCACCGCCCCTGCTGCCGCTGCCAAGCCGGTTGTCTGCGCTGTGCTGCTGCGGGGCTGGTCGTTCGCCGCCGCCTGCTGCTGGTCGGGCGGGGAGGTCGGGCGAGGCCGGGGCTTCGGGCGGGCTTCCGGCGCCGGGCGCGGCTCCTCCGCGATCGGCGGTGGCGGGGCGCCAACGGAATCAAGGTCTGGGGCGGCAGCGCGAGCAGGATCGGGGTCTGAAGCGGCAGCGCGAGCAGGATCGGGGTCCGGGGTAGCCGCGGGATCAGGGTTCTGCGCGGCGGCGGGGACCGCGTCGGGTTGCTGGGCGCGGACCTCCCACGGGGGTGGTTCCAGGTCGCCCAGCAGGTCGTCGTCTTCTGAGCGGGGCCGGCGCTGGCGTGGTGGGGCGTTTTCAGCGTCCAGGACGCGGCCTGCTCTGTCGTTCGGCGACTCGGTGGCGGGCGACGGGTCGGGCAGGCTCGTGGTAGCCGCCGGCGGGGCGATGATGTCCTCGTCCACCGCTGCGCGGGCGGCCCGGCTCTGCTGCTCCGGGGGTGGTTCCGGGTCTCCGTCCAGGGGCAGGTCGATTTCCGGGTCGTGGTGGTTGCCCGACGACTCCGTACCGCGCTGGGCGGGTGCCGGGGAGACGGGCTGAGCCGGGTCATGCTCATCGTGTGCGTCGTCGGCCACGGTTGAGGAGGGCGGCCGGGAGGTTGCTGTGGGGGCGGGGTCCGGTGCTGCTTCTGCCGGCTCTGTGCCCGTACCTTCGTCTTCGGGGTCCAGGGTGGCTGTCGCGTGTGGTCTTGGTCTCGGCCGGGGTTTCTCCGCCGGGCGCGGCGGCGCGGCCGTCGCCGTGCGGGCGCGTTGCGGCAGTGGTGCTGTGTATTCGTAGTCCGGCTCTACCAGCTGGCCTTCGAGGATCGGGCCACCCGGGGCGTCGCGGACTATCACCGGCGGGGGCGGGTCGTCGAGCAGACCCGCCTGCGGGGGCGGCGGGGGCGGACCGTCCAGGTCGCCCAGGCGGGGCGACGGCGGCGGTGGCGGGGGCGGCTCGTCCGGGCCGCGGCCCCACTGCCGGTCGCGGTTCGCCCACGGCGGCGGCTCCGGCTCGCCGCCCAGCAGGTCGTCGTCCGGCAGGTCCTCCTCGTAGTACGCCGGGGGGACGTTCAGCGTGCCGGTGTCGTAGGTCTCCGCCTCGTCCCAGTTGATGCGGACGCGGCGCATGTCGTCCACGTCCACCGTCACCGGCAGGGTGTCGCCCACCCGGGGCCATTTGGCCACCGGGACGCGGGGGTCGCGGACCGTCACCTCCGAGGTCGGCAGGCCCGGCGCCACGATCACGATCTGCAGCTCCGCGCGGCCGTAGATCGCCGTGGCCGGGGGCTCCGAGATCGCCTTGACCTGCGCTGATCCCGCTACCCAGGCGCGGGCGCCGCGGCGGACCACGTTCACCATGCCCAGGGCGATCGCCAGGATCAGCATCGCCAGGCCCAGTGCGACTATCGCCCAGCTCGACATGCCGAGGCCGAACAGCATCACGAAGACCGCGATCGTGCCGACGACGGCCGCCACGAGTTTGCGGGCCGGTGCGATCGGCCGGCCGTTCTGGTTCGCCACAGTGGACCTCCCGGGTGTACCCGTCAGGTTACGTAGCCGCGACCGCCCGTGGAAAGTGCGCTACCGGGCGGTTGCCGCTCGCGCCGGATGGCGGCCCGATAGGCTGACCTCCCGACCGGCGTGTCGGCTTGCCACGTCCTAACCAGGAGGAACAACCGGTGTCCACTGCCACCGAGCGCACGCTCGTGCTCGTCAAGCCCGATGCGCTGCGGCGCGGCCTGCTCGGGGAGATCCTCGGCCGGTTCGAGCGCAAGGGTCTCACGATCGACGCGCTGGTCGTGCGCACCATGGACGCGGAGCTGGCCGACCAGCACTACGCCGAGCACGTGGACAAGGCCTTCTACCCGCCGCTCAAGGAGTTCATGACCAGCGGCCCGCTCGCCGCGCTGGTGCTCTCCGGCGACGAGGTCATCGCGGTCGTCCGGGCCCTGGTCGGCGCCACCGACGGGCGCAAGGCCGCCGCGGGCACGATCCGCGGCGACCTGTCGCTGTCCAACCGGGAAAACCTCGTGCACGCCTCGGATTCCCCCGACAGCGCGAAGCGTGAGCTCGCCCTGTGGTTCCCGGAGCTCTGAGACGCCTCAGACCTCCAGCGGCGGTTGATTGCGCACCGCGATCGACAGCCGGTTCCACACGTTGATCGTGGCGATGGCCATCAGCAGGTCGGCCAGCTCCTGCTCGGTGAACTCCTCGGCGGCCGGCGCCCAGACCTCGTCCGGGACGCCGTGCTCGCCGAGGCGGGTCACCGCGTCGGTCAGCGCCAGCGCGGCCCGCTCCCGCTCAGTGAAGAACGGGGCATCGTGCCAGGTCGCGACGGCGAAGAGGCGCCGGCTCGACTCGCCGGCGGCCAGCGCGTCACGGCTGTGCATGTCGGTGCAGAAAGCGCAGCCGTTGATCATCGAGGCGCGCAGCTTGAGCAGCTCGTAAAGGGTGGGGTCGACGCGGTCGCGGCAGTACTGCTCCATGCCGAAGACGGCCTGGTAGGCAGCCGGTGAGATCTTGTCGATCGCCAAGCGGGACATGAATCCTCCTGTCGTGGTGGTCGTACACGGTCAGGACGAGACGGCGACGAAGGACGTGACAAGATGGCCGACGCCTGGGCTGACATCCGGCCGCGGCTCGCCGGGCTGGCCGCTGCCCCGGCGGCGGACGAAGTGTTCGGCAGCCTCGGCCACGAGTGGCTCCTCGAGCCGCCGCTCAGCCCGGGTGAGCTGGCCGAGCTGGAAGCCCAGCTGGGCGTGGAGCTGCCGGGCGAGTACCGGTCGTTCCTCCGCACGGCCGGCCGGGGCGGCGCGGGACCGGGCTATGGGCTCTTCCCGCTGCGGCGGATCGACGGCAGCTGGCAGTGGGAGGGTGACGGCGCGGACCTGACCCTCCGCGAGGCTCTGGCGCAGCCGTTCCCGCACACCGCGGCGTTCAACCCGGCGGACGGCTTCACCGACCCGCCGGACGAGGAGGACTTCGCCTCCGAGGAGGCGTTCACCGAGGCCGAGGACGCCTACTGGGCGCGGCACGACGCGGTCGTCTTCGCCCCCGAGCACGCGATCGGCCTGCTCTACCTGTGCCATCTCGGTTGTGCGCTGCGGGAGGTGCTGGTGGTCAGTGGCCCGGCCCGCGGCCAAATGTGGGCGGACGACACCGCCGACGACGGCGGTTTCCGGCCGCTGCTCGACGGCGACGGCACGCCGCTCGGCTTCGGCCGCTGGTATCGCCGCTGGCTGGACGCGGCGCAGCCGGCCGCCTGATCTTCGGCCGCCGTCCACCTCGGTCCCGCCCGGGCTTCACCTGCCCCCGAGAGCCTGCCGTTATGACCTCCATCGATCGACGTAGCCTGCTGCGGGCCGGGGTGGCCGGCGGCGTTCTCGGCGTCCTGCCCGCCGCGCCGGTCTTCGCCGGCTGGTCGGCGCAGCGGCCGGTGCTCACCCACGGGGTGCAGACCGGCGACGCCACCGCGGACACCGCGGTCGTCTGGGCGCGGGCCGACCGGCCCAGCCGGATGTGGGTCGAGGTGAGCCGGCGCCCGGACCTGCGGGGAGCGCGCCGCGTGCGCGGCCCGGTGCTGACCCCGGACACCGATTTCACCGGCAAGGTGCGCCTGCGCGGCCTGCCGGCGGGGGAGAAGCTGCACTACCGGGTACGGGCGGAGAGCCTCGACCGCGCCGGCCTGCTCAGCGAGCCCCTCGACGGCTCGTTCAGCACCGCACCGGTACGCCGGCAGGACATCTCCTTCGTCTGGACCGGTGACGTGGTCGGTCAGGGCTGGGGCATCGACCCGGCGTGCGGCGGCCTGGCCCTGTTCGAGTCGATGCGCCGGCGGCAGCCCGACTTCCTGCTGCACAGCGGTGACACCGTCTACGCCGACGGTCCCCTCGTACCGGCCGTGACGCTGCCGGACGGCCGGGTCTGGCGCAACCTGGTCACGCCGGAGAAGGCCAAGGTCGCCGAGACCCTGGGCGAGTACCGCGGCCAGTACGCGTACAACCTGCTGGACGACGCGTACAAGGCGTTCGCCGCGGAGGTTCCGCAGGTCAACCAGTGGGACGACCACGAGGTGGTCAACAACTGGTACCCGGGGGAGATCCTCGACGACGCCCGGTACACCGAGAAGCGGGTCGACGTGCTGGCGGCGCGGGCGCAGCGGGCGTACCACGAGTGGGTGCCGACCCCGCAGCGGTCCGGGCCGATCTACCGCAAGATCTCGTACGGGCCGCTGCTGGACGTGTTCGTGCTGGACATGCGCACGTTCAAGGACGTCAACGACGGCAACACGTACGCGGACCCGCACCGCGGCCTGCTCGGCGCCGAGCAGCGCGAATGGCTGATCCGCGGCCTGCGCTCGTCCCGGGCGACCTGGAAGGTGATCGCGAACGACCTGCCGCTGGGCGTGGTCGTGCCGGACGGCGCGGCGGCCCAGGAAGGCGTGGCCCAGGGCGACCCGGGTGCGCCGCGGGGCCGTGAGCTGGAGTTCGCCCAGGTCCTGCGGTCGGCGCACCGGGCCGGCGTGACCGGGATCGTGCTGCTCACCGCGGACGTGCACTACACCGCGGCCCACCACTACGACCCGGCCCGCGCCGCGGTGCAGGACTTCACGCCGTTCTGGGAGTTCGTCTCCGGGCCGGCGCACGCGGGGGCGTTCGGGCCCAACGCACTGGACGGCACGTTCGGCCCCGAGGCGGTCTTCGTGAACGCCCCGCCGGTCGCGAACACCTCGCCGGCCGACGGTTTCCAGCACTTCGGTGAGGTGCGGATCGACGGCCGGACCGGCGCGTTCCGGGTGGACCTGCGGGACCGGGCCGGGGTCTCGCTGTGGTCGACCACCCTGCCGAAGCCGCGGAACAAATGACGGCCGGTATCGTTGTGTAGTCAGGCGTTGATCCGGCCATCACCGGGGAGCCTCCGGAAGAACGGGCGAGTGCGCCTCAGTAGAACCGGGCGGTACCGGCCCGCACCCCAGCCGGCGAACGAGCGGGCGGTCCTGTGGCCGTCAAGCGAGGTGGTACCGCGGGCTCCGGCTCGTCCTCGCAGTCCACGCAAGTGCACTGCGCGAGGAGTGACCACCGATGGCTTATCCCAAGCACACCGACGCCGCCGGCGTACCGGCGAGCCCCGACCTGCCCGCGGTCGAGCGGGCCGTGCTGGAGCACTGGGCCGCCGACAAGACGTTCGAGGCCAGCGTCGACGCGCGCCCGGCCGGGGAGAACGGCAGCAACGAGTACGTCTTCTACGACGGCCCGCCGTTCGCCAACGGGCTGCCGCACTACGGCCACCTGTTCACCGGCTACGTCAAGGACCTGGTCCCGCGTTACCAGACCATGCGCGGCAAGCACGTCGAGCGCCGCTTCGGCTGGGACACCCACGGGCTGCCGGCCGAGGTCGAGGCCGAGAAGCAGCTCGGCATCACCACCAAGGCGCAGATCCTCGAGCTGGGCGTCGACAAGTTCAACGACGCCTGCCGGACCTCCGTGCTGGCCTACACCAAGGACTGGGAGCGCTACGTCACGCGCCAGGCCCGCTGGGTGGACTTCGGCAACGACTACAAGACCCTCGACCCCAGCTACATGGAGTCGGTCATGTGGGCCTTCAAGACCCTGCACTCCAAGGGTCTGATCTACGAGGGCTTCCGGGTGCTGGCGTACTGCTTCCGGTGCGAGACGCCGCTGTCGAACACCGAGACCCGGATGGACGACGTCTACCGGGACCGGACCGACCCGGCGCTGACCGTCACCTTCCAGCTGGAGACCGGCGAGCGGATCGCGGTCTGGACCACCACGCCGTGGACCCTGCCGTCGAACCTGGCGCTGGCCGTCGGCCCGGACATCGAGTACGCGGTCCTGGAGAAGGACGGCTCCCGCCTGATCGTCGGCGCGTCCCGGGTGGCCGCCTACGCCAGGGAGCTCGACGGGTACGAGCAGGTCGGGACGGTGCTGGGCCGGGAGCTGGCCGGGCGCCGGTACACCCCGATGTTCGACTTCCTGGTCGAGCAGGCCGGCCCGAACGCGTACCAGGTGCTCGCCGCCGACTACGTCAGTGACGAGGACGGCACCGGCGTGGTGCACCAGGCGCCCGCCTTCGGTGAGGACGACCAGAACGTCTGCAACGCCGCCGGCATCCCGACCATCGTGACCGTCGACGACCACACCCGGTTCACCGCGCTCGTGCCCGACTACCAGGGCGTCCAGGTCTTCGAGGCCAACAAGCCGATCACCGCCGAGCTCAAGGCCCGCGGCGTGGTGCTGCGGCACGAGGGGTACACGCACTCGTACCCGCACTGCTGGCGCTGTGACACCCCGCTGGTCTACAAGGCCGTGTCGTCGTGGTTCGTGGCCGTGACCAAGTTCCGGGACCGGATGGTCGAGCTGAACCAGGAGATCACCTGGACGCCGGCGCACATCAAGGACGGCTCGTTCGGCAAGTGGCTGGCCAACGCCCGGGACTGGTCGATCAGCCGGAACCGGTTCTGGGGCTCGCCCATCCCGGTGTGGAAGTCCGACGACCCGACCTACCCGCGGGTCGACGTCTACGGCTCGCTGGAGCAGCTCAGCGCGGACTTCGGTGTCGAGGTCACCGACCTGCACCGGCCGTACGTGGACGAGCTGACCCGGCCCAACCCGGACGACCCGACCGGGCAGTCCACCATGCGCCGGGTGCCCGAGGTGCTGGACTGCTGGTTCGAGTCCGGGTCGATGCCGTTCGCCCAGGTGCACTACCCGTTCGAGAACAAGGACTGGTTCGAGCACCACTACCCGGGCGACTTCATCGTCGAGTACATCGGGCAGACCCGCGGCTGGTTCTACACCATGCACGTGCTGGCCACGGCCCTGTTCGACCGGCCGGCGTTCCGTAACTGCCTGAGCCACGGCATCCTGCAGGGCGCCGACGGCCGCAAGATGTCCAAGAGCCTGCGCAACTACCCGGACGTCTACGAGGTCTTCGACTCCTACGGCTCGGACGCGATGCGCTGGATGCTGATGTCGTCGCCGGTGCTGCGCGGCGGGGACATGCCGGTGACCGAGACAGCGATCCGGGACTCGGTGCGCCAGGTGCTGCTGCCGGCCTGGAACGTCTGGTACTTCTTCAGCCTGTACGCCAACGCGGCCGGTCACGAGGCCCGGTTCCGCACCGACTCGACGCACCTGCTGGACCGCTACATCCTGGCCAAGACCAGCGAGCTCGTCGCGGACACCACCCGCCAGCTCGACGAGTACGACATCTCGGGCGCAGCCGCGTCGGTGCGGTCGTACCTGGACGCGCTGACCAACTGGTACGTGCGCCGCTCGCGGGACCGCTTCTGGGCCGGCGACGCGGACGCGTTCGACACCCTGGCCACGGTGCTGGAGACCCTGTGCCGGGTGGTGGCGCCGCTCGCGCCGCTGACCGCCGAGGAGATCTGGCGGGGCCTGACCGGCGAGCGGTCGGTGCACCTGACCGACTGGCCCGCGACCGACGCGTTCCCCGCCGACCCCGAGCTGGTGGCCTCCATGGACGCGATCCGCGAGGCGGCCTCGGCGGCGTTGTCGCTGCGCAAGGCCAAGGCGTTGCGGGTCCGGCTGCCGCTGGCCAAGCTCACCGTGGCCAGCCCGGACGCCGACGCGCTCCGGCCGTTCGCGGACCTGCTGGCCGACGAGGTCAACGTCAAGGAGGTGCAGCTCAGTGCCGATCTGGCCGCGTACTCCCAGCAGGTGTTGACCGTGGTCCCGCGGGCCCTGGGCCCGCGCCTGGGCAAGCAGGTCCAGGTGGTCATCAAGGCCGTCAAGGCCGGCGACTGGCAGCTCGTCGACGGCGCGCCCGTCGCCGCCGGCGTCACCCTGCAGGAGGGCGAGTACGAGCTCAAGCTCATCGCCGCCGACGCGGAGAACTCGGCGCCGCTGCCGGCCGGCCGTGGTGTGGTGCTGCTGGACACCCAGGTCACGCCGGAGCTGGCGGCCGAGGGCCTGGCCCGCGACCTGATCCGGGTCGTGCAGCAGGCCCGCCGCGACGCCGACCTCGACGTGTCCGACCGGATCGCCCTGCGGATCGCGGCGCCGCCCGTGGTCGCGGCGGCCGTCGACGTCCACCGGGACTTCGTCGCCGCCGAAACTCTGGCGACCTCACTGACGCTGGACGAGGCCGCGACCGGCTTCAGCGGCGAGGTCGGCGACGGCGATTCGGTCACGGTGGCGGTCACCCGCGTGTGAAATCCTGCCTCCCGGCTCGGCATTTGCCGCATTGCGCGGCAAATGCCGAGCCGACCGGCGGCAACTCGACGGGAGTTTTCCGGGCTGTTTCCGTTAACCTCACTTCGCCCCCCACATCACCTGCAGTCCCCGCCCGGAGGAACACGTTGCCGCTGCTCTACTCGATCGGCAAAGTCACTGTCGGTCACGCGATGACGCTCGGCTGGCGGCCGCACGTCGAAGGTCTCGAGAACATCCCCAAGACCGGCGGCGCCATCTTCGCCGGCAACCACCTGTCCGTCGCCGACGAGCTGTTCCTCGGCTCCGTCGTGCCCCGGCACATCGCGTTCTGGGCCAAGGCCGAGTACTTCCGCGGTGGCGGCCTCGGCGGCAACATCACGAAGTTCGTGATGCACGGCCTCGGCGCGATCAAGGTCGAGCGCGGCGGTGGCCGGGCCGCGCTGACCGCCTTCGACGGCGCGATCCCGGTGCTCAAGGCCGGTGACATGGTCGCGGTCTATCCCGAGGGCACCCGTTCGCCGGACGGCCGGCTCTACCGCGGGCGTACGGGCGTGGCCCGGCTCGCCGTCGCGGCGGGCGTGCCGATCATCCCGGTGGGCATGCTCGGCACCGACAAGGTGCAGCCGATCGGGCAGCGCTTTCCCCGGCCCGGCAAGGGCAAGGTCACGATCAAGTTCGGCACGCCGATCCCGACGGTCGACCGCAGCGACGACCGCACCGCGCTGCGCGCGCTGACCGACGAGGTCATGGCCGAGATCCAGAAGCTCACCGGCCAGGAGTACGTGCCCAGGTACGCCCCGCCGCGCGGGAACACCCCGCCGGCGGAAGTTTAGGGCGCCCGGGAGCCCCGGTCCTGCTCCTGCTCGACCAGGGCGTCCAGATCGGTCAGCCGGTGCAGGCCCTGCACCGGCCGGCGCATCCGGTGGTTGCCGGCCAGCCGCTGCTCGTTGCGGGCCAGGAAAGCCCAGTAGCCGGCCGTGTACGGGCACGCGTCGTCGCCCACCCGCACCTTGGGGTCGTACCGGCAGCCACCGCAGTAGTCACTCATCCGGTTGATGTACGCCCCGCCGGCCGCGTACGGCTTCGTGCTCATCCGGCCGGCGTCGGCGTACTGGCTCATCCCGACCACGTTGGCGGTCATCACCCACTCGTAGCCGTCGACGAACGCGCGGTGGAACCAGTCCGCCACGGCCCCCGGCCGCCAGCCGCGCTGCATCGCGTAGTTGCCGAGCACCATCAGCCGCGGGATGTGGTGCACCCAGCCCCGGTCGCGGACCCCGGCCAGCACGTCGGACAGGCAGCGGGCCTCGACCGCGCCGGCGTCCAGCTCGGCGAACCACCGCGGCAGCGGCGCACTGGCCCCCAGCTCGTTGGCGCGCCGGTAGCCGGGCTCGAAGTACCAGTACAGGTGCCAGACGAAGTCGCGCCAGCCGATCAGCTGCCGGACGAAGCCCTCCACGCTCGCCAGCTCGGCCCGGCCTCCGCGGTACGCGGCCTCGGCCTGCTCGACAGCCTCCAGCGGGTCGAGCAGTCCCAGGTTGAGCGGGGCACTGAGCATGCTGTGGGCCAGGAACGGATCCCCGGCCAGCATCGCGTCCTCGTGCGGCCCGAACGCCGGCAGCCGGTGCTCGACGAAGTGCCGTAGCCGCCGTACCGCCTCGGCGCGGGTGGCCGGGAACAGCCGGGGACCGTCACGGCCGATGAAGGTGATGCCGTCGTCGCGTTCCCAGCGGTCCAGGTCCGCGCGCACGGCCGCGTCGATCTCGTCCTCGTGGATCGCCGGCGGTTCCGTGACGTCGAGCCGGGTGACCCCGCGCGGCGGTGGCTCCCGGTTCTCGGCGTCCAGGTTCCAGGTGCCGCCGGCCGGTTCCGGTCCGTCCATGAGGATGCCCGTCCGCCGCCGGGCGTCGCGGTAGAAGTCCTCCATCCGCAGCCCCCGCCGGCCGTTCGCCCAGGTCACGAAGTCCGGTGGCGAGGTCACGAAACCGCGCGGGGGCAGCAGCTCGGCGCCGAGCCGCTGGACCAGCCCGCGGGCCGCGCGGGAGGTCGGGTGGCAGACGCTCAGCGGCTCACCGAGATCGCGGACCGCCTCGGCGTAGGTCTCGGCCCGCACGAAGACGGCCTGCTCCCCGAGCTCGGCCGCCCGGTGCCGCAGTGCGGAGAGCACCAGGTGGGCCTTCTGCCGGTGGAACGCCCGACGCCGGAACACCGCCTTGGACTCCACCAGCAGAACCGGCTGGGCGGGATCGTCGAGGAAGTGCGGGCCGAGCTGGTCCGCGAACAGCCAGCGCCGGGTCATGCCGCCGTCTTACCCGCGGGAGAGCACCGCATTCCGGACGACGCCCGTCAGATCCGCGCTCTCCTCGACGGAACGCCTGGTCAGCATCACGGTGGCCAGGCTGCCGTGATCGGCCCAGGCGCACACGACGACGGCCCGGCCACCGGAACGGCCGACACCGCAGCGCTCGTGCACGCCGGTCTCGCCGAGGTCGAAGGCCCGGATGTCCTTGATGGCGTACTGGCTGGTCAGATGGGTGATCTCGGCCTCGACGTCGGATTCGGGAGTGAGCCGCAGGCCGGTCGTGCCGAACACGGTGACGCGTTTCCCGTCGCCGTCGGCGTAGACGCCCGCGAAGACGTCGCCCTGCGCCAGGCTCGTGCCGCTCAGCTGCTCGGCGAGCTTGTCGACGGCCTTACGGCTGGCGCCGTCGTCGCGCAGATTCAAATCAGCCACCGAGGAGGGCAGGGCGGCCGAGACCGGATACTGCTGGGCGGCGGGCCAGGCGAGATAGGCCGGTACGCCGCAACAGCAGATCGCGCTGACCAGCGTGAACAGGGCCAGTCGGCGGGGCCAGCGGCGCTTGCGGCGGGGTGGGGGCGGGGGCGACTTGCCGGGTGCGCTGATCTGTCCCGGCCAACCTGGCGCCGGCCTGGTCCGGGTCGGCCTGGTCTGGGCGGGCGGGGTCCAGCGTTGCGGTATGGGACGGCCCGCCGCAGTCCGTCCCGGCGAGGGTGGGGCTTGAGGGCGCGGTTGGACCGGGAGGCGGTTGGCCGTGGGCTCAGCCGCCTTCTTCCTGCGGCCCCAGCCGCGGCGCCGGGGTGGGTCTGGGGCAGCGGCCGCCGGCCCGGCGGCTGCTCCCGCGCCGGGCGGGGGCGGGGGCGGCTTGCTCGCTGACGAGCTGCCGGCGGGCGCCTGCACCGGCGAGGGCGCTGACGGCGGCTGGGAGCGGCCCGACTGCAGTGGCGCGTCCATCTGGTTCGGCGGGAGTGGCGCTTCCATCCGGGTGGGCGGGAGCGGCGCCTCCATCCGGGTGGGCGGGAGTGGTGGCTCTGAGCGGGTCGGTGGCAGCGGTGACTGCATCCCGGCCGGCGGCGGGCCGTCGATCCGGGTCGGCGGCATCGCCTCCGGGAACGGCACCTCCACCTGCCACGGCGTGTCCTGGTCGGCCCAGGGGTCGACGGCGGGCGTGGCCGACCAGTCCTCGCTGTCGGCCCACGGGTCGGCCGGGGGCGCCGGCTCGTCGGCCGCGTCCTGCGGGCGCCGGCGTGACCACCAGGCCCGCTTGGGCACGTGCGCCGGCACGGCAGCCGAGCCGCTCCATCGCGCCGGAGGCTCCGCCGCGGTCTGCGTCCTGGTCTCGTCCGCCGTCGCGCCGCCGGCATCGGCCCGCAGCGTGGAATCCGCCGGAGCCGGAGCCGGAGCCGGAGCCGGAGCTGGAGCCGGCTCGCCGGCGTGGTCGATCCGGGTGGGATCGGGGGTGACGCTGCGCGAGGTCCCGGCGGCCGGATTCTCCGGCTGCTGCTCGGTCATCCGTCGATCTCCCTCCGCTGCTCGCCCCGCTCTGCCCGGCGCCCGGAAGCCGGGCGTCTTCCGCCAGGTTAGAGCGGGTGCGCCACCCCATCGGCGATGGTCGAAGCCGGAGATCGACCGTCGTGGCCGTCCCGCGCTGGTGAGGGTTGTTCGCGTAGAACGGACACCCGGGGCGATGTGTGGGACGGTCCGGAGTCGTATGGTGACCCGGTGGTGAGTGCGAAGAAGGTGATCGAACGGAACGCGGTGACCGTGACCGGCCGGGCTCACGCTCAGCCGATGATGTTCGCGCACGGGTACGGCTGCGACCAGAACATGTGGCGCTCCGTCGCGCCCGCGTTCCTGGACACCCACCGGGTGGTGCTCTTCGACCACGTCGGTGCCGGCCGCTCCGACCTGAGTGCCTACGACGAGGAGCGGTATTCCACCCTCGACGGCTACGCCGGGGACATCCTCGAGATCATCGACGAGCTGGACCTGCGGGACGTCGTCTTCGTCGGCCACTCGGTCAGCGCGATGATGGGCGTGCTCGCCGCCAACCGTGAGCCCGGCCGCTTCGCCAAGCTGATCCTCGTCGGCCCGTCCCCGCGCTACATCAACGACGGTGACTACGTGGGCGGTTTCGACCCCAGCGACATCGAGGCGATGCTGGAGTCGCTCGACAGCAACTACCTGGGCTGGTCCAGTGCGATGGCCCCGGTCATCATGGGCAACCCGGAGCGGCCCGAGCTGAGCCAGGAGCTGACCAACAGCTTCTGCGCCACCGATCCCGAGATCGCCCGCAAGTTCGCGTACGTGACGTTCATGTCCGACAACCGGGACGACCTGGGCAAGGTGAGCATCCCCACGCTGATCATGCAGTGCGCCGACGACGTCATCGCGCCGGCCGTGGTCGGTGACTACGTGCACCGCCACGTCCCCGGGAGCACACTGGTGGCCATGAACGCGACCGGGCACTGCCCCAATCTCAGCGCGCCCGCCGAGACCATCGCCGCGATCCGGACCTTTCTGTAGAGCGATGACGGAGAACGGGGGCGGTGGGCCCGACGTGACGCAGGATCTACGGGTTCCCTGGGAGGAGGATCCCGGAGATCTCTACGAGCACGCGCCCTGCGGGTATCTGACGACGCTGCCCGACGGCACGATCGTCAAGGTCAACGAGACGTTCCTGGCCTGGACCGGCTACACGCGCGGCGACCTGATCGGCCAGCGGCGATTCCGGGACCTGCTCAGCGCGGGCGACAAGATCTACCACGAGACCCACTACGCGCCGCTGCTGAGCATGCAGAACGACGTCCACGAGGTGGCCTTCGACCTGATGCGCGCCGACGGTGAGCGGCTGCCCATCCTGGTCAACTCCACCCTCGGGCGGGACCCGAACGGGATGCCGCGGGTCATCCGTACCACGATCTTCAACGCCAGCGAGCGGCGCGGCTACGAGAAGGAGCTGCTGGCCGCCCGGCGGGCGGCCGAGGCCTCCGAGCGGCGCGTACGGGTGCTGCAGCAGATAGTGGCCGACCTGGCCGCCGCGCCCACCGGGGCCGAGGTGGCCGACGCCGTCGTGCGCGCACCCGGCCCGGCCTTCGGCGCCGCCTCGGCGACCGTCTGGCTGGCCGACCCGGACCGCGACCAGCTCGCGGCGGTGGCCGGCACCGAGTCCACCGCCCTGAGTGGCGACGACATCCCGCGCGGATCGTCGCGCGTGATCGCCGAGGTGGCCCGGCGCGGTGACCTGCACGTGGTCGGTTCGCTCGAGGAGGCGCGGGAGCACTTCCCGGAGCTCGCCACCACCATGCGCCGCACCGGACGGGCCACGGTCGTGCTGCTGCCCCTGACCGCGGCGCCCGCCACCGACCCCGCCGCCGTCGAGGTGCTCGGCGTGCTCGGGTTCGACTTCGCCGAGCCCCGTGAGCTCACCGACAGCGAGCTGCGGATGGTCCGGCTGCTCGGCCACCAGGCCGGTCAGGCCCTGGACCGGGCCCGGCTCTACGACGACGCCCGCCGGCGCGAGACGCGGGCGATCTTCCTGGCCGGGACGACCCGCGCGCTGGAGGTGGAACCGCGGCTCATGCCGCGGGCCCGGATGCTGGTCGACCGGATCGTGCCCGAGGTCGCCGAGTGGGCGGCCGTGCGGCTGCAGGTCGGCCCGGCCGGACTGGTGGCCGAGGCGGGTGGTCCCGCGCCGGATCCGGAGCGGCTGGCCGAGCGGATCGCGCAGGTGCTGCTCGACGGCGAGGCGCAGTTGACCGACGGCAAGGAGTTCGACGCGGAATGCGCGGTGCTGCCGCTGGTCGCGAACGGCCGGGCGCTCGGCACCCTGGCCCTGCGGACGGGACCGGACCGGCGGACCGCCGCGGCCGAGGCGCTCTTCCTGCGCGACCTGGCCGACCGGGCCGGGCTGGCCCTGGAGAACGCCCGCCTGTACGAGCAGGAACGGGCCATCGCCCGGACCCTGCAACGCAGCCTGCTCGCCGGTGACCTGCCCTCGGACCCCCGGTTCGCGGTGGAGACGCACTACCGGGCGGCCGCACACGATCTCGAGGTCGGCGGCGACTGGTTCGACGCCTTCCTGATCACGCCGGACAAGCTGGCCGTGGTCGTCGGCGACGTGGTCGGCCGCGGCATCGACGCGGCCACCACCATGGGACAGCTGCGCAGCGCCATCCGCGCGCTGGCCTCGGCCGAGGCGGGCCCGGCCCGGCTGCTGGAACGGCTGGACCGCTTCGTCGAGCGGGTCGAGTCGGCCCGGATGGCCACGGTGGCGTACGCCGAGGTCGACCTGTCGAGCAACGAGATGGTCTACGCCTGCGCCGGCCACCTGCCGCCGCTGCTGGCCGAGCCGGGCGGGCCACCGCGCTACCTGCTCGATGCCCGTTCCGGGGCGCTGGGCTCGCGTGCCGCCCGCCAGGCGCGGATCGAGCACCGGACGCAGCTGGTCGCCGGCAGCCGGCTGCTGCTCTACACCGACGGGCTCATCGAGCGCCGCAACCGCCGTATCGACGCCGGCTTCGAGCTGCTGGCCCGCACGTACGCCGGCAAGCGGGACTCCCCGCTGCCCGGCCTGACCACCTCGATCGCCGACCTGCTCGTCGGTAAGGAGCACGCGGACGACGTCTGCCTGCTGTGCCTGGCGCTGGGCACCGAGCAGCGGCTGGAACGCATGATCGGCGCGGACCCGGTGCAGATCGCCCTGCTGCGCAAGGATCTGCGCGGCTGGCTGGTCGCGCACGCCGTCGACGACGAGAGCACCCAGGCCGTGCTGCTGGCCTGCTCGGAGGCGGTGGCGAACGCGATAGAGCACGGCTACCGGGACAACCCGCTGGGCCAGGTGGAGGTGGTCGCCACGGTGTCGCCGGAGGCGGTCAGCGTCCGGATCACCGACCGCGGCGTCTGGACCAGTCCCGAGCCCGGGGGCGCCCGTGGTCGCGGCCTGCAGCTCATCCGCCAGGTGATGGATCAGGTGGCGTTCGACCACGACGGCGGGACCACGGTCACCATGCGGCGGATCCGCCGGGAGGCGCGACGATGACCGAGCAGTGGGTGACTTTCGCCAAACTGGGCCGGGCCGATCTGGTCCGGCTCGCGGGCGAGATCGATCTGGCCAACGCCCCGGAGATCGGCCGCGAGATCGTCCGGCAGACCGGCCGGGCCGGCGCCGTGGTGATCGACCTCACCGCGGTGTCTTTCCTGGACAGCGCGGGTGTGCGGCTGCTCGACGCGCTGGTCGGCGACCTCGATCAGCTGGGCACACCGATCCGTCTGGTGGTCGGGGCCACCGGCGCGGCGCGGATGACTCTGCAGCTGTGCGCGTTCCGGGATGATCTCCTGGCCACCGACCTGGACCGGGCCGCGGACGAATTGGGGGGTTGAGCCGCGTACCCTGGTGCCCCATGAGCGTTAGTTCCGTCTTCCCGCAGCTCGAGCAGCTGCTGCCCAGGGTCAGCAAGCCGATCCAGTACGTGGGCGGCGAGCTCGGCGCCGTCGTCAAGGACTGGGACGCCACCACGGTCCGGTGGGCGCTGATGTATCCCGACGCGTACGAGGTGGGTCTGCCCAACCAGGGCGTCCAGATCCTGTACGAGGTGCTCAACGAGCAGCCCGACGTGCTGGCCGAGCGGACGTACGCGGTCTGGCCGGACCTCGAGGCGCTGATGAAGGAGGCGGGCGTCCCGCAGTTCACGGTCGACGCCCACCGCCCGGTGCACGCCTTCGACGTGCTCGGCCTCTCGTTCGCCACCGAGCTCGGCTACACCAACATGCTCTCGGCCCTCGACCTGGCCGGCATCCCGCTGGAGTCCCAGCACCGCACGGTCGAGCACCCCATCGTGCTGGCCGGCGGCCACGCCAGCTTCAACCCCGAGCCGATCGCCGACTTCATCGACGCCGCCGTGCTCGGCGACGGCGAGGAGGCCGTCCTCGAGATCACCGGCATCATCCGGGAGTGGAAGGCCGAGGGCTGCCCCGGTGGCCGCGACGAGCTGCTGCTGCGCCTGGCCCGCACCGAGAGCATCTACGTCCCGCGGTTCTACGACGTCGACTACCTGCCGGACGGCCGGATCCAGCGGGTCGTGCCGAACCGTCCGGACGTGCCGTTCCGGGTGCACAAGCGCACGACCATGGACCTCGACGCCTGGCCGTACCCGAAGAAGCCGCTGGTCCCGCTGGCCGAGACCGTGCACGAGCGGTACGCGGTGGAGATCTTCCGCGGCTGCACCCGGGGCTGCCGGTTCTGCCAGGCGGGCATGATCACCCGCCCGGTGCGCGAGCGCTCGATCACCACGGTCGGCCAGATGGTCAAGGAGGGCCTGGAGTTCTCCGGCTTCTCCGAGGTCGGCCTGCTGTCGCTGAGCAGCGCGGACCACTCCGAGATCGGCGACATGTGCTCCGGCCTGGCCGAGCAGTACGCGGACACCAACGTCTCGCTGTCGCTGCCCTCGACCCGGGTGGACGCCTTCAATATCGACCTGGCCCAGGAGCTGTCCCGCAACGGGCGGCGCACCGGGCTCACCTTCGCGCCCGAGGGCGGCTCGGAGCGGATCCGCAAGGTCATCAACAAGATGGTGACCGAGGAGGACCTGATCCGGACGGTCGTCACGGCGTACTCCAACGGCTGGCGCAGCGTGAAGCTCTACTTCATGTGCGGCCTGCCCACCGAGACCGACGACGACGTGCTGCAGATCGGCCGGATGGCGCACGAGGTGATCCGGGCCGGGCGGATCGCCACCGGCACCAAGGACATCAAGTGCACGGTCTCGATCGGCGCGTTCGTGCCCAAGCCGCACACCCCGTTCCAGTGGGCGGCCATGGAGCGGCCGGAGGTCATCGACAACCGGCTGCGGATGCTCAAGCAGGAGATCAACAGCGACCGCTCGCTGGGCCGGGCCATCGGCTACCGCTACCACGACGGCGAGCCCTCGCTGATCGAGGGACTGCTCTCGCGCGGCGACCGCCGGGTCGGTGCGGTGATCCGGCGAGCCTGGGACAAAGGCCAGCGTTTCGACGGCTGGAGTGAGCACTTCTCGTACGCCCGCTGGGTCGAGGCGGCCGCGGAGACGCTGCCGGCCTTCGGCGTGGACCTGGACTGGTTCACCACCCGCGAGCGAGAGCAGCTCGAGGTCCTGCCCTGGGACCACCTGGACTCCGGCCTGGACAAGGACTGGCTCTGGCAGGACTGGCAGGACTCCAAGACCGAGTTCGAGCAGGACGACTGCCGCTGGACCCCGTGCTTCGACTGCGGCGTCTGCCCGTCCATGGACACCGAGATCCAGATCGGCCCGACCGGTAAGAAGCTGCTCCCGCTGACCCCGACGAACGGGCTGCGCTCGCCCGCGCATACGCACTGACCAGGAGAAATACCATCGCCAAGAACCAGCCGGTCGGCGGCCAGGCCCCGGTAGTGCAGCGGATCCGCCTTCGCTATGCCAAGCGCGGACCGCTGCGCTTCACCTCGCACCGGGACTTCGCCCGGGCCTTCGAGCGCGCGCTGCGCCGGGCCGCCGTGCCGATCGCCTACTCCCAGGGCTTCACCCCGCATCCCAAGATCTCGTACGCGAGCGCGGCGCCCACCGGCGTGGGCAGCGAGGCCGAGTACCTGGAGATCGGGCTGCAGGCCGAGGTCGATCCGGCCGAGCTGCGGGCCGCCCTGGACGCCGCGCTCTCGCCCGGACTCGACATCCTCGACGCCGTGGTGGCCCGGGAGGGCAGCCTGGCCGACCAGATCAACGCCTCCCGCTGGCTGCTGGAGTTGCCCGGCGTCGAGCCGCGGACCGCGGCCGAGGCCGTCGCGGCCTTCCTGGCGGCCGAAGAAGTGCTGGTCGAGCGCATGACCAAGCAGGGCCGGCGGTCGTTCGACGCCCGCTCGGCAGTGACGTTCTTCGCTGTGACGAAGCAGTCTGGCGCACCTTCCGAGGCCGCGGCTGCACCGTGTGCGATAATCGACCTTGTCGTGCGGCAGGTCACTCCGGCCGTTCGACCCGATGACGTCCTTTCCGGCCTGCGTGTGGTGGCTGGCCTGGAGCCGCCGGTGCCCGCACGGGTTACCCGGCTGGCGCAGGGCACTCTCACGCCGCAGGGGGAGATCGTCGATCCGTTGGAAGCGGATCGCGAGGGCGCCACCATCGGAGGGCTCTGACCGATTCGGTCGGCGTCCACGTTGGCAGACTTCGGCAGCCCGTCCGACCTGGTCGGGGCCGAAAAACTTGCGGCGACCCTGCGTGGCAGCGCTCACCCGCGCCCGGGGCCGCCAGAACTGGAGAGCGCCCCATGCTCGATAACGAGCGTAATGAGGGCGGTGAACGGGACGGAGCCACAACTCCTCCCGTCGATGCCGCCGAAAGCACCACTCCCGCGCGCCGTACGCGTGCTCCGAGGCGGAAGGCGACTCCTGCTGCCGCAGCGGCCGCAGACGCACCCGGCGCCGAGCCCGGTGCCGCCGACGAGACAGCCGGCGCGGTCGACGCGGCGGTGGAGCAGGCCCCGGCGGCTCCGGCCCGCCGGCGTCGCAAGGCGGCGGCGCCCGCCGCCGCTCCCGCGGCCGAGCCGATAGCCGAGGACCAGGCCGCGGTGGCGGAGAGCCTGCTCAGTGACAGCGAGCCGGTCGCGCCGGTGAAGGCCGTGCGCAGCCGCCGCAAGAAGGCCGCGCCCGCAGCCGCGCCGGTCGAGCCGGTCGAGCAGGTGGCGCCCGTGGTGGCAGAGCCCGCCCCGGTGCCAGAGCCTGCCCCGTCGGACGAGCCTGCCGCGGAGGAGGAGCCGGTCGTCGAGGCTGCTCTCGTCGCGCCGGTCGCGGAGCCCGCCGCCCCGTTGATCGGCGTGTTGCCGCTCGACGACGACCTGGTGGAGGAGGCGCCCGCACCCCGCAGCCGGAGTCGCAAGACCGCTCTGCCGCCGGCCGTGCTGTTCATGCCTCCGGAGCCCGAGACCGAGCCGGCGCCGACCCGGCGCACCCGGCGTGGTGCCGCCGCGGCGCCCGTCGTCGCGCCCGAGGCCGACGAGTCGATCGCCGACGAGGCCGCGGCCGACGAGCCGATCGCCGACGAGATCGCCGAGCCGGAGCCCGCCGAGGCGCCGCGCCGGGCGACCCGCAGCCGTCGCCGCCGTGGTGCGGCCGCCGACGAGCCGGTGGAGGCCGCCGAGGTCGTCGAGCAGCCCGTGCTGGAAGAGATCGACGAGACCGCCGACGACATCGAGGACGGCGCCGACGACGAGCTCGACGAGGACGGCAACAGCCGCCGTCGCCGCCGTCGCGGCCGCCGGGGCCGGGGCCGGGGCAAGGGCCCGCTCGACGAGGGTGACGACATCGAGGCCGAGGCCGAGGCCGAGGGCGGCGCGGAGGGTTCCGCGGACGCCGAGGCCGAGGACGAGGAGGACGCCGAGGACGGTGACGGGGTCACCCGCCGCCGGCGCCGCCGGCGTCGCAAGGGCGCCGGGGACAGCGAGACCGGCGGCATCGAGGACGGCGTGCACACCGTCGTCCGCGTCCGGGAGCCGCGCACCCGCGAACGCTCGGACGAGGTGCAGGGCGTGTCCGGCTCGACCCGGCTCGAGGCCAAGCGCCAGCGCCGGCGCGACGGCCGTGAGCAGCGTCGCACCCGTCCGCCGATCCTGAGCGAGTCGGAGTTCCTGGCCCGCCGCGAGGCGGTGGACCGGGTCATGGTCGTGCGGCAGAAGCCGGACCGGACCCAGATCGCGGTGCTCGAGGACGGCGTGCTCGTGGAGCACTACGTCTCGCGTACCACGTCCGGCACCATGGTCGGCAACGTCTACCTCGGCAAGGTGCAGAACGTGCTGCCGAGCATGGAGGCGGCGTTCGTCGACGTCGGCCGCGGCCGTAACGCCGTGCTGTACGCCGGTGAGGTCAACTGGGACGCCACCGGGCTGGAGGGCCGGGCCCGCTCCATCGAGCAGGCGCTGCGCTCCGGCGACTCGGTGCTGGTCCAGGTCACCAAGGACCCGATCGGGCACAAGGGCGCCCGGCTGAGCAGCCACATCGCGCTCTCCGGCCGGCACCTGGTCTACGTGCCGAACGGCAACGCCTCCGGGATCAGCCGCAAGCTGCCCGACAACGAGCGCAAGCGCCTGCGCGACGTGCTGAAGAAGATGGTGCCGGACGGCGCCGGGGTCATCGTGCGGACCGCCGCCGAGGGCGCCAGCGAGGACGAACTGGCCCGCGACGTCAAGCGGCTGCAGGCGCAGTGGGACGACATCCAGGCCAAGGCGGCCGAAGGGCACGCGCCGGCGGCCCTCTCCGAGGAGCCCGACCTGGTCATCCGGGTGGTCCGGGACCTGTTCAACGAGGACTTCCGCGAGGTGGTCATCCAGGGCGAGCAGGCGTACGGCGAGGTGGAGAGCTACCTCGAGTCGGTCTCTCCGGAGCTGCTGGACCGGCTGCACCGCTACACCGGCACGGCCGACATCTTCGCCGACAAGCGCATCGACGAGCAGATCCTCAAGGGCCTGGACCGCAAGGTCTTCCTGCCCTCGGGCGGCCACCTGGTCATCGACCGCACCGAGGCGATGACGGTGGTCGACGTCAACACCGGCAAGTACACCGGTGCGGGCGGCAACCTCGAGGAGACGGTCACCCGCAACAACCTCGAGGCGGCCGAGGAGATCGTGCGCCAGCTACGGCTGCGCGACATCGGCGGCATCGTGGTGATCGACTTCATCGACATGGTGCTGGAGAGCAACCGCGAGCTGGTGCTGCGCCGGCTGACCGAGTGCCTGGGCCGGGACCGGACCAAGCACCAGGTCACCGAGATCACCTCGCTGGGCCTGGTGCAGATGACCCGCAAGCGGATCGGTGCGGGCCTGCTCGAGGCGTTCACCGAGACCTGCGACCACTGCAAGGGCCGGGGCCTGATCATCCACACCGAGCCGGTGCCGGAGAAGCGCGTCCCGGGTGCGGCGACCCAGGTGAAGGCGGTCGCCGCGGCAGCCCGCACCGAGGCGCCGGCCCCGCAGCCGAGCACCAAGTCGCGGCGCCGGCGCGGCGGTGGCAACGAGCCCGCCCCGGCCGAGACCGAGCAGGTCACGGCGGAGGCGGCCCCGGCCGAGGTGCAGGCGGCCCCGGCCGAGGTGGCGGCGGCCCCGGCCGAGGTGCAGGCGGCCCCGGCTGAGCCGGCAGCGGCTGAGCCGGCCCCGAGCGGGCAGGACCGGACCATCGAGGACCCGGCGGCGGAGACGGCGGGCCTGCCGGCCGGCCGGCCGACGGGTACGCCCGCGGCGGGCTCCGGGATCGTGGCGCGCACCGCACCGGCGGCCACCACGGCCTCCGACGACGACTACGACATCAGTGGTTACGACCTCTCCCGGTACGACACCGGCACCAACGGCGCGGCCCATCCCGCCGAGCCGCTGCAGCTGACCGGCTCGGACGACCCGGACGTGGCGGAGGACGAGGAAGAGGACGGCGACGACGACGAGCCCGTGGGCGCGGGAGCGGGCGGCCGGCGTCGTTCGCGGCGTGGCGGCACCCGGCGGCGGACCCGCCCGTAAGCGTGGTGGCCGGGCGGTCCGGACGGGATTCCCCGTCCGGACCGCCCGGCGCAGCCACGCTGATCTATCTCGGTTACCCTCGTGATCCCCCCATGCCCCACCTGCGAGGAGTACCGATCCCCGATGCGACGCCTGTTGTGCGCGACCGCCGTGAGCGGCGCCTTCCTTCTGTTCGGCGCCGGTTGCTCGGCCGACGACCCGGCTGCCCCCACCGCGGCGCCCGCGCCGGTCACCTCGGGTGCTGCCACTCCGGCGGCCGGCGGCGGTGCCACCGGCTCGGCCGCGGCCACCGCCCCGGCACAGTCGGGCGACGCGGCCCTGTCGGGCAACAGCGCGGCGATCTGCCAGCAGGCCGCCAAGACCGGCGGTGACGCCGCCAAGAACTTCGCCCAGGACCTGAAGCTGCTCATCGACGCCAAGTCGGCCCAGGACGCCGACCAGGTCGCGAAGGCCCAGGCGAAGACCACCCGGGACGTCGAGAACTACTCGTTCGCGCTGACGGACATGTCGAAGCTCGCCTCCGACCCCGCGCTCAAGGCGGCCCTGGCAGACATGGGTAAGCAGGTCACGGCACTCAAGGGCGACGTGACCAAGCTCGACGCCGCGCGGCTCACCAAGCTGCAGGAGACCCTCGACAAGGCCTGCGGTTCACGCTGAGCGGTCCCCGGTTTGGGTCCGGGGCGTTCGATGAAGTAGTCTTTCTGACGGCGCATTTTCGTGCGCCTGTTCCGTGCGCGCCCTGGCCTATCCCCTCGGGAAGCCCGGGCGCTCGCCGGATCCAGTTTCATCCGCCAGCAGCTTTTTCGCTGCGTAAGTCTCAGGGAGTCCGCGTCGATGTACGCGATCGTCAAGACCGGCGGCAAGCAGTACAAGGTTGCCGAGGGCGACGTGATCGAGGTCGAGAAGCTCGCGGGTGTTCCCGGCGACGCCCTGACCCTCGCCGCGGTGCTCCTCGTCGACGGTGACAACCTGGTGACCGATGCGGCCAAGCTTGCCAGCGTGACGGTGTCCGGCGAGATCGCCGAGCACACCAAGGGTCCGAAGATCCGGATCCACAAGTTCAAGAACAAGACCGGTTACCACAAGCGCCAGGGGCACCGTCAGCCGCTGACCCGCGTCAAGGTGACCGGCATCAAGAGCGGGAAGTAGGGGCAGCCATGGCTCACAAAAAGGGTGCGTCCAGCTCCCGCAACGGCCGCGACTCCGCCGCCCAGCGGCTGGGCGTCAAGCGGTTCGGCGGCCAGCTGGTCAACGCCGGCGAGATCATCATCCGCCAGCGGGGCACGAAGTTCCACCCGGGAGAGCTCGTCGGCCGCGGCGGCGACGACACGCTGTTCGCGCTGGCCAAGGGCAACGTGCTCTTCGGTCACACGCGGGGTCGCAAGACCATCAGCATCGTGCCGGTGGCTGAGTAAGCACCACGTCACAGCGGGCCGCGGACCTCTCGGGTCCGCGGCCCGCTGTTTGCTTTTTGAGTTGTGAGGTAGGAGAACACCGTGGCTACGTTCGTCGACCGGGTTGTGCTGCACCTGCAGGCAGGTGACGGCGGGCACGGCTGTGTCTCCGTCCGCCGAGAGAAGTTCAAGCCGCTCGGGGGTCCCGACGGCGGCGACGGCGGGCACGGCGGGGGCATCACGCTCGTCGTGGACCCGCAGCAGCACACGCTGCTGGACTTCCACTTCCACCCGCACGTCAAGGCGCCCAGCGGCACCGGCGGCATGGGGGCCAACCGCGACGGCGCCAAGGGCCGGGACCTGGTCCTGCAGGTGCCCGACGGCACGGTCGTGCAGACCCTCGACGGCGAGGTTCTCGCCGACATGGTCGGCGAGGGCACGACCTTCGAGGTGGCCCGCGGCGGTCGCGGTGGCCGGGGCAACGCCTCGCTGGCCAACGCCCGGCGCAAGGTGCCCGGCTTCGCCGAGCTGGGTGAGCCCGGTGACCAGCTCGACGTCGTGCTCGAGCTCAAGAGCGTGGCCGACGTCGGCCTGGTCGGCTTCCCGTCGGCGGGCAAGTCGTCGCTGATCTCGGTGATGTCCGCGGCCAAGCCGAAGATCGCCGACTATCCGTTCACCACGCTGGTGCCCAACCTGGGTGTCGTGCAGGCCGGCGACCAGACCTTCACCGTCGCCGACGTCCCGGGACTGATCCCGGGCGCCGCCACCGGCAAGGGGCTGGGCCTGGAGTTCCTCCGGCACATCGAGCGGACCTCGGTGCTGGTGCACGTGCTGGACGCTGCCGCGCCCGAGATCGAGCGGGACCCGCTGGCCGACCTGGACGCCATCGAGGCGGAGCTGGCGGCGTATGGCGGGCTCGAGGAGCGGCCGCGGCTGGTCGTGCTCAACAAGATCGACATTCCGGACGGCCGCGACCTGGCCGAGATGGTGCGTCCCGAGCTCGAGGCCCGCGGCATGCCGGTCTACGAGGTCAGCGCGGTGACCCGCGAGGGCCTCAAGGAGCTGATCTTCGCGCTGGCGGAGGCCGTCGCGGCGCACCGGCTGGCCAAGCCGGCTCCCGAGGCGACCCGGGCGGTGGTCCGGCCCCGCGCGGTCGACGAGAAGGGCTTCACCATCGAGGTCGACAGCGACGGCGTCTACGTCGTCCGCGGCCCCCAGGTCGAACGCTGGGTACGGCAGACCAACTTCGAGAACGACGAGGCGATCGGCTACCTCGGCGACCGGCTCGACCGCCTCGGCGTGGAGGCGGCGCTGGCCAAGCAGGGCGCCAAGGCCGGGGATCCGGTCCGGATCGGCGACCGCGAGTTCGACTGGCAGCCCAACACCGGCGAGTACATCTCCGGCCCGCGCGGCACCGACGTCCGGCTCGAGGAGACCAACACCCGGGCCAGCGCGGCCGCGCGGCTGGCGGCCCGCCGGGCCCGCCGGGTCCGTGGCGACGACGAGCTGCTGCACATGTCCGAGGACGGCACGGTGTCGACGGTCTCGATGGCGTCGAAGCCGGTGCTGGTCGAGGACGACGAGTTCGCCGACGACGACGAGTAGGCCGTTCCGCCGGGTCCCGGCCAGATCCTCGCAACCCGGCGGAAACGGACCCGTCCTAGGGTGTCCGGTGTGCTGATCGAATCGCGGGCCTCGACCGACGCCGAACTGGCCGCTTTGGTCATCGCCCAGCAGAAGGAGCTGAGCGAGGCTGACGGCGGCGCCGACGGCGTGGTCTACATGCCGCACGACGACGCGGCGTACCTGGTCGTGGTGCTGCACGGGCGCGCGGTGGCCTGCGGGGCGTGGCAGCCGCTGGAGCCCGGCGTGGCCGAGCTGAAGCGGATGTACGTGCGACCGGCGTTCCGCGGCCGGGGCATCGCCCGCCAGCTCATCGTGGCGCTGGAGGAGGAGGCGCTGGCCGACGACCGGCCGGTGCTGCGCCTGGAGACGGGCACCTACCTGCCGGCGGCGATCAGCCTGTACCGCTCGGCGGGCTACGTGCCCATCCCGGTCTTCGGCGAGTACGTCGGCAACCCGTTCAGCGTGTGCTTCGAGAAGTCGCTGGTGGCGGTCACTTCTCGGTGATGTCGCGCAGGGCCGCCTGCAGCACCGTGGGGCTGGCGTTCCATTTCTGCAGCGTGGAGCCGTCGCAGGGGGCCATGACGGCCTTGCTGACGTCGCCGTGGCCCTGCCAGTAGTCGGCGCCCCCCCCGGTGCCGGTGAGACACCACGTCTGCCCGGCGGGCGCCCTGGTACGTGGACTCGATCCGGTACGCCGTGGCGAACACGCCGGTGGCCGCGTACCGGGTCCAGGTCATCGCCGGGCCGCCGGAGACGTCCAGGCAGCGGCCGAACTGCTGGAAGTTGACCAGCTGCTCGGTGAGCGGCCCGGCCGGTCCCGACGGCGGCGTCCGGCGCGAAGCTGCGGCTGTCGGTGTAATCGCTGTAGCAGGCCCGGTCGTACTGCGAGGTGCCGGCGGGGTCGGCCGCCTCGGCGTGCAGCTCGATGGTGCTGCCCACGGTGCCGGGCGAGGTCAGGTGGAAGCACTGGCCGTTGAGGTCGGTGCCGTTGGTGGTGCCCTCGAAGTTGGCGCGGTCGTTGAGGCTACGCGAGGACACCAGCACCAGGTTCAGGCCGGACTCGTACGCGAACCGCCGGGCGGCGGACTGCGTCGGAACCACCGGAACGGCATGATGGGCGGATGCCGAGCCTGACCCGCGCCGAGGCCACCGCCCGGGCCGCCACCCTCACCGTCACCGGGTACGACATCGACCTGGACCTGACCGCCGAGGGGGACACCTTCCGCTCCCGCACGGTCCTGCGGTTCACCGCCGAGCCGGGCGCCACGACCTTCGCCGAGCTGGAACCGGCCGAGCTGGTGTCGGCCACGCTCAACGGCACCCCGGTGGACCCGGGCGCCCTCGCCGGGGAACGGCTCGCGCTGACCGGCCTGGCGGGCGAGAACGAGCTGGTCGTCGAGGCGCTGATGGCGTACTCGAACACGGGGGAGGGGCTGCACCGCTTCACCGACCCCGCCGACGGCCGCGTCTACCTGTACGCCCACATGTTCCTGGACGGCGCCCGGCGGATCTTCCCCTGCTTCGACCAGCCCGACCTCAAGGCGCCCTTCACGCTGGCCGTGACCGCCCCCGACGGCTGGCTCGTCGCCGCCAACGGGGAGCCGGCCGGCGCGGCCGACGGCGGGCGGTTCCGGTTCGCGCCCACCAAGCCGCTGTCGACGTACTTCGTCTCGCTGATCGCGGGGCCGTACCACGCACGCACCGACGAGCACGACGGCATCCCGCTGGCGCTCTACTGCCGTCAGGCGCTCGCCCCGCACCTCGACGAGCAGGCCGCGGAGATCTTCACCGTCACCAAGCAGTGCCTGGACCGCTACCACGAGATCTTCGAGGTGCGGTATCCGTTCGGCCACTACCAGCAGGCCTTCGTTCCCGAGTTCAACTTCGGCGCGATGGAGAACCCCGGGCTGGTGGTGTTCCGCGACGAGTTCATCTACCGGTCGGCCGTCACCGACAGCGAACGCGAGCACCGCGCCATGGTCATCGCCCACGAGATGGCCCACCAGTGGTTCGGCGACCTGGTCACCATGGCCTGGTGGGACGACCTGTGGCTGAACGAGTCGTTCGCCGAGTACCTGGGCACCCGGATCACCGCCGAGGCGACCGTGTTCACCGAGACCTGGACCACGTTCGCGATGCACCGCAAAGCCTGGGGCATGCGCGCCGACCAGCGCCCGTCCACCCACCCGGTGGCCCCCACCGACGTCGACGACACCGCCCTGGCCCTGCTCAACTTCGACGGCATCTCGTACGCCAAGGGCGCGGCGGTGCTGCGCCAGCTCGTGGCCTGGGTCGGCGACGAGGCGTTCCTGGCCGGGCTCAACGAGCACTTCGCCGCGCACGCGTACGGCAACGCGACCCTGGCCGACCTGCTCGCCGCCGTCTCGAAGGCCTCCGGCCGGGACCTGACCGGCTGGGCCGACGTCTGGCTGCGCCGCGCCCAGGTCAACACGCTGCGCGCCGAGGTCGAGCGGGACGAGCAGGGCCGGTACACGGCGGTGAGCCTGGTGCAGACGGCGCTGGCGGACTATCCGACCCTGCGGCCGCACCGGATCGGCGTCGGGCTCTACGACCGGGGGCCGGACGGGGTCGTGCGGCGGCGCCGGCTGCTGGAGGTGGACATCGACCCGGCGGTGGACGGCGGCCGTACGGCGTTGCCCGAGCTGACCGGGAAGCCGGCCGCGGAGCTGCTGCTGGTCAACGACGGCGATCTCGCGTACGCCAAGGTCCGGCTGGACGACGCGTCGGCTGACGCCGTACCGCTGATGTTGCCCCTGCTGGACGACTCGCTGGCCCGCGCCGTGCTCTGGGGAGCGACGCTCGACGCCGTCGTCGACGGCGAGCGGCCGGTCGCCGAGCTGGTCACTCAGGTCCTGGCCGCGCTGCCGGTCGAGCGCGAGGTGTCGCTGGTCGAGGACGTGCTGCGGATGACCCGCACGCTGGTGGACCGCTACCCGACCCCGGAGACCCGGCCCGCGGCCCTGGAGATGCTCGCGCAGGCGAGCGACCGGCTGCTGGCCGCGGCCGAGCCGGGCGGCTCGCGCCAGCTCGCCGCGGCGCGCGGCCTGATCGGCGCGACCGCCGACGTGACGCGGCTGCGCGGCTGGCTCGGCGGCGACGGCGTGCCGGAGGGCGTGACCGTCGATGACGACCTGCGCTGGCTCATCCTGTACCGGCTGGTCGTGCTGGGGGCGGCCGGACCGGACGAGATCGAGGCGGCCCTGGCGGCGGATCTGAGCGCCACCGGTGAGCAGCAGGCCGCGCTCTGCCGGGCCGCGTTGCCGGACCCCGGCGCCAAGGCCCGGGCCTGGGATCTGATCGTCAACGACCTGTCGGCCTCGAACCGGATCCTGGAGGCCACCGCGCAGGGTTTCTGGCAGCCGGAGCAGCTCGATCTGACGGCGGACTATGTTGCCCGTTACTTTGCCGAGATGCCGGGCATGCTGCGGCGGCGGACCGGGATGAGCGGGGAGCGGGTGGCCGTCGTGGCGTACCCGTCGGTGGCCGTCAGTCCGCGGACCAGGGAGCTGGCCGCCGAGTTGCTGGCGGCGCCGGATCTCTCGGCCATCCTGCGTCGGGTCGTCACGGACGGCGACGACGACGTTCGGCGTGCCCTGGTTGCCCGGGGATAGCGGATTTCGCCCGTTGTCCCCGGTTCGAGCCGTTAGCCTCGGCTTAACGGGGGTGGGGGCTGGTGGAGTGGTCCGAGGAGCTGTCCAGTGGTCTGCTGCAGGCCGCACCGGACGCGATCGTGGTGATGGACGACGGCCGCATCGTCCTGGTCAACGACCGGGCCGAGGACGTCTTCGGCTGGCCCCGCGGCGAGATGCTGGGTCTGCCGGCCGACTCTCTGCTGCCGGACGCCGATCGGGTGCCGGAGCTGGCCGGGCTGCGGCGTGAGGCCGACGAGCGCGGCCCCGGCACCAGCCTGATGGGCACTGTGGCCCTCAAGGTGCGCCGGCGCAACGGCACGATCTTTCCCGCCGAGGCGTCGCTGTCGCGCGTGCAGACGCCGCAGGGCCGGCTCACGGTCGCGGTGATCCGGGACATGACCGAGCGGCAGCGACTGCAGGCCGAGGCCGAACGTCAGCGCGGTGAGGTGCAGGAACACCGCAACCAGCGGCTGGAGGCGCTCGGTCAGTTGGCCGGCGGCATCGCGCACGACTTCAACAACATGCTCGGCGTGATCGTGAACTACGCCAACTTCGTGATCGAGGAGGCCGAGGCGCCGGAACCGGACCTGAAGGCGATCGCCGCCGACGCCCGGCAGGTCATCCGGGCCGGCCAGCGCGGCACGGACCTGACCCACCAGCTGCTCAAGTTCGCCCGCCGGGAGGTCGTACGCCCGCAGGTGCTGGATCTCAACGAGGTCATCGCCGACACCGAGACCATGCTGCGCACCTCGATCGGCGAGCACATCACCCTGATCCTCCGGCCGGCCGAGCAGCTGCCGCCGGTGACGTGCGATCCCGGCCAGATCGAGCAGCTCCTGGTCAACCTGGCGGTGAACGCCCGCGACGCGATGCCGGCCGGTGGCAACCTGGTCATCGACACCGCCTGCTCGCGCCTGGGCGTGGACGACCATCCCGACCTCGCGCCCGGTGACTACGTGCGCCTGCGGATCTCCGACTCGGGCCAGGGCATGGCTCCCGAGGTCATCGAGCGGGCCTTCGAGCCGTTCTTCACCACCAAGGCCAGCGGCGAGGGCACCGGGCTGGGTCTGGCCACGGTCTACGGCATCGTGACCCAGGCCGGCGGCAGCGTCAGCCTGACCTCCGAGCCCGGTCTGGGCACGACCGTGACCATCCTGCTGCCGGCCGGCGCGCCGGAGCAGGATTCGGCCGAGCCCGCGCCCGAACCCGTGGGCACCGCCGGGCACGGCGAGACGCTGCTGGTCGTCGAGGACGAGGCCGCGCTGCGCGATGTAGCGGGCCGGATCCTGTCCGGGGCGGGTTACCACGTGCTGACGGCCGACGGCGGTGCGCAGGCCCTGGAGCTCGCCGCCGTCCACGAAGGTGTCATCGATCTGCTGGTCAGCGACGTGGTGATGCCCGGCATGCTGGGCAAGGAGCTGGCCGAGCGGCTGGTCGGCGTGCGGCCGGACACCCGGGTGCTCTACATGTCCGGCTACGCCCAGCCGGTGCTCGCCTCCCAGGGCACCCTCGAGCCGGGGGTGGCGTTGCTGGAGAAGCCGTTCACCGCCGCCGCCCTGCTCACCGCCGTTCGGCGCCGCCTGGACGGCTGATCTAGGATTCGCCGGATGCGGGAACGGCGACGAATCGGGATCATGGGCGGCACGTTCGACCCGATCCACCACGGTCACCTGGTGGCCGCGAGCGAGGTGCAGAGCCGCTTCGACCTCGACGAGGTGGTGTTCGTCCCGACCGGTCAGCCCTGGCAGAAGGGCGCGGTGAGCCCGGCCGAGGACCGGTACCTGATGACCGTGATCGCCACTGCCTCCAACCCGCGCTTCCAGGTCAGCCGGGCCGACGTGGACCGCGACGGGCCGACGTACACCGTCGACACGCTGCGCGACCTGAACGCCGTCTTCGGCGCCACGGCCGACCTGTTCTTCATCACCGGCGCCGACGCGCTCGCCAAGATCCTGTCGTGGAAGGACGCCCTCGAGATGCTCTCGCTGGCGCACTTCATCGGGGTCACCCGGCCCGGTTTCGAGCTCTCCGACGCCCATCTGCCGGCCGACACGGCGGTCACGCTCGTCGAGGTGCCGGCCATGGCCATCTCGTCCAGCGCCTGCCGCCAGCGCGTGGCCGACGGCGAGCCGGTCTGGTATCTGGTACCCGATGGTGTGGTGCAGTACATCGCAAAGCGCGGACTTTATCGGACCGAGGGTCCGGTTTAGGGCCATTCATCCGGGTAGAGATGTCATACCGGTATGAGAGGCTGGTAACTCTGAAACCGAACGAGGGGAGACCGGTGCCCGTCACCGAACGCGCCCGCGAGCTCGCGCTGACCGCCGCGCAGGCCGCGGCCGACAAGAAGGCCCAGGACATCGTCCTGATCGACGTCGCCGACCAGCTCTACATCACCGACGCGTTCGTCATCGCCTCGGCTGCCAACGAGCGCCAGGTCGGCTCGATCGTCGACGCCATCGAGGAAGCCCTGCTCAACCTGCCCGAGAAGGCCAAGCCGGTCCGTCGCGAAGGCGAGCGACAGGGCCGCTGGGTGCTGCTCGACTACATCGACGTCGTGATCCACATCCAGCACGCCGAGGAGCGCGAGTTCTACGCCCTCGACAAGCTCTGGAAGGACTGCCCGACCATCGAGTTCGTCGATCGTGACCTCGCCGAGGCGGACGCCTCCTCCGGCGCGGCATGACCACTCGCCTCATCGTCTGGCGGCACGGCAACACGGACTGGAACGCGGGCCACCGTGTCCAGGGCCAGACCGACGTGCCGCTCAACGAGCTCGGCCGGCAGCAGGCCGTCGACGCCGCCGAGCTGCTGGTCCGGCTGCGTCCCACGGCGCTCGTCGCCAGCGACCTGAGCCGCGCCGCGGACACCGCGGCGGCTCTGGCCGCCCTGACCGGCCTCTCGGTGACCTACGACGAGCGGCTGCGGGAGCGCTCGTTCGGCCAGTGGCAGGGCCTCACCATGACCGAGGTCATGGCGACCCGCCCGGAGGAGTACGCCCGCTGGCAGGCCGGCGCCGATGTCATCGGCGGCGACGTCGAAACCCTGGACGACCTCGGCAAGCGGGTGGCTGACGCGCTGCAGGCCGCAGCCGACCGGGTGCCGCCCGGCAGCACCGTCGTCGTCGCCACCCATGGTGCGGCCGCCCGCTCGGGCATCGGGCACCTGCTCGGCTGGCCCCGCGAGCAGCTGCGCACCCTGCGTGCCCTGCAGAACTGCCACTGGTCGGAGCTGACCCACGACGAGGAACGCGGCTGGCAGCTCGGCAGCTACAACGTGGGCCCGTTCGGCGACCGCCCCGTCCCGCCGCCAGTTTGATCTCCGGTGCCGGGAACGAGCGGGGCAGCGGGTAGCGTCCAACGACCATGACCATCCGACGCATCAGCCTGCCTCTGCTCGTCGTCCTGGCCCTCGCCGGCTGCGCCAACGGCGGCACCGCCGACTCCGCCGGTGCGCCCGCCTCCTCGATCCCGCCCGCCTCCTCGGCGTCGGCGGACCCGTCCGTGTTGCCGACGGAGGAATCCGGCTCGGTCAAGCCCCCGGCCGGGGGCCCGCAGACCCTCACCGGCACGATCGCCGCCGGGGTCGAGCCCAACTGCCTGCTCCTCGACGGCCACCTGCTGATCATCAACGATCCCGAGCAGCGTTCCGCCGCCAAACCGGGCGCCTCGGTCACCGTCACCGGCCGCGCCGAGCAGGGCATGATGACCACCTGCCAGCAGGGCACGCCGTTCGTCGTGACCACCCTCCGCGCGAACTAGGCCACCATCGGCTACGGTGCCCGCATGCCCGTCGCGGTCGTCACCGACTCCACCGCGTACCTGCCGTCCGAGCTGAGCGGGACGTACGACCTCACCGTCGTCCCGCTCACCGTCGTGATCAACGGCGAGGAGGGCCTGGAGGGCTCCGAGATCTCCCCGGCCGACGTGGCCCGTGCGCTGGGCCAGCGGCGGGTCACGGTGAGCACGTCACGGCCGGCGCCGGAGCAGTTCGTGGCCGCGTACCGCCGGCTGCTCGACGCCGGTGCGGACGGCATCGTCTCCGTGCACCTGTCCTCGCACCTCTCCGGCACCTACGACGCGGCCCTGCTGGCCGCCGGGGAGATCGGACCGCAGGTCGAGGTGGTGGACAGCGGCACCACGGCGATGGGCCTGGGCTTCGCGGCCCTGGGCGCCAGCACTGTGGCGGGCACGGGCGCGACGCTGCAAGCGGTACGCCAGGCTGCGGTCGACCACTCCGCCCAGGTCAGCACCCTGTTCTACGTCGACACGCTGGAGTTCCTGCGCCGCGGCGGCCGGATCGGCGCGGCGTCGGCGCTGCTCGGGACGGCGCTGTCGGTCAAGCCGATCCTGCACGTGGTGGACGGGTCGATCGTGGTGCGGGACAAGGTGCGGACCGCCGGGCGGGCGCTGGCCCGGCTGGTGGATCTGACGGTGGAGGCCTCCGGGGACGGAGCGGTGGACATCGCGGTGCACCACCTGGGGGCGGCGGACCGGGCGGCGGCGCTGGCGGACGCGGTGACCATGCGGCTGGGGGACCGGCTCCGGGACTGCTACATCACGGAGATCGGGGCGGTGGTCGCGGCCCACGTCGGGCCGGGGGTCGCCGGGGTGGTCGTGCACCGGCGCGTCTGAGCCGCCTGACGGTCGGTCCTGGCCCGCTGTCAGTCCTGGCCCGCTGTCAGTCGTGGTCCGCGGCTTTGGGCCAGCTCTCGCCGTGCCAGCGTGGGGGTGTCAGCTGCTGCTCGGTCAGGTGCGGTGCGACCTCCCGCCACGGCCGGATCGCCTCTCCCATCTGCACCTCGTCGGCCACCGGCAGCAGCGCCGGCCCGTCCTGCGGCCACAGAGCCCGGGTGCGGCCGTCGTCCGCGATCAGCAGCTCCGCCGCCAGCGGCAACTGCTCCGCCTGGCGGGCGTACTCCCGGGCGGCCAGCACACCCTGCGCCCGCCGCACGCAGATCTCGTACGGTGAGCCCGGCGCGGCCCGGTAAGGCACCGTGCGCCCGTCGGCGTCACTCACGTACGCCATCGGGGTGATCGCCCGCGGCGACGCCAGATAGATCGCCTCGGCCTGCGCGAACAGCCCGGGCAGATGATCGCTGTTGTCCGCCGTGACCAGCAGCGTGCTCCGGTCGGGGGCGAAGGCGACCGGTTTCCCGCCGACCTGCCCGGCGAGCCCGGCCAGCCACCCGTCGAGCAGCAGATGCGACGTCCAGTAGGCGTCCCCGTCGTCGACGAACTGCACCACGACCGGCTCGGTGGCCTTGCCCAGCAGCGTGGCCGCGGTCAGATTGGCCCGCGCGGCGGCGAACACCTCGTCGGCGTCGACCCCCCAGCCGTTGTCGACCGACACGTAGGTCATCGTCTCCGGGTGGTCCACCACCACGAACTCGGCCAGGAAGGGCAGGGCGGGCCGCCTCAGCGGCGTGCCGACGTCCGAAGGTGTGGTCACCCCCCGCAGCACCGGCCGCAGCAGCGGGCGGGCCGCGTGCCAGTCCACCGGCAGCCCCGGATTGCGGAGAAACCCGGCGACGAACCGGTCGACCCGCCGCCGGCGCCCGCGTGACCGCTGCGCCAGCAGGCCGTCGAGCTGAAGCACACTCGGAACGTCGTCACCGTCCGGAGTGAAACTTACCGAGAACGTCGCCGAGTGGTACCGGGCGTCGGCGAACCCGGCGCGGCGCAGCCTTCTGATGACCTGGCTGGCCAGCCGAGCCCGGGCGACCCTGCGGAAAAAGCCCACGCGCAGTGCCTCCTTGCTCTGCCCCCCGGCATCGGCCGCTGACCTTATCGCAGGCCTGTTGCGCCTGGAAGTTGCGGCCACCGACCGGTGACGGCTCTCGCCTCCAGATCCTCGTCCTCGACGATGCCCGCGATCAGGCCCGCGGCGCGGACTGCGGCCCCGGCGGCCCCGGCCTGCGCCTCGGTGATCTCGGAGAGCAACAGCCCGCCGGGGGCCAGCCAACCGGCGGCACCGGAGACGACCTCGCGGAAGACGTCGAGGCCGTCGGCGCCGCCGTCCAGGGCGGTGCGGGGCTCGTGCAGCCTGGCCTCGGCGGGGAGCAGGGCGATGTGCTCGGTGGCGACATAGGGGACGTTGGCCAGGAGTACGTCGATGTGGCCGCGCAGGGTCGCGGGCAGGGCGGCGAACAGGTCGCCCTGGAAGACGTTCCCGCCGAGGTTGTCGCGGGCGCAGGCGACGGCGACAGGGTCACTGTCGGCGGCGAACAGGCGGATGGCCGGCGCTTTCTCGCGGACGGCGAGGCCGAGCGCCCCGGAACCGCAGCAGAGGTCGACCACGGTCCGGCCGGGTGTCCGGAGCTCGGCGAGGGCGGTGCGCACGAGGAGCTCGCTGCGGACCCGCGGCACGAAGACGCCGGGACGCAGGCGGACCCGGACCCCGCAGAAGTCGGCGAAACCGACCACCTGCTCCAAGGGCTCGCCCAGCGCGCGGCGGCCGACGAGCTCGCTGAGATGCGCGGGGTCGGTGGCGGCCCCGCCGAGCACGGCGGCCTCGTCCTCGGCGAAGACGCAGCCGGCGGCACGCAGCCGGACTGTCGCCTCGGTCAGGTCGGTAATTGTCACAGCGCCATGTCTAGCAAAGCGGGGGAGCCGGCCGGGGGTTATCCACAGTCCGTTTTCATCCACAGGGGTCGGGGCGACGGAGCAGCGCGGAGACCTAGTTTCGGCCGGTGCGTGAGGCGAGGAATCCCGACGAAGTGAGCGTCAGGCTGCGGACGGTCCTGGCATCCCCAGCTGCACCGGTACGCGCCCAGCCGGCATCGCCGCCTGCCCGTCCGGGGGCGCCTCCGCATCCTTCGGGGTCACCGTGGGCCACACCGCCACGGCGGCTGGGTTCTCCGGCGGCGCTGGTGGGCGACGCTGACCTGGGTGGCTCCGCCGCTGCTACGACGCCGATGTCGGATGATTCGGACGTTCCGTCGCGACCCGGCGAGCCGTTCGCTCTGGACCAGCCGTTCTATCGCGCTGCGCCTGTTCCTGCCGACCCAGGTCCGCAGGATGTCTCACACAGGACGGTAGCGGCGCCGCCCCCCTCGGCTCCCGGAGCGCAGGCAGCCTTCGTCGACGCAGGTGAAGGTGGTGGTGGTACCGCTTCTCTGCCTCCTCACCGGACGACGGACTGGTCCGGCGGGGCAGGGAGTGGCAGCGCCTGGCCGGTGCCCGGTGGGCCACCGCTCACCTGGGCTGATCTGCTCCCGGGCTGGCCGGACGACGTGACGCTGGAGCCCGCCGAGCCCCGCCCAGCCACCCCCGTCAGCCCGCCCCCACCGCTCGTCCCGGCGGCCGAAGACCTGGCGATCCGGCCGCCGTGGGCTCCCGCTGCGGCAGCTCAACGTCCCCTGCGTCCCCCCGCCCTGTTCGGACCCGACGCCGACGAAGACGACGACGAGTACCCCCAGGACGACCCGCCGCTCACCGGCGCCGGCGCGTTCGACAGCGCTCCGCGCTCGCGTCTCGGCGCCTTCGATCCTGGTCGCCGCGGGGTGAAGGCTCTGGCCGCAGTCGCGGTCCTGGTGGTCGTGATCGCGGCCCTGCTGGCGTGGCGAGCCCGCCCGCGGGTCGACCCGGTTGCTCCACCCCGCATCGACCCCGCCGCTGCGGACGCTTCCCTCACCGATGCCGCGGATGATGCCGACCCGGCGACCAGCGCCAAAGCCGCACCTGGCGCCAAGCCCTCCGCACCGGCTGCCGTCGTGGTGGCCGTCGGCGGCAAAGTCCGCAAACCGGGCCTGGTCCACCTTCCGTCCGGTGCCCGCGTGGCGGATGCTCTGCAGGCCGCCGGCGGCGCCAATCCGGGCGTGGACGTGGCGCCACTCAACCTGGCCCGCAAAGTCACCGACGGCGAGCTGATCATGGTCGGCGTCACGCTCGCGCCGGGCTCCGCCCCGACAGCACCGGCCGGTCCCGCAGCACCGGGTCAACCAGGCGCCGGCCCGATCAACCTCAACACCGCCACCCTGGCCGACCTGGACACGCTCCCCGGCGTGGGCCCCGTCCTGGCCCAGCGAATCCTGCAGGCCCGCGATGCTCAGGGCGGCTTCCGGGCGGTCAGCGATCTGCGTCAGGTCAGTGGCATCGGCGCCGCCCGCTACGAACAGCTCAAGGAACTGGTGACCGTATGAGCCGGCCCCACCAGGGCACGTCCGGCGCCACGACCGCGAGCAGCAGGTCAACGCCGCCCTCGCGTCCGGCCGGCAAACGTCTGGCGTCCGACGATCGCGCACCCGATCTCCGGCTGGCGAGCTTTGCGGTGGCCCTGTGGCTCGCGGCACTGGCCTCGCTCTACCTGTCCGCCCGGTGGGGCCTCTTCCTCGGCGGCGCGACGCTGATAGCGGCCGCGGGCACAGCGTTCGTCCACCGGCGCAGGAGGCCGCCGTCGCGCAGGCCGTCGCGCATGCCGAGGGCCTCGCAACCGCGGCCCGCCGGGCCGGTCCGCGCACGACCCGGCCCTTCCCGACCCCTCAAGCAGCCGCGAGGGCTCAGCGACCGTGAAGGCGGAGCCGTGCGCTGGCTCGTCGCTGCTGCCCTGCTCGGCGCCGGTTGCGGGGCCGTGGCCACCGCCGCGCGGGTCGCTATCCGGGATGCCGGGCCGCTCGCTCAGCTTGTCGACGCCGGTGCCACCGTACGTGTCGATCTTGTGGTGCGGGACGATCCCCGGGCCTTGCGGGGGTCGCCCGGGTTGCCGCCCACCTACCTGGTCGCTGTTGACCTGACCTCGGTCTATCCCGAGGACGGGCCTCGGCTGCGGCTGTCGGTACGGGCGCTCGTGCTGGGCTCCGATCCCGCTTGGCGTCCGCTGCTACCGGGCCAGCGTGCGTCGGTCAGCGGGCGCCTGATGGCTCCGCGCGGCGGTGATCTGCGGGCGGCCGTCCTGTCGGTGAAGGACCCGCCGCTGCTGCACGGGCGTTCGTCGTGGACGCAACGTGCTGCGGGCACCCTGCGGGCCGGCCTGCAACGCGCCTGCGCGCCACTGCCCGACGACGTCGGCGGCCTGCTGCCCGGCCTGGTCGTCGGCGACACCAGCCGGCTCGACGACGCGCTCGAGGAGGACTTCCGCACGACCGGCATGACGCATCTGAACGCCGTGAGCGGTGCCAACGTGGCGATCGTCCTCGGTGTGGTGCTGTTCGCGGTGCGGTGGACCCGGGCCGGGCCGGTGGTGACCGCGCTGGTCTGTGCCGTTGCGCTGGTCGGCTTCGTCATCCTCGCCCGGCCCTCACCCAGCGTCGTGCGGGCCGCCGCGATGGGGGCCATCGGCCTGATCGGGCTGGCCGCCGGACGTCCGCGAGCGGCACTCCCAGCCTTGGCGGCCGGGGTGGCGGTGCTGGTCGTCATCGACCCGGAGCTCGCCGGGGACATCGGTTTCGCGCTGTCCGTGCTGGCGACCGGCGGCCTGCTGCTGCTCGCGCCGAAATGGCGGGACGCCCTCCGGCGCAGGGGATGGCCACATCTCGCCGCTGAGGCGCTTGCCGTGCCGGCTGCCGCGCAGGTCGCGTGCGGTCCGGTCGTCGCCGGGATCTCGGGCACCGTCAGCCTGGTCGCCGTACCCGCGAACTTGCTGGTCGTGCCCGCGATCGCGCCCGCCACCCTGCTCGGGGTGTCCGCCGCTGTGCTGTCGCCCGTCTGGCCGGTCGGGGCCGAGTTCGCCGCCTGGCTGGGGCAGTGGCCGGCCCGGTGGCTGGTGCTGGTCGCGACCTACGGCGCCCGGGTGCCCGCCGGTGCGCTGCCGTGGCCGGGTGGGGTGCTGGGCGCCCTGTTGCTGGCCGTGGTCACGGTGGCGTTGCTCATCGCCGTACGGCGGCCGCTGATCCGGCGGTTGGTGGCAGTCGTGTCGCTCGGGGCGATGCTCGGGGCTCTGCCCGTACGGCTGATCGCGTCGGGGTGGCCGCCGCCGCGCTGGCTGATCGTGACCTGCGCCGTCGGGCAGGGTGATGCGATCGTGCTGCCCGCGGGGGCCGGACGGGCCGTTGTGGTGGACGCCGGACCGGAGCCGACCTCCGTCGACCATTGCCTGCGGCGGCTCGGTGTCCGGCAGGTTGTGCTCTTCGTCGTCAGTCACTTCCATGTCGACCACGTCGGCGGGGTTGCCGGGGTCTTCCGTAACCGCTCGGTCCTGGGCGTGATCACGCCGGACTGGCCGGAGCCGCCGGGCGGGCGGGCCGTGGTCGCCGCGCAGGCTGCCGGGGCGCGCGTGCCGATGCTGGCGGTGGGTCCGGGCTGGTCCTACACGGTGGGCGGGCTCGAGGTGACCGTGCTGGGGCCGTACGAGCCGTTGCACGGCACGAACTCCGATCCGAACAACAACTCCCTGGTGCTGCGCGCCCGCCTCGACGGCCGCACGGTGCTGCTGCCCGGCGACGCCGAGACCGAGGAGCAGCAGGCGCTGCTCAACCACCTCGGGCCCGCTGGGGTACGCGCCGACGTGCTCAAGGTGGCGCACCATGGATCGGCGTACCAGTCGCCGGAGTTCCTCGACGCCGTCGACCCCGCCGTGGGGCTCGTCTCGGTCGGGGCCGGCAACGTCTACGGGCATCCGAATCCGTCGCTGCTCGCGCGGCTGAGCCGGGGCGGGGCGCGGATCCTGCGTACCGATCAGGGCGGTGACCTCGCCGCGGTCCGCACCGGCTCGGGTCTCGCCGTCGTGGCCCGGGGTGACCCGCCTCGGTGACCTGTCACGTGTGGTGGGCCTGGCTCGTCCTGATGACAACGACGAAAGTGAGGGACACGAGCATGAAGGTCGCAGTGGCCGGCGGCACGGGCCTGACCGGCCGCCACGTCGTCCAGGCACTCAGGGACGCCGGTCACCAGCCGGCGGTGCTGGCCCGGTCGGCCGGCGTCGATCTGGTGACCGGCGCCGGGCTCGACGCGGCGCTCGCCGGGGTCGAGGCCACCATCGACGTGAGCAACGTGACGACGATGAAGCGGGCCGAGGCGGTCGGCTTCTTCGAACGGGCCGGGCGTCAGCTGCTCGACGCCGCCGCGCGGGCCGGGGTACGGCATCACGTCGTGTTGTCCATCGTGGGTATCGACCGGGTGCGCACCGGCTACTACCAGGGAAAACTGCGCCAGGAGGAGATCATCCGAGGTGGCTCGGTGCCGTGGACCGTGCTGCGGGCGACCCAGTTCCACGAGTTCGCCGAGCAGATCCTCGAGCGGCTACCGGGACCCGTCGCACCGGTGCCCCGCCTGACCGTGCAGCCTGTCGCCGTTCGGGAGGTCGCCGAGGCCCTCGTCGACCTCGTCGGCGGCGAACCGCAGAAGGCCGCGCCCGATCTGGCCGGGCCGCGGGTCGAGTCGCTGCCCGACATGGCCCGCCGGCTGGTCCGGACCGGCACTGTCCGCCGGCGTCCAGTGGTGCCGCTCTGGCTGCCCGGGGCGATGGCGCACGGCGGTCTGCTGCCCACCGGTCCCGGGCCGCGGGGAACGCAGACCTTCGAGCAGTGGCTGGCCGGACGACGCGGATGACGGTTCGCGCAGCGTTCACCCCGCGGCCGGGCGCGGGGCAATGGGTGATCATCAACGCCGTCGTAGGGTCCACGTATGTCGATGTCTCGTGTTCGCGCAGCGCTCGCCGGGGTTGTCGGGGCGCTCCTGGTCGTGACGCTCGCTCCGGCCGGGCCGGCCGCCGCCGCGCCCGCCGTGGTGCCCCTTGTCGAGGATCCGGCGAGCTATGTGGATCCGTTCATCGGGACCACCCGCGGCGGCAACACGTGGCCCGGCGCGACCCGGCCGTTCGGCATGATGGCCTGGAGCCCGACCAGCACCACCGGCGATCAGACCAACACCGGCGCGGCCAACGGCTATGAGTACAACGTCACCAAGCTGCGGGGCTTCAGCCTCACCCACGTCAACGGCGCGGGCTGCAGCCCGGGGGCCGCCGGCGACGTGCCGATCATGCCGTACGTGGGGGACGTCACCACCTCGCCCACCGCGGACACACGCGACCAGCAGTACGTCTCCACGTTCGCGCACGCCAACGAGGCCGCCACTCCGGGCCGGTACACCGTCGGGCTGGACAACGGTGTGCGGACCGATCTGGCCGTCAGCACCCGCGCCGGGATCGGCGACTTCACCTTCCCCGCCGGCTCGGCCGCCAACCTGCTGTTCCGCACGTCCAACTCGCTCAACGGCAGCGAGGACGCCGAGATCACCATCGACGCCGGCCGCCGCAGTGTCACCGGGTCCGTGCTCACCGGTGGTTTCTGCGGGCGCCGGGGCAACGGCGGCGGGGCGACCAATCCGAACCGGCGCTCGTACTACCGGCTGTACTTCAGCGCCACCTTCGACCGCGACTTCGCCCGGACCGGGACCTGGCGGAACGCGACCGTCACCCCGGGTGGCACCACGGCGACCGGGGGAGAGGGCTACCTCACCGGCGCGGACCGCGCCGGCAAGGGCTCCGGCGGCTGGGTCGGCTTCGACACGGCCGGCGGCGGAGCGGTGCGCATGCGGATCGGCATCTCGTACGTGAGCCTGGCCGGCGCCGCAGCCAACCGCGACGCCGAAATCCCCGCCACCGCCACGGTCGAGTCCGTCGCCGCGGCCGGCCGGGACGCCTGGAACACCGAGCTCAAGCGCATCCGGGTCGGCGGCGGCACCGAGCCGCGCACCACGGCCTTCTACACCGCCGTCTACCACGCGCTGATGCAGCCGCAGACGATGAACGACCTGGACGGGCGCTACCTGGGCGCGGACCTGAAGATCCACCGCATCCGGGCCGGTCAGCGAGCGGCGTACGGGACGTTCTCCGGCTGGGATCAGTACCGGGCGCAGATCCAGTTCCTCGCCCTGCTGCGGCCCGACGTGGCCGGGGACATGGCGCAGTCGATGCTGGACTTCGCCACCCAGAACCGCGGCATCTGGGACCGCTGGCTGCACCTGGGCGCGCCGACCCACGTCATGACCGGCGATCCGGCCGCACCGACGCTGGCCACGTACTACGCCATGGGCGCGCGGAACTTCGACGTCCGGGCGGCGCTCGACTCGCTGGTCCGGCAGGCGACGGTGCAGAATCCGGACGCCCTCTCCGACGCCGGCTGCCCCGGGCAGTGCCTCGGTCAGCGGCCGACGCTCGACACGTACCTGGCGCTGAAGTACGCGGCCAACGACATCTGCCACTGCTGGGGCGGTGCCGCGGAGACTCTGGAGAACTCGCTGGCCGACTTCTCGCTGGCGATGTGGGCGCGCCGGGCCGGGCGCAACGACCTGTACCGGCAGCTGCTGCCGCGCGGCGACTACTGGAAGAACACGTACAACCCGGCGGTCGGGTACCAGGCGGCGCGGCGTGCGGACGGCAGCTGGCAGAGCGGCTTCACGCCGTCGACGGACGTGGGCTTCGCGCAGGGGTCCAGTGCCACGTACACGTGGATGGTGCCGCAGGACGTGTCCGGGCTGGCGGCGCTGATGGGTGGGCGTACGGCGGCGGCCACCCGGCTGGACGGGCTCTTCCACGACGAGAACGGCAACTGGGCGGTGCTCGGTGGCAACCCGCTGCGCTACGACCCGACGAACGAGCCGGGGATCCACGCGCCGTGGCTGTACAACGGGCTCGGTCAGCCGTGGAAGACCCAGGAGACAGTGCGGCAGATCGTCGACACCGCGTACGGGACGGGCCCGGCGGGTCTGCCCGGCAACGACGACCTGGGCACGATGAGCGCCTGGTACGCGTTCGCGGCGATCGGCATGTTCCCGCAGGTTCCCGGCCGGGCGGAGATGTTGCTGGGCAACCCGGTGTTCACCCGCGTGGTGATCGACCGCGCCAACGGCGTCCGGCTGACCGTGAACGCCGACACCACCGACACGTACGTCCAAGGGGTGAAGCTGAACGGTTCGACGCTGCGTCGCTCGTGGCTCCCCGAGTCGTTCGTGCAGAGCGGCGGCACGGTGACCTTCACGCTGGCGACCACGCCGAACAAGTCCTGGGCCACCGCCTCCTCCGAACTCCCGAAGGACCACTGACGACACGCCCGGATTAGGCCGACCGTTCCCTTCGACCCCGGGCGATCGGTCGGGATGTGGGTGGGATCACCTTCGGCCGGTGAGCCAGACATTCAGCCTGATCGAGAACCATTACGGCGGCGGCCGCATGGCGGATCACCGATATGTCGGCTTTCGCGTTCCATGGTCAGCGGGCTGCGCGCAGGAGTGAGTCGTACGGAAGCGTCAGACCTTCGTGCGAAGATTTCCGACGTGAACACCGCGTCTCCAGCACCGTTGCTGCTCGTTCAAGGCGACGAGGAGTTGCTTGCTGCCCGGGCGATCGCCGCCGCGGTCGCCGCGGCGCGCGCCGACGAGCCCGGCGCGGACGTGCGCGAGTACGAAGCCGGCGCGCTGAGCGCCGGTGAGGTCGCCGAGATGCTCAGCCCTTCGCTGTTCGGCGGGCGCCGCGTGCTGGTCGTGCGCAGCGGTCAGGACGCGCGCAAGGACCTGGTCGCCGCGCTGCTCGCCTACGCCAAGAATCCCGACCCCGATGTCTCGCTGATCGTCTCGCACGTGGGCGGGGCCAAGGGCAAGGCGTTCGCCGACGGGCTGCGGTCCGCCGGCGCGACCGTCGTGCCCGTGGCCAAGCTCAAGGGCGAGCGCGAGCGGATCGCGTTCGTCCGCGACGAGTTCCGGCGCAACGGTGGCCGTTGTGACGAGTCCGCCGCGGCCGCCCTGCTCGCGGCGGTCGGCTCCGACCTGCGGGAGATCGCCGCCGCCTGCTCACAGCTGCTCGCCGACACCGACGGCAAGATCAGTGCGGCCGTCGTCTCGCGGTACTACAAGGGCCGGGCCGAGGTCAGCGGGTTCGCGGTCGCGGACGCGGCGATGGTCGGTGACGTTCCGGGCGCGCTGGAGGCGCTGCGCTGGGCCCTGCACGTGGGTGTCGACCCGGTGCCGATCGCGGACGCGATCGCCGACGGCGTTCGTACGGTCGCCCGGGTCGCTTCGGCCGGCCGCGGTAACCCGTACCAGATGGCCAGCTCCCTCGGCATGCCCGCGTGGAAGATCCAGAAGGCCCAGGAGCGCAGCCGCGGCTGGACCCCGGAGGGCCTGGTCGACGCGATGCGCGCGGCGGCCGATTGCAACGCGGCGGTCAAGGGCGGTGCCGAGGACCGGGGGTACGCCCTGGAGCGTGCCGTCTTCGCCGTCGCCGCCGCCCGCAACTCCGGTGGCACCCGGTGACCAGGTCACGCCGCGCCGGTCTGTCCCGCGACGAGGCCCGTCAGCAGCCGCTCTACGCCCGCATGCTCGGCCTGCAGTATCTGGCGCCGGGTGGCTTCCTCTGCTTCGTGTTCCTGGAGGGCGCCGTCGCGCTGGGCATCCTGCTCGCGCTGGCCGAGCTGGTCAGCTGGTGGGGAGTGCTGGCGCTGCCGGTGACCGTCGCGGCCATGGTCAAGCTCAACGACGTGGTCGCCGGCGCTCTGATCCGTCCCGCGGGCGCCGGCCGGCCGCCGGTTGCCGGGGTTCGTGCGTCCGCGGCTTCGCCGGGAGCTGCGACGGTGCGCTTGTCACCCGCGGTGATCGCGAAGGTCAGCGCCGCGCCGCCGGCGCTGCGACCGGCCGTCATCGGGCGACCCGCCACCGACCCGGTTGCCGGGATGCCCGGCGAGGACCGCCGGACCCCGGCGGCGATGGATGCGAGCGCGCTGAACGGTCCGCCGGTCACCCGGCAGTGGACCGAGGACCTGGACGACAGTCAGCAGCGCGCCCGGCAGTCCGCAGCCCGCCGCTACGAGTAGGCGGCCCGGCCGTCCCCGCGTGATCAGCCGGTCCCGCTCGGCCCGGCGCCGGTTCACGTCCTTCAGGCCCGCGCCGGTCGCTCGCCTGGCGCTGCCGTCGATTACGAAAACATCAGGCGCCCGATAGCCCGGCCGTGTCTGCGCCGAGTCGCGCGCCGGCGATACGCGGAAACAACTCAGGCACCGCTGAACCCGGAGGTTCGGCGGTGCCTAGAGATGTGATGACGCTGGAACCAGCCTGCGGTCAGGCAGACAGCGAGGCGATCCGCTTGGCGATGGCCGACTTGCGGTTCGCCGCCTGGTTCTTGTGAATGACGCCCTTGCTCGCAGCCTTGTCGAGCTGGCGCGAGGCGTCACGCAGCAGCGCGGTAGCCGTCTCGGTGTTGCCGGACGCGCTCGCCTCGTTCAGCTTGCGGATCACGGTCTTCAGCGACGACTTGACCGACTTGTTGCGCAGCCTGGCCTTCTCGTTCTGCCGGTTGCGCTTGATCTGGGACTTGATGTTCGCCACGCGACAGCCTTGTCCTGACTAGTTCGGATGATTACTCGGACGGTGGCGACGCAGCAAACAGCAACGTCACCACACGCGACGAACTAATGTATCAGGCCCGCTTCGTGCCGCCCAAATCGCTCGGCTGACCGCCGGCCCGGGGCGGCGGGAAAAGCGCAGCTCGCGACTCATCCGATGGGCGTCCAGCCGCGGCGCTCGGCCAGCCAGGCGAGCGCCTGTCCGCCGCTGAACCGCTGGTGCTGCCGGCTGTGCGGCGACGCGCTGCTGGGACCCCGGGCGGCGCTGGCCAGCCAGTATCCGCCCAGCGCGGCCAGGGCTCCGTCGACACCGTCGCGCGGTGGTTGCCACGGCTGCAGGGCGGCGTCCACGTCGAGGCCGCTCGCGTACGCCGTGATCAGCAACGTCACCGTGTCGAACCAGGGCGCGCCGAGACACGGCCAGGTCCAGTCGCAGAGCCACGCTGCGCCGTACCCGTCCAGCAGAACGTTGTCCACCCGCAGATCGCCGTGCAGCATGCCGGACCCGGCGGCCAGCTCCGGCAGCCCCCGCTCCAGCGCGGCCAGCTCGCCGAGCCGGCCCGGCACCCAGTCCGGCGCCGGCGGCAGCGGCGCCCGCCCCGCCGCGATCTCGGACCACCACGACATCTCGTCGCGCACGATGTCGCCGAGCCGGGGCAGGCCCGGCGCGAGCAGTTCCGGGCCGGGCCGGCTCAACGCCACCGCCGACGTCTGCCAGGCCGCCAGCGCCGCGCTCAGGTCGTCCGGCGCCCACGGCAGAGCCGGCACGTGCCCCGCGATCGCCTCCAGACACAGCACGAAGTGCCCTTCGGCCACGAGCGTCCACCGCGGGCGGGCGGCCGGGACCTCCGCCGGTAATGCGGCTGTGACGCCCGCCTCACGGGCGTACCAGTCGGCGATCGGCTCGGTCAGCGGCGCGGCCTTGACGAAGACCCGGTCCCCGGCCGCCGTCGTCAGCAAGGCGGCGAAAGCCCTGGTGAAGCCCCCGCCCGCGCTGGCCGCGCCGACGACCGGCGCGCCGAGACGCAAGCTGATCTCTTCCCGCAAGGTCGCGGGCAGATCCTCCCAACCCGGACGTACGGCGGTAGCGCCGTAAGGGACCTCGGGCAGTGTGACAGCGCGCATACCCCCATCCTGCCTCCCCGTTTTTGTCGTACCCGGCTGGCAGGCTGTGCCCATGAGAACGGACGACTTCTGGGCGGTCATCGACCGGGCTACCGCCGACCGGCCGGGCTCGCCCGACGAGGTGGCCAAGCGGGTGACCGCCGAGCTGGTGGGGCGCGACCCGGCCGAGATCGTGGCCTGGGGCCGGCACCTCGACAAGGTGATGGCCGCCTCGGGCAAGGAAGACCTCTGGGCGGCGGCCTACCTGATCAACGGCGGGTGCTCCGAGGACGGCTTCGACAACTTCCGTGGCTGGCTGGTCGCCAACGGCCGGGACGTCGTCGCGCGGGCGGTCCGCGAGCCGGATTCGCTGGCCGAGCTGCCGGCGGTGCGCTCGGCTGCCTCGACCGGGGCGGTGTTCGAGGCTGAGGAGGTGCTGGGCATCGCGGAGGCGGCCTATCAGCAGGCCACCGGTGGGGAGCTGCCGCCCAGCGAGACGCCCCGGACCCGGCCCGACCCGGCGATGCTGTGGGACTTCGACAACGAGGAAGAGATGCAGAAGCGGCTGCCCCGGCTGTCCGCCCTGTTCCTCGAGCCGCCGGACTGAATTGCTGGTCCGGCCGGAGGGCCGGGGAGATCTGGCCCAGGGGGCGGGAAACGGGGTCGAAAGGGGTGGCCGGGTATGGGCAGACTCGGGCGCATGGACGTTCATCAGCAGGAGACGGACGCGGCGGAGCAGCGGCTCTCGACGCGGGGGACGGTCGCATCGGTGAGCTGCAACGACGTGTACTCGTTCAGCAAGCCGGTCCGGGACGAGATCGTGCTGATCGCCGGGCTCGGGGTGGCCGGTGATGTGCATGCCGGATTGACGGTCCGGCACCGCAGCCGGGTCGCTGTGGATCCGGACCAGCCGAATCTGCGCCAGGTGCACCTGATCCGTGCCGAGCTGCACGACGAGGTGAACGAGGCCGGCTACGACGTCCCGGCCGGTGGCCTGGGGGAGAACGTCACCACGACCGGGATCGACCTGCTCGCCCTCCCAGTGGGCACCGTGCTGCGCTTCGGCCCGGCCCCCGACGCCGCCCTTGCCGGGCTGGATCGCTCGCCGGCCACACATACCGAGCTCGTGGGTCCGCCGGGCGGTGCCTCTGCTGTCGTGGCCGCCGCTGCGCGCGCCAGCCTCGACGCTCCTACCGCCGAGGCCGTGGCCGCTCTCGCCGCCTGCATCCAGGCCGAGCAGCCCGCCGGGCAGACCGCCGAGCCGACCGCCGGGTCGATCATCGAGCGCAATCCGGCCGGCACCGACACCGGGCACCCCGGAGCGGATCGCGCCTCCGATGCCCGTCCGGCGATCGTCGTCACCGGGCTGCGCAACCCCTGCCAGCAGATCAACCACTACCGCCCCGGCCTGCTCAAACGCGTCCTCGGCCGGGAGCCCGACGGCTCGGTCAGCCGCCGCGCGGGCGTCATGGCCGTGGTCCTGCGCGGTGGCCCGGTGCGGCCCGGCGCCGAGATCCATGTCGAGCTTCCGCCCCCGCCGCACCGGCCGCTGGACCGGGTGTGAGCCAGGCTCGCCGCGCGGCGTGGGACGATAGACGTTGCCGGTGCTTTCATCGGCAGCCAGCCCGCTTGAAGAGAACGGACGATCGTGCCTGGACCGCTCGACCCCGGCGTGAACATCATCGGAGCGACCGATCCTGGTCGGATCCGCAACTTCTGCATCATCGCGCACATCGACCACGGCAAGTCGACCCTGGCCGACCGGATGCTGCAGATCACCGGCGTGGTCGACCCGCGGCAGATGCGCGCGCAGTATCTCGACCGGATGGACATCGAGCGCGAGCGTGGCATCACGATCAAGAGCCAGGCCGTGCGCATGCCGTGGGTCGTCCGCGAGGGTGACCGCACCGGCGACACCGCCGTGCTCAACATGATCGACACGCCGGGCCACGTCGACTTCACCTATGAGGTCTCCCGCAGCCTCGCCGCCTGTGAGGGCGCGGTCCTGCTGGTCGACGCCGCGCAGGGCATCGAGGCGCAGACCCTCGCCAACCTGTACCTGGCGATGGAGAACGACCTGCACATCATCCCGGTGCTCAACAAGATCGACCTGCCGGCCGCGCAGCCGGAGAAGTACGCCGAGGAGCTCGCCAAGCTCATCGGCTGCGAGCCCGACGACGTGCTGCGGGTCTCCGGCAAGACCGGGGTCGGCGTCGCGCACCTGCTCGACGAGGTCGTCCGCCAGTTCCAGCCGCCGGTCGGCAACCACGACGCCCCGGCCCGCGCGATGATCTTCGACTCGGTGTACGACGTCTACCGCGGCGTGGTCACCTATGTCCGGGTCATCGACGGGCGGATCGAGGCTCGCGACAAGATCAAGATGATGTCCACCGGCACCGTGCACGAGCTGCTGGAGATCGGTGTCGTCTCGCCCGAGATGGAGAAGGCCGGCGCGCTCGGGGTGGGCGAGGTCGGCTACATGATCACCGGGGTGAAGGACGTCCGTCAGTCCCGGGTCGGCGACACGGTCACCAACAACCAGCGGCCGGCCACCGAGCCCCTGGGCGGCTACTCCGACCCCAAGCCGATGGTCTACTCCGGCCTGTATCCGATCGACGGCTCGGACTACCCGGCGCTGCGTGACGCTCTCGACAAGCTGCAGCTCAACGACGCCTCGCTGACCTACGAGCCGGAGACGAGCACCGCGCTCGGGTTCGGCTTCCGGTGCGGCTTCCTCGGGCTGCTGCACCTGGAGATCATCGGCGAGCGGCTCGAGCGCGAGTTCAACCTCGACCTGATCTCCACCGCGCCGAACGTGGTCTACCGCGTCTTCACCGAGGACGGCGCCGAGGTCGTGGTCACCAACCCGAGCGAGTTCCCGGACGGCAAGATCGCCGAGATCCACGAGCCGGTGGTCCGGGCGACCGTCCTGGTCCCCAACGACTACGTCGGCGCCGTCATGGAGCTCTGCCAGGGCCGCCGCGGCCAGCTGCTCGGCATGGAGTACCTGTCCACCGAACGGGTCGAGCTGCGTTACACCCTGCCGCTGGGCGAGATCATCTTCGACTTCTTCGACCAGCTGAAGTCCAAGACCAAGGGCTACGCCTCGCTGGACTACGAGCCCTCGGGCGAGCAGGCCGCCGAGCTGGTCAAGGTCGACATCCTGCTGCACGGCGAGCCGGTGGACGCGTTCAGCGCGATCGTGCACAAGGACAAGGCGTACAACTACGGCGTCACGATCGCGGCCAAGCTGCAGAAGCTCATCCCGCGCCAGCAGTTCGAGGTGCCGATCCAGGCCGCCATCGGCAGCCGGATCATCGCCCGCGAGACCATCCGCGCCATCCGCAAGGACGTGCTCGCCAAGTGCTACGGCGGTGACATCAGCCGTAAGCGCAAGCTGCTCGAGAAGCAGAAGGAAGGCAAGAAGCGGATGAAGATGGTCGGCCGGGTCGAGGTGCCTCAGGAGGCCTTCATTGCCGCGCTGTCGACCTCGGACTCGGGCGAGAGCAAAACAAACAAAAAATAGGGCGGTTTGGTTTTCCGGCCGGTCGGGAACTCTGGGGTCAGACGAACGCAACAACTGTTCTACCCCCCAAGGAGACCTTCAATGACCGTCACCGGCATCATCACCGCGCTCATCGTCGGCCTGATCATCGGCGCCCTCGGCCGCCTGGTCGTACCCGGCAAGCAGAACATCCCGATCTGGCTGACCATGGTCATCGGTGTCGTGGCCGCACTGCTGGGCACGGTCCTCGCCCGGGCCTTCGGCGTCGACTCGACCGGCGGCATCGACTGGATCGAGCTGCTGTTCCAGGTCCTGCTCGCCGCCATCGGTGTGGCGCTGGTCGTCGGTATCGGCGGCCGTCGCGGCGTCACCCGCTGAACCCGGGTCAGCTGAGGCTGATCTGACAGAACCACAGGAACGCCGGACCGAAAGGTCCGGCGTTCCTGCTTTTCCGCCGTTCCACCGACGTGGGCGCTGGAGCGATGCACATCACAAACCACAAGATCCAGATCGAAAGCCATGAGATTCAGAGCAAATTCCGGTCGTAGGTCCGTGCGTGTTGCTGGCCGTCGCTCCCGCCGAGACCGGTCGCTTCGCTCCCTGCCATGTCCGTGCTGAGTCACCCTCCGTGCGCTTCGCGCACACTCAGGCTTCGCCTTCGGCCAGGCTTCGCCTTCCGGCCTGAGCTTCCCTTGCGGGCCGGGCT
>NZ_BOQL01000058.1 GCF_018332655.1 Actinoplanes auranticolor | reverse complement strand
TGCTGATCTACCGCACCCTGATCGGGCAGCTCCCGTGGGACGTCGGCACGACCACGGCCCTGCTGCGCGCCCACCAGTACACGGAGCCCGAGCCGCTGCCGCCGGTCGAGGGGATGCCCAGCGCCGTCTCCGCGCTGATCGCCCGCTGCCTGGAGAAGCGGCCCGCGGACCGCCCGTCCAGCGCCGAGCTGGCCCACGTGCTGGGCACGGTGTCGGCCGGAGTGCCGGCCGCCCGCGCCTACGTGCCGGACTGGGCCGAGAACGGTGAGGACACCACGATCCTGCCGTCGGCCCGGCGGGACACCGACTCCTTCGGCCGCGTCCGGCCGGGCCTCGCCCAGGTGCATTCCGCTGCTCCCGGGCGTGGCGTCGCCGCTGTCCCGGCCGCTGAGGCGCCGGTCTCGCCGGCTCCGACGGGGACACCGGTCCCGCCGGCGGTCTCCGTCGCCGAGGTCGAGGCGGCCGTCGGCCCGGTCTCGTCCCCGCCGCAGCGCGGGGCGCGCAACAGTCGTTTCGGCCCCGTGCCACCGGCTCCGGCCGTCGCCTCGGCGGCCGCGCCGGCGCCACCGGTGGCGGATGCCGGTCCGGCCGGGCCGGCTCTGCGTCCTGCCTTCGGTGGCGATGGAGCACTCCGGCCGCCTCCCCGCGAGGAGCGCCCGCCCGCGCCGGCCGCCCGTCCCGGTGGCGGCAATACTCCGCCCGCTCGTCCCGGTGGCGGCGGCCCGCCGCACCAGAACAGGCCCGGCGCCGCGGCGTCCGGCCCCGCGGGCCCCGGCCGCAACGGCGGCACCACCCAGCGGCGCCGGGTGCTCATCCTCTCCGGCTCCATCGTCGGCGCGGTCCTGCTCGCCTCCGCCGCGGTGGCCGCGCTGTCCCAGGATGCCGTGCCGAAGACCCCGAACGCGGGAAGCACCACGCTGACCGGCTCGAACAAGTGCGTGGTCAGTTACGCGGTCTGGGAGGACAAGAACAACAGGTTCCGGGCCGCGATCACGCTGGCCAACCGGGACAACACGGCGATCAAGGACTGGAAGCTCTGGTTCATGATGCCGGGTGACCAGGTGGTGTCCGGCAACGGCGGCGTCAAGCTGAACCAGCAGGGCCAGGGCGTCACCGTGCTGGGCCGCTCGCCGCTGAGCCCCCAGCAGACCAAGACCCTCGAGTTCACCGGCCGCTACAAGGCCAGCAACGCCGCCCCGATGGTGTTCGAGCTCGGCGGGGACACCTGCCAGACCTTCGTCTCGCCGGCGCCCGGTGCGCCCTCGCGCCCGGTCGAGCACCTCACGAACGGCTCGGTCCGGCTCGGTCCGGTGCCGACCAAGGACTCGCCGATCCCGGGCATCTCGATCAACCCGGGCGGGGTGGCCGTCCCGGTCCCGGTGAACACGACGGTGCCGGCCGGTGGCACGACGCCGGCCACGACACCGGCGGTCGTGGTGAACCCCGGTGGCGGCACCGGCACGGGCGGCGATGACGATGACGACGACGAGACTCCGGTGGAGCCGTCCGCGCCGACCACGACGCCGGCCGTCACAACGACGACCACGGCGCCGGTCGTGACGGAGACGACGCCGGCGGTGACGGACACGTTCACAGACCCGGGCGACGGCCCCGGCAACGAGCCCCTGCCGGAGGGCCTGGGCTGAAATCCGACACGCGCGTTCCTCGGGCGGTCGACCGGAGTGCCGGTTCGACCGCCCGAGCTGCGCGTAAGGTCGAATTGAGCCCGACAGGAACCTGCGCTGCCCGTGACGACCCGCGACGGCCGTGACGAGAGCCTTTCGCCGAAATCGGTACGAACCGTATCGGCGTGCCTGCGGGCCGGGTTGACGCCCACGGGGAAGATGACTGATACCGGTCTGCAACCTGAGCGGTTCCGGTCGGCACCGGCGCGAGCGTTAGCTGGAAGCAGGCAAGCCGTCGCATATCGGGGAGTTCCACATGATCAGCACCGTCCAGGACCTGGCCGCGGAGGCTCTGTTCGTCTCCTACCTGCAGCCTTCCGAGTGCCCGAGCCGCCAGACCGTCGAGGAGACCGTCACCGCCATGCTGCTGCGCCACGGCAGCGACGGCTGTGCGGCCGGCGTCGCGGCGGAGTTCGGCGACCACCCGGAGGCCGCCGTGCGCCGGATGAACTGGGTGCGTAGCGAGCTCAGCGTCCTGCTCGCCGCACCGCGCCGCCCGCACTTCGCCAGCTGAGACAGGCCCCGGGGGAGCGGCCCCCGATAGCTGAGCCTTTTTCGTAAAAAACACCACAAAAGCAACCGAGTTCGGCCGCCACTGCACCCTGCGGCCATAAGTGTTCTCCTCATCAGCCGGTTCACCTGCCGGCTTGTACGAGCGAGGAGGAACACGTGACCGTGACGACCGAACTCCCCGCCACCGTCGGCATCATCCACGACGCGCCATCCGCGCGCGACCTCGAGGACCTGGTCCGCGAACACATGCCGATGGTGGGCCACCTGGTTCGGGAACTGCTCAACCGCGTACCCGGCCACGTTCACGCCGACGACCTGTCGTCCGCCGGATTCGCCGCACTGCTCGGTGCCGCGCGCTCCTTCGACGTGAGCCGGGGCATCCCGTTCCACCGCTTCGCCGCTGTCCGGATCCGCGGCGCACTGCTGGACGAGCTGCGCGGGCAGGACTGGGCCAGCCGATCGGTCCGGGCCCGGGCCCGCCGTACGGCGACCGCCCGCCAGGAACTCACCGCGGCCCTGGGCCGGACCCCGTCCGAGGCCGAGGTGGCCGAAATGCTGGGCATCGGCGTCGCCGAACTGGCCAGTGTCGAGGACGACGTGCAGAAGGCAGCCCTGCTCAGCCTGCAGGGTTTCCCCACCGGCGCCGCCGAGGAGATGGTCCCGGAGCTGTCCGAGGGACCCGAGGACCTGCTGCTCAAGCGGGAACGGCTGGGATATCTGCACCAGGCCATCCAGGCCCTGCCCGAGCGGCTGCGCCTGGTGGTCACCCAGTCCTTCCTGCAGGAGCAGCCGCTCAGCGACGTGGCCGCCGAACTCGGGGTCACCGAGTCGCGGATCTCGCAGCTGCGCACCGAGGCGCTGCGCCTGCTCCGCGAGGGCCTGAACAGCTCGCTGGCTCCGGAGCTGCTCACCGTCGCGGCCGGCGGACCGCGGACCCGCAAGGGATGCCTGCAGCGGCGGCGGACCGAGTACTTCGCCCGGGTCGCGGAGCAGGGCAACCTGCGGACCCGGCTGGCACTGACCGACACGCACGGCGTACCCATCGCGGTCGCCGCCTAGAGCGGTGGGGCGGCTCCACGACCGGTTCTCCGGCCGCGGAGCCGCCCTGTTCGGCCACCTGTTCCGGTGGTCGGCGACGGCACCGGATATCGCGCCCACCAAGGCCCCCGTGACGGCGCCCATCACTCCGGTGCCGATGGCCGCGTCGCCCGCCTCGTACCCGCCGCTGCCGAACCACCCCCAGAGAGCCCCCGCCGCGGCGCCGGTCAGCAGCCCGGTCAGCGCCCAGCGGTCCCGTCGCATCGGCGCGCCTCCTCCGGCGGATTGCGGCCGGGAACTGACCGCAACGGCTCCTACGGTCGGCAGTATGAGACCTTTCCGGATCGCCGTGGACCCGTACGAGCTCACCGATCTGCACGAGCGGCTGGCCCGGACCCGCTGGCCCGCGCAGTTGCCCGGGGCGGATTGGGACCGCGGCGTGCCGGTGGAATGGCTGCGCGAGCTGGCCGGGCACTGGCGCACCGGCTATGACTGGCGGGCGTACGAAGCGCGGCTCAACGCCTTCCCGCAGTGGGTCACGGAGATCGACGGCCTGGAGATCCACTTCCTGCACGTCCGCTCGCCGGATCCGGACGCGCTGCCGCTGATCCTGAGCCACGGCTGGCCCAGCTCGATCGTCGAGTTCATCAACCTGATCGACACGCTCAGCGCCGACTTCCACGTGGTGGTGCCGTCGGTGCCCGGTTTCGGCTTCTCCGGGGCGCCGCGGACGCCGGGCTTCGGGGTCGAACGGGTGGGCCGGATCTGGGCGCAGCTGATGAGCCGGCTGGGATACGAGCGGTACGGCTCGCACGGGGGTGACCTGGGCGCGTACCTGGCCCCCGCGGTCGCCGAGGCCGCGCCCGAGCGGGCGGTGGGCGTGCACGTGAACGCCGGCCCGGGCATGCCGACCGAGGCGGACGTGCCGGGCATGAGCGAGGCCGAGCGCGCCGACTACGCGGCGATGCAGGAATGGGCCGGGTCCGGCGTCGACCACCACGCACTGCTGCGGGCGGCACCGCAGACGTTCGCGTACGGGTGGCAGGACTCGCCGGTCGCGCTGCTGGCCTGGCACATGCAGAAGATGAAGGAGTTCGGCGACCTGGTCATCGACCGCGACCTGCTGCTGACCAACACGAGCATCTACTGGTTCACCGGCACGGCGGCCTCGTCCTCGTGGTTCATGTACGACACTGCGGCGTTCGCCTGGCCGCGGGGGCAGAAGGCGGTGCCGACCGGTGTCTACGCCGGGGGACCACCGCTGTTCCGGCGGCTGGCCGAGCAGCGGAACACGATCACGCACTGGCCTGCCGGCAATCCCGGCGGCCACTTCGTCGCCCTGCACGAACCGGCCGCCCTCGCCGCGGACCTGCGCACCTTCTTCGCCCCGCTGCGCTGAGCCGGGACGCTTCACACCGCCACGAGCAGCTGCTGCGCTGAGCCGGAGCGGTCACGCCGGGGCGGGCAGCCGCTGCCGTTCGACGCAGAGCGGGTCCAGAGCCGCCCGCACCTGCCGGATGTCCTGGCCGACGGCGGTGGCCAGCATGCCCGGCCCGGCGAGCGTCATCAGCGCCGCGTCGCCGCCGAGCAGCGCGGCCTCCGGCAGGTCCGGACCGGCGAGGACGAGCGACCCGACGGCCCGGGCGCCACCGAGCACCGCCGCGCCCGACCAGCCCGGTGCCCGGGGACCGACTGCCAGCTCGTGGCGGTGCAGGGTGCTGCCGGCGTACCGGATGATCAGGTCGGTGTGCACGTCGCCGGACGGCTCGTCGTGCCGCCCGCAGACCAGGTCGTCGCGCCAGAGCACGGCGCCGCCGGCCTCGACCTCGACCCGGGTGACCGCCCGGTGGTCGCAGCCGGCCGCCGCGATCAGCGGCTCCGGCAGCCACCGCACCGTCGCGCCGGCCGCGACGACCGCCCGGATCTCCAGCCGCGACGCCGGCGCGCCGGGGCGGCCGGGCAGCGCGAGCTGCGCGGCCACACTGCGCACGGTCAGCCGCGCACCCGGCCCGGCCTCGAGGTCCAGCCGCAGGTCGTCGCCCCGCAGCGGTCCGGCGGCCCCACCGACCAGGTGCACGGTGACGTCACCGCCGGTCCGCGGCCCGGTGCGGCGCAGCAACAGCGGCGACTCCCCGCGCAGCACCGCGAGCCGGGTGCCACCCCGCCCGTCGGCCTCGGCGACGATCCGCGCCCCGGCCCGCATCAGAGCGCCACCCCGCAGCCCATCAGGCTGCGGGAACCCGGGCCGCGACCAGCGCGCGGATCCAGTCGGCGACCGGCGTCGCCGCCTTGTCCCCGACCAGTGACAGGAAGACCGTCGGCAGCTCACCCCGCCGGGCCCGGGCATCCCGGTCCATCACCGACAGATCGGCCCCGACCAGCGGCGCGAGATCCGTCTTGTTGATCACCAGGAGGTCGGCGGTCGTGACACCGGGCCCGCCCTTGCGCGGCACCTTGTCGCCGCCGGCCACGTCGACCACGAAGATCTGCTGGTCGATCAGCCCCTTGCTGAAGGTCGCGGTCAGATTGTCCCCGCCGCTCTCGACCAGCACGAGATCCAACGGCCCGAGCGTCGCCTCCAGATCCTCGACCGCGTCCAGATTGGCGGAGATGTCGTCCCGGATGGCGGTGTGCGGACAGCAGCCGGTCTCCACCGCGCGGATCCGGTCCGCCGGCAGCACCCCGTTGCGCAGCAGGAAGTCGGCGTCCTCGGTGGTGTAGATGTCGTTGGTCACCACCGCGAGCCGCAGCTCCGCGCCCAGCGCCCGGCACAGCGCCGCGACCAGCGCGGTCTTGCCGGAACCGACCGGCCCGCCGATCCCGATCCGCAGGGCCCGGGGTCCCGGGTGCAGCGGCGTGTGCGGGTCGACACCGGGGTCGGGGTGGGTGTGGGGGACCTCGTCGGGGCCGTGTTCGTGCAGTTCAGGATGCAAAGAGACGCACCTCCCAGGTGGCGTGGAGCTCGGCACCGATGTCGAGCAGCGGGGCGCCCGCGGCCGGCAAGGCGTCGACCGGGTCGTCGGCCCGGGCCGCGGCGTCCGCCGCGATCCGGTCGATCTCGGGTGCCAGCCCGGCGAGCAGGCTGTGCACCGCGTATGGGTCCAGGCCGAGCAACCGCACGGCCGCACTGGCCGGACCGCTCACGGCCCCGTGCGCCGCGGCGACCGCGGCCTCAAGCGGCCCGAGCCCGGCGGCGGCGGCCAGCACTCCGAGGGCGACCGGATGATGCGGCTCCCGGCCGACGTCCGGCAGGGCCCACATGGCCCGCCCGGCCCGCACCAGCGCCCGGCCCTGCGCCCGCGAGGCGCGCCGCAACGCCGGCGAAGGCGTCCGGGCATCCAACCCACGATCAAGATCCATAAATGCTCCGGTACGGGCACACGCGCTCGCGGCGAAAGCAGCGGACACGAAGCCCGTGGTCTGCAACCGCCCGCGCAGGAATCCCCCGACGTCCCGGACCTCCCGCACCCGCCCCGCGGCGACCGCGGCCTCCAACCCACCGGAATGCGCGTGCCCACCGGACGGCAACCGCCCGTCGGCCAGCACCAGCAACGTCGCCAGGCTCATACCGGCCACCGCGCCGCTCGCTCGGATTGGCCGGGCGCCGGGCTGGAGCGGTCGTGCGGCCGGCCGGATCCCATGTCCGCCGCTGCCGGCGTGCGACCGGGCATCAGAACAGGAAGTAGCGCTGGGCCATCGGCAGCTCGGTCACCGGTTCCGGCTCGACCACCTCGCCGTCGATGCGGACCGTGAACGTGTCCGGTTCCACCTCGATGCGGGGCAGGGCGTCGTTGTGGGGCAGGTCCGCCTTGCCCACCGAGCGGGTGTCCGCCACCGGCACCAGCGCCCGCTTCGCGCCGATCCGGTCGCCCAGCAGGGCGTCCAGGGCGGCCGGCGCCACGAAGGCCACCGAGGTCACCGACGGCACCACGCCGTAGGCGCCGAACATCGGGCGGGGGAGCACCGGCTGCGGGGTGGGGATCGAGGCGTTCGCGTCGCCCATCTGGGCCGAGGCGATCATGCCGCCCTTGATCACCAGGGCCGGGCGGACGCCGAAGAACGCCGGGTCCCACAGGACCAGGTCGGCCAGCTTGCCCGGTTCGACCGAGCCGACCTGCTCGGCCATGCCGTGGGCCAGTGCCGGGCAGATCGTGTACTTGGCCACGTACCGCTTCGCCCTGAGGTTGTCCGCCGGGCCGTCGCCCGGCAGCGCGCCGCGGCGCGCCTTCATCACGTGGGCGGTCTGCCACGTGCGCATGACGACCTCTCCGACCCGGCCCATCGCCTGCGAGTCCGAGCCGATCATCGAGATCGCGCCCAGGTCGTGCAGCAGATCCTCGGCCGCCATGGTGGACGGACGGATCCGGCTCTCCGCGAAGGCCAGGTCCTCCGGCACCGAGGAGTTCAGGTGGTGGCAGACCATCAGCATGTCGAGGTGCTCGCTGAGGGTGTTGCGGGTGTACGGCCGCGTCGGGTTGGTCGACGACGGCAGCACGTTGGGGTGCGAGGCCACCGTGATGATGTCCGGCGCGTGCCCGCCGCCGGCCCCTTCCGTGTGGTACGCGTGGATCGACCGTCCCCCGATCGCCCGCAGGGTCTCCTCGACGAAGCCGGCCTCGTTGAGCGTGTCGGTGTGGATGGCCACCTGCACCCCGGACGCGTCGGCGACCCGCAGCGCGGCGTCGATGACCGCCGGCGTGGTGCCCCAGTCCTCGTGCAGCTTGAAGCCGCCGGCCCCGCCGCGCAGCTGCTCCCACATCGACTCGCTCGACATGGTGTTGCCCTTGCCGAGCAGCAGCACGTTGATCGGCCAGTGGTCCAGGGACTCGAGCATCCGGGCCAGGTGCCACGCGTTCGGGGTGACCGTGGTGGCCTTGGTGCCCTCGGCCGGGCCGGTGCCGCCGCCGATGATCGTGGTGATGCCACTGGCCAGCGCCGTGTCCAGGATGGTCGGGCTGATCAGGTGGACGTGGCTGTCGATCGCGCCGGCGGTGAGGATCTTGCCGTTGCCGGCGATGATCTCGGTGCCGGGGCCGATCACCAGGTCCGGGTGGACGCCGTCCATCGTGTCGGGGTTGCCGGCCTTGCCGAGCGCCACGACCCGGCCGTCGCGGATGCCGATGTCGGCCTTGACGATGCCCCAGTGGTCGAGCACCACCGCGCCGGTGATCACCGTGTCCGGGCTGCCCTCGGCGCGGGTGGCGCGGGACTGGCCCATCGACTCGCGGATCACCTTGCCACCGCCGAAGACGACCTCGTCGCCCGGCTGCGGTCCGGCGCTGCGGTCCTCCTCGACCTCGATGAGCAGGTTGGTGTCGGCGAGCCGGATGCGGTCGCCGGCGGTGGGTCCGTACAGGGCGGCGTAGCGGCCGCGGTCGAGTGTGGTCACGCCGTGGCCTCGCTGTGCTCCCGTTGGCTGCGCCGTCCCTGACGGCCTGGCTCGGCGGTTGGTTTCACCGGGGGCTCCCGTTCGACGGCTGGTCTTCTCCGGTGTCCTCGTCCAGCGAGCCGGCCGGCTCGATGTCGCCGGGGTCCGCGGGCGGCGGCTCGGGGAGCCTGTCGAGCGGGCCACCGGCCAGGCCGCGCAGGCCGGGGACGATGCGGTGGCCGGTGAACGGGATCAGCTCGACGTCGCGCGGCATCCCCGGCTCGAAGCGGACCGAGGTGCCCGCGGGCACGGCGAGCCGGTGGCCCCAGGCGGCCTCGCGGTCGAAGTCGAGCGCCGCGTTGGACTCGGCGAAGTGGTAGTGCGAGCCGACCTGCACGGGCCGGTCACCGGTATTGCGCACGGTCAGCGCGAGCACCGGCCGCCCGCCGTTGATCGTGATGTCACCGTCCCCGGCGATGATCTCGCCGGGAATCACGAGATCGGCCCGTGCACGGTGACCAGCTTGGTGCCGTCCGGGAAGGTGGCCTCGACCTGCACCTCGACCAGCATCTCGGGTACGCCGTCCATCACGTCCTCGCGGGTCAGCACCCGGCGCCCGGCGTCCATGAGCTCGGCGACCGTCCGCCCGTCGCGCGCGCCCTCCAACAGGAAGGCTGTGATGATCGCGGTCGCCTCGGGATGGTTCAGGCGCAGGCCGCGCTCCCGCCGGCGCCGGGCGACGTCCGCCGCGACGTGGATGAGCAGGCGTTCCTGCTCGTGCTGGCTGAGGAACAAAACCAACCCCCTGATCGCCGAGCTGTGAACGCCCAGCGATGTTTGCAGCTCGACGTTTCCGACGTGTTACCCCGTCCCGCAGGCGTGATCATCCTGATGAGACCACGCCTGCGGGCAGAACGCCGGGGAAACGCCGGTCAGCTGAGCCCGCGAGGGATGCGCCAGAAGGCGTACCCGGCCAGCAGCAGCGCGAGCAGCAGGTAGATCCCGAACTCCAGCCACTGGAAGGTCCAGTACCGGTCGGCCGGCTGGTACGTCAGCACGCTGTGCAGGTTCAGCGCCTCCAGGCAGGCCTTGTCCTTGGCGAAGTCACCGGTGAAGCACACCTCGGTCACGGCCTTGCTGGGCTGCGCTCCGGTGCTGTCGACGAGCTTCGCCTCGTTGGTCAGCATCCAGGCGCCCGGCACGTCGTAGCCCTCCACCGACACCTGTCCCGCCGGATTCGTCCAGATGCCGTGGGCGGCAACCGCGGTGAACTGCACGTTCTCGGTGATCGGCCCTTGCAGATGCGGACGGATGACAGTGGGCATCAGGATCTGCATCGCCGTGAACGCGGCCAGCGTGACGGCCATGGCGATGACGGTCCGCTTGGTGAGCAGCCCGATGGTGATCCCGGCGACGACGGCGAAGACGGCGTAGCCCAGCGGGGCCAGGTTGCGGGTGGGGAAGAACAACGGGTCGAAGCGGTCGTTGAGCGCCCGGTCGTACGGGCTGGCGGCCCAGGTGAACAGCAGGCTGAGGGCGCCGGTGAAGGCCAGCGCGGCCAGCGTGACGAACGACAGCTTGACCGCCAGCCACCGGGTCCGGGTGATGCTCTGGTTCCAGACCAGCCGGTGCGTGCCGGCCTCGAGCTCGCGGGCGACCAGCGGGGCGCCCCAGAACGCCCCGATGACGGCCGGGATCAGGATGATGAGGAAGCCGGTGAGCAGCAGAACGGAGAAGTACTTGTCTTTGAGCAGCTGCGCACCGGACTCCACGGAGCAGCCCGCGCAGCCGACGTTGGCGTCGTAGACGTTCCGCAGCTGCAGGCCGAGGATTACCAGGAAGATCGCGAGGGCGCCCAGCGCGACGAGGGCCACCACGGCCTGGCCGCGGAACTGACGCCAGGTCAGCCAGATCATCGTTGTGCCTCCAGGGTCTGCGGGGCGCGGGCGCCGACCGCGCCGAGGGCGGCCCGGGTCAGGTACGCGAGGATCATGTCCTCCAGATTGAGGTGCTCGGTGTCGGCGGCCAGGCCCGGCACCGCGCCGACGGTGTCGTGCACGAGCAGCGTGCTCTGCCGGTCGGTGTGCTCGGCGTGGATCACCTCCACGCCCGGCGGCAGGGCGTCGAGCCCGCCCCGGGCCGCGACCAGCCGGTAGTGGGTGGCCAGCAGGTCCTCGACGTCGCCGGTCAGCTGCACCCGCGAGCCGGTCAGCACGATCATGTGGTCGCAGACCCGTTCCAGGTCGCTGAGCAGGTGCGACGAGAGGATGACGCCGACCTCCAGCTCGGCCACGAACTCCATGAGGCTCTGCAGGAAGGCCCGTCGGGCCAGCGGGTCCAGCGACGCCACCGGCTCGTCGAAGATCAGCAGCTCGGGTCGCTTGGCGGCGGCGATGGTCAACGCCAGCTGGGCGCGCTGGCCACCGGAGAGCCGGCCGGCCTTCTGCGCGGGATCGAGACCGACCTGGGCGACGCGCCCCTCCGCCAGCGCGTCGTCCCAGCGGGGGTTCAGCCGCCGGCCCATCCGCAGGTGGTCGCCGACGGTCAGGCCGGCGTAGACCGGGGTGTCCTGGGCCACGAAGCCGATCCGGGCCAGCTGGGCGGCGTCGGCGGCCGGGCGCGAGCCGAGCACCTCGATCGTGCCGGCCGTGGGGGCGATCATCCCGGCGGCCAGGTTGAGCAGGGTGGACTTGCCCGCGCCGTTCGGCCCGACCAGCCCGACGACGCGGCCGGCGGGAACGGTGAGGGTGACGTCGATGAGGGCGGGCCGGCTGCCGTAGCTCTTGCTCAGTCCCTGGGTACGCAGGACCGGTTTCATGGGGTCACCTCGGTTGCCTTTCGGAATGTCGTCAGGAACAGGGCCTCGATGCTGTCCGCGTCGAGGCCGGCCCGCTGCGCCTTGTCCAGCCAGCCGAGCAACTCGCGGCGCAGTGGTTCGTGCGCGGCGAGCGAGTCGTCGGCCAGGCTGTGGGTCACGAACGTGCCGAGCCCCGGGCGGGGGGTGACCAGGCCGAGATGTTCCAGCTCCCGGTAGGCCTTGAGCACGGTGTTGGGATTGATCGCCAGCTTCGCCACAACCTCCTTGACCGTCGGGAGCTGGTCCCCGACGGAGAGCAGGCCGAGTCGCAGCGCCCGCTGCACCTGCTGCACGAGCTGCTGGTACGGCGAGACGCCGGAACGGACGTCCAGGTGAAAGTCGATCACTGTTTCTCGCTTTAACTAGGCTACTAGCACTATAGAGAAATGGACGGCCACGCTGTCAAGGGACAATGCGGTCGCCGGGGCTTCGATAACGTGCCGGGCATGGCTGACACCCCGGAGTACCTGCGCCCGTTCGTCCTGTCACCGCCGGTCCGGGAGCCGGCGCGGACGGACAATGTGGACACTTACCGGCCCGACGGGCCGGGGCCGTACCCGGTGGTCGTGGTGGTGCACGGCACGCCGCTGCCGCCCGGGCTGCAGGCCCAGCCGCGGGACTGGCCGCTCTACCGCGGATACGGGCAGCTGCTGGCCGCGCAGGGGATGACCGCCGTGGTGGTGGAGCATCAGCTGCCGATCACGCCGGGCCCGGACGGCCTCGTGCTGGACTACGCCACGGCGGCGGGTCAGGTCGCCGCCGCCGTGACGGCCGCCCGGGCCGATCCGCGCGCCGACGCGGACCGGGTGGTGCTGTGGTTCTTCTCCGGCGGGGCCATGCTCAGCGCCGGCTGGCTCGATGCCGCGCCGGCCTGGCTGCGCGGCATCGCGCTGACCTACCCGGTGGTGACCCCGCTGCCCGGGATGGTGGCCGCGCCGGGCTTCGTCGCCCCGGCCGAGGCGATCGGGCCGGGCGCCCCGCCGATCCTGCTCACCCGGGTGGGCCGTGAGCACCCGGGCTTCGCCGCAGGAGTGCAGACGTTCCTGGACAGAGCGGCCGACGTCGAGATCATCGAGGTGCCCGACGGGCAGCACAGCTTCGACATCGCCGACCACACCGAGGCGTCACGCGCCGCGGTGGGGCAGGCCGTCGAATGGGTGCGCAAGCGTCAGGCGGTGTAGAGCACGGCGTCGATCTCGATGTCGAAGCCGACCAGCGGGACCGGCAGCGTGGTGCGGACGGGCAGGTGCTCGCCCTTGATGTACTGCGGGTAGATCTCGTTGAGCTCGGCGAAGTCGGCGAAGTCGCGCAGGTAGACGCCGACCCGGACGGCCTGGTCGAGGCTGCTGCCGGCCGCCTCGGCCACGGCGGCCAGGTTGCGGAAGGCCGCGTGCGCCTGCTCGGCGAAGCTGCCGGTGACCCGGGTGCCGTCCGGCAGGGCCGGAATCGCGCCGGCCAGGTAGATGGTGTCGCCGGCGACGACGGCGTGCGAGTAGGGGCCGCCGGCGGGTGCGGCCTTGTCGGTGTTGATGGCACGGGGCATCAGGAACTCCTCGGTGTCGGTCTCGGGAACTGTTCGGCCAGGCCGTCCGCGCCGACCAGCGGCGCGGTGAGCAGGGCCCGCAGGTCGCGCTCGCGCCGGGCGAGAGCGGCACGCTGGGCGTCGGTCAGTGGGATCCACGGCGGGGGCGGCGGGCTCAGTCGGGGAACCATCCGGCGGCCGGCCACGTACGTCGCCTCGTTGACCAGCCGCAGCGGGGCGTGCCGGACCTGGCGGTGCGCGTCCACCACCTCGAACGCGCCCTCCTCGACCCGGAACACCGCCAGGTCGGCGGGCGCGCCCACGGCCAGCGTCCCGCCGGGCAGCCCGAGGGCGCGGGCGGGCCGCACGGTCGCGGCGGCGAGCACCTCGTCCAGCGGCAGGCCGGCGGCGAGCAGTTTGGTCATCGTGGTGGGCAGGTCGAAGACCGGGCCGTGCACCGAACGGGCGTGCAGGTCGGTGGAGACCGTGTCCGGCGCGAGCCCCTCGGCGAGCTGCCGCTCCAGCACGTCGAAGGCGAAGCCGCCGGAGCCGTGGCCGATGTCGAGCAGCACGCCACGCTCGCGGGCGGCGCGCACGGCCGGGCCGAGGGGAGCGGCGATACCGCTGGCGCAGTGCGTCACGATGTCGCCGGGACGCAGCAGGCCGAGCACCTCGTCGAGCGCGGGTGGGGCCGTACCGATGTGGACCATGACCGGGATGCCGCAGAACTGGGCCGCGGCCAGGGCGCGCCGCAGGGGTTCGACACCGTTGCCGCCGACGGTCTCGCGGTCGATGCGGACCTTGATCCCGCGGATCAGGTCGCGATGCGCCTGCACGGTGTCGATCGCCAGCGCGGTGTCGCAGTTGTCCAGGTCGCGGCTCTCCCCGGTACGCCCGGCCAGCCCCACCGCGGAGATGTTCAGCAGCGCCGGCACCCGCACGTCCGTGCCGGCCGCCACCCGGCGCAGCCCGCCCAGCGTGTACGCGCCCGCCGACCCGGCATCCACCCAGGTGGTGACGCCGGAGCACCAGGCGACCGGATCCGGCTCGATGCCCCAGTAGCCCGGCCCGACGTGCGTGTGCAGGTCGACCAGCCCCGGGGTGACCAGCAGCCCGGCGACGTCCACCACCGTGCGGGCCCCGCCGGTCAGGCCCGGTCCCACGGCCGCGATGAGCCCGTCGCGCACCGCCACGTCGGCCGGACCCGTTCCCGGCACCTCTCCGCCGGTGAACAGCAGGTCGTAGGTCATGCCGCACCGTCGAGGGCCGCGGTGATGGCCAGGCGGTAGAGCCGGGTCGGGCGGCCTTTGCGGTGCACCTGCGAGCTGCCGTCGTCGACGGCCAGGCGGGACTCGCTCAGCTTGCGGATCAGCCGCCGCCCACTGGGGTCGGTGATCCCCAGCGAGCGGGCCAGCTCGCTGGGCGAGACCGGCCGGCCGCCGAGGTTGCGTTCGATCGCGGCCAGCCGGGACAGGGTCGCCGGGCTGAGCCCGACCCGTCCGGCCAGCGCCTCGATGTCGCCGTGCTCGCGGTAGGTGTAGGTCAGCGGCATGCCGGTGGCGCCCATCGGGCCGATCATCATGCCGTTGTCGGAGATCAGGTAGGCCCCCGGATCGGCGTCCTGCTCGGCCCGGGCGGCGGCCCGCTCGGCCAGCGTCACGCACAGCCGGGCCGAGTCGCCCAGCCCGAATCCCGCCACCGCGCGGATGCCCAGCGTGTCGCGGGCCTCGGCGAGGACCGGCAGGCCGACCCACTGGTGGGTGACCGCCTCGAAGAGCGCCGCGTGCGCGAAGACGACGACGCCGCGCCGGCCCCGGTTGTCTATCCACGCGTCCGCGAACTCCGGGGTGTTGAGCAGCAGATGCAGCAGGCCGACCCGGGCGCGGTCCAGGTCGGGGCTCTCCTCGGGCTTGGCGATGAGGAACACCCCGGCGGCGAAGCGCAGGCTGTCGGCGCGCTTGTGCCGGATGCGCAGGGCCAGCTCGTGCAGGTCGGCGCGGATCGTGCCCGGGGTGGCCAGGGCGTGCAACACGGCCACGCTGCCGTCCAGGGCGGCCGCGACACCGGTGCGCACGCTGATCACGTACGCGGCGCCGGTGCGGGCCAGCTGCTCGCGGTGGAACGCGAGGACGTCGGCGATCGGCTGCTCGGGCTCGAACGGCAGGCACGCGATCGCCTGCCGGTCCAGCTCCAGCGCCGTGGCCACCTCGTCGACGGTCTCCTGGGCGAACGTGTCGATGCTGACCGGGGTGGCCGGCCAGCCGTTACCGCGGGCCCGCGACCAGGCCAGAGCCAGATCCAGGGCGGCCGAGCGGGTCACCGCGACCGGCAGCTCGGGCGGCAGCAGATCCCGGGAGCGGGCGTACGGGACCAGCCCGAGCAGCAGCCCGTCCAGCCGTTCGGCGCGCAGCAGCCCGGCGACCCGTTCCCGGATCTGGTCCTCGCGCTCGTAGACCGCCCAGGCGAACGTCACGCCGGTCAGGGTCCGGGCCGCCTCCTCGAACCGGGGGCGGTGGCTCGCGTGCAGCACCAGGCCGATCACCATCGCTGCCGGCACGCCTCGCCCCCCGCCGCACACCTAGTGGTTCGTAAGTGGTCCGTAGTAGCGTGCGCGAAAGCGCCCCCCTGGTCAAGCTGGAGGAGACGGACATGACCCTCGACATTCCGGACGAGCTGATCGACTGGCGGGCCAAGGGCTTCTGGCTGCCCGCCGGCGAGATCACCACCCGCGACTTCGCCGCCGCGCGGCACCACCTGCTGGACGGCTCGTTCACCTGGCCGCTGCTGGTGGTCCGGGACTCGGCGGTACGGGCGAACATCGCGACGATGGCCGCGTACGCGCAGCGGTACGGCTTCTCCTTCGCCCCGCACGCCAAGACGTCGATGGCCCCGACGCTGCTGGACGCCCAGCTGGCCGCCGGAGCGTGGGCGATGACCGTGGCGACGGCGAGCCAGGCCCTGGTGCTGCGCCGCCTCGGGGTGCCCCGCGTGCTGATCGCCAACGAGGTGCTGGACCCGACCGCGCTGCGCTGGCTGGCTGCCGAGTCCGCCGCCGGCTGGGAGGTGTTCCTGCAGGTCGACTCGGTCGCCGGGGTGGAAGCGGTGGCGGCCGCGGGCGGGCTGCCGGTGCTGGTCGAGCTCGGGCACCCGGGTGGGCGCACGGGCTGCCGTACCGTCGAGGAGGTCGTGGCCGTGGCCCGCGCGGTCGCCGCCGCACCGGGGGTCTCGCTGCTCGGGGTGACCGCCTACGAGGGTGCGCTGCCCGACGTCGGGACGGTGGACGCGTTCCTGGCCACGCTGGTCGAGGCGGTCCGGGCGGTCGCCGGCCTGGCCGGTCCCGAGGTGCTGGTCTCGGCGGGCGGCAGCGCCTGGTTCGACCGGGTGATCAAGGCGCTCGAGGGACAGTGGCTGGACGGGCACCGGGTCCGGGCGGTGCTGCGCAGCGGTGCGTCGGTGACCCATGACGACGGTTTCTACCGGCAGCGCACGCCGTTCAACCGGGAGCCGGGCGACGGGTCCCTGGCCGCCGCCCTGGAGATCTGGGCCCAGGTGCTGTCCACTCCGGAACCGGGGCTGGCGATCGTGGGAATGGGCAAGCGGGACGCGCCTTTCGACGAAGGGCTGCCGGTCACCGAGGGGCTGACCGTGACGAAGATGAACGACCACCACACGTACGTGACCGGCGGTTCCCCGGCCGTCGGTGACCTGCTGCGCTTCGGGTTGTCGCACCCCTGCACGGCCTTCGACAAGTGGCGTTTCATCCCCGTGGTGGACGACGCCGACGTGGTCGTGGACGTGCTGCACACCTACTTCTGAGGGTTGACGGCCGCAGCTCCACACTCCACTCTGAGGGCACTCAATCAACGAACTACTTACGAACCTGGTTCCTCAGTGAACGTCAGGAGTGACCCTATGCGTCTGCGTCTGGCGGTTGCCGCCGCCCTCGCCCTCACCGTGACCGCGTGCGCCCCGTCCACCTCGTCGCCCACCACCGCGCCCTCGGACGGCGGCGCGCGGACCGGCACCCTCAAGGTGTGGCTCTTCGACGAGCCCAACCGGGCGCCCAAGGACGCCGTGGTCAAGGAGGCGGTCGCGGAGTTCACCGCCGCGCACCCCGACACGAACGTCGACGTCGCGTACCTGGCGGTCGACACCCGTAGCGCGCGCTTCAAGGGCGCCTTCAACGACCCGGCCAGCGCGCCCGACGTCGTCGAGTACGGCAACACCGACCTGCCTGAGTACGCGGCCGCCGGCGGGCTCGCCGACCTGGGCCCGGCCGTGACCGCCTGGCCCGAGGGCGCCGACCTGAGTGCCGACGCCAGGGCCAGTGCCACTTTCCAGGGCACGCTGCTCGGCGTCCCCTGGTACCTCGGCGTCCGCGCGCTGTACTACCGCACCGACGTGTTCACCGAGCTCGGCCTGCGCCCGCCGACCAGCCAGGCCGAGCTCACCGCGGCCGCGCGCACGATCCGGGCTCAGAAGCCGGAGCTGTTCGGCATCGCGGTCGGCGGCAAGTACACCTTCGGCGCCCTGCCGTTCATCTGGGACGCCGGCGGCGACATCACCTCGATCAACTCCGCGCAGTCGCGGGCCGGGCTGAAGGCGTACACGGATCTGCTGAAGCCGGACAACTGCCCGCCGCAGCAGTGCGCGGACCTCACCGGTGGCAAGACCGTCGAGCTGTTCGCGAGTGGCAAGGCCGGGATGGCCATCATCGGCAACTTCAACCGGGCCGCCGTCGACGCGGGCGCCGCCAAGGGCAAGTACGCCGTCGTGCCGCTGCCCGGCAGCAAGCCCGGCTCGATCGCCCCGGCCTTCGCCGGCGGCAACAACCTGGGCATCATGCGCAACAGCCAGCGGCCGGCCCTGGCGGCGGACTTCCTCACCCTGCTCGCGAGCAAGAAATACCAGACCAAGATGTACGCGGCCATGGGCAACCTGCCGACGTTGCAGGCCGCCCGGGCCGAGGTCGCCGGGCAGGACCCGTTCCTGAAGCCGTTCCTGTCCACCATCGACGCCGGGACGAAGTTCGTGCCGCTCGACCCGGGCTGGGGCAAGATCGACGCGCAGGCCGTGCTGCCCACCATGATCGAGAAGGTGGTGACCGGCAAAGCCACGGTCGAGGCGGCCACCGACGAGGCCGCCACGGCGATCAACGCGGCCCTGGGCAAGTGACCACGGCGCTGCCGGCGGTCCGGACGCGCCCGCGCCGGCGCGTCCGGACGCCGCTCTGGCTGCTGCTGCCGGCGGCGGTGGTCCTGGGCACCCTGTTCGTCTATCCGATGTGGCAGCTCGGCCTGCTGTCCGTCCTGGACTTCCGGCAGGCCCAGGTCAGCGGCGGACAGCCGACCCGGTTCGTGGGCCTGGCCAACTACACCCAGCTGCTGGGTGACGCCCAGTTCTGGTCGGTGCTCGGTGCCACCGTGTTCTTCGCCGCGGCCTGCGTCCTGGCCACGCTCGCCGTGGGCGCCGCCCTCGCCGTCCTGCTGACCCGGATCAGCAAGGTGCCCCGGCTGCTGCTCTCACTGGCCGCCATGGCCGCCTGGGCGGTGCCCGCGGTCTCCGGCTCGACCGTCTGGATGTTCCTCTTCGACACCGACCTCGGCCTGGTCAACCAGACCCTCGGCGTCACCGGCCTCAACTGGATGTACGACCGCTACACCGCCTTCGCCCTGGTCGGCGCGGTGGTGGTGTGGCACTCGTTCCCGTTCGTGATGATCACCCTGTACGCCGGTATCGAGGCGATCCCGAGATCGGTGCTGGAGGCCGCCGCGATCGACGGCGCGAGCGCGTGGCGTACCTTCTGGCGGATCATGGTGCCGGTCCTGCGCCCGCTGCTGGCCATCGTGGTGATCCAGTCGATCATCTGGGACTTCAAGGTCTTCACCCAGATCTACGTGATGACCCGCGGCGGCGGCATCGCCGGGCAGAACCTCACCCTCAACGTCTGGGCCTACCAGCAGGCGTTCGCGGCCGGCGAGTACGGCCTGGGCGCGGCGATCGGCGTGGTCATGATGGTCATCCTGCTCGTCGTCACGCTGCTCTACCTGCGGACGCTGCGGCGATCGGGGGAACCGCTGTGAGGGGCACCCGCCGCCTGCTCGACGCCCTGGCGATCCTGCTCGCCGTCGGCACGGTCTTCCCGATCTACTGGATGGTGCTGGCCGCGGTGAAACCGGCCGGCGAGATCCAGTCGTTGCAGCAGCGGCCGTGGACCCTGGCGCCCAGCTGGGACAGCTTCCACCGGGTGCTCGCGGTGGACAGCTTCGGCCGCTACTTCCTGAACAGCCTGCTCGTCGCGCTCGTGGTCGTCGTCCTGTCTGGACTGTGCGCCTTCCTCGGGGCGGTGGCGCTGACCCGCTTCCGGTTCCGCATGCGCACCACTGTGCTGGTGCTGTTCCTCATCGCGCAGATGGTGCCGATCGAGGCGCTGACCATCCCGCTGTTCTTCCTCGTCCGCGACCTCGGCACCCAGGTCCCGGGCGTGGGCCTGAACACGCTGGGCTCGCTGATGCTGGTGCACACCGCGTTCACACTGCCGTTCGCGATCTGGATGCTGCGCGGCTTCGTGGCGGCGATCCCGGAGGAGCTGGACGAGGCGGCCCAGCTCGACGGCGCGGGCCGGTTCACCGTGCTGTGGCGGATCCTGTTCCCGCTGGTGGCCCCGGGACTGGCCGCGACCAGCGTGTTCTCCTTCATCACGGCGTGGAACGACTTCCTGTTCGCCCGTACCTTCATCATCAGCGCGACCGACCGGCAGACGCTGCCGATGGCGCTGCTGGTCTTCTTCAAGCCCGACGAGAACGACTGGGGGGCGATCATGGCGGCCTCGACGCTGATGACGGTGCCGGTCCTGATCTTCTTCCTGCTGGTCCGGCGCCGGCTGGTCGCCGGCCTGGGCGGGGCGGTGAAGGATTGATCCCCCGCCCGGCGGTGCTGGTGCCCGGGCCCGGCAGCTTCACCCTGCGCCCCGGGACGCCGGTGACCGCCGATCCGGGCCTGGAGCGCCTCGCCGCCCGGGTCCGTGACCTGCTCCCGGCCGGTGCTGGTCCGGAGGGTGCCGGCCCGACCGCTGCCGGATCGGGTGGTGCCGGCCCGACCGCTGCCGGGCCGGCCAGTGCCGGGCCGGCCAGTGCCGGGCCGGGCGGAGAGATCCGGTTGCGGGTCGTGGCCGGGCTGCCGCCGGAGGGGTACGTCCTGGATGTCGACGCCACGGGGATCGACATCCGGGGCGGCTCCCCGGCCGGCGTGCACCACGGCGTGCAGACGCTCCGCCAACTGCTGCCCGCCGGCACCCTGCGCCGCGCCCCGATCGTCCGCGGTCCGCAGCCGGTGCCGGCCGTGCACATCGAGGATGCGCCGCGTTTCCGCTGGCGGGGCGTGCTGCTGGACGTGGCGCGCCACTTCATGCCGGTCGCCGACGTGCTGCGCTTCGTCGACCTGGCCGCGTTCCACAAGCTCAACGTGCTGCACCTGCACCTGACCGACGACCAGGGCTGGCGGGTGGAGGTCCCGGGCCGGCCCCGGCTGACCACGGTCGGCGCCTGGCGGCCCCGCACGATGCTCGGCTCGCGGATCCACGACCGCTACGACGACCGGCCGCACGGCGGTCACTACAGCCCCGGCGACCTGCGGGAGATCGTCGCGTACGCGGCCGACCGGCACGTCACCGTGGTGCCGGAGATCGACATGCCGGGGCACATGCAGGCCGCGATCGCCTCGTATCCGGAGCTGGGCAACGGCTTCGCGGGCGGGGTCCGTACCTCCTGGGGCATCTCCCCGCACGTGCTGAACGTCTCCGACGAGGCCCTGGACTTCTGCCGCGAGGTTCTCGACCACGTCGTCGCGATCTTCCCGGGCGAGCTGATCGGCATCGGCGGCGACGAATGCCCGGCGGGCGAGTGGGACACCCCGGCCGCCCGGTCCCGGATCGCCTCGGCCGGGCTGGCCGGCCCCCACGAGCTGCAGACCTGGTTCACCGCCCGGATCGCGGAGCATCTGGCCGGGCACGGCCGCCGGATCTACGGGTGGGACGAGATCCTCGCCGGTGGTGCGCCGGCCGGGGCCACCATCGCCGCGTGGCGGGGCGCCGAGCCGGCCGTTCTGGCCGCCCGGGCCGGGCACGACGTGGTCTCCTGCCCGGACACCTCGGTCTACCTGGACTACCGCCAGTCCGACGACCCGGGAGAACCGACCCCGGTCGGCACGCTGCTCACCCTGGCCGACGTGTACGCCTTCGACCCGGTCCCGCCCGGACTGAGCGACGCCGAGGCCGGCCGGATCATCGGGGCGCAGGCCAACGTGTGGACCGAGCACCTGGAGTCGGCCCGCCGGGTGGACTACCAGACCTATCCCCGGCTGTGCGCCTTCGCCGAGGCGGTGTGGGGACCGCCGGCCCGCGATCACGCCGACTTCACCGCGCGGCTCGGCCCGCACCTGGCCCGGCTGGACGCCCTCGGCGTCAACTATCGCCCGCTGTCCGGCCCGCGCCCGTGGGACGCACGCCCCGACGCGCCGGGCCACCCCCGCGACCTGGCGGACCGGCTCGCCGAGGTGCACGAGATGACGGCCGACCTGCGGCGATGACCAGCACCGGGTCGGGAGGGGACGCCGGCCTCGGTTCGGTGGAAAGGCTGGCTACAGCGGCCGGTCACGAGCCGCCGTCGGCCTCGGGATCGGCGGGTCCGGCTCCAGCGGGGGTCAGGAGTGGACGTCGGCCTCCGGGTCGGCGGCCGGGTCCGGCTCCAGCAGCAGCCGCGCGTAGGTCGCCATCGAGCGCTGGTAGCGCGGCAGGTGAGCCGACAGCGCGCCGACCGCGATCCCCACCGCCTCGCGTGCCCGACCCGCGTCCGCCAGCGCCAGCGCCAGCACTGCCTTCACCGCGTCGTCCAGCTCATCGGATCCCGCGGCCATTTCCGCGGTCAAGAGCGCGACGCTCTCGGCGGCCTCGCCCAGCTCCCGCAGGGAGCTGGCCAGCTGGATGACGGCCTGCCGGCGGCGGCTGCCGGTCAGCCCGGCCGCCAGCGCCCGCCGGTAGAGCGGCACGGCCGGGCCGGTGCGCCCGACGGCGTCGAGCGAGCCGGCGCGTTCGAAGAGGCCGACCGGGTCGTCCGGGGCGAGCTCGCCGGTGAGGTCCTCGACCAGGCGCAGGAACCGCGCCTCGTCGAGCTCGTCGAACGACGCCCACGCGCCGGCCATCCGCCGCTCCCAGTCCGGTGTGATCATGGGACAACCCTCGCACGGCGGGCGGCTTGACGGGCGGCGGCGCGGCCTGATCGGATGGGCGCAGCGTCGCAGTGCACCCGGCCAGGAGACCGCCGCGGGCATGGAGGCGCCGGACCATTGGGACATCTCCGTGGAGAGTGAATACTCCCGCTTCCGGGCGTACGGCCAGCAGTTGATCGAGATCCACATCGGCCTGCGCGACATGCTCGCCGATCTCCGCGAGGGCTTCGTGCCCGACGCCGAGCTGGGCGCCCACTGCCTCGCGTTCTGCGCAGCGGTCACCCGGCACCACACCGGTGAGGACGTCCAGGTGTTCCCGCTGCTCGCCGCGCGCCATCCCGACCTGCGGGCGTTCCTGGCCGAGCTGGAACGCGACCACCAGATCATCGCCGGCCTGCTGACCAGGGCGGGCGCGGTGGGCGAGCAGTTGAGCGGCGAGCACACGGCGGCCCGTGCCGCGCGGCTCCAGCGCGAGCTGGACGGGATCGCCGCCGTGCTCGAGACGCACTTCATCGGTGAGGAGAAGCGCCTGGTCGCGGTCCTCGACGCCCTCGACCCTTCCGAGGGATTGACCGGTCTCACCGCCTAGGCCGAGCATGGCCCTACGCGACCGCGAGGAGTGCGTGTGGGTGCATCGCAACGGCGGGCCGAGCTGCTCGAACGACAGCGGGAGCTGCGCGCCCGGCACGACGCGCTGGGCGGCCTGGGCGCCGAGCCGCCGTACGGGCCCGGTCAGCTCGACCGGGTCTTCAGCGGGACCGACGAGCTGATGACGGTGGTCGACGAGCTGGCGGCCGACGCCGCCCGCCGCCGGCTGGTGCTGACGTTCGTGCTGCTCGGCGTGGCCGCTCTGGGGGCCGTGCTGGTCGCGGCCGGCGTGCTGTCCCCGTGGGCGCTGCTCGGCGTCGTGGTCGTGCTCGCCGCGGCGATCGCTCTCTGGCTCACCACCCGCGACGTGCCGGGGACCGGCCCGTGAGTGCCGACGCGTCCGGCGACCTCGCCCGGGTCGCCGCCGGGCTGCGCCGCGAGATGGGCAGCAAGGTCAACACGTTGCGTCTGCAGCTCACCCAGGAGATGCAGCGGATCGACAAGACCGCGGAGAAGCGGGCCCGGGAGGCCCTCGCCCGGCTCGACGCCGCCGACGCCCGGGGCGACGCCCTGGCCGCGGAGCAGTCCGACTTGCGCCGGCACGTCGACCGCAAGCTGCGCGAGTACGCCACCCGGGCCGGCCGGCTGGAGGGGGAGATCCAGCAGATCGAGGGACTGCTCCGCCGGCAGCAGGGCCACGTCCCGGTCGACCTGGACAGCGTGCCGCCCGAGCTGGCGCCGCTGGTCGCGGACGTCCGGGCGGCCGAACGGGTCCGGTCGACCATCATGGACGACGCCACCCGCGCGGCGCGCCGGCAGGAGATCGAGCGTTTCGAGCAGAGTGAACGCGAGCTCGGTGAGACGCGGCAGCGGGCGCTGGGCGTCAGCCGTTCTCTCGCCGTCCGCAAGGCGGGCGGGTGGGCGTTCCGGCGGGCGGCCGCGGCGTACCGGAGCGAACGGGCCCGGATGAGCGAGCAGGAGGCCGAGGTCGCGGCGGCGCGGGTGAGACGTGACGCGGCCGAGCGGGAGCTGGGTCGTGACGCCGCGCAGGAGCAGGCGTACCGGTCGCATCCCGGCGCCGCGGTCGCGGACCGGCTCGCCGCACACGTGCGGGACCGGATCGACGCCGCGGTCGCGGACTACGAACTGTTCCCGCCGTGGTTCACGACCGTGCTCGGGCACCGGCCGGCGTCCACCCGGACCGCCGACTGGCGCGAGGCCGCGGTCCAGGTGGTGCTCTACCGGATCACCCACGAGGTGACCGACCGGGTGGTGGCGCTCGGCCCGCCGCCGGAGGACGGTCACCGCGCTGCTCAGCACCACGCGGTCCAGGCAGCACTGGGACAGTTGGACGAGTGACCGGGCGGCACAATAGTCGGTGTGAATGATGCGTGGACGCAGGCCGGCAGCCGGATCCGGTTCGACTGGGGGCCGGCGGGCGCCGACGCGACCGGGCCCGGGGCCGCCCTCGTCGCCGTGATCGACGTGCTCTCCTTCACCACGGCACTGACCGTTGCCGTCGAGCGGGGGATCGCGGTCCTGCCGTACCGGTGGCGCGACGACTCGGCCGGGCGGGTCGCCCGGGAGCACCATGCGGTGCTGGCGGTCGGGCGTAAGGAGGTGGCGGGGGCGGGCCAGGTGAGCCTGTCGCCGGACAGCATCCGGCGCAGCACGGGGATCGAGCGGCTGGTGCTGCCCTCACCGAACGGCGCGACGATCGCCGCGCGGCTGGCCGAGGCGGGCGCGACCGTCGTCGGGGTCTCGCTGCGCAACGCGGACGCGGCCGCCGCGAGCGTCGTGCGCCGGCTGGGCGCGGGGGAGGCGGTCGCGGTGGTCGCGGCCGGGGAGCGCTGGCCGGACGGTTCGTTGCGGCCGGCGGTCGAGGACCTGTGGGGTGCGGGGGCGTTCATCGCGGCCCTGGTACGGCGGGGAGCCGGTGATCTCTCGGTCGAGGCGGGGACGGCGCTGGCGGCGTACCGCAGCGTCGCAGACGACCTAACGACCGCCCTGCGCGACTGTGCCTCCGGGCGCGAGTTGCGGGCCTATGGTTTCCCCGGCGACGTCACGGTCGCTGCCCAGCTGAACGCCGCCACGGCGGTGCCGATCCTGACCGACGGATGGTTCGTGGCCGAACCCGCTCCGCACGAATGCCGCTGAGCGATCCCAGGGGGCTGTCCCGGGCCTGTGCGCAGCGGGACGGGGCGTAGCTGACACAATGTCGGGTGCGCCCCGTAACCCTGTGAGGAGAAGTTTCCGTGATCCGTACCCATGACGCCGGCAGCTTGCGTGCGAGCCACGCCGGTCAGACGGTGACGCTCGCCGGGTGGGTCGCCCGCCGCCGCGACCACGGCGGTGTCATCTTCGTCGACCTGCGCGACGCCTCGGGCGTCGTCCAGGTGGTCTTCCGCGAGGAGGACGCGCACGCGCTGCGCAACGAGTTCTGCGTGAAGGTCACCGGCGAGGTCACCCAGCGCCCGGCCGGCAACGAGAACCCGGACCTGCCCACCGGGGCCGTCGAGGTCACCGCGAGCGAGCTGGTCGTGCTCTCGGAGGCCGCGCCGCTGCCGCTGCCCGTCGACGACACCATCACGGCCTCCGACGACCTCCGCCTCAAGTACCGCTACCTGGACCTGCGCCGCAGCGGGCCGGCGAACGCGCTGAAGCTGCGCAGCCGGGCCAACCAGATCGCCCGGGAGATCCTGCACGCGCGCGACTTCAACGAGATCGAGACGCCGACGCTGACCCGGTCGACCCCCGAGGGCGCCCGCGACTTCCTGGTCCCGGTCCGGCTGCAGCCCGGCACCTGGTACGCCCTGCCGCAGTCCCCGCAGCTGTTCAAGCAGCTGCTGATGGTGGCCGGCATGGAGCGCTACTACCAGATCGCCCGCTGCTACCGCGACGAGGACTTCCGCGCCGACCGGCAGCCGGAGTTCACCCAGCTCGACATCGAGATGTCGTTCGTGACCCAGGACGACATCATCGAGCTCGGCGAGGAGCTCGTCGTGAAGCTCTGGGGCGAGCTGGCCGGCTACCGGGTGCAGACCCCGATCCCGCGGATCACCTGGACCGACGCGATGAACCGGTACGGCTCCGACAAGCCCGACCTGCGGTACGGCCTGGAGCTCACCGAGCTGACCGACTTCCTGCGCGGCACCGAGTTCCGGGTGTTCGCCGGCGCGATCGACGCCGGTGGTTACGTCGGCGCGGTCGTCATGCCGGGCGGCGCCTCGCAGACCCGCAAGGAGCTGGACGGCTGGCAGGACTGGGCCAAGGCGCGCGGTGCCCGCGGCCTGGCCTACGTCGTGCTGGACGCCGAGACGGGCGCGGCGCGCGGCCCGGTCGCCAAGAACCTCTCCGAGGCACACCTGGCCGGTCTGGCCGACGTGGTGGGCGCGAAGCCGGGCGACGCGGTGTTCTTCGCCGCCGCCGCCGAGCGCCGCGAGGCTCAGGAGCTGCTGGGCGCGGCCCGCATCGAGATCGCCAAGCGGGCCGGGCTGATCGACGAGTCCGCCTGGGCGTTCTGCTGGGTCGTCGACGCCCCCATGTTCGAGAAGACCGACGACGGCGGTTGGACGGCCGTGCACCACCCGTTCACCTCGCCGAACGCCGAGTGGATGGACAAGTTCGAGGAGGCGCCGGACCGGGCGCTGGCCTACGCGTACGACATCGTGGTCAACGGCAACGAGATCGGCGGCGGCAGCGTCCGTATCCACCGCGGTGACGTGCAGAGCCGGGTCTTCGACCTGCTCGGCATCACCCCGGAGGAGGCCCAGGACAAGTTCGGCTTCCTGCTCGAGGCGTTCAAGTACGGCCCGCCGCCGCACGCCGGCATCGCGCTCGGCTGGGACCGCACCTGCATGCTGCTCTCCGGCAACGAGTCGATCCGCGAGGTCATCGCGTTCCCGAAGACCCGCGGCGGCTACGACCCGCTGACCACCGCGCCGACGCCGATCACCGCCCAGCAGCGGCTGGAGGCCGGCATCGACGCGAAGCCGAAGGCCACGACGGCGACGCCCGGCACCGACGGCGTGGCAGCCCCGGTGGAGCCCTCGAACTGATGCGGGTGCTGGTCGTCGGCGCCAGCGGTCATCTCGGCGGCGAGGTGGCACGGCTGGCGTCGGCGGCCGGCGACGAGGTCATCGGGACCTCCACCACCGGCACGAGCGGGTGGTCCCAGCTGGACATCACCAACCGCGAGGCGGTGCTCACACTGGTCTCCCGAGTCCGGCCGGCGGTCGTGGTCAACGCGGCGTACCGGGCGGACAGCTGGGCGATCTGCGCCCACGGGGCGGCCCACGTGGCCCTCGCCGCTGCCGAGGCCAGGGCCCGTCTTGTGCACGTGTCCTCCGACGCGCTGCACGGCGGCCGGCCCGAGCCCTATGGTGACGACGCGGTGCCGACTCCGATCTACCCGTACGGTGCGGCGAAGGCAGCCGCCGAAACGGCGGTCGCCGTGATCGACTCGGCAGCCGTCCTGGTCCGGACCTCACTGATCGTCGGCGACGAGCGCAGCACGCAGGTCCGCTTCGCCCTGGACCTCATCACCGGCCGGACCCGAGGTGCGCTCTTCAGCGACATGGTCCGCTGCCCGGTCGACGCGACCGACCTGGCCGCCGCGCTCCTGGAACTGGCGGCGAGCGGATACCGGGGCCTGATCAACGTCGCCGGGCCGCAGGCGGTGAGCCGCGCGGAGCTCGGCCGGCTGGTGGCGAGGCGGTACGGACTCGACCCGGCGGCCGTGCCGGTGTGCACGATCGCCGAGAGTGACCTGACGGCCGGCGCCGCGGAGGTCCGGCTGGACAGCACGCGCGCCGCCGGCCTGCTCGAGACGCCGCTGCGTGGGGTCGCCGAGGCGCTAGGCGTCGCGTAGCCGGATCAGCAGTCCACCGGCGAGCAGCGCCGCCGCGGCCCACGCGCCGAGCACGGCGAGTCCGCGCCACGGGCTGACGGCCACCGAGTCCAGACCGGTGGTGGCCTGGACGGCCAGGCCCGCCGCCATCGGGCCGATCTGGTCCAGGTGACGCCGGAAGTCCGGGTCCGTCGTGGCCAGCCCGATGAGCGGGAAGAGGTAGAGCAGACCCAGGACCAGCCCGGCGGCGGCGCCCGGGTTGCGGACCGCGGTCGTCACGCCGAGCGCGAGCAGACCGACCAGGACCAGGTAGAGCACGGATCCGGCGGCGGCCCGCAGCACCGCGGCGTCGGTCACCGCCAGTGGCAGCAGGCGGTCCGCGGCCAGCAGGGATCCGGCCACGCCGGCTGCGGCGGCGGTCGTCACCACCGCGGTGAGCACGAGTGCCTTCGCGGCCAGGACTGTGAGCCGGCGCGGGACCGCGGTGAGGCTGAGGTGGATCATGCCGGTGCTGTACTCGGCGCCGATCACCTGCACCGCCAGGACGGCCACCACCGCCTGGCCGAGCTGGACCCCGGTGAGGCTCACCTTGGCGAGGTCCACCGTGCAGCCGCCGGCCCGGCAGTCGGTGACCGCGCTGGCCAGGACGCCGATCCCCACGGTCGCCGCGACGACGGTGAGCAGCAGCAGGCCGGTCCCCGGTGTGGTACGCAGCTTCGTCCACTCCGCGTGCAGTGCGCGCCTCATACGTCACGCCGCCGCAGTGACAGCACGGCCAGTCCCAGGGTGAGCGCTGTCCAGCCGGCCAGGACGGCGAGACCGGCCCACGGCGACAGCGGGAAGTAGCCGTTCACCGGGATCGGAAAGTGGTCGACCTGCGGATGACTCACCGCGCTCTGCTGCAGGGCGAACGCGGCGGCGGGGGTCACCCGCAACAGCCACTGCGCGGGCTCGGCCGGCAGGACGGACATGGCGAGCAGGTAGGGCAGCACCACCACCACGATCCCGGCCACGACAGCGGTGAACCCGCGCCGCAGCACCGTACCGAGGGCCAGTGCCAGCACCGCCGCGCCGGCCAGCAGCAGCCCGGTGCCGACCACGAGGCGTACCTCGGTGGCGGTGGAGGCCGGGTGCACGTACACGCCGCGGTCCCGGAGCATCCGCTGGCCCACGAAGATCACCACCGCGGCGGCCGGCACCCCGAGCCCGAAGGCGGTGCCGCCGAGGACTACGGCTTTGGCCAGCAGGACCCGGCCGCGCCGCGGGACCGCGGCCACCGTCGTGCGGATCATTCCGCGCCGGTACTCGGCGGTCATCGTCATCGTGGCCACGACGACCACCAGGATCAGGCCGGCGAACGTACCGATGAGGGTCTGGCTGATCGTGGTGCCGATGCCCGAGATGCCGGCGACGGCCGGGGCGATGTCGCCGCTGCCCGCCACCCGGAAACCCGCTCCGACCTCCTCGGGCTGTCCGGGTGCGCCGCCGCCGACCAGGGTGCGCATCCAGGCCGGGTCCGGCGCGGTGCCCTGCAGGCCGAGACTGTCGAACGTCGCGGTGGCCTGGCTCGGGCCGCCGGTCACACCGCCGACCCCACGGCCGCCGCCGGCGACCCAGGTGTACTGCGGGGACGTCGCGAAGGCGCCGACCTGCGCCGTGGCCGGCAGACCGGGCAGCCGTACGGTGCCGACGGTCGTCCACGCCGTACCGTCGGGCGACTCCTGCCCGGTGATCGTCTGCCCCGCCCGGGTGAGCCGCAGCCAGCGTGCCGTGGTGGCCGGTACGGGCGGACCGGCCCGGTCGTGCACGTAGTCGTGCTGCATCCGCACGCCGTGGGCCCCGGTCAGCATGATCGCGGCGTACGTCGAGCCGGGCCGGGTGCCGTCCTTGACGATCAGCCCTCCCTTGGCCCACGGGGCGAGTCCGGGCTCACCGTCGCCGGGATCGCCCTCGGCCACCTGCGGGCCGGTGCTGTCCGCCGGTCCACCCGGGCCCGGCTTGCGGGGCAGGACGCCGGTGAGCCCGTTCAGCCGTACCGTGATGCTCCCGTCGCCGGTCAGCGACCGGTGCACGAAGGTGAAGCTGTCGGTCACCTCCTGGCCGCCCGGGCCGACCGGCAGCACGCACTCCGACTGCGGGCCGTTGCGCCCGCACGACCCCTGCCCGCCGGCGAGCAGCCCCAGCCCGACCACCGCCACCGCCGCGACGGCCAGCGCGACGACCCAGCCGCGCACGGTTCGCAGCTTGGTCCACTCGGCGTGCAGCGCCGCCCTCATCGCGAGGCCTCCGGCGACCCGGCCGCCCGGAACTCCACCGCGTCGCGGGTCAGCTCCAGGTACGCCCGTTCCAGGCTGCCGTGCCGGGCCAGCAGCTCCGGCATCGTGCGGTCGGCGAGCACCCGGCCCCGGCCGACCAGCACCACGTGGTCGGCGGTGTCCTGCAGCTCGCTCATCAGGTGGGTGGAGAGCAGCACCGCGCGGCCCTCGGCGGCCAGCGCCCGCAGGAAACCGCGGATCCAGACGATGCCCTCGGGGTCCATCCCGTTGAACGGCTCGTCGAGCATCAGCACCGGCGGGTCACCGAGCATCGCCGCCGCGATTCCGAGCCGCTGGCGCATGCCGAGCGAGAAGCCCCCGGCCCGGCGCCGGGCCACGCCGGTCAGACCGGCCTGCTCCAGCACCTGGTCGACGCGGGCCGCGGTCAGGCCCTGCGAGTGGGCCAGCCAGAGCAGGTGGTTGCGGGCGGTGCGGCCCGGCTGCAGCGCGCCGGCATCGAGCAGGGAGCCGACGACGCGCAACGGGCAGGGCAGGCTGCGGTACGGCCGCCCGCCGACCAGTGCGCTTCCCTCGTCGGGCGCGTCCAGCCCCAGGACGATCCGCATGGTGGTGGACTTGCCGGCGCCGTTGGGGCCGGCGAAGCCGGTGACCTGTCCCGGCCCGACGGTGAAGGACATCCCGTCCAGGGCGAGGGTGGGCCCGAAGCGTTTCCGTAGGCCGCTGACGACGATGCTGGTCTCGTTCATGCCGTGGTGTCTACGCGGGCGCCGGTGTCGCCACGGTGGCGCCGGCTGACACCCCACTGACACCCGGCGCCTGGCATCGTGGGGCCATGCGCGTACTGGTCGTGGAAGATTTCGAGATCCTGGCCCGTACCCTCGGCACGGGTCTGCGCCGCGAGGGCATGGCCGTGGACGTGGTCCTGGACGGCCCGGACGCGCTGGAACACCTGGCCGTCACCCGCTACGACGTGGTCGTGCTCGACCGCGACCTGCCCGGCGTGCACGGCGACGAGGTGTGCCGCCGGATCGTCGCGGACGGCTCGGGCAGCCGGGTGCTGATGCTGACCGCGGCCGCCACGGTCGGGCAGCGGGTCGCCGGCCTGGTCCTGGGCGCCGACGACTATCTGCCCAAGCCGTTCGACTTCGCCGAGCTCGTGGCCCGGATCCGGGCGCTGGGGCGGCGCCCGGCCACCGTGCTGCCGCCGGTCCTGCACAGCGGCGACCTGATGCTCGACCCGAATCTGCGGGTGGTCACCCGCGGCGGCCGCCGGCTGGAGCTCAGCGGCAAGGAGTTCGCCGTGCTGGAGTGCCTGCTCGCCGCCCAGGGCCGCCTGGTGCCGGCCGAGGAGCTGCTGGAACGGGTCTGGGACGAGGCGGCGGACCCGTTCACGACGGCGGTGAAGACGACCATCCGCCGGCTGCGCACCAAGCTCGGTGCTCCGCCGCTGGTGCACACCGTCCGCGAGGCCGGCTACCGGATCGGCGCCCCGTGAGCGCCCGCCGCCGGCTGCGGACCCAACTGACCCTGCTGTACGCGGTGCCGTTCCTGGCTTCCGGGGCGATCCTGGTCAGCATTCCGATCCTGCAGGGGCGTGAGAGCAGCCCGGTGGGCCTCGGCGTGGGCCCGCCGCCGGTGGCTCCCGTCCCGGGTCCGGACCTGGCCCGGGTGGTCACCGCCTCCGCCGCCGGGCTGGCCGCCATGGGGCTGGTCGCGCTGGTGCTGGGCTGGCTCATCGCGGGACGGTTCCTGCGGCCGCTGCGCGGGATCACCGCGACCGCCCGGGACATCTCGGCCAGCAACCTGCACCGCCGGCTCGGCCGCACCGGGCGCAACGACGAGTTCACCGAGCTCGCCGCGACCCTCGACGACCTGTTCGGGCGGCTGGAGGCGTCCTTCACCTCGCAGCGCAACTTCGTCGCCAACGCCTCGCACGAGCTGCGTACGCCGCTGACCGCCCAGCGGGCCCTGCTCCAGGTGGCCCTGGCCGATCCGGAGGTCACGGTGGAGGGCCTGCGGGCCGTGGGCCGCGACGTGCTCGACCTGGGTGCCGCGCAGGAACGCCTGATCGACGCGCTGCTCACCCTGGCCACCGGCGAGCAGGGCGTCGAGCACCGGGAGCCGTTCGACCTGGCCGAGGTGGCCGACGCGGTGGTCGCCGGCCGGCGGGACGACGCGCGGCGGCGCGACCTCGCGCTCCGGGTGCGGCTCGGGGCGGCCCCGGCCACGGGCGACCGGCGCCTGGTCGAGAGCCTGGTGGCCAACCTGGTCGACAACGCGCTGCGGCACAACACACCGGGCGGCCACGTCGAGCTCGGCACCGCGACCGTCGACGGCCGGGCCACCCTGACGGTCCGGAACACCGGTGCGGTCATTCCGCCGGCCGAGCTGGAGCGCCTGTTCCAGCCGTTCCAGCGTCTCGGCGCGCAGCGGCTCGGCCACTCCGGCGGCCACGGCCTGGGCCTGGCCATCGTCCGGGCGATCGCCACCGCCCACGGCGCGACGCTCGTCCCGGCCGCGCCACCGGAGGGCGGCCTGGCCATCGAGGTGCGCTTCGGGTGACCGTTGCCGATGATGGAGCCGAGCCCGTCAACGAGGAGGCGTCCGTGCTGGCCGAACCCACCGTCCTGTGGCGCGACGAGCAGTTGTACGTCGCCCGGCGCGAGGCGATCACCATGACCGAGTTCGCCCGGGTCGCCGATCACCTGCCGGCCATGTTCGGCTGGCTGGGTGAGCGCGGGGTGGTGCCGGCCGGCGCGCCCTTCTTCCGGTACCGGGTCATCGACATGTCCGCCGAGCTGGTCGTCGAGGCCGGCATCCCGCTGCCGGCGCCGATCGAGGTGGCCGAGCCGGACTTCGTCGACGTGCTGCCCGCGGGCCGGTACGCGACGCTCACCCACATCGGGCATCCCGACGAGCTGATGGGCGTCACCGCCACCCTGCTGGATTGGGGGCAGCAGCAGGGGGTCCAATGGGACGTCACCCCGACCCCGGAGGGCGAGGTGTGGGGCGCCCGGCTGGAGGTGCTCCTGACCAACCCGGCCGAGGAGCCGGACATGCACAAGTGGGAGACCGCGCTGCTGTTCCGCCTGGCCGATTAGCCTGTGGCATGGAGTTCTTCTGCTACCACCGGGACCGGCCCGGCTCCGCGGCGCTGCGCGACGAGCTGCTTCCGGAGCATTGGTCCTACATGGACGGCTATGCGGCCGGGATGATCGCCCGCGGACCGACTCTCACCGACGACGGCGAGACGGCGACCGGCAGCGTGCACATCGTCGACCTGCCCGGCGCGGCCGAGGCCCGGGCGTTCGCCTTCGACGAGCCCAACTACCAGGCCGGTGTGTACCGGGACGTGCTGTTGCGCCGGTGGCGCAACCTGCTCGGGCGCACGATGTGGGACTTCTCCGGCGGCCGCAGCGGCGGCCGGCGCTATCTGGTGCTCGGCCTCGGCGCGGGGCCGGGCGCCGACCTCGCCGTGCCGGCTGCGGCGGAGGACCTGATCGCGTACGGGCCGCTGTTGTCCGACGACGGTGCCGCCTGGCTGGGCACGGTGGCGCTGGTCCGGGCGGTGGATCCCGACCAGGCGCGGACAGTGCTGACCGCCGACCGGTACGCCGGCATCGAGGTGCACAATTGGGCATTCGGCGGACGCCCCTGACCGCCGCTCCACAGTGGACCGTTTTGCCCGGATTGACGGGTGGCGCATTCTATTGTGAACTTTCTTCTTGATCGTTGATCTATCACTATGAGTGTCTGCATGGATACGATCAGCGGCAGCGGCGGCGCGCCCACCGGTGTCCGTGTCCGACTCGCCGTTGTTTCTCGCCGCTTGCCGACCCCACGAGGAGTTGCAGTGGACGCGTACTTCATGACCGCGCGCCATGAACAGTTGCGTCAGGAGGTGCGGGCGTTCGCGGAGACCGAGGTGCGCCTGCGGGTCAATGAGATGGAAACCTCCCGCGAGGTCCAGCACGACCTCTCGCGGCTGATCGCCCGCCAGGGCTGGATCGGTGTCACCATCGGCACCGGGCACGGCGGCATGGGTCTCGGCCACCTGGCCAAGACGATCATCATCGAGGAACTGGCCCGGGTCAGCGGCGCGATGGGCGCCATGGTGCAGGCCTCCCAGCTGGGCGTGGCCAAGATCCTGCACTTCGGCGACGCCGACCAGCAGGCCAAGTGGCTGCCGGCGATCGCCGCGGGGGAGTGCCTGCCGACGATCGCGGTCACCGAGGAGCACTCCGGCGGGCACGTCCTGGGCATGTCGGCCACCGCCGTCCGCGACGGCGCCGAATACGTCCTCAATGGACGCAAGGTCTTCGTCGGCAACAGCCACGTCGGCGACCTGCACGGCGTGGTCGTCCGCACCGGCCCCGGATCCAGGGGGCTGTCGGCGTTCCTGGTCGAGGCGGACCGGCCGGGCTTCTCGCTCGGCCCGCACCGGGCGGCGATGGGTCTGCACGGCTTCAGCTTCGGCGAGCTGATCTTCACCGACTGCCGGATCCCGGCGGCGAACCGGCTGGGTGCCGAGGGCGACGGCCTCTCCGTGGCCTACTCCTCCAGCATCCTGTACGGCCGCCCGAACCTGACCGCGGTGGCCCTCGGCATCCACCAGGCGCTGGTCGAGGAGACCTCGGCCTACGTGACCGAGCGGCACCGCTACGGCAAGCCGCTCGGCGAACTGCTGCCGATCAAGCTCAAGCTCGGGCAGATGCAGTCCCGGCTGATGACCGCGCGGCTGGCCGCCTACCACGCCGTGCACACCCTCGACCAGGGTCTGCCCTGCGACGCGGAACTGATGAACGCCAAGCTGATCAACGTGGAGTCGGCCCTGGACAGCGCCCGCAACGCGATGGAGATCCACGCCGCGGCCGGGCTCTACGCCGACCGGCCGGTGGAGCGCTACCTGCGCGACGCCCACCACATCTTCGCCCCGGCCGGCACCTCGGACGTGCAGCTGATCCGCCTGGCCGAGGTCGCCTTGGGCACGGCCAAGGGCCAGTGGTCGCAACGGCTGGCCGCCCGGCCGGCCGCGGAGGCCGTCACCCCCTGACCGCGGTCAGCGGCTGTCCTCCCGGCGGTGGATCTGGGTGATCAGCTCGGCGGCCATCGACTTGATGGTCTCCAGGCCGGGGCGTCCCCACGGTCGGGGCTCCACGTCCACCACGCAGATCGTGCCGAGCGTCGTGCCCGTCCGGTCGATCAGCGGCGCCCCGAGATAGGACCGGATGCCGATCTCGTCGACCACCGGGTTGCCGGCGAAGCGCGGGTAGTCGCAGACGTCGTCGAGGACCAGCGCCTTGCGGCGTACGACCACGTGCGGGCAGTAGCCGTGGTCGCGGTCCATGATCCGGCCCGGCGAGGCCGACGGGTCACCCTTGGCCACGGTGTGCAGGCCGGCGAAGTACTGCCGGTCCTCACTGATGAAGTTCACCATCGCGTACGGCGCCCCGGTGACCTCGGTCAGCTTGCGGGCGAAGTCGTCGAACTCGGGGTCGGGCTGTTCGCCCAGGCCGAGCTCGCGCAGCCGCCGCATCCGCAGCGGCACCTCCAGGTCGGTCGGGGTCAGCGGGTGGTGCGGGGAAGAGTCGTAGATCATGCCAGGCTCCGGATGGCCGTCGGGGTGGGATGTACGCCGAGCAGGTGCTGGATGAGCTGGACGAGCACGGAGGTGGCGGACCGGCTGTCCCGGGCGTCGCAGCTGACGATCGGCACGTCGGGCTTGAGGTCGAGCGCGGACCGCACGTCGGCCGCCTCGTACCGGAAGGAGTTGTCGAACTGGTTGATCGCCACCAGGAAGCCGATGCCGCGCGACTCGAAGAAGTCCACCGCCGCGAAACAGTCCTGCAGGCGGCGGGTGTCGGCCAGCACGACCGCGCCCATCGCCCCGGCGGACAGCTCGTCCCACATGAACCAGAAACGTTCCTGGCCGGGCGTGCCGAACAGGTACAGGATGTGCCGCCGGTCGATGGTGATCCGGCCGAAGTCCATCGCGACCGTGGTGGTCGTCTTGCGCTCGATGCCGGTCAGATTGTCGGTGCCGACGCCGGCGGTGGTGAGGATCTCCTCCGTGCGCAGGGGCTCGATCTCACTGACGGCGCCCACGAACGTCGTCTTGCCCACGCCGAACCCGCCGGCGATGAGCAGCTTGAGCGCCGTCGGGAAGGGATCAGAGTCGTCGCTGTAAGGCATTGAGAATGGTCTCCAGTACCGCCGTGTTGGTGGGTTCGGCCGCCGGGCCGGGGGATCGGGTGTCGATGGCGCCGGCGTCGACCAGGTCGGAAAGCAGGATCTTGGTGACGACCGCGGGTAGCCGCAGCCGCGCGGCGACCTCGGCGACGGTCGTGGGGCTGCCGCACAACCCGAGCGCCTCGGCATGGTCGGGCTCGAGCTGACCGTGCGGCAGCCGGCCGGTGGCCATGACCATCGACAGCAGCTCCATCCGGGTGCTGGGCTGGGTGCGCCCGTTGCTCACCGTGTACGGCCGGACGAGTCGTCCCGCGGCGTCGTCGAGCCAGTGCTCGTCGTCGGGCCGCCCCATCGTCACCGTCCCGCGCCGCCGGGATGGCCGGCCGCCTGCCGGACCGGGGTGCCCAGGTACGGCCGCACACTCTTGACCAGCTGCGCCATCTCGTAGCCGAGCACGCCCGGATCGGCGTCCTTGCCGGCGATGACGGCGAGCACCGCACCGGAACCGGCGGCGGACACGAACAGCAGGGCATCCTCGAGCTCAGCCACCACCTGGCGAACCGCCTCCCCACCACCGAACCGTGTCCCGGCGCTCCGGGCGAGGGAGAACAGCCCGGAGGCGATGGCGGCCAGATGATCGGCGCCGTCGTCGTCCAGCCCGTGCGCGGCCTTGCGCAGCCCGTCGGAGGACAACAGCAGCGCGCTACGGGTGTCCGGGACGCGCTCGGCCAGCCCGGACAGCAGCCAGACGAGATCCTGGGCGGAACGTACCGGATCGTTGCTCAGCATCTGAGCACACCTTTCTCAACGGGCTCGGGACTCGGAAAGCTGGAGGCGGAACCGTCAGGGCTGGTCGCGCTCGGCCGGCTCGGCCGGGGAGGGCGGTCCGGCTTCGCTGCGGGAGACGCCCCGCATGAAGGAGGCCATGAGGCCGGGATCGTGCTCGCCATCGTCATCGGCGGGAGCGGATGGAGGCGGCCCGAACTGCAGCTGCGGCGCCAGATGGGTCTGGCTGTGCCGGCGTGGCAGCGGGGGCGGGGTGACGGTGGGCCGGCCCTCGGCCGACTCGGCCCCGGTCCGCCGCGGCACCTCACCACCGACCGACGGGAACGGCGCCGGGCCGGATGCTCGCCCGTGGGGGAGGGATTCCCGGGCCTCGACCTGCGCGCCGAGAAGCTGATTGCTCGATTCGCGTCCGGGGGTCTGAGCTGCAGAGACACGCATCCCCGGCGGCGAAGCCGAAGACGCTGAAACGCCGGGCCCGGATGCTGAATCCCGGGATGCCGAGTCCCGGGATGCGAAGTCCCGAGAACCGGGGCTCTGGGAATCGGAGTCCCAGGATCCAAAGTCCTGGGATGCGGAGCTCGGCGGCGCGGAAGCCGGGATCGCGGTGACTGCCCAAGGGGAGGCAGGGGGTCCGGAGGCGGGGGGCGAAGAGGACGGTAGCGCGGAGGCCGGCGGCCCGGAGGCCGGAATTGTCGAAGCCGGCGGCGCGGAGGCCGGCAACGTAGAAGGCCGGGGGACGGAGGCGGGCGGCGCAGAAGGCTGGGGAACGGAGGCGGGCGGCGCAGAGGCAGGCAGCGCAGAGGCAGGCAGCGCAGAAGGCCGGGAGGAGGCTGGCGGCGTTGAGGCCGGTGGCGCTGAGGCCGGTGGCACAGCTCCCGCGGAGGCGAGAGTCGGGGTTGCCACGGTCGGGGACGCGAAGCCCGGGGTAGAGAGAGTCGCTTGCTCGGTCATCAGGGCCTGCGCGGATGAGTGCTGGGCCGCCGAGCCGGCGGCAGACCCAGCGGCAGATCCGGCGCCACCAGCAGATCCGGCGCCACCAGCAGATCCGGCGCCACCAGCAGATCCGGCGCCACCAGCAGATCCGGCGCCAGCGGCAGATCCGGCGGCAGAGCCAGCGATGACGTTGGCGGCAGAACCGCCGGCAGATCCGGCGGTGACGCTGGCGACAGACCCGGCGACAGACCCGGCGGTGATGCTGGCGGCAGACCCGGCGGCAGATCCACTGGCAGATCCGCTGGCAGATCCGGCGGTGACGCTGGCGGCAGACCCGGCGACAGATCCGGCAGCGGATCCGGCGGCCGGGCCCGCGGAGATGCGGGCCGGCGACGGGGTGTCCGGCGTCGCGGCGAAAGCCGGCCACGTCGGCGGGGGCGCCGCGATCTGGGACGGACCCGGCACCCGCTGCACCAGCTCCATGGTGTTCTGGGTCAGGGCCGGCTGGGCCGCCACCGGCTCGCGGTCCTCGCGGGCCGAGCCGAGCAGCTGCTGCGGCAGGATGATCACGGCCTGGGTGCCGCCGTAGATGTTGCCCTGCAGTTGCACGGTGACGCCGTGCTGGCGGGCGATCATCGACACCACGAACAGGCCGATCCGGCCGTCGCGCAGCAGCTCGTCCAGGTTGATGTCCTCCGGGTTGAGCAGCAGCCTGTTAAGCCGGTCCTGGTCCTCGCGCTGGATGCCCAGCCCGCGGTCCTCGACCTCGACCGCCACACCGGCGGCGACGTGCTGGGCGCGCAGCAGTACCTGGGTCTGCGGCGGGGCGAACATCGTCGCGTTCTCGATCAGTTCGGCGACCAGGTGGATGATGCTGGCCACCGCGTGCCCGGGCACGGTGCCGTCGATCGGTGGCACCAGTTTGACCCGGGAGTAGTGCTCGACCTCGGCGATGGCCGAGCGCAGCACCTCGGTCAGCGCGACCGGCCGGCTCCACTGCCGGCGGGAGACCGCCCCACCGAGGACCGCCAGGTTCTCCGCATGCCGCCGGATGCGGGTGGCCAGGTGGTCGACCTGGAACAGGCCCTTGAGCAGGTCGGGGTCCTCGACCTCGTTCTCCAGCGCGTCCAGCAGCTTGATCTCGCGGTGCACCAGCGACTGCAGCCGCCGGGACAGGTTGACGAACACCTCGACCTGGCGGCCGGCCGACGTGCGTACCGGCACCGGCCGCTCCTCGGCCAGCCGCACCCGCTCGCTGAGCGTCTCGATCTCGGCCCGCGCCTCCGCGACCGCCGTGCGGTATCCGGCCGCTTCGGTCAACGCCGCGGTGGTCTCGGCCCGGACGTCGGCCAGGTCCGCGCGGGCCAGCGCCGTCTGCGCGCGGGCCTCGGCGAGCTCGGCCCGCAGCCGGGCCGGCCGGTCGTCGAGGGCCCGGATCGTCCCGACGGCCCGGCCCGCCACCACGACGAGCGCGATGACCCCGGCCAGGAAGATGGCGATCAGCACCAGGTCCGACTGGTCCGCCCCGCCGGCCCAGAGGTAGCCGGCGGTGACCGCGAACAGCAGCGCGGCGGCCCCGGCGGGCGCCGCGACCAGCCACAGCAGCCGGCCCCGCAGCAGGGTGTCGTCCGGCGGGGGCAGGGCGGACGAGGGTGATTCGGGCATGGGCGTCCTCAGTCGGCGGGAGACTTTGTCGTGGAGGCGCATTCAGTGAATTCCACTGTGGAAGCAGCGACCACTCTAGTGCTCCGGAAAATCTTGTCCAGCGAAGTGGCGGAATGCCGGGTAAACCGTGCACGCCGATCCGCCGGCCGTATTTCTGCACGACGACTGTCATTATTGCGCCGATTGAATTCCGCCCCGGCTCACGCCGTCAGGGACCGGCTGGGCAGCGCTTCGGCATCGATCGCCCACGGTGCCCGCCGCGGTGGCGACCAGCACCACCGCCGGCGTGACCAGCCGCAGCGCCGCCACCACGAGCAGACCGAAGCCGCGGCCAGCACGATGAGTGGTCCAGGAGGGACAGCGAAATCTGCACGATGATGCCGGGTCCGGCGAGGGCGAGGGCAGTGGGGGCGATGGTGCGCTGTCGGGTCACCGCCTCAGCATGTCGGCCTCGGCGCGCCCCGTCATCCGTCCAGCAGCGACACTGCCGTACGCGGATGGACGTACGGCTCATTCGTCGAGAATCAGCTCCGTGGCGTGCCGGGAGGACGCCAGCAGCAGCGGATCCGGCTCCCGGTGCCACATCTCGATCGCCGCGTCGGCGAACTTGATGGCGTGCGCGTCACCGGACTCCGTCGCTTGTTCCAGCACAGCCGGAGCATCAGGTGCGCCGGGCGTGAAGGCACGAGCGACCGGGGGAGCGTAGGCGGCTGTCACCGCCGCGGTGGCCGCCCACGCCGCCGCGAGGCTCGGCTCGTGCAGAGCGGCCGGAAGCGAGGGCAGGGTCCGCAGCACGGCGAGTGGCGCCGTTGCCGCGTGCACGAGCAGCACCGGGTTGCCGTACCCGTGGGTGGTGTGCAGCCGCACCGCCGCCGTGACGATCCCGACGAGCCGGTCCCCGGCGGTGGTCCCGGCCGGGCCGGGCACGGCCCCGGCGGCGGCCGGCCATCCCGGCAGGTCGGCGAGCTGGGCCAGCCGGGAGCGGATGCCGGAGCGCTGGTCCGGCACGCGTGGCACGGCGTCGAGCGCCGCCCGCGGATCCGAGCTCCGGTACGGCCCCCGCCCGGCCGGCGCCAGGGGCTGCCATCGTGCCGCCCAGTACGCCAGCCCCTGCCCCAGCTCGGCCACCCGGTCTTCGGTCTCCTGCTCGCGCAGCGCCCGCACCGCGTGCCCGACCCGGATCACCCCGTGCGTCGCCCCCGCCGCGATGCCGGGCAGCAACCGTGGCCACCACAGCGCCAGCACGTCGGACCACGGCTCGGCGCGCAGCGCCCGGTCGAAGAACGCCAGCCAGTCGCCCGTGCGGACCGGGTCACCCAGCGGTTCGCGCCACTCGTCCGCCGCGATCGGCGCGATGCCGCGGGGGACCTCCACCAGCCGGCGCTCGTACCCGTCGAGCCACCGGTGCACCTGGTCCGCCCGGCCGTGGTGGACCAGCGCCTCCGCCGCCATCGGGCCGTGGTTGGACAGCCAGCCGTCGTGTTCGGGCCCGGTGACGTGCAGCCGCCGCAGGGCCTCATCCAGAATTCCGGTCATCGTCGCAGCGTGCGTGTTGAAGCTCGGTTGAGGTCAAGGGGCCATGATGGGCCCGTGGGCTTCGAGGAGGATCTGGCAGCGCGGCCGTTCTGGCGCCGGCTCAGCCGCGGCGAGCAGCGCTGGCCGTTCGCCCTGGCCATCGCCGCGATGATCACCCTGCAGCTGATGCTGCCCGAGCGGTACAGCCTGGGCGCCTGGTGGGTGCTGCCGGCCGTCGAGGTGGCCGTCGTCGGCGCGCTGGTGGCCGCGAACCCGGGCCGTCTGGAGCGCCGGACGCCGATGTTGCGCCGGCTCAGCCTCACCCTGATCGCCGTGGCCAGCCTGGGTACCGCGTGGTCGGTCGTGCGCCTGGTCGCCGACATCGCCGGCGGTGCCGACACCGGCAGCGCGGCTGCTCTGCTGGGCAGCGGCGCCTCGATCTGGTTGATCAACGTGCTGACGTTCGCGGTCTGGTACTGGGAGCTGGACCGGGGCGGGGCGCTGGAGCGGGCGGCCGGGACGGACCCGTACCCGGACTTCCTCTTCCCGCAGATGACCGCGCCGGACATGGCGCCGAAGGACTGGCGGCCGCAGTTCGCCGACTACCTGTACCTGGCGTTCACCAATGCGACCGCCTTCAGCCCGACGGACACGTTGCCGCTGTCGCGCTGGGCGAAGCTGACCATGCTGCTGCAGTCGGCGATCTCCCTGGTCACCGCGGCGCTGGTGGTGGCCAAGGCGGTCAACGCGCTGGGATGACCAGCCGCATGCCGGGGTCCCGGTTGCGGACGAAGCCCAGCGAGGCGTAGAGCGGCTCGCCCTCCGCGGAGGCACGCAGGTCGACGGCGCCGATGCCGCGCTGGGCGTACCAGGCGAGCAGGGCGGTCATGCAGGCCCGCGAATAACCCCGGCGGCGGTACGCCGGGTCGGTCGCGACGTTGAGCACGTACCCGCGCAGCCCGGTCGGGTCGTTCGGACCCGGCAGCCGCTGATCGACCGTGCCGACGACGCAGGCCGCGAGCCCCGGACCGTCCGGCTTGTCCACCACGAACGCGGCCATGGCGTCGTTGCCCGGGTCGAGCAGCGGGCGCACGACCGCGATGCCGGGGCCGATCCAGCTCTGCGGGTCGCCGCCGCCGGGGCGCACCGAGTCCATCATCACGCCGCGCAGGCGCAGGACCTCGGCGGCGTCTTCCCCGCCGGCCCGCCGGACCTCGATCATGGCCGCCATTCTGGCACAGCCGACTTGCACAATTTCTGTGCACAAGTATTGTGCAACTCATGGAGCCGATGAAGGTCCACCTCGACGCCAAGCAGATCCGGGTGCTCGCCCACCCCCTGCGCGCCCGGCTGCTGGGCCGGCTGCGGCTGGACGGGCCGGCCACCGCGACCCGGCTCGCCGAGGCCCTCGGCACCAACACCGGCGCGACCAGCTACCACCTGCGCCAGCTCGCCGAGGTCGGGCTGGTCACCGAGGACGAGAGCGCCGGCCGCGGCCGCGAGCGCTGGTGGCGGGCCGCCCACGACATCAGCAGCTGGCAGCGCGACGCGTTCGCGGGCGACCCGGACGCGACCGCCGCCGCCGACTGGCTCGACAGCTACGGCCTGCAGCGCCTGGTCGCCCGCGCGGAGAGCTGGCAGCGGGCCCGGCCGGCCGAGCCGCCGGCCTGGCGGGCCGCCGCCGGCTTCTCCGACTACATGCTGAGCCTGGGCAGCGAGCAGCTCAGCGCGCTGACCGCCGAGCTGGACGCGGTCATCGAGCGCTATCGCGCCCGCGGTGCGAGCGATCCCGCGCCCGACGCCCGCCAGGTCCTTCTCTACCTGTACGCGATGCCGCGGATCGAGGACCCGGCATGACCGCGCTGACGGCGATCCAGGCCCGGCGCCGCTTCCTGTGGCTGCTAGCCCTGCGCTGGTTCCCCGTCGGCCTGATGATCCCGGTCACCGTGCTGCTCCCGCTGGACCGCGGTCTGACCCTCGCCCAGTACGGCTCCGCAGCCGCCCTGCAGGGCCTGGCCGTCCTGCTGCTGGAGCTGCCGACCGGCGGGCTCTCCGACGCGATCGGCCGCCGGCCGGTGCTGCTGCTGGCCGGTGTCATCGAGATCACCGCCCTGTCGCTGCTCACCGTGGCCGACTCGGTGCTGATGTTCATGGTCTTCTACCTGTTGCAGGGCCTCTACCGCGCGCTGGACAGCGGCCCGCTGGAGGCCTGGTACGTCGACCAGGCGCTGGCAGCCGACGCGCGCGCCGACATCGAGACGGGCCTGAGCCGCAGCGGGGTCGTGCTGGGCGTGGCCATCGCGGCGGGTGCCCTGCTCACCGGCGGCCTGGTCGCCCTCGGCCCGACCGTGCCGGGCGGGGCCCTGAGCCTGCCCGTCTACGTCGCCCTCGGGCTGCAGGTCGTGTCGCTGGCGGCGGTGGCGCTGCTGATGACCGAACGCCGGCCGCGCCGCGGGTTCGCCGCGCTGGCCCGGTCCGTACGCGGGGTCCCGGCCGCGATCGGTGGCGCGCTGAGCCTGCTGCGCCGCTCCCGGATCATCGCGGCGCTGGTCGCGGTGGAGCTCTTCTGGGGCTTCGGGATGGTGGCGTTCGAGAGCCTGATGCCGGTCCGGCTGGCCGAGGTGGTCGGCGACCCGGGCACGGCGTCGGCGCTGATGGGACCGGTCGGCTCGGTGGCCTGGCTGGCCTCGGCCCTGGGCGCGGCGTTGATCCCGCTGCTGACCCGCCGGATCGGGGCGCCCTGGACCGGCTTCGTGCTGCGGATCCTGCAGGGCGTGACGGTGGCCGGGATGGCGCTGTTCGCCGGTCCGGTGGGAGTGATCGCGGCCTACCTGATCTGTTACACCGTGCACGGGGCGGCGAGCCCGGTGCACAACGGGCTGCTGCACCGGCAGGTCGACGGGCCGTACCGGGCGAGTCTGCTGTCGCTGAACTCGATGGTGAGCCAGCCCGCCGGTGCGCTCGGGCTGGTCACGCTGACCGCCGTGGCGTCGGCGTCCGGCCTGCGGGTGTCGCTGCTGGTCGGGGCGGCCGCCCTGGCCGTGGCGGCGCCGCTCTATCTGGTCGCCCGCGGCTCGGCGGCGACGGTGGCGCCGGTGGGTGCCCCGGAGCCCGTCCCGGCGCCCTGAGCGGTGCCGCGGCCCCGGCGACCGCCATCGCCGTGCCGGCGCCTCGCGGATCGAGGGGCTCATTGCCGTACCGGTGCCGGCTCTGCCGCCCGCTGAGCGCGCGCGCCACGCTCTGGTCCTGATGTACGTGGTGCGCCGCCTGCTCGGGCCGATCGTGGCGGCCGACGGCCCCGCGCGGGCCGGGCTGGTCACCGGCCTCAAGGACGTGCTCGTCCGTTATCCGGAGCCGATCCAGCAGACACGGTGAGTCACGTCCACGGTGGAGTTTACGCGTGACCAGCCGGGGGGTAGTAGCACGACAAGTGCTCTCATCCCCCCGGAGGAACCCATGCTTGCTATCGCCGCCGCGATCGTCTTCGGCATCTGGCTGCTGCTCGATCTCTTCGACACCAACCTCGGCGCTCCCGACCTGTTCAACTTCTCGACCATGGCCTCGCTGGGTCTGCTTCTGCTCTCGCTGTACCTGGCCGGCGTGGGCAGCGGCCCGCGCAACACGAGCAGCGGCAGCGGCCGCAGCTTCCGTGGCCGTCGCCCCGGCCGCGGCTGATCCGCTGATTTCGGCATACGGCCCGCCTTCGGTGCATTTCCGGCACACGAGGGCGGGCCGGTACTGTCGTTGCCGATGGAATTCGACGGACTCTTTCCCCTGACCGAGCCGGGCGGTGTCCGCACCGCGCCGCCGGCCGGTGCGGTGTCCGCCGGCTTCACCACCTGGTCCGAGGACTCGCCGCTGCCCGTGCGGATGCGCCCGGCCAGCATCGACGAGCTCGTCGGCCAGCAGCACCTGCTCGCCCCCGGCGCCCCGCTGCGCCAGCTCGTCACCGGCACCACGCCGATGTCGGTCATCCTGTGGGGCCCGCCCGGCACCGGCAAGACCACCATCGCCCACCTCGTCGCCGGGGCCACCGACCGCAAGTTCGTGGCCATGTCGGCGCTGACCGCAGGGGTCAAGGACGTGCGCGCGGTCATCGACACCGCCCGCCGCGAGCGCCGCGCCGGCGGCCCGCCGACCGTGCTGTTCATCGACGAGGTGCACCGCTTCAGCAAGACCCAGCAGGACTCGCTGCTCGCCGCGGTCGAGGACCGCACGGTGACGCTGCTCGCGGCCACCACGGAGAATCCGTACTTCTCGGTGATCTCCCCGCTGCTGTCGCGCTGCGTGCTGCTCACCCTGCAGGCGCTGGGTGACGAGGACGTGCGCCAGCTCGTCCGCCGCGCGGTCACCGACCCCCGCGGCCTGGGCGGCGCGGTCACGCTCACCGCCGAGGCCGAGGAGCATCTGGTACGGCTGGCCGGCGGCGATGTCCGCAAGGCGCTGACGGCGCTGGAGGCAGCGGCCGGTTCCGCCGCGGCCCAGGGCGCCGCCGAGATCGACCTGGCCACCGCCGAGCAGGCCGTCGACGTGGCCGCAGTCCGCTACGACCGCGACGGCGACGCCCACTACGACGTGATCAGCGCGTTCATCAAGAGCATGCGCGGCTCCGACCCGGACGCGGCGCTGCACTGGCTGGCCCGGATGCTGGTCGCCGGCGAGGACCCCCGGTTCATCGCCCGGCGCATCGTGATCTTCGCGAGCGAGGACGTCGGCATGGCCGACCCCCAGGCGCTGCTCATCGCGACGGCCGCAGCCCAGGCGGTGCAGTCGGTGGGCCTGCCCGAGGCCCAGCTCAACCTGGCCCAGGCGGTGGTCCACCTGGCCACGGCCCCGAAGTCGAACGCCGTGACGACCGCCCTGGGCGAGGCGCTGGCCGACGTCCGGGCCGGCCGCGGCGGGGCAGTGCCACCGGCGCTGCGGGACGCGCACTACCCGGGCTCACGTGGCCTTGGTCACGGCAAGGGCTACCGGTATCCACACGACGACCCGAAGGGTGTTGTTAGGCAGCAGTATGTGCCGGATGATCTGATCGGCGCGGACTACTACCGCCCGACCGACCACGGCGCGGAACGCGCGGTCGGCGAGCGGTTGCCCCGGCTGCGCAGAATCGTCCGCGGCCCGTCCGCGGACCCCCGGCCCACGCCATCCGGCGCGGACCCCCGGCCCACGCCGCCCGGCGCGGGCAGCTCGAACGGCCCGTCCGGCGACGGGCCGAAGGTGGACGACAGCGGCCCGGCCGCCGGAGAGGACCAGCCGTGAGCAGGCGCGGTGCCGACAGGCCCGACGACGACGCCGACCAGCGCGAACAGGCGGGTCGCAGCCGCCGCCTGTTCGGCCGCGGCCGGCCGGAGCCCGTCGAGCCCGTCGAGGTGCCCCGCGAGGAGACCGGCTGGCTCGACGACCTGCGCAGCGCCAAGGAGGACCGCTCGGCGATCGGCCCCGGCTCCTCAGCCGGCGAGGGCCGCACGAGCAAGAGCGGTCGCCGCGCACCCGGGCCGGACGACCCGGTGGACGACGACTCGCCGTTCCCGGTGGCGCCGTTGTCCCCGGCGGGTCCGCGTCCCACGGCTGCTCCGGGCTCTCCGGCCGCACCACGCTCAGGTGGACCCGCGGGTCCCCATTCCGCGCCCGGCGCCCGTCCCGGTCCTGCTCCCGGGGTTGCGGCCGGTCCGCGTTCTCCGGTGGTGCCCGGCTCGCCGGCCGGTCCCCGCTCCGCTCCCACGTACGGCACGCCGGCAGCACCGGCCTCCCCGGCCGGCGGCGACCGTCCGCCGGCATGGCAGACCGGGTCGGGTGAGCACACGACCGGCGGCTGGCAGACCGGGTCCGGTGAGCACAGGACCGGTGGCTGGCAAGCCGCGCCCGGACAGGCAGCCCCTGGTCAGGGCCCGTCCGGCGCGCGCCACGGCGGGGTCGCGGACGAGTCCACCGGACGGCACGCCCCGATCGACCGCAGCGAGCCCGGCATCCGTCCCGCCGGGCGCCGCGCGGCTCCCGCGACTCCGGAGCCCGGGGCAGTCCCGGCTCCCGGTCACGGCCGTCGCCAGATGGACGCCGGACAGCTGAGCGGCCGGATCGACCCGAACCCGTCCGGATCGTTCCCGGCGGTCAGTCCGACGTCGGCCGTGCCGGCCTCGGGCAACGCTCCGGCGGTGCCCGGTGTCCATCCGACCTCGCCCGCGACGCCGCCGGGCTGGCCGGGCTCCCCGGCCACGCCGGGAGCAGCCGGGTCACCGGCCGGACCCTCCGGTGGGGGCCATCGCGCTGCCACGCCGCCTGGTGCCGCCGGTTCGGGTGCAGTGCCGCCTGTTGGTCGTCGTGCTGCTGGACCGCCTGCTGGTGGAGCAGCTGCGGTGCCGCCGGCCGCCGGCCGTCGTGCTGCTGGACCGCCTGCTGCTGGTGGAGCGGCTGCGGTGCCGCCCGCGGGTGGCCGTCGTGCTGCCGAGCCGCCTGCTGTCGGCGGAGCGGGTGCTGTCCCGCCGGCCGGTGGTCGTGGAGCTGCCGGGCCGCCCGATGGTGGTGGGCCGGGTGCTGTCCCGCCGGTTGGTGGTCGTCGTGCTGCCGGGCTGCCTGATGGTGGTGGGCCGGGTGCCGTGCCGCCGGTTGGTGGTCGTCGTGCTGCCGGGCTGCCTGATGGTGGTGGGCCGGGTGCCGTGCCGCCGGCCGGTGGTCATCGCGCTGCTGGGCCGCCTGCTGCCGCCGGGCCGTTGCCCGGTGGCCCGGTGTCGCCCGCGAGTCGTGCTGCGCGGCATCAGGATCCCGGAGGCCGCCCGCCGGAACAGACCGGTCCTGCCCGCGGGGGCCATGCCGCGCCCGACGAGGTCAGCGGCTTCGCCGCCGGTGGACGCGCCGGTCAGCCGACCGGTGGGTCGAGCCGCCCGGTGTCGGCGGTCCCCGGTGCCGACGGGCAGTCCTTCGGCGCCCGCAACGCCGGCTCGGCGCATGCCCGGCCGGACGCCGGCCCCGTCGACGGCGGTGGCCGCCACGGCCGTCCCGACCCCGGTCAGCAGCCCGGCGATCGCCTCGGCCAGCACACCGGTGCGATCCCGCCGGCCGGCCGCGCCGGTGGCCAGCACGGCGCTCCGGACCCCGACGAAGACCCCGGCACCGGACCGGTCGGCCGTCGCGGCGCCGCCGGCCCGCGCGGCCGTGGCGCTGCCCCGGATCCCGCCGCCCGCGGCGGTGCCCCCGCCGGCCGGGGTGCACCCGGCACGACCACCGGCCCAGTGCGCGCGTCGGCCGTCGTACCGCCCGTCGTGCCCGGCCGCGAAGGTGTGCGCACCCCCGCCGTCCCCGGTCGCGCCGGAGCGATGGCCGGAAGCACGTCCGGCGTCATCGGCACGACCGGACAGATCGCCCGCGCCGGTGAGGCGGCCGCCCGCGCGGCTGGTCGTGGCACCGGGCGGGTTCCCCGGCCCGGTCAGCAGGGACGTCCCGTTCCCGGCGCAGGTCCGCAGGCACCCGGCACGGGTCCGCAGGTGCCCGGTGCCCCCGTGCCCGGTTCGCCGGCGGCCGGTCAGCCCGGCCGTGGTGTGCCGGGCAACGCGCCTCCCGGCGGCCGCGCGCAGCCGGGGACCGGCCGTCCCGGACCGGGCCAGCCGGGCGCCCGCCCGCCCGCACCCGGTCGTGTCCAGCCGCCGGCGCCCGGCCAGCCCGGCGCCGGTCGCGCAGTGCCCGGGCGCCCCGGCGGCCGGGTCGTACCCGACCAGCAGCCCAGCGGTCTCGCCGGCGCACCCGGTCAGCCGGTCGGTCCTGGTCAGCACGGTGGTCCCGGGCAGCCGGGAACTTTCTCCGGTCCTGGACAGCGGGTGTCGGGTCCCGTCGAGAGCGGTCAGCACAGTGCCGGGGTCGTTCGTGGCCCCGGCCGGTCGGCGCCCGGTCAGGGCGCGGCGGGCCAGCAGCCGAACGCTCCGGGCCGGCCGGGTCGCGATGCCAGCAGCCCGGTCAGCCCCGCCGAGCCGAGCGGGCTGCCGATCCGTCCGGGCAGCCCGGCACCGGGCGGCCCGGCTCAGGGTCTTTCCGCACCCGGCCGGCCCAGCGGCCTGCCGGGTGCCCCGAACCAGCCCGGCACACCCGGCCAGCCCGGCGGGTCGACCGGGCCGCTGCGCCGCGGGGGACCGGCAGGTCCGGGTCAGCCCAGCGGTCTGCCGCGCCCCGGTCAGCCTGGCGGTCCGGGTCAGCCCAGCGGTCCGGGTCAGCCCAGCGGTCTGCCGCGCCCCGGTCAGCCTGGCGGTCCGGGTCAGCCTGGCCGTCCCGGTCAGCCTGGCGGTCCGGGTCAGCCTGGCGGTCCGGGTCAGCCCGGCGGTCCGGGTCAGTCCGGTGTTCCCGGTCAGCCCGGCGGTTTCGGCCAGTCCGGCGAGATCCGGGGCCCGGGTCGGCCGGGAGGCCTTGCCGGCCCCGGGCAACGCAGCGACTTCGCCGGCCCGCACGGTGACGAACACACCGGCACCGGTGCGCGTCCGGCCAGCCTGAACGATCCCGGCCGGCCGGTGCGCGGGACCGGCTCGACGCCGCCCGGCCGAGGCGCCGCCGCAGTCCCCCCGGGCCCCGGCGCAGGCCCCACAACGCCAGGTCATGCCACGCCGGGTCATGGCACGGGCCCGGTCACGCCACCCCGCGGCACGGGCCAGGTCACGCCGGGTCGTGGCGCGGGTCCGGCGACGCCCGGGGGTGGCACTCCCGAACTTCCGCAGAGCCGTGGTGCCGCGGAGGTCCTGCCCGGCCGGGCCGCCGCAGCACCCGGCCGGGGAACCGGCGAGGTGCCCACCCGGGGGACGCCCGGTCTTCCCGATGGTGGTTCTCCGGGCGCTCCCGGACGCGGTGCCGCCGCGGTCTCCGGCCATGGTGCCGCCGCAGTGCCCGGACGCGGTGCCGCCGCGGTCTCCGGTCACGGTGCCGCCGCAGTACCCGGACACGGTGCCGCCGCAGTACCGGGTCGTGGCGCTGCTGAGGCGCCCGGCCGAGGAGCCGCTGACGTCCCCGGCCGGGGAACCGCCGAGGTCTCGGGCCGAGGCGCGGCTGAAGTCCCCGGTCGCGGCGCGGCGCCGGTTCCCGGTCGGGGCACCGCCGACGTAACCGGTCGTGGCGCGGTGGATGCTCCCGGCCGGGCGGCCGTGGATGCTCCCGGCCGGGCGGCCGTGGGCGGTCCCGGTCGTGGTAAGGGCGAGGTGCCCGGGCGGGGCACGGCCGAAGTTTCACCCGTACGGGGGACCGGCACCGTCACGCCTCCCGGGCGGGTTGGCGCTGTTGCGGTTGTCGGCGCCGGCGGCGTACCCGATGCGGACGAAAGCCCGGCCGACGACGAGCGCGAGTCACCCGGCGGCCTGCTCGGCAAGGGCGCTGAGCTGCGCACCCGCCTGCGCACCGAGCGCCGCCTCCGGGTCATCACCCTGGTCACGCTCAGCGTCGTCGTGCTCCTGCTGCTGCCGCTGCTGTTCGGCATCCGGTCCGCCACGCGGGACCCGGTCTTCAACTCGCTCGATGCGCTCAGCGTGCCCACCTGGGCCGACAAGCAGGTCGACGACCGCACCAGCGGCAGCATCTGGTGCTTCTTCGACTGCCGGTTCCGGGAGCGCACCGCGCAGTCCGAGCGGCCGTTCGAGGAGACCGACAAGGCGTACGCGACCGCCCTCACCGAGGCCGGCTGGAAGGCCCGCAGCGGCGAGTGTTCCGACCAGCCCACCACCTCCGGCAAGTACACCTGCTGGACCAGGGACGAGTTCACTCTGGACCTGTGGGTGCGGCTGCCCGAGTGCGCCGTCGACGCCGTCGCCGCCCAGGATCCGGCCACTCAGCCGTCCGTCGGGCCCGACGGGCTCGTGCCCACTCCCGACCCGTCCACCTGCACCGGGTCGACCGTGAGCATCAAGGTGCAGAACGCCGTCACCGACCAGCGGGGCAAGCCGCAGCCCGCCGTGGATCCCTCGTTGATCGGCGAGACGCCCGACCCGGTGCTGACACCCGATCCACTGCTGGAGCCGACACCGACGGCGTCGTGAAGCGTCCACCGGTCACTGACGGTAGGGTCTGCACGTTGTCACACTGTGAGGCACGTCAGTAGAGGAGACGCGTAGATGGACGTTACCGCCGGAGAAATCGCAGGCCTGATCGCGGCGGGCGCGTTTTTGATGCTCGTGCTGGTGCTCGCGGTCCCGATTCTCAAGCTGCGCCACACGGTCGACGCCGCCACCCAGGCGATCAACGACCTGAACGACCGCACCGGGCCGCTGCTCGGCAACGTCACCGAGACGGTGGGCAACGTGAACACCGCCCTGGGCCAGGTCCAGGTCTCTTTGGACGGTGTCAACGTGCAGCTCGCCAAGGTCGACACCATGACCGAGCACGCGCAGAACGTCACGGCCAGCGTGGCCAACCTGACCACCGTCGTGGCCGCCGCCGCCGCGAACCCCCTGATCAAGGTCGCGTCGTTCGGCTACGGCCTGCGCAAGGCCGCCGCCGCCCGCCGGCACGCCGAGGACGAGCGCGAGGTCCGCGCCTCCCTCAAGCAGCGCCGCAAGGCCGCCCGCGCGGCCCGCTGACCATCACCAGCTTTTCTAGCTCGGAAGGAACACCGCCATGAAGCGGCTGCTCTGGCTGGGTGTCGGCCTGGCCGTCGGCGCCATCGTCGTGCGCAAGGTCACCCGTAAGGCCAACGAGTTCACCCCTACCGGCATCGCCACCTCGCTGTCGCAATCCGCTGGCGGTCTGGTCGAGTCGCTGCGTAGCTTCGTGGATGACGTCCGCGAGGGGATGGCCGAGCGCGAGCAGGAGATCCACGAGGCCTTCGCCGCGGGTGAGCTCTACGACGACCAATTCGCCGAGCTGCGTGACGGCACGCAGGGGCGGCACGCGAGTGAGGACCAGCGATGAAGACGGCGGAGATCAAGCGGCGCTTTCTGGCGCACTTCGAGGCGAACGGGCACACGGTCGTGCCGAGTGCCCCGCTGCCGGCCATCGACGACCCGAACCTGCTGTTCATCAACGCCGGCATGGTGCAGTTCGTGCCGTTCTTCCTGGGCCAGCGCACCCCGCCGTACCAGCGGGCGGTCAGCGTGCAGAAGTGCATCCGTACCCCGGACATCGACGAGGTCGGCAAGACCAGCCGGCACGGCACGTTCTTCCAGATGAACGGCAACTTCTCGTTCGGTGACTACTTCAAGGCGGACGCCATCCGGCTCGCCTGGGAGCTGTCCACCAAGCCGGTCGACAAGGGCGGCTTCGGGCTCGACCCGGAGCGGGTCTGGGCGACCGTCTACCTCGACGACGACGAGGCGTTCGAGATGTGGCGCGCGACCGGCGTGCCCGCCGAGCGGATCGTGCGCCGGGGCAAGAAGGACAACTGGTGGCACATGGGCATCCCCGGCCCCGGCGGCACCTGCTCCGAGCTCTTCTACGACCGTGGCCCCGAGTACGGCAAGGAGGGCGGTCCGGAGGTCGACGAGGACCGCTACATGGAGTTCTGGAACCTCGTCTTCATGCAGTACGAGATCACCGACGTGAAGAGCAAGGAGAACTTCACGATCGTCAGCGATCTCCCCAAGAAGAACATCGACACCGGCATGGGCCTGGAGCGGGTCGCGTCGATCCTGCAGGGCGTCGACAACCTGTACGAGATCGACGAGGTCAAGCCGATCCTGGCCCGGGCGGCGGAGCTGGCCGGCAAGGAGTACGGCGCGCACTCCGGTCACGAGGCCGGCCTGTCGCACCCTGACGACGTCCGGCTGCGCGTGATCGCCGACCACGTCCGTACCGCGCTGATGCTGATCGGCGACGGGGTCACCCCGTCCAACGAGGGCCGCGGTTACGTGCTGCGCCGCATCATGCGCCGGGCGATCCGGGCGATGCGCCTGCTCGGCTGGCAGGGCGCCACGTTCCCCGAGCTGCTGCCGGTGGCGCGCGACTGCATGGCGCCGTCGTACCCGGAGCTGGCGGAGGAGTTCGGCCGGATCTCCACGTACGCGTACGCGGAGGAGGAGGCGTTCCTGGCCACTCTGCGGGCGGGCACGACGATCCTCGACACGGCGATCACCGAGACCAAGAAGTCGGGCGGGGCGAAGCTCAGCGGCGCCCAGGCGTTCCAGCTGCACGACACGTACGGCTTCCCGATCGACCTGACCCTGGAGATCGCCTCCGAGCAGGGCCTCGACGTCGACCAGGACGGCTTCCGCCGGTTGATGGCCGACCAGCGGTCCCGCGCGAAGGCGGATGCGGCCGCGCGCAAGACGGGTCACGCCGACCTGTCGGCGTACCGCTCGGTGCTCGAGGACGGCGGCCCGGTGCAGTTCACCGGCTATGCGGAGGTCTCCCGGGAGTCCCGGGTGCGCGCGCTGCTCGGCAGCGGCGGCGCCAGTGTCGCGGCGGCGGGCGAGGGTGACTACGTCGAGCTGGTGCTCGACACCACCCCGTTCTACGCCGAGGGCGGTGGCCAGCAGGCCGACACCGGCCTGATCAACGTCGGCGGCGGCCAGGTGGAGGTCGTCGACGTCCAGCAGCCGCTGCCCGGCCTGATCGTGCACAAGGCGCGGGTCGTCCGCGGCGAGGTGCGCGCGGGTGAGGCCGGCTTCGCCGAGATCGACGTGACCCGCCGCAAGGCGATCTCGCGGTCGCACACGGCGACGCACCTGGTCCACCAGACCATGCGGGCGTTCCTGGGCGAGTCGGCGACCCAGGCGGGCTCGCTGAACGCGCCCGGCCGGCTGCGCTTCGACTTCAACACCCCCGGGGCCGTCTCGCCGGCGGTGCTGCACGACGTCGAGCAGCAGGTCAACGAGGTGCTGCTGCGTGACCTCGAAGTGCATGCGTTCATCACCTCGCAGGAGGAGGCGCGCCGGCTCGGCGCGATGGCCCTGTTCGGGGAGAAGTACGGCGACGAGGTCCGAGTGGTTGAAGTCGGCGACTACGCGCGTGAACTCTGCGGTGGTACGCACGTGGCCCGCTCGGGCCAGCTGGGTCTGGTGAAGATCCTCAACGAGTCGTCGATCGGCGCCGGGGTCCGCCGGGTCGAGGCGCTCGTCGGCATCGACGCGTTCGGCTTCCTGGCCAAGGAGCACCTGCTGGTCTCGCGGCTCGCGGAGCTCTTCCGGGTGCCCGGTGACCAGGTCGCGGAGCGGGTAGAGCAGACCGTCACGGCGCTGCGCGACGCCGAGAAGGAGCTCGAGAAGATGCGCGCCCAGCTGGTGCTCGGCGGTGCCGGTGCGCTGGCGGCGCAGGCCCGTGATCTGCGGGGCGTGGCGTACGTCGGGACCGAGGCACCCGAGGGTGCGGCGACCAACGACGTGCGTACCCTGGCCCAGGAGATTCGCGGCAAGATCGACGCCGGGCGACCGGCGGTGGTCGCGGTCGCGGCCCGGTCCAACGGCAAGGCGTCACTGATCGTAGCGATCAACGGCACAGCCAAGAGTCGGGGTCTGTCCGCGGCCGATCTGGTCAAGGGCGCGCTCTCCGGCCGGGGCGGCGGCAACGCCGACCTCGCGCAGGGCGGTGGAGTGCCCGCTGACCAGGTGAATGTCTTGCTGGCAGCGGTGGAGAAGGCGGTCGGCGAGGCCGTCTGAGAGGGAGGCCGTCGACATGTTGCCGGTGCCGCGGGGTAGGCGGCTGGGTGTGGATGTGGGTAAGGTCCGCGTCGGGGTCGCACTCAGTGACCCTGACGGGATCCTGGCCACCCCCCTGGTCACGGTGCCCCGTGACATGGGTGCGGCGCCCGACGCCGTCCCCGGCGACATAGCTCAGCTCGTCCGCCTCGTGGGGGAGCACGAGGTGGTGCAGATCGTGGTGGGCCTCCCCGTGCGCCTCAACGGTGAGGAGGGGCCTGCCGCCATCGACATACGTGCGTACGCTGGGCGACTGGAACGGGCGGTAGGGTCTGTTCCGATCGTCCTGGCGGACGAGAGGATGTCGACTGTGGTCGCAACCCGTAGGCTGGCCGAACGTGGCGTACGGGGTAAGCGTCAACGGGCGGTCGTCGACCAGGCGGCCGCGGTGGAGATCCTGCAGAGCTGGCTGGACGCGCAGCGGAGGCAGACGAGATGATCGACGAGCTGGACCTGGCGTTCGACGAACAGGCGGAGAAGGGCAGACCTCGCCACCGGCGGGGGTTCCGCGGTTCCAAGGGCGGCGGCGGCAAGGGCGGTAAGTCCGCGGTCGCCTTCCTCATGGTGTTCATCCTGCTGGGCGTGCTCGGCGTCGGCGGATACCTGGGCTACTCGAAGATCAAGGGCTTCTTCACGGCGGCCGACTACGACGGCCCCGGCACCGATCCGGTGCAGGTGAAGGTCCCGAAGGACGCCTCGCTGACCGAGATCGGCAACGTGCTGTACGACGCCGATGTGGTCAAGAGCACAGCCGCCTTCACCGAGGCCGCGGATGCCAACCCCAAGGGCAAGAACATCCAGTCCGGCACGTACAACATGCGCAAGCAGATGGCGGCCGCCCAGGCCGTGACGCTGATGCTGGACCCGAAGTCCCGGGTGGTCTCGGGGGTCACCATCACCCCCGGCACGACCGCGCGGCAGGCGTTCACACTGCTGTCCAAGGCCACCGGCGTCCCGGTGGCCGACTTCCAGGCCGCGGCCAAGGACCCGAAGGCGCTGGGTGTTCCCGACTTCTGGTTCAACCGCCGCGACGGCAAGAAGGCCGCGACCACCAGCGTCGAAGGCTTCCTGTTCCCGGACACGTACGAGTTCCCGCCGAAGTCGACCGCCGAGGAGGTCCTCGGCATCATGGTGCAGCAGTTCCTCGCGGTCACCGGGGAGCTCAAGTTCGTCGACAAGGTGCAGAACACGCTGTCGGTCTCGCCGTACGAGGCCCTGATCGTGGCGTCGCTGAGTCAGGCCGAGGCGGGCACCCCCGGTGACCTGCCCAAGGTCGCCCGGGTGGCGTACAACCGGGCGTACAAGGAAAAGATGCCGCTCCAGTTCGACGTCACCACCAACTACTGGCTCGATCTGCAGGAGAAGGACGGCAAGCACTCCGGCAAGATGACGACCAAGGAGCTGGAGGACCCGAAGAACCCGTACACCACGGAGCTGCGGGTCGGCCTGCCGCTGGGACCGATCAACAGCCCGAGCGAGGCGGCCCTGAAGGCCGCGGCGGCACCGGCAGCCGGTTCCTGGCTGTTCTTCGTGGCGGTCGACAAGGCCGGCAACTCGGCGTTCGCCACCACCAACGCCGAGCATGAGAAGAACATCGAGAAGGCGTGCGCCAACGGCATTCCGCTCTGCTGACGGACACCGGACGTAGAGTGTCCCGGTGCAGTCGTCGTCCCGGCCTTCCGTCCCGAGCCGTCACGCCGCGGTGTGCGGCAAGCCGATCAGCCACTCGTTGTCCCCGGTCATCCATGCCGCCGGCTACGCCGCCGCCGGCCTGCTGACCTGGAGCTACACCGCGATCGAGTGCGCCGAGGCCGAGCTGCCCGCCCTGGTGGCGGGCCTCGGCCCGCAGTGGGCCGGGCTGTCGCTGACCATGCCGCTCAAGGAGGTCGCGCTGACGCTGGCCGCGGCGGCGTCGCCGGTCGCGATCGCGATCGGGGCGGCCAACACCCTGGTACGCCGGCCCGACGGCACCTGGTTCGCCGACAACACCGACGTCCCGGGCATGGTCCGGGTCCTCGGCGACGCCGGTCTGGCGCGTGGCCCCAGCGTCACGGTGCTGGGCGGCGGCGGTACGGCCCGCGCCGCGCTGGCCGCCGCGGCGCAGCTGGGTGCCGTTGACGTGACCGTGGTGACCCGGCGTCCGGAGGCCCGCGAGGAGCTCGCCCCCGCCGCGGCGGCCCTGGGCGTCACCATCACCGGCGTGGAGTGGGCCGACGCCCCGGCGGCCTTCGACGCGGACGCCGTGATCTCGACCGTGCCCAAAGGAGCGGCCGACGCCCTGGCGACCGCCGTGAAGTGGCGGCCCGGCACGGTGCTGTTCGACGCGATCTACGACCCGTGGCCCACCCCGCTGGCCGCCGCGGCAGCCCAGCACGGGGTCCCGGTGGTGTCCGGGCTGGACCTGCTGCTGGCGCAGGCACTGGGCCAGTTCGAGCAGTTCACCGGCGTGCGCCCCGCGCCGGAGGCGGCGATGCGGGCGGCCCTGACGGCGGCGTCCGCCGTCCGCTGAGCCCGCTCAGCCCGGCCGCCGTGGTCCGGCAGGCGGGACGGGGAAACCCGGGGCGGCGGCCTGCGACGACGACGTGCCAGACTGTGACCCGTGTTGCGCTGGCTTACCGCAGGTGAATCCCACGGCCCGGCGCTCGTCGCCCTTCTCGAAGGGGTGCCCGCCGGTGTGCGGGTGACGAGCGAGGACATCGGCCGCGATCTCGCGCGCCGCCGTCTCGGCTACGGCCGGGGCGCGCGGATGGCGTTCGAACAGGACGAGATCGAGATCATCGGCGGGGTGCGGCACGGCGTCACGCTGGGCAGCCCGGTCGCGATCCGGATCGGCAACTCGGAGTGGCCCAAGTGGCGCACCGTGATGGCCGCCGACCCGGTGGATCCCGAGGAGCTCGCGGCCCAGGCCCGCAACGCGCCGCTGACCCGGCCCCGGCCCGGGCACGCCGACCTGGCCGGCATGCAGAAGTACGGGCACACCGACGCCCGGCCGATCCTCGAGCGCGCCAGCGCCCGGGAGACCGCGGCCCGGGTGGCTGTGGGCGTGGTCGCCAAGGCGCTGGTCAAGCAGGCGCTGGGCATCGACATCGTGTCGCACGTGATCGAGCTCGGCCCGGTCGCGGCCAAGGCCGGCCTCATCCCGACGCCCGAGGACGCCGCCCGGATCGACGCCGACCCGCTGCGCTGCCTCGACCCGGAGGCGAGCGCCCGGATGGTGGCCGAGGTCGACGCGGCGAAGAAGGATGCGGACACCCTCGGCGGCATCGTGGAGGTGCTGGCCTGGTCCGTACCCCCGGGTCTGGGCTCGCATGTGCAGTGGGACCGCAAGCTGGACGCCCGGCTGGCCACCGCCCTGATGTCCATCCAGTCCGTCAAGGGCGTGGAGATCGGCGACGGCTTCACCCAGGCCCGCTCGCGCGGCTCGGTCGCGCACGACGAGATCATCCCGACCGCGGACGGCGTCAAGCGGATCACCGACCGGGCCGGCGGCCTGGAGGGCGGCATCACCAACGGCGAGAACCTGCGGGTCCGCGCCGCGCTGAAGCCGATCTCCTCGCTGAACCGTGCCCTGCAGACCGTCGACGTGGTCACCGGCGAGGCGACCACGGCGATCAACCAGCGCTCCGACGTGTGCGCGGTGCCGGCCGGCGCGGTGGTCGCCGAGGCGATGGTCGCGCTGGTGCTGGCCGAGGCCGCGACGGAGAAGTTCGGCGGCGACTCGGTCGCCGAGATCCGCCGCAACCTGGCCGGCTACCTCGACAGTCTGCTGATCCGGTGACCGCACCGGCCGCGGTGATCGTCGGTCCGCCCGGCGCGGGCAAGACCACGGTCGGGCAGGCGGTGGCCGCGCTGCTCGGCGTGGACTTCGCCGACACCGACCACCTGATCGAGCAGCGCGCCGGCAAGCCGATCCCGGAGATCTTCTTCGACGACGGCGAGGACGCCTTCCGGGCCCTGGAACGCACGACGATCGCCGAGGCGCTCGGCTCGTTCCCCGGCGTGCTCGCCCTCGGCGGCGGCGCGATCCTGCACGAGGGCACCCGCGAGTCGCTGCGCGAGCACACCGTGGTGTTCCTGTCGGTAGAGCTGTCCGACGCGGTCAAGCGGGTCGGGCTCGGCGCGGGCCGCCCGCTGCTGTCCGTGAACCCGCGGGCGACCCTGAAATACCTGATGGAGCAGCGCCGCCCGCTCTACGCCTCGGTGGCCACGCACACGATCGCCACCGACGCCCGCAGTCCCGAGGAGATCGCCGCCGAGCTAGCCGCGCTGCTCAAGAATCCCGGCTAGCGCGACCGGCTCGCTGAGCATCGGCCAGTGGCCGGTGGGCAGCACCACCACCTCGGCCTCGGTGAGACCGGCGAAGAACGGATGGCCGGCGGCCATCATCTCCTTGATCTGATCCTCCGGGAACGTGCAGGCGACCAGCGTCGTGGGCAGATCCCGGGAGGTGGCCCGGGCGCCGAGCGGCTGCTCCACGGAGGCGCGGGGATGCGGTGTGCCGCGGGTACGCAGCAGCGTCAGCGCCGCCTCGTCCAGCCCGGCGAGCAGCACCGGGTCAGCGCCGGCGTCCCACTCGCGGGGCGGCACCGCGTCACCCGGGCCGGCCGGCTCCCCGGACATCGACTGCTGGGTGGTGCCCTCCGGCAGCGGCCCGCTGTCCACATAGATCACCCGGGCGATCCGCTCGCGCAGCCGCAACGCCGCGGCGCTCACCGGCATCCCGCCGTAGCTGTGCCCAACCAGCACCACGTCACGCAGGTCCTCGGTCTCGACCAGCCGGACTATGTCCTCGGTGTGGGTGTCGAGATCCACGCCGGGGCCGAGCAGATGCGAGCGGTCGGCGACGCCGGTCAACGTCAACGGGAACACCTCGTGCCCGTGGCCGCGCAGCGTGGCCGTCACGTCGCGCCAGGCCCATCCGCCGAGCCACATGCCGGAAACCAGAACGTATGTCGTCATGGCCTCACGCTAAACCGGATACCGGACGATTCCCGTCCGGTAAAGGGTGGAGAATCTTGGGCATGCCGCATCCCGCCTCGCGCGTCCTCGCCATGTTGGAGCTGCTCCAGACCCACCGCAGCATCCGCGGCGCCGAGCTCGCCGCCCGCCTGGCGGTCGACGAGCGCACGGTACGCCGGTACGCGGGCACCCTGGCCGAACTAGGCATCCCGGTGACCGCCGAGCGCGGCCGGTACGGCGGCTACCGCCTCCTGCCCGGCTTCAAGCTCCCGCCGCTGATGCTCACCGACGACGAAGCCGTGGCCGTGGTGCTGGGCCTCGTGGCCGCCGACAACCTCGGCCTGGCCACCGACGCCCCGGCGAGCGCCGCCGCCGAAGCGAAGATCACCCGGGTCCTCCCGGCGGCCCTGGCCGACCGCCTGGCGGCGCTGCGAGCCAGTCTGGGTTTGACCCTGCGCCGTCGCGAGCCGGACCCTGCGCCTCGCTCAGGCGCCGCGTCGTCGATCGCTGATCTGCTGCTGACCCTGGGCACGGCCACACGGTCGCAGCAGCGCCTCGCGCTCACCTACCGCACACCGCGCCGCCGCCCGGCCAGTGCCGACGCGCCGGATGCGCCGGCCGATGGGTCGTCGGCGGACGCGGCCGATCCGCGAACGGCGACCGCGGGTGGCGCAAGACCGGCGGTCGAGCCGGATGGGTCCGCGGCGGAGGTGGCCGAGCCCGGGCTCCGGGTCAGCCGGCGGCAGGTCGATCCCTACGGGCTGGTCTTCCACAGTGGGCGCTGGTATCTCGTCGCCCACGATCACCGCACCGACGAGATCCGGTCGTTCCGGCTGGACCGGATCGCCGCCGCCGTGCCCACCGGCGAGGACTTCGAGGCGCCGCCGAACTTCGACGCCGTCGCGCACGTCACCCGGCAGTGGGCCGGGCTGCCCTGGAAGTGGGAGGTCGAGGTGCTGATCGAGGCCGACGTCGCCCAGGTCCGCCGCCGGGTCCCGCCCGCCATCGCCGACGTCACCGAGGTCGCCGACGGCGTGCGGCTGAGCTGCCGGGCGCAGAGCCTGCCCGGGATGGCGCAGATGCTCGCCGGCCTGGGCTGGCCGTTCACGGTGGTGCGGCCGGACGAACTGCGGACCGCGCTGGCCGAGCACGCCGCGCAACTCGCCAGGTACGCCGCCCGTTAACCCAGCCGCCTCGGCCGCCCGGTCGCCCGGCCACGCCAGCCGCGCTAGCCGCCCGGTCGCGCCAGCCGCCTCGGGCGCCCAGCCGTCCGGTCGCCCGGCCACGCCAGCCGCGCCAGCCGCCCGACCGCCGGGCAGCCCGTCAGCTCAGCCGCGCCTCGAGCGCCTCGACCCGCTGAACCAGGGGACGCAGCTCCTCGCGTACCACTGCGCTCAGCTCCTCCGGTCCGACCGGCGGCTTCGTCGCCCGCAGGTGGGCGTAGCCGCTGAGGGCGGCGGAGACCGTCCGGCGCACGGCCTTGCCGTCGGCGCCCGCCTCGCGCAGCACCCGCCCGGCGACGCCGTCGGGCTCGGCCGCGAGACCGATGAGCAGGTGCTCGCAGCCCACGTAGTTGTGCCCGAGAGCGGCGGCCTCGGCGACGAGCATCTCCAACGCGACCGCGGCCGGCGTGCTGTAGCGCAGCCCCGGCCCGCCGCCCGGCTCGTCCTGCTCGGTCCAGGTGAGCGTCGTGGGCTCGATCTCCATCGCGCGCAGCACCCGCAACGCCAGGTTCTCCCCTTCGGTGATCATGGCGCGCAGCAGATGGCCGGTGCCGACGTTGGGCGCGCCGGCGTCGCGGGCGGCATTGATCGCCAGGGACAGGACGGTGACGGCCCGCGGGGTGAACGAGGGCAGGCTCGCGGCGAGCTGGTCGGCGTCGAGGTCGCCCAGGGCGGTCCGGCGGATCACGGTGATCCGCCGGACCGCCTCTTCGAGGGCCCGCTGACAGATGGCGGACACGGGCAGCCCCGAGTCCCGTACGGCCTCGGCCAGCTCATCGGGCAGGTACACGTTGATTTTCGGCATGGACCATATGTAACCCGTAATGGGGTTACGTGTCTATAACCCCATGCTCGGCGCACTAGGATCGGTGCCGATGGACGACGTGACGCGAATCCCTGTGCCCGGTGACCGGCCCTACGACGTACTCGTCGGCCGGGGGTTGCTCGACGCCCTGCCCGGCCTGGTCGACGGCGCTGTACGGGCCGCCGTGCTCTACGCCCCTCCGCTCAAGGAGCGGGCGACCGCGGTCGCCGACGCCCTGTCGGCGGCGGGCATCCGGCCGCTGCCGATCGAGGTCCCCGACGCCGAGGCCGGCAAGTCGATCGACGTGGCCGCGCGCTGCTGGGACGAGCTCGGTGCGGCCGGCTTCACCCGCACCGACGTGGTCCTCGGCATCGGCGGGGGAGCCGTGACCGATCTCGCCGGCTTCGTGGCGGCGAGCTGGCTGCGCGGCGTGCGCTGGGTGCCGGTCTCCACCTCCCTGCTGGGCATGGTGGACGCGGCTGTCGGCGGCAAGACCGGCGTCAACACCACCGCGGGCAAGAATCTGGTCGGCGCGTTCCATCCGCCCGCCGGGGTGCTGTGCGACCTCGACGTGCTGGACACGCTCCCGGGCGACGACCTGGTCGCCGGGCTGGCCGAGGTGGCCAAGTGCGGCTTCATCGCGGACCCGGTGATCCTCGACCTCATCGAGGGTGACCCGGCCGCGGCCGCCGACCCGCGCAGCGCCGTGCTGCGCGAGCTGGTCGAGCGGGCGATCCGGGTCAAGGCCGACGTCGTCGGCAACGACCTGCGCGAGTCCGGCCTGCGGGAGATCCTCAACTACGGCCACACGCTGGCCCACGCGATCGAGAAGAACGAGCACTACGCCTGGAAGCACGGCCACGCGGTCGCCGTCGGCCTGATCTACGCGGGCGAGCTGTCCCGGCTGTCCGGCCGCCTGGACGACGCCACCGCGGCCCGGCACCGCGAGGTGCTGACCCTGCTCGGCCTGCCGGTCAGCTACGCGCCGGCCGCCTGGCCCGATCTGCTCGCGGCCATGCGCGTCGACAAGAAGGCCCGGGCCGACACCCTGCGCTTCGTCGTGCTCGACGGTCTGGCCCGGCCGGGCATCCTCACCGGGCCTTCCGAGCAGACCCTGGCCGAGGCCTACCGGGCGGTGTCGGCGTGAAGACCTACGTCCTGAACGGGCCGAACCTGGGCCGGCTCGGCACCCGCCAGGTCGACGTCTACGGCACCACCTCATACGCCGACCTGGTCGCCCTGTGCCAGGAGGAGGGTCGGGCGCTCGGCCTCGACGTCGAGGTCCGGCAGACCGACGCCGAGCACGAGATGCTGGCCTGGCTGCACGCCGCCGCCGACGAGCAGGCCCCGGTCGTGCTCAACCCGGCCGCGTGGTCGCACTACTCGTACGCGGTCCGCGACGCCTGCGCGATGCTGCGCGCCCCGCTGGTCGAGGTGCACATCAGCAACATCCACGCCCGGGAGGAGTTCCGGCAGCACTCGGTCGTCTCGGCGGTGGCCACCGGGGTCATCGCGGGCCTCGGCGTCGACGGTTACCGCCTGGCGCTGCGGCACATCGCCGGCCGGCGTTGACCCGATTCGCCTGTTCACGACTCACGCCGGTAAACTCGCTCGGTCACCTTCACGCATCTGAAGACCATCACGCTTTCAAAGACCAAGGCAGGACATGGCTTCCACCAACGACCTGAAGAACGGCCTGGTGCTCAACCTCGAAGGCGCCCTGTGGGCCGTCGTCGAGTTCCAGCACGTCAAGCCGGGCAAGGGCGGGGCGTTCGTGCGCACCACGCTCAAGAACGTCCTCTCCGGCAAGGTCGTTGACAAGACGTTCAACGCCGGCACCAGGGTCGAGACCGCGACCGTGGACAAGCGCACGATGCAGTACCTCTACCAGGACGGTGAGGACTTCGTCTTCATGGACCTGGACACCTTCGAGCAGATCACGGTGCCCGGCCCGACCGTCGGCGACAACGCGAACTATCTGCTCCCCGAGGCCGAGGCCACGGTGGCGACGCACGAGGGCGTGCCGCTCTACATCGAGCTGCCGACCAGCGTCTTCCTCGAGGTCACCTACACCGAGCCCGGTCTGCAGGGCGACCGCTCCACCGGCGGCACCAAGCCCGCCACCGTCGAGACCGGCGCGACGGTCAACGTCCCGCTCTTCATCACCACCGGTGAGAAGATCAAGGTCGACACCCGCGACGGCCGTTACCTCGGCCGTAGCTGATGGCGGAGGGCCCCAAGACCCAGATGCCGGCGCGCCGCAAGGCGCGCAAGCGGGCGCTGGACGTCCTCTACGAGGCCGACCTGCGCGATCTGCCGCCGGCGCAGGTCCTGGTCACCTACCTGGACCGCATCGAGAAGCCCCGCCCCGACCACCTGGACTACACGGTCAGCCTGGTCGAGGGCGTGGCGAAGAACCTCGACCGGATCGACGAGCTGATCGCCAGCTACGCCGAGGGCTGGACCATCGACCGCATGCCGGTGGTGGACCGCAACCTCGCGCGCATCGCGGTTTTCGAGCTGCTCTACGTGGGCGAGATCGACGACCCGGTGGCGATCTCCGAGGCGGTCGAGCTGGCCAAGCAGATGTCTACGGACGACAGTCCGCGCTTCCTCAACGGGCTGCTCGGACGCATCGCAGAATTCGCCAGCAGATAATTTCTTGTAGTGGCGGCCCGGGCCTTTTGGTCCGGGCCGTTTTTTTGTTGGCAAGAGCAAGAGCAAGGTCAAGTTCAAGGTCTGGTCGTGCCTGGGTGCATGGTGCTGACCGTCACTCCCGTCGAGACCGGTCGCTGCGCTCCCTGCCATGTGCGTGAGTGGTTGCGGTTCCGCGCTGCGCGCGAGGTCAACCGCACGCTGCGCTGATGACCTTCAGGTGAGTGGTTCGGTCACCCGCGGTCACGATATGTGTGACCGCCGGCGGGCGCTCACGTGTGTTGGTGATCCGGCGCGGGGTGCCGTTGACCAGCATCGATCTGATCGATGGGGGTCAGTGGGGCGAGATTTGGTGGACGCTTCGGCGTCGGTGGTGACCGGGTCCGGTCGTGTCGCGCGCCCGTTTGGTGGAGTGGGCGGCCGCGCGGTGGGGTGTGATCAACGTCGCGGTGGCGGGCTGGGCGGCAACGCTGCGTATCTCGTGCCTGGTGCTGCGTTCGGGTTGATCGCTTTGGGTGAGGTCACCAGGGCGGAGGAGGCTGACCGGGGCGGTCACCCGGCGCGGTGACCGAGCGGGCCGGGCGTGCCGGGCGGGCCGGGCGTGCCGGGCGGGCCGGGCGGGCGGGGCCGGGGGGTGCGCTGGTGGGGAAGGTTGGGGAGACGCGAAGAGGGGGCCCGCGGGTGCGGGACCCCTCTTCGGTGGTGGCGATCAGGAGGCGAAGAACGCCCTCGGGTCAGCGACCAGCACACCCTGCTCGGTCAGGCGCTCGATGAGGCCGGACGGCGAGATGTCGTACACGATGGCCAGTGCGCGCAGGTCGTCCGCACGGATCGACAACACGCGTCCGTTGTAGTCACCGCGCTGCTGCTGTATGGCCCGGGCGTAGCGTGCGACGTAGGCCAGGTCCTCGCCGGCGGCGTCGTACAGCTTCTCCAGGTCCAGCACGATCTTGTTGGTGGCCTCGAGCCGGACACCACTGCCGTCGGGCAGCAGCTCCGAGACGGGGACGCGGTAGAAGTCGGCCAGTTCGGCGAGGCGCGACACGGTGACGGCGCGGTCGCCGCGCTCGTACGAACCCACGACGACGGCCTTCCAGCGGCCGTTCGACTTCTCTTCCACGCCCTGCAGGGACAGGCCCTGCTGCTGGCGGATGGAGCGCAGGCGGGCGCCCAACGACTTGGCGTACTCAGACGGCATTCGGACACTCCCAGTACTGTGCTGGCCCGGAGGGTTCTTCCTCGGATCGCTACGCTGCGTGACGGTACGGAGTTTGCAACCTCTGGTCAAGTGTCGACCGATGAGTCGCCGAGTCCGAGACTGAGTTGCCCGCATTCGTCCGTCTGGTCGGCGGGTCAGCCACGTCACCATGGTCAACGCCGCGCTCACTGGTAACGTAGCGTCAGCCATCAAGCAGCCCCCACTGGGGTCTGCTTGACCGACATCCTTTAACGACCCGTCCCGTGAGGCGGGGAAGGAGGTCCGCTGTGGCGTCTCTACGCGACACCCACATCGGCAATGCGCAAGGTAAAACCGTCCTTTCCTCGGCGGATCTGCATCGGGTGGTCGACCGGATCGCGCACCAGATCCTGGAGAAGACCTCCGGCGCCACCGGCACCGTGCTGCTCGGCATCCCCACCCGTGGTGTTCCGCTGGCCCGCCGCCTGGCCGCCCGCATCCACGCCTTCGAGGGCATCGACGTGCCGGTCGGCGCGCTCGACATCACGCTCTACCGCGACGACCTGCGGCTGCACGCCACCCGCGCGCTCGGCAAGACCGAGATCCCGGGCGCCGGCATCGACGGGCGCCGGGTGATCCTGGTCGACGACGTGCTGTTCTCCGGCCGTACCGTGCGGGCCGCGCTGGACGCGCTCAACGACGTCGGCCGGCCCAGCTCCGTGCAGCTCGCCGTGCTGGTCGACCGCGGCCACCGGGAGCTGCCGATCCGTGCCGACTACGTCGGCAAGAACATCCCCACCGCGCAGTCGGAGAACGTCCGGGTCTCGCTGGCCGAGACCGACGGCGGCGTGGACGAGGTACGGCTCTCCGGCTCGGAGGAGACGCGATGATCAAGCACCTGCGCTCGGCCGCCGACCTGGACGCCGAGACCGCCACCCTGATCCTGGACACCGCCGGTGAGATGGCCGCCCTGGCCGGCCGCGAGGTCAAGAAGCTGCCGACGCTGCGCGGCCGCACGGTGGTCAACCTCTTCTACGAGGACTCCACCCGCACCCGGATCTCCTTCGAGGCGGCGGCCAAGCGGCTCTCCGCCGATGTGATCAATTTCTCGGCCAAGGGTTCCAGCGTGTCGAAGGGCGAGAGCCTCAAGGACACCGCGCTGACCCTGCAGGCGATGGGCGCCGACGCGGTCGTGATCCGGCACCCGGCCAGCGGCGCGCCGCACCGGCTGGCGTCCTGGGTGGACGGTTCGGTGATCAACGCGGGGGACGGCACCCACGAGCATCCGACCCAGGCGCTGCTGGACGCGTACACGATGCGCTCGCGGCTCGGCCGGATCGCCGGCCTCCGGGTCGTCATCGTGGGTGACGTGCTTCACAGCAGGGTCGCCCGCTCCAACGTTCTGCTGCTCAGCACGCTCGGCGCCAAGGTCACCCTGGTCGGCCCGCCGACCCTGGTCCCGGTGGACATCGCCGCCGCGCTCGAACCGAGCACGGAAGTGTCGTACGACCTGGACAGCGTCCTGCCCGACGCGGACGTCGTGATGATGCTGCGGGTGCAGACCGAACGGATGCAGGACTCCTTCTTCCCTTCGGCCCGCGAGTACTCCCGCCGTTACGGACTCGACGTGCCCCGCATGAGGAAGCTGCCGGAGCACGCGATCGTCATGCACCCCGGACCGATGAACCGGGGCATGGAGATCGCGCCCGAGGTGGCCGACTCGTCCCGCTCCACGATCGTCGAACAGGTCGCCAACGGCGTCAGTGCCCGGATGGCCGTTCTCTACCTGCTGCTCGGAGGCAAGGCATGACCTCGTACCTGATCAAAGGTGTCTCGGTCCTCGGCGGCGAGCCGGCCGATCTGCTGATCCGCGACGGCGTCATCGCCGCCGGCGGCCGGGCCGACGAGGTCATCGACGCCGAAGGGCTGGTCGCGCTGCCCGGCCTGGTCGACCTGCACACCCACCTGCGGGAGCCGGGCCGCGAGGACGCCGAGACGGTCGAGACCGGCTCGCGCGCCGCGGCCCTGGGCGGTTACACGGCGGTCTTCGCGATGGCCAACACGTCGCCGGTCGCCGACACCGCCGGCGTCGTCGAGCAGGTCTGGCGGCTGGGCCGCGAGGCCGGGCTGGTCGACGTGCAGCCGATCGGCGCGGTCACCGTCGGGCTGGCCGGCAAGCAGCTGGCCGAGCTGGGCGCGATGGCCACCTCGGCCGCCGGGGTGCGGATCTTCTCCGACGACGGCCACTGCGTCGCCGACCCGCGCCTGATGCGCCGCGCGCTGGAGTACGTCAAGGCGTTCGACGGCATCATCGCCCAGCACGCGGAGGAGCCGCGGCTGACCGAGGGCGCCCAGATGCACGAGGGCAAGGTCTCCACCCGCCTCGGGCTGACCGGCTGGCCCGCGGTGGCCGAGGAGGCGATCATCGCCCGCGACGTGCTCCTGGCCGAGCACGTCGGCAGCCGGCTGCACGTCTGCCACGTCTCCACCGCCGGGTCGGTCGAGGTGCTGCGCCATGCCAAGGCCCGGGGGGTACGGGTGACCGCCGAGGTCACGCCGCACCACCTGCTGCTGACCGACGAGCTCGCCGCCAGCTACGACCCGGTCTACAAGGTCAATCCGCCGCTGCGCACCGCCGCCGACGTGCAGGCGCTGCGCCAGGCCCTGGTCGACGGTGTGATCGACATCGTGGCCACCGACCATGCGCCGCACGCGGTCGAGGACAAAGAATGTGAGTGGGCCTACGCCCGCCCGGGCATGGTGGGTCTCGAGACGGCACTGCCGGTCGTGCTCTCCGTCCTCGGGGAGCAGTGGGAGCTCATCGCCGAGCGCATGTCCCGCGCCCCGGCCCGCATCGCCGGCCTCACCGGGCACGGCACCGACCTCGCGGCCGGCACGCCGGCCAACCTGACGCTGGTGGACCCGTCCGCCCGCCGGGTCGTCGACCCGGCCGGGCTGGCGAGCCGCAGCCGCAACACACCGTACGCGGGCACCACCCTGCCGGGTCGCATCGTCGCGACCTTCCTCCGGGGAGAGCCGACAGTCCTGGACGGGAAGGCCGTCAAGTGAATCACCACTCTTTCGATGCAGTACGGCGAAGCCGTTTCGGCAGCCCAGCGATCCTCGTGCTCGAGGACGGGCGCACGTTCCTGGGCAGTTCCTACGGCGCCGAGGGTGAGACCTTCGGCGAGGCCGTGTTCACCACCGGTATGACCGGCTATCAGGAGACGCTGACCGACCCGTCGTACCACCGGCAGGTCGTCGTGCAGACCGCGCCGCAGATCGGCAACACCGGCGTCAACGCCGAGGACGACGAGTCGGACCGGATCTGGGTGGCCGGCTACGTGGTCCGCGACCCGGCCCGCCGGCCGTCCAACTGGCGCTCGACCGGCGACCTCGGTGAGCGGCTCGCCGCCGAGGGCATCGTCGGCATCAGCGGCGTCGACACCCGGGCCCTGACCCGCCACCTGCGCGAACGCGGCGCGATGCGGGTGGGGATCTCGACCCTCGACCTCGACCCGGCCTCGCTCAAGGCGCGGGTGCTGGCCCAGCCCCAGATGACCGGCGCCGACCTGTCCGCCGAGGTCACCACGGCCGAGCGGTACACGGTCGAGGCGGTCGGCGAGCACCGGTACACGGTCGCCGCGCTGGACCTGGGTATCAAGCGCAACGTCTCCCGGCGGCTGGCCGAGCGCGGCGTGACCACGCACATCTTCCCGGCGTCCTCGACGATCGAGCAGCTGCTGGAGGTCAGTCCGGACGCGGTGTTCCTGTCACCCGGCCCCGGCGACCCGGCCACCGCGGACGTACCGGTCGAACTGGCCCGGGCGGTCCTGACCCGCCGGGTGCCGCTGTTCGGCATCTGCTTCGGCAGCCAGATCCTGGGCCGGGCGCTCGGCTTCGGCACCTACAAGCTGGGGTACGGCCACCGCGGCATCAACCAGCCGGTGTTCGACAAGACCACGGGCAAGGTCGAGGTCACCTCGCACAACCACGGCTTCGCGGTCGACGCCCCGCTGAACACGGTCATCGACACCGAGTTCGGTGGTGTCGAGGTCTCGCACGTCTGCCTCAACGACAACGTGGTCGAAGGTCTGCGGGCGCTCGAAGTGCCCGCCTTCACGGTCCAGTACCACCCCGAGGCGGCAGCGGGTCCGCACGACGCGGACTACCTGTTCGATCGCTTCGTGGAGCTCGTCGAGAAGGTTGAGGCCCGCTGATGCCGAAGCGCTCCGATCTGCAGCACGTGATGGTGATCGGCTCCGGCCCGATCGTCATCGGCCAGGCCTGCGAGTTCGACTACTCCGGCACCCAGGCGTGCCGGGTGCTGCGCGCCGAAGGGCTGCGCGTCTCGCTGGTCAACTCCAACCCGGCCACGATCATGACCGACCCGGAGTTCGCCGACGCCACCTACGTCGAGCCGATCACGCCGGAGTTCGTCGAGCTGGTCATCGCCAAGGAACGTCCCGACGCGATCCTGCCCACGCTGGGCGGGCAGACCGCCCTGAACACCGCGATCGCCCTGCACGAGAACGGCGTCCTGGAGAAGTACGGCGTCGAGCTGATCGGCGCGAACGTCGACGCCATCCGCAAGGGTGAGGACCGGCAGCTGTTCAAGGACATCGTGGCGAAGGCGGGGGGCGAGACGCCCCGCTCCCGGGTCTGCCACTCGATGGACGAGGTGCACGCCGCGGTGGCCGAGCTGGGCCTGCCGGTGGTCATCCGGCCGTCGTTCACCATGGGCGGCTTCGGCTCGGGCATGGCGCACAACGACGAGGATCTGGACCGCCTGGCCGGCGGCGGCCTCGCCGCCTCCCCGGTGCACGAGGTGCTGATCGAGGAGAGCGTGCTCGGCTGGAAGGAGTACGAGCTCGAGCTGATGCGCGACAAGCACGACAACGTCGTGGTGGTCTGCTCGATCGAGAACGTCGACCCGATGGGCGTGCACACCGGCGACAGCGTCACCGTCGCCCCGGCCATGACGCTCACCGACCGCGAGTACCAGAAGCTGCGTGACCTGGGCATCGCCGTGCTGCGTGAGGTCGGCGTGGACACCGGCGGCTGCAACATCCAGTTCGCGATCAACCCGGCCGACGGCCGGCTGGTCGTGATCGAGATGAACCCGCGGGTGTCGCGGTCCAGCGCACTGGCCTCCAAGGCCACCGGCTTCCCGATCGCCAAGATCGCCGCCAAGCTGGCCATCGGCTACACCCTGGACGAGATCCCGAACGACATCACGCTCAAGACCCCGGCGGCGTTCGAACCGGCGCTGGACTACGTGGTCGTCAAGATCCCGCGGTTCGCCTTCGAGAAGTTCCCCGGCGCGGACCCCGAGCTGACCACCACGATGAAGTCGGTCGGCGAGGCGATGAGCCTGGGCCGCAACTTCGCCGAGGCGCTGAACAAGGCGATGCGCTCGATGGAGACCAAGGCCGCCGGCTTCTGGACTCTGCCCGATGATGCGGACCTCGCGTCGACTCTGGCGGCCTTGCGGATCCCGCACGACGGGCGCCTCTACACCGTCGAGCGCGCGCTGCGGCTCGGCGCGACGGTCGAGCAGGTGCACGAGGCCAGCGGCGGCATCGACCCGTGGTTCCTCGACGAGATCGCCGCCCTGATCGAGCTGCGGGACGCTGTCGAGGCGGCCCCGGTGCTCGACGAGGCTCTGCTGCGCCGCGCGAAGCGCTCGGGCTTCTCCGACCGCCAGCTGGCCGCGCTGCGCCCGGAACTGGCCGGCGAGGACGGCGTACGCATCCTGCGGCACCGGCTCGGGGTGCGGCCGGTCTACAAGACGGTCGACACCTGCGCCGCCGAGTTCGAGGCGAACACGCCGTACCACTACTCCACGTACGAGGAGGAGACCGAGGTCGCGCCGTCCGACCGGCCCAAGGTGCTGATCCTCGGATCCGGGCCGAACCGGATCGGGCAGGGCATCGAGTTCGACTACTCGTGCGTGCACGCGGTGATGGCGCTGCGCGAGGTCGACTTCGAGACCGTCATGGTCAACTGCAACCCGGAGACGGTCTCGACCGACTACGACACCGCCGACCGGCTCTACTTCGAGCCGCTGACCTTCGAGGACGTCCTCGAGGTGTTCCACTCCGAGGACTCGTCCGGCAAGGCCGCCGGCGGCCCCGGCGTGGTCGGCGTGATCGTCCAGCTCGGCGGGCAGACCCCGCTCGGCCTGGCCCAGCGGCTCAAGGCCGCGGGCGTGCCGATCGTCGGCACCTCACCCGAGTCGATCGACCTGGCCGAGGACCGCGGCGCGTTCGGCCAGGTGCTGCACCGGGCCGGCCTGCGCTCGCCCGAGCACGGCACCGCGACCAGCTTCGAGGAAGCCAAGGCCATCGCCGACGAGATCGGCTACCCGGTGCTGGTCCGGCCGTCGTACGTGCTCGGCGGCCGCGGCATGGAGATCGTGTACGACGAGCCGACGCTGGCCGACTACATCGCCCGGGCCACCGAGATCTCGCCCGACCACCCGGTGCTGGTCGACCGCTTCCTCGACGACGCGATCGAGATCGACGTGGACGCGCTCTGCGATGCCACCGGCGAGGTCTACCTCGGCGGCGTCATGGAGCACATCGAGGAGGCCGGCATCCACTCCGGCGACTCGTCCTGCTCGCTGCCGCCGGTCACCCTGGCCGGTTCGCACCTGGCCGAGGTACGCCGCTACACCGAGGCGATCGCCCGCGGCGTGGGCGTCCGCGGCCTGCTCAACGTCCAGTACGCCCTCAAGGACGACACGCTCTACGTCCTCGAGGCCAACCCGCGCGCCTCCCGGACGGTTCCGTTCGTCTCCAAGGCGACGGCGGTGCCGCTGGCCAAGGCGGCCGCCCGGATCATGCTCGGCGCCACCATCAAGGAGCTGCGCGAGGAGGGCATCCTGTTCCGCAGCCGCGACGGCGGCGAGACCCCGGCGAACGCGCCGATCGCGGTCAAGGAGGCGGTGCTGCCGTTCAAGCGGTTCCGCACCCCGGCCGGCAAGGGCGTGGACAGCCTGCTCGGCCCGGAGATGAAGTCGACCGGCGAGGTCATGGGCATCGACCCCGGCTTCGGCCCGGCCTTCGCCAAGTCGCAGGCGGCGGCGTACGGCTCGCTGCCGACCAGCGGCAAGATCTTCGTCTCGGTGGCCAACCGCGACAAGCGCTCGATGATCTTCCCGGTCAAGCGCCTGGCCGACCTGGGCTTCACCATCGTCACCACGGCCGGCACCGGCGAGGTGCTGCGCCGGCACGGCATCGAGTGCGAGATCGTGCCCAAGCACTTCGAGAGCCCCGGCCAGAACGCGGTGGCGCTGATCCAGGCCGGCGAGATCGCCCTGATCATCAACACGCCGCAGGGCTCGGGGGCGAGCGCCCGCTCGGACGGCTACGAGATCCGCAGCGCCGCCGTCACGTACGACATCCCGAGCATCACCACCGTGCCGGGCGCGGCCGCGGCGGTGATGGGCATCGAGGCCCTGATGCGCGGCGACATGACGGTCCGCCCGCTGCAGGAACTGCACGCGATGCTGCGGGAGGGCGAGTGAGCGAGCTTGCGATCACCGGAGCGCCGGCGGAGGTGCTGACGTGAGCGCCTTCACCGGTGCCGTCCGGCCGGTTCTGTTCCGGCTGGGCGGCGGCGACGCGGAGAAGGCGCACGAGTTCACGCTCTCGCGCCTGGCGTCGCTGGGCGCCCGGACGCGAGCGTTGCTGAGCAGCCGCTATGCGGTGCCGGCCCCGGTGGAGGCCTTCGGGGTGCGTTTCCCCAACCCGGTGGGGCTGGCGGCCGGCATGGACAAGAACGGGGTGGCCCTGCCGGCCTGGCCCGCGCTCGGCTTCGGCTTCGTCGAGGTCGGCACGGTCACCGCCAAACCGCAGCCCGGCAACGACAAGCCCCGGCTGTTCCGGCTGCGCGACAGCGAGGCCGTGATCAACCGGATGGGCTTCAACAACGCGGGCGCGGCGGCGCTGGCCACCCGCCTGGCCGAGCTGGGGCCGCTGGGCGTGCCGCTGGGGATCTCACTCGGCAAGTCCAAGGTGACGCCGCTGGAGGAGGCGGTGGAGGACTACCTGACGTCCTACAACCTGCTGCACCCGTACGCGGACTACATCGCGGTCAACGTGTCCTCGCCGAACACGCCCGGCCTGCGCACGCTGCAGGACAAGTCGGCGCTGGCGGCGCTGCTCGCGGCGCTGGTGGGTGAGAAGCCGGTGCTGGTGAAGATCGCCCCGGACCTGACCGAGCCGGCCATCGCGGAACTGCTGGAGGTCTGCCTCGCGCACGGCGCGGCGGGCGTCATCGCGACCAACACGACACTGTCCCGCGACGGGCTGGCGGCGACCGACCAGCCCCGGGCGGGCGAGGCGGGCGGCCTGTCCGGGCGGCCACTGACCGAGCGGGCCCGCAAGATCGTCCACTTCGTCCACGAGGAAACCGGCGGCCGCCTGCCGATCATCGGCGTGGGCGGCATCGTGGAGCCGGACGACGCGACCCGCATGTTCGACGCGGGGGCGGCCCTGGTGCAGCTGTACACCGGCTTCATCTACCGCGGGCCGGCCCTGGTCCGGGCCGCCGCCAAGGCCTACGCGACCGCCGGGGAGAAGGCCACGCCGTGACCCCCGGCCCGGCCGTCCGGGAGGCCGGGGTCGCCGGCCTGGCCTCCGAGGTTGCCGTGGTCCTGGGCCGGGCCGTCCGGTCGGCCGGCCGTTTCGGCCCGGCCTGCTGCGCACCGTCCGGTGGGCTGCGGGGCCGGCCTTGAGCCGCGGCAGCGGGCGGGACGAGGCGGAGCTGCTGGCGCTCGACCGGGCGCACGTCTGGCATCCCTACGGCCCGATGCCCGGGCGCAGCGAGCCCTACGTCGTCGAGAGCGCCGAGGGCGTCCGGCTGCGGCTCGCCGACGGGCGGGAGCTGGTCGACGGTATGTCGTCGTGGTGGGCGGCCATCCACGGCTACCGGCACCCCGTGCTGGACGCGGCGCTCAGCGAGCAGGCCGGCCGGATGAGCCACGTCATGTTCGGCGGGCTCACCCACGCGCCCGCCGTCGAGCTGGCCACCACCCTGGTCGAGCTGACTCCGGACGGGCTCGAGCACGTCTTCCTCTGTGACTCCGGTTCGGTCGGGGTCGAGGTCGCGATCAAGATGGCCCTGCAGGCCCAGCTCGCCCGGGGCCGGCCCGGGCGGCGCAAGCTCGCCACCTGGCGCGGCGGCTACCACGGTGACACGTTCCATCCGATGAGCGTCTGCGACCCGGTGGGCGGGATGCACCAGCTCTGGACCGGGGTGCTGCCCGCCCAGATCTTCGCGGGCCCGCCCCCGGCCGGTTACGACGAGGCTTACGCCACCGAGCTGACCGAGCTCGTCGCCCGGCACGCCGATGAGCTCGCCGCTGTCATCGTCGAGCCGGTCGTGCAGGGTGCCGGCGGCATGCGCATGCATCACCCCGGGTATCTGCGGGTGCTGCGCGAGGTGACCGCTGCTCACGGCGTACTGCTGATCTTCGATGAGATCGCGACCGGCTTCGGCCGTACCGGTGAGCTCTTCGCCGCCGGCCACGCCGGGGTGACGCCCGACATCATGTGCCTGGGCAAGGCCCTCACCGGGGGATATCTGACCCTGGCGGCCACCCTCTGCACCGCCGCGGTGGCCCACGCCGTCTCCGCCGGCAGCGCCGGCGGGCTGGCGCACGGGCCGACCTTCATGGGCAACCCGCTGGCCTGCGCGGTCGCCAACGCCTCCATCGGCCTGCTGCGGGCCCAGGACTGGCCGGGCCAGGTCCGGCGTATCGAACGGGGTCTGCGAGCCGGTCTGGAGCCGCTGCGGGGCCTTCCCGGGGTCGCCGACGTGCGGGTCCTGGGCGCCATCGGCGTGGTGCAGCTCGATCACGCCGTCGACCTGGCGAAGGCGACCGCTGCCGCCGTGGCCGCCGGCGTCTGGCTGCGCCCGTTCCGGGACCTGATCTACACGATGCCGCCGTACGTCACCGACGACGCCGACGTCGCCCGTATTACCCAAGGAATCGCCGCGGCGGTGTCCGCCACCTGACACGGAAGTGAGAACGCCCCTATGGAGTCCTTCGGAAGCCGCCTGCACCGTGCCACCCGGGAGCGGGGGCCGCTGTGCGTCGGCATCGATCCGCACGCCGCTCTGCTCGCCCGCTGGGGTCTCTCGGACGACGTCGCCGGCCTGGAACGCTTCGCCCTAACGGTCGTCGAAGCACTGGCCGATCGGGTCGCCGTGTTCAAGCCGCAGTCGGCCTTCTTCGAGAGATTTGGGTCACGTGGCATCGCCGTTCTTGAGTCAACTATCCGACAGTCACGCGAGGCCGGTGCGCTGGTACTTCTCGACGTGAAGCGCGGTGACATCGGCTCGACGATGGCCGCGTACGCAAGCGCTTACCTCAATCCGGACAGTTCGCTGTGTGCCGATGCGATCACTGTGAGTCCCTATCTCGGAGTGGGCTCATTGCAGCCCGCGTTCGACATGGCGGCCGAACACGGCGGCGGAGTTTTCGTTCTGGCGCTGACCTCGAACCCCGAGGGAGCGAGCGTCCAGCACGCGGTCGGCGCCGGCGGCCGGACCGTCGCGCAGACCGTGATCGACGAGATTTCGCAGGTCAACGTGGGTGCGGAGCCGCTCGGCAGCCTCGGGCTGGTGGTCGGGGCGACCATCGGCGCGACCGGTCACGACCTGTCCAAGGTGAACGGGCCGCTGCTCGCTCCGGGCCTCGGAGCACAGGGTGGAAGCCCCGCGGACCTGCGCGAAATTTTCGGTGACAGCCTGCGGAACGTGCTGCCGTCGTACTCACGCGAGGTCCTCGGCGCGGGCCCCGATGGGACCGCGTTGCGGGCCGCCGCGGACCGCGCGGTCACCGCCTGTAGCGCCGTGATCGGGTGAAACGGCCTGCCTAGCAGGCCTGCCCAGGTCCGGGTGGGGGGTACCCCCACGTTGCCGAAACCGCCGCTGACCGCTAGTTTTCCCGGCGCCAGGAACCACATGCCCCTTTGGTTCCCTGGCACACCACGTTTCACAGAGTGCCGGTATTGGACTACCGGTGCGATAGGGACCTGAGGAGAACTGGTGCCGCTCCCGCAACTAAGCCCCGAGCAGCGTAAAGCCGCGCTGGAGAAGGCCGCGGAGATTCGCAAGGCCCGGGCCGAGCTGAAGGATCAGCTCAAGTCTGGCAAGACCACCCTCGCCGCCGTGCTCGACCGGGCGGAAGGCGACGACGTCGTCGGCAAGCTGAAGGTTTCGGCCGTGCTCCAGGCGCTGCCGGGCATCGGCAAGATCCGGGCCACCCAGATCATGGAGAAGCTCAAGATCGCCGACAGTCGCCGTCTTCGTGGCCTGGGCGAGCAGCAGCGTAAGGCCCTCCTGGGGGAGTTCGCTGCGAACTGACTCACCGGCTCGTGTTGAATGAGCCTGTGAGCATGGATGACGACGCGCGCCCGGCAGCCCGACTCACCGTCCTGTCCGGCCCCTCGGGGGTGGGCAAAGACAGCGTGATCGAGCTGATCCGGGCGCGCTCGCCATGGATCAAGCTGTCGGTGTCGGTGACAACCCGCAAGAAGCGCGACTACGAGACCGACGGCGAGCACTACCACTTCGTCACCCGGCAGGAGTTCCAGCGCCTCGTGGACGGCGACCAGCTGCTGGAGTGGGCTGAGTTCGCCGGCAACCTCTACGGCACGCCCCGGGCCCAGGTCGAGGGATGGCTCGCGCAGGGCCGCCCGGTGCTGCTGAAGATCGACCTGCAGGGCGCCCGCCAGGTGCGGGCCACGATGCCCGACGCGCAACTCGTCTTCCTCGCCCCGCCCAGCGTCGAGGAGCTCAGGCGCCGGCTGATCGGGCGCGGCACCGACGACGAGGAGACCATCCGGCGGCGCCTGGCGCACGCCGACGAGGAACTCGCCGCCGAGAAGGAGTTCGACCGCACCGTGGTCAACGACTTCGTCGAGCGCGCCGCGGACGAGCTGGTAGGATTGCTCGGTTCGTCGTTTCTGACTCCCGCTCAGCCGCCGGTGTCAAGCTGAGAATTAAGGAAGTACATCACTGTGGGAACCATCGCCAACCCCGAAGGCATCACCAACCCGCCGATCGACGAGCTGCTCGACAAGACCTCGTCGAAGTACTCGCTGGTGATCTTCGCGGCCAAGCGCGCCCGCCAGGTCAACGCCTACTACAGCCAGCTCGGCGAAGGCCTGCTGGAGTACGTCGGCCCGCTGGTCGAGACCACTCCGCAGGAGAAGCCGCTCTCGATCGCGATGCGCGAGATCAACGCCGGTCTGCTGACCGCCGAGGCGACCGACAACCCCTGATCCGCTGATCCGCCGTGCACCCGCGCCCGCTGACCGCGGGCGCGGGTTTTTCGTTGACGGGAAGTGTGCCGATGCCGGAGATCGTGCTCGGGGTGTGCGGCGGGATCGCCGCGTACAAGGCCTGTGAGCTGCTGCGGCTGTTCACCGAGTCGGGTCACGGCGTACGCGTCGTGCCCACCGCGTCCGCGCTGCGGTTCGTCGGCGCGCCCACCTGGGCCGCACTGTCCGGCCGTCCGGTGACCACCGAGGTGTGGGACGACGTGCACGAGGTGCCGCACGTGCGCATCGGCCGGCACGCCGAGCTCGTCGTGGTCGCGCCCGCGACCGCCGACATGCTGGCCAAGGCGGCCCACGGCCTCGCCGACGACCTGCTGACCAACACGCTGCTCACCGCGACGTGCCCGGTGGTCTACGCCCCGGCGATGCACACCGAGATGTGGGAGAACCCCGCCACCCGGGCGAACGTCGCGACCCTGCGGGCCCGCGGCGCGATCGTCATCGAGCCGGCTGTGGGCAGGCTCACGGGTGCCGACACCGGCAAGGGCCGCCTGCCGGACCCGGCTCAGATCTTCGCCGTCGCCCTGCGCGTACTGCGTCGCGGCGCGGCCGCGGAGACCGACCTGGCGGGCCGCCGGGTGGTCGTCACCGCAGGTGGCACGCGGGAGCCGTTGGACCCGGTCCGGTTCCTGGGCAACCGCTCGTCGGGCAAGCAGGGCTACGCCCTGGCCCGGGCGGCGGTCGCCCGGGGCGCGCGCGTCACGCTGGTCGCGGCGAACGTCACTCTGGACGACCCGGCGGGCGCCGACGTGGTGCGCGTCGGCACGACCGAGGAACTGCGCAAGGCCACGGTCGAGGCCGCCGCGGACGCGGACGTGGTGGTCATGGCGGCCGCACCGGCCGACTTCCGCCCGGCCGCGGTCGCCGGCCAGAAGATCAAGAAAAGCGACGAGGGTACGGCGCCCACCCTCGAGCTGGTCACCAACCCGGACATCGCCGCCGAGCTGGGCGCGGCCAAACGCCCTGGTCAGCTGCTCGTCGCCTTCGCCGCGGAGACCCACGACGCGCTGGAGAACGCCCGCGGCAAACTGGTACGGAAACGCGCGGACCTCATCGTCGTTAACGAGGTGGGCGTCGACCTGGTCTTCGGGTCGGACAACAACACGGTCACGATCCTGGGCGCCGACGGGAGCACTGCCGAGCTAGGGGAACTCCCGAAAGACGATGTGGCCGATGCGATATGGGATCAGGTCGCCGGTCGTCTTGATCCGCAGGTCGGCGCGCCTGGGACGGGCTGAGACCGCCCCAGCGTCGCTATAGCGGCGGTGACTACACTGCCGCGGAACGAAACTTCGACAAATCTGAGGAGCACCGTGGCACGCCGCCTGTTCACCTCCGAGTCGGTCACGGAAGGCCACCCGGACAAGATCGCTGACCAGATCAGCGACGGCATTCTCGATGCGCTGCTGGCGCAGGATCCCCGTAGCCGGGTCGCGGTGGAGACCCTGATCACGACCGGCCAGGTGCATGTGGCCGGCGAGGTGACCACCAAGGCGTACGCGGATATTCCGAGCATCGTGCGCGAGACGATCCTGGGTATCGGTTACGACTCGTCCAAGAAGGGTTTCGACGGCGCGTCGTGCGGCGTGAGCGTGTCGATCGGTTCGCAGTCGCCGGACATCGCTCAGGGTGTGGACAGCGCGGTCGAGCTGCGTGAGGGCAACTCCGAGCACGCGCTGGACGCTCAGGGCGCCGGCGATCAGGGCATGATGTTCGGCTTCGCGTGCTCCGAGACCCCCGAGCTGATGCCGCTGCCGATCGCCCTGGCGCACCGCCTGGCCCGGCGGCTGTCGACCGCGCGTAAGGACGGCACGATTCCGTACCTGCGTCCGGACGGTAAGACCCAGGTCACCATCGAGTACGACGGGCTGCGCCCGGTGCGGCTGGACACGGTGGTGGTGTCGTCGCAGCACGCGGCCGACATCTCGCTGGAGTCGCTGCTGACCCCCGACGTCCGTGAGCATGTCATCGCCCCGGAGCTCGAAGGCCTGGGTCTGGATGTGGCGGACTACCGGCTGCTGGTCAATCCGACCGGCCGGTTCGAGATCGGTGGTCCGATGGGTGACGCGGGCCTGACCGGCCGCAAGATCATCGTGGATACCTACGGTGGGTACGCCCGGCACGGTGGTGGGGCGTTCTCGGGTAAGGACCCGTCGAAGGTGGACCGTTCGGCGGCGTACGCGATGCGCTGGGTGGCCAAGAACGTCGTCGCCGCCGGTCTGGCGGAGCGGTGTGAGACGCAGGTCGCGTACGCGATCGGTAAGGCGCACCCGGTGTCGTTGTTCGTGGAGACCTTCGGTACGGAGAACGTGCCGGTGGAGCGGATCGAGAAGGCCATCCACGAGGTGTTCGACCTGCGCCCGGCAGCGATCATCCGGGATCTGGACCTGCTGCGCCCGATCTACCAGCAGACCGCGGCGTACGGCCACTTCGGCCGGGAACTGCCGGAACTGCTGTGGGAGAACACCGACCGCGCCCAGGACCTGAAGTCCGCCGCGGCCTGAGCTTGGTGACGCCAGGAACGGGTGCCTCGACTCCGGTCGAGGCACCCGTGCTGTTTGTGCCGGAAGATGTCGTACCCCCGCGCCAGAATGTGCGGGTGAGGGCGGCCAAAGCGAAACCCGACCGGGAGCCGGCACCCCGGCTGCCGGTCGCCCGGGTGAGCGTCGAAGTGCCGCTGGCCCATCTCGACCGCCCGTTCGACTACCTGGTGTCCGCGGCCGATGACGAGGCTGCCCAGCCGGGTGTGCGGGTGAAGGTCCGCTTCGCCGGGCAGCTGGTGAACGGCTTCCTGCTGGAGCGGGCCGAGACCAGCCCGCATGGCGGCAAATTGGCTTATCTGGACAAAGTGGTCTCGCCGGAGCGGGTGCTGGACCCGGAGGTGGCGCGGCTGGCTCGTGCTGTCGCTGACCGATACGCCGGCAACCTCGCGGATGTTCTGCGCCTGGCTGTGCCGCCCCGTCATGCCCGCGCCGAAGCGCAGGCGACCCCGCCTCGCCTTGACCCACCGCCCGGCTCGGCGGCCGCGTCTCCGGCGCCCGCGGGTGTTGCGGCGGTGGTTTCCGGTCTTCCCAAGAGGGCAACTCCTTCGTCGTCCGAGGCCAGGGGTGTCGCGGTGGCGGCCGGCTTACCGGACGGCGCGGATTCTGGCCTTTCTGAGTCGGCCGAGGCGGGAGACGTAGCTTCGGCGAGGCCGCGGGCCGCGACTTCCTTCTCCGCCGTGCCGGATTTATCGGATCAATCCCATCCCGGGAAGGCACCGGCTCTCGACCCGGCTTCTCGGCCCGGCTCACCCAGCGGCCAATCGATCAAACCCCAAGCGGTTGCTGAGATGCAGCCCATGCAGGCAGCGGAGGCCCATCCGGCCGCGGTCGTCGTGGTGCAACCGGGCCACGAGCCGGGTCCAGCGGGGGAAACGCCAGCTGGTCCGGGCGTGGGGCACGACCTTCGGCGGGACGGCGGTGAGCCGGGTCCGTCGGAGCAAACGCCGGTCAGCGTGGCTGCGGCCGGCGCCGGGACCGACCTCCAGCAGGTCGCGGCAGGCAGCGACGTCCGGCCGGTGGAGCAGCCGTCGACCGTCGCGCACGGGTGGGGGATCTATCCGACCGGCAGTGCCTACCTGCATGCCTTGGAGCAGGGGCGGGCGGCTCGGGCCGTGTGGTCTGCGCTGCCCGGGGAGGACTGGCCCGCGCGGATCGCCGAGGCTGCCGGGGCAGTGGTGCGCGGCGGCCGGGGCGTCGTCATCGTGGTGCCGGACGCGCGGGATCTGGAGCGGCTCGATCGGGCGCTGACCGTGGTGCTGGGCGAGGGGCGGCACGTGGCGCTCAATGCCGCCGCCGGGCCGGCTGAGCGGTACCGGAGGTTCCTCGCCGCCAGCCGGCATCGGGTGCCTGTTGTCGTCGGGACGCGGGCTGCCATGTTCGCGCCCGTCGCTGACCTCGGGCTGGTGGTCGTCTGGGACGACGGGGACGACCTGCACGCCGAGCCGCGGGCGCCGTACCCGCATGCCCGGGATGTTCTGCTCACCCGCGCGCAGCTTGCCGACTGCGCCGCCCTGGTCGGGGGTTTCGCCCGCACGGGCGAGGCGCAGTTGCTGCTGGAGACCGGGTGGGCCAAGGAGATTGTCGCCGACCGTGGCACCTTGCGGGCGCGGAGTCCGGCCATCGCGCCGACCGGCGATGATCCGCAGCTGGCCCGGGATCCCGGTGCGGTGACCGCGCGGCTACCGAGTCTTGCCTGGCAGGCGGCGCGGGGCGCGTTGCAGGCCGGCATGCCGGTGCTGGTGCAGGTGCCGCGGCGTGGCTACCTGCCGTCCACCGCCTGCGCCGAGTGCCGCACGCCGGCCCGGTGCCCGCACTGTTCCGGGCCGCTCGGGCTTGCCGGTTCACGGGACGTGCCGGCCTGTCACTGGTGCGGCCGGGCCGCCGCCGACTACGCCTGCCCCGCCTGTGGTGGCCGGCGGCTGCGGGCCTCGGTGACCGGTGCCCGGCGGACGGCCGAGGAGCTCGGCCGGGCGTTCCCGGGGTTCCCGGTGCGCACCTCCGGCCGGGACGAGATTCTCACCACCGTGCCCGGGACGGCCGCTGTCGTCGTGGCCACGCCGGGCGCCGAGCCTGTCGCCGAGGGCGGCTACGGTGCGGTGCTGCTGCTCGACACCTGGGCGTTGCTGTCCCGGGCCGATCTGCGGGCCGCCGAGGAGACCATGCGGCGCTGGCTGTCCGCCGCCGCCCTGGCCCGGCCCGGTCCGGCGGGTGGCCGGGTGGTGGTCGTGGCCGACGGGTCGCTGGCGCCGGTGCAGGCGTTGCTGCGCTGGGACCCGGCCTGGTTCGCGGCCCGTGAGCTCGCCGAGCGCCGCGAGCTGGGCTTCCCGCCGGCGGCCCGGATGGCCAGCGTCACCGGCAAGGCGGAGGCGGTGTCCGAGTTCCTGGACGGGGCCAGGCTGCCGGAGGACGTGGAACTCCTGGGCCCGGTCCCGGCCGCCGACGACCAGGAACGCATGCTGCTGCGCGTCTCCCGGGGGCGGGCAGCGGCGCTGGCCCGAGCCCTGCACGAGGCGGCTGCGGTCCGCAGCGTGAAGAAGTCCAACCTGCCGATCCGCATCCAGATCGACCCCGCCGAACTCCTCTGACCCGCAGCCTCCCGGACGTGGTCAGCCGGGTAGGGAAGGTCACTCCGTGGCCAGTTCGGCGCTGAAGCCCAGCAGCGCCGTACCCGTCGCGGCGTCGAGCGCGCGCCGGACGCGGCGGCGGGCCAGCACCCGCCGCGCCCGGTTCAGCCCCGCCACCACCACCAGCAGGTACAGCAGCGACAGCACCGCGTGGCTCAGCGCCAGCACGAGCAGCGCACTCAGCGGTGCCTCCGGCCCCAGGAACTGCGGCAGCACCGCCAGGTAGAACACCAGCACCTTCGGGTTCGTGATGTTGGACAGGAACCCCTGCCGCCACCCCGCCGCCGCGGCCTGGCCGGTGTCCGCGGCCCCGGCATCCGCGTAGCGACCGGCCAGCGCCGACCGCAGCGCCTGGACGCCCAGGTAGGCCAGGTACGCGATGCCCGCCCACTTGATCGCCTGGAACACCGGCTGGGCCCGGGTCACCAGCGCGCCCAGTCCGGCCGCCGCGGCCAGGCCCTGCACCGCGTTGGAACCGGCCACCCCCGCGGCGCTCCACGAACCGCGGCGGCGACCGCCGGCCAGGGTGTTCTTGGTGATCACGGCGAAGTCCGGGCCCGGGACCAGGACGAGCACGACCGCGAAGATCAGGAATGATCCGTACGCCGACCACGTCATCCGCCGACCGTAACCCCGCCGCCGGCCGAGTGCCTCCCTGTTACCGGGCCGCCGGCAGCAGGCGCGGGTCCGGGTGCAGGGACGACGGCAGCCGTACGGTGATGAACTCGTTGTTGTCCGCCACGCCCGGCGTGCGGCCCGCCGAGCCCGGGAAGTTGTTGTCGTTGAGCACGGCCAGCGTCCGGCCGTCCAGCAGGGCCACGTCCTCGATCGTCTGGAACGGGAAGCGGAAGACCTTGCCGAAGCCGCCGATGCCCCGCGGGTTGGCGATCCGCAGCAGGTCCACCACCAGGGTCTTGTCCATCAGGCCGTCGTGGTTGCGGTCGCGGCGGTCGGCCAGGTAGATCCGCTTCACCGCGGCCGCGTCGCCCTGCGCGCCGTCGCGTTCGATCACCAGGAAGCGGTTCGCGTCGACCGGGATCGCGTCGCCGATCGCGTGCGACGGTGATTCCAGGCGGTACGTCCAGCGCTTGCCGGTGTAGTCGCCGCGCCGCACGTCGAACTCGTTGAAGCGCAGGTCGCCGGCCGTGTCACCGGTGACCGTGCCCTCCAGCAGCGGGTACAGGTAACGGCCGTCGGGGGAGTGGGCCATGCCCTCGAAGCCCTTGCTGCTGCCCAGGTTCGGGTTGCCGGCCGCGTTCTCCGGGGCGCGGACGCCCGGCAGCGGGATCGGTGCGCTCAGCAGCCGGCCGCCACGGTCGAAGTGCAGCAGCCACGGACCGAACTCGTCGCCGATCCACAGTGAGCCGTCGCGGCCGCGCACGATCGACTCGACGTCGAAGTCGGCGCCGGTCAGCACCCGGTCCGCGCGTACCAGGGGGAACGGGATCCTCGCGTCCGGGTCGGTCAGGTTGATGCCGCCCAGCACGTCGACCGCGCCGGTCGCCGGGACCGGGCCGATCTCCTGGATGCGCAGCAGGAAGTCGGCGCTGTTGGCCTTGGTGCCGAAGCCGTTGTCGGACAGCACGTCGTAGGTGCCGTCGCCGTTGGGCAGCACCCCGGAGAAGCCCTGGACCGGCTGGTCCGCCCAGGGCGCCGCGATGCCGTTCACCGGCGCCGTACCCAATGCCGCCCCGGACGGCTCGCTGCCCGGCACGAACGTCAGGGCCGGCAGGGACGCGAAGCCGGTCAGCGTGGGGGTCGCGGCCGAGTGCGCCGCGGAGGGGGCCGCCACCAGGCCGAGCGAGAGGGCGAGCAGGGCGGCACCGGCCGTCCGGGAAACGTTGAGTCGCATGAAGCCGGACAGTAGAGAGCCCGGATGAACCGTGATCGACGCCGGCGTGAAGCGGGGGCGCGGCCGGGCGACGCCGGCTGCCCGCCCGGGCTCCGTAGACTAGGTGCGATCAGCAATTCTTGTGAGCAGTCAGGAGTGGCACCCGCGTGACCGTCCAGCCCATCCGTCTGTTCGGCGACCCGGTGCTGCGTTCGCCGGCCGACGCCGTGGTCGACTTCGACAAGGAACTGCGCCGGCTCGTCCGGGACCTCACCGAGACGATGCAGGACGAGGGTGGCGCCGGCCTCGCCGCGCCCCAGCTCGGCGTGGGTCTACGGGTGTTCACCTTCCACGTCGACGACGTGACCGGCCACATCGTCAACCCGGTGCTGTCGTTCCCGGACGAGGAGGAGCAGGACGGCCCGGAGGGCTGCCTGTCCATCCCCGGCGTGTACGTCGACACCAAACGCCGCCAGAACGTCGTCGCGCAGGGCTTCACCGAGCACGGCGACCCGCTGCAACTGGTCGGCACCGGCCTGATGGCGCGCTGCGTGCAGCACGAGACCGACCACCTCGACGGGGTGCTCTTCCTGGACCGGCTGGACGCCGCCGCACGTAAGGACGCGATGAAGCAGATCCGTGCCGCCGAGTGGTACGACGCCGGCGCCCCGCCCAAGGTCAAGGTCAACCCGCACGGCATCTTCGGCCTGGGGCGGTGACCGGGTGCGCCTGATCTTCGCCGGCACCCCCGAGGTGACCCTGCCGTCCCTCGACGCGCTGGCCGCCTCCGGCCACGAGATCGTCGCCGTCGTCACCCGCCCCGACGCCCCGGCCGGCCGCGGCCGCCGCCTGGTGCGCTCCCCGGCCGGCGCCTGGGCCGACGAGCGCGGCATCGAGGTGCTCACCCCGCAGCGTCCCCGCGAGCCGGAGTTCCTGGAGCGGCTGCGCGAGCTCGCCCCGGACTGTGTGCCCGTGGTCGCCTACGGCGCGCTGGTGCCGCCCAGCGCCCTGGAGATCCCCAAGCACGGCTGGGTCAACCTGCACTTCTCGCTACTGCCCGCGTGGCGTGGCGCGGCGCCGGTGCAGCACGCCGTCCTGCACGGCGACGAGGTCACCGGCGCGAGCGTGTTCGAGCTGGAGGCCGGGATGGACACCGGCCCGGTGTACGGCACGCTGACCGAGCAGATCCGGGCCACCGACACCTCCGGTGACCTGCTGGCCCGGCTCGCCACCGAGGGCGCCGGCCTGCTGGTCGCCGTCCTGGACGCGATCGAGGCCGGCACCGCCCGGGCGCACCCGCAGCCCGCCGACGGCGTGTCGATGGCCCCGAAGATCACCGTCGAGGACGCCCGGGTCCGCTGGACCGACCCGGCGTTCGCCGTCGACCGGCGCATCCGCGCGTGCACCCCGGCGCCGGGCGCCTGGACCACCCTGCGCGACGAGCGGCTCAAGCTGGGACCGGTGCGCCCGGTGGCCAACGCCGCCGCGCTCGCCCCGGGGGAGCTGCTGGTCGAGCGCAGCCAGGTGCTGGCCGGCACGGCGACCACCCCGGTGATCCTGGGCGAGGTCCGGGCCGCCGGAAAGAAGCCCATGCCGGCCTCCGACTGGGCGCGTGGCCTGCGCCTCAACCCGGGGGAGACCCTGCTATGACCGACGACAGCAAGCCGCGTGAGCAGCGCCGGCACAGTGCCGACCGGCCGCACAATGCCGGTCCGCGCCGTCCCGGCGGTCCCGGGCAGGGCCGTGACCAGAGCCGCGACAGCCGTTCCGGGCGGGCTCCGCGAGCGGGTCGCCCGCCGTCGGACCCGGCCCGGCAGGCGGCGTACGAGGCCATCGCGGCCGTGCACCGGGATGACGCGTACGCGAACCTGGTGCTGTCCCAGATCCTGCGGGAGATGCGGCTGCACGGCCGGGACGCGGCGTTCGCGACCGAGCTGACCTACGGCACCCTGCGCGCCCTGGGCACCCTGGACCTGATCATCGCGGACGCGGCCGGCCGTGAGGTGTCGCGCATCGACCCGCCCGCCCGGGACGCGTTGCGCCTGGGCGCGTACCAGTTGCTTTTCACCCGGGTGCCGGCGCACGCCGCGGTGAACCAGACCGTCGACCTGGTCCGCTCGGTCGCGCCCGGCGCCCACGGCTTCGCCAATGCGGTCATGCGCACCATCTCGGACACCGGTCTCGACGACTGGCTGACCAAGCTCGCCCCGGACTACGCGGAGAATCCGGTCGGCAATCTCGCGGTCGTGCACAACCACCCGGAGTGGATCATCCGGTCCTTCGCCGAGGCGCTCGGCGGGGACCTGGAGGACACCGCCCGGCTGCTGATCGAGGACAACCAGCCGCCGACGGTGCACCTGTGCGCGCGGCCGGGACGGGCCGATGCGGTCGAGCTGGCCGACGAGGTCGACGGTGTACCGGGCGCGTTCTCGCCGTACGCGGTGTACCTGAACGGCGGTTCGCCCAGCGAGCTGGCCGCCATCCGCGAGGGGCGCGCCCACGTGCAGGACGAGGGCTCGCAGCTGGTGGCGGCCGCGATGCTGGCCGCGCCGATCGAGGGCCGGGACGACCGCTGGCTGGACCTGTGCGCCGGCCCCGGCGGTAAGGCCGGGCTGCTCGGCTCGATCGCCGCTCAGCGCGGCGCCGAGGTCACCGCGGTCGAGGTCGCCGACCACCGGGCCCGGCTGGTCGAGCAGGCCACGGCCGGGCTGCCGGTCACGGTGCTGCCGACCGACGGCCGTACGGTCGGACGCGACCCCGACCTGCCCGAGGACGGCTTCGACCGGGTGCTGGTGGACGCCCCATGCACCGGGCTGGGCTCGCTGCGCCGGCGTCCGGAGTCGCGCTGGCGGCGTACCCCGGCCGATCTGCCGCCGCTGACCCGGCTGCAGCGGGAGCTGCTCGTGGCCGCGTTGCGGGCCGTGCGCCCCGGTGGGGTCGTGGCGTATGTGACCTGCTCGCCGCACATGGTGGAGACCCAGGTGACGGTCACCGAGGGGTCCCGCCGCAGCGGCGTGGAGGTCGACTTCGTGGACGCGCGCCCGCTGCTGCCGCCGGGCATGCCGAAGCTCGGTCCGGGCCCGACCGTGCAGCTGTGGCCGCACCGGCACGGCACCGACGCGATGTTCCTGGCCGTGCTGCGCCGTACGAGCTGAGCGCCTTGTCGACGTTTCAGGTCGACAAGGCCAGGTATAGAGAAGTTCATGGATGTCATCGGCGTGGGATTCGGTCGGACGGGCACTCTCAGCCTGAAGGTCGCGCTCGAGCGGCTGGGGTTCGGGCCCTGCATGCACATGCTGCCGTTGCTGGAGGATCCGGAACGGGCTTCCCTGATCCACCGGGCGGCCGACGGCGACCTGGGCAGCCTGGACAGGGCCCTGACGGGCCACCGCTCCACGGTGGACTGGCCGGGGGCGTACTTCTGGCGGGAGCTGACCGACCGGCACCCGGACGCGAAGGTCCTCCTGACCGTCCGGGACCCGCAACGCTGGTACGACAGCGCGCACCGGACGATCTTCCAGGCCGCCATGCACACTCCGGCCGGCGCGGACGGGGTCACGCCGGCCGGGCTGGAGATGGCCCGCGAGGTGGTCTGGGCGCGCACCTTCGGCGGCCGGTTCGCCGACCGCGAGCACGCCGTGCGGGTGTTCACGGAGCACAACGAGGCTGTGCGCCGGGAGGTCCCGGCGGAGCGGTTGCTCGAGTTCGAGGTGGCGCAGGGCTGGCAGCCGCTCTGCGACTTCCTGGGCGTGGCCGTGCCGCCGGAGCCGTTCCCGCGGACCAACGACAGCGCGTCGTTCCAGGCCCACTTCATGCAGCGGGCCTAGCTCTCAGTCGACGGGCAGCATTGAGGAGCCGGCGCCCTTCAGGGAGCGAGTGAAGGTTCGCTTGGCGAAGTACACGAAGCAGCGCACCCGGCGCTCGCCGGACAGCCATTCGGTGCGGGTCGGGTTGTAGGAGATCCAGCCGGTGCGGTACTGCATGTCCGAGTCGTCGGGCAGCTTCGCGAACCTGGCGATCACGCTGCGGCAGCCGGCCGCGCTGCGCTCGGTGCCGGACTCCAGCGCCGCGTAGGTGATCTCCGGTGCCTGCCACAGCCCGGCGAACTCCGCCCGGTGCGGCTTGTCGCAGGCCACCGGCCGCATCGTGGTGACCGTCTCGCCGTCCACCGTCGGGTTGAAGCAGCCCAGCTCGAGCGCCGACGCGCCGGCCAGCTCCCCGGCCAGGCTGCCGGTGCGGCTGGTCCGGCTCTGCCCGTCGAGGTCGGCGGTCGTGACGTCGCAGCGGAACCAGCGCGCGCCGCCCGACCAGCCGGCCTTCGTCGGCCACACCACCTGCACGGCCACCCGGGCGGTGCGCCACGGTCCGCCCAGGAAGCCGGCCGCCCGCTCCGAGCACTCCTGGAACGCCGCGCGGGCTCCCGCACTGCCGGCGGCCGGGACCACGTCGGCGTCCGCCGCGGTGCCCACATGGAAGGTCTCCGAGACGTGCAGCTCGGCGCAGTCCACCGGCCGGTAGTCGTCCAGGGCCGCGGTCGCCGCCAGCGTCTCGTGGCACTGGCCGGTGGCGGGGCGGAAGGGCGCCGGGGAGGCGGGCAGGCGCCAGTCGTCGGTCAGGTCGCCGTCGGTGCCGTCCGGCGGCGCGCCGGAGCAACCGGCGGTGAGCAGCACCGCCAGCAGCACCGCCGTGCGTCGCATAAAACCCTCCGGGACCGGACTGAAGGCAGTCTCCAGGAGTATCCCGGGTGACGGCAATCAGGCCATACACTTCACCGGTGGATCCATCGCCGATCATCGCCCCCAGCATCCTGGCCGCGGACTTCGCCCACCTCGCCACCGCGGTGCACGACATCGAGGGCGCCGCGGACTGGGTGCACGTGGACGTCATGGACAACCATTTCGTCCCGAATCTGACCATCGGCCTGCCGGTCGTGCAGAGTCTGCGCAAGGCGACCGTCATCCCGTTCGACGTGCATCTGATGATCACCGATCCGGAGCGCTGGGCGCCCGGGTACGCCGAGGCCGGCGCGTACAACGTGACCTTCCACGCCGAGGCCTGCGAGAACCCGGTGGCCCTGGCCGGGACGCTGCGCGCGGCCGGCGCCAAGGCCGGCCTGGCCATCGACCGGGACACCCCGGTCGAGCCGTATCTCGAGCTGCTTCCCTATGTGGACACGGTGCTGATCATGACGATCAAGGCCGGGTTCGGCGGGCAGAAGTTCATGCCCGAGATGCTGGAGAAGGTGCGTGACGTGCGCCGCCGGATCCGGGCCAAGAACCTGGAGGTACGCCTCGAGGTCGACGGTGGCATCGCCGCCGACACCATCGAGCAGGCCGCCGAGGCCGGTGCCGACGCGTTCGTCGCGGGCACCGCGGTGTACGGCGCCGACGACCCCGCCGAGGCCTGCCGCAAGCTGCGCGCCCTGGCCGAGCGTGCGACGGTGCACGCATGAGCACCGGGGTCGTCCGGCACAAGGTCGATGCCAGCGCCGCCGAGCCGGAGGAGCGGCCCGACCTGATCCTCGTGGTCGACGACGACGAGGACATCGCCAGCTTCGTCGCGTTCAACCTCAAGGTGCACGGCTTCGAGGTGATGCGGGCCCGCGACGGCCAGCAGGCCCTCGAGGTGATGGAGAGCCGCCGCCCCGACCTGGCCGTGGTCGACTGGATGATGCCGAACATGAACGGCGTCGAGCTGACCCGCCGGCTGCGCGCCGAGCCGCTCACCTCGGCGCTGCCGGTGATCATGCTCACCGCCAAGGGGATGACCGTCGACAAGGTGGTCGGCCTCACCGCCGGCGTCGACGACTACCTGGTCAAGCCGTTCGACACCGCCGAGCTGATCGCCCGGGTCTCCTCGACGCTGCGGCGCAACAAGGAGTTCCGCGAGGTCTCCCCGCTGACCGGCCTGCCCGGCAACGCGCGGGTGCGCCGCGAGATCGTGGACCGGATGAAGACCGGCAAGGACTTCGCGGTCGGCTACATCGACATCGACCGGTTCAAGAGCGTCAACGACGTGTACGGCTTCGACCGCGGCGACGAGTTCATCACCGCCCTGGCCGGCAGCCTGCACCGGGCGGTGGCCGCCACCGGGCGCCCGCCGGTCTTCCTGGGCCACATCGGCGGCGACGACTTCGTCTTCATCTGCACGCCGGAGCAGGTCCTGCCGCTGACCAAGCGCACGGTGACCGACTTCGAGACCGTCGCCGACGGGCTCTACGACCCCGAGGACGCGCAGCGGGGCTACATCGAGGTGCCCGACCGGCGCGGCAACAAGCAGCGCGCCGCGCTGGTGACGCTCTCGATCGGCGTCGCGCAGGCCACCGCGGAGGGCCGCCGCTTCGAGGACGCCCGGGTGGTGGTCGCCGTGGCCTCCGAGATGAAGAAGGTCGCCAAGAGCCAGCCGGGCTCCTTCGTGGCGATCGACCGCCGCCGCGCCGACTCGGAGGACCCGGAGGACCCCTCGTCGGGCGTGGGTCTGTGACGTGGATCGCCCACCAGGTGGCAACCCGCGATTCGCGTGCAAGACTCATGGGTGACCCACCACGCGCTGGCGGGACTCGGTGAAATTCCGAACCGGCGGTGATGCCCTGCTCCGGCAGGGCTGAGCCCGCGACCCGGACGTCGATACCAAGACGGACGGTGGATCTGGTGAGACTCCAGAGCCGACGGTTGAGCGGACGGCCCTCGGGCCGACTGCTCAGACAGTCCGGATGGGAGACAGCGCGCGGGAGCAGGATGAGGGCTCGTCGCGGCGTGCTCACACCTGGGGTGGCGCGAAGCGTCCCCTCATGTCCTGTTTCTGCTTGTCTGCTCCCTCTCTTTCCAGCGCGTGACCGCACCGCGCATGGAGAGGGAAACGCAGATGGTCACCGACGACGAGGCGATGGGCCGCGCGATCGCGCTCGCCGCCCGCGGCCTCGGCACGACCAGCCCCAACCCGGTGGTCGGCTGCGTGCTGCTCAGCGCGGAGGGCGAGGTCGTCGGCGAGGGCTTCCACGCGTACGCCGGCGGACCGCACGCCGAGATCGTCGCGCTGGCCCAGGCCGGTGAGCGCGCCCGCGGCGGAACGGCTGTCGTCACCCTCGAGCCCTGCAACCACACCGGCCGCACCGGCCCCTGCGCCCAGGCCCTGATCAACGCCGGCATCGTCCGGGTGGTCATCGCCGTCGACGACCCCACGCCCGTGGCGGCCGGCGGGGCGGCGACCCTGCGCGACGCCGGGGTCCGGGTCGAGACCGGGGTGGGCCGGGCGCCGGCCGAGGAGGGCAACGTCGCCTGGCTGACCGCCGTACGCCGCGGCCGGCCGTACGTGACCTGGAAGTACGCCGCGACCCTGGACGGGCGTTCGGCCGCCGCGGACGGCACCAGTCAGTGGATCACCTCGGCGCCGGCCCGCAGCGACGTGCACAAGCTGCGCAGCGCGGTCGACGCGATCGTCGCCGGGGTCGGCACCATCATCGCCGACGATCCCCAGCTCACCGTGCGCGACCTGCGCGACGGCAGCCTGGCCATCAAGCAGCCCTGGCGGGTCGTGGTGGACTCGTCCGGGCGTACCCCGGCCACCGCCCGGATCCGGGACCAGGCCGCACCCACCTGGATCGCGACGGCGGCCGAGGTCGGCACCGGCCCCGACGGCCGGGTCGACCTCGCCGCCCTGCTCACCGAGCTGTACGCCCGCGGCGTGCGCGCCGTGCTGCTGGAGGGCGGCCCCACCCTGGCCGGCGGTTTCCTGGCGGCCGGGCTGGTCGACAAGGTGGTCGGCTACATCGCGCCGAAGATGCTCGGCGCCGGCCAGCCGTCCCTGGTCGGCGCGGGCGTCACCACCATCGCCGAGGCCATCGAGCTGGACCTGATCGACATCGCGCGGGTCGGACCCGACCTGCGCTTCACCGCATCGCTCCGAGCCAAGGAGGCCTGATGTTCACCGGAATCGTCGAAGAACTGGGTGAGGTCGTCTACCTCACCGACGCGGGAGGCGACTCGGCGGTGATCGCCGTGCGCGGTCCCGTCGTCACGTCCGACGCTCGGCACGGCGACTCGATCTCGGTCAACGGCGTCTGCCTGACCGTCATCGACAACGTCGACGGCGTCTTCACCGCCGACGTCATGGGCGAGAGCCTGCGCCGCTCCTCGCTCGGCGTGCTGACCGCGGGCAGCCAGGTCAACCTGGAACGCGCCGCCACGGTCGGCTCCCGCCTCGGCGGGCATCTGGTGCAGGGCCACGTCGACGGCGTCGGCCGGGTGGTGGCTCGCGAGCCTGCCGACGAGTGGGAGGTGCTGCGCTTCTCGCTGCCGAGCGAGCTCTCGCGGTACGTGGTGGAGAAGGGCTCGATCACCGTGGACGGGGTGTCGCTGACCGTCATGGCGGTCACCGCGGACACCTTCGACGTCGGCCTGATCCCGACCACGCTCAAGCTCACCGTGCTGGGCGCCAAGTCCGTCGGCGACCCGGTCAACCTCGAGGTCGACATCATCGCCAAGTACGTCGAGAAGATGCTGGGGGAGCGGTTGTCATGAGCACCGACATCGAACGGGCGATCAAGGACATCGCGGCCGGGCGCGCGGTGATCGTGGTCGACGACGAGGACCGCGAGAACGAGGGCGATCTGATCTTCGCCGCCGAGCACGCCACGCCGGAGCTGGTCGCGTTCATGGTCCGCTACACCTCGGGCTACATCTGCGTGCCGCTGCCCGAGGAGGAGGCCGACCGGCTCGACCTGCCGCCGATGTACCACACCAACCAGGACCGGCGCGGGACCGCGTACGCGGTGACCGTCGACGCCCGGGAGGGCATCAGCACCGGCATCTCGGCCGCCGACCGCGCGCACACCATCCGGCTGCTCGGCTCCGCGCAGACCCAGCCCACCGACCTGTCCCGGCCGGGACACGTCGTGCCGCTGCGGGCCAAGGCCGGTGGCGTGCTGCGCCGGCCGGGCCACACCGAGGCCGCGATCGACCTGTCCGTGCTGGCCGGGCTGCGCCCCGCCGGCGTGCTCTGCGAGATGATCAACGACGACGGCACCATGATGCGGATGCCCGACCTGGAGAGGTTCGCGGCCGAGCACGACCTGGCGCTGATCAGCATCGCGGATCTCATCGCGTACCGCCGCCGGCACGAGACCCTGGTCGAGCGGGTCGTCGAGACCCGGCTGCCGACCGAGCACGGCGACTTCACCGCCGTGGGCTACCGCACCGACGTGGCCGGCGCCGAGCACGTCGCGCTGGTCTTCGGTGACCTCGGCGACGGCGAGGACGTGCTGGTCCGGGTGCATTCCGAGTGCCTGACCGGCGACGTCTTCGGCTCGGTGCGCTGCGACTGCGGGCCCCAGCTCGACGCCGCCCTGGACCGGGTGGCCGAGGCCGGGCGCGGGGTCGTGCTCTACATGCGGGGCCACGAGGGACGCGGCATCGGGCTGCTGCACAAGCTGCAGGCGTACCAGTTGCAGGACCGCGGCCTGGACACCGTCGACGCGAACCTCGAGCTGGGCCTGCCCGCCGACGCCCGCGACTACGGCACCGGCGCGCAGATCCTCTACGACCTGGGCGTGCGCTCGATGCGGCTGCTCACCAACAACCCGGCCAAGCGGGCCGGGCTGGAGGGCTACGGCCTGACCATCACCGGCCGCGCGGAGCTGCCGGTGCGCCCGCACCCGGAGAACGTGCGCTACCTGCGGACCAAGCGGGACCGGATGGGCCACCTCTTCGAGGCACTGGGCTGATTCACCGGCGCCGGTACGCCGGCCGGAGTTAACTACTGCAAAGAGGGGGCAACACATGGCCGGTTTCGGGGATCCGCACCTCAACACCGTCGACGCCGCCGGACTCAAGCTCGGCATCGTCGGCTCGCGCTGGCACGCCGACCTGGTCGACCACATGGTCGCGCGGGCTCAGGCGGCGGCCCAGGCGTGCGGCGTGCAGGACGTGGTCGTGGCCCGGGTGGCCGGCTCGGTCGAGCTGCCGGTCGTGGCCCAGGCCCTGGCCAAGCGCTGCGACGCGGTGGTCGCGCTGGGCGTGGTCATCCGCGGCGAGACCGCGCACTTCAACTACGTCAACGACGCGGTGACGGCCGGGCTGACCCGGGTGGCGCTGGACGAGCAGACCCCGGTGGCGCACGGCGTGCTCACCGTGGAGAGCCTGGGCCAGGCCAAGGACCGGGCCGGCCTGGAGGACTCGATCGAGGACAAGGGCTGGCAGTCCACGGTCGCGGTGCTGGACGCGGTCCTGGCCATCCGGGAGCTGAGCAAGGGCTGACCCGGCGGGCTTGCGCATGACGTAACGTCACGTGTTCTCGTTGGGGCCATGGACGGCCTCGGAGTGGGTGCGGCGGCTGCCGCCAGCGGAGTCAGCGTGCGAGCGCTGCAGTTCTACGACCGGATCGGGCTGCTGCCGGTCGGGCGGGACCAGGCCGGCCGGCGCTGCTACACCCGGGCGGACCTCGCGCGGCTGCAACGGATCCGGATGCTGACGGCGGCCGGGGTTTCCCTGGCGGAGATCCGCCGGGTGCTGGACGCCGGGACCGAGCACGAGCCGCACGAGCTCTACGCCGCCCAGATCGCCTGGTGCGAGCAGCAGGAGCTGGCTCTGCGCGTCCAGCGCACCGTGCTGGAGTCGGTCACCTGGGTGCTGCGCCGGCATCCGGACATCGCCGTGCCCAGCGCCGCGCTGACCGCGCTGATGAACGTCGAGGACACGCTGCTGCGGTACGCGTCCGTCACCGACGGCGAAGCCGCGCCGGCCGCGCTCGCCGAGCGGGACACGGCCTGGCACATCGAGGTCTACTTCCGGTGGAAGGCCGTGTCCATCGAGGCGTTGCTGCTGTCGAGTGTCTCGGTGCCGCCCACCGACCCGTCCGGCCTGCTGGTGGGTGAGCACTGGGACACCTATCTGCGGTTTGCTCTGGGCGACGAGCCCGACGCCGGGCTGAGCGAGGCCTACCGCAGCGTCACGGAGAACAACGAGCACTGGCCACCGGCCGATCGTGCTCTGCACGAGACCACCGCCGAGTACCTGGAGTCGTGCCACCGCGCGTACCGGGGGAGCCGGTCATGACAAAACGCCGCGTCCTGGCCGTCACGGTGGTCGTTCTCGCGCTCCTGGGTCTGATCCCGTGGGCGATGAGCGACAAGGCGCCGGTCGGGCACTTCTCCTCGGCCGCGGACAAGGACGATTTCCTGGCCGCCTACCGCGCGGCGATGGCCGGGCTGCCGACACCGGAGCGGACGCTGGACGTGCGCACCAGCTACGGCATCGTACGGCTCTACCGGTTCGCCGGCGCCGAGGACGACCAGCCTCCGCTGGTGCTGGTGCCCGGTCGTGCCGCGGCCGGCCCGATGTGGGCCGACAACCTCCCCGGCCTGCTCGAGGTGCGCTCGGTCTACACCGTCGACCTGCTCGGAGAGCCCGGCCTGAGCGTGCAGGACAGACCGATCACCACCGAACGGGACCACGCCGCGTGGCTGCGCGAGACGCTCGCCCAGCTCCCGGAGCAGCGGGTGCACCTGGTCGGCTACTCGATCGGCGGCTGGACGGCGATGAACCTGGTCGTGCACGCGCCGGACAAGGTCGCCTCGCTCACGCTGATCGAGCCGGTCCTGGTCTTCGCCGGCCTGTCCGCCGAGGCCGTGGTGCGCTCGATCCCGGCCTCGGTGAGCTGGCTGCCGAAGGGCATGCGGGACAGCTTCAACAGTTGGCTGGCCGGGGGCGCTCCGGTGGAGGACGAGCCGGTCGCCGACATGATCGAGGCCGGTATGCGGACGTACCGGCTCAAGCTCTCGGCGCCGGGGCGCATCCCGGCGGAGAAGATCGCGGCGGTCGACACTCCGACGCTGGTGATCATGGCCGGGGCCTCACCCATGCATGACGCCGCTGCGGCCGCCGAGCTGGCCGGCCGGACGCTCCGCAACGGCACCGTGGTCACCTATCCGGGCGCCTCGCACGCCGTCAACGGCGAGCATCCGGCCGAGCTGGCCCGCGACATCGCGGGTCACGTCGCCCGGCATTCCTGATCACCTCGGGGCCGCGCGGCGACTGCTCGATCGTCTAGCTTGGAGCCGTGTCCGAGACCTTGCGCAGGAGCCGGATCGCCACCGCTTTGCTCTTCCTGCTCTACGGCGCGCTGATCGGCACCTGGACGGCGCGCATCCCGGCGGTGAAGCAGCAGCTGGGCCTCAGCGACGGGCGGCTCAGCATCGCCCTGGTCGGGCTGGCCCTCGGCGCCGTGACCGGCATGCAGCTCTCCGGGCGGCTGGTCGACCGGTACGGCAGCCGGCGCATCATGATCCCCGCGGCCCTGGTCGACGGCTGTTTCCTGCTGCCGGTCGCCGCCGCCCCCTCGCTGGTGACGCTGACGGCGGCGCTGTTCGTCTTCGGCGTGGTCCACGGCGTGCTGAACATCGCGATGAACGCCCGCGCAGTGGAGATCGAGCGGGCCGCCGAGCGGCCGATCATGTCGTCGTTCCACGCCGTCTACAGCATCGGCGGGTTCCTCGGGGCGGTGCTCGGCGGCGCGACCGCGGCCGCCGGCCTGCGTCCCCTGGGCACCTTCGCCGTCGTGGCGGTGCTCGGGGCGGCCCTCGCCTGGTGGTCGCGCGGATGGTCCGCGGCCCTGACCGACCCCGGCGACGCCCCGGCCGGCGGGGCCGGGGAGGCCGGAGCGCGGCAGGTCCCGCTCTCCGGGGTGCTCATGCTGGGCACGCTGGCCCTGTGCGCCCTCGTCGGTGAGGGCGCGGCAGCCGACTGGAGCACGGTGTATCTGCGCGACAGCCTGGAGAGCACCGAGGGCTTCGCGGCCGCGGCGTTCGCGGCGTTCTTCATCGCCATGACGGCCGGCCGGCTGACCGGAGACCGGCTGGCCGCCCGGTTCGGCGCCGTCCGGCTGGTTCGCGGCTGCGGCCTGCTCGCGGCGGCCGGGCTCGGCACGGCGCTGCTGATCGGGCAGCCCGTGGCGGGCGTGATCGGCTTCGGCTGCCTGGGCGCCGGCCTGTCCTGCGTCGCCCCGCAGGTCTTCTCGGCCGCGGGCCACCGCAACCCGCAGCGGCCCGCCCAGGCCATCGCCCGGGTGGCGAGCATCGGCTGGCTCGGCTTCTTCGCGGGGCCGGTGCTGATCGGCGGCGCGGCGGAGGTCTTCGGCCTGCCGATGGCGCTGTCCATCCCCGTGCTGCTGGCCCTGCTCGTCGCCGTGGCCGCCGGGGCGCTGCGCCCGGCCCGCGAGCCCGGCGCCGAGATCCTCAGCCGTCGCTGATCCGTTGGCCGGCGCCGGCCCGTTGGCCTGCGCTGACCCGGTGGTCGACGTTGGTTCGGTGGTCGGCGTTGACCCGGTGGCCCGCGCTGGCCTGGTGGCGGGTCAGAGCCGGCCGGCCTCGATGATCCGGGCCAGGAACTGCCGGGTCCGGGCCTCGGTGGGGTCGCCCAGCACCTGCTCCGGCGGCCCGGCCTCGAGCACCCGGCCGCCGTCCAGGAAGACCACCCGGTCGGCCACCTGCCGGGCGAAGCCCATCTCGTGGGTGGCCAGCACCATGGTCATGCCCTCGTCCTTGAGGCCGCGGATCATGGTCAGTACCTCGCCCACCAGTTCCGGGTCCAGGGCGGAGGTGACCTCGTCGAGCAGCAGCAGCCGAGGGCTGTTGACCAGGGCGCGGACGATCGCGACCCGCTGCTGCTGGCCGCCGGAGAGCCGGTCGGGGTAGCTGTCGGCCTTGTCGGCCAGCCCGACCCGGTCCAGCCACTGCAGGGCCTGCTCCCGGGTCTCGGCGGCGGACCGCTTGTGCACGCGTACGGGGGCCAGCGTGATGTTGCGCAGCACCGTCATGTGCGGGAACAGGTTGTACGACTGGAACACCATGCCGATCCGCTGGCGCACCTCGTCCGGGTTGACCCGCGGATCGGTGATGTCCTCGCCGTCGAGGCGGATGGTGCCGTCGTCGATGTCGGTGAGCAGGTTGACGCAGCGCAGCAGGGTGGACTTGCCCGAGCCGGAGGCGCCGATCAGGGCCACCACCTGGTGCTCGTCCACCTCCAGCGACAGGTCGTCGAGCACCACCGCGGACCCGAAGGTCTTCCGGACGTGCTCGCAGGACAGCAGCATGGTCAGGCTCCCGCGGACTGGCGGCGGGCCGCGCGCAGCGTGACCCAGTCGGTGACGCCGATGAGCGGCAGCGCGAGCAGCACGAAGAGCACCCCCGCGACGATGTACGGCGTGTAGTTGGCGTCCTGCGCGACCCCGATCTGCGCCGCGCGTACGGCGTCGATCGGGCCGGCCAGCGAGACCAGCCCGACGTCCTTCTGCAGCGCCACGGTGTCGTTGAGCAGCGGTGGCGCCACCCGGCGGATCGCCTGCGGCAGCACCACGTGCCGCATCGTCTGCCGGTACGTCAGCCCCAGCGACCGGGCCGCGGCGAGCTGGCTGGGATGCACCGACTCGATGCCGGCCCGGAACACCTCGGCCAGGTACGCGCCGTACGTGATCACCAGCGCGGCCCCGCCCAGCACCAGCACGCCCGGGGTGCCCTGCAGCCGCAGGCCGGGGACGCCGAAGGCCATCAGGTAGATGACGATGATCAGGGGCAGGCCGCGGAACGTGTATGTGTAGCCGGTGGCCAGCGCCCGTACCGGAAAGAAGACCGGCCCCCGCAGCGTGCGCAGGGTGGCGATGAGCAGCCCCAGGGCGAGCGCCAGCCCCGCGCAGACGACCAGCAGCCGGACGTTGAGCCAGAGGCCCTCGAGGATCTGCGGCAGCCAGCGCCACGCCACCTCGGGGCTGAAGAACGACTGTTTGACGCGGTCCCAGCCGGGCGCACCGGTGACCGCGACCATGAGCAGCACGCCGACGACCGCAGTGGAGAGCGCCGCGAGCAGCACGGACCGGATCGTCTGCCGTCGCCGGTAGGCGATCCGTCCGCGCTGGATCTCGGAGGGCTGGTGGAGCTCGGTGCTCACGAGAGTTCGGGGGCCCCGCCCGTGCTCGCCAGCCACTGCTTCTCGAGCACCGCGAGGGTGCCGTCCTGGCGCAGCTGGTCGACGGCCTGGGACACGCAGGTGGTCAACGGCGAGCCGAGGTCGAGCACCAGACCGAACTGCTCCGGTACGCCGACCTGCGGCAGCTGGCCGACGATCACGCCGTTGTCCAGCTCGGCCGCGGTCATGTAGAACGCGGTCGGCAGGTCCACCACGATGCCGTCGACCTGGCCGTTCTCCAGGGCCGCCTTGGCGTCGTCGTTGTTGTTGTAGACCTGCGCCTGGGCGGCCGGCTTGATCAGCTCGTTGATCGCCTGGTAGCTGGTGGTGCCGACCTGCGCACCGAGCTTGGCCGCCTTGAGCTCGGCGATCGTCCTGGCCCCGGCGATCTTCGAGCCCTTGGTGGTGATGACCGTCTGCCGGACCAGGTAGTACGGCGAGGAGAAGTCGACGGCCTTGCGCCGCTCGGGCGTGATGGAGAACTGGTTGATGTCGAAGTCGAAGGTCTTCGGGCCCGGCGCGATGGCGTTGTTGAACGTCACGGTCGTCCAGACCACGTTCGACGCGGGATACCCGAGGCGCTCGGCGACCTGGTACGCGACCGCGGACTCGAAGCCCTTGCCGTTGGCCGGCTTGTTGTCGTTGAACCACGGCTCGTACGCCGGGTTGTCGGTGCCGATGGTGAGCTTGCCGGCGGTCCGCGTGGCGAGCCCGCCGGGGGCGCAGGCGGGACCGGAGCCGGAGGCGGAGGCCGACGCGCCGGCCGAGGGGCTCGCCTCGTCGGCGGGCGCGCAGCCCGCGAGGGCGGCGAGGAGTACGGCCGCGCTGCTCAGCGCGGCGAAGGTGTTTCTGCTGACCATGACCGCGAGCCTAGGCCACGTCCCAACCGATGGGGTCGTCCGCCGCCATCGGTTGTTGAGCTGCCACAATCGTCTCCCGTGAAGACGTTCGAAGAGTTGTTCGCCGAGTTGCAGGCGAAGGCGGCACAGCGGACCCCCGGTTCGTCCACCGTCGTGGCGCTGGACAAGGGCGTGCACTTCATCGGGAAGAAGGTCGTCGAAGAGGCGGCCGAGTCCTGGATGGCCGCCGAGCACGAGGGGCCGGAGCGGGCCGCGGAGGAGATCTCCCAGCTGCTCTACCAGGCACAAGTCCTGATGATCGCCACCGGGCTCGAGCTCAAGGACGTGTACCGACATCTCTGATCGGTTTTGAATCGGGTTGTTTCCCGGAGGCCGAGCGTTCTCCGCCTCAATCGAGACCGATCGAAGGAGCACGTCGATGCTGCGCATCGCCATTCCCAACAAAGGCACCCTGTCCACCCCGGCCGCCCAGATGCTGCGCGACGCCGGCTACCGCCAGCGCACCGACCCCAAGGACCTCGTCTGCCGTGACGAGGCCAACAATGTCGAGTTCTTCTACCTGCGTCCCCGCGACATCGCCACGTACGTGGGCTCGGGTGATCTCGATCTCGGTATCACCGGCCGGGACCTGCTGGTCGACTCCGGCGTGCCCGCGACCGAGGTGCTCGACCTGAGCTTCGGCGGGGCCACCTTCCGCTGGGCCGCCCCGGCCGGCGCGCTGGGTTCGGCCGACGAGATCGGCGGCCGGCGCATCGCCACGGCGTACCCCGGGGTCGTCCAGCGCTACCTCGACGAGCACGAGCTCAAGGCCGAGGTGGTCCGCCTCGACGGCGCGGTGGAGAACGCGGTGCGGCTGGGCGTCGCCGACCTGATCGCCGACGTGGTCGAGACCGGCACGACATTGCGCCAGGCCGGCCTGGTCACCGTGGGCGAGCCGCTGCTGCGCAGCTCCGCGATCCTGATCGGCCGCGAGCCGGCCGGTGACTCCGGCCCCGCGGCCCAGCTCATCCGGCGGCTGCAGGGCGTGCTGGTCGCCCGCAGCTTCGTGATGCTGGCGTACGACGTCCGGGCCGACCTGCTGGAGAACGCGACCGCACTGACGCCGGGCATCGAGTCGCCGACCGTGTCGCCGCTGCACCGCGAGGGCTGGGTCGCGGTGCAGGCCATGGTCCGCCGCAACGACGTGCACCGGATCATGGACGAGCTGTATGAGCTCGGCGCCCGCGCGATCCTGGTGACCGACATCTCCAACTGCCGGCTGTGACATCTACAGTGGGGAACGTGACTTCGATCCAGGCGCCGGTCGTCTTCCGGCCGCGGCGCATCCGCTGGGTGGCCGGCTTCTCGGCGGCTGCCGTGGTGATCCTCTTCACCGTGCTGAGCTTCGGCCTGCACGGCTCGACCGGCAACAACCTGGGCACCTACCAGCGCGGCGACCAGGCTGCGATGATCGGCCTGGGTGTCCTGGTCGGGCTGGGCATCCTGGCGTTCACCCGCCCGCGGGCGGTGGCCGGCGCCGACGGCATCAAGGTGCGCAACGTGATCGGCGGCTACGACCTGCCCTGGACGGCGGTGCGGGCGGTGCGCTTCGACCGCAACTCACCCTGGGCGACGCTCGAGCTGCACGACGACGAGACCGTGTCGGTCCACGCGCTGCAGGCGGCCGACAAGGAGTACGCCGTGGAGGGCGTTCGTGCACTTCGCGCCCTCCATTCGGCGGCGACCTCCTGAGCTGGTAGACTCGCCCGGTAGTCGACCACGCTCCTCGTCATGAGGAGCGCGAAAGAGGAGCCCGCTGGTTCCCACCCTGTCGCCCTCGAGGTGGCTGGGTCCGGTCAACCGCTCCGGGATTTCCCGGTGTCGGTGTGCGTCCTCATGGACGCCGATGACCGGTCGAGCGGGCCCTGGCATTCGTGCCGGGGCCTTCTGCTTTCCTCGGCGCCCTGCTGAAGTGGGCGTGAGAGGGCCGACCGACATTGGCAGTGCTTCCCCACAGCCGGAGAACCGGTGCCGGGGAGGACATCCACTAGATCGTTCTGAGGAGGCCCCATCAGCGTCGAACCACGCATTAACGAGCAGATCCGGTCGAGGGAAGTCCGGCTGGTCGGCCCCGAGGGTGAGCAGGTGGGCATCGTCCCGCTGGAGCGCGCCCTGCAGCTGGCCGCGGACGTCGATCTGGACCTGGTCGAGGTAGCGCCGATGGCGCGCCCGCCGGTGTGCAAGCTCATGGACTTCGGCAAGTTCAAGTACGAGAGTGCACTCAAGGCGCGCGAAGCCCGGCGCAACCAGCAACAGACCGTCATCAAGGAAATGAAGCTTCGGCCGAAGATCGACCCGCACGACTACGAGACCAAGAAGGGTCACGTGGTCCGGTTCCTCAAGGCGGGCGACAAGGTCAAAGTGACGATCATGTTCCGTGGTCGCGAGCAGAGTCGCCCGGAGCTGGGTTTCCGGCTCCTGCGCCGGCTCAGCGAAGAGATCTCGGAGCTGGGCTTCGTCGAATCCAGTCCGAAGCAGGACGGCCGCAACATGATCATGGTCCTGGCTCCGCATCGGGCGACCAAGGCCGCTGCCGCTGCCGTCATCGCCGCCAACGCGCGCCCGCCCCGCGAGCCGCGTGAGGGTGAAGAGGCCGAGGCACCGCCGGCCGAGGCTGCTGCCGACACCAGCGCCGTAACCGCAGAGTAATCAGAAAGAGGCGTTCCGAGTGCCGAAGATGAAGAGCCACACCGGCATGGGCAAGCGGGTGAAGATCACCGGTAAGGGCAAGATCGTGCGTGAGCTGGCCGGCAAGCGCCACCTGCTCGAGGGCAAGTCCTCGCACGTCACCCGCCGGATGACCGGTACGGTCGTGGTCTCCAAGGCCGACACCCCGCGAGTCAAGAAGATGCTGGGCCGCTGACGCGCGCGCCACACACGTTCCCCTGTTAGGAGTACAGAAATGGCACGCGTCAAGCGGGCAGTGAACGCCCAGAAGAAGCGCCGTACGCTGCTGGAGACTGCCAGTGGCTACCGCGGACAGCGCTCGAGGCTGTACCGCAAGGCCAAGGAGCAGGTGCTGCACTCGATGCAGTACGCGTACCGCGACCGCCGTGACCGCAAGGGCGACTTCCGCCAGCTGTGGATCACGCGCATCAATGCGGGCGCGCGGGCCAACGGCCTGACCTACAACCGCCTGATCCAGGGCCTCAAGCTGGCCGGCGTCGAGGTGGACCGCAAGATCCTGGCCGACATGGCCGTCAACGACGCCGCCTCGTTCGCGGCGATCGTCGAGATCGCGCGGGCCGCGGTGGCGGCCGAGGGCACCGGCGGCGCCGCCGCTCAGGCTGCCTGATCGTCAGCACTTTTTCGGGGCGTCTTCCGGGTGACCGGGAGGCGCCCCGATGCTGTTCCCTCCAGGAGGACACGTGACCTTCACCCCCCGTACCCCCAGGGTCGTCGCGGCCCGGCGCCTGCAGCGCCGCCGCGACCGCGACCAGACCGGCCGCTTCCTCGCGGAAGGTCCGCAGGCGGTGCGTTCCGCGCTGGCCGCGGGGGTCGTCCTGGAGCTCTTCGGTACGGAGGCGGCGCTGACCCGGCACGCCGACCTGGCCGCCCAGGCGCCGGTCGTGTCCCCGGTGACCGACGACGGTCTCGCGGCGCTGGCCGAGACCGTCCAGCCGCAGGGCCTGGTGGCCGTCTGCGACCAGCTCGACGTGCCGCTGACCGAGGCCCTGGCCAAGGGTCCGCGCCTGGTGGCCGTCGCCGCCGAGATCCGCGATCCCGGCAACGCGGGCACGATCCTGCGCACCGCCGACGCGGCCGGCGCCACCACGGTGATCTTCGCCGGTGACGCGGTCGACCCCTACAACGGCAAGTGCGTCCGGGCGTCCGCGGGCAGCCTCTTCCACGTCGACGTGGTCCGCGCCCCGCTGCGGGTGATCGACGACCTGCGCGACTTCGGCCTGCAGGTGCTGGCCACGACCGGCTACGGCGACGACGACCTGGACACCCTGCTGGACGACGGCTCGCTGGCCGGACCGACTGCCTGGCTGTTCGGTTCGGAGGCCCACGGTCTGCCCGAGGACCTGGTGAAGGCGGCCGACAAGCGCGTCCGGATCCCGATCTACGGCGGCGCGGAGAGCCTGAATCTGGCGGCGGCCGCGGCGGTCTGCCTCTACGCCTCGGCCCGCGCCCACCGCCGGCCGCCCGGCGGTCACAGCGTGACCGCGTAGACCAGGACCGAGACCCCGATGACCGCGTCCACGACGCCGCACCACTCGGCGAAGGCCCGGGGGACGACCTCGTTCCGGCGGAAGTGCCAGTAGTCCCAGCCGGCGTGGGCCAGCCACCCCAGTCCGACCAGGTGGACGCTCAGCACCGGCCCGGCGAGGACCGCGGCCAGGATCAGCCCGAGGTACGCCGCCATCACCGCCAGTTGCCGGATCAGGACGGCCCGCGGGCGCAGGGTGCGCCGCACCGCTCCGATGGTCAGATAGGCGAACGTCAGGACCAGCAGCTTCCACGGCGCGACCGCGGCCGGCTCGACGATCATGTCCACTGTGACGAGCAGGGCCAGTGCGGTGGGCCAGCGGGCCAGCAGACCGGTCCGCGGCTCGTGGACGTGCCCGCCCGTGTACTCCCCGGCGCGGTGCAGCATGGCCAGGACCATGGCGGGCAGCATCAGCACGTGCCCGCCGTGCAGCACCGCCTCGTCCGGGAGCAGGCCGGCCCACCAGGGGACGAGCAGGAGCAGGAAGGGTGCGTACATCGCCGCGGTCATCTCGGCGATCGCGGCGCGGGAGTGGCCCCGGTATCCCATCCAGACCGCCATCGCGACGGACATCGTGGTGGCCATCCACAGCGCCGACAGGTCCACCCTCGACGGGGTCCAGAACGGGGCCAGGGCCACCATGCCGACGACCATCGCGGCGAGCATCTCCAGCAGGTGCCGGACGAAGGGCCAGGTGCGAGTGCGGGTGTGTGCCAACGAAACTGTCATGCGGGAAGCGTCGGCCTCGCCGCGCGCAACCGGCACCCTCGCCGCCGCACCCGTCAACCGTGAACTTTTCACGGGTCGCCCGTGCGGGTCCCGCGCCTAGCATCAGCGCATGCACAGACAGATGCGCCGGGCCCGGGTCGTCACCCTGGTCGTGCTGGCGGCCAACGGCTCGATGGCGTTGTTCCTGCCGTCGATCGGGCTCTGGCGCGAGCCCGGCACGGTCCGGATCGTCCTCGGCGCGGCCGGCATCCTGCTGTTCTCGGTCGCCCAGGGGTTCGTCCTGCACGCCCTGGTGACGCCATGGCTCAGCGCCCGGTCCCGCCGCGCCGCCTTGCTCGGCTTCGCCGCAGCGTCCGTCGCGTCCGTGCCGTTGGTCGGTCCCGCCGGTGGCACCTGGCCGAGCTGGGCCTGGCTCGGCGCCTGCATCATCGGGGTACTGCCGGTGATCACGGGCAAGTGGACGGCGGCGGCGCTCAGCGCGGTCACCGCGGCGGTCGCGGTGCTGACCACGCCGGGCTCGGCCCGGGATGCCCTGATCATCACGGTCGGCGTCGGCGCCGGCATCGCGGCGATCAACGCCTTGCAGCTCTGGTTCTGGGAGCTGCTGGTGCAGGCGGAGCAGGGCCGGGCGGCGCAGTCCCGGCTGGCCGCCGGCGAAGAACGGCTGCGGTTCGCCCGGGACATGCACGATTCGCTGGGTCACCACCTGTCGGTGATCGCGCTCAAGGCGGAGCTCGCCGAGCGTCTCGCCCCGGTGGATCCGCCGCGAGCGGCCCGGGAGGCCGCGGAGGTGCGCGGGCTCGCCATGTCCGCGCTGACCGAGTTGCGGGAGGTCGTGCACGGCCACCGCCAGGTCGACCTGCGCGAGCAGCTGACCGCCATCGAGCAGGTCCTGCAGTCTTCCGGGGTGCGCTGCACGGTGCAGGCGCCCGCCGGTGAGCTGCCCGCGCCGATCGCCGGGCCGCTCGCCGCCGTGCTGCGCGAGGCCTCCACGAACGTGCTGCGGCACAGCCGGGCGGCGTGGTGCACGATCGACCTCGTCCGGGTCGGACCGGAATTCATGATGACCGTCGTCAACGACGGCGCGGGCGACGCCGGGCCCGACCGGCACAGCCAGGGCCTGCACGGCCTGGCGGAACGGCTGGCGGAGTCCGGCGGCGTGCTGCGGACCCGGGCGGCGGACGGCCGGTTCACGGTCGAGGCCGTCGTACGCTCGGCGCCATGATCCGGCTGCTGCTCGCCGACGACGAGGAGTTGATCCGCGTCGCCCTGGCCGCGCTGCTGGGCCTGGAAGCCGATCTGGACGTGGTGGCCCAGGCCGCGGACGGCCACGAGGCGGTGGAGTCCGCGCTGCGGCACCGCCCTGACGTGGCGGTGGTGGACCTCCGGATGCCGCTGGACGGTATCGAGGTCACCGCCGAGCTGGCTCGCGTCCTGCCGTCCTGCGCGGTGGTCATCCTCACCGGGCACGCCCGGCCCGCCCAGCTGCACCGGGCCCTGGCCGCCGGCGCGAAGGGCTTCCTGCCCAAGGGTTGCAAGGGCGGCACGCTCGCCGACGTGATCCGGCGCGTGCACGGCGGTGGCCGGTACGTGGACCCCGGCCTCGCGGCGGACGCCCTCAGCATGCCGGAGTGCCCGCTGACCCCGCGCGAGCTCGACGTGTTGCGCTGCGCCGAGCCCGACGTGCCGGTGTCGCTGATCGCCCGCCGCCTGCACCTGTCGCCCGGGACGGTCCGCAACCACCAGACCGCGATCCTGGCCAAGCTGCGCGTCGGCAGCCGCACCGAGGCCGCCGCCGTGGCCCGGGACAACGGCTGGCTGTGAGCAGTGGGCGATACCCGGTTGTCCCTGGCGGTATGCTGGGTCCCATGCGCCGAGTGCACCCGATGATGTTTACCCAGCCCGCTGGTCGCGGGCGCCGGGTCTGACACTCCTGCGCGACTTCCCCTGACCGGCGGGCTGCGGCTCAGCCGCGCCTCCGTACACTGCCCGATGGCTCATCCGGTGTGAGGGAGTTCGCCCGACCATGTCCTACCGCAACGATCCGTACGATCCGAAGCAGGCCGTCCTGCTCGCCCCCGAGGCTCTCGAGGCCGCCGTCGCCGACGCGGAGAAGGCGTTCGCCGGCGCGGGCGACCTCGACGCGCTCGGCGCGCTGAAGCCCGCGCATCTCGGTGACCGCTCGCCGGTGTCGCTGGCCCGGCGCGAGATCGGCTCACTGCCGCCGCACGCCAAGTCGGAGGCCGGCAAGCGTGTCAACATCGCCCGGCAGTCGATCCAGGGCGCGTTCGACGCCCGGCTGGCCGAGCTGGAGCTCGAGCGGGCCGCCCGGGTCCTGGTGGAGGAGCGCGTCGACGTCTCCCTGCCGTGGGACCGGGCCCCGCGGGGCGCCCGGCACCCGCTGACCACGCTGATGGAGCACATGGGCGACCTGTTCGTCGGCATGGGCTACTCGGTCGTCGACGGGCCCGAGCTGGAGCTCGAATGGGCGAACTTCGACGCGCTCAACATCGGCCCGGACCACCCCGCGCGCGGGCTCATGGACACGTTCTACGTGGACCTGCCCGGCCTGGTCATGCGCACCCACACGTCGCCCGGCCAGGTGCGGACCATGCTGAGCCGCAAGCCGCCGATCTATGTGGTGAGCCCCGGGCGGGCGTACCGCACGGACGAGCTGGACGCCACGCACAGCCCGGTGTTCCACCAGATCGAGGGCCTGGTCGTGGACGAGGGCATCACCCTGGCCCACCTCAAGGGCACGCTGGACCACTTCGCCAAGTCGATGTTCGGGCCGGACGCGCGGACCCGCTGGCGGCCGAACTACTTCCCGTTCACCGAGCCGTCGGCGGAGTTCGACGTCTGGTTCGCCCAGCACCGCGACGGCCCGCGCTGGGTCGAGTGGGGTGGCTGCGGCCTGGTGAACCCGCGGGTGCTCACCGCCTGCGGCATCGACCCCGAGCGGTACTCGGGCTTCGCGTTCGGCATCGGGGTCGAGCGCACGCTGATGTTCCGCAACGGGGTCAGCGACATGCGCGACATGGTCGAGGGTGACGTGCGGTTCACCCGCAACTTCGGGATGGCGGTCTGATCATGAAGCTGTCTCTGTCCTGGCTGCGCGAGTACGTGCAGCTGCCGGCGGTGCTCACCGCCGAAGAGCTGGAACGCAAGCTGGTCGGCCTCGGCATCGAGGTGGAGTCCATCGTCGACCAGGCCGCCACCGTCCGGGGCGACCTGGTCGTCGGCCGGGTGCTCGAGATCGAGGAGCTGACCGGTTTCAAGAAGCCGATCCGCTTCACCCGCGTGGACGTCGGCAACCCGGAGCCGCAGGAGATCGTCTGCGGCGCCCGCAACTTCGCCGTGGGCGACCTCGTCGTGGTCATCCTGCCCGGCGGCGAGCTGCCCGGCGGTTTCAAGATCGGTGCGCGCAAGACGTACGGGCGCAACTCCAACGGCATGATCTGCTCCGCCGCCGAGCTCGGGCTCAGCGGCGACCACTCGGGCATCATCGTGCTGCCGGAGAGTTCCGCCGTGCCCGGGGTGGACGCGCGCCCGATCGTCGGGCTCGACGACGTGATCATCGACGTGGAGATCACCCCGGACCGCGGTTACGAGATGAGCATCCGCGGGGTGGCCCGGGAGCTGGCGTACGCGTACGCCACGGCGTACACCGACCCGGGCGCCGGGCCGGCTCCCGGTGCGACCGCCGAGCCGCCGCACCCGGTCCGGATCGACGACACGGTCGGCTGCGACCGCTTCGCCGCGCGCGTGGTCCGCGGCATCGACCCGTCGGCGCCGTCGCCGCAGTGGATGCAGCGCCGGCTGGTCACCGCCGGGGTGCGGACGATCTCGCTGGCCGTCGACATCACCAACTACCTGATGCTCGAGCTGGGCCAGCCGATGCACGCGTTCGATCTGAACCTGCTGCGCGGCGGCCTGGTCGTGCGCCGGGCCCGCCCGGGCGAGAAGCTGACCACCCTGGACGGTGTCGCGCGCGTGCTCGACGCCGAGGACATGGTGATCTGCGACGACTCCGGGCCGATCTCGCTGGCCGCGGTCATGGGCGGCGAGACCAGCGAGGTGCAGCCGGACACGGTGGACGTGCTGCTGGAGGCCGCCCACTGGGACCCGGTGATGGTCGGTCGCACGGCGCGCCGGCACAAGCTGTTCAGCGAGGCGGCGAAGCGCTGGGAGCGCGGCGTCGACCCGCAACTGCCGCTGGTCGCCCTGGACCGGGCGGTCGCCCTGCTCACCGAGCACGCGGGCGGCACCGTGGACGAGCGGGTGCTGGACATCGACCACGTCGCCGCGCCGGCCCCGGTGCTGCTCGACACGACCCTGGCGACCCGGCGGATCGGCCTGGCCTACGACACCGAGCGGATCACCGCGCTGCTCGGCCAGGTCGGCTGCACGGTGCGCGGGGTCGAGCCGCTCGAGGTCACCCCGCCGTCCTGGCGGCCCGACCTGGTGGCGCCGATCGACCTGGTCGAGGAGGTGGCCCGGCTCGGCGGCTACGACGCCATCCCGAGCATCCTGCCGCCGGTGCGCGGCGGCGGCCGGCTCACCCCCGGCCAGCTGCGCCGGCGCACGGTCGGTCGGGCGATGGCCGAGAACGGCTACGTCGAGGTGCTGTCGTACCCGTTCGTGGCGCCCGGTGCGGCGGACGCGTTCGGCCTGGCCGCTGACGACCCCCGGCGCAGCGCCGTGCGGCTCACCAACCCGATGTCCGAGCAGGAGCCGCTGCTGCGCACCTCGCTGCTGGCGCCGCTGCTCGGCACGCTCAAGCGCAACCTGGGCCGCGGTGAGCGCGATCTCGCGCTCTACGAGACCGGCACGGTCTTCCTGCCGCACCTGACGGCCGTCGCGCCGCCGGTGCTCGGGGTGGAGCACGGCCCGTCCGACGAGGACTGGGCGGCGGCGAACGCCATCGTCCCCGAGCAGCCGTGGCACCTGGCCGCGGTCCTGACCGGGGACGCGGCGCCGGCCGGCTGGTGGGGCGCGGGCCGGCCCGCGACCTGGTCGGACGCGATCGAGGCGGCGCGCGTCGCGCTGTCGGCGGCGGGCATGACCCCGGACCGGATCACGGTACGGGCTGCCGAGTACGCCCCGTGGCATCCGGGCCGGTGCGCGGCGATCGCGGTCGACGGCACGGTCATCGGGTACGCGGGCGAGTTGCACCCGGGCGTGATCTCGGCCCTGGAACTGCCGAAGCGCACCTGCGCGATGGAGCTGGACCTGGACGCGATCCCGGCGGTACCGGTGATCCAGGCCCAGCGGATCTCCACGTTCCCGCCGGCGCTGATCGACGTGGCGCTGGTGGTGGACCAGGCGGTGCCGGCGGCGGAGGTCGAGGCCGCGCTGACCGAGGGGGCGGGCCCGCTGCTGGAGGCGGTCCGGCTCTTCGACGTGTACGCCTCGGAGCAGGTCGGCGCGGGGCTGAAGAGCCTGGCGTACAACCTGACGTTCCGCGCGCCGGACCGGACGCTGACGGTCGAGGAGGCCGTGGCGGCCCGGGACGCGGCGGTGGCACTGGCGGCGTCGCGGGTCGGAGCGGTACTCCGCGGCGCCTGATCGAACTGGGGTGACGGCCGGGAGCTCCTGCGGGAGATCCCGGCCGTTCGCTGTTGTCCGTGGGACGTCAGCTCACGATCTCGACCGGGGTGCCGGCGGCCGGGTAGCCGAAGAGCTCGGCCGCGTTCCCGCCGCGGGCCAGCAGCTCGAAGCACATCCGGTCGCCGCCGCCGGTGCCGCTGGGCCAGCCGGAGCTGCCCGGCGCGAACGACACCTGCCCGGCCGGTACGGCGAACACGCCGTCGCTGACCACGGCCTCGGCCTCGGTGCCGCCGATGCGTACCCGGACGGTCGTGCCGGTCTCCGCCGGCGCCTCGAACCAGCTGGTCTTGAGGTTGCCGTAGCCGTCGGTGTAGACGACCGCGCGCTGCGGGGCCGTACCGATCGGGACCACCTCGCCGAGCAGGTCGTCGTCGCCGCGGACCAGGCCCGCGACCGCGGCCGGGAACACGTCGCGGGAGCGGAACTGCGAGCCGGCGTCGGGCACCTTCACCGCGTGCAGCGGCACACCCTCGTCGGCGAGGAAGGACAGGCTGGCCCCGGAGTCCACGCCGACGACCAGCACGCCGGAGGGCAGGCGCGCCGCGACCAGCCGCTCCCCGGCGTTGTCCGCACGCGCCTGCTCCTCGTCCTGGCGGGGCGCCACGTTGGCGTAGATCACCCGGTCGGCGGGGCCGGACCCGAAGGCCAGCTGGGCCACGCAGAACCCGGCGCCGACCGTGTCGAACGGTGGCACGGAGAGCGCTTCGACCCGGGCCTCGGGCAGCAGCTCCGCGAACGTCTGACGGACCTCGGCGAACGCGAGGTCCCCGGTGCCGTAGTCGGCCACAACGGTGATGAGCATGCCTCGAGCCTAAGGACAACCGGCCGGATCCGCCGCGCTCCGCCCCGCCGGTGTCACCGTCCGGGTATCACCGGGCGGTCAGGAACGAGACCGCCTCGGTCAGGGCCAGGTCGGTCAGGACCGGGTCGTGCCGGGCGCCGACGTCGCGCATGAACGCGTGCTCGCCGCCCCGGTAGACGTGCAGCTCGAGGTCGTCCTGGCCGGCGGCGTACAGGGCGGACAGGATCTCGGCGCGGGCGCCGGCGGGCACGTGCGGGTCCTGGGAGCCGAAGACGATCATCAATCGGCCCCGGATGTCGGCGGCGCGGGCGAGGGATCCCGCGTCGGCGTCGGCACCCAGCGCGCCGTTGTGCAGCCCGGTGGGATAGAAGCACACGGTGGCCGCCACCCGCGGGTCGAACGCGGCCCGGAACACGAGGTGACCGCCGATGCAGAAGCCCGTGGCGAACAGCGTCGTGACGTCGGCGCGCTGCTCCAGGAAGTCGAGCACCGCGACCCGGTCCTCGTCGAACTGCGCGGTGGTGGTCGCGGCCGCCCCGGCCAGGCCGGCCTGCTTGCCGGCGTCGTCGAACTCCAGCACCACGCCGGCCAGCTCCGTGCGCGGGTAGATCTCCGGCACGCAGACGACGAAGCCGGCCGAGGCCAGCCGCCGCGCGGTGCGCAGCGTCGACTCGGTCAGCTGGAAGATGTCGGTGTACAGCAGCACACCCGGCCACGGGCCGTCGCCCACCGGGCTGATGACCACCGAGCGGATCTCGTAGCCGGACGCCGGTACCCGTACCTCGTCCTCACGCAGTTTCATGCCGAGTGACCCTACTGGCTCACGGCCGCCGGCCCGGGCCGGCGGCCCCGGGTCAGTCGATGGTATGGCCGCCGTTGACGGTCAGGCGTTCGCCCGTCATGAACCGGGACGCGTCGCTCGCCACGAACGCCACCACGTCGGCGATGTCCTCGGGCCGGCCCAGCCGGCCCAGGGGCACGTCACGCACGTACCCGGCGCTGTCCTCGGCCGTGACCACCCCGTGGCGTTCGACCGGGATCCAGCCCGGCGCCACCACGTTCACCGTGATGCCGTCCGCGCCGAGCTCCCGCGCCCAGGTGCGGGCCAAGCCGATCTGGGCGCCCTTCGCCGCGTTGTAGGCCGAGGCGCCCGGCAGCGCCCGCTCGAACGAGTCGGAGCCGATGTGGATGAAGCGGCCCGAGCCCAGCTTCCGCATGCCCGGCAGGGTGGCCTGCAACAGCAGCGTCGGGCTCTTCACGAAGAACACCAGCTGGTCCAGGTGGGCCTGCCAGGAGACCTCGGCAGCCGGGGCGAGCGGCTGCGGCCCGGTCGCGTTGGCCACCACCACCTGCACCGGGCCCAGCTCGGCGGCGACCGCGGTCACCAGCGCCGCGACCTCGGCCTCGTCGGTCACGTCGGCGCCGAACGCGGCCGCCCGGCCCCCGGCCGCGACGATGTCGGCCACCACCTTCTCCGCGCCCGCCCGGTCGGAGCGGTAGTTCACGGCGACCGGCCGGCCGTCGGCGGCGAGGCGCCGGGCGATCTGCGCGCCCAGACCCCGCGAGGCACCGGTGACCAGGGCGCTGCCCGAGATCGTCAACTCATTCTCCCGTCGTACCGTCGAGCAGCTCGCGGACGGCGTCGGCGTGACCCGCGTGCCGGGCGGTCTCGTTGATCAAGTGGATGAGCACGAAGCGTAGATCCGTGCCGTCGCCGGCGCGCGCCGGCGTACCCAGGTCTCCCAGCTCTCGGACCGCGGCGTCGGTCGCCGCGGCCCGCTCGCGGTACGCCCGGATCGCGTCCTCGATCGTCAGCGCCGGCCCCGGGAAGTATTCGTCCTCGCTCTTGCCGGTCGGCCGGTCCAGCATCTCGCCGTCGATCCAGCGCCACTCGACGTGGGTGAGGTGGTTGACCAGCCCGAGCAACGGCAGCAGCTTGCCCTCCGGGCGCCAGCGGGACTGCTCGTCGGTGATGCCGCCCACCTTGCGCAGCACCGCCCCGCGCAGGAACGCCAGAGCTCCAGCTCGTCAGGCGTGCCGGCGGGGAAGCCGGTCACATGAGCCCGCCGGCGATCGTCAGCTCCTGACCGGTGAACTCGCCCGTCAGCATGGGCATCGCCCGGGCGATGGCCGCCCTGGTCTCCGACAGCTGCAGGGAGGCCGCGTGGTGGTCCCTGCTGTCCCAGACCTCGTTGACCCAGATCAGGTCGGGCTCGGTCTCGGACACGCCGACCACGTACAGCCGGCAGCCCGCCGCGCGCAGCCCGTCCACGCCGCTGAGCAGGATCTCCACGACCTCGTCGCGGTGGCCCTCCTTGGTGCGGATGGTTGCCAGATAGCCGTACGACACGCCGTTCCTCCCGGTCCCGGGGCATGGTCAGCCCGCGGGGCGACATTACGCCGCCGGGGTGGCGGGACTCAGCTCGCCGGCAGCGGGGCCGCCACCGGGCTGCGGTGACCGGCGCGGTCCACGGCGCGTACCCCGAAGAAGACGTTGTCCTTCGACAGGTCGATCGTCACCGTGGTCACGTCGCCGACCGCCAGCACGTTGGTCCAGTCCGGGGCGGTGGTCTCGCGCCAGACCACCTCGTAACCGGCCAGGTCGGCGCTGGTGCCGCGCTGCCAGCGCAGGGTCGTCTCGTTGGTCAGCTGGGTGGTGTCGATCACCACGCCCTTGGGTGTGCCCGGGGCCTGGGCCAGCGACCACAGGGCGGCCGCGTTCACCCGGGCCACCCGGGCGATGTACTTGAAGTCGCAGAACTCGACCAGGTCGCCGTACTGGATGCCGTTCTCGACGCGGACGTCCTGGTGCTCGTGCGCGAAGTTCTCCCGGGGCTCGGTGAGGCGGGCCGCCGGATAGCCGCGCAGCAGGAACGAGATGTGGTCGCTGCCGCGCAGGTAGCGGTCGCGGCGCCAGACGACCCGCACCTTCATGCCGGTCTGCGGATTCTCCGCCACGTCCCGGACGAAGCGGCCGAGCTGGCGCGACGGTCCGTCGTTCTCGCCGCCGACCGACTTGCGGACGGTGGCCTCGGCGGCGGTCTCGGCGGTGGGCACTCCCTCGACGAACAACCGGACCGTGCGGGGATCCGAGGACGAGCCGTCGTGCGCGTCGCCGGTGCCGATGATGTCGTTGCTGAACATGGCCTGCACGTCGGTGCCGGCATTCTTGAACTGCTGGGCCATGTGGTCGGAGCCGTACAGGCCCTGCTCCTCGCCCGCGACGGCGGCGAAGACGACGGTGGCCTCGGTGTGCCGGGCCGCCATCACCCGGGCCAGCTCCATGATCGCCGCCACGCCGGACGCGTCGTCGTCGGCGCCCGGGGCGTCGCTGGTGGCGTCCAGCACGTCGGAGGCCCGTGAGTCGTAGTGGCCGGTCACGACGTACACCCGGCCGGGGTCGGTGTCGCCGCGCAGCGTGGCGACGATGTTGGTGATCCTGGTCGGCACCGGAATGCGCGGGGAGACCGGCTGGACGAACGACTGCAGCTCGACGGTCATCCGGCCGTCGGAGGCCGCCGCGTAGGCGGTGAGCTGCTCGAAGATCCAGTCCCGGGCCGCGCCGATGCCGCGCGCCGGATCGTCCTGGGCGGACAGGGTGTGCCGGGTGCCGAACGCGGCCAGCCGGGTGACGATGGCGCCGATCCGGTTGGGGTCGATCTCGCGCAGCAGCGCCCGCAGCTGCTTGTCGGGCGACTGGCCGTGCAACCCGCGTCCGCGGGCATGGGCGGCGCGGGCCCCGAGGACCGGCGCCGCCGCGACGCCCGCGGAGGCCGCGAGGAAGGCGCGCCGCGACGAGATGGGCTTTTCGCGGTGATCCGTCATACCCCAGCATCGTCGTCCACCCCGGGGCAGATGTCCATGCTCATCGATGTCAGAACTCGGCCCTTGACCTCCAGCCCGGTTGAGGTTCTAGCGTCACGACGTGGCGATGAAGACGTACTCGGAGGCGGAACTGACGGCGCAGCCGATCGGTTACTGGACCGGCGCGGCGTACCGGGCGGTCGTCGGGCGGATCCGCGCGGAGCTGGCGGTGGAACAGCTGACCCAGCCGCACTGGTGGATCCTGAACCACGTGGCCGGCGCGCCCGGGAGGTGGGAGCGCGGCGGGCTGACCGAGCGGCTGACGCCCTTCGACGACCAGGGGACGGATTTCGCGGCGGTCTTCGACGATCTGGAGGGGCGCGGCTGGGTGGTGCGGGCCGGGGACGGGTCGCTGACGCTGAGCGAGGTGGGGGAGCAGGGCCGCCTGCGGGCCCGGGAGCGCAACATGCGGGCCCACGAGGAGATGCACAAAGGCATAACCCCGCAGGAGTACGCGGCCACGCTCACGATCCTGCGCCGAGTGATCGACAACCTGGGCGGCGACAGCGACCTCCCGTAAGGGTTGAACCCCGTCGCGGCCACGGCATGCACTCCGCCATGCCGTGACCGCGTCTCAGGAAATCAGCCGCCGCTGACCGGGCTGAACGGCTTGGGCAGCGAGCGCGGCACCGCCGTGCGCGCCTTTGCGGTCGTCGGCACGGCCGGCAGGTTGTCCAGCATGGTCCGCCCGATCTTGGCGTGGGCCTGCACCGCCGGGTGGGTCGCGCCGTAGTTCCCCGGGTCGCCCAGGCCCTCGGCGAACATCGCGTACGTCAGCAGCGGCACCCCGTCCGCGCTGAACATGATGCCGACCTCGTGCCGGGACTCGCCCAGGTCGTTGTCGTCGGCGCCGTACTTGGTCGCGATCCGCTCACGCTCCTTGGAGGACATGACCCGGCGGACGCCGTCGTGGTAGCCGTTGATCCAGCGGGTGATGCTCAGCAGGAAGTCGCACGACTCCGGCTTCAGCAGCGTCTTGGTCGCCAGGCGCCACAGCAGGTCGTGCATCTCGCGCGGCGTCGTCGGGCCCAGGAAGAAGCGGTTCGGGTTGGCCACCGGCTCGACCCGGGTGTGCACGAAGCCCTTGGCCGCGAGGATCTCGTTGATCTCCAGCGCCGGCACCACCCGCCCGCACATGCGGACCGCCGTGTTGTCCGAGACCAGCAGCATCGCGGTCAGGAAGTTCGCCACCGTGATCTCGTCGCCGTAGACGCGGTGCAGGTGGTAGATGCCGGAGCCGTCGAGGATGATGTCGGCGTTGAGGTCCAGCTTGGTGCCCAGGGTCAGCTGACCACGGTCGATCTTGTCCATGACGGCGGTGGCGACGGCAAGCTTCTGCACGCTGTAGCCGTACGTGACGTGGTCGGCGTCGTCCTCGACGATGGGCTTGATCGCGCCGGTGGCGTCCACGGCCGCGATGTGGGTGTGCCAGAGGCCGCCGGCCTTGGCCTTCTCCTTCGCGTACACCTTCTTGATGCTCGCCGGGCCGGCCGCCGCGGCCTGGGCGGGGCTGCTCACGCCGACACCCGCGACTGCTGCCGCGGCGCCGAGACCGAGTGCCGAACGGCGGGACATGCTGGTTGACATCGTTCTCCCTCAATGGACGGACGGTGGACCACGCGGCAACGTACACCACGCCCGCTCATGCCCGGAGGTATCGCAGCACGGCGAGCACCCGGCGGTGGTCGGTGCGCGCCTGGGGCAGGTCGAGCTTGGTGAAGATGGCGGTGACGTGCTTCTCGACGCTGCGTTCCACCAGGTGCAGGGCTTCGGCGATGGCCACGTTGGACCGTCCCTCGGCGAGCAGCCCGAGAATCTCGCGCTCCCGGCCACTGAGCCGGGCCAGCCCCGCATCGACGGCCGGCGCGGCGAGCAACTGCCGTACCACCTCGGGGTCCAGGGCCGTACCGCCGTCCGCGACCCGCCGCAGCGCCCCGACGAACTCGTCGGTGCTGACGATCCGGTCCTTGAGCAGATAACCGACCCGCCCGGCGTTCTCGGAGAGCAACTGCCGCGCATAACCGGTCTCGACCCACTGGGAGAAAACCAGCACCCCGACCGAGGGGTACGCGGACCTGATCGTCAACGCCGCCCGCAGACCCTCATCGGTGTACGTGGGCGGCATCCGCACATCCACAACGGCGGCATCCGGCGGATCCGCGGCCACGGCGGCAAGCAACGCCCCGGCATCGGGAACAGCGGCGACGACCTCCACGTCATGCTCCCCGAGCAGCAACGCGATACCGTCCCGCAACAACGGATTGTCCTCGGCGATCACCACGCGCACCGTCAGCCTCCGATCACCGGGGTCGTCCACCACATGGTCAGCACTACCGTTCCGGAAGAATCATCGTCACCGTCGTCGGCCCGCCCGGCGGCGAGTCCACGGCGAGCGAACCGTCGAGCGCCGCCGCCCGCCGCGCCAGCCCCGCCAGCCCCGTCCCGGAGGAAGCGGTCCGGGCGACATGCTCTGTTTCGCCCGTATCGGCGCCGGCTGCCGCGGATCGGGCGCCGCCCGGGGTGACGACTGCCGCGCCGCCCCGGCCGTTGTCGGTCACCGTCAGGCGGAGGCGGTGGTTCTCCGTGCGGAGGTCGATGCCGACCCGGGTCGCGTTCGCGTGGCGGGAGACGTTGGTCAGCAGCTCGGCCACCGCGAAGTACACCGCCGATGCCGTGGCGTCCGGTGGCCGGGCGGTCAGTGCGACCCGGACCTCCGCCGGCACGGCGCTGCGGGCGGCCAGCGTGGTCAGGGCCACCTGGAGGCCGTCGTCCAGCGCCGGCGGGTGCATGCCGCGGACGATGTCGCGGAGCTCGGCCAGTGCTTCGGTGACCGTGCCGCGGGCGTCCGCCGCGAGCTTGCGGACCGGTTCCTGGGTGCTGTGGTGCTCGATCCTGGACAGCGTCAGGCCCAGGGCGACCAGCCGGGCCTGGGTGCCGTCGTGCAGGTCGCGTTCGACCCGGCGGAGCAGTGCGGCCGCGTCCGACTGCAGGGCCGCCCGGCCCGCTTCGAGTTCGGCGATGCGGCGCTGGGCCTCGCTCGGGTGCAGCAGGGCCCGCACCAGGAAGCGGTCGATCAGCACGAGCAGGCGCAGCCACCAGGGCGTCGCCAGCAGGACCGCCAGGCCCTGCGACGCGATGATCCAGGTCTGCGACCACGTGTCGGCCTCGAACGCCTGCACATCCCCGGGAATCAGGAACCACCACAGCGGATAGGTGATGCCGATCGGCGCGACCACCACCGCGAACAGCCCCGGGTACGCCCCGACGACCGCCAGCGGCCAGCGGGCCAGACAGTAGGCCAGCGCCCGCCACGCCGTCGGATCGCTCGGCAATGCCCGGACCCGTCCCCACCAGCTCCCGCCGGCCGGCGGCGGTGGGTCGGCCCAGTCCCAGCCGAGCAGCTTCCGGGCCGGGCCGCGGAAGTAACGCGGGGTGAGCCGGGCCAGGGCCAGCACACCCACCAGCAGAGGCAGCCCGACGGTCAGCACCGACGCCGCCGCGGTGACAGCGCCGACCACAGCCAGCACGAAGGTCGGCAGCCCGAGGAACACCCCCGAGACCAGGTAAGCCAGCTCCCGCCAGGTGCGCGCGGTGAGCCAGGCCCGTACCACGATCACCCGGCCACCTCGATCCGCCGCACGCGCATCGCAGGCTGCCACCCGCGGTCGCCACCGGGCCCGTCCGGCAGAGAGCTCACCCGGCCACCTCGATCCGCAGCCGGGTCATCCGACCACCTCGATCGGTGGGCGGCGCATCGCCAGGGCGGCGGGCAGGGCGGTTCCCGCCAGGACCAGCGCCGTCGTCCCCAGGACGCCGGTGAGCAGCCAGCTCGCCGGGACCCACGGCGTCCACGTGCCCAGGGCGGTGTGCAGCAGCGGCAGCGTCGTCGTCGCGGCCACCGCTGCGCCGACCACCAGCGCTGTCCCGGTCACCAGCAGAGCCTCGCAGACCACGACCGCCAGCGCGCGCCTGCGGGTCGCTCCGGCGAGCTGGGTGACCGCCAGGTCCCGGCGGCGGGACAGGACCACCGTGACCAGGGTGTTGACCGCGGCCACGGCGGCGAAGGCGGCGTAGACCGAGGTGCCGGAATACTCCAGCCAGCGGTCCGCGGCCGCCGGGGCCGTTCCGGTCGTGTGTTCCGTGGTCTTCAGGATGATGACTTTGACGGCGGTGAAGGCGATGGCCAGGGTGAGCGGCACCAGGGCGCTGGACAATGCCTTGGCCTGGACGGCGATGGTGTCGCCGGCCAGCCGGCCGGTGTCACCGAACAGCCTGCCGGCGAGGGCGGCGACCCGGAGCAGGGCCGGCCCCAGCAGGCCGGCGCCGACGCAGAGGGCCAGCATCACCAGCAGGCCCAGCGAGTCGGTGGTTTCCGCGTCCAGATCGGCGATCGTGATCGACAGGACCGTTCCCCCCGTCACCAGGATCAGCCCGGCGACCGTGCGGAGACCGCCGATGCGCCTGCGCGGTGCCGCCGTCTCGGCCAGGGCCACGGCCGGGCGCATCCGGGACGGGCGGATCGCCGCGATCAGGGCGCCGGCCAGGGAGGTTCCCACCGTGACGGCCAGGGCGATGGGCAGCGCCGCCGGGTGGGGGTGGAAGGTGACCGTGGCCGGGGCGAGGTCGTGGGTCACGACGCCGCCGATCCACGTCCGGCCGCCGAGGGTGCCCAGCGGCACCCCGAGCAGTGTGGCGGGGACCGCGACGATCGCCGCCTGGGCGGCCACCGCGCGGCGGACCCGGCCGGGGGTGGCGCCGATAGCGCGGACCAGGGCGATGTCGCGGGCCTGCTGCGCGATCGTGGCCGCCATGGTCACGCCGACGATGATGATCGACAGGTAGATCGCGATCATCACGAAGATGATCGCGATCTCGGTGAGGCCGCTGTCGGTCAGCGCCTGCCGGGCCGCGGCGTCCAGCGGGGCCCGGCCGAACGAGGTGGTGATCCCGAGCCCGGCCGTGACCAGCGCCGCGGCCAGCAGCTGGGTGGAGAACGGCCCGAGGAACGACCACGGGCCGGCCCGCAACGCCTGCCGGATCATGCCGCCACCGCCGTGGAGACCGCGCGGAGCCGGTCGGCGATGGCCGGGGCGTCCGGGGTGGCCGCGTCCGTGGCCACGGTGCCCGCGCGCAGCAGCACCAGCCGGTCGCTCCAGGCCGCCGCGACCGGGTCGTGGGTGACCATCAGTACGGTCACCCCGTCCCGGTCGACCGCGCGGCGCAGCAGGCCGAGGATCTGGCCGCCGGTCGTCGGGTCGAGCGCCCCCGTGGGCTCGTCCGCGAAGATGACCGACGGGCCGGTGACCAGGGCCCGGGCGATCGCCACGCGCTGGCGCTGGCCGCCGGAGAGCTCGCCCACCGGACGGGACCCGGTGCCCTGCAGCCCGACCGCCGCCAGCACCTCGTCGATGCCGCGCCGGCGCGGGCCGCCGAGCCGGCCGGGCAGCGCCAGATTCTGCCGCACGGTCAGCTCGGAGAGCAGGTTGTAGGACTGGAAGACGAAGCCGACCCGGTCGCGCCGCCACCGGGTCAGGGGTCGCTCCCGCAGCCGGCTGATCTCGCGGCCGGCCAGCCGGACCGAGCCCGAGCTGGGCCGGTCGAGTCCGGCGGCGCAGTGCAGCAGCGTGCTCTTGCCCGACCCGGTCGCCCCCATGACCGCGACGAACTCGCCGGCGCCCACGGACAGGCTGACCTGTTGCAGGGCCACGATCCCGCGGGGGAAGGTGCGGGCGACGTCCTTGAGCTCCAAGACCGGTTCCATGCCGTCCAGCCTGGCCGCCGGAAGCGCCGGGGACATCGGTGCTGGCCCCCGCTAGGGGGTGCGGATAACCGCACCCCGGCGCGCGGTCAGGGCAGGAACTGCTGCTCGATCTTCGTCACTTCGCCCTGCTTGACGGTGAACCAGAACAGGGTGCCCTTGAGCAGATTGCCGAAGTGTTGCTCCACGGCCGACACCGCGATGGCCTCCTCGGTCCCCGGGCCCGTCGCTCCGACGACCGTGACCTGGATGCCCTGGGACAGCGGGAGTCTGCGCAGCTTGGTGTTGTCGTTGACGATGAAGTAGTCGTTGTCCGGCGAGTCCTGCTCGGAGTCGGGGTACTTCTTCTGCCACGCCGCCGCGGCGGCGTCCCCGGTGAGGAACTCCACGAGGTCCATGGACACGGTCTCGCCGGCCACCTTGGCGATGAAGCCGGGCCAGCGGCCGTCGGCCAGCAGCACTGCCGGCTTCTCCGAGGTCGCCGTCGCGATGGGAGAGACGGTCGTCTCCGGTGCCGGGCCGTCACCGAACTGGGCGGTGGATCCGGGTACGGCGGCCGGCGCGGCCGGGGGCTTCTCCTCCGCCGACTGCTGCGAGCAGGCGGCGAGGGTGAGCACGGTGACGGCGAGGCCGGTGGCGGCGAGCAGTCGGGGCAGGCGTGACGGCATGAGCAGAAGATCCCACACCCGTGCCACTCACCCGGTGTTCAGGGCCGCCTCGATGCCCGGCTCCCGCGGGCCGAGGAAGACCGGGTCACGGCCGGACAGGACGTCGGCGAGGGCCTTGACCACCGCACCACGTTCGCGGAGCACACTGTTGCGCCAGGGCTCGCGGTAGATCCGGACGGTGTCGTCGCCCACCCCGCTCGCGTCGACGCCCAGCCGGCGGCACAGGGCCACCGCGCGGTCGATGTGGTAGCTCTGGGTCACCACGATGGCGGCGCTGACCCCGAACACCTTCCGGGCCCGGGCGCACGAGTCGTACGTGTCGAAGCCCGCGTGGTCCAGCACGATCCGCTGGCTCGGCACGCCCCGGTCGACCAGCCACTGGAACATCGCCCCGGGCTCGTTGTAACCCCAGTCCATGTGGTCGCCGGAGACCAGGATCGCGCGCACCTTGCCGGCGCGGAGCAGCTGGCGGGCGATCTCCAGCCGCGCCGCCAGGAACGGTGAGGGCCGGCCGTCGGGGTACACCTTGGCGCCGAGCACCAGTGCCACCGGGGCCGCGGGCGCTGCTGCCACGGTGTGGACGTGGCCGCGTGCCTCGGCGCGTACCCAGAGATCGCCGGCCGCCATGGTCAGAACCGCCGCCGCCACGCTCAGCGCACCCGCCACGACGCCGCGCCGGAACCAGACCCTCATCATGCCGGTGACGATGCCAACAGGCGTCAAGGGCGGCGTACGGGGCATCATGGCCGGTGATGATCGCCCTGGACCGGATCTCCGCCGACGACGACCCGCTGCTGCTGTGGACGGCGCAGGACATGCGTACCGGGGCCCGGGCCTGGGCTCTCGGTGACGCCGCCGCCGTCGCCTGCCGGGACGTCTCCCGCCGCGACCGGCTGGCGCTGCGCGGCAGCCCCGCTGACGTCGCCGAACTGGTGCGGCGCATCCGGGCGCAGGTCGCCGGCTTCAACCCGGTCGGGGACGCGGCGCTCATCGACGCTCTCACCGGACGGGTCGAGGGGTGCGAGCTGGTGGCCCGGTTCGGCTGGATGGACACGACCACCCCGGCGCCCGCGCCGGTGCGGGTCGCCGGCGAGCCGCGCTGGCTCGCCGACGCCGAGATCCCCGAGGTCACCGCACTGCTGGGGGCCGAGCACCCGGGTTCGTGGGCCCGGCCCGGCGACTCCGGGGTACGGCGCTGGGCCGGCCTGCGCGACGCCACCGGGCAGTTGCAGGCCGTGGCGGCCGACGCCTGGTCCGTACCGCAGATCGGTTTTGTCGCCGGCGTGGCGACCCGGGCCCGCACCCGCGGGCAGGGCCTGGGCACGACGCTCTGTGCCTTTCTGACCGACGAGCTGATCAAGGACCGGGACCGGGTCGCGCTGCTGGTCGACCGGGACAACGTCGCGGCGATCCGGACCTACGAGAAGCTGGGCTACCGGATGCGCCCGATCGCGGCAGCCCGGCTCCGCACGCCGTGAGATCCGGCCGTCACGACACCGTGTCGCGCCAGCTGTGCTCCGGCTCGTAGCCCAGGACCCGGCGGGCCTTGTCGATCGAGAGCAGCGTCTCGTGCTCCCCGAGCTCCTTGGTCACCGGTACGCCGGGAAAGACCTCCGCCGCCAGCGAGGCACTCGACCGGCTCATCACGGTGTCGGCGTTGGCGATGACGAAGACCTCCACGCCGGGCGTCCCGTACGCCAGCGCCTTGCGCACCGCCTGTGCTCCGTCGCGGGCGTCGATGTAGCCCCACAGGTTCCAGCTGCGGCTGCGCGGATCGGCGTCGAACGACGGGAACTCCGCGTAGTCCTCGGGGTCCATCACGTTGGAGAAGCGCAGCCCGATCATCGTCAGCTCGGGGTTCCACCGGCAGAACTGCGCGGCCATCGTCTCCTCGAGGTGCTTGACCAGCGAGTACGTCGACTCCGGGCGGGCCGGATACTCCTCGTCCACCGGGATGTACGGCGGCGGCGTGGTGAACGGCAGCCCGAGCACGGTCTCGCTGGACGCCCACACCACGTTGGTGATCCCGGCCAGCCGCGCCGCCGAGAAGACGTTGTAGGTGGCCGTGATGTTGTTCTGGAACGTCGCCGCGTTCGGGATCAGGCCCGGCGCCGGGATCGCCGCCAGGTGCACCACCGCGTCGATCTTGTCGTAGCGGTCGTCGATGGCGGTGAGCGCCTCGACGGTCTGCCCGTAGTCGGTCAGGTCGATCTTCAGGGCCGGGCGCGGGGCCGCGACGTCGAGGTTGACCACCTCGTTGCCGTGCGCGGCCAGGTCCGCGAGCACCGCCCGGCCCAGCTTGCCGCTTCCGCCGGTCACCGCGATCCGGGTCATGTCATTCCTCTCGCCAGCTGCTTGCGATCATCTTGCCCGCCGGACGGGGAACGAACCGGATGTGCGGTCAGCGTGGCGGGGCCGTGCTGCCCCGGGTGGTCAGGTGGGCGGCGCTGCCCTCGGCGCTGTCCACCTTTTCGCCGTCGATCACCTTGAGCAGCTGGCGGGCCGCCTGCGCGCCGTACCCGGGGATGTCCCGGCTCAGGGTGGTCAGCGGCGGGTGCACCAGGCTGCACAGCAGCGAGTCGTCCCAGGCCACGATGGACAGGTCGGCCGGCACGGACAGGCCCATCTCCTGGGCCGCGGCGAGGCCGGCCACCGCCATGACGTCGTTGTCATAGATGATCGCGGTGGGCCGGTCGGTGCCGATCAGCAGGCGCCGGGTGGCCCGGCCGCCTTCCTCACCGGTGTAGTCCGCCTGCGCGGTGACCGCGTCGGGCAGGCCGAGCGTCCGGCACGCCTCGACGAAGGCGCGGGTCCGCTCGTGGGTGTGCAGCAGGCTGGTGAGCCCGCTCACCCGGGCGATCCGGCGGTGGCCCAGCGCGGCGAGGTAGCGCACGGCCTCGGTCATCGAGCCGGTGTCGTCGGACCAGAGCTGCGGGATCGTGCCGGTGTCGGCCGGACCGCCCAGGATCACGGCCGGCAGCTCGAGCTCCTGCAGCACCGGGATGCGGACGTCGTCCTCGCGCAGGTCGGTGAGGATCACGCCGTCGATGCGCCGCTCGCCCCACCAGCGCCGGTAGACCTCGACCTCCTCCTCGGGGGTCGAGACCACCTGCAGGGTCAGCGCGTAGGAGCGGCTCGCCAGCTCCTGCTCGAAGCCGCTGATCAGGCCCATGAACCAGGGCTCGACGCCGAGGATCTTGGCCGGCCGGCACGGGGCCAGGCCGACGGCGTTCGCGCTCGCCCGCGACAGCGCGCGGGCCGCGTTGCTGGGGCTGAAACCGATGTCCCGGGCGACGGCGAGGATGCGCTCGCGGGTGCTGTCCGAGACTCCTGGCTGGCCGTTCAGCGCGTACGACACCGCGCCTTTCGAGACGCCGGCATGCCGCGCGACATCGGCGATCGTAGGCCGCTTCACTCACTCTCCCGGGGTCGCCGTCAGCTTACCGGCGTCGACCGGCGCAGCGGAATGTCGTACCCGCCGGACACAATCGCGGGCATGACCGAGCACCGACCCGCGCTGTCACCCGCGCTGTCCGGCGCCGAGCTGACCCGGTGGTATTGGACCCTGGCGGAGCTCACGGCACTGGCCCGGACGCTGGGCGTGCCGCGCGGTGGGGGCAAGGCCGCGCTGGCTGACCGGCTGGCCGCCGCCCTGGACGGCGCGGCGCCTTCCGCGCCGGTGCCGCGGGCCCCGGCGGGCCGTCAGCTGACGGCGCCGGTGTCGGCCGACACGATCATTCCGCCCGGCCAGCGGTGCAGCCAGCTGCTCCGCGACTTCTTCCGGCAGCAGATCGGCCCGGGCTTCACCTTCGACGAGTTCATGCGGGCTTTCGTCGCCGACGGGGCGGGACAGACGCTGGGCGCCGCGGTGGCCCATTGGCACGCCACCCGGGCGCAGGCGGCGCAGCAGCGGCCGATCGGTGCGCAGTTCGAGCTCAACGCGTTTCTGCGGCAGTGGCGGCTCGACCATCCCGGCGCCGGCCGCCAGGACGCCCTGGCGGCCTGGCGTCAGCACCGATCCCAGCCCCGGTAGGTCACTGCCGGTCGGCGGCGACGGCCGACCGGAGCAGGCTGTGCAGCTTCGCGGCGCGGGTGGGATGGCGGTGGGCCATCCAGGCGACCCGGCCGGCCAGGTGGGCGGCGAAATCCGGATGACCCTCCCGGTTGGCGGCGGCCAGCCCGTGCCGGCCGGCGTTGTGCAGGACCGCCCGCAGCCGGTCGTAGTCCTCGCGGGCCACGGCCGGTCGTGCGTTGACCACCAGGCCGGCCAGCAGCTGACGGTCTCCCTGCCGGCGGACCCGGGTCTTGCCGGGATGCGTCCGGAAACCCTCCTCGGTCACGATGGCGCGCACGTACGAGATCAGGTCGCCGACCCGGCGGTCGCCCACCGTGCCGGAGAAGGCCAGGTCGTCGGCGTAGCGGGAGTAGTGCAGGCCGAAGCGGTCGGCCAGGCCGGTCAGCCGCCGGTCCAGCCGGAACGCGCACAGGTTGGCCAGCGCGGGCGAGGTCGGCGCGCCCTGCGGCAGGTGGGGCCGGCGCAGCAACGCCGCGCGCGTGGCGTCGGGAGCGTCACGCAGCACGTGCGCCGGCGTCCGGGTGGTGGTCAGGGCGGTCAGCGTGTGGGCCACCGGCTCCGGATAGCCGGCCTGGCGGAACACCGCGTACACCCGGGCGGCCGTGATGCTGGAGAAGAACGCCCGCAGGTCCAGGCTGACCAGCACCTCCTGCCCGGTGTGCGAGGCCGCGAAGGTGTGCACGCCGCGCCCGGGCACGAAGCCGTGGACCCGCTCGTGCACCGGCATCCCGGCGAGGACCTCGGCCAGCAGCCGCCGCTGCAGGTCGCGCAGCATCGGCTTGGGCGCCTCGATCAGCCGGTGCGGCAGCCAGGTGTAGCGGTAGTGGCGCAGGCGTTCGTCGCGGGCGTACCGGTTGATCTCCCGCCGGTCGGCGAACCAGTCCATCATGTCGCCGTCGAGGGACAGGAAATCGGCCAGGGCCCCCAGGTCGTCGATGGCTGGTGCCGGCCAGCGCATCCGGGTGGTCCTGGTCGGCGCGACCAGGCGGTGCCGGACGACCGTGCGGTGCGCGCCCAGGCGCCCGCTCGCGGCGAGGAAGCCGGCCAGCTCCCGCGGCCGGTCGCCGGGTGCCTCCCGGTACGCCCGGAGCACCGCGTCCACCGCCGGACGCACCCAGCGTGCCCGCCGTCCGAAGACCACCCAGGCCGCCCGGAGCAGCGCCGCCCGCCGCCACGACGTGGTCAGCAGAGCGTCGGCCAGCGCCGTCGCGTCCCGCCCGACGGTGGTGGCAGCGTGCCCCGACGATGCCCGGTCGTGCCTGCGCCGAGCTGCGCGAAGCGCAGAGGCGCGCCGGCGATGCGCTGCGGTGGTCAATCCTGCGCCCTCGGGGTTACCCCGAAGAAACCCTCGTCGCGCCGCGGGCGGCGCGCGACGGTCAGCTCGGGACACGCTGCCATCACGGCAGCATAGAACCCCGCCGCCAGCGGGTCAGCCGATGCTGAAGCGGGCGCTGAGCAGGCTCTCCGGCCGGGAGCTGGGGCCCACCAGCAGGTCGAAGTCGCCGGGCTCGACGACCCGGCGGGCGTCGGCGGTGACCAGCGAGCAGTCGGCCGCAGCCAGCTCGAGGGCGACCGTGACACTCTCGCCCGCGGGCACCAGCACCTGCCGGTACGCCTTCAGCTCCCGCGCCGCCCAGGTGACACTGGTGACCAGGTCGCTGATGTAGACCTGCACGGTCTCCAGCGCCGGCCGCGTACCGGTGTTGGTGAGCCGGACACTCGCCCGGACCGTGCCGTCGGCGCTCACCCGCGGCTGGGCGATCGTCAGGTCGGCGTACTCGATCGTGGTGTAGCTCAGGCCCTCGCCGAAGGCGAACAGCGGGTCCTGGGTCAGGTCCGCGTAGCGGGTGCCGTGCTGCCCGCGGATCTGGTTGTAGTAGACCGGCTGCTGACCGACGTGCCGGGCCGCCGACAGCGGCATCCGCCCGGTCGGCTCGACCAGCCCGAACACCAGCTCGGCCAGGGCCCGGCCGCCGCGCATGCCGGGGTTGAACGCCTGCACGATCGCGGCCGAGGCCAGCGCGGACGGCGGCAGCGCGGCCGGCTTGGAGTTCAGCAGCACCAGCACCACCGGGGTGTCGAGCTCCGCGAGCGCGTCCAGCAGCGCGATCTGACCGCCCTGCAGCTCCAGCGTCGCGGTGGACTTGCTCTCCCCGGTCAGCGCGACGGTGTCACCGACCACGACGATCGCGTAGTCGGCGGCGCGCGCGGTGGCCACGGCCTCGGCGATGAGCGCGGGGTCGGCGGTGGCGGGCTCGGAGATCGGCGGCCGCGGCTGCCCGTCCGGGTACGTCGCGCCGGCCGGGTCCGGCACCAGCCGCTCGATCTCGGCACCCAGGGCGGTGGTGATGGTCCAGCCGGCCGGAGCGACGGACCGGAAGCCGTCGAGCACCGTCTCGATCAGCTCGCGGGGCTGGCCGTCGGGCATCCAGTCGACCTGGCCGGAGGCGCCGGCCCAGTCGCCCAGCTGGGACTGCGGGGCGTCCGCGTTCGGGCCGATGACCGCGACGGTCCGGGCGCCGGTGGCACCCGACGCGCGGCCGTCCGCGCCGGCGACCAGGCCACCGGCCAGCGGCAGCGTGCCGTCGTTGCGCAGCAGCACCAGCGAGCGGCGGGCGATCTCGAGGTTGAGCGCGGCGTGGTCGCGGTGGCCGATCACGGCCGCCTGCCGTACGGCGTCGGGGGCCCGCGGGTTCTCGAAGAGGCCGAACTCGAACTTGAGCCGCAGGATCCGCCGGACCGCCGCGTCGATCTCGTCCTCGCTGATCCGGCCCTGCTCGACGGCGGTCTGCGCGCCCTCGAAGAAGCCCGGGGTGGTCATCACCAGGTCGTTGCCCGCCCGCACGGCCTGCGCGGCCGCGTCGACCAGGTCGGCGCAGACCTTCTGCTCCCAGACCATCCGGCCGACGTTGTCCCAGTCGGTGACCAGCGTGCCGGTGAAGCCCCACTCCTGCTTGAGCACGTCGTTGAGCAGCCACCGGTTGAGGGTGATCGGCACGCCGTCCATCGACTGGTAGCCGAGCATGAAGGTGGCACAGCCCTCGCGGGCGACCCGCTCGAACGGCGGCAGGAACCAGGAGCGCAGCTTGCGCGGGCTCAGGTCGGCCTCGCTGGCGTCGCGCCCGCCCTGGGTCTCGGAGTAGCCGGCGAAGTGCTTGGCCGAGGCCAGCACGGCGGTCGGGTCGCTCAGGCCGTCGCCCTGGTAGCCGCGGACCATCGCGGCGCCCAGCTCCCCGATCAGGAACGGATCCTCGCCGAAAGTTTCGTCCACCCGGCCCCAGCGCAGGTCCCGGGTGATGCACAGCACGGGGGAGAAGGTCCAGTGGATGCCGGTCGCCGAGACCTCGACGGCCGTGGTCCGGGCCACCCGCTCGACCAGTCCCGCGTCCCAGCTGGCGGCCATGGCGAGCTGGGTCGGGAAGACCGTCGCGCCGGGCCAGAAGCCGTGCCCGTGGATGCAGTCCTCGGCGGTGATCAGCGGAATGCCCAGCCGGGTGCCCGCGGCCAGGTCGATCGCCTCGAGCATGCGCTGCGGCGAGGCGTGCAGGATCGAGCCGGCGAGCCGGGTGCTGACCGCGTCCTTGAGGTCGCCGCGCGCGTCGAGCTGCAGCATCTGGCCGACCTTCTCGGCCAGGGTCATCCGGCCGAGCAGATCCTCGACCCGCTGCTCGACGGGCAGCGAGGGATCACGGTACGGGTCCGCAGCGGCCACGAGGTTTCCTCCGAAACGCAACACATCGGTAAGCGTCCGGAAGTGTCGCACAGCCCGGAACCGGTACCGGCGACCCCAGGGGTCGTATCTTCGGTCAATCGGTACCGGAACCGGAGCTACCGCCGTCAACCCGTGCGTACGGTCAGGCGTCGTTGTCGCTGCTGTCCACGCTCGGGACCTCGATCCCCGCCGCGTCGACGGCGTCCAGGCGGGCCCCGGCGGCCTCCCGGATGCGGAGCAGATCTTCGTCAGCCATGGGTGCAGTCATACCCGCGAGCCTCGCCACCCGTCCACCGGCGATCGGTCAGCGCCACCAGTCTGGCCTGGTCGTCCGGCCACTGCTTGACGTCGGCGCACTGGTCGCGGCCCCGGTCCCGGACGGGCGCACCCGGACAGCCCGTGGCACCTAGAGTCCGTGCGATGGAGTGGACTCTCGTCGCCGCCCTGGCGGGCCTGGCCCTGGTCGACAGCACGAGCGTCGGGACGCTGCTCATTCCGTTGTGGATGATGCTCGAGCCGAAGCTGCGGGTGCGGCAGTTCTTCGTCTATCTCGCCACGGTCGCGGGGTTCTACTTCGTCGTCGGGCTGGTCCTGATCACCGGCGCGGGCTCGCTGCGCGGCCTGCTCGACGGCAACGACGTCGTCGCCTGGGTCCAGCTCGTCGCCGGGGTCGCGCTCGTGCTGCTCAGCTTCTACTTCGAGCCCAAGCGCGTGCGGCGCCGCCGGGCCCGCCGCGGCGGGACGGATCCCACGACGCGCTGGCAGGCCAGGCTGTCGACCGCTGAGGCCTCCCCGCGGGCGATGGCCGGGCTGGGCGTCACCGCCGCGGGCATCGAGGTGCTGTCGATGGTGCCGTACCTGGCGGCGATCGGTCTGCTGACGGCGGCGGACGTGGGGGCACCCGGGCGAGTGGCGCTGCTCACCGGATACGTCGTCGTGATGGTGCTGCCCGCGCTGCTGCTGCTCGGCGTGCGTACCGCCCTGGGCAGCCGGATCGAGCGACCGTTGCAGCTGGTCAGCGCCTGGATGTCCCGGCACCTGGACGGGGCACTGGGCTGGGTGCTGGCGATCATCGGGGTGCTGCTGGCCCAGGACGCGGTGTCGCGGCTGCACCTGTTCGGGTGAGGGCGCCACCTTTCGAGGTTGCCCGATGGCTGTGCGCGTTGATACCGTCCTCTGCATAGTCATGCGGAGGTAAGTATGGGAATCAGGGTCGCTGTCGCCGGGGCGAGTGGGTACGCCGGGGGCGAGCTGCTGCGCCTGATCGCCGGGCACCCCGAGCTCGACCTCGTCGCCGCCACGGCGCACAGTCAGGCGGGTACGCCCGTGGCCGCCGTACACCCGCAGCTCGCGGGCCTGGATCTGGTCCTCGGGGTGACCGACGCGGAAACGCTGGCCGACGCTGATCTGGTCTTCCTGGCCCTGCCGCACGGGCAGTCCGCGGCGCTGGCCGCCCAGCTGCCCGCCGGGGTGAAGATCGTCGATCTGGGCGCCGACTTCCGGCTGCACGACGCCGGCGCCTGGGGCCGCTACTACGGCGGCACGCACGCCGGCACCTGGACCTACGGCCTGCCCGAGCTGCCCGGGCACCGGGCCGCCATCGCCGCCAGCGGGCGGGTGGCCAACACCGGCTGCTACGCGGCCACCATCGCCCTGGCCCTGGCCCCGCTGATCGCCGCCGGGGCCGCCGATCCCGCCGACGTCGTGGTGGTCGCCTCCTCGGGCACGTCCGGGGCCGGTCGGTCCGCCAAGGTCAACCTGCTCGCCAGTGAGGTCATGGGCGACCTGTCGCCCTACAAGGTCGGCGCGCACCAGCACGTCCCCGAGATCAAGCAGGCCACCGGCGCGACCTCGCTGTCGATGATCCCGGTGCTGGCGCCGATGCCACGCGGCATCCTCGCCACCGTCACCGCGAAGCCGCTCGGTGACGCCGACCCGCGGGCGGTGCTGCAGGCCGCCTACGCCGACGAGCCGTTCGTGCACGTGCTGCCGGCCGGCACCTGGCCGCACACCGCGGCCACGGCCGGCTCCAACTCCTGCCACCTGCAGGCCACTCTCGACGTCGACTCCGGGCGGATCGTCGTCGTCAGTGCTCTGGACAATCTCGGCAAGGGCGCCGCGGGCCAGGCCGTGCAGTGCGCCAACCTCATGCTCGGCCTGCCGGAGACTGCGGGCCTGACGGTATTCGGAGTCGCTCCGTGACGATCACCACCCCCAAGGGGTTCCGGGCCAGCGGTGTCGCCGCGGGGCTGAAGACCGGCGGCGGTCCCGACGTGGCGCTCGTCGTCAACGACGGCCCCGACGCGACCGTGGCCGGTGTCTTCACCGCCAACCGGGTCAAGGCCGCGCCCGTGATGTGGAGCCAGCAGGTGCTCAAGGGCGGCGTCGTCCGGGCCGTCGTGCTCAACTCCGGCGGCGCCAACGCCTGCACCGGCACGCAGGGATTCCGGGACACGCACGCCACCGCCGAGCACACCGCCGCCGTGCTGCGCGGCGGGCCGAAGCCGCTGCTGGTCGGGGCCGGGGACATCGCGGTGTGCTCGACCGGCCTGATCGGCGAGCTGCTGCCGATGGACAAGCTGCTGCCCGGCGTCACCGCCGCGGTCAGGTCCCTGAACGCCGACGGGGGCACGGCCGCGGCCCAGGCCATCATGACCACCGACACCGTGGCCAAGAACGCGGTCGTCCGCGGCGACGGCTGGTCGGTCGGCGGCATGGCCAAGGGCGCCGGCATGCTCGCTCCCGCCCTGGCCACCATGCTCGTGGTGCTCACCACCGACGCGGTCGCCGGCTCGGAGACGCTGGACACCGCGCTGCGCGAGGCGACCCGGCTGACCTTCGACCGGATCGACGCCGACGGGTGCATGTCCACCAACGACACCGTGCTGTTGCTGGCGAGCGGCGCCTCCGACGTCCAGCCCAGCCAGGAGGAGCTGACCGCCGCGGTCACCGCCGTCTGCGAGGATCTGGCCCGGCAGCTGATCGACGACGCGGAGGGCGCCACCAAGCACATCGCCATCGAGGTGCAGGGCGCGGCCAGCGAGGCCGACGCGGTCGAGGTCGGGCGTACGGTCGCCCGCAACAACCTGGTCAAGACCGCCCTGTTCGGCAACGACCCGAACTGGGGCCGGATCCTGGCCGCGGTCGGCACCACGGCTGCCGCCTTCGCGCCGGACCGCATCGACGTCGCCGTCAACGGCGTGTGGGTCTGCCGGGGCGGGGCCGCCGCCGACGACCGGTCCAAGGTGGACCTCACCGGGCGGGACGTGACCCTCACCGTGCACCTGCACGAGGGCGAGATGTCCGCGACGATCCGCACCACGGACCTGTCGCACGCGTACGTGCACGAGAACTCGGCGTACAGCTCGTGAACGCCTCCGACAAGGCCGCCATCCTGATCGAGGCCCTGCCCTGGCTGGAACGGTTCCACGGCACCACCGTCGTCATCAAGTACGGCGGCAACGCGATGATCGACCCCGAGCTGCAGCGGGCCTTCGCCGCCGACATGGTCTTCCTGCGCTACGCCGGGATCAAGCCGGTCGTGGTGCACGGCGGCGGCCCGCAGATCTCCTCGATGCTCGGCAAGCTGGGCATCGAGAGCGAGTTCCGCGGCGGCCTGCGGGTCACCACCCCCGAGGCGATGGACGTCGTCCGGATGGTGCTGGTCGGCCAGGTCGGCCGCGAGCTGGTCGGCCTGATCAACGAGCACGGCCCGTTCGCCGTCGGGCTGTCCGGCGAGGACGCCCGGCTGTTCACCGCCGTGCGCCGGCACGCGGTGGTCGACGGTGAGCCGGTCGACATCGGCCAGGTCGGCGACGTCGCGCAGGTCGACACCTCGGCCGTGGACGACCTGATCGCCGCCGGGCGCATCCCGGTGGTCGCCACCGTCGCGCCCGACGCCGACGGCCTGGTGCACAACGTCAACGCCGACACCGCCGCGTCCGCCCTGGCCGTCGCGCTCGGCGCCCGCAAGCTGGTCGTGCTCACCGACGTGCCCGGCCTCTACACCAACTGGCCCGACACCTCCTCGCTCACCTCGCAGATCGACACCGGCGCGCTGGAGAAGCTGCTGCCCAGCCTCCAGTCCGGCATGGTGCCGAAGATGGAGGCGTGCCTGCGGGCGGTGCAGGGCGGCGTCCCCGCGGCGCACGTGGTCGACGGCCGCGTGCCGCACTCGACGCTGCTCGAAGTGTTCACCTCGGAAGGATTCGGCACGATGGTGGTTCCGTCATGACCCCGTTCCGCGACCGGTGGTCGCAGAGCATGATGAACAACTACGGCACGCCGTCGCTCGGCCTGATCAGCGGCTCCGGCGCCGTCGTGGTCGCCGAGGACGGCAAGGAGTACGTCGACCTGCTCGGCGGCATCGCGGTGAACGCCCTGGGCCACGCCCACCCGGCCATCGTCGCCGCGGTCTCCCAGCAGGTCGCCACCCTGGGCCACGTCTCCAACCTCTACCTCGCCGAGCCGCCGCTGGCCCTGGCCGAGCTGCTGCTGGCCCTGGCCGGGCGCCCCGGCCGGGTGATCTTCAGCAACTCGGGCGCGGAGGCCAACGAGGCCGCGTTCAAGCTGTCCCGGCTGACCGGGCGCACCCACGTGGTCGCCACCGAGGGCGGCTTCCACGGCCGCACGATGGGGGCGCTCGCCCTGACCGGTCAGCCCGGCAAGCGGGAGCCGTTCCGGCCGCTGCCGGGCGAGGTCACCCACGTCCCGTACGGCGATGCCGAAGCCCTGCGCGCGGCCGTCACGACGCAGACCGCCATGCTCATCCTCGAGCCGATCCAGGGTGAGATGGGCGTGGTCGTGCCACCGCCCGGGTACCTGACCGCGGCCCGGGAGATCTGCACCGCGACCGGCACGCTGCTGGTGCTCGACGAGGTGCAGACCGGCATCGGGCGCACCGGGCACTGGTTCCACCACCAGAGCGAGGGCGTCGAGCCGGACGTCGTGACGCTGGCCAAGGGTCTCGGCGGCGGTCTGCCGCTGGGTGCCTGCATCGCCTTCGGCAAGGCCGGGGAGCTGTTCGGGCCCGGCTCGCACGGCACCACCTTCGGCGGCAACCCGGTGAGCTGCGCGGCCGGCCTGGCCGTCATCCGGACCATCGCCGGCGAGGGCCTGCTCGATCACGTCAAGCGGGTCGGCGAACTGATCCGGCGCGGCGTCGAGGGCCTGCACAGCCCGGCGATCGCCGGCGTGCGGGGGGCCGGGCTGCTGCTCGGCATCGAGCTCACCGCGCCGGTGTCCGCGGAGGTGGCGAAGTCGCTGCAGGAGGCCGGCTTCCTGGTGAATCCCATCCAGCCCGACGTGATCCGGCTGGCCCCGCCGCTGATCCTGACCACCGGCCAGGCCGAGGCGTTCGTCGCGGCGCTCGGGGAGGTCGTCAAGTGACCCGCCACTTCCTGCGCGACGACGACCTCTCGCCCGCCGAGCAGAGCGCGGTGCTCGACCTGGCCGCCGCGATGAAGGCCGACCGGTTCGCGTACCGGCCGCTGGAGGGCCCGCGGTCGGTCGCCGTCTTCTTCGACAAGGTCAGCCTGCGCACCCGGCTGTCGTTCGAGACCGGCATCCCCGAGCTGGGCGGCAACGCCATCGTGGTGGACACCCAGGCCACCCACTTCGGTCGCGGTGAGTCGCTGCTGGACGCCGGCCGGGTCGTCTCCCGGTACGTGTCCGCGATCGTCTTCCGGACCTCCGGCGACGAGCGGCTGGCCGAGCTCGCCTCCGACGTGCACGTGCCGGTGGTCAACGCGCTGACCACCGGCTTCCACCCCTGCCAGCTGCTGGCCGACCTGCAGACCATCCGGGAGCGGCTGGGCGGCACGGCCGGGCGCACGCTGACCTACGTGGGCGACGCCGCGAACAACATGGCCCACTCGTACCTGCTGGCCGGCGCGACCGCGGGCCTGCACGTACGGGTGGCCGCTCCCGAGGGGTTCGACCCGGATCCGGCCGTGGTGACCCGGGCGGCCGAGATCGCGGCGGGCACCGGCGGTTCGGTCGCCGTGTTCCGGGACCCGCGGGAGGCGGCGGCCGGCGCGCACGTGCTGGCCACCGATGCGTGGACGTCGATGGGCATGGAGGACGACGGCATCGACCGGCACACGCCGTTCCGGCCGTACCAGATCAACAAGGACCTGCTGGCCGCGGCCGCGCCCGACGCGATCGTGCTGCACTGCCTGCCGGCGCACCGCGGCGAGGAGATCACCGACGAGGTGATGGACGGCGCGCAGAGCGCGGTCTTCGACCAGGCCGAGAACCGCCTGCACGCCCAGAAGGCCCTGCTGACCTGGCTGCTGGACCAGCAATGACCGGGCCGGGTACGCGGGCGGCGCGGCACGCGCGCATCGTCGAGCTGGTGCGGGACAAGGCCGTGCGGTCGCAGACCGAGCTCGCCGACCTGCTGGCCGTCGACGGCGTGCAGGTCACCCAGGCGACGCTGTCGCGCGACCTGGAGGAGCTGCGGGCGGTCAAGGTCGGCGGGGTCTACGTCATCCCCGAGGACGGGCTGCCCGCCCTGCGCCCGGTCGAGCAGGCCCCGGCCCGGCTCATCCGGCTGCTGCGCGAGCTGCTCAACTCCGTCGACGTCAGCGGCAACCTGGTGGTGCTGCGGGTGCCGCCGGGTGCGGCGCAGTTCCTGGCCAGCGCGCTGGACCGCTCGGGCCTGCCCGACGTCGTCGGCACCATCGCCGGCGACGACACCATCCTCGTGGTGGCCCGCGACGCCGGTGACGGGCCGGGCGCCGCGCTCGCCGAGAAGCTCACGGCCTGGAGCCGTGCCGACCCCGAAGGGAGCCAACCATGACCGCCGTCGAGGCACATTTCCCCGGCTTCGCCGACAACATGCAGAAGCTCCTGAACCACGGGCTGGAGTTCTACCTGGCGTCCAACGAGTCGCTGCGCCCGTTCCTCAACGAGGCCCCGTACGGCCACAAGCTGAGCTGGCTCGACTTCACCGACACGACCGAGGACAAGGGCTGGGACACCGGCGCGTTCCTCAACCTGTTCAACGTGATGAACGGCATCGCGTTCGGCGACCGGGGCATCCCGATGCCGCAGTGGGTGATGGTCGACCTGATCCTGATGCCCTCGGCCGCGGTCATCGCCGCGCTGCCGCAGTCGTCGTTCACCGAGGTGCTGGAGACCAGCGCCTTCGATGCGGACGCCAAGCGCCACATGCGGGCGGTCTTCGACAAGGCCAAGCAGAGCGACTACAACGGCCCGATCCCGATCGCCGGCTACTGCGCCGCGCCCAGTGCGGCCCCGGGCACCTGGGTCGGCTGGTCGCTGTGGTCGCTGTGGACCAGCGTCGGGCTGGGCAAGGCGCTCAAGGCGCTGGCGCTGTCGGCGTACCAGGCGCAGAAGCTCGACGGTGTCACCCAGTACGACAACAGCGCCCTGCGCGTGCACACCCGCTTCGGCCGGCTGCGCATCATGGTCGCGACCGTGCCGTTCCACACCTCGCCCGGCTCGTTCGTCTACGAGAACGACTTCACCGTGCCGGTCACCGAGCCCGAGCCGGAGCCGTCGTTCCTGCTCGACCCGTTCGACTACGAGCGGCAGCGGGCCATGCAGAAGGCCATCGAGGCCCGCGAGTGCACGTACTACGTGCTCGCCCCCGGCCACCTCGTCCAGGAGGGCCGGACGTTCGTGCCCATCCTCGAGATCCCCGCGTCCTGATAAGGAAAATCCTGATGTCCAAGCGCAAGATCGTCCTCGCCTTCTCCGGTGGCCTCGACACCTCGTACGCCCTGGTCTCCCTGCGCGAGCAGGGCTGGGAGGTGCTCACCGCCAACGTCGACACCGGCGGCCTGCACAGCGGCGAGGGTGACGTCGTCCGGGCCCGCGCGGAGGAGCTCGGCTCGGCCCGGCACTTCGTCATCGACGCCCGCGAGGAGCTGTACGCGCGCGTGGTCACGTACGCGGTCAAGGCGAACTACCTGCGCAACGGCGGCTACCCGTCCTGCGTCGGCGCCGAGCGGCTGGTGCAGGCGGAGAAGGTCGTGCAGTGCGCGCTGGACAACGGCGCGGACGCGATCGCGCACGGCTCCACCGGCGCCGGCGCCGACCACGTGCGCTACGACTCGGTGATCCGCGCGCTGGCCCCGCAGCTGGAGATCATCACCCCGATCCGCGACGAGCGGCTGACCCGCGAGTTCGAGCGCGACTTCCTGCGGCAGCACGGTTTCGAGACCAGCGACAAGGTCACCACGTACTCGATCAACGAGGGTCTGATCGGCACCTCGATCGGCGGCAAGGAGACCTACGGCTCGTGGGACTACCTGCCCGAGGAGGCCTGGGAGAGCACGAAGTCCATCAAGGACGCTCCCGAGGACGGCGTCGAGCTGATCCTGGCCTTCGAGAAGGGCGAGGTGACCTCGGCGACGACGCTGGACGGCAGCCCGATCGAGGGCACCGGCCCGGACGCGCCGAACTACGCGATCCTGCGCTCGCTGAACACGTTGGCCGCCGAGCACGGCGTCGGCCGGGGCATCCACATGGGCTCGACCATGGTCGGCAACCTGGCCCGGGTCGGCTTCGAGGCCCCCGGCATGCTCACCCTGATCGCGGCGCACCGCGAGCTGGAGCGCCTGACCCTGAGCAACCGGCAGCAGGCGACCAAGCTGCAGCTCGGCAACACGTACGGCGACCTGCTGCACGAGGCCGTCTACTACGACCCGATCCTGGACGACTTCCGGGCGTTCCTGGACTCGAGCCAGACCCGGGTCACCGGCGAGGTGCGGATCCGGCTGCAGAAGGGCAACGTGATCCCGCTGGGCAGCCGCAGCCCGTACAGCCTGCTGGACGCGGCAACCCGGCAGGGCGTCGTCTACGGCTACGGCTCATCCCTGTGGACCGGCGAGCAGGCCCGCGCCTACGCCCACATGTACGCCATCCCCGGCGCAATCCAGAAAAACGCTGGCCCGCAGGACAAATGACCATCCTGCGGCGCAACCCGAGGCGCAGTGCCCGCCGAGCGGAGCGAGGCCATTCAGCAGAGCCAGGCGGCCAGGACGCGTTCGCATTCGCGGATCTCGGCGACCGGCACGTACTCCTCGTCGGTGTGGGCGAGCAGCGGGTCGCCCGGGGCGTAGTTGACCGCCGGGATGCCGAGTTCGGCGAAGCGGGCCACGTCCGTCCAGCCGAACTTCGGCGCCGGTTCCTTGCCCACCACGGCCAGGAACTCGGCGGCCGCGGGCTGGTCCAGGCCGGGGCGGGCGCCCGGGGCCTGGTCGCGGATCTCCAGCTCGTAGCCGGCGAAGACCTCCTGCAGGTACGCGTAGGCCTCGGCGATGCTGCGGTCCGGCGCGAACCGGTGGTTGATGTCGATGACGCACTCGTCGGGCAGCACGTTGCCGGCGATGCCGCCCTGGATGTTCACGGCGTTGAGGCCCTCGTGGTACTGCAGCCCGTCGACGACCGGCCGGCGCGGCTCGTAGGCGTTCAGGATGGCCAGCACGGGGGCGGCGGCGTGGATCGCGTTGATGCCGCGCCAGGCCCGCGCGGTGTGCGCGGCCTTGCCCCGCAGGGTGATGCGCACCCGCATGGTGCCCTGGCAGCCGCCCTCGACACCGCTGTTGGAGGGCTCGCCCAGGATGGCGAAGTCGCCGGCCAGCCAGTCGGGGTGGTTGCGCACGAGCCGGCCGAGCCCGTTCCTGACCGAGGCGACCTCCTCGTTGTCGTAGCAGACGAAGGTGAGGTCGTGGCGCGGATCGGTCACGGTCGCGGCGATGCGCAGCTGGGTGGCCAGGCCGGCCTTCATGTCGCAGGTGCCGCGCCCGTGCAGGAGCTGGGCGTCGCCCTCGCCGGTGGTCCAGGTGGGAAGATTGTCCTTGATCGGTACGGTGTCCAGGTGCCCGGCGAGCACGATCCGCTTGTCCCGGCCCAGGTTCGTGCGAGCCACCAGGGCGTCGCCGTCGCGCAGCACCTCGAGGTGTCCCAGCTTGCGCAGGGCGGCCTCGACGGCATCCGCGAGGGTGCCCTCGTCCCCGCTGACCGAGGGGATGTCGCAGAGCGCGCGGGTCAATGAGACAACATCATCGTGCAGGTCGAGCGTCATGGGACGGACCCTATCGTGGGTCCCCCGAACCGAATTGAAGGAGTGAGCGCGTGCCGGAGACCGAAGGCCCGACCAGGCTGTGGGGTGGCCGTTTCGCCGGCGGACCGGCGGAGGCCCTGGCCCGGCTGAGCGTGAGCGTGCATTTCGACTGGCGCCTGGCGCCGTACGACATCGCGGCCTCGCGGGCCCACGCCCGCGTCCTGGCCGGCGCGGGTCTGCTCGACGCCGACGAGCTCGGCCAGATGCTGGCCGCGCTGGACGACCTGGAGTCGGCGTGCGCGGCGGGGGAGTTCCGCCCGACCGTCGAGGACGAGGACGTGCACACCGCGCTGGAACGCGGCCTGCTCGAACGCCTCGGCACCCTGGGCGGCAAGCTGCGCGCGGGCCGTTCCCGCAACGACCAGGTCGCCACCGACCTGCGGATGTACCTGCGCGACCACGCCCGCGGGGTGGCCGCCGCGGTGGTCGAGCTGGCGGACGCGCTGCTGGAGCAGGCCGGCCGGCACCTCGACACGCCCGCGCCGGGCATGACCCACCTGCAACACGCCCAGCCGGTGAGCTTCGGCCACTGGCTGCTGGCCCACGTCCAGCCGCTGCTGCGCGACCTGGACCGGCTGCGCGACTGGGACGCCCGCACGGCGATCTCGCCGCTGGGCTCGGGCGCCCTGGCCGGCTCGTCGCTGCCGCTGGACCCGGGCGCGGTGGCCAAGGAACTGGGTTTCAAGGCACCGGCACAGAACTCGATGGACGCGGTGTCGGACCGCGACTTCGTGGCCGAGTTCCTCTTCATCACCGGCCTGATCGGCGTGCACCTGTCCCGCCTCGGCGAGGAGGTGGTCCTCTGGACCTCGCAGGAGTTCGGCTGGGTGATCCTCGACGACGCGTTCGCCACCGGCTCGTCGATCATGCCGCAGAAGAAGAACGCGGACATCGCGGAGCTGGCCCGGGGCAAGGCCGGCCGGCTGATCGGCGGCCTGGTCGCGGTGCTGACCATGCTCAAGGGCCTGCCGCTGACCTACGACCGCGACATGCAGGAGGACAAGGAACCGGCGTTCGACGCGATCGACACGCTGCAGCTGCTGCTGCCCGCCCTGGCCGGAATGATCTCGACCATGACGGTCCGGGTGGACCGCCTGGCCGCGGCCGCCCCGGTCGGCTTCTCGCTGGCCACCGAGGTGGCGGACTGGCTGGTCCGCAGGCACGTCCCGTTCCGCGACGCCCACGAGATCACCGGCCGCCTGGTGGCGCTGTGCGCGGCCCGCGAGTGCGAGCTGGAGGACGTCTCGGACGAGGACCTCAAAACGGTCAGCGAACACCTCGACCCGTCGGTGCGCGAGGTACTGAGCGTCCGCTCGGCCCTGGCGGCCCGCACGACCGCGGGCTCGACGGGCCCGGGCCCGGTGGCCGACCAGCTCCAGACGGCCTCCGACAAACTGGACGGCTGGCGAGAATGGTCCATCGAAAGCGTCGTCCCGAGGTAACCCTTCATCCGGTACGCGCGCCGGCTTCCTCAACCGCAACACCGCCGCACGCCACCACGACGCAGCTCCGATCCACTCCAGCCCGGCGACCGACCGCCGGGCTGGAGTGATCGGCAGCCCGGCTTGTCGGCGGCGCCGGCCCGTAGGCGGCGCCGGCCTGGCCGTGGCGCCGGGCCTATCGGCACTCCCGGGTCTGTCGGTGGTTCTGGCCTATCGGTAGCCCGGCCCTATCGGTAGCCCGGCCCTATCGGTAGCCCGGCCCTATCGGTACCGGGTCTGTCGGTAGTCCGCCCGTGTCGGCAGCGACTGGGCCTGGAGTGTCCGCGGTCAGTGGGCGTTGATGCTTTCGCGGGTTTCGTCCTCGGCTGGGCCGGTCTGGGCCGGGACCGCCGCGGCTGGCCGCCGGGTTCGTCGCCAGATCGCCAGGGCGACGGCGACCAGGATCGCCGTTCCGGTGATCGCTCCCACCGCCATGGTCGGCACGTCGAGCATCTTCAGCGCGCTGGCCAGGAGCACGATCACCAGCGCCGCCCGGACGATGCCGCCCGGGGCCCGTGACGAGATGCGGGCGCCGAGGAGCACGCCCGGGATCGAGCCGATCAGGACCGCGCCCGCGATGTCCAGGTGCAGGTCGCCGAAGAGGGCGTGGCCCACCGCGGCCGAGATGACCAGGGGGATGGCCTGGATCAGGTCGGTGCCGACCACGTCGTTGGCGCGCAGTTTGGGGTACAGCGCCAGCAGGGCCACGATGATCAGCGAGCCCGAGCCCACCGAGGTCAGGCCCACGATCACGCCGCCGCCCACGCCGACCAGCAGGGTCGGGATCGGGCGTACCGTGATCGGCTCGGCCGGGCCGTCGCCGCGCTGGTGGCGGGTCACCCAGGCCTTGAGCAGCATGCCGCCCGCGGCCAGCAGCAGCGCGCAGCCGAGCGCGATCTTGATGGTGTGCTGCACGGTCTCGTCGTCGCCGAGCAGGCGCAGCAGCAGCACGCCGAGGAAGGCGCTCGGGATGCTGCCGGCGCACAGCCAGGCGACGAGGCGCCAGTTCACCGTGCCGCGGCGGGCGTGCACCCAGCCGCCGAACGGCTTCATCACCGCGCTGGCCGCGAGGTCGCTGGAGACCGCGGCCACCGGCGGGACGCCGAAGAACAGGACCAGGATGGGGGTCATCAAGGCGCCGCCGCCCATGCCGGTGAGTCCGACCACGATGCCGACGCCGAGTCCGGCGAACGCCAGGGTGAGATCCATCGGTCGAGTTTCGGCGAGAATCCCTGTCTTGTCTACTAACTCGGTCGACTATATCAACTATTGGAACGCCGAATCACCCTGTGACCGCTAACAATGGTGGGGCGAGCCGCATGTTGCCGCCACGTTACGCCTTGACTACGTGAATGTTAGCGATAACACTGCGAGGGACGTATCGATGGGATGAGCGGGGTCATCGAGGAGGTCGCACCATGAGCACCCTGCCCCGGCACACCGCTCTCCGCGCCGTCTCCGACCCGGTCGGCGGCAACCGCATCGAGCTGCGCCAGCTGCGGTATTTCGTCACCCTCGCCGAGGAACTGCACTTCGGCCGGGCCGCCGCCCGCGAGCACATCGTCCCGTCCGCGCTCAGCGCCCAGGTGCAGCGCCTCGAACGCGCGGTCGGCGTGCTGCTGGTCGATCGCACCACCCGGCACGTCGCGCTCACCCCGGCCGGCGCCCGGTTCCTCATCGAGGCCCGGCAGATCGTCGAGCATGTGGACCGGGCCGCCGCGCTGGCCCAGGGCATGGCGCTCGCCGCGCCGACCCTGCGCGTCGGGGTGCTCGACGAGGGCTACGACGCCGTGCGGCCGGTGCTGCGCGCGGTGCAGGCCCGCCATCCCGAGCTGGAGATCCACCAGGTGCTGGCCGGCGTGCCGGAGCAGTGCCGGCTGCTCGCGGACGGCCGGCTCGACGTCGGCATCGGGCGGCTGCCCGGGGCGGATCCGGAGGTCACCGCCGAGATCTTCCGGCTCGATCCGCTGGGCGTGCTGGTCCCGGCCGGGCATCCGTACGCCGCCCTGACCCACGTCCTGGTCAGCGACCTGCGCGACGAGACCCTGCTGCTCGCCGACGAGGACCAGGCGCCCGAGTTCAACGGCTTCGTCGCGGAGGTCTGCCGGTCCGCGGGCTTCTTCCCGACGCTGTTCACCGGCAGCGTGCAGACCCTGCGCGCGGCCGTGGACCTGGTGCTGCAGGGCCGCTGTGTGCTCTGCAGCCCGGAGTCGACCGCGGGCGTGTCCGCCGAGCTGGTCTGGCGCCCGCTCGACCCGTCTGTGCCCCGCTACCCGTGGTCGATGCTGTGGCGGGCCCACCACCCGTCCCGCTGGGCGATCGAGCTGGTCGAGACCGCCCGCGCCCTCGCCACCGAGCTGGGCTGGTGCGACGCGGCCCGCGACCGCGCCAGCTGAGCGCTAGGCACCGTGGTAGAAGTACCCGCCGAGACCGATGGTGAAGATCGTGACGCCGTACAGGGCGTGCTCCACCGACACCACGAGCAGGGACCGGGTCCGCTGGTACCGGCGGGCGAAGAGCCAGCCGCCCACCAGCGTCGCGGCGACCGCCAGGACGTTGCCGAACAGCAGGTGCGCGAAGCTGAACACGGCCGCGCTCACCGCGGCGGCACCACGGCCCGTGCCGAACAGCGGGGCGTACCGGTGCAGCAGATAAGCCCGGTACAACAACTCCTGTGGGTACACCGAGAGCAGCGGGTACAGCAGGACGACCGCCAGCCACAGCGCGGTCTCCCGGCGCGGCATGTCGAAGAGGCGGTCGGGGGCGGCCAGGGCCACGCCGGCCGTCGCCACCACCGACACCGCCGCCCACAGCAGCAGCACACCCGGCAGCGCCGGCCGGAGCGCGGCGGCGTTCCACAGCCTGCGACGGTCGAAGCCGGCGTCGCGGCGCAGAGCCAGCGCGGCGAGGGTGCCCGCCACGACCAGCGGTGGAATGGGACCACCCGGTACGCCGAGGACGAGGTACGCCCCGACCACCACGACGAAGAGCAACCCGAACTCCGTGGCGAGCCGCCACCGGTAGGCCTGCGTCATGCCCGCACGGTCCCCGAACTGCACCACGAACGCATGGCCGCGGTCCCACTGGCTCATGAAGCGCGGCGGAACCGGTGCACCGGCCATGACCGCGCACGACTGGCTGTCCGCGATCGCGCCAGTTGAGCCCGGTCGCCCCGACCCGCAGCAGCGGTCCTAAGCCGTCCGGGCGGCCAGCTCCCGGCACCGCTTGCTGAGGGCCTCGATCCGCCGGTCCAGCGCGGCCGGGTCCGTGCCGTCCGTGAGCTCACCGAGCAGATCGGCGTAGTCACCGGCGAGCCGCCGGTACTGCTTGTCGAAGGTCTTCTGCCGGCCGCGCGGGGACCGTCCGTCCAGGTCGACGATCTGTTGCGCGAGGACCGCCGCGGCGGCGCTCGTGGCGTTCCCGGCGTCGACGGCCGCGGCCCGGCGTTCACCTTCCGCGACCGCGAGCCGTCCGGCCCGGCGCCCGGCGAGGTAGAGCGCGGCCGCGCCCAGCAGGACCGCCGCGATCGCCGCCGCCGCGATCAGATAGCGCGGCAGCGACGGGCTGATGGTCCGTGCGCCGTCGGGCACCACCCCGGCCTTGACCAGGCCGTCGTAGTTGACGGCCACCACCTTCAGCGCCTCCAGCGGACGGTCGGCGAACCCGTCGATGCCCGAGCCGATCGTCGTCTCGGCGACCGCGGCCTTGCCGAAGTTCTCGTCGGCGACGCCGGGCAGCAGCGCACAGCCGTACGTGTCGTACTCGTCGTCCTGCCGGCTGAGCACCAGCACCAGCGTGCCCTTGGCCGCCTGCCGGGCGGCGTCGCAGCCCTGCCGCAGGTCGTCCGTGCCGGGCGCCAGCATGATCACGACCAGCCGGCGGTTACCGATCACCCGCTGCGCGGCCGGGCGGTCCAGCTCGATGCCGGGAGCGGCGTAGACCGACGACGAGCGGACCTGCCGGGCGATCGCCCCGTCCAGGATGCCGCCGGACCACAGGGCCCAGCCGGCCAGGATCAGGCAGGCCACCACGGCGAGGCCGAACGGCGTGACTCGTCTGCTCACGCCGGCCTCCGGCGCAGGTAGTCGCCGGGCCGGTAGCCGTCGAACGGCAGGTGCTGGGCCGCCTCGTCGAGCTCGGCCTCGGCATCGTCCAGCAGCTCGCGGGCGTGCGGATCCGGCAGGTTCCCGGCGAGGGCGTCGCGGGCCGCCAGCAGCTTGGTGATGCCACGGGTCAGCGCCGGGTCACTGGCCCGCGAGGTGAGCGCCGACATCTCGACGGCCAGCCCGGTCAGGCCGGCCAACCGGGCGGGTGTCCCCAGGCTCGGCGCACTCGGGGCCGGCCGGCGGACCGACCGCGCCGACAGCAGCAGGAAGGCGACGACGCAGGCGGTGAACAACCACGGCAGGGCGGGCAGGGCGACCCGGACCGGGTCGAGCGGGCGGTACGGCAGGGGCCGGTCGAACAGCCCGGAGTAGCGGACGTCGGCGGCCCGGTCCAGGTACGTGGCCAGCACCGCCCGCTGCGGGTACGCCGACCGGCTGAGCAGGTCACCGAACCGGCCGTAGTAGGTGGCCGTGGCCAGCTCGGCGAACCCGGCCGCGTCGGGACCGTCGTACTCGATCCACGATCCGTACATCACCACGATCGGGGTGTCCGGGAAGCTCGCCGCCAGCGCCGGTCCGTAGCGGGGGACCGGTTTCCCGGCCGGCTGCTGGGGCAGGGCCACGTACAGCGCTCTGCGGCCCGGGAAGGCCGCCGCCGCGGCAGCCGCCGGCACCTCGGTCAGGGTCGCGCCCGCAGCGACGTGCACGCCCGTGCGCCGCAGGTCGGCGGTGACCGCCCGCAGTTCCGCGGCGCTCGGGTCGCGCCGGGCCAACCGGTCGGTCTCCGCGGGTGCCGGCTGGTCGTTCAGCTCCGCGACCAGGCCCATCAGCAGGGTCGTCACGTCACCGGTGGCGAACTGGGACCGCCAGTCGGCCGCCGTGCTGCCCGTGGACCGGTAGAGCCCGCCGCTGACCTGGGTGCCGATGATCCGGACGGTGGCCCCCTCGACGTCGCGGACCCGATCCTGCTCCGCTTTGTCCAGCCCGGGCGGCGCGACCAGGATGCGCACCTCGGCGCCGCCGGCCGCGGCCCGGACCGCCGCCTCGTCCCAGGACGCAACGGCACCGGGCAGCCGGACCACCGGCTTCGCCCGGATCAGCGCGCTCATCTCCTCGACCGAGGGCACGCCGGCCGAACCGGGCGGCTCCTGGTCGATGCGCTGCGCGGTCGACGGGGAGGCGCCGTAACTGACCTCGATGCTCTGCCGCTGGGCGCCCAGGAAGATCACCAGGATGCCGGCGGCGACGCCGAGCACCGCCCAGCGCAGCCATTCCGGCCGGGGCCGCGGGAAGCGGTCAGCCACGCGCGGCCGCCCGCCACAGCGCGTCGGCCCGACGCGCGCACTCGGCCGCCGCGCGGGCCGCCGCTAGCCCGCCGCGGCCCGCCGCGATCAGCTCGGCCCGGCTCAACAGCTGCTCGGCCTCGGCGACCGGGACCGGGCAGGCGTCGCGGCTGACGGTGGCGGTGCCGATCGCGGCCCGGGCAGCCGACCATTCCGTACGCCGGTGCAGGTCACCGGCCCGCAGCCGGGGCACGGCGACCGCCGCGAAACCCGCCCCGATCAGCAGCACGGCACCCACGGTCCAGATCGGCCAGGTTGACATGGAGGAGCAGCTCCGGTGGGGTCTCGAGCGGGTGTCCGGACCCCGATTGTGCCGGACGGGATCCATCGACCGCGCAAGGCCCGGTGGGCGGCATCGGCGCTATCGTCGTCGGCACGGAGGTTGATCGATGACGCGGGTCGTGGTGATCGGGGACGTCGGCGGGTGCGCGCGGCACCTGGCCGACGCGGTCGGCGGGCTGACCGCCGACGAGGACACCGTGGTCGTCCAGGTCGGGGATCTGGTCGACCGGGGGCCGGACAGCTCCGGCGTGCTGGCTTTCGTCGCCGAGCGGCTGGCGACCGCGCCCGCCCGCTGGATCCAGCTCATCGGCAACCACGAGTCGCAGTACCTCGGCGGTGACGTGTTCTGGCCGGAGCCGCTGGCCGAGAGTGACGCCGCCCTGCTGCGCGGCTGGTGGCTGCGCGACCAGCTCCGGGTGGCCGCCGCGCTGCGGACCGCCGGGGGCGAGGAGTTCCTGCTCACCCACGCCGCGCTGACCGTCGGCGCCTGGCAGCACCTCGGCGCGCCGGTCACCGCCGGGACGGCCGCGGACCTGCTCAACACCCGGCCCGAGGAACTGCTGTGGCACGACCGCGGCCCGCTGTGGGCGGAGGCCGGCCCCGACGTGTACGAGTCCTGGCTGCACGCCGCCGAGCCGCCCCCGTTCAGCCAGCTGCACGGCCACTCGAGCATCGTCGACTTCCGGCACCGCGCCTGGCTGTGCGGCGAGCGGATCCGGCAGCGCACCACCGTGGACTGGGCGGCCCGGCACACGTTCACCAGGATCGGCGGTTCCCGCTTCGTCGGCGTCGACCCCAAACACGGCCGCGCCGGCGCCCCGCGGTGGGCCCCGCTGGTCTTCGAGGATGCGATCCTGATCGGATGAGCGAAACCGATCACCCGACGCTGGCGCCGCTCATCGGCGACTGGCACACCCAGGGGGAGATGTTCGGCGCCGACGGCAGCACCGTGGTCGCCGGGATCGACGGCACCGACGCCTACGAGTGGCTCGGCCCGTTCGTCGTGCACCGCGTCGACGTGGTGATCGGCGGGGAGCGCACCCGGGCCCTGGAGATCTTCGAGCCGTACGACCCCGCGCGCGGAGCCTTCCCCACCCGGGCCTACGACGACCGGGGCGGTGTCGAGACGTCGGAGGCAGCCGTCGACGGGGACGGGGAGTGGACCTTCCGGGCCGCGACGGCCCACGCCGTGTTGCGCGTGGCCGCCGACGGCCGGTCGATGCGGGCGCACTGGGTCGTCCGGGACGCGGACGGCCGCGAGCGCCGCTGGATGGAGCTGCGGTTCAGCCGCCGATCCTGATCATGTTCCAGGACAGGGCCGGGAGCTCGGCCCGCAGCCGGCCACCGTCCAGTTGGGGCTCGCTCAGGTCGCGCGGCTGCACCCGGTCGGGCTGCTGGGCGGTGTTGACCGCGTCCGGGTCGTCGTCCGTGAGCACCGTGTGGGTGGCCGAGGTCAGGCCGGGCACGGCGCGCAGGTCCACGTTCAGGGTCATCGGCTCGGTCTGCGACCTGTTCACCGCGAAGAGCACCACGCCCGCCTCCGTCTGCACGGCGACCGCGTCCAGCAGCGGGACCTCGCCGTGCCGGGCCGTCTCGTGCGTCGGTGCCGTGATGGCCGGCTGCAACACGGTGCCGCGCCCGTAGCGGGTCGTCAGCGCGTACGGGTGGAAGCTCGCCTGCCGCCACGCCGTCCCGCCCGGCTCGGTCATGATGGTGGCGATGACGTTGACCAGCTGCGCCTGGCAGCCGATCTTCACCCGGTCGGCGTGGCGCAGCAGGCTGATCAGCAGGTTGCCGACCACGACGGCGTCGGTGACCGAGTAGACGTCCTCGATCAGCCGGGGCTGGTGCTCGACGGCCAGGTTCTTCTCGCCGGCGAAGCGGCTCTGGTACCAGACGTTCCACTCGTCGAACGAGATGTTGATCCGCTTGCGGTGCCGGCCCACCGCGCGCACGTGGTCGGCCGTGGCGACGAGCTCGTCGATGAACTGGTCCATGTCGGTGGCACAGGCCAGGAAGCTGTCCCGGTCATCACCGTGCTGCTGGTAGTAGGCGTGCATCGACACGTAGTCCACGGCGTCGTACGTCTCCGCCAGCACCGTGGCCTCCCAGCTGCCGAACGTCGGCATCTGCCGACCCGAGCTGCCGCAGGCGACGAGCTCGATCGACGGGTCGACCTGGCGCATCGCCTTGGCCGTCTCCAGCGCCAGGCGGGCGTACTCGGCCGCGGTCTTGTGGCCGATCTGCCACGGGCCGTCCAGTTCGTTGCCCAGGCACCAGGTCTTGATCCCGTACGGGTCGCCGCCGCGCAGGTCCGACCAGTACGTGCCGCCCGGGTGGTTGCAGTACTCGACCAGGGACCGGGCCGCGTCGATGCCCCGGGTGCCCAGGTTGACCGCCATCATCGGCTCCACGCCGACGGTCCGGGCCCAGGTCATGAACTCGCCGACGCCGACGTGGTTGGACTCCAGCGAGCGCCAGGCCAGGTCGAGGCGGGTGGGCCGCTCGCCGACCGGGCCGATGCCGTCCTCCCAGCGGTAACCCGAGACGAAGTTGCCGCCGGGATAGCGCACCAGCGGGACGCCGAGCTCGCGGACCAGGTCCGCGGTGTCCTGCCGGAAGCCGTTCTCGTCGGCGCTCGGGTGCCCGGGCTCGTAGATGCCCGTGTAGACGCAGCGGCCCATGTGCTCGACGAACGAGCCGTACAGCCGCGGGTCCACGTCGCCCACCCGGAACGCGGGGTCGACGGTCATGGTGGCGGAAAGCATGCTCAACCTTTCAGGCCGCTGCCGGCGATGCCCTCGACGATATGACGCTGGAACAGCAGGAACACGGCGACGAGGGGAATCGCGCCGAGAATAGCCGACGCCATCGTGTCGGCGTACCGGATGCCGAAGGCCCCCTGCACCGTGGCCAGGCCGACCGGCACCGTCATGATGTCCGGGTTGCTCAGCACCAGCAGCGGCCACAGCAGGTCGTTCCACGAGGTGACGAAGGTGAAGATGGCCACGGCCGCGACCGCGGGCCGGGCCAGCGGCATGATGATCTTCCGGTAGATCCGCAGGTAGCCGGCGCCGTCCATGCGCGCGACCTCCTCCAGCTCACGCGGCAGGCCGTCGAAGAACTGCTTGAAGATGAACACGGCGATCGCGGTGGGGATCTGCGGCAGGCTCACCGCCCACCACGTGTTCAGCAGGCCGAGCGCGTCGAACTCGCGGAACCAGGGCACGATCAGCACCTGGCCGGGGATCATGATGCCGGCCAGCACGACCCAGAAGACCGCGGTCCGGTAGCGGAAGCGCATCCGGGACAACGCGTACGCGGCCAGGCTGGCCACCAGCACAGTGCCGGCCGCGGTCAGCGTCGAGATGAACAGGCTGGAGCCGAACCAGGTGAGGAGGTCGGTGTCGCGCAGCACCCGGCTGAACGCGTCGAGGGTCGGGTCGGAGATCGCCCACGTGGTCCGGGTGGTCTCGGCGTTGGGCTTGAGTGCGGTGTCCAGCGCCCAGGCCAGCGGCACCAGCCAGAGCAGGGCGAAGGCGATCAGCACGCCGAAGCAGATGCGGTTGAAGAGCTTGACGCGTGTCTCCGCCCGCTGGGCGAGATCCGTCATGGGTCAGACCCCCTTCTCCTGGCGGCGGACGATGGCGAACCAGACGGCCGAGACCATGAGCACGACCAGGAAGAAGAGCATCGACACGGCTGCGGCGTAGCCGACCCGGAAGTTGGTGAAGCCCTCGTCGTAGACGTACTGCAGGATCGAGCGGGTGGCGAAGTTCGGGCCGCCGGCGGTCATGATGTACATCTGGTCGAAGACCTTGAGCGAGGCGATCACCTGCAGCACGGCCACCAGCGTGGTGGTCCGCGCGAGCATCGGGATGGTGATCTTGCGGATCTGCTGCCACGGCGAGGCGCCGTCCATGGCCGAGGCCTCGTAGAGGTCGCGCGGGATCTCCTGCAGGCCGGCCAGGTAGAGCACGAAGTTGAAGCCCAGCGTCCACCAGATGGTGGTCAGCGCCAGCGACGGCATGGCCCAGTTGGGGTCGCCGAGCCAGTTCGGCGAGGTGAGGCCGATCTTCAGCAGGCCGGTCTCGATCAGCCCGAGCCCCGGGGTGTAGATGAAGATCCAGATCAGCGCCACCACGGCCGAGGGCAGGATGTACGGCGCGAAGAACGCCAGCCGGAAGAACCACCGGCCGCGCTTGGCCCGGTCGGCCAGCAGCGCGAAGACGAACGCGAGCACGATCAGCGGGGGAGTGGTCAGCACGGTGAACCACACCGTGTGCCACAGCGACGACCAGAAGTCGCTGCTCTGCAACGCCTCGGTGTAGTTGCCGAAGCCCGCGAAGCCGGACAGCCCGGGCTTGACCAGGCTGGTGTCGAAGAAGCTCATCACCAGGCCGTAGATGGTCGGGCCGATGATGAACGCGAGGTACAGCACCAGGAACGGCGCCAGGAAACCCAGGGCGGGCAGGCCGGTGCCGGGTCGTTGCTCCGGTGGCGGCCCGTCCTCGGTCGCGGGGCGGGGGCGTACGACGGTCTCGGTGGTCACCAGGCACCCCCTCAGATGGGTGACGCGGTCTTGGACAGGTTCAGCAGCTGGCCGCGCATCTGAGAGATCGCGTCAGCCGGGGACTGCTGGCCGCCGAGGACGGTGGCGACGGCGGAACCCATGACGATCTCGAAGTTGGAGCCGGAACCGGAGTACCAGCCCTCCGCGTCGTAGACGGCGGCGTCGGCGGCCGCGGAGTAGTTGGACTGCGGCGTCATGGCCCGGTACTCGGCGCTTTCCCGGAACGGCAGCCAGGCCGGCACGTGCCCGCCCTCGGCCCAGGTCTTGCTCTGGTCCAGCATCGAGCGCACCAGCAGCAGCGAGCGGTCGAGACCGGCCTGGTCCTGGTCCGGCCGGCGCGGGATGACCAGGGTGTGCGAGTCGGCCTGCACGGCGTACCGGTCGCCGCCGAAGACATTGGGGAACAGCGTCATGGAGAACGGCATCTTGGCGGTCTGGAAGGTGGAGATCTCCCACTCGCCCTGGAAGTAGAAGCCGGCCTGGCCGTTGGCGAACGTGGCGATGGAGCCCTGGTAGTCGCTGCCCGCGGGGAACAGGCCCGACCTGGTCAGCGACTGCAGGAAGGTCAGCACCTGGCTCGCCTTGGCGTCGTCGAGCACCACCCGGCGGCCCTCGTCGGCCAGGACCTCGCCGCCCAGCTGACTGTAGAGCGACTGGAAGATCCGCCACGGGGTCGAGGTGTCGTTGTTGATCGTCACCACCCCGCCGTACGCGCCGGAGGCCTCTTTGGCCTTGCGCATCGCCTCGGTGAACTTCTCCGGGCTGTCCAGCGGGGCCAGCGCCCCGGACGAGTCCAGCAGTCCCGCCTTCTCGCAGATGTCGGTGTTGTAGAACATGACGAACGGGTGGGTGTCGATCGGGATCGCGTACGCCTTGCCCTCGACCAGCCCGGCCTGCCAGGCCCGCGGGGTGAACAGGTCGGCGCTGATGCCGTGCCGGGCCAGGTCCGCGGGCCGCAGCTCCTCCAGCAGACCCGAGCTGACCAGCGTCTTCATCCGGGTCAGGTGCGAGATGGCGACGTCCGGCGGCTTGTCGCCGAGCGTGGCCAGCGCCAGCTTCGTGTAGTACGGATTGCCCCAGGCCAGGGTGACCGCGCTGAGCGTGACGCGCGGGTTGGCGGTCCGGAACGCGTCGAGCATCTGGGTCATCCGGACGCCGTCGCCGCCGCCGAACAGGTTCCAGTAGTCGAGCGACCCCCTGGTGTCGCGCCCCGGCGTCACGCCACTGCACCCGGTCAGCCCGAGGGCCGCCGCGGCGGCCGTACCGCTCAACAGAGCGCGTCGGGTCAGTGTCATGACTGGAGCCTCCCGCCGCGCTTCGCCGCGAGTCCACAGATCGGCCTTCGCAAGACGAGAACGATCGGACGCGAATCGAGAAGGATCCGCCCGGCGAAGGCCGATCATCCGAACGTCGGGTCAGTCCTCGTCCCGCGGCTCGCCGGGACCGGCTTCCGCGGCGCTGTCGCCCGCCTGCTCCGGGGCGTCGCCTTCCTCGCCGGAGGCGTTCTCGGGCCCGCCGGAACCGGTCACCGGGGCCTGGAGATCGGTGCCCACCTGCGGCCGGTCGACCCAGAGCGCGCGCAGCTGGCCCTGCATGAACGTGGTCAGCCGGGCCCGGTACTCGCGGTCGAAGTGCTCCAGCGCCTCTATCTGCTGCTGCAGTGCCTCGCGCTTGGCGATCAGGCTGCCCACGGAGTCCTCGTAACGCTGCTGGGCCTGCAGCTTGAGCTGCTCCGCGTGGCCCTGCGCGTCGCCGACGATCGCCGCGGCCTCGTCCTTGGCCGCGGCCAGGATCTGGTCGGCGTTGTGCTTGGCGTCGTCGGCACGCAGCCGGGCGTCGCGGGCGGCCTGCTCCGAGGTGGCTCGCGCCTCGGCCAGCACCTTGTCGGCCTCGCAGCGCACGTTGTGCGCGTGCACCTGGGCGTCGCGGGCCGACTGGTCGGAGGCGGCCTGGGCGTCGGAGCGGATCTTGTCCGCCTGGCGTTTGGCTATCGCGACGTGTTCCTCGGCCGTGCGCTGGGCCAGGGTCAGCACCTGCAACGCGTGGTCCGGGTGCAGCGGGCCGCCGGGCACGACCATCGGATGTTCCGAGGTGGCGGTGTCCGCGGCCGTGCCGTTGAGCACCGCTTTGACCCGCGCCTTGATCTGGTTGTCAGTCACGATACCTCCGGTAGCCAGCGCGAGGTCCGCGCCGTGGACCTTGCCTCCCTCCTAACGGGCCAGGGCTGCCGGACGCGACGGCCGGGGGTGGCCTCATTGTGGGTGGTAGTCCTCACCCCCGGCCGGGTAAGAGGCTGGCCATGGAGCAACTGCAGTGGCTGGGCGTCATCCGTCATGGCCAGAGCACCGGAAACGTGATCGCACAGGACGCCGAGACCGGTGGGCTGGAGGCCATCGACATCCCGGAACGCGATGCCGACGTGCCTCTGTCGCCGACCGGCCGGGAGCAGGCCGAGGCGGTGGGCAGTTGGCTGAGCGGGCTGAGTCCCGGCGAACGGCCGCAGGTGGCGATCGTCTCGCCGTACCTGCGGACCCGGCAGACCGCCGAGCTGGCGCTGGCCGGCACCGGCATTCCCGCGGTGGTCGACGAGCGCCTGCGCGACCGGGAGCTGGGCGTGCTGGACCTGCTGACCGGCCGGGGCGTGGAGGCCCGGTTGCCCGAGGAGTACGCCCGCCGTGCCCGGCACGGCAAGTTCTACTACCGGCCACCGGGCGGGGAGTCCTGGGTCGACGTGCTGCTGCGCCTGCGGGCCCTGCTGCGCGAGCTGCGCCAGGACCATCCCGGGGGCCGGGTCCTGCTGTTCGGTCACGAGGCCACCGTGCTGCTCGTGCGGTATCTCGCCGAGTCGCTGAGCGAGGCCGAGCTGATGGAGGTCGCGCACGCCACCACGGTCGCGAACTGCTCGATCAGCACCTGGCGCCGCGGCGACGACGTGCTGCGCCCGGAGCTGTTCAACTCGGTCGCCCACCTGCACCAGGAAGGCGCGCCGCCCACCCGGCAGGAGGACGTCAATGCCGAGCCCGTCTGAGGCCGAACGGGTCATCACGCCGCAGGTGCTGCGCGACTGGCCGTTGCCCGATCCGCAGGGCGGCAAGGAAGCGCGCGGCACGGTGCTGGTCGTGGGCGGGTCACGGTCGACGCCGGGCGCCGTGCTGCTGGCCGGTGTCGCGGCGCTGCGGGCCGGGGCCGGGCGCCTGCAGCTCGCGGTCGAGCCGTCCACGGTGAGCGCGCTGAGCATCGCCGTACCCGAGGCCAAGGTCGTCGGGCTGGGCGAGAACCAGGACGAGCTGGAGCAGCTCGCGGCGAACGCCGATGTGGTGGCGGTCGGTCCCGGTCTCGACGACATCGACGTCACCTCGCGGCTGCTGCACGCCGTCCTGGACGCGGTCGGCAAGGACACGGCGATGGTGCTGGACGCGTACGCCCTCGGCGCTCTGAGCAAGGAGCAGGATCTGCTGGCCGGCCGGTCCGCCCGGGTGGTGCTGACGCCGAACGTCACCGAGGCCGAGCGGCTGCTCGGGCGCGAGCCGGGCGACGACCTGGCCGCCGAGGCCGCCAACCTGGCCGAGCGCTACCAGGCCACGGTCAGCCTGTTCGGGCACATCGCCACCGCGGACGGCGGTCGCTGGCGCGAGGAGAGCGGCGACGTGGGCCTGGGCACCTCGGGCAGCGGCGACGTGCGCGCGGGGATCGTGGCGGGCCTGCTCGGCCGCGGTGCCGACCCGGCCCAGGCGGCCTGCTGGGGGGCGTTCGCGCACGCGGTCAGCGGTCAGCGCCTGGCTCCGCGGTTCGGGCGCACCGGCTTTCTGGCCCGCGAACTCGTCGACGAGGTCGCATACACGATTGCCACGGTCTGAGGCGGGTACGCCGAAGACATCCACCGAGCGAAGGGAGAACCCCGATGACCACCGCACGCGAGATGATGACCCCCGACGTGACCTGCATCGGTGAGAAGGAGAACCTGGCCGAGGCCGCCCGCAAGATGGCCGACCTCGACGTCGGCTCGCTGCCCATCTGCGGCGAGGACAACCGTCTCAAGGGCATGATCACCGACCGCGACATCGTCGTGAAGGTCGTGGCCAAGGACCGCAACCCGGCCGACTGCACGGCCGGTGAGCTGGCCCAGGGCAAGCCCGTCACGATCGGCGCGGACGACGACGCGGCCGAGATCCTGCGCACGATGTCCGAGCACAAGGTACGCCGGCTGCCGGTGATCGACGGCCACCAGCTGGTCGGCATCGTCGCGATCGCCGACGTCGCCAAGGCCCTGCCCGACCGCCCGGTCGGCGACCTGATCGACGCCGTCACCTCCTGATCGGCCTGGCCCGGGGTGGGGGGCGCGGGACCCGACCCCCACCCCGGGGGCTGTCAGGCGGTCACATCCGACCTGCCCTCCATGTGACAACGATGTCAGACGACACGCTTCATAGAAGCATGCAGATATAACCACTTGTCAACACGCGGGGCATCGCCGGCCCCGGCGGCTCAGCGTGAGGTCGTCTGCGGCTGTCCGGTGCGGGCAGTGCGGCGTACCCGCAGCAACGACGCGGCGGCCAGCGCGGTGCCGCCGGCGCCGACCCCGCCGAGCACCCCGAGCGCGAACCGCTGCTGGTGGTCGACCTGGCGCCGCGCGGCGGCGGTGTCCCCGGCGGGGATCTCCTGACTCATCCCGGCGATCGCGCTGATCCCGGCGAACCAGAAGGCGAAGAACACCATGCCGGTGAGGGTCAGCCCCCACCGCGGCAGCTCGGGCGGCGACCAGACGGACCGCACCCACCCGCTCTGCGGCTGCCGGCCCCGCACGACCCGCCGGTTGGTGAGGACCCCGGCGGTGAAGCCCGGCAGCACGAGTACCCCGGCGACCACGACCGCCACGGTGGTCGGCACCAGCCGCTCCCCGCGGATCAGGGCGCCGATGAGCACGCCGGCCCAGCCGACGCCGGCCACACACATGACGTCGAGCAGCAGCAACATCCGACGCGAGATCACCACCCGGGAACGCTAGCTGCCGGGCCGCCCGCCGGGGCCGGATCCCGCCGATTCCCCACCGACGTGACCCTTCGGATCCAGCGACGGTGGCTTATGGTGTGGGTGGCAGGTGCGGCCGGCCGCTCGCGCCCCGACCGGGGTCATGGTGAACGCATCGCGGGGTTTCCGTGCCGGCTTCCCGGTCGCGGCACCGGCCGACAATGCGAGCCTCGGCGGGAAACGTGCCGCTCGGAAGGCCACCATGACCACCATCGGAGTCGCGCGGGCCAAGGCCCTCGCCAAGCTGCTGCGCGGCGACCTCGCCGCAGCGGGCATCACCGTCACGCACAGCCTCGCCCTGGAGCTCGTCGCCCACCAGCACGGCGCGAGGGATTGGAACGTCCTGGCCGGATCGAAGGATGCCGGTCCGAGGCCGGCCTGGCCCGACATCGCGCCCGGAGTACCGGTGCTGCGCGTGATGTCGGTCGAGGCGGCGCTGCGCTTCTACGTCGGCCACCTCGGCTTCACCGTGGACTGGCGGCACCAGTTCGAGCCCGGCACGCCGTGGTACGTGCAGGTCTCGCGGTCCGGAGCCGTACTGCACTTGTCCGAGCACCATGGCGACGGCAGTCCGCACGGTGTCGTGTGGTTCCCGGTCGCCGACGTCTACGCACTGCACGACGAGCTGCTGTCCCGTCCTGGAGCGGCCCAGCGGCCGGGCGTTGACGCCGACGCTCCGGGTGGCCCGACGATGCAGCTGATCGACCCGTACGGGAATGTGTTGCGCTTCGCTCAGCGAGAGCAGACCTGACCGGCCGGCCCGGCGTCAGCTCCGGGTGCGCAGCCGGGGAGCGTGTCGGCGGTAGCCGCTCACCGTGGGATCGTCCTTGATCCAGAACCGCCACGGCACGTCGTGCGCGGCGGTGACGCCGACCCGCGGACCCGCGACCACCTCGGCGGCCGGCACCGGTGCGACCGGCGGGCTCAAGGTCGCCGGACCGCCGCCGTCCACCACGGACGTCGCGTTGGCCCGCCGGTCCAGCGCGAGCACCTGCATCAGCTTGGCCGGCCCGGCGGCCAGATCGCGGTCCCGCTTGGCGGCCGGACGCCGGGACCGGGCGGTCTCCAGCCCGTCGACCACCTCCCCGGCCCGCAGCAGGACGGCCGAGGCGACCCCTTCCTCGCCGCACACCACGTTGGCGCAGAAGTGCATGCCGTAGATCTGGTAGACGTACAGCATCCCGGCCGGGCCGAACATCACCTCGTTGCGCGCGGTCATGCCCCGGTGGGCGTGGCTGGCCGGGTCCTGGCCGAGGCCGCTGTAGGCCTCGACCTCGGTGAGTCGGGCGGTGACCCCGTTGGCGGTGAGCCGCCACCCGAGCAGCTCCCGCGCCGCCCGGTCCACGTCGGCCGCGGGGATCCGCAGCCAGGAGTAGTCGTTCACCCGCCAGACGCTAGCGGGTGGCGCCGAGACGCTCCCAGCCGGCGAGGGTGGACGGCTCGCGGTCGGTCTCGCCCACGTAGTCCGCCGACGGCCGGATGATCTTGCCGAGGTGCTTCTGCTCGATGATGTGCGCGCTCCACCCCGCCGTCCGCGCGCAGGCGAACAGCGGCGTGAACAGCTCGGCCGGCACCCCGGCGAAGTCCAGCACGATCGCCGCCCAGTACTCGACGTTGGTCTCCAGGACCCGGTCCGGCTTGCGCTCCCGCAGCTCGGCCAGGGCGGCGTGCTCCAGGGCGAGCGCGACCTCGTACCGGGGCGCGCCCAACTCCCGGGCGGCCGCGCGCAGGATACGGGCGCGGGGGTCCTCGGCCCGGTAGACCGGGTGCCCGAAGCCCATCAGGCGCTTGCCACTGTCGAGCACTTCTCTGACGTAACCGCGGGCGTCACCCCGCTGCTCCACGGCCTCGACCATGCCCAGCGCCCGCGACGGGGCACCGCCGTGCAGCGGGCCGGACAGGGAGGCGACGGCCGCGGAGAGGCAGGCGGCCACGTCGGCCCCGGTGCTGGCAACCACGCGCGCGGTGAAGGTGGAGGCGTTCATTCCGTGTTCCGCCGCGCAGACCCAGTACCGTTCGATCGCCTCCGCCCGGCGCGGGTCCGCCTCGCCCTGCCAGCGGATCATGAACTGCTCGGCGGCGGTGCGGCCCTCGTCGACCCGCCGCTGCGGCACCTCGGGCCGCTCCGGCCCGCGGGCGGCCTGCGCCACGAACGACAGCATCGTGGCCGACGTGTGCGCGAGGTCGTCGCGCGCCCGCTCCTCGCCGATGTCGATCAGCGGTTGCAGGCCCCGGCGCGGGGCCACCATGGCGGTCGCCGCCTGAAGATCCACCCGCAGGGCGCCGGAGTGGACCGGTACGGCGAATGGCTCCGCGGCGGGCAGTGGCCGGGCGAAGTCGCCGTCGACCAGCAGCCCCCAGACGTCGGCGAAGCCGGCCCGCCCGACCAGATTCTCGATGTCGACCCCGCGATAGCGCAGGGAGCCGCCGGTGCGGTCGGGTTCGGCGATCCCGGTGTCGAACGCGACGACGTCGGCCAGTCCAGGTTTCACGGTCAGCATCATCCCAATGTCGTTGCGGTCGATCCGCATGTCAACATTGATCCAGTCAACATGAGAAGATGACCACATGAGCGGAGACCGGCTGCTGACGACCGAGGAGGTGGCGCGCCGGCTGGGCGTCAAAAAGGCGACCGTCTACGCGTACGTGAGCCGGGGCCTGCTCGGCAGCCACCGCAACGCCGACGGCAAGGAGAGCCTGTTCGCCGAGCCCGAGGTCACCGCCTTCGCCGCCCGGCGCAGGCGCCCCGCGGCCGTGCCGGACGCCCCGGCCATCCACACCGGTATCACCCTGATCACCGGCGACGATCTCTTCTTCCGCGGCCACCGTGCCGGCGAGCTCGCCACGACGGCGTCCTTCGAGTCGGTGGCCACCCTGCTGTGGACCGGCAAGCTGGAGCACATCCCGGTGGAGCCCGATCCCGATCTGCTGGCGCTCGCCCGCGCAGTCACCGCGCCGCTGCCCGCGACCACCCGGCTGACCGACCGGCTGAGGGTCACCGTGGCCGCGATCGCCGCCGCGGACCGGTTGCGTTTCGACACCACGCCGGCCGCCGTGATCGCGCGCGGCCGCACCATCATCGGCACCATGGTCGCGGCCCTGCCCGTACGCGCCCAGCCGCCGCAGAGCCCGGCCCTCGCGGACAATCTCTGGGCCCGCCTGACCGAGCGCCCGCCCACCCCGGCCGACCTCGTCGCCCTGAACGCCGCGCTGGTGCTGCTGGCCGACCACGACCTGGCCGCCTCCACCTTCGCCGCCCGGGTGGCCGCGTCCACCCGGGCCCACCCGTACGCCGTCGTGCAGGCCGGCCTGGCCGCCCTCGACGGTCCGCTGCACGGGGCGGCCAGCGAAGTCGTCGCCGGGCTGCTGACCGAGGCGACCCGGTCGGGGGATCCGGTCGGCACCATCGCCGACCGGCTCCGGGCCGACGGCTCGGTCCCCGGCTTCGGCAACCCGCTCTATCCGGCCGGGGACCCCCGCGCCGCGGTCCTGCTCGGCCTGCTGGGCGAGTCACCGGCCACCGTCGATCAGCGGTCGGTGCGAGCGGCCATGGCCCGGCACTCCGGCGCCGCGCCGACCATCGACTTCGCCCTCGCGGCCTTCACCATGGCCACCGGCATGCCCGCCGACGCGGGGGAGGCGATCTTCGCGGTCGCCCGGACGGCCGGCTGGATCGCGCACGCGCTGGAGGAGTACGCCGACGAGCCGAGCCGCTTCCGGCCCAGCGGACGTTACGCCGGCCGGTCACCCCGGGCGGCCGGCTGACCCCGGCGGCCCCACCAGCATGCGCGTGAGCAGGTTCATCGTCGCCTGCTGGATCCGTACGTCGGTGTACGGGGAGTCGACCAACGCGAGGTTCCAGTGGAAGGTGCCCGCGGCGAAGACGAGGGTTCCGCGCGGCGTCTCGTAGAGGCTGGTGTTCTGCACGCGGGTCCCGCGCCCGAGCCGGTCCTGGTACGGCGTCTCGGACAGCAGCGTCTGGTTCGCCTCGCGGGAAAGCTCGATCTTCGGGTTCCAGCCGTCGGCCTCGACCGCCACCAGCCCGGGCACGGTGTCGCCGTCGCGCACGCCGGTGCCCGCCCAGAACCAGTGCCTGCTTCCGCTGATCACCAGCGGCACCGGGTCCGCCAGCATGCCGTTGTACTGCACGCCCAGCAGGCGCTGCTCGGCCTGGCTGTACTTGCGGCCGAGCTTGCGCCAGTTCCGGGTCGGCCCGGTGTCGTCCGCGTACGGGTCCGGGGTGTCCTTGTAGCAGGTCACCACCCGGTTGGGACGCCCGTCGCGCGCTTCGTCGAACCGCACGTGCCAGTAGACGTTGTTCGCCGCCAGGAACGTCAGGTGCGTTCCGTTGTCGAGCGCGCTCTCCGTGGCGTCCCGCATGGCTTTCGACCAGTACTCGTCGTGGCCCGGGAAGATCAGCCCGCCGATCCGGCCGGTGGGGATCCCCTGCTCGTGCAGGTCCAGGCTGGAGGCGTACGCCACGTCGAAGCCCACCGCCTCGAGCCAGCGGACCGCGGCCAGGTCCAGCTCGGCACAGCTCGGCATGCCGCCCCGCGAGTACGGGCGGTCGAAGGACACCTGGAACGCGCGCTCGGTGAGGCCACCGATCCGGCCCGGCTCGACGTATCCCTTGTAGAGGTTCCGGGCCGTCCGGCCGTCAGCGGGCCAGAAGTTGTACGCCTGGTAGGTGCTGAACGGCACCACCACCAGGAAGTCGGCCCGGCGCCGGTCGTCGCGCACCACGAACGGCGTGCAGCTGCGGAACCCGTCGCCGGTCTCGAACACGGCCAGGAAGTAGCCGGACGTCCAGTCCGCGGGCACGGTCAGCGTCCACGCGACGGGCCAGGCGCACTCGATCAGTCCGGTCGCGGGGTCGGCGCTGGGAGCGGGCATCCCCTCGCCGCGGAGGCTGCCGCTGGTCAGCATGCGCCGCCCGCCGGCACCCGCGTAGTGGCCCAGCCGGTAGACCGAGACGGTGAACGGCCGGTCCCCGGCCACGGAGACGTGGAAGTCGACCGACTCGCCGGCGCTCACCGAGGTCCGGGAGGCGTAGCCCTGGATCTGGCGGGTGACGTCGTCGGAGATCCGCGCGCCGCTCACCCGCCACCCGGTGTCCCCGGCGAGCTGGTTCTCCAGGACAACCGGGTTGGCGGGGCGTCCGGTTGTCTTCTTGTCGGTCTGCGCCGGCCGGATGCCGGAGGTGCTGCAGGAACCCGAGGTGCTGACGGTGGTGAGCGCGAGAAGGCTCAGCGCCGTACGACGGGACATGGACGGCATGGTGTTTTCCCCCGTGGTGAAATGCCGCCCGCGGTGCCGTTCGGCCACCGAAATGGCTCCACTGTGGACAGTGGAGCCGCGGGCGTTGCTGTCACTTGCGGCGCCGAGTATGCCGGGCGTCCGCAACCGCGCTGGGGGTGAGCGGCGGAGAGGGGTCAGCGGGCCGGGCGCCGGGGGCCGGCCGGGCGCGTGCGCTTGACCGGGCCGCACTGCCCGCCCGGCCGGTTGGGGCCGAACGGGCGGGTCGGGCCGAACATGTCGCGCAGGCGGCGGCGCCGGGCCGGGCCGCTGGGCCACCGGCCGGTCATCCGACGAAGTCCTGGGTGAGCCACACCTTGCCGCTCGGCTCGCGCACGACGCTGAGCCCGATCCGCTCGAAGCCCTTGCTGAGCAGGTTCTTGCGGTGCCCGTCCTCCGGCGGCACCTCGGCCAGCATGCTGTCGCACAGCCCGTTCGCGGCCTTGACGATCTCGGAGTCCGCGGCGCCCGCGAAGCCGAAGCCGATATTCTCGCCGGCCGAGCGCCATTTCACGCCCTGCGCGCTGAACCGGTCGCCGATACCGCCCTCGCCGGAGCACTGGTGGCTCAGCCCGCAGCCGTCGATCATCCGCTGGTTGTGCAGCGCCGCCGCCTTCGACAGCGCGGTGTCCAGCGACAGCGGCGCCAGGCCCTCGTCGCCGCGGGCCGCGTTGATGTGGTCCAGGACCTGGTCGAGGACCGAGCCGCTGGTCGCCGGGGCGCTCTTCGGCTTCGCCTTCCGCGCCGGCGGGGTCGTCCGCCGCTTCGTCGGCGTCACCTTCGGCTCGGCGGCCTTGCTCGGCGCCTTGGCCACCGGCGCGGCGCTGGTCGGCGACGGGGACGGGGACGGGGCCGCCGAGCTGGGCAGGATCGTCTCGTCCAGCAGGTCGGTGCCGGTGCCCGGGTCGCCGGTGGGCTCGGCCACGACGACGGGGACGTCCGCGGCGGTACGGGCCGCCGGCGGCGAGCCCTGCCGGTTGAACCCGACGACCGTGAAGCCCACCCCGATCACCACGGCGGTGGCTCCCGCCACCAGGGTGTACCGGAATTGCTGGGCAGCGGGCATCGGCACGGGACGGTCACCTCGGGAGTAGCGGGTCGCGGCCGCGCGGGCGCGGCAGGAAGCCGGGTGGGGGACGGCAACTCGTCGACTATGCGGCCCGGCAGGCCCGTGCGGGTGCCACCTCAGGAGCGCTTAAGGATCGACTCACGAAGACATAAGAAGCCGGGTATGCAGGGCGCGACCACGCTGTCGTCGAGCTGCAGCCGCTCGGTCGCGTACCGGTGCACCGAACCGTGCCCGGCGGTGAGCCCGGCCAGGACCATCCCGATGATCTCGGCCGGCGCCCGGCCGTAGCCGGGCCGGCGCAGCCCCCGGCCCGGGTTCTCGGCCAGCCACTGCGCCAGCGGGTGGTGTGCCCGTCGGTGGTCGGGCAGCCGCCCAGGTCGCGGAAGTTGCAGAGGCTGTCGAAGGGCACGTGCCGGCCGGGAGTCGTACCCGAGATCATCGCCTCTGCGAGGATCGGGACATGACAAGGGAACTGCCGCAGGGCTACCGCCTGGTCGAAGAGCCGCCGCCGGTGGAGGCGTACCTGGCGCTGCGGCGCGACAGCGGTCTGTCGCCCAGGACCCGGGAGCAGGCGGTCGCGGCGCTGCCGGGCAGCTGGTACGCCTGCCACGTCGTGCACACGGACACCGGTACGGCGGCCGGCATGGGCCGGGTCATCGGCGACGGTGGCTGGTACTTCCACGTGGTGGACATGGCGGTCCTGCCGGATCACCAGCGCCGCGGCCTCGGCGACGCTGTGCTGACGGCGCTGCTGGCCCGGATCCGGCAGCAGGCCCCGCCGGGCGCCTACGTCAACCTGCTCGCCGACGCACCGGGCCGCCGCCTCTACGCCCGCCACGGCTTCGTGGAGACCGCGCCCGCCTCCATCGGCATGGCCTTGGTCCAGCCCTCTCAGTCCACCCAGGCGAGGAAGCGCTCGTAGAGGTCGGCCGGGGTCGGTTCGCCGACGGTGGTGAGGTCGCCGACCGCGTCGTACATCACCGAGGCCATGTAGATGCCGAGGCCGGCCGGGAAGCGGGCGTACTGCTCGGTGAGGTCGGCCTTGGCGGGTGCGCAGGGCCAGGGCCGGGCGCACACCTGGCAGTCCCAGGACGGGCGGGCCGGGAGGTGCTCGGTCCGCGGCAGCAGCATCAACGCACGCACCTTCCGGAGTCCCTGCTCACTTTGAGCGATAGGGGGACTACACAGAGGAGCGTGCCTGACCTGGTGTCAGTCATCAATGGCTCTCGGAGGCGGATTCTCGAATTCGGCTGGCAACTTTCCGACAGGAACGGCGGCGACTGTGCCGAGGTCACGGGCGACCTGCCGGACGGAAGCCATAGCCTGGTCCGGTGATCACCACCGTCGAGCTGCCCGAACCCGGCCTGCTGTGGACCCGCTGGGCGACGCTGGCCGCCGCGTTGACTGCCCTCGGATACGACGACGTCTGGTCGGTGGACGAGACCGGTGCGCACCACGACGACGGCGGCGGCAACTGGTCGCACCTCGCGCTCGTCGAGGGTGGCCGTGCCGTCCTGTACGGCTGTGACCACGAGTACAGCGCCACCACCCACGCCGATCCGCCGCTGGACCTGCTCGCCGGGGCACCCGACTGGCTGCCCTGGGACGACCTGCTGCCGCGGGCCGCCGAGGACCAGCTCGGTTACGTGCTCTGGCACGAGGACGGCCGCTGGCGCCGGGTCGAGTATCCGGGCGGCGAGCAGGACGGGCTCGCCGCGACGGCCGGCGCGGTGCTGGACGCCGATGCCACCGTGGCCGAGCTCGTCAGCTTCGTCTTCGAGTGGGGACAGCACGATGTCGACACCGCGGACGAGCGGGCCGACGTGCGGGCTGCCGCCGTACGGCTGCTGACTGCCGGCACCCGCCGCGAGCTGGACGGCACCGCCCTGGCCGTCCTGCTCGGACGGCTCACCGAGCCGGCCCTCGACGCCGCCGCGGGCTGGGCCGTCGCCGTGCGCGGTGGCCTGGCCCCGGGCACTTCGGTGCCGCGGACGGCCGCGGGCCGGCGGCCGGCCCGGCGCCGGGTCCGCAAGCTCAGCGACCACGAGCACGACCGGCTCATCTGGGCCGCGATGCACACCGAGCCCGAACGCGCCCGGCCCGAGCCGGTCCCGACCGGCGAGCTGGGCGCCCTGGTCACCTGGATGCGCGGCCGCGCGCCGGGCGGGGACGGCCACTGCACGGTCCGGGTGTACGCCGACGGCAGCAGCCTGGCCGCCGAGCCGGGCGAGCACGCGCCCGCCGACCGGCCCGGCGAGGGCAGCTTCGGCGCCTTCGGCGAGCTGAGCGAGCTGGTCCGCCGGCTGCGGGAGGCCGAGGCGGCCGGGGCCGCCGGACGCTGGTTCTTCCTGTACGTCGAGACGACCGCGCACGCGCTCACCGTGGAACGCCGGTACGACTCGTGGCCGGACTGGTGGCCGGACGACGGCATTTCGGGCCCGTGGCGCAGCAACCTGCGGGCCGAGGTGCAGGCGCGTGAGCCGGCCTGGCAGCCCTCCTGGACGGCCCTGCTGGACCCCGGGGTGGCCTACCGTCCGGCGGAGTGAGCCAGCCGCTCGCGCCAGGGGTGCTCCGGATGCGCCAGTGCCAGCGCCGCGTCCAGCCAGGACCGCCGGGCGGCCGGCAGCTCCGGCAGCACCGCGGCGAGGTCCTGCTCGTCCTTGTCCCGGGCGGCCTTGGCCTTGAAGAGCAGGACCACCTCGGGGACGACGAAGGGGATCCCGTCCGGCGTGCGCTGCACCACCTCCGCGTACGGGCGGCGGATCCGCTCGTCGCGCCGGCAGATCCAGGTGTCACCGTCGTGCCGCTCCCGGAAGACGTCGAAGCGCCACATCCGGGTCACCGGGTCCAGCGCCCAGGTCTGGAACTCGGCCGCCAGGCTCACCGGGTCGGCGGGCGTCAGCTTCCCGGACTGCGGCACGTGGAACTCCCAGCCCGGGAACAGCGGCGGCAACAGGCGGAACTCGGACGCGGGCAGGACCATCTCGATGTCGTGATGCTCCCGGGTGACCCGGCCCAGGAACAGATCCACCGCCCACCCACCGGCCACGGCCCAGGTGACCGGCAGCGCGGCCAGCCGGTCCGCCAGCTCCTCCGGCGAGTACGGCTGCCACGCGTCCACGCCGGGAGTCATGCCGCGAGCCTAGACGCGCGCGCCCTGGTCGATACAGTGCGCGGGTGAGCAGACTCCTCAACGGCATCACCAGCACGCTGCGCCGGGTGGCGGGGCGCCGTACCCCGGCTCCGCAGGGCACCGCGCGCCCCGCCCCGCCACGGCAGGTCCCCACCGCCCAGCGCGGCCGCAACCTCGAGTACTCGCCGAACCTCGACGGTGACGCCGACCCGGGCGAGATCGTGTGGACCTGGGTGAAGTACGAGGACGACCCGTCACAGGGCAAGGACCGGCCGGTGCTGGTGGTCGGGCGCAACGGCCGTACCCTGCTCGGCCTGATGCTCTCCAGCCAGACCGAGCGCGACGGCCAGCGCAACTGGCTCGCCCTGGGCCCCGGCGACTGGGACCGCGACTCGCGGCCCAGCTGGATCCGGCTCGACCGGGTCGTCGAGGTCGACGAGGACGGCATCCGCCGCGAGGGCGCGGTCCTCGACCGCACCCGCTTCGACCGCGTCGCCGGTGTGCTGCGCCGCGACCACGGCTGGGCATAACCGGTCACCGCGGAGAGTTGGCCACTACCGTGGTGGACATGGATACGGACGTCATGGTCGGTTTCGGCGGTAAGCAGGCATGGCTCGCCGTGCGCGACGGCGATCCGGAGCAGGTGCTCGCGGCGCTCGGCCTGCGCGACCTGGGCGAGGTGTCCTGGCGCGCCGGGGTCGACCTGGCCCACCTGAGCGACGACCGGGTCGCGGTCACGCCCGCTCTGCCGGGCGCCCGCGACACGTCCTGGGTGCTCGCGACCGGCCGTTACCTGCTGCGCCCCGACACGGTGGTCGACGTGGTGGAGCTCTCCGCGCGCCTGCACACCGAGGTGCAGTTCTTCGCCACGCACCGGGTGACCGAATCGCACCGCTGGCAGCGGGCCGTCGACGGCGAGCTGGTCCGCACGTTCGGCTACGTCGGACAGACGGGCGACGTCACCTCGTGGCACGGCGACCCGGACCCGGCCGAGCGGGCCGCCGGACTGCCGGCGAGCTTCGTCGACGAGGAGAGCACGGTGCTGGTCTCCGAGCACGACGTGCTGCGGGTCGCCGACGGGTGGAGCATCGACCCGTCCGGTCTCGACGGACGCAAGGCGCCGGGCCCGCTGCGCGTGGGCGCCGCGGACTGAGAGAGGACGACACCATGCGCAAGTACGTGATCATGGGCGTGCAGGGCAGCGGCAAGGGCACCCAGGCCGAGCTGCTCTGCAAGGACCTGAACCTGGTGCACATCAGCGTCGGTGACATCTTCCGCTGGCACGTGCAGCGCCACACCAAGCTCGGCGCCCAGGTACGGCGCACCATGAACGCCGGCGAACTGGTCGGCGACGACATGGTGGAGTCCGTGGTCCGCGACCGCCTCGAACAGCACGACTGGAACTTCGGCTTCGTCATCGACGGCTTCCCCCGCAACGGCCGGCAGGCCGAGTTCTTCATGGAGAGCTACGACATCGACGGCGTGATCCACCTGGAGCTGCCCGACGACGAGGTCCGCCGCCGGGTGCTCAGCCGCCGGCTCTGCCCGGGCTGCGGCATGGACTACAACGTGATCGCCGACCGGCCGGAGGTCGAGGGCCGCTGCGACATCTGCGGCACCGAGCTGATCACCCGGGCGGACGACACCCCGGAGGCGCTGGCGGCCCGCCTGCGGGACTACCACGAGAAGACCCGCCCGGTGCTGGAACTCTTCGGCCGCAAGGAGGTCGTGCACGACGTGGACGCCCGCCCCTCCGCCGACGAGGTGCAGGCGTCCATCCGTGCGGCGCTGGGGCTACCGGCCTACGCCCCGGTCGCCTGACCGCTCAGGCGGTGAACCTGTTGCGGCGGCGGGTGAGCAGGAAGGCCACCACACCGGCGACGAGCAGCAAGCCGCCCACCCCTGCGATCGCGACAGCGTTGCTGCCGGTCACCGCCAGTCCGCCGCCGCTGCCGCCGTCGGCCGGCGGGGTGGTCGCCGGGGCCGGGGCCGCGGGCGTGCCGGTCGGGGTGGCGGTCGGCGCCGAGGTGGGCGCGGTGGTCGGTGCGGTGGTCGGCGGCGTCGTCGTCGGGGTCGTCAGCTTGACGTACGCGAAGCCGACCCGCTCGGTCTTCTCCGGCACCGGCAGCTCCTTGGGCTCCAGGGTCAGCTTGCCCCCGGTGCCGGCGACCGGCGTCGTGCCCGGGCCACCATGCTCCTCGGCGGAGTCCTTGATGCCGCCGTTCTTGTCCACCCAGTCCTTCGGGAACCACTGGAAGATGACGCTGCCGCTGAAGTCCTTGGCGTCCGCCGCGGCCGAGACCTGGAACGGCGAGAGCGCGTAGGTGCCGCCGACGGGAAGGTCGCCCTCGAACTCGCACCACGCGCCGTCGAGGTTGCTGTCGGTGTAGTACCAGCAGTTGGTGAAGGTCCGGGGCAGACGCAGCTCGTTGAACACCCGGATGTTGACCACGACCCCGGCCGACGGCGCCGTGCCGCGGTTGGTGACGCCCAGCACCACCGGAATGGTCTCGCCGCGGTGGATCGGGTAGGTGACGGAACGGCCGTTCGCGTCGCGTTCGGTCAGCGCCCCGAACAGCGGGACGTCGTCGGCCGCCTGGGCCACCGAGGGGACCGCCAGGACGCCGGCGGTGACGAGTGCCGCGCCGAGCGCGCGCAAGATGGTCTTCACGAGCGGGCACCCTACAAGGCTTCGGCAAACAGCGTGTGCCCGCTTCAGTCAGCGTCGTGAATGTCGTATCCGTGCCTGGTGAGCGCCTTCTCGACCGTTTTGCAGACCCGCTCGACGACGGCGAGGCGCGCGTAGTGCTTGTCGTCGCCGGGGATGACGTACCAGTGCGCCTTCGGCCTGTCCGTCTTGTCCAGCATCTCCGCCACCGCGTTCTCGTAGTCGGCGCGGCGGTCCCGGTTGCGCCAGTCCTCGTCGGTGAGCTTCCACCGGCGCAACGGGTCACCGGCCCGGTCCTCGAAGCGGCGCAGCTGCTCGTCCTCCGAGACGTGCATCCAGAACTTGATGAGGATCGCGCCCTCGGCGGTCAGCGTCCGCTCGAACTGGGCGATCTCGTCGTACGCGCGGGTCCACTGTTTCGTGGTGGCGAAGCCTTCGACGCGTTCGACCAGGACGCGGCCGTACCAGGAGCGGTCCAGCACCGTCATGCCACCCCAGCCGGGCAGCTTCGGCCAGAAGCGCCACAGGAAGTGGTGCCGTTTCTCGTCGTAGGTCGGCGCGGCGAACTGCGACACCCGGACGTGCCGCGGGTCCAGCGGTGCGACCAGCCGTTTGATCGCGCCGCCCTTGCCGGAGGCGTCCCAGCCCTCGAAGAGCACGCAGAGTGGCGGTCCGATCTTCTTGTTGCCGATCTGGCCGCCGAGCAGCAGCCGCAGGCGCAGCAGCCGTTGCTGGGCGACGTCCAGCCGCTCCTGGGCCTGCTTCTTGGACAGCTCGACGGGCGGTGCGGCGGAACCCAGGCGACTCATGGTTCCAGCGTCGCACCTGGCCGCGACCGCGGCATCCCGAAACCCGGTGTGAGCGGCCGGGCCCGGTGCGGGACAATTTCCCGGTGACTCTCGTTGACGACATGCAGTGGCGCGGACTGATCCAGGACTCCACCGACCCCGAGGAGCTGCGCAAGCACCTCGACGGCGGCTCGATCACGTTCTACGTCGGCTTCGACCCGACCGCCGCCTCCCTGCACGTCGGCAACCTCATGCAGGTGGTCACGGCCCGCCGCCTGCAGCTGGCCGGGCACCGTCCGCTGCTGCTGGTCGGCGGGGCCACCGGCCAGATCGGCGACCCGGGCGGCAAGTCGGCCGAGCGGGTGCTCAACCCGCGCGAGGTGACCGCCGGCTGGGTGCTGCGCATCCGCGACCAGCTGGCCCCGTTCGTCACCTACGAGGGTGCGAACGCCGCGACCATGGTCAACAACCTGGACTGGACCGGCGACCTGTCGGTGATCGACTTCCTGCGCGACGTCGGCAAGCACTTCCCGATCAACAAGATGCTGGCCCGCGACGTGGTGAAGAACCGCCTGGAGACCGGCATCAGCTTCACCGAGTTCAGCTACCAGCTGCTGCAGGCCAACGACTTCCACGAGCTGCACCGCCGGCACGGCTGCTCGCTGCAGTTCGGCGGCTCCGACCAGTGGGGCAACATCACCGCCGGGGTCGACTTCGTCCGCCGCCGCGGCGCCGGCCCGGTGCACGCCTTCACCACCCCGCTGGTCCTCAAGGCCGACGGCACCAAATTCGGCAAGAGCGAGGGCGGCGCCACCTGGCTCGACCCGGCGATGACCTCGCCGTACGCGTTCTACCAGTTCTGGGTCAACGCCGACGACCGCGACGTCCCGCAGTACCTGCGCTACTTCAGCTTCAAGAGCCGCGAGGAGATCGAGGAGCTGGAGAAGGCGACCGCCGAGCGGCCGCAGGCGCGGCTGGCCCAGCGCGAGCTGGCCTTCGAGATCACCGCGCTGGTGCACGGCGAGGAGGAGGCCCGGCAGGCGGTCACCGCCAGCCAGGCGCTGTTCGGCCGGGGATCGCTGGAGGAGCTCTCGGCGGACACGCTGCGGGCCGCGTTGTCCGAGGCCGGCCTGACCGAGGTACGCGGTGAGCTGCCGACCGTGACGGCGCTGCTGCAGTCGTCCGGGCTGGTCAAGAGCGGGGGAGAGGCGCGCCGCACGATCGCCGAGGGCGGCGCGTACCTCAACAACGAGCGCCTCACCGACCCCGAGGCCGCGGTCCCGGAGTCGGCGCTGCTGCAGGGCCGTTTCCTGGTCCTGCGCCGCGGCAAGCGTACCTTCGCCGGCGTCGAGGTGATCAGGTGAGCGGCACCGTCTAGTTGATCGGCCAGCGCTCGGATCGCCGGGGATACGGCACCGGTACGGGCGGCTCCGGCGCCGTCGCGGCGATGTGAGCCGCGGCGGACATCCGCCGGTCCAGGTTGAAGCCGATCACGTACTTGAGGTGCTGCCAGCGGCCCAGCGGTTGCGACCTTGGTGTTGCCCGACACCGCGCCGACACCCCGGTCCCGCAACGGCTGGATCAGCCGCCCGACCGCATCACGCTCGAAGACCGTGTCGCCGGGGCCGTCGTGGTCTTCGCCGGCGGCCGGGTGGTCGCGCGGGGCCGGGCCGGCACCGCGGCGTCCGGCCGACTGATGCGCAGGTCGTCGCGGCCGGGCCGGCCGGGCACCGAGCCGGGCCGGCCCCGGATGAACCCGGCCGGCAGCGCCACCACCGCAATCAGTAACAGCAGGCCGCCGGCGCCGCCCTGCTCACCCGCCGTTCCTGCCACGCCCCTTGGGGTGATCCGGTCGCTTGCTGGTGCCGTGACCCTTACCGGGATGGCTCGGCGTGTCGGAAGGCTTGCCGGTGGTGGTCGGCTTGCCGGGCTTCGGCGGTTCGGCGGGCTTACTGGCCGTACCACTGCTCGGCGGCCCGCTGGGCTCGGCGGACTTCCCGAGCTGCTTCGCGCAGAAGCCGTCGATCTCCGGCATCCCGCCGGCCGCGGCGGCCAGAGCCCGCCGCGTCGGCGCCGGCACGGCCTTACCGGGCGGATCCTGCCGGGCGGCGTCCCAAACCCGGCAGAGATCCAGGACCGTGGTCCCGCCAGGTGCGGACGTCACGCTGCGGCCCGGGGTCGGAAGGCGAGACGGTACGGCTGACGTCGGACCGCCACCAGCGGAGGGCTGCCTCGACCGGTCCGGAGCGGGCACTCCCGCCTGCGAGAAGATGTCATGGGCGCGTTCCTGCGCGGCCGGGGGCAGACTGCCCGTCCGCGCCGCCAAGGCGGTACCACCGAAAGCCAGAACAGCGAATCCGAGAGCCACCTTCATCGCGATCGTCCTGACTGCCCGGTTTCTTCTCCTCGGCGGCGCGGTCGGTACAGCACGCTGCCGCGCGGCGAGGAAGCCGGCCACAGCCGCCCGCTCACCGGCCAGATCCTCCCCGGGGGTGGAAGTCCTGGCGGCGTCGAGCAGCTCGACCAGACCCTCCATGCCAGGGTCCGGCCGTGCACCGGCTACAAGCCGATCGGCCTCGGTAAGACCGATCCGGCGGGCTCGCCTCGTCGACATCGCAGACCGAAGAGCGCTCCATGCCCCCACCGCGTTACACCCCTTCCGGCAGAGCCGGATCGATCGGCGCGTTCCCGGCCACCGGCGCGTTGCGCGCCTGCACCTGCGGATGCGCCGCCAGCCGCCGCAGACCCCGCATCGTCGCCACCCGCACAGCGCCGGACCGCTTACCGAGCACCTTGGCGGTCGTGGCGACATCCAGCCCGGCGACGACCCGCAACATGACGGCCTCGGCCTGGTCGGAGGGCAGGGACGAGATCAGCTCCAGCGCCCACCGGGTGTCCGAGCCCTCCATAGCCTCGGCGGCGGCATCCCGGGCCCGGAGCCCGGAGTCAGGGGATCCACCGGAAGCCACCGGCTCCTCGGGCCGCCGGCCGACCCGCCGCCGCTCATCGATCCCCCGATGCCGGGCGATCCGGAAGAGCCACCCCCGGAAAGCGGCACCGTCCCCGGAGAACCGATGCAGATCCCGGGCGGCCTGCAACCACGTCTCGGAGGCGACATCCTCGGCGGCGTCACCGACGACAACCCGCAGATACCGGAGAACGGCCGGCTGCAGGGCCCGCCAGAGGGTGGCGAAACCCTGCTCATCACCACCCTGAGCAGCCCGCAGCGCGGGGAGGAGGTCATCGTCATCGGACACGGTGATCCCGTCGGCTCCCTATCGCATCAATCCGTACCTGCAACCAAGGGCAGCACCATACGCCGGGGAGAGCGGGGGAGGTGGCCACCCCGAGTGCGACAGCCTTCGTACGGGGCTTCTTCTCTTGCCGGTCCTTCGTTCGGTTGCCTGCCTCTCAAGACCTCCCGTCCTCCGCCTCTCCGTCCCCTCGGTGGCCCCAGTCCCCTCGGTCGCTCTCGTCCCCTCCCTCTCGCGTCCTCCGTCTCTCCCATCCTCAGTTCCTTCCTGTCCCCGTCGTTCCTCTCTTTCCTGTCCTCCCGCACCAAAGCTCTACCTTGTTGCCCGCGGCGTCTGATGCCGTACGTCCTATGCCGGCCCCGCCACCTGCTCTTCCGTGACCGGACCGCTGTGCTTTAGGCGCGTCGCCGCATCCAAGACCCCGGGCCGGGTGCGCCTGCCGCCCGTCCACGCCATGTGACACCTGGCGTGGACTCTCGTCCGCCGTCCGCCGTCCGCCGTCCGCTGATCCGCGTCCGGGTCCGCCCTTCGCCCTCCGGGGTCCGCCCACGCGGTCCGCCGTCCGTCCTCCGCCCTCCAGGTCCGTCGTCGGGGGTCCGCCGTCCGCCCGCGGTCGAGCCGGCGGTAGTCACCAGCCCGATGCCTCGGAGCGGTCGCTACACGATCGGATGACGCCGCTACTCACCGCTCTTATGCCTGCTCAGCGACCTGCAGCCAGCCGCTGGTGGCGGGACGGGAGCGTTGTGGTGGGGACCACGGGGGGCCGATTTGGCGCTCCCGACAGGAGCGGGTAATGTTTTGGGAGCCGCAGGGAAACGGGCGAGGCAAGCAGAACGAACTGACCGAGCAAGATCCGGTCACGGAGATCAGCTACCGGCCGTCCTGCCAACCCCTAGGAAATAGCATCGGGTAGAGTCGTGCGCGGCTCTCGACCGAAGCTACGGATCGGGGGGCTTGCGCGAAACTCTCACGCAAAACCGGTAAGACCCGGATTTGACGCTGAGAAATAGCGCGAGTAAAGTTGAACGAGTGCCCCGGGAGCGGGTCGCCTAGTTGGGCGGC
>NZ_BOQL01000057.1 GCF_018332655.1 Actinoplanes auranticolor | reverse complement strand
TCGGGTCGTTTCGCTTGGCGGGTCGGTTCGGGTCGGTCGTTTCGCTTGGTGGGTCGGCTTCGAGTCGGGTCGGTTCGGCTACTCGTCGTCCAGGGTGTGCAGGCGGGTGGTGAGGTCGGTGGCGAAGCGTTCCAGGAGGCGTCCGAAGGATCGGCGGTCTTCCGGCGACCAGTCTGCGAGGACGTCGCCGAGCAGGCCCAGCACGGTTTTCATGTAGCGGCCCACCGCTGCCGTTCCGTCCGGGGTCAGCTCGACCAGCCGGGCCCGCTGGTCCAGGGGGTCGGGGATGCGGCGGGCCAGGCCGCGCCGTTCCAGTTCGTGCACCTGGCGGGTGACGTGCGGGCCGACGACCTGCATCCGCTTGGCGATTTCGCCGACCCGCAGCGGGCCGCCGCCCATGTGCAGCGTGACCAGCACCGATATCGCGGGGCGGTCCAGGTCGGCGCCGGCGTTCTCGGTGGCGCGCTCGATGAGCCGGCTTCGGTTCATCACCGTGCCCAGCTGGCTCAGGCGGGGCAGCACGGCCAGCAGATCGAACTCTCCGTCGTTGGTGGTGTCGGTCATCACGCTCGTTTCGATACCTAAGTTAGGTATATGGTTCCGGGATAGATACCTTAGGTAGCTACTTGGGAGGAAAGTCATGAGCAGGGTACTCATCTCCGGCGCCAGTATCGCTGGTCCCACACTGGCGTACTGGCTGCGGCGATACGGCTTCGAGGTCACGGTCGTGGAGAAGGCGGCCGTGGCCCGCGGCGGCGGCTATCCGATCGACATCCGCGGGACCGCGCTGGAAGTCGTACGCCGGATGGGGATCTTGCCGAAGCTGCGGGAGGCCCACATCGACACGCGGCGTCTCACCTTCCTGAACCCCGACGGCAGCGTGATCACCTCGGTCAAGCCGGACGTCGTCGTCCGCGGGGTCGAGGGCCGGGACATCGAGATCCCCCGGGGGGACCTCACCGAGATCCTGTACGCCACGGTCCGCGACGAGGTGGAGTTCCGGTTCGACGACAGCATCGGGTCGCTCGACCAGCGCCCGGACGGCGTCGACGTGACCTTCCGCAGCGGGGCGCAGCGTACTTTCGATCTCGTCGTCGGCGCCGACGGCCTGCACTCCAACACCCGGCGCCTGGCCTTCGGGCCCGAGGAGCAGTTTCACCGGTACCTCGGCCACTGCTTCGCCGGTTTCACCATGCCGAACGAGCTCGGCCTCTCGCACGAGGGCCTGGCCTGGAGCCGCCCGGGCCGGGGCGCGGCCGTCTATGCGGCCGGCGACAGCGGGAACGTGCACGGCTTCCTCACCTTCTCCAGGGACGAGCCGCCGTACGAAGCGTTCCGCGACCCCGAAGCGCAACGCGAGCTCGTCGCCTCGGTCTTCGCCGGCGACGGGTGGCAGATCCCCCGCATGGTCGCCGCCATGCGCGCAGCCGACGATCTCTTCTTCGACGTGATCAGTCAGATCCGGATGCCCCGGTGGTCCACCGGCCGGGTCGCCCTGGTCGGCGACGCCGCCTACGCCCCGTCATTCCTGACGGGACAGGGGACCAGTCTGGGCCTGGTGGGCGCCTACATGCTGGCCGACGCCCTGGCCACCGGTGCGGACCAGGAAGCCGCCTTCGCGGCTTTCGAGAACACCACCCGGTCGTTCGTCGAGATGAACCAGGACCTGGTCGGCGAAGGCGATTCGACCCTCTTCCCGCGTACGGAGGAGGCCCTGGCCAAACGCAACGAGATGTTGCGTGGCCTGGACTCCCTTCCGCCCGACGAGGGGCGGCCCGAGCACTCGGCGCTCACCCTCCCGCTTCTCGAGGGCAGGGCGGCCTGAGGTCCGCGACGTGGTCATGGCAGCGAGGGGCGGCCCAGTGCTGCTTCGACGATGCGGACTGCTTCGGTGGGGTCGATGCCTACCCGGGCGATGAGCGCCGCGTAGTCGCGGGCGGCTCGGTGGGCCTGCTCGCGGGCCTGCTCGCCGGCGGCCGAGACGAATGATCCGGACCGTCCGCGGGTCTCGATCAGTCCCGCTTCTTCGAGCTCGCGGTACGCCCGGCCGACGGTGTTCACCGCGAGGCCGAGGTCGGCCGCGAGCCGGCGGATCGTCGGGAGTCTCGTGCCGACGGCGAGCGAGCGGTCCTGGATCTGCCTCGCGAGCTGGGCCCGGAGCTGCTCGAACGGCGGCGTCGGTGAGGCCGCGTCGATGACGATCATCCGGTGGCCAGGGCTCGTCGAGCCGTGGGGGCGACGCCCGTGGCGCGGACGTGGATCAGGGCCAGTGCGAGGGCGCCCGCCACCACGAGGGCCAGGGAGACTGCGTTCCACCAGCCGAGCGAATCCCCGTACAGGAAAATGGCCGGCAGTGTCCAGACCAGGCTGGGGGTGACCAGGGCGCGGGCGTCCTCGACCCGCATGATGACATCGGCCGTGAGTGACGCTTCGTCGTCCGCCACGGCCGGGCTCGTCAGGACCTGGCGCAACTGCATGACGGTGCCGGCGCCGGCACCGGCGAGGCTGATCAGCACGACGATGGCCCCGTTGCGCAGGCTGGGGTCCGGGCGTGGCAGCACGCTCACCGCGAGCAGCGCTGCGCCGGTGAAGGTCGCGATCGTGAAGACGGCGTACGGCCGGCCCAGCACCGCCAGCCAGCCCAGCTCGACCGGGTGGGCCACCCGCCGGGACAGCTGCGCCCCGGCCTGCCGGTCGGCGCGCCGCACCCCCCAGCCGAGCCGCCACTGCGCCGCCAGCAACGCGGCCACCAAGGCCGTCAGCACCACCAGCGGCCAGGACGAGTGGTCGGCGCTCAGCCCCAACGCGTGCGTGAGCGCCGCGCAGAGCAGGAACGCCGCCAGCAGGACACTGTCGATGATCTTGGCGCGCCGCCGTGCTGCCAGCCGGGCGGCGAGCAGTGGAGTGGGTTCGGTGTCGGTCAAGCCGTGCTGGGCCAACCACCGTTCGACCTCGGGCATGCCGCCACCTCCGAATGTCGCAAGCTTTGTCTCAACAGATTGAGTCATAACATGCGACAATGTCAACGCCGGCGGCGTGGTCAGGTCTGGAGTTGCTGCAGCCCGATCACCCGCAGCAGGTCCAGCTTCTGCTCGTCCTCGGAGCCCGGCGCGGCAGTCATGATCACGAACGTCTGGTCGCCCGGCCCGCTGGTGAGCGTGTCGCAGTCGACCACGATGTCGCCCACCATGTCGTTGTGCACGGTCTTGCGGCTGGTGCGTAGTTCCCCGACCGTGCCCTGCCGCCAGCGCCGGGCGAAATCGGGGGAGGACTTGATGAGCCGGTCGATCAGCTGCGGGATCTCCGGATCGTCCGGATAGCGGCCGATGGCGGTACGCAGGTGGCCGACCAGATCGCGGGCGTACGCCTCCTCGTCCTCGGGTGTGTGCGTGACCGGGAACGAGCGCTCGGTGAAGTACCGCCAGGCGACATTGCGCTCCAGCCGGGTCCGGCTGGACGGGTCGCCGAACAGAGCGGCCCAGAGCGGATTCCATAACACCAGCTCGTAGATGGCGGTGTGCACGGCCACGGCGACCGGGGCGTCGCGGAACCGGTCCACCATCCGCTGCGCGGTCGGCGTGACGTGCCTCGGGACGTGCCCGACCGAGGGTACGGCCGCCCCGGCCACCCGGAACAGGTGGTCACGTTCGTCGTCGGTGAGCCGCAGCGCCCGGGCCAGCGAGGTCAACAGCTGCGGCGAGGGATGGCGGGCCCGTCCCTGCTCCAGCCGGACGATGTAGTCCACGCTCACCCCGGCGATCAGGGCCAGCTCCTCGCGGCGGAGGCCGGGCGCGCGACGGCTCAGGCCGGGAGGCAGGCCGACGTCCTGGGGGCGTACCCGGTCCCGCCATGCCCGCAGCACCTGCGCGAACTCGTCCATGCGCCACATGGTGCGCCGAGATCGCGACGCGAGGGTGGTACTGCTGATCCCACCGTTCAACGGTGCCTGTTGTCCGGCCGCGCAGCCGCGCAGATTGGCTGCATGACCACAACCTTGGTGACCGGGGCCAACAAGAGCCTCGGTCTGGAAACCGCCCGCCGCCTGATCGCCGCGGGCCACACCGTCTATGCCGGCATGCGTGACCTGGCCTCCGGGAGCGCCGCCCGTGAGCTGGGCGCCATCCCGGTCCAGCTCGACGTGAACGACCAGAAGAGCGTCGACGAGGCGATCGCCTCGCTGCCCGCGCTGGACGTCCTGGTCAACAATGCCGGCATCCCGGGCACCTCGTGGACCGTCGACGACCTGGACGTGGACGCGATGCGCACGGTGTTCGAGACCAACGTCTTCGGCCTCGTCCGGGTCACCCAGGCCGCGCTGCCCCTGCTGAAGCGCTCGCCGGCCCCGGTGATCGTGAACGTCGCCTCGGCGCTGGGCTGGCCGCGGGCCCTGCTCGACCCGGACGACGACTGCTTCCCGGTCATGATGGTCCCGTACCCGAGCTCGAAGGCCGCCGTGATCGCGCTGACCGTGCAGTACGCCAAGAACCTGCCCGGCATGCGGATCAACGTCACCGACCCCGGCTACACGGCCACCGACTTCAACCAGCACAACGGTCACCAGACCGTCACCGAGGGAACCGACGCCACGGTCGCGCTGGCGTTGATCGGCCCAGAGGGCCCGACCGGCGAGTTCCACGACCGCCGGGGGCGGATCGCCTACTGAACCCAGGCGGGGAGCCGGCCTGGCGGACCACGGTCACGGGGCATTTCGCGTACGCGGCGACGTGCTGGCTCACCGAGCCCAGCACCAGCCCCGCGAAGCCGCCGTGGCCTCGTTCGCCCACCACCAGCAGGTCGGCGTCGGCGGATTCCTCGATCAGGACCTTGGCCGCCCGGCCCTGCTTCACCTGGGCCTTGACCAGCACCGCCGGGTTGTCGCCGAGTTCCTCCTTGATGACCTGGAGCAGATCGTCGGCGGTCCGCTGGCTCGGGTCGGGGACGTACCGCTCCGACACGCTCACGTTGCCCGCCGGGGGCAGCAGGGTGTGTTCCCGGACGTTTCACGACGACCAGGTCGGCGCCGTGGTCCGCGGCTTCGGCGGCGGACCAGGTCAGGGCCTTGCGGCTGCCGGGTGATCCGTCGACGCCGACCATGGATGGTTCCATGTGCTCACCGTCGTCTCCTCTCCAGTGTCGACCGACCAACGGTCACCTTCGGCTGGATCTTCGAGCACCTGCTCGGCGGCAAGGGCAGCAACGCGATCATGTTGGCCGGTGGCCGGCGACCCGGCGCAGGCCCTGCTCGACGCGGTCGGCGCCAACCCGGCGAACCTCATCGTCGTGGGCAGCCGGGGGCTGGGCGCGAGCCAGGGTCAGCTGCTGGGGTCCGTGCCGGCCGGCGTGGTGCGCAACGCGGTCTGCGACGTCCTGGTGGTGCAGACCTCGGCGCTGGACGAGGACCGCATGTTCTCCGGTGAAGGGGCCGAAACCGCCGGCGGCAGCGCGAGCCCGGGCGCGCAGGCCGATCCGGAAGGGAGAACGCTCACCCGGTGACCCGCCCGCGTCTCATAGTCTGGGCACATGACGTGGCTCGACGTGATCGGCTGGACCGGCTCGGCCCTGCTCGTGTGGTCCCTGCTGCAGACGCGGCTGCTGCGCCTGCGTGCGTTGAACCTGATCGGGTGCCTTGTGCTGATCGGCTTCAACGCGGCGCTGGCGGTGTGGCCGATGGTGGGGCTGAACGTGGTCCTTGCGGTGATCAACGTCTGGTACCTGGCCAAGATGCTCGCCTCCCGCCACGACGAGAAGGCGTACCAGGTGGTCGAGGTTCGTAACGACGACCAGTTCCTCGCGCACACGCTGCGGCTGCACAGCCGGGACATCGCGCGCTTCAACCCGGGGTTCCGCCCCGACGCCGCGAACGGGGACACCGCCGCCTTCCTGGTGGTCAACGGCGACGAGGTGGTCGGGGTGGTGCTGTTCGCGGCCACGGGCGACGGCGTGGCGCGCGTTCAGCTGGACTACGTGACGCAGCGGTACCGCGACTTCACGCCCGGGGAGTTCGTCTACCGGCAGAGCGAGTTCTTCCTCAAACGCGGCTGCCGGACGGTGGTCACTCCGCCGGGCATGGTGTCGCCGTACTACGACAAGCTCGGCTTCCGCCGGGAGGGCGACTCCTACGTCCTGGATCTGAGCCCGATCAGGGCAGCGGGAAAGGAAGCTTGATCCCGTCCAGGGCGCTGCCGCAGGCGCACGTGCGCTCGGCGGGCAACGCCTGCACCGCGTCGAGGAGCACCTCGCGCAGCCGGGCCGTGTTGTCCGCGAAGACGGAGAAGACCTCCTCCTGGGTGACTCCGTGGTCGCCCTCCACGCCGGCGTCGAGATCCGTCACCAAGGCGATCGCCGTGTAGCAGAGGGCGAGTTCGCGGGCCAGGACCGCCTCCGGATGCCCGGTCATGTTGACCACCGTGCCGCCGATCGCGGTGAACCAGCGCGACTCGGCCCGGGTCGAGAACCGCGGTCCCTCGACGACGACCATCGTGCCGCCGTCGACCGGAGCGATCCGGGCCCCGGCGCGCAGCACGGCCTGCCGGCCGTCCGGGCAGTACGGATCGGCGAAGGACACGTGCACGGCGCCCGAGTCGTAGAACGTCTGTGCACGGCCGCTGGTCCGGTCGATGAGCTGGTCAGGGACCACAAAGGTGCCGGGACCGAGCTCCGGGCGCAGCCCGCCGACGGCACAGGGCGCGATGATCTGGCGTACGCCCAGCGACCGCAACGCCCACAGGTTGGCCCGGTAGGGGATCTTGTGCGGCGGGAACCGGTGATCCCGGCCGTGCCGCGGCAGGAAGGCGACCCGGCGCCCGCCGACCTCGGCCACGGTGATCGGATCCGACGGCGGACCGTAGGGCGTGGACACCTGATGCTCGGTCGCGCCGTCGAGAAGGGCGTACAGGCCCGACCCGCCGATGACACCGATCTCCGCCTCCGCGGGTGGCTCGTTCATGCGCCAGACCTTATCGGTGGCCGGAATCGCAGGCTAATGTCCAAGCATGGCGTTGACCGAAGGCCTCCTGAGGCGAAGGTGGGGCTGCCGTGTTCAGTGAAGAGCAGCGCATCGGAGGTCGCTCGATGGAGTCGATGACCGGTCAGCTTCTGGTCGCGACCCCGACCCTGAAAGACCCGAACTTCGACCGCACCGTGGTGCTCCTGGTGGCCCACGAGACCGGCGGCGCGCTGGGCGTGGTGCTGAACAGGGCGACCGAGGTCCCGGTGGCTGACGTACTGGGCAACTGGGGCGAACTGGCCGGCGACCCGGCGGTGCTGTTCGAGGGCGGCCCGGTGCAGCCCGAGTCGGCGATCTGCCTGGCCCGCACCCGCCCCCAGGTGAAGAAGCGGGTGTCCGGCTTCCACCAGGTGGCCGGCGCGCTCGGCACGGTGGACCTGTCGGCGGACCCGGACCGCCTGCGCGAGAGCGTGGCGGGCATCAGGGTCTTCGCGGGCTACTCGGGCTGGTCCCCGGGCCAGCTGGAGGAGGAGATCGCGGCCGGCTCCTGGTTCGTCTTCGACGCCCTGCCCGGAGACCCGTTCGTGAGCCGCCCGGACGACCTGTGGGCCATGGTCCTGCGCCGCCAGGGCGACATCCTGGCCGCGGTGGCCCACTTCCCCCCGGACGTCTCGCTGAACTGACACGCATGCCGCCCCCTCCGCACGAGGGGGCCCGGAAGGTGTGTACTATTCCGTGAGTGCCCGGGGAGATCCCGGGGACAGGCAAGGGGCTGTGGCGCAGCTGGTAGCGCACCACACTGGCAGTGTGGGGGTCAGGGGTTCGAGTCCCCTCAGCTCCACCCTTGCGCAAGGCCCGGACAGACGTCCGGGCCTTTGCTGTTGTGCCGGAGTGCAACCGGTGATCATCGACTACCTCTCGTCCGGGCTGACGGGTTTCAGCGTGGACGAGTTCCCCGAAGCGCGCGATCTCGTCGTCGAGTTCTCGACGTGGGAGTACGGGCTCAACCTCACCTACACCGTCCCGTCGCTGGGGATCGTCATGCCGTGGGGGTGGTTGAAGGAGACCGAGCAGGGCGACCATGTCTTCGTCGCGGAGGGGGCGGGGTCTGGGACGAGGTGCGGACTCGAACACCTGCACCAGGTGGTTCAAGGTGCCCCGCGAGCTGTACTTCGCGGCGTGGACGGCCGCCCTTCAGCAGCTACGGACTATCGACATCGACCGGTACCGTCCGTCATAGTTCAGCTACTTTCTGGAGTTGCCTGGATGGTGGGAGGTGGAGCCGTGGAGATTCAGGCGATCATCGCGGTGGCGGCCGGAGCCGCGGTGACCGCTACGGCGGCTTCGACTGCCGTGGCGACCCACGTGCGAGCGATCCGGGAAGTGGCAGAAGAACTCGGCCGTCTTCGTGGTCGGATCAAACGCTCGGAGAATGCACGGGACGACATCCGGGTAGCCAAGCGGTTGCTCGGGTTTCATCAGCGTGACGCCGTTCTATACCGTCATGACAACGTGCACCTCTTGTACTCCGGAACGCCCACCATGCATCCGGACAATCAGCACGCGCTGGTGGCCGCGGCCGGCGGAGACTACTGGACCGCTCGTGAACGCGGAACCCTCGATGTCGTCCCGCACGTCGATGCCCGGCTCGACGACAATCTCGTTCTCATCGGCAGCCCGACCTCCGAGGGCATTTCCCGCATCGCGTTCGGGTATACCTGCGAGGAGCTGGGAAACGATTCTCTCGTACAAGCGAACTCGCCTGTCGACCTGCCGTACCGAATGGTTCTCAACTATTCTGACGTGCCGGAGGGCGCGCTGGCGCGCAGGTACGTTCCGGGGCGGGGCGAGGTGGCCCGGCGCAACTGGAGAATCATCACCGAGACGGAGATGTTCGTGCCCGAGACCGGTACGGGCGGCTGGCTGCGCACCGACTATCTGCTGGTGACGCGGCTGCGAAACTTTCTGACGGCTGAGGGTCTGGCTCAGGGGCACTCGCTCTTGTCACTGTCCGGCACGCATGGAACCGGGACGCGTGCCGTTGAGCTGCTGATGCGGGACAGGCGCATCCTCCGGGAGCTGGCCGCCTTGACCGAAGGTCGTTCCTTCGCCTCTTTCCAAGCCCTTTTCAAGGTGTCGGACATCGAACATGATCCGGTCAGAGGAAGCCGGGCCCGGCATATCGAACTCGTCGGAAGCGCGGTGATCGGCGATGAGCCCATGAGGTGGCAAACGGCCCGCGAGCTGGTCGCGCGCGACGTCATGAGACGCGAACCGAGGATTGACCCGACTGTGGCCCAGCGGGACGCCCGCGCCATCGAGCAGCTACAGAAGGGTGTGCGTGGCCGATGAGACTTCGGTCTTGAGTCCGGCGGGCTCGCCACACCTCTTCTCCCGCGACGCGTTGTGCCTCGGGTTCCGGTTCCGGAGCCGACTCGACGAAATCGACGTAGGCGTGGCCGGCCACGTGGAGTCCCATGGCTGCCTCCACCACTGGCGGAGTGGTGAGCAGACGCATCTTCGTCAGCGTCTCGGTCTGCTCATCGTGCGCGCGGCCCGACAGATACAGATCGACCCCCGCCAGGACAGCGGCGATGGAGGCCGCGAACGCCGAGAACGTAGCTGTCGGATCAGTCATTGGGATGCCGCTCGCTGGGGCTCTTCCGGCCTCCCCAGACTGGCGGGCGTGTTCGTGTTCAGCGAGCCGGGAGCAGCCGGCTCAGGTCGAGGCCGGGGCGGCCGGAAGCGTCACGTCGCCGACCGGGTGGAATCCCGTGCGGCGCAGCACTTTCAGTGATCCTTCGTAGGCGTCGCCTCGGTCAGGCGCTGCGTCTCCATCACGGGTGCCGATGCAGCCGGCGCAGGGCGAGCGCCAGCTGCAGGCGCAGACGGCCCTGCGGCGTGCGGACGTTCCAGCCCAGCAGGTGCTCCGCGTGGGTGATTCTGTCCTGCAGCGTGGAGTGGTGCAGCCGCAACGTTGTCGCCGCCGCGCGCAGGCTGATGCTTGCCGCCATGGTGTGCAGGGTGGTCAGCATCCAGGGCGCCGCTGCTGCCGTGTGGTCCAGGGCTTTCACATCCGGGGCGTCCGACTGGTCGCCCAGCTCGGCCAGCAGGGCCAGAGCGCCCAGTTCCTCGGCGTGCACCACCCGCGGGCCCGGGTCCTCGTCGGTGCCTTCCGCCGCGAAGCGCAGCGCCACCTTGGCCGCCGCCCAGGACGCCGGGAGGCCCAGGATCGGTGCTGCCGGGCCGATGCCGGCCCGGCCCGGCAGCTTCGGCAACGGGCCGGACCGCACCCGGGTCTCCGCCGGCAGGGCGATCGCGTACGCCGGATCCGTCAGCCCCAGGCGGCGGGCCGCTTGCCGGCGTACCTCCGCAGGAGCCGACGCGTCCACGATCAGCTCGGCCGACGCCGGGTCGGCCGCGGGTGCGCGGCCGCGGGTCCGGTCCAGGACCGCCCGCGCCGCGCCCGCCGCCCGTTCCAGGATCATCGCCTCGACCGGGCCCGGTGACCCGGCGCGCTCCAGCCACAGGGTCGCCGTGCCCGCGGCGGTGGTCATCCAGTCCGGCGCCGGGGGATCGTCCCGCCAGGCGTTCACCCCGGCCGCCGTCACCCGGATCCGCACCCGGCGTTCGTCGTCGCTCAGGCGGGCCGGGCAGTCGGCCAGCACCGCCGCGCCGCGCACGATCGACTGCAGGCCGGCGCGGGACTCCACCAGGCTGTCGAAGTACGCGATGACCCGCAGCGCCGCGCCCGCGTCGGCGTCGAGCGCGGCCAGCCGGACGGCGAGGTCCTTCATTCCCCGAGGCTAGACGTCCAGCAGGCGGTGCAGCCAGCGCACCCGGGCCGCCCGCGCCTCCTGGGAGATCCCGGCCTGCGGCACCGTGGCGTCGAAGCCGTGGAACGCGCCCGGCCAGACGTGCAGCTCGGCGTGCCCGCCGGCCTGCCAGATCCGGTTGGCGTAGGCCACGTCCTCGTCGCGGAACGTCTCCGCCGAGCCCACGTCGATGAAGGCCGGCGGCAGGTTCGACAGGTCCGTCGCCCGGGCCGGGGCCGCGTACGGGGACACGTCCGGCCCGCCGCGCGCCGCACCGAGCAGAGCCGTCCAGCCGGTGTCGTTGGCGGTGGTGTCCCAGATGCCCCGGCCGGCCATCTGGCGGCACGAGTACGTGTCGTTGCGGTCGTCCAGCATCGGGTAGATCAGCATCTGGCCGGCCAGCGCCGGTCCGCCCTCGTCCCGGGCCCTCAGGGCCAGGGCGGCCGCCAGCCCGCCGCCTGCACTGCCGCCCGCCACGATCATCCGGCCCGGCTCGAAGCCGAGCTCGCCGGCGTGGTCGGCGGTCCAGACCAGGCCGGCATAGCAGTCGTCGACCGGGCCCGGGTGCGGCGTCTCGGGGGCCAGCCGGTATTCGACCGAGACCACGACCAGGCCGAACTCCTCGGCCCAGTCCAGCGCCTCCAGCACGCCGGTGCGGTTGTCGCCGAGGATCATGCCACCGCCGTGGGTGAAGTAGACGCAGCCCAGGGTGCCGGTGGCGGCGGTCGGCCGGAGGATGAGCAGCGAGATGTCCGGATCGCCGTCGAGGCCCGGCACTGCGCGCTCCTCGATGGTGAACCTGCCGTCGCGGCGCAGCTCGTCGTCGGTCGGACTGCCCAGGGGGCCGCCGGCCCGCAGGGCGGGGATCAGGTCCGCGGTCAGGGCGGCGGGGATCATCGCGGCGATGGCCGGCAGAGCCGCGCCGAGCTCCGGGTCGAACGGTGGTGGCGTCATCTCCACGGACAGCGTCATGGGCGGGCCTCCTGGTATCGAGGAGATCACAAGCGGGTGATCGCTGTCCTCAGGATGGAACCCCGGGGGCCGCGGCACCGGGCGCCAACTGGCGGAAAGTCCCCGCCATCCGGCGGGTACGCCGACAGCGAAACCGGCTGCCGGGGGACGGCGCCCCGGGCCTGGAGGGGGCCAGAATCGCGCCATGGCCGACTTCGCGCTCCAGGCTCAGCCCACCGACGCCGCCGAGTGGCTCGACCTCGCCCGCCGCGCCGAGGCCGCCGGTTTCGACACGCTGCTCGCCGCCGACCACCCCGGTGCCTGCGCGGCACCGTTCGTGGCGCTGGCCGCGGCGGCCGCGGTCACCACGACCCTCAAGCTCGGGTCGTACGTCTCCAATGCCGCGGTCCGGGAGCCGATCCTGCTGGCGACCGACGTGGCGACCCTGGACGTCGTCTCCGGCGGGCGCGCGCTGCTCGGCCTCGGCGCCGGCCACACGCCCGCCGAGTGGGACGCGATCGGCCAGGTCCGCCCGGACGTGCGCGGCCGCGTCGACCGGTGCATCGCCGTCGCCGAGGCGACCACCCGGCTGCTGGCGGGGGAGAAGGTCACCGTGGACACGCCCGTGCTGACCATGCTCAACGCCCTGCTGGAGAAGCCGCGACCGGTGCAGGGCCGGATCCCGCTGCTCGTCGGCACGGCGAACTCGCGGCTGCTGCGCTGGGCGGGCGAGCACGCCGACATCGTCGGCCTGACCGGTTTCGGCCGTACCAAGTCCGACGGGCATCAGCACGAGGCCCGCTGGCGGCTGACCGACATCGACGCGCAGGTGGCGCTGGCGCGCGCGGGCGGCGACGCCACGCTGGAGGCGCTGGTGCAGTTGGTGGAGGTCACCGACGACGCGCCGGGCTTGCTCGCCGAGCACGCCGAGCGGCTGGCGATGACTGTCGGCGAGCTGCGCCAGGTGCCGTTCGTGCTGGTGGGCACGGCGGAGGAGATCGTCGCCGCGGTGCGGGAGCACCGCGAGCGGTGGGGGATCACCCGCTATGCCGTACGCCGGCCCGCCCTGGACGCGCTCGGCCCCCTGCTGCCGCGCCTGGCCGAGGTCTGACGGCTGTTACTCGGCGAAGAGGGACGGCTCGATCTTGGCTCGGAAGTCGGCGTAGATCTGCCGGTAGCGCTCCAGGGCCCGTACCGGGTCGCCGGCCTCGAGGTGTTCCAGAACCTGGTCGTGGCCGTTGATCCAGACGTCCCAGAGGTTGCTCTCGGCGCCCATCGCCAGGATGCGCAGCGTACGGGCCACCACCAGGTCGACCATGGACTGCAGCTCGCGGTTGCCGCTGGCCAGGATGACGATGGTGCTGAAGTCCGCGCCTGCCGCGCCCGCCGTCAGCACGTTGCCGCTGCGCAGGCCCTCGACGAACTCCTTCTGCCGCTGGCGCATCAGGTCGATGTGGGTGGCGGTCAGATTCTCCACACCCCACTCGAAGCCCGCGCAGGCCAGCACGCCCATCACGTCGATGAGCTCGAGGGCGTTCTTCTGGGTCATCTTGGTGACGTGCCGGGTGCGGTTCGGGGCGATGTCGATCAGACCCTCGACGGAGAGCTGGGCGATGGCCTCGCGCACCGGCGTGATGCTGACACCGAGCCGGGCGGCCAGCTCGGCGTCCTTGATGAGCGTCCCGGGCGGTAACTCACCGGTGACAATCTCGTTACGGAGCTGTTGGACGACCGCGGCCGTGCGGGTCGGCGGCACCGTGTAAGACATACCGGCAGCCTACCCACAGTGATGAGAGACAGCGGACCGTACCCATGGCCGCTTTTGACCGTCATGCTGAACGCGTGGCCGACGCCGTACCGCTCATAGATCTCGACGCGACCCGGCCGCAGGATCCGGGCGCGGCGTCAGCGCACCCGCGGCTCCGCCCGCCGCGGTCCGTCCTGGTCGTCGCTGCGCTGGTCGCGGCGCTGCTCACACCGGCTGCGGCCGCGCCGCCGGCCCGGACCATGCAACCCATCCTGGCGGCCGGGGGTACGGCGGCCGCGGCGTTCACGCTCGGTCCGGACGCGCTCTACACCGCCAGTTTCGGCGCGAACCCCAACAGTGAGTCGGGCCTCCGTCGTTACGCCCTGCCCGGCGGCGAGCAGCTGTGGGCCACCTCGCTGCCGCACAACGTGCAGAACCTGACGCTCGACGGCGGGGTGCTGCTGGCCCGCTCCGGCAGCGACCCGCGGATGTCGTTCCTCGACGCCACCGAGGGAAAGGTCCTGTGGACCCTCCGGGAGCCGAACGCCACGGTGATCACCCTCAGCGGCGGCCGGGCGCTGCTGCGCATCGACAGCGGGAGCGGGGGTACGGAGCTCCGGCTCGCCTCCGCGCGGACCGGCGCGACGATCTGGAGCCGGACCGTCGACGGGGTCGGCGGGATCCTCGACGACGACCTGTTCTCCGACGACCCCGACCGGATCGTGGTGCTCGGGGTCGACGGCCGGGTCACCACGCTGCAGTTCGCCGACGGGTCGGTGCTCGGCGCGGGCGAGCTGGGCGTGCGGCTGCCGGCGGAGCTGGACGACACACTGCAGGCCGGCTTCGTCGGTGTCACGGTGTCCGGGGACCAGTTGTACCTGTCGCGGCGCGAGCGGGGGCGGCCCTCGCTGACCGCGTACCGGTTGCCGGACCTGGCCCGGCGGTGGCGCACCGAGAACGGCCCGACCGGGTACGTGCACGACTGCGGGCCGGTGCTGTGCATCGCGGACAGCCGCGGGCTGAGCGGGCTCGATCCCAGCGACGGTTCGGTGCGCTGGTCCGACCCGGCCTGGAGCAACGCGTTCCGGCTGGGCGAGGGGGTGCTGCTCGCCTACGACCGCCAGGAGGACCCCGAGTCGGCGATCCTCGACGCGCGTACCGGGGCGGTGCGGCGCAAGCTCGGCCACACGCTCGCGGTCGGCGGGCTGGAGCTGCGCGCGGACAACAAGATCCTCGGCCGGACCTGGGTGGCGGTCACGGACCCCGCCGACGGCACGGTGCACACCGTCGGCTCGATGCAGACCGCGGCGCCGTACGGCTGCACGGTCCGCCGCCCGTACCTGGCCTGCCCCACCTCGGCCGGCCCGACGACGGTCTGGCAGATCCCCTAGCTCACTTCACCTTGATGGCGCTGATCGCAAGTTCCTTGGTGTTGGTGAGCACCAGCGGCTTGTTGAAGTTCGGCGGCGCGTTCCATTTCTGCAGCTCGGAGGAGGTGCAGGGAGCGACCTTCACCTTGGCGGTGCCGTCGCCGTGAGTGTCCGGCTTCGTCACCGTCAGATCGGTCGGGGTGAGGCAGTAGCCGTTCACGTCCACGATCCGGTAGCTGGTGGTGTAGTCACCGGTGTTGCCGAAGACCTTCCACTTCATGTTCTGCTCCGGAATGGGTCCGGCGCCGACCACCGGGCAGGGCCTCATGGTCACGTAACCCGAGATGGAGTCCGGAGTCCGCAGGCAGTATCCCGGATTGCCAGAGCCGAACGAGCGGATGCGTTCCGTGATCGCGGTCGCCAGGTCGACCGAGACCGGGGGCAGCGACCACTGCTGGTTCCAGGACACGTTGCCGTCCGGCGCCTGCTTGCAGAACCACACGATCTCGTACGTGCTCCGCTCAGCGTCGTGGTTCGTGACGTCGAGGCACCGGCTGAACTGCTTGTAGTTGACCACCTGCCGAGTGGCCCCCGACGCCATGCCGGCGCCGACCCCGGACTGCGGCCGGAACACGTTCCGGTTGCTGACGCCACCGCAACCACCGATGACGAGCGCGCCCGGCTGGCCCGTGGTGTTGACCAGGTTGACGCAGAAGTTGTCCAGGTTCACTCCATCCGAGGTGCCCTGGAAGTTGCCGTTGTTGTTGAGGCTCCACTGCTGCCGGGCCGAGCGGCCGAGGCAGGGCTGGAACGTCACCGCGTCGCCGGTCTTGTGGGGCAACGGTGCGTCCAGGCACATGCCGGCCGGCGCGTCCCCCCGCTCCGAGCCGATCAACTTGATATTGAGGTCGGTGGTGTAGGCGAACCGCTGGTCGCTGCTGCCCCCCGCCGTGCACCACTGCATGGCGACCGGGGTGTTCTTCGCTGGTGAGGCGTCTGTGCCACCGTCCATGCACAGTGAATTGGGCGTGGTCGGTGTGGCGAGCTGGATCGCGCCACCGGTGATGTTCTCGTTGTTGACCTTGAACGTGTAGGTGGCCTCGAGGGTGCGCGTGCTGGGATCCCCCGCCTCGAGCTTCTTGCCGGCTGCGGGGGCGATACCGCCTCCGGTGACGGTCAGGACTGCCGTCGACGGTACGTCAACCGGCGGGCAGGGCATGGGCGACGGCGTGGTGTCGGTGGCATCGTCGGGCAGGCCGTAGTACGCGATCTTGATGCGATACCACATCAAACCTTGCTGGGCAGCGGTGTCCCGCTGGCCTCCGCTGTCCTGGCTCCCGCTGATGTCGCACGGCGGCAGGCCTTCCAGCGAGCCGACCGGCGTGTCCTTGCCGGGCACAGTCGTGCCGGCCGCGCGGAGCTGGCCCACTGCCACGTCGATGCCGGCCTGCGCCGCGCTGAGTGCCACGGTTCGGGCGTCGGCCGTCCGGGTGGTGGTGTACTGCTGCACCACGACAGGGACGATCGTCGCGCTGACTCCCATGGCCACGAGCGTGACCAGCATCGCGAGCGGCATCGAGCCCTCGTCGTGCGGTCCGCGCAACCGGAACGGGTTCTTCATGGGGTCGGCCTCCCTTCGCTGCAGGCGTTCGTGGCTGGTGTGGCATCCGTGGTGTTGAGGGCAGTGAACGTGGTGTCGATACGCGCGTAGCCCGTGCCCGTGCGCGTGGTCAGGCGGATCTGGAGCCGCTGGAAGACGGGCTTGAAGTTGCCCCCGACGGCTCCGGCGCTCGGCAGGACCACCGGGGTGGGATTGGGGTCGCCGACCTTCTGCTTGCGGAAGAACGGCCGGACCGACTCCTCGCCCGGCTTCGGCTGGGCCGGGTCCGTCGTGACGATCTGTGAGGCGATGCTCTGCCCCGTCGCCCCGGCCGCCGGCGGCGATCCTCTCTTCCAGGAGTAGAGCCGCAGCACGCCCTGATCGGCCTTCGCCCCGGCCACGAGCCGCAGCTGGAAGCAGTCCACCGGGTCGGGCCCGGCGAACTCGATGTACCAGGGACCGGCCGTTTCGGAGCCTTGACTGCTCGGAGTGGCGATCCAGGAGGCGTAGCGCAGTTCCCGGTCGAAACGCTGGAACGCGCGGCCGAGTTCGGCCTGGGTGTCGCTGCGCGTCTCCGTGGCCGAAACCGTCCGGTAGACCTGCACGATCGCGGTCGTGGCCAGCACCATCGCCACGGCCATGATGCCCATCGTCACGACCAGCTCCACGAGCGAGAACCCGTCGTCGTCGCGACGACGCCGAGGCATGCGGGACCCGGACCACATCACGTCACGCTCCAGCTGAACATGAGGTGAGCGGCGGTTGTGCCGGTGCTCCGCACGGTCAGCTTGACCGGGTAGGTGCCGCGGGTCGTGGGAGTGCCACCGACCACTCCGGCGCTGTTCATCGTCACCCCGGGCGGCATACCGACAGCCGACCACGTGTATGCGCTGGGGGTGGCGCCGGATGCCGTCGCAGTGAAGCTCGCCGGCGTGTTGACGGCCGACGTGCGGTCAGGACCGGCCGGTGCAGGGTAGGTCACCTGCAGGTCGCCGGCGGAGCTGGGCGTGACCCTGACGACGACGTTCATCGTCGCGGTGCCGCCGGCGCTGTCGGTGATCGTGGCCGTCGCGATGTACCGGGTGCCGTGCTGGATCACGCCGGTCACCCTCCCGGTCGACGCCTCGATCGCCAGCCCGTCCGGCAGATTCTGTGCCGTCCAGGTGTACGGGCGCAGCCCACCCGATGCGGCGGTGGTGAACGCACCGATGTTGGTGCCGTTCACGGCCTGCTGCGGGCCCGGGTTGGTCAACGTCACCGGCGTGAGCACCCGCCAGAAGAACGTGGCGGACGAGGCAGCCGCGGGGTTACCGCCGCTGACCGTGATCGTGGTCGGGGTTGTCGGGGTCGGCTGCGCGGCGGTCGGCGTGCCGGTGATCAGCCCGGTCGTCGAGTTGACCTTGAGACCGGCCGGGAGACCGGTGGCCGTCCAGGTCATGGGCGTCTGGCCGCCGTCGCCGAGCAACTGGAGGGCGACCGCCGTCCCCGTGCGGCTGGTCTGATCGCCGGGACTGGTCAGCACGGGCCGTACCGTCCAGGTGACGGTCGACAGGTCCGTTCGCTTGTCCCGGTCGGTCAGCGTGAGCTTGACGGTGTAGCTGCCGGCTGTGGTCGGCGTACCGGTGATCAGGCCGGTGCCGGTGGCCAGGGTGAGGCCCGGGGGCAGCCCGGTCACCGACCAGCTCAGCGGCAGCCGGCCGCCGGTCGACAGCACCTGCAGGTTGACGGAGTCACCCACGAGGCTGGTCTGTGCGGACGGGTCCTTGATCGTGGGTGCCGCCCGCTTGGTGTCGAACACCGGGTCGTCGGCGACGCTGGCCAGCATCGAGGCGAGGTAGGCACAGAACCCGGGTTCGCAGGAGCGCTGCTTCCAGGTGACCGCCACCATCACCCGCAGAAACGGCGCCTTGTCCGCCTCCGCGACCTTGCCGCAGACGCCGACGGTGGACTGGCCGGGCTGGACCTTGGCCTGCCAGCAGCGGCCGACATACCACCAGGTGTCGTACTTCGTGTTGTCGATCGTCACCTGCGCGGGTGTGGTCGGCAGCGGGGCCGAGTACCCACCGGCGGAATCCTCCGGCAGCATGGGATCCGCGGCCATCTGCATCGTGGCGAGGTGCCGCTGCACCGCCGGCGCGGCGGTGTTCCACTGGTGCGTGACCGCCGGCAGGCCGCGGCCCGTGAGCAGCGCCGTGGGATCGAGGGCGCGGACCCGCTCGAGGCCGTCGGTGGCCAGCTGAATCGCGACCTGTTGATCGGCCTGCTGGTCGCCGGCGGCCATGGACCGGGTCAGGAACGGCACGGAAGCGGCCATCACCGTGCCGATGATCGCCAGCGAGACCAGGACCTCGACCAACGAGAAGCCGCCCTCACCCGCGGCGCGCCGGGACGACGCGGGCGGGACGGGGGAGCTGGCTCGGTCGTCGGTCGGCATGCCCGTCCTTTCGGTCGGTGACGGTCGGAGTTGAGGATTGCCGGCCTGCCGCAGCGCTCAGTCGGTCGTGACGGCCGGGGCGCCGGAGCCGAGCGGCGGGGCCACGAACGCCCGTACCGTGAGGTTGATCCGCTGGTCCTTAGTCGTGCTGCTGGCGTCGGCCTCCAGCGTCGTGGCCTCGATGAGGACAGCCCGCTTCTGCGCGCTGCCCTGCAACTGCTGGAGGAACTTGTTCAGCTCGGCAGCCGTGCCGTCGGCGACCAACTGGATCTGGATGGACCAGACGCCCCCGACGGACTCGATCGGCTCCGGGGTGCCGACGGTGATCCCGCTGACGTTCACGCCGACCGCGCTGCCGTCAGCCTGCAACTGGCGCAGGAAGGCGGGAACCCCCGAACCGGAGGGCAACGCGTCGCGGTAGGCGTCCCGGGTCGCCGTGAGCTTCTTCTCGTTCTTCTTTTTGTCCTGCAGGTCGACGAGCCGCTCGCGGAGCCCGATCGCCTGTGTGCGAGCCGTCCTGGTCTGCTCGGCCAACTCGTCCGCCTCGGCGAACGTGGGAGCAACCATGAGGAAGTACGTCACGGCGACGAGCAGGGCGGTGATGAGGACGCCGGCGAGCAGCCAGAGTCGGTTGGCGTGGCTTCCCATCATTTACCCCCGGTGCCGGGGCAGGGCTCCCCGAAGCGGCCACAGAGCGCGGCCTGGGTGATGTCGACGTTGAGGCTGAACGAGACGTCGCCGGTTTCCGCGGTGGAGGTCACGCTCGTGACGTACGGGTTGGCGATCGTGCTGTGCTTGGCGAGCCGGTCGACGTACGCGGCGACGGCCTCCTTGTCGGGGGCGGTCCCGGTGACGACGACCGAGCCGATCGAGCTGGACTTGCTCGTGCTCGGCAGGGTGCCCGACTTACCGCTGTCACCGGCTTGCGCCAGACTGCCGGTGATGCCGGCCACGATGACGTCTGACGGCTCGCCCGTGGTGCGCAGCAGGGTCAGCAGCGCGGCCCAGTCGAGGTCGTTCGCCATGACCGTGCCGAGTTGCTTCTTCAGCAGGTCGGTGTCGTTGCGCACCTTGACCACGGAGGCGAACTGGCGCTGGTCGCGTTGCAGCCCGAAGACCTCGGTGGTCGCCACGGTCAACTCACGGTCGGCTGCCTGCTTCTCCCGGTTCGCCAGCACCACCCACGCGGCGCACAGGCAGGCGACGAGGAACACCACGATCAGCACCCAGGCGCGGGTACGCCGGGCCTGGCGGGCCGCAATGATCTCGTCGGGCAGCAGATTCGCCGAGATCGTCAGCAGCCGGGTGATGCGCTGCGGGGACATCGCCGGGTCGACCGGCATCAGAGTGGTAGCCATCAGGCCGCTGCTCCCAGGGTGAGGCCGATCGACACTGCCGCCGAGGGCAGGAAACTGTCGAAGCTGCGCTGGCGGTACCGGCGCGTGTCGTGCAGGCGGCTGGCGCTGTCGGCGTACACGACGGAGACGCCGAGCTGCTGCTGGATGTGCCCGGCCAGGCCGGGCATGAGCGCGCTGCCGCCGCACAGTGACACCCGGGTGACCTGCTTCTGCCGCTCGCCCGAGGCGAGGTACGTGAAGGAGCTGCGCAGTTCGCTGATCAACGGCCGGATGGCGTCGGCGGCCGCGGCGGCGGTGTCCGGGCGCCCGTCGCCGTGCAGGCCGAAGCGGCACTTGAGGGCCTCGGCCTCGGCCGCCGGGATGCCCAGCCGGGCGGCGATGCTCTCGGTGATCTCGATGCCGCCGCGCGGGACCGTGCGGACGATCAGCGGCTCGCCGTCGACGTGCACGACCACGCTGGTGACCTCGGCACCGATGTCGACGATTGCCTCCACCTGCGCATCGAGCCGGGACGCCGCGCGCAGCAGCGCGAAAGAAGAGAGGTCCACGTTCACGACGTGCAGGCCGGCCTTCTCGACCGCCTGCACGAGCGCCTTCACGGCGTCCTTCGGCATCGCGATGAGCAGCCCTCGGATGGTCGGGTTGTTACCCGGCTCCTCCAGCGGCCGGAAGTCCAGCAACGAGCGCTCGACGGCCAGGGGCAGCAGGTCGCGTACCTGGAACGGCAACGACTTGCGCATCTCCTTGGCGGGCAGGTTCGAGACGGCGGTCTCCCGGACCACGAGCTGCGGGTTGGTGACCCCGAGCCTGACCTTCTTGGTGGTGAACTTGCAGGCGGCCCAGAGCTGCTTGAGCGCCGAGGTCAGGGCGACCGGATCCTCGAGCACGCCGCCCTGCACCGTGCCGCGCGGCAGCGGCACCTGGCCGAAGTTGTTGAGGGTGTATTCGTCCTTGGCGCGCCGTACCTCGACGGCGCGGATGGACGACGAGCCGATGTCCAGCCCGATCGGAGTGATGGCAGCCATCGGTTTCCTTTCCTCTTCAGGCGGTCGGAACGAGCAGGGCCAGGTACCAGTCCGCGATCGGAGCCGCCGCGAAGACGGCCAGGAGCGTGCCGGCGAGCATGGACGGACCGAAAGGAATCCGGCTCTTGCCCTTCGCGATCCTCAGGAGCAGCAACGCGGCCCCGACCACCCCGCCGAAGAGGAATCCGGCGAACGTGCCGATCACGACCGAGCTCCAGCCCAGCCAGCCGAGGTATAGGCCGAGCAGGGGGGCCAGTTTCACGTCGCCACGGCCCATGCTGCGGGGGACCAGCGCCAGGAGGCGGTAGAACGCGTAGAGGGCGCCGGCCGCCAGCAGACCGCGCACCGCGGCGTCCCAGTTGTGCCCGGCGATGATCGCGGGCGCCATGAGCACGAGTGCGATGCCGTACGAGGGCAGCACGATCTGGTCGGGCAGTCGCAGCACGTCGAGGTCGATGGCGGCGAGCGCCACGGCGATCGCCGCGAGATACAGGTATGCCGGCAGCTCCCACGACCAGCCGAACTTCGCCGCCACCGCGATGAACAGAACGGCGGTACCGGCCTCGACGAGGGGGTACCGGGCGCTGATGGGCGCCCGGCAATCCGCGCATCGACCGCGCAGCAGCAGCCAGCCGACGACCGGGATGTTGTGCCGGTTGCGGACGGCATTACCGCAGTGCGGGCAGTGCGAACCCGGGTGGACCAGTGATTCGTCGCGGGGTACGCGGTGGATCACGACGTTCAGGAACGATCCCACCGCGAGACCGAGCAGGCCGACGATGCCGAGCAGCAGCGGGAGCAGCTGCGACATGAGTCCTCCTCAGGTCTCGCGGTGGGATCCGGACACTCGCCTGGATCAGGGAGTGGTGGGGGCGGTGCCACCGCAGGTGCCGAAGTTGGTGGTCGAGAGGTCGTCCGACTCCGTCACCGAGCCGCCCTGGGTGCTGTCGTAGAGGTAGAACTTCCCGCTGCCACCGTCGTTGGTGGCACAGATCTTGTACGCGCCGTTGGCGCCCGGGACGTACTGCAGCTCGGTCTTGTCCGACACTGTGAACTTCTGCGAGGAACCGGTCGCGAGTTCCTTGCTCGAGGTCTCGCCGTCCTTGTTGTCGACGTTGACCGCGGCGTTGGGGTACGCGTTGCCGTTCTCGGTGTAGTACTGCTCCACCGCGCTGATCGCGCCGCGGACGTCGGACTGGGCCGACTTGTCGGCGGCGCCCTGGCGGTAGTTGAGGTAGACCGGAACGGCGATCGCGACGAGCACGCCGATGATCACGACGACGACCAGGAGCTCGATGAGGGTGAAGCCCTCGTCCTGCTTCTTCGCGCGCATCCGGCTGATGATGTCCTGCATTGGGGGTGCCTCCAGTGGGGCGTCAAGGTGGGTCGGGGATGAGGTGCTCCGGGCTCGGGCGCCCGACTGGGTGACCGGAGGACCGGTCGGCTGGTGCTCCAAGGCGTCAGCCCTGGATGTTCTGGTAAATGGTGAACATCGGAAGGTAGAGACAGATCACCATTCCGCCGACCACGGTTCCCATGAAGAGCACCATGATCGGTTCGATCGAGGCGGTCAGGGACTCGGCGGCGCTGTCGACTTCCCTGTCGTAGAAATCGGCAACCTTGTCGAGCATCTGACTGATCTGGCCGCTTTCCTCTCCCACCTCGATCATCTGGGTGACCATCTCGGGGAAGACCTTGTGGTGGCGCAGGGCCGAGGACATCGGCTGGCCGTCGCGTACCGCCGACTGGACGTCGCGCATGGCCATGGCGATGACCTCGTTGCCCGTCGTCTCGCCGACCACGGCCAGCGCCTGCATGACGGGCACGCCGACGTTGAGCAACAGCCCCAGGTTGCGCGAGAACCGGCTCATCGCCAGCTTGCGGAAGAGGGGGCCGAAGACCGGCAGGGCCAGCTTGAGCCGGTCGACCTTCAGCCGGAAGTCCTCGCTCTGCCGCAGCTGCCGTTTGTAGGCCACCGACCCGCCGATGCCCAGGGTGAGCAACAGCGGCCCGATCCACCACATGTTGTGGCTCGCATCAACGAGGAACTGGGTGATCGCCGGCATCTCGCCGCCCAGATTCTGGAACATCTGCTCGAAGATCGGCACGATGAAGATCAGTACGGCTGCGATCATCACGACGGTGAACCCCAGCACGATCGCCGGGTAGGTCAGCGCGCCCTTGATCTTGCCGCGCAGCGCGGTGTCCTTCTCCAGGCTGGCGGCGACCTGCTCGAGCGCGCTGTCGATCATGCCGCCCGCCTCACCGGCGCGAACCATGGCGACCATCAGGCGGGGGAAGACCTTGTCGTGCTTGCCCATGGCGGTCGACAGCGACACGCCACCGGAGACATCCGACCGCATCTCGCTGGTCGCCTTCTTGAGCGAAACCGCAGTGGTCTGCTCCTCCAGGATCGCCAGTGAACGCAGCAGCGACATGCCCGACGCCGTCATCGTGGCGAACTGCCGGGCGAAGACCGCCAGGTCCTTCAGCTTGGTTCGGTTGCCCAGGCCGGGAATCTTGAGATCCCGGTTCATGCCCTGGCCGGCCTGGCTCAGCTCCAGCGGCACCTCGCCGCGGGACCGCAGCATCTGGGTGGCCGCGGTCTCGTTCGCTGCCTCCACGGTGCCCTTCAGCTTGCGGCCGTGGGCGTCGATGCTGTTGTAGTGGAAGGTCTTGGTGGCCGGCATGTCACATCCGTCCGATCAGGCGCTTGAGCTCTTCCTGGGAGTGGCAGATCTCCAGCGCCGCCTGCATGGAGACCACGCCCTCGCGGACGCGTTCAGCCAGGTGCTGGTCGAACGCCAACATGCCGTCGTTGCCGCCGGCCTGCATGAAGGACGGGATCTGGTGCGACTTACCCTCGCGGATCAGGCTGCGGATGGCCGGTGTCGCGGTGAGGATCTCGCAGATCACCGTCCGGCCCTTGCCATCGGCCCGGGGTGCCAGGGCCTGCGTGACGACACCCTGCAGGCTGGCCGCGAGCTGGGCGCGAATCTGCAGCTGCTGGTGCGGCGGGAAGATGTCGATGACCCGGTCGATCGTCTGGGTCGCGCTCTGCGTGTGCAGGGTCGCCAGCACGAGGTGACCGGTCTCCGCGGCGGTCAGCGCCGTCGCGGTCGTCTCGAGGTCACGCAGCTCGCCGACCAGGATGATGTCGGGGTCCTGGCGCAGCGCGTGCTTGAGTGCCTGCGGGAAGGTCTCGGTGTCCGAGCCGACCTCGCGCTGATTGACCAGGCTGCGCTTGTGCGGGTGCAGGAACTCGATCGGGTCCTCGATGGTGATGATGTGCGCCGAACGGCTGCGGTTGGCCAGGTCCAGCACCGAGGCGAGGGTGGTGGTCTTGCCGGAACCGGTCGGGCCGGTCACCAGCACCAGGCCGCGCGGCAGGTGGGCGAAGCGGGTCACCGATTCCGGCATGCCGAGCTCGTCCAGCGGCTTGATCGTGTGCGGAATGGCGCGGAAGACCGCGCCACAGGAGTTGCGCTGGATGTACAGGTTGCCGCGGAACCGGGAGACACCCGTGATGCTGTGCGCGAAGTCCATCTCCTGCTCGCGCTGGAATGTCGCCCACTGCTGGGTCGACACGGCGGCGCGGGCGAGCATTGCGGTGTCGGCGGAGTTGAGCTTGCCGTAGCCGGGCAGCGGGCGCAGGCTTCCGTCCACCCGGATCATCGGCGGGGAGCCGACGGTCAGGTGCAGGTCGGAGCCGCGCGACTCGACGAGCGAGATCAGCATCTGGTCCAGCACGGCCAGGTCGTCCGGGCCCGGTGCGGTCGGGTCCACCGATGCCGCCTGGAGCGGTATCTCATGGTCGAGCGTGTACATGAGCTGCACCGACAATCTCGTCGTGAAGTCTGACGCCCCCTAATTCGGCATGGCGGCGGGTTGGTTTAGGACCTGTTCGGGCGGAAACACCCGTGCCCCGGGGCGGTGGAGTAGCCTGTCGCCGGCCGGGTTCAGACGGCGACACGCGACACCTCCCGTAGGGAGGTCAAGCCGCCGGCGGCCTTGGCCAGACCGTCCGCGCGCAGCTCGTACATGCCCTGGTCGAGGGCCACTTCGCGGATCTCGTTGGAGGACGCGCGGCGGATGGTCAGCGTTTCGATCTCCGGCGAGATCGGCATGACCTCGTGCAGTGCGACCCGGCCGCGGTAGCCCGTGTTGGCGCAGTTGCGGCAGCCCACCGGCCGGTAGAGCGCTTCGGGGATCTTGAGGTCCTGCAGCGGCCAGCGGGCGCCCTCGAGCTCCTCGTCGGTCGGCAGGTACGCCTCCTTGCACCAGTCGCAGAGCCGCCGGGCCAGCCGCTGGGCCAGCACACAGTCCAGTGACGAACCAACCAGGAACGGCTCGATGCCCATCTCGGTGAGCCGGGTGACCGCGCCGGGTGCGTCGTTGGTATGCAGAGTGGAGAGAACGAGGTGGCCGGTGAGCGACGCCTCGACGGCGATCTGGGCGGTGTTGCCGTCGCGGATCTCACCGATCAGCACGACGTCGGGGTCGGAGCGCAGGATCGCCGGCAGCACGGCCGCGAACGTCAGGCCGGCCTTGGCGTTGACCTGCACCTGGTTCACGCCGCGCAGGCGGTACTCGACCGGGTCCTCGACGGTGATGACGTTGATCTCCGGCTTGCTGATCCGGCCCAGGGTCGCGTACAGGGTGGTGGACTTTCCGGAGCCGGTCGGGCCGGTGACCAGGAGCATGCCGTGCGGCTTGCTGAAGGACTCGGAGAAGCGGTTGAGGTTGTGCTGGGTGAAGCCCAGCTTGGCGAGGTCCAGGTCGATGCCGCCGGTGTCGAGCACCCGCAGAACGATCTTCTCGCCCCAGACCGTCGGCAGCGTCGCCGTCCGCAGGTCCACCTGGCGATCCCGGATCGTGACGGTGATCCGGCCGTTCTGCGGGATGCGCCGCTCGGTGATGTCGACGCCGGACATGATCTTCAGGCGGGAGGTCAGCGCCGCCATCACGCCACGCGGCACCGTGTCCAGCTCGTGCAGCACGCCGTCGATGCGGTAGCGCACCCGCATCTCGTCCTCGGTGGGCTCCAGGTGCAGGTCCGACGCGCGGTTCTGGACGGCCTGCTCGATCAGGTTGTTGACGTACCGCACGATCGGCGCGTCGTCCGCGCTGGTCGCCTGGGCCGCCATCGGCTGCTCGTCGAGCGAGCTGTCGGCCAGGTCGCCCAGGTCGCTGGACTCGCGCTGCAGTCGCTCGATGATCCGGCGAACCTCGCTGCGGGCCACCACGACCGGGCGGATGGTCATGCCGGTGGAGGCGCGGATGTCGTCGAGCGCGACCACGTCGCCGGGGTCGGTCACCCCGACGACCAGTTCGCCGTCGTTGATCGACAGCCCGAGGACCCGGTGACGGAGCACGACGGGGAGGGGGATGCGCTTGAGCGCGGCCGGGTCCGGCGAGTAACCGACCAGGTCGAGGGTGTTGATGCCGAACGCGGCCGCGGCGGCCGAGGTCAGCTGCTCCTCGGTGACGACCTGGTCGTTGATCAGGACCGCCCGCACCGACCGGCCGCTGCGCTGGGCCTCGTCGGCCGCGGCGTCCACCGCGACCGGGTCGATACCGATCTGCTTCAGCGCGTCGAGCAGCGGGCGGAAGGTCTGGTCCATGACATCCTTCGGGAACGGTACGTACACCGGTACGTCCGTCCCATCGGACACTTCCGACTTTTCCTGAGGCCCTGGTTACGTCTGACGAAACGCCCGCCGGTAGGCCGACGGTGCGACGCCGATCGTCGCCCGCAGGTGCTGGCGCAGGGCTGTCGCGCTGCCCAGCCCCGCACGCCGGGCCACCACGTCGACGCTCAGGTCGGTCGACTCCAGCAGCAGCCGGGCGTGCGCGACCCGCTGCTGCAGCAGCCACTGCAGCGGGCTGAGCCCGGTCTCGTCGCGGAACCGGCGGGTGAACGTGCGCACGCTCATCCGGGCGTGCCCGGCCAGGTCCTCCAGGCTCACCTGCTCGGCCAGCCGGCTCAGCGCCCAGGCCCGGGCCGGCTCGGTGCCGGAGCCCGCCACCGCCGGTACCGGCTGCTCGATGTACTGCGCCTGGCCGCCGTCGCGCCACGGGGCCACCACGCAGCGCCGGGCCGCCTGGTTCGCCACCAGCGAGCCGTGGTCCTGCCGGATCACGTGCAGGCACAGGTCCACGCCGGCGGCCACCCCGGCCGAGGTGAGCACGTCGCCGTCGTCCACGAACAGCACGTCGAAGTCCCAGTGGACCTGCGGGTACAGCCGGGTCAGCCGCTTGGCCCAGGCCCAGTGGCTGGCGGCGGTGCGCCCGTCGAGCAGGCCGGCCGCGGCCAGCACCGAGGCGCCGGTGCAGATGGAGATGATCCGGGCGCCGCGCGCGTGGGCGGCGCGCAGGGCCTCGGTGACGGCCGGGGAGACCTTGCCGTCGGTCATCGTGGTGCCACCGCTGACCCCGGGCACGAGCACGGTGTCGGCGGTGGCCAGCGGGCTCAGGTCGTGGTCCGGGACGACCAGGAAGCCGCCGCGCTCCGGGCGTACCGGGCCGGGGCCGTCGCCGCAGGTGGTCACCGAGTAGAGGAAGCCGTTGCCGGCGTCCCGGGCCGCGCCGAAGACCTGCGGGGGGACGCCGAGGTCGAAGCCGACCACGCCGTCGAGGGCCAGCATCGCCACGGAATGCACCATGGCCCGATTCTTGCGCATGATGGCCTCTCGGCCACTCGTCCGTCCGTCTCCACCTCCGCAGAATGACCGGGTGACCCTTCGCCGTCTGCATCCCGCCTGGCTCGTCGCCGCCGTCGCGTTCATCGCGCTGGTCGGTGCCGCCGGCTTCCGTGCCACCCCGTCGGTCATGCTGCAACCGCTGCACGACGAGTTCGGCTGGTCGCTGGGCACGATCTCCGCGGCGGTCTCGGTCAACCTCCTGCTGTACGGCCTCACCGCCCCGTTCGCGGCGGCGCTGATGGAGAAGCTCGGCATCCGCCGGGTGGTGGCCGGTGCCCTGGTGCTGGTCTCGGCCGGCAGCGGGCTGACCGTCTTCATGGAGCAGAGCTGGCAGCTGATCCTCTGCTGGGGCGTGCTGGTCGGGCTGGGCACCGGCTCGATGGCGCTGGGCTTCGTCGCGGTCGTGGCCAACCGCTGGTTCGTGGCCCGCCGCGGACTGGTCGTGGGCGTGCTGACCGCGGGTGGCGCGGCCGGGCAGCTGGTCTTCCTGCCGCTGCTGGCCCGGCTCACCGGCGCCCACGGCTGGCGGGTCGCCGCGCTCACGGTGGCGGCGGTCGCGCTCTCGGTGGTGCCGCTGGTCTGGTGGCGGCTGCGGGACCGGCCCGCGGATCTGGGGATGACCGCGTACGGCGCCGGACCCGACGACGTGGCCTCGCTGCCCGCCGCGGCACCCGGCGGCGCGGTGCGCGTCGCGTTGCGTTCCCTGGGCCAGGCCGCCCGGACCCGGCCGTTCTGGCTGCTCGCGGGCGGTTTCGCGATCTGTGGCGCGACCACCAACGGACTGGTCGGCACGCACTTCATCCCGGCCGCGCACGACCACGGGATGACCCAGACGACCGCGGCGAGCCTGCTCGCGCTGGTCGGCCTGTTCGACATCATCGGCACCATCGCCTCCGGCTGGCTCACCGACCGGGTGGACAGCCGCTGGCTGCTCGCCGGCTATTACGCGCTGCGCGGACTGTCCCTGCTGGTGCTGCCGTCGCTGTTCGCGGCGACCGCGCACCCCTCCATGGTGGTGTTCATCCTGTTCTACGGGCTGGACTGGGTCGCCACGGTGCCGCCGACGGTCGCGCTGTGCCGGGAGTACTTCGGGGCCGGCGGCGCGGTGGTCTTCGGCTGGGTGTTCGCCTCGCACCAGTTCGGCGCGGCGATCGCGGCCACCTCGGCCGGTCTGGTCCGCGACCAGCTCGGCACCTACGACGCGGCCTGGTACGGCGCCGGCGCGCTGGCCCTGCTGGCCTCGCTGCTCTCCCTGATGCTGCTGCTGGGCAAGCGCCGCAAGGACGTCGGCCCGGCCGGCCCGGGAATCGGCCTGGCCTTCCCGGCCGCTACCACGTCGGCGGCGCCGGCCTCCTGAGCGCCGGCGGGCATCATCACACGGCGATGAGGCGGCAACCGGTATGACCGCAAGGCATCGATAAGGGTCTTTCTCTGGCTACGGTGTGGACACCCGTCCCACCACCCCAGGGAGGTCCCCCGAAATGCTGCGCAAGAGACTGTCCGCCGCGCTGGCGGCCGTCGCGATGCTGGCCGGTCTGCAGGTCACCACCGCCGGGCCGGCGGCCGCGGCACCCCGCATCCTTTACTACGACGCCAGCCAGGCCCAGGAATTCATCGCGGTCGTCAACCAGGGCGCCCAGATCTGGAACAGCCGGGTCACCAACGTCCAGCTTCAGCCGGTACCGGCCGGCCGGACCCCGAACATCCGGGTGTACGCCGACAACGGCTGGCCCCGCGCCTACACGACCTCCCTGGGCAACGGCCGGTGGTACATGGGCCGCGAGGCGGTCAACGACGGTTACTACCAGCCCCGGATCGCGGCGCACGAGTTCGGCCACCTCCTCGGCCTGCCGGACCGCCGTACCGGCCTGTGCAACGACCTGATGTCCGGCAGCAGCGCCCCGGTGTCCTGCCGCAACCCCAACCCGAACGCCACCGAAGCGAACACGGTGAACAACAACTTCCGCTCGGCGGCCGTCGCGGCGTCGATCCCGGCCCGCGAATTCGTCTGGGTCGGCTGACCCTGCTCTCATCGGGCGCGGGCCGCAGGCCCGCGCCCGATCGGCGTCTTGGCGCACGCAGCCGGCAATCGGCGGGAGCGACGGTCAGTTATCCGCACGGACCTACGACATGAAGCTCTTGATCGTCCTCACTCGGTCAGGGTGATGACTTCCAGCACCCCGCTGAGCACCAGGATCTGCCGGACCCCGCGGCTGGGACGGGCCAGCCGGAACTCCACCCCCTGGTCCCGGGCCCGCTGGAAGCCGAAGATGATCGCTCCCAGTCCGGTCGAGTCGATGAAGGACAGCTCCGCGAGGTCGACCACGACGGTGCCGGGCCGGCTCTCCAGCGCCTCCACCAGACAGACACGCACCCGGTCGACGTTCAGGACGTCGACCTCTCCGTGCAGGCGCACGGTGACCACGTCGGCGTCGCGGTCGAGACTGGTTACGAGTTCCTCGGACACCGGGGCCTTTCCGTTCGGCGCAAGCTTTCGCTGTGGTGACGATTCCACGTACGGTAATCGGCACAACGACAGTAGATGGCCGAGTCACCAGTGGGGAGGGCGGCGTGCCGATCCGGGGTGGGCTGCCGCCGCGTAATCCGCGTTTCGTCGGCCGGGAGAGCCTGCTCGCCGACGTGCGCGGGCTGCTCGGCAACGGCCCGGTGGTGCTGCTGCCCGCGGCCGAGCATCAGCTCGGCGGCACCGGGCGCACCCAGCTCGCGGTCGAGTACGCCTACCGCTACGCCGACACCTACGACCTGGTCTGGTGGATCCCGGCCGAGCAGACCGCCGGCATGCGCGCCGCGCTGGTCGGGCTGGCCAGCGAGCTCAAGCTGCCCGAGGCCCGCGACATCAACCGTACGCTGGGCGCGGTCCGGGACGCGCTGAGCCGCGGTGAGCCGTACCGCAACTGGCTGGTCGTCTTCGAGAACGCGAACCGGCCCGAGGACATCAAGCCGTACCTGCCCAGCGGCGCCGGCCACGTGCTGGTCACCTCGCGCAACCCGCGGTGGACCTCCGAGGTGGCGCAGGCGGTGCCCGTGCCGGTGTTCGACCGTACGGACAGCGTCGACTTCCTGCGCCGGCGTACCGCGGAGCTGTCCACCGGCGACGCCGAGCGGCTCGCCGAGCGCCTCGACGACGTGCCCATGGCGCTGGACCTGGCCGCCGCGGTCCGTGCGGCCACCGGCTGGAGTGTCGGCGACTATCTGCGGCACTACGACGAGCGGGCCGCCGAGCTGGCGTTCCCGACGCCGATCCGGGTGGCGTGGGGGCTGGCCGCCGACGCGCTGCGGGACGCCTCACCGGCCGCCGTGGAGCTGCTCGAGCTCTGTGCCTTCCTGGCCAGCGCGCCCGTGTCGTGGGAGCTGCTCTGGGCGGCCCGGGGCCTGGTGCCGCCCGAGCTGGCCCGTACGGTGCGCATCGAGCGCCGGCTCAAGGCCGCGCTGCGCCTGATCGGCCGGCACGGGCTGGCCGAGCTCGACCCGCCCGGCGACAGCGTGCTGGTGCATCCGCTGGTCCGGGGCATGCTGGGCCAGCAGCTCAGCTCGGAGCGGCACGCCGCCCTGCTCCGCACGGTGCGGGCCATGCTCGCCGCCGCCGACCCCGGCGACCCGGACAACCCCGCCCACTGGACCCGGTACGCGGCCATCGTCCCCCACCTGGTCCACTCCGACGTGCTCGGCGGCGACGCCGAGGAGATCCGCCAGCTGGTGATCAACTGCATCCGCTTCCTGTACGCCCGCGGCGACTGGGACTCCAGCCGGGATCTCGCGAGCCAGGCGGTGGCGCGCTGGCGCGACAGTCTCGGCGAGACCGACGAGCAGACCCTGCTGGCGTCGTTCCACCTGGCCAACGCGTTGCGGGCGGTCGGGCGCACGGCGGACGCCCGGGTCCTGAACGCGCAGACCCTGCGCTCGCAGCGGGAGGCGCTCGGCGGTGACGACGAGACGACCCTCGCCACGGCCAACAGCGTGGGCGCCGACCTGCGGATGCAGGGCCACTTCGGCCAGGCCCGCCAGCTCGACGCGGACAACCTGGTCCGCTACCGCCGGCTGTTCGGCGAGAGCTTCCCGACCGCGTTGCGCTGCGCCAACAACCTGGCGGTCGACCTGCGGCTGCTCGGCGACTTCCGCGGCGCCCGGGCGCTGGACGAGCAGGTGCTGCGGCACCGGCAGATGATCTTCGTCGAGGGCCATCCCGAGACCCTGTCCTCCCGGGCCGGGCTGGCGTTCGACCTGATCGGCCTGGGCGACTACGCGGGCGCCAGCGCGCTGCTGGCCAACGGGCACGGCGAAGCCCTCGGCGCCGACCATCCGATGGCGTTGTGGGCCGGGCGGTTCGCGGCCGTCGCGGCCCGGCGGCGCGGGCTGCCCCAGGCCCGTGAGCTGGCCGCGACCAACGCGGAGCTGTACCGGCAGAAGTTCGGTGACCTGAACGTGGAGACGCTCGGGGCGCTGGTGTCGCTGGCCAACTGTGCCCGCGAGGACGGTGACCTGCAGGAGGCGCACCGGCTGCTGGAACGCGCGGTGGTCCGGTACCACGCGGTGCTGGGCGACGAGCACCCGTTCACGCTGGCCGCGGCGGCGGACCTGGCCGGGGTGGTGCGGGCCATCGGCCGGTTCGCGGAGGCCCGCACGATCGACACCGAGGCGCTGGGCGGGCTGCGGCGCAGCGTGGGCGCGGACCACCCGTTCACGTTGAGCTGCGCGAACGGCCTCGCCGCGGATCTGCTGGCCACCGGCGAGGCGCAGCAGGCCCGCGAGATCGCGCTGGACACGGTCTCCCGTTCGCGGACGGTGCGGGGGCCCTCGCATCCGGACACCCTGGCCAGCGCGTTCAACGTGGCGCTGGACGCCGGCGACGAGCCGTCGATGGACGCCGCCGTCGAGGAGCTGCAGAAGGCGTACGGCGAGGGCCACCCGGTGCCGGTCCGCGCGCTGGCCGGGATCCGCCTGGAGACCGAGATCGAGCCGCCCCCGCTGTAGGCCCTACGCGGACAGGGCGGACTGCCTGCTCAGCAGCGAGGTCAGGTCGGCCGCCGGCATCGGCCGGGCGAAGTGGTAGCCCTGGGCCTGGGCGCAGTCGAGCTCGCGCAGCCGGCTGGCCTGGGCGGCGTCCTCGACGCCCTCGGCGACCGGCGCCAGGTTGAAGGTCCGGGCGATCTGCAGCACGGCCTCGGCCACCGACGCGCCGTTGCCCTCCTGCATGGCCTGCACGAACGACTTGTCGATCTTCACGACGTCGACCGGCAGGGTGCCCAGGTGGCTCAGCGACGAGAAGCCGGTGCCGAAGTCGTCCAGCGCGATCCGGACGCCGAGGCTCTTGAGCGCGCTCAGCACCCGGGCCGACTCGATCAGGTCGACCAGCGCGACCGACTCGGTCAGCTCCAGCACCAGCAGCGCGGGCGGCAGGCCGGTGCGCTCCAGTACGGCGCGGACCTCGTCGACCAGCGCGGGGTTGCCGAGCTGGCTGGCCGACAGGTTGACGTTGAGCTCGAAGCCCGGCTCCTGGACCTGCCACACCGCGGCCTGCCGGCACGCCTCCTCGAGCACCCAGCCACCCAGCCGCGGGAGCAGGCCCAGCGTCTCGGCCAGGTCCAGGAACGCCACCGGGGGCAGCAGGCCACGCTCGGGATGGTTCCAGCGGACCAGGGCCTCGACGCCGACCGTACGCTCGCCGTCCAGGTCGACGATCGGCTGATAGTGCACCTCGAACTCACCGGCGTCGAGGGCGCGGCGCAGGTCCGCCTCCTCCTGCCGGCGCTTCTCGGCCACCGCGAACTGGGCCGGGTCGAAGCGCCGGGCGACGCCCTTGCCGTCGGCCTTGGCCTGGTAGAGCGCCAGGTCGGCCTCACGCATCACGTCGTCGACGGCCATGCCGCTGCCCCGGGTCAGGGCGATGCCGGCGCTGGCCGGGATGGTCAGCACGGTGTCGCCGACGACCAGCGGCTGGCTCAGGTCCCGCAGGATCCGGTGAGCGACGGTGTCGGCGATCCGGTCGTCGACCAGGCGCGGCAGCAGCACCACGAACTCGTCGCCGCCGAGGCGGGACACGGTGTCGTTGGTCCGCACGTTCGCGGTGAGCCGTTCCGCCGCGGTGCGCAGCAGCTCGTCGCCGGTGGCGTGCCCGTACGTGTCGTTGACCTCCTTGAACCCGTCCAGGTCGAACAGGATCACGGCGGTCATCGTGTCGTCGGCGTCCGCGAGGGCGTCGGTGGCGTGGTCCATGAAGAGCTTGCGGTTGCCGAGCTCGGTCAGCGGGTCGCGGAACGCCTGCCGGGCGAGCTGGGCCCGCTGGCGGGTGAGGTCACGGACCAGGCCCTCGTTGGTGCGGGCGCCGAGGAACTGCCGGACCAGGATGATCGCCGCGACGGCCAGGACCAGCCAGGCCAGCCCGCGGCTGACGGTGCCGTGCCGGGCCAGCTCGAAGGCGGCCGTCAGCAGGGCGGCGGCGACCGGGGTGTACTGCACCAGCGGCCAGCGCCGGGTCAGCGCGAGCACGCCCACGCTGAGGAGCACGACCGTGCCGGTGCCGATGGACAGCGCGGCGGCACCACGCGCGTCGCCGGCCATCGCGGGCCAGGCGAGCAGCAGCAGTGACGTGAAGATCATGGCGCCGTCGACAGCCCGGCGTACACGATCCATGGTCTTCCCGGTCCGACCCATGACTCACCTCCGACAGGAGCCATGATCGGTGCGACAGCGGCGTACCTGAGCGAACCTCAGGAAGAAAGCCAGCTGGCCAGGGCCAGCGGATCGACGGAAGGGTCGCCCAGCGCGCGGTGGACGGCGGCGACCACCTCCGGCGCGTCGCGCAGGGCGCTCCCGGCGGCGGTGAGCGCGAGCCCGGTCCAGGCCGTGTCGTCCCCGGGGTCCGCGACGACCCTTTTCCGGTACGCCCGCAGCGCCGCCGCCTCATCACCCTGCACGTAGGCGAGGTCACCGTCGGCCGTACCCGCCGGGGCCGGGCCGCCGCGCAGCGTGGCGTGGATGAGGTCGAGCCGGCTGCTGGCCTCCAGCGCCCGGCGCGGCGCCGGGCGCAGCCGCGACCCGATCCGTGGCGCTGCCCGGCCCTGGGACCAGGCGTCCGCGAGCAGGCGGGCGTCACCGGGCCGCACCTCGTGGTTGCGCAGCCGCCAGCGCAGGTGATGGTCGGCGTTGGCGCCGGTGGCGAGCCTGGCCACGGTCGCCGGGACGTCGTCGGCGAGCCACGACCGCACCTCGGCGCGCAGCGCGGTGACGAAGCGGGCACCGGCGGCGGTCAGCGTGCCCCCGGCCAGCAGGCCGTCCGCCGCGGTCAGCACGGCCGCACGCCAGCGGGCGAACTCGAACGCCGCCAGCGGGTCCGCCCGCCGGGTCCGCCAGAAGCGGGTCACGGTCAGGTAGGCGTAGGCGCCGTGCAGGATGCCGGCGGCGGGACGGGGGTCGTCACGCCACGGCGAGTAGCCCAGAGCGTCCGGCCGGTCGTGCAGATCGAAGAGGTACTGCACCGCGTTCAGCAGGCTGTGCTGGGTCTCATGCAGGAGGCCGACGGCGAGCGCGGTGGCGTCGGCGGGCTCGGACATCGCCACGGCGCCGAACGCGTCGGCGGAGGTGGCGCTGATCCCGCGGGCGGCCGGGTCCGGCTCGACCGGCACGATGCAGTCGAGCACGGTGGCCAGCACCTCGGCGTCCGGGCGCAGCTGCGCCACGAGCAGGCGCCAGGCGCCGGTCAGCAACTGCTGCCACCGGTCCAGCTCCGCGGCGGTCAGCGTGGGGGTGGGCGGGAGCCCCAGGCCGGCGCGCAGGGGGTCGCTGTCCTCGATCCGTACCGTGATCGACAGGCCGTCGTGGGTGGCGGTGAGCCGCCGCCCGGCCGTGCCGGACACCAGCGAGGCCAGGTAGTCCGGCGGCGCTTCCGGCGCCGGTGCGCCGGTCCGCAGGGCACTCAGGCGGCGGGTGGCCCACACGCCGACCAGCGGGCGGGACAGCAGGGCGCGGATCCCGGCCGGGTCCGCGCGCTCGGCGGCGACCAGCGCGGCGTACCCCGGGACTTCGCCGGCCGCGACCAGCTCTCGGAGCAGGAGCAGATGCTTGCTGAGCTGGGATCGGCGCAGCTCGCCGAGGGTGGCGGCAGCGGGGCGGCCGGCTGCGAGCGCCGCGAACGCCGGGTCGCTGAGCCGGTGCACCGGCAGGGTGGCGGTCGGACCCACGGTCTCAGAGGGCCGAGTTGAAGCCGGCGATCGGCTCGCCCGGCCGGGCCAGATCGTCGGCCAGCCGGCGTAGGCAGTGCGCCAGCACCGAGTCGTCGTCCGGCGCGGGCGCACCCGCCGCGGCGAGCTCCGCCAGGGACAGCCCGGACACGTCCACCATGGCGGACCGCCACTCGGGTGTCGCACCGGTGGTGCTCGTACCCCCGTCCACGGGCACCTACCCTCACCTCGGGGCCGGCGCTGCGGGCCGACCGGCGACGATCAATGTATTGCCGCCACATTACGGCGGTCGCCGGGTCGGGTGATGTCCGGGCGTTCCCGGACGCTGCGCTCGCCGGGGTTGACGCGGCGTGATCTCATAGGACGCCAACACAGCAAAAGTCGGCAACGGAGGACAAACTGTGCTGGGACGGAACGTGGAGGGCGCGACGAGCTCGGAGGACGAGGTGCACGATCAGATCGACGCCACGGTCGAGGAGACCGCAGACGCCGAGGGCGGCCCCGAGCGGCCGGATGCCCCGGTGATGCCGGCGCCGCCGTTCCCCACCTTCTCCAACCGTCCCACGCTGCCGCACCAGGTGCCGGGCGTGGGTTTCGAGAGCGGGCGCGACAGCCGTGCCCGCTGAGGACTCGCGGCCGCAGCTGCCGCGCCGGGGCCCCGCGCCGCCCGTCGACCGGATGGACAACGCCGAGCTGGCCCGGCTGGTCGAGGCCGAGCATCCGTACCGGGGCAAGGCGCTGTTCGAGCTCTCGGACCGGATCGCGGCCGACGACGACGCGGCGACCAAGGTGGCGATGCTGAGCCGGCTGACCTCGTTGCGGACCGCGCGGCTCTTCGACCGGGTCTCGCTGGCCTGGTCGGCGATCATCGCGCTGCTGGCGGCGGAGACGCCGCACTCGCGGTCCTCTGCTTACGAGGCGTTCTACGCCCTCGGCGAGGCCGAGCAGCGCGACATGCTGGATTATCTGGAGGTCTCGGCGATCGAGGACGCGCACCCGCGGATCGGATAGCGGGCCCGGACCGGATAGACGGCGCGGACCCCTGGGGAGCCCGCGCCGGTGGGTGATCCTCAGACCTCGACCTTGACGCCCTTCCAGAACGCGACGCGGTCCCGGACGGCCTTCGCGTCGGGCTTGGGCTCCGGGTAGAACCAGACCGCGTCCGGCGTGACGTGCTCACCTGACTCGAGCGTGTAGTACGACGCCTTGCCCTTCCAAGGGCAGACGGTGTGCGTGTCCGAGGGGCGCAGCACGTCCTCGCGCACCGAGGAGCGCGGGAAGTAGTAGACGCCCTCGACTACCACGGTGTCGTCGCTCTCGGCGATGATCTCGTCGTTCCAGATGGCCTTCGGCATACCCCGAACGTAGCGCGCCTCCGGGGGACTGTCCGATACGCGCGGCTTATTCACCTCCCGTGGGTGAAACGTGGTGAGTCGTCCGCACATTGCCCGCGTGCTGTACGAAGATCTAGAGTCGATCCGCCAGTTCCCCCCGACGGAAGCGGCCCCATGACCCGCTCGATCACGCTGCCGAGCACCCGCGAGCAGGCCCGTCGTGCCCTGCTGCTGATCGGCGCACCGGCACCGTCCCGGCTCCTCGTCGACGTGCACGGCGCGCTGTTCGACGGCGATCTCACCATGCCTGCCCTGGTGGCGCTGCTGCGCGAGGAGGAGCGCGGGCGACCGGGTGGCGACTCGTCCGCGTACCGCATCTGTCCGGCCCTGCTGAGCGACCTGACGGCCGCCGGCGGCCTCCTCACGCTCTCCACCTGGCCGCTCAAGGGCCGGATCGTCACCCCGCGGGCCGACCTGCTCGCGGCGATCGTCCGGATCGCGGAGTTCGTCGCTATGCGCGAGACCGCCGGAGCAGCCGCCGCCGCGCTGCTGCGCCGCCTGGCCGACGAGGTGCCCGGCGGCCCGGAGGCGTACTCGGTACAGCACCCCACCGCCCTGGCCGACGCGGCCCGCTCGGCCCTGGCCGCCGTCCCGGTCGCACCCCTGCCGGCGGAGACGGTCCAGCGCTGGGAGGGCCTCGACGAGCAGCAGCGGCTCTTCGGCCTGCCGCGGGTGCCGCAGCAGCGGGGCCGCGCGTGACCGCGGGACTCGACCGGCTGCGCGGCGGCACCCCGCCGAAGCGGCACAACGCCCGGACGATCGCCGCGCTGACCGGCAATCCCGGCTGTACCCGCCGCGCCGTGCTGGACGCGGCCGGCGTCGACAAGCCCAGGCTGGCCCAGCGGATCGGCTTCCCGGGCAGCTTCGGGCAGTCCCGGTTCGCGCTGGCCCGGGGCAACGGCTTCGAGGCGATGCTCAAGGCGGACGACTGCGCACTGCTGCGGGAGGTGCTCGCCGGGTGCCTGCGGCTGGACGTCTCCGGCGCGTACGACGATCTCGGCGAGGACGCCGACGACACCCTGGCGGCCCGGCACGGGCGGACCCGGGAGCTGCTCGCGGAGGCGGCCGGTGCCGCCCTCATCGACCACCCGCTGCTCACCCTCGACGTCGCCGGCCAGCGGGTCTTCCTCGAGCCGGACCTGATCGCGTTCCAGGCCGAGGGCCGCCTGCACGTCGTCGAGATCAAGTCGTTCGCGATCGTGGACGGCCAGGCCGACAGCGCCAAGGTGTCCGCCGCGGCCGTGCAGGCGGCCGTCTACGCACTGGCACTGCGCCGGCTGCTGGCCGAGCTGGGCCACGATCCCGCGCTGGTCAGCCACGACGTCGTGCTGGTCTGCACCGAGAACTTCTCGCTGCAGCCGGTCGCGGTGGTCCTCGACGTGCGCAAGCAGCTCTCCACCCTCGAACGCCAGCTGACCCGCCTGGCCTCGGTGTCGTCGCTGGCCGCCGAGCTGCCGGAGCAGGTCAGCTTCGACGTGGCGCTGCCGCCCGCGGACCTGATCGCCGCGCTCGCCCACGTCGAAGCCCGCTACGCCCCCGAATGCCTGTCGACCTGCGAGCTGGCGGTCTACTGCCGGCACGAGGCCGCCGGCAGCACCGCCGCACTGGGCCGGCCGGTCCGCGACGCGCTGGGCGGGGTCGACACGGTGGCCGAGGCGCTCGCCCTGGCCGCGGGCACCGCCACGCCGAGCGAGGAGCAGGCCGAAGCCGCGGCGCTGCTGCAGGCCGCGGCCCGGCTGCGGGCCGAGATCCTATGAGTACGCTCACCGCCCTCGCCCGGGCGCAGGCCGTCGTCGCAGGCCGGGCCCAGCCCATCGCCACCGTCCGCCACCTGCACGTCCACCCCCGGCCCCTGGTGCTCATCCCGCTCGCCATGGCCGGTGAGGCCAACGCCCCGCTGGCGGCGATGGCCGGCACCGACCGCTCGGCGCCCCGGCTGCTGGTGGTCGCCCAGCCCCGCAACCGCAGCCACCGCTTCGCCTTCGCCGCCGAGCTGGCCGAGCTCCTCGTGCCCTACGTGGACAGCTTCACCGCCGAGACCGAGGCGGTCGCGGTGGACCGGGGCCGCGACGTGCGGCACAGGTTCACCGACGCACCGCAGCTGTGGGTGCCCAACACCGGCGGCGTCGACTTCCTGCGCCTGTTCGGCCGCTCGACGCGTTTCCGCAGCACCGAGGGCGAGTACGCGGTGCCGCCGTCGGTGCCGCTGCTCGGGCGCTGGCTGACGTTCTTCGCCAACGCCGCTGAGGTGGCCGGGTCGTCCTTGCTGCTCAACGCCGTACAGGCGCTGGGTCTGCACTGGGCGAGCGGGCAGAGCAGCGCGGAGGACGCCCAGCTCGCCGCCCTGCTCGGCTGGATCTCCCCACCGCCGGGCCGCACCGGCGCCGAGGCGGCGCTGATGGCCGAGGACCCGCAGCTGTTCCCGCCGGCCGGACCGGCCACCGACCCGGTGTTCGACAACCACGTGCTGGCGCCGCTGATGTCCACGGCCGACCCGGACGTCGCCGCGCTCACCGAGGTGCTGCACGCGCAGTTGCTGCCGACCTGGGAGCTGATGTGGCGCACCCTCGACCTGCTGCGGGAGCTGCCGCCGGGCGCCCGGGTGGCCGGCCGGTGGGACAGCGACCGCGACACCTACTCCGGCTTCGTGCAGCACCTCGCCGAGGGGGGCCCGCCGCAGCCCCGCCGCGACGGTGCGGTGGCCGCCGCCGCCCGCCTGCACCGCCTGGAGAACGCGGCCACCCGGTACGCGGTCCAGCGCGCTTTCGACGACCCGCTGGTGATGGCCGAGTACCGGCTCACCGGCGCGGCCTTCGTCGGCGACGTGACCCTGGCCAAGGCCGACCGGATCGACGACAGCGGCAAGCGCCCGGTGCTGCGCCCGCGGATCATGGTGGTGACCACCGAGACGGTCCGGGTCGAGCCGGGCGCCACCCTGTCCTCGCCGCAGCGGCCCGGCCAGAAGGCGCTGGTGATCTCGGTGACGGCGGTCGACGAGAAGACCGAGGTGCTGCTGGAGCTCTCCGGCGGCATGGGCCGCAAGCTGGTGGCCGAACCCGGCAGCGTGCCCGAGGTGGGCGAACGGCTGCTGCTGACCACGCTGAGCGAGGCGTACCGGCCGGGCGGCGCCTTCCCGGAGCCGGACCGGACGCCCTGGACCCACGGCGGCCCGCCCGTTGCTTTCGAGCCCTCCGAAGCCGGCTCAGAGCAGGCGGATCAGCAGTAGGGCGATGTCGTCGGCGCCGCGGCTGGCCGCCTCGATCAGCCGCGTGCACAGCTCCTCGCCCTGCAGGCCCGCGTTGTCCCGCAGCGCCCGCTCGACCAGGGCGATGCCGTCGTCGAGCAGCCGGCCCGGCGTCTCCACCAGCCCGTCGGTGTAGAGCACCAGAGTGGCGCCGGGCGGAACCGTGCGCTGGTGGGTCGCGCGCTCGTGACGCGAGACGAGGCCCAGCAGCGGCTCCGGCGTGGTCCACCACACCTCGACCGTGCCGTCCGGGAGCAGCAGCAACGGCGGCGGGTGACCGGCGTTGGAGTACGACAGCGTGTAGATCTCGTTCTCGCGGCGCAGCCGGGCCAGCACGACCGTTGCGGCCGCCGGGACCCGCAGCCCACGCAGCGCCTTGTCGAGCTGGCTGAGCAGCGGCCCGGCCTCGTCGTCGCGGCCGAACGCGTCGCCGCGGACCAGATTGCGCAGCTGGCCCATGGTGGCGGCGGCCTCGATGTCGTGGCCGGAGACGTCGCCGACCGCCAGCATCACCGAGCCGTCCGGCTGGGCGAAGGCGTCGTACCAGTCGCCGCCGACCGCCGCGCCGTCCTGGGCCGGCAGGTAACGGGCGTGCAGCTCGATGCCGTCGATCGTGGGCAGCTCGGTGAGCATGCTCTGCTGCAGCACCTCGGCGACGTGCCGCTGCTGGCGGTAGAGCCGGCTGTTGTCGATGGCCAGCCCGGCCCGGCGGCCGATGTCCGTGCCGGTGCGCTCGTCGGCGTCGCTGAACGCCGCCCGGGACGGCCCGTTGACCAGCGTGATCGTGCCCAGCACGCGGTGGCTCACCGGCTCGGTGATCGGCACGACCAGGAAGGAGGCGTAACCCAGCCGTTCCGCGATGGTCGCCAGCTCGGTGTCGGTGGTGCGCTCCAGGATGTTCGACGCGCTCTCGCCGTCGCGGCGGATCGGCCGGCCGGTGCCCTGGACCGCCAGCACGATGGACTTGGCGTTCAGGCCGGTGGCCATCAGCTCGGCGAACCGGACCACGTCGGCCGCGCGCTCCGGATCGCGGTGGGCGGTGGAGACCTGCCGGGGCATGCCGTCCGGGCCGATCAGCGAGATGAGGCACCAGTCGGCGAGCCGCGGGGTCAGCGCCGTGCCCAGCGAGCCCAGCGCCTCGTCGATGTCGGTGGTCGTGGCGAGCGTCTCGGTCAGCTCGGCCAGCATCGCGAGCTGGTCGTGCGCGGTCTCGGCGTGCCGGCGGGCCTCATCGGCGAGCTCCCGGGAGATGCGCAGCCGCAGCTCCGAGGAGCAGGCCTCGGACAGGTCGCGCAGGATCTCCAGCTCCGCCCTGGTCCAGGCCCGCGGCTTGGTGTCGATCGCGCAGAGCGAGCCCAGGGTGCGGCCGTCCGCGTCGGTCAGCGGCATGCCCGCATAGGCGACCACGCCCAGGTCCGGGATGGCCAGGTTGTCGCGGACCTGCGCGTAGATCCGCGCGTCCGGGAACACCTTGGCCTCACCCTCGATGACCACGTGCTGACAGAACGAGTGGGTCAGCGGGGTCTCCCGCTTGGTGAGCCACGGCTCGGCCAGTCCGACCTGGCCGGGGAAGAACTGGCGCTGATCGTCGACCAGCGAGACGAGCGCCACCGGAACGTCGAGCAGTCGCTTGACCAGGCTCGCGAAACGGTCGAAAGCCTGGTCGGGCTCGGCGCCGACACAGACGCGCTGCAGGGACCGCAGGCGCGCGGGATCGGCCAGACCGCCCGCAGGTGCCGGGGCAGCCTCCACGTCCTCGGCCATGCGTCCTCCAACTGTCGCCCGCCGGCGATCCGACAAGCCAGGCTACCCGGCACCGGCCGCGTTGCCAGGGCGGCGCCGTCACCGCTTGATCACGCCACGTTGCGCCGTCCCGGGTCGAGGGGCTGACGCCGGCCGGCGCTCAGGCCCGAGCGGATCGTGCGGATCGTCTCCGTCCGGCCGAGCCCGGCCCAGCGGGCCGCCGCGGACAACTCCTCGGTCACCAGAGCCGGCTCCAGCAGGCCCGCGCCGACCAGCCGGCCCAGCGCGAACGCCGCCCGGTTGAGGGTGTCGTTGCGGGTGCCGACCGGGGCGCGGGCCACCCGGTCGGCCTCGGCCGCCAGCGCCACGGATGCGTAACGATCCGGGTGGGCGATGCGCTCCCGGCCGGCACCGCCGCGCCGCAACGGTGGCTCGGGGCCGGCGACCAGCTCGCGCAGGGCGGGCGGGGCCTCCGGCGGCTCCGCGCCCGGGCCGGTGACCCAGTAGTAGGTGGTGCGGTCGGCGTGCCGGGACGGGGGTGCGACCACGTACCCGCCCGCGCCGCGCCAGTCGACGCCGGGCAGCAGGTGGACGCGGTTGCCGTACCCCAGCGGCCGGAACCAGAAGTGCCAGCCGCCGCCGCCCGTGCGGACCTGGGGCCCCGCCGGCAGCTCGTCGCCGAGCAGATGACGCAGGCCGTGCCAGCCGCCCGGCGAGTCCACGTCGGCGACGTCCATCACAACGCCGGTGCGCAGCCCGACGTTGGCCGCCGGCCAGCGCGTCCACCACATCTCGATCCGGCGCGGATCGAGGCTGGCATCGGTCAGGCCGTGACGCAGCCGCGGATGCTTGCCCGGCCGCTCGCAACCGGGCCGCTCGCAGGAGCAGGACCCGTCCGCCGCAGGCGAGTGCACCGGCAGGACGGGGATGCCGTGCCGGGCGTACGCGAGAGCGGCGTCGAGCAACATTGGCACAAGTGTACGAAGAAAGCCGGTACTGCGGCAGTCTGCCACTGCCTCTATGCTGCGCTCGCACCACTCACCACCGTTCGAGGAGATCCACCGCCGTGACGAAGGAGCCGCCCGCCGAGCCCGCGCCCGCGGAGATGGCGCCGGTCGAGCAGCCGCCGCCACCGGCTGACGACACCGTGCCGGCGCAGATGAAGCCGGTCGTGATCGGGCGCCCGCGCAAGCGTGGGGCGCTGTCCCGGCGGCTCGTCACTGCCTACTTCGCCGTCGGTGTGGTGTTGCTGCTGGCCGGCACCGCCGCCGTGGTCTACCTGGCGGCCGGCATCTACGACCGGGCCGCGACCGAGATCAACGCGGCGTCGCCGGTTCCCCGTGCCTCCGGGCGGGTGACCGCGCCGGGGCTGATCGAGCCGTCCGGGCCGCTGCTGGAACGCATCGGACCGCAGCGGCTGGGCGCCGGCGAGAAGTTCGTCGTCGAGGGCGAGCGCGGGGTGAAGTTCGAGGTCACGGTCCGTGCCGGCAAGTTCCGCAAGACCGGCTGCGACGCGTACGCGCGCAAGCCGGAGAACGGCGGCTACCTGCCCACCGAGCTGCGGGTGAAGGTGCTCGCCGGTGAGCCGGACGTGACCGACTACGCGTTCCGCTTCCAGCAGCGCGACGGCACCTGGCTGAACTCGGCGTACGGCAGCAACTGCGAGAAGAACTACGGCGCGTTCGTACGCCGGCTCGTCGCGGGCCGCACCTACAAGACGACCATCGTCTTCGACGTGCCGAACACCAAGGGCGACATCGTCTTCGTGTGGCCGACGATCGACGTCATCGCGACCTGGCAGGTCCGCTAGCCGCTTTGCTGAGGGAGGGCGCGCAGGACGTGGGCGATGTGGTGGGACGTGCTCCAGGCGATCCAGTTGGCCGAGCTGCCGCCGCCGCGGGCGCTGCGGGCCTGGCGGGCTATCTGCGCGTCGCCCCACGAGAAGCGGGCCCCGGCGGCCGGCCACTGCGCCGAGCCGACCAGGGTCCGGCACAGGTCGTGGCAGCGGTCGTCGCTGCGGGCGCCGCGCCGGGCCCACCGGTAGATCCACCAGTCGCTTTCGGCGGTGTAGCGCAGGGTGGGCAGTTGGCGGTGGTTGACGCCGAGACGCCGTACCGGTGAGGTCACGCCGTAGTCGGCATAGCCGATGCCCGGCTCCGACAGCCGGGCCCACACCTGGGCGTCGAGGCGCCCGACCGGGACCGCCTCGTCGGTGGGCAGATCGTCCAGGTTGGGCGGCATCGCGCCGGCGGCGACGGTGACCGACCGCCACGGCGACGACCGCGCCCAGCGCAGCACGTGCCGGGCCCGCTCCTCGAACCGGTCGGCGTGTGCGGCGCAGGCCGTCTCGGCCAGGTCGATGACCAGGTCGACCCGCTCGGCCTCGAGGCCGGCCCCGGCGAGCAGCCGGTCGGCGGTCGCGGTCGCGGTGGCGGGATTGCGGGCGTCGCGGTGCGGCTGCAGCCGCAGCACGGCCCGCCCGAGGTGCATGCGGGCGGCCAGGCCGTGCTCCACCAGCCGGCGACGGCTGTCGTACGCGCGCAGCACCGGCAGCATGGCCACACCGACCTCGGCCAGGTCCTCGGCGAGCTCCAGTGGTGGTGAGTCGAGGGGGTCCTCGGGCTCGTCGATCGCGCTCAGGTCGACGGCCAGGGCGCCGGTGCGTGGTGGCATCTGCCGGACGAGCTGCGGCAGGCGATCGCCGGGGGACAGCTCGATGATCGGCATGACGCGCGCGGCGGTGGCGGCGTCCAGGTGGTGCAGGGCGGCGAGTTCACCGCGCCGGGGCCGCAGGATCGGACGGTATACCCCATCGGTCATTCACTCAAAGTAGCGTCAGATATCCGACGAGTGACAATGTGGAGAGAATTCCGCACCTCGGGGGAAGATCCCGGCTGCGGCGTCACGGGATACGGTGCCCCGGTGACCATGTCCCTGGAGTCCCCGGCCGCGGCGGCGGCCCACGTCGTCGACGCCGTGCTGCGGGACCTCGCGACCTCCGAGCAGCGCGGCGTGGTGGTCGACTCGCCGCCCGGCGCGGGCAAGAGCACCCTGGTGGTACGCGCGGCCGGCGTGCTCGCCGCCACCGGTGCGTCCCTGATGATCGTGGCGCAGACCAACGAGCAGGTGGACGACCTGATCGAGCGCCTCGGCACGAAGCATCCCGAGCTGCCGGTGGGCCGGCTCTCCGCGGTGGACTACGCCGCCTCGGAACGGGTCCGCAACCACCCGTCGTGCCGCGTCGGCGCGAAGGTCCCCGACCTGGGCGGCCCACCCGTGACGATCGGCACAGCGGCGAAGTGGGCGACGGTCACCGAGGGAACGTGGCCCTGGGCGATCGTCGACGAGGCGTACCAGATGCGCTCGGACGCCCTGCTGCGCGTGGCCCCCCGCTTCGAACGCGCTCTGTTCGTCGGCGACCCCGGCCAGCTCGATCCGTTCTCGACGGTCGAGGTCGACCGCTGGACCGGCCTGAGCTGGGATCCCATGCAGAGCGCGGTGGCCGTCCTGTTGCGCCACAACCCGACGCTGCCGGTCCACCGCCTCCCGGTGTCCTGGCGGCTGCCGGCCTCGGCGGCGCCGGTGGTCGCGGCCGCGTTCTACCCGTTCACCGGCTTCCGCTCGGGCACGGGCCCGGCGGACCGCCGCTTGACGTTCACCGAACCGGCGTCGACCGACGTGGACCGGGTCCTCGACGTGGCCGCGGCGACCGGCTGGGGTCTGCACGAACTCCCGGCCCGCTTCACGGTCCGCACGGACGCCGAGGCGGCGGCGGCCTGCGCCCTGATCGCGGCCCGGGCCCTGGCCCGCGGCGCAACGGCGCAGTCGGAGACCGGAGAGACGCCGCTGACGGCGGACCGCATCGCCATCGGCGCGGCCCACCGCGACCAGGTGGCGGCGATCCGGTCGTTCCTGCCGGCGCACGCCCGCGAGATCACGGTGGACACGGCCAACCGCCTGCAGGGCCGGGAGTACGACCTGACGGTGGTCCTGCACCCGCTGTCGGGCCGCCGCGACGCGACGGCATTCCACCTGGAGTCGGGCCGGTTGTGCGTGCTGACGTCCCGCCACCGGCACGCGTGCGTGGTGGTGGCCCGGGCGGGGATCGCGGAGCTGCTGGACGCCCACCCGTCGACGGAACCGGTCCATCTGGGCGTTCCGGTGAAGTTCCCGGACGGCTGGGAGGCGAACCAGTCCATGCTGGCCCACCTCGCCGGCCTGACTCCCTAGCCGGCCGTGTCGCGCGAGCTGGCCGTGTCGCGTGGTGGGGCGGCCTCGCGTGGTCGGGCGGCGTCGCGGGCTCTGGCTGCTGAGCCGCGGGCCTGCTCGACGGGGTAGCGGCGGGCCGAGTCGGCGAGCTTGTCCAGGGCGGCGGCCACCAGGTCGATGCCCAGCACGTCGGCGAGCCGGACGAGATAGATGGTGACGTCGCCGATCTCGGCGCGTACCCGGGGACCGAGCTCGGGGTCCGCCATGACGGCGGCGGACTGATCGGCCGTGAGCCACTGGAACTCGGCGACCAGCTCGCCGACCTCCCCGGTCAGGGCCATGGCCAGGTTCTTCGGAGTGTGGAACTGCTGCCAGTCACGCTCGTCCGCGAAGGCACGCACGCGAGCGGTCAGCTCCTGGATCGACGACGTGGTCACCCGGCCGAGACTAGAGCGCCGGAACTACGGTGGGGTCCATGTTCGAGGGACCGGATCTGGACGCGGCCGAGCGCCGCGTCGACGACTGGCAGGCCGGCTTCGAGCAGCGGGCCGCGCAGGCCCGCGAGCTCGCCGGCCGCCTCGCCCAGCTCAGCGGCGCCGCCCGCAGCGACGACGGCCTGGTCACGGTGACCGTCGGTGCCGGCGGTGCGCTGACCGGCCTGGAGCTCGACGAGGGGGTGCGCCGGTAGCCGGCGGCCGAGACCGCCCGGCAGATCCTCGCGACCCTGGCCGCGGCGCAGGCCGACCTGACCGCGAAGGCAACGGTGGTCACCGACGAGACGGTCGGCGCCGACTCGGAGACGGGCAAAGCCGTGATCGCCTCGCTCACCCGGCGGGCGCCATGACGGACCACTTCGGGGTACGCCCCCAGGACCTGGTGGTGCACGCCGGCCACGTGGAGGCGATCGCCGCCCAGGTGACGACGGCGGCCGGGGCGGGAGCGGCGGTCCGGCCGGGGCCCGACGCGTACGGGAAGTTGTGCGTGATGGTCCCGGTGATGCTGGGCGCCCTGCAGGACGTCGTGGTCGACGGGATGAGAGCGGCGGCCGACGCGCTGGACGACACCGGCGCGCGCCTGCGCACGACCGCGGAGTCGTACCGGGCGACCGACGAGAGCCGCCGGCAGAGTCTGCTGGGGACGTATCGGGAGGAGTGAGGTCCGCCGCTGAACCGGATCGGGTCCGCGGACGTGTTGCTGTCGGGTGGGGATGGTGAGCGCGGGGTGACGGATCGTCGGCCGGCGTCGATATCCTCGGCGGGTCTGCGGCCGGGACGGCACGGGAGGCAGCGATGGGCGACAGCTCGATACACGTGGAAACGACCGGCCTCGCGGACTTCGCCGGTGACGTGCGGTTCTACGCCGAGCGGGTCGATCCGGTCGACGTGGCGCGGTCCCGGCAGTCGTTCTCCGCGGGCATCACCTTCGGCACCACGAACGCCAGTGAGGCCGTGCTGCGGGCCAAGGAGAACTACGCCAAGGCGCTCGACCACTCGCTGACCAATCTGACCCGGTTCGTCGAGGCGGCGAGGATCCTCGCCGATGCCGCCGAGCAGGTGGCGAAGGACTTCCGCGCCGTTGACGACCAGTCCGAGCGGAGCATCAACACCATCAATCGCATGCTGTCGATCGCCGCCGGCAGGACGCAGGCGGCGAGCGACGTCCGATATGACGTGGAGGTGTCGTGAGCGACGGCACCTTTCTTCCCAGCGGGGTTACTCCGTGGTCCGCCTACAACACGCCGCGGATCTGGGCCATGGTCGAGAAGGAGGACGATCCGGAGGCGTGGCGGCAGGTCTCGGCCCTGGGTTCGCTGGCGGGATTGCTGCATGATCAGCGCCGCCGGCTGGAGCTGGCCAAGGAAACCCTGATGGGGGCTTGGCCGCCGGAGAAGAACAAAGCCGCTGCGGCCTTCGTCGATCTGATCGACGATCTGCTGTTCAACATGGCCGAGAACAAGAAGGTCGCCGACGCGAACGCCGGTGCGCTGGCGCAGGTGCTCGAAGCGTTGCGGCAGGCGAAGGTGAAGGTCGAGCCCCTGTACCGGTCGTATCTGGCCAAGAGCGACGACTGGGTGCCCGGGTGGTGGGACAACGCCGAGGACGAGATCGATGAGCAGGCCCGCCGGCAGATGCGCAACGCCGAGAGCATCGTGGCCGACCCGGGGAACGCCATCGTGGCCCCCGATGTCTACGAGTTCGAGCCGCGGATGTTCGCTGACGCTCCACTCGGCCGACCCGGCGGCGACGGCTCCGACAGCCGGGCGACTCCGCTCTCCGCGGGCGTCACCAGCGGGATCTCGGTGCCGCACGATCCGCCACCGCCGCTGCCGGGCGCAGCCTCCTCAGGCTCCGGGGCTGGGGAGGCGATCGACACTGCGAGCCCGTCCGGGCCGTCCTTGGCGGGAGTGATCAGTCCGCCGCCGATCGGCTCGCCCTCACCCGCACCGCCGCCGGTGTCCGGGTCCGCCGCCGTGATCACGACACCAGGTCTGGTCATCGGAGGCGCGGGCGGTCGGTCTTCCGTCGGCGCCGGACAACGAGGTCTGCCGGGGTCCGTCATCGAGGGCGGTGCGCCTGTCCAGGGCCGGGCTCGGGCAGTCAAGCCCGCGACGCCATCCTGGCTGCCACCGGCGACGGGACAGCCGGCCGGCCGGGGAGCCGGATCCCCGGCGGGCCGGGCAAGCCAGGCATCGCCGTCGATGATGCCCGCGCCGCAGCATCCGGCGAACCGTTGCCGGAGTGGAGAACGCGGTCAGGGCCCGGCGTTCGATCCCGACAACCCGTGGGCCACTGAGCAGGGGGTTCCCCCGGTGATCGAACCATCGCGCCGGCAGTACCGTCACGACCCGGGTCCCGGCGTCATCGGATGGCGGCAGTGATGCCAGTTCCGGGACGGCGGCTGCTGGCCGCGACTTTCGCTCTGCTGACCACCGTTGTGGTGTGGCCGACGCCGGCGCGCGCGGATCAGCAACGGGATCAGCAGTGGTATCTGAAGAGTCTGCGTATCGCGGAGGCCCACCGGACGACTCAGGGCAAGGGAGTCACCGTCGCCGTCATCGACAGCGGCGTCTGGGATGGACACCCGGATCTAGCAGGTGCGGTCCTGCCCGGTTTCAACGTGCTGGGCAAAGGCGACGGACGGAACGATCTGGAGGGGCACGGGACCGGGATCGCCGGGATCATCGCGGCTCGGGGACGCTCCGGGGGCCGCGGAGTGCTGGGCGTCGCGCCGGCCGCCGAGATCCTGCCGGTCTCCCCGGCCGGAAGTCCGCTGGTGGTCGCCAAGGCGATCGACTGGTCCGTCGAGCACGGCGCCAAGGTCATCAACATGTCGTTTCTCACCGGCGGAACCGAGGGACTGGCCGCGGCGGTGAAGCGGGCCGCCGACGCCGATGTGGTGCTGGTCGCCGGGTCGGGCAACGACGGTGAAGCCGGTGGCGACAGCGAGTATCCGGCCGCCTATCCCGAGGTGATCGCGGTGGGGGCAGTGGACCGCAAGGGGAAGATCGCGTCCTTCTCGCATCAGGGACCACAGCTCGACCTCGTCGCGCCGGGTGTGGACGTCGCGGTGGCCAACGGCGATCCGGACCGGGAGTACGAGCGGGTCCAGGGCACGAGCATCTCGACCGCGATCGTGTCCGGAGCGGCGGCGCTGATCCGGGCCGAGCATCCGGAACTGTCCGCCGCCCAGGTCGTCGAGGTCCTCGAGAAGACTGCCGTCGACAAGGGTCCCGCCGGACGGGACGACGCCTACGGTTTCGGCGAGCTCGACGTTCTTGCCGCGCTCGACGCCGCCGCGGCCGTGACGCCGGGCCCGGCCGCCAGCCGAGCGGCCACGGTGCCGAACTCCGGAACCGACAGAGAGGACGATGGTCTCCCCGTCATGGCGATCGGTGGGGTCGGTCTGCTCGTTCTGCTCGGTGCTGTCGTCGCGCTCGTTGTCGGGGTCCGGCGGGGCCGGGCCTGAGCCACGCCAGGATCTCTCACCGCGAGCCTTGATCACTGTCGGTTGCTGTTCGCGAGGTGGTCATCGGCTCGAAATATGGGAGGAGTTCACTGTCGGATACAGGACTGATTCGCGAGCCGACCTGCAACTTGCATGGCGGTTCGCCCTGCAAGTTGCACGTTTCGCGAGTCGCGGACCTGCTGCTCCAATGTCGCCGCAACGGTTTGACCGTCCTGCCGGTTTTCATTCATGGATGTTTTTGAGATCGGCGATGATTGGTCTTCCAGTCGATCTCCGTGAGTGGAACTGTTCTACCCAGACGTAGCGCCAGCGACACGGACGGTGGTGGTACCGCATGCGCCCAGACGTTCTCGTCGGTCCCAGTGAGTGGGTGGTCGAGCAGTTCGGCGACAAGGTTGCCGCAGAGCTGTGGACCCGAGTTCCCGAAGCTTTGAGCACGGCGATCGACCGCGAGGTCCATGCTCATCCCGCTATGACGACGACCACGGAACGAGTGCTCGCCAACCCCCGGTGGCCGCTGCCGTACGAGGAACTGGTCCTCTTCCTCGGCACCCTGCCGGGGGCCGAAATCATCAGCGTCCCCAGGTCCGTCTACCAGCTCGTGGTCATCAACGGCCACGTGGTGGTGCCGTGGTGCTACGGCCAGTCGGCGCGGATGTCCATGGCGGACGCCGAGGTCGGCCGCTCCTTCGGCCGGCTGGCCCGCGAGCTGCTGCGCCGGTTCGGGCCACCGTGGCGCCGCTCCCAGGCGGAGGCACCCCTGCCGCTCGACGCCGTCGACGAGCGTGAGGTGTCGAAGATCTGCGCGGCGATCGCGCAGCTCGACCCGACCCCCGAGGTGGTCATCGCCGGCTTCGCCGGTGCGCCGAATCTGGGCCTGCTGCGGGCCTGCCTCGGTGAGATCAAGTCGACGGACAACGGCTCGCTCAACTGGAGCCACCTCGCGGACCTGCCCCTGCCGCCCCCGGTGATCCCCCGGCCGCGCCGGATGCAGTTCCCCTAGAGCACGTCCCCCTCCGTCCGCCGCCCTGCAGACCCGCAGGCGGCGGACGTCTGTGTACCTGCTGGAGCAGACGCAACACGGCGATAAACGTGGCGGAACAGGGTCAGGGCCCACATCGGCCATCCGCACGCTGATCGGCGAGACCGGCAGGCGAATACGCGTCGCCGCCGCCGAAGCACTACACCGGCATACTCGCCGGGTTCACCCGTCCTGACCTGGCAGGATGATCGGCAGGACCCGACTGAGGAGCTGCCATGCCGCTGGACGACTTCGACCGGTACCCGTTGCTGTTCGGGCCCTCGCCCGTGCACCGCCTGGACCGGCTCACCCGGCACCTCGGCGGCGCCGCCGTCTGGGCCAAGCGCGAGGACTGCAACTCCGGCATCGCGTACGGCGGCAACAAGACCCGCAAGCTCGAATACCTCGTCGCCGACGCGCTGGCCCAGGGTTGCGACACGCTGGTGTCCATCGGTGGCGTGCAGTCCAACCACACCCGGCAGGTGGCCGCCGTGGCCGCGTACGCGGGGCTGAAGTGTGTGCTGATCCAGGAGAGCTGGGTCGACTGGCCGGACAGCGTCTACGACAAGGTCGGCAACATCCTGCTCAGCCGGCTCGCCGGGGCCGACGTGCGGCTGGTCAAGGCCGGCTTCGGGATCGGCTTCAAGGAGAGCTGGGACCAGGCCATCGCGGAGGTGGAGGCGCGCGGCGGGAAGCCGTACGCGATCCCGGCCGGCGCCTCGGACCACCGGCTCGGCGGTCTCGGCTTCGCCAACTGGGCGCGTGAGGTGGCCGACCAGGAGGCCCAGCTCGGGGTCTTCTTCGACACGGTGGTGGTCTGCTCGGTGACCGGCAGCACCCAGGCCGGGATGATCGCGGGCTTCGCGGCGCTCGGCGACGACCGGCCCCGGCGGGTGCTGGGCATCGACGGCTCGGCCAAGCCGGCCGAGACCTGGGACCAGGTGGCCCGGATCGCCCGCAACACGGCCGAGCTGATCGGGCTGGGCCGCGAGCTGCGCGACGACGAGATCCTGCTGGACGACCGCTACCACGCCGGCATCTACGGCATCCCGGACGAGACGACCCTGGAAGCGATGCGGCTGGCGGCCCGGACCGAGGGCATGATCACCGACCCGGTGTACGAGGGCAAGTCGATGGCCGGCCTGATCGACCTGGTCACCCGCGGCGAGATCGGCAAGGACGCGACGGTCCTGTACGCCCACCTCGGCGGCCAGCCGGCGCTGAACGCGTACAGCGCCATCGTCTGAAATTGAGCGGACGGCAGGCGGGGCCGGGCCGCACACTGCCTGGCGATGACTTTCTATGAACCGTCCCGCACCATCGCGGGGCAGGTGCAGCGCGGCCTCGGCCGGGGCGCTCACGAGGTGCGCGACGCCGGGACCGTGTACGCCTGCGTCCGCAGTGACTTCCGCTGGTGGTGGAGCATCGACGAGCGGGCTGTCTACCTGGCCCGGCTGATCCGTGACCTCGGGCTCGGCGTCGAGCCTCTCACCGACCGGCTGCACGCCGCGGATACCGACGAAGAGAACAACGAGTTCACCAACACGCTGGAGGTTCTCGAAGTTCTGGGCCGGGCCGGTGTGGACGGCGTGGTGGACGAGGTGCGCCGCTACGTGGCCGAAGGCTCCCGCGGGCGGGAGGTGCTGCAGGTGGTGTCGCGGGAGTGGCCCGTCGAGCACTGGGAGGACCTGCGGCGGCCGCCGGTGGACGGCCCGGCCGCGCAGAAACCGGCCGTCCCACCGGGCGATCAGGAGCGGGAGACGGCCGGCCCGGACCGCTGGAACAGGTTGCTCTTCGCCGCGGCCCACGGCGATGAGTCCGATGTGCCGCTGCTCCTCGACGGCATCGCGTGGCTCGATGCCCGCGACGACCGTTGCGGCTACAACCGCCTCGTTGACGGACTGGCGCGCATCGGTGGACCGGGCACGGCCGGCGTCCCGAAGTTGCTGCGCCGGCTCTGGTTCACCCCGCACAGCTACGAACGCGCGAGCTATCTGCGGGCGTACCTCATGCTGGATCCGGACGGCGCCGAGAGCGGTCTGCGGGAAGGGTTGTGGGACTGCGAGCGGGACGTTCGCCTGCTGGCCGTCCAGCGGGTGCAGCTCTCCTCGTGGATCCGGGAGCGCCTGGTCTACCTGCGCGACGATCCCATCGAGGCCCCCGAGGTCCGTGCCGCGGCGGCGGCGCGGCTGACGCCGTGATCGGCTACGACTCCCTGGACATCGTCGCCGGGCAGGTGCAGCGGGGCCTCGGCCGGGGCGCCCGCGCGGTCCGGGACCCGGTGCTGGTGGAGACCTGCCTGCGGCAGCAGTACGCCTGGGACCGGCAGGTCGACTCGCGGGACGTCTACCTGGCCCGGCTGGTCCGCGACCTCGGCATGCCGGTCCGGCTGATCGTCGCGCGCCTGCATGCCGCCGAGCCGGAGTTCACTGTCGCTCTCGGCGTGCTGGCCTGTCTCGGCGCGGCCGGTGTCGAGGAAGCAGTCGACGGTGTCCGCGACTACATCAAGCATGGGCAGCGCGGTTCGGAGGCGCTCGCGCACGTGGTGTCCTGCCGGCCCGGACCCTGGTGGGAGGACCTGGGTCCGGACCGGCAGCCGCCGGCGCCGCGGAGAACGCCGCTCCCGGCGGTGTCCACCGGCGAACTGCTGGCCGTGCTGCGCGATCCCGCACCCAAGCAACTGCACCGGTCGGCGCTGCGCGAGCTGGCCCGGCGTCCGGGCGAACCGGAGCTGCTCGACGTACTGGACACCATGGACGTCACCGGGCTGGGTGGCGCGGTCGCCCGGGCGACCGCTCCCCTCGGCGCTACGGCGGTGCCGGCGGCCCGGCGCTGGGCCGAGGCCGGCGGCCCGTTGCGCGGAGCGGCCGTCTCCACGCTCGCTGCCCACGGTGACGAGGCCGACGTGCCGGTGCTGCTGGCCGAGGTCGCCCGCCTCGACGACACCCCGGACCAGCTCTGCGGGTACGACGAGTTGGTCACGGGTCTCGCGCGGCTCGGTGGCCCGGTCGCCGCGATCCTGCGCCGGCTCTGGCCGACCCCGCACAGTTACGAACGCGCGAGCTATCTGCGGGCGTACCGGATCGCCGACCCGGCGGTGGCGGAAAGCTCGCTCGTCGAAGGGTTGTGGGACTGCGAAGAGGATGTTCGTCGCGTGGCCGCCGAGCACGTGGTGCTTGATGCCGAAACCCGCGAGCGGCTGAGCTACCTGCGCGACGACCCGATGGAGGACGCCGGTGTGCGCGGCGTGGCGGCCGCCCGGCTGGAAAGCTGAGGGGCATGGCTTCCTACGTGGTGACCGGCGGTGGACGCGGGGTCGGCCGGGCCGTGGTCGAGCGGCTGGCCGGCGAGCACGACACCGTGGCCGTGCTCGAGTTCGATCCGGCGACGCTGGACTGGGTCGGTGACCACCCGGCCGCCGGACGCATCCTGCCGGTGATCGGTGATGCCGCCGATCCGGCCGTGGCCGAGCAGGCCGCGGCCGTGGCCGGGGCGGCGGGACCGCTGATCGGCTGGGTCAACAATGCGGCGGTGTTCCGCGACGCGTGGCTGCACGAGGTGCCACCGGGCGAGTTGCTCAGCCTGATCGGCCGCAACCTCGACCCGGTGGTGGTCGGCAGCGCGGCCGCGGTCCGGCACTTCCTGCCGCGGGGCACCGGCGCGATCGTCAACGTCTCGTCCCACCAGGCCCAACGCCCGGTCCGCGGCGCGCTGGCCTACGCCACCGCCAAGGCGGCGATCGAGGGGCTGACCCGGGCGCTGGCCGTCGACTACGGTCCGCGGGGCATCCGGGTCAACGCGGTCGCGCTGGGGTCGATCGCCACCGAGCGCTCCGACGAGCACGTGGCCGGGCTGGACGCGGCCGGGGCCGAGCACTTCGCGCGCGAGATCCGGCTGCTGCATCCGGTCGGCCGGCTCGGCCGGGCCGGCGAGGTCGCGGACGCGGTGGCGTTCCTGCTGTCCCCGGCGGCGAGCTTCGTCAACGGGGCGGTACTCCCGGTCGACGGGGGCCGGGCCGCTCAGGGGCGCGACCCGGAAGAGGCCTGACCGGGCGCCGGGATCAGGCCGGGCCGGGCTGCAGGCTCGCCGTGCTGAACGGCTCGCGGCGGGCGCGCATGTCGGCGTACGTGGTCACCAGCAGGGCCGCCAGCACCAGGTAGGACACCACGTAGTAGCCGGCCTGGACCACTGTGTTGATCACCGTGGCGGTGCTGTTGGGGGTGGTGTAGCTGCCGCCGATGGTCACGTCGACGAGGGTGTTCAGCAGGGTCAGGAGCAGGCCCGCGCCGATGCTCAGGCCCATGATCGTCGCGATGCGGCTCACCGAGACGCCCACGTTGGCGTGGAAGAGCTTGAAGCAGCGGCCGATGCCGTTGCCGCGTTCCAGCAGGACCACCACCGGCAGGACGGTCAGCGCCGCGCCCACGTAGAGCACCGGGAAGAAGCACAGCACCAGCGCCACGGTCAGCACCGGGACGGCCAGCAGGTACCAGCCGATCAGGGCCGGGAGGCGTTTCGCCGCGGCCAGTAGCGCCGGGCCCACCAGGCTGCCGGTGCGGCCGGTGGCGGTGAACACCACGACCTGCTGGCAGGCCAGCTGCCCGAGCATGGAGAACAGGCCCGCCACGAGGGCAGCCGGCACCAGGGCGGTCAGCCCGGCGAAGAACAGGGAGAAGTCCGGCTGGGTGCCGGCGTCGATCGAGGCCTGCACGCTCTCCTGAGCCACCCGCTGCTCGTCCTGGAAGGCGAGCATGGCCGGGACCAGCAGCACCAGCGTCGGGACAGCCACGATCAGCTGGATCACCGCCATCGGCCGCCACGCCGCCTTCACCAGCCGGAAGCTGCGGTGCCACCACCCGTTGAAGTCGTTGCTGACCAGCGGGTCGGCCGGGTCGAAGCCGGGCTGCTGCGGGTAGGGGTAGGGGTATGGCTGGGGCGGTGGAGCGGCGTTCCAGTCCTGTCCTTGACCCTGCGACATGGTGTCCCCCTTCCAGGCGTCGAAACCATAGCGGTGCCGGCGCCTCCCGCGCCGCCCGTTGCCGCTGCGCACATCGGATAACCTGCGAAGAATGTCCGCGCCGCACGCAGAGTCGCCCACCGTCATCCGGGACCGGGCCGTCTCCGTCGCGGATTACCTGCTCGCCGTCCGCGCGCACATGGAACGCCCCGCGCGGACGCTGCCCGCTGACGCGTACCGGATGGAGGCCCTGCCGGAGCACCCGGCGTGCTCGCTCGGGCCGGCCGCGGACGGCACCGGCTGGCTGCGGGTCGGCCTGCCGGACCCGCCGGCCCCGGTCGCGGTGCCCGCCGAGCTGCGCCGCCGGCTCAACGAGATCAGCCCGACCGACGAGCCCAAGGCCGACGGCGAGGGATTCGAGACCTGGCGCGACGAGGTGTGGCGGCCCTGGTCGATCGCCAGCGCCGAGGCCGAGCGGGCCCGGGTGCTGCACCGGCAGCTCTTCGATCTCATGCACCAGGTCGACATGGCCGCCGCCACCACCGAGCTGGTCTGGGGCCACGGCATCCTGGACACCGTCGTCAACGGCAACCGGGTGCGCTATCCGCTGGTCGCGACGCCGGTGCTGATCGAGTACGACCCCGACCGGTCGATGATCACCGTCTCGCCGCAGGGTCCGTCCCGGCTGCAGACCGACGCGCTGGCCGGCCTGGACGAGCGGTATCTCGGCCAGCTCCTGGCCCTGGCCGGGCCGGCCGGCACGCTCGAGGTCGACCTCTGGGACGACCTGGAACGCCGGGAGTTGTTCGAGCGCGCCCTGGGCCGGCTGGGCTACGACCGGCGGGTGGCCGTGCCCGGCGAGGCCGTGTCCGGCCCGCACATCGTCGACACCGGCGTCCTGTTCGCGCGGCCGCGGCAGCGGCTGCTGCGCGGCTTCCTGGAGAGCCTGCGCGACCGGCTGCTCGCCGGCGACACCACCAGCATCGGCGCACTGGCCGCGATCGTCGCGCACGAGCCCAGCAAGCTGCGGATGCCCGACGACCGGCCCGAGGACTGGCACCGGGTGGGGGAGCGGCTGCTCATGCCGCTGCCGACCAACGAGGCCCAGGAGTCGATCGCCCGCCGGCTCGCGCTGCACCGCAACGTCGCCGTGCAGGGACCGCCCGGCACCGGCAAGACCCACACCATCCGCAACCTGATCTGCCACCTGATGGCCAACGGCAAACGCGTGCTGGTCGTCGCGCAGAAGGAGGACCCGCTGCGGGTGCTGCGCGACGGCCTGCCGGCCGAGGTGCAGGCCCTCTGCCTGGCCGTGCTCGGGCGCACCACGGACCAGCTCGTGCAGCTGCAGCTGGCCGCCCGCGAGCTGTCCGACCGGGCCGCCACGCTGGACCAGCAGGCCGAGGCGGGCCGGGTGCAGCGGCTCACCGGGCGGCTGGAGGACGCCGAGCGGGAGCTGGCGGCTGCGCTGGGCGGGCTGCGGGCGATCGCGGAGAACGAGGCTGCGACGTACCGGATCGACGACGTGCGGCTCTCGCCGGCCGAGGTCGGCGCCTGGCTGCGGGAGCGGGCCGCCGCGCACGGCGGCATCCCCGACCCGGTCTCGCCGGCCGAGCGGCCGCCGCTGTCCGCGGACGAGTTCGCCGCCCTGCTGCAGCTGGCCGCACGCCTCTCGCCCGCCGACCGGGCGGCCGCGCTGCGCCCGCTGCCCGAGCTCACCCACCTGCCCGACGCGCCGACCGCGAGGCGGGCGCGAGCCGACCGGGAGTCGGCCGCCGACCGCGTGGCCCGCCTGGAGGCGGCGGGCGTCGACACCGATGCGGTACGCACCCAGGGCGCGAGCGCCGTCGCGGAGCTGCTCGACGGCCTGCGCGACGCGGTCGCGTGGCTGCGCCGCCGCGAGGGCACCTGGACGGACCGGCTCGGCCGGCTGCTGTCCGACCCGCACTGGGCCACCATGTGGACCGACCACGTCACCGCCACCGAGGAGCTGCAGCGTTCCCTGGCCGAGCTGGCCCGCGCCCTCGGCGGTCACCGGGTCACCGCCTCGGACGCGCTGGCCGCGGAGCCGAAGAAGCTGCTGGCCGGCCTGGGTGAGCTGCGCGAACGGTTCGCCGCGGGCCGCGGGGTCAACCGGATCCTGCAGGCCGGGCTGTGGCGCGTCGCCGACGAGGTCCGGGTCGACGGCGAGGCCCTGCGCACGGTGGAGGACGCCGACCTGGCCGCCGCCTGGGTGCGGCGCGGGCAGGCCCGGCGGCGGCTCGGCGAGCACTGGAGCGAGTGGATCCAGCGGCTGGCCATCCCGCAACGCCCGGGCGACCCGGAGGTGTGGGCCGGGACGCTGCTGGCCGAGGCCGCGCAGTCGCTGGGCTGGGACGCCCGGCAGTGGCCCGAGCTGTCCGCGCGGCTGCGTGTGCTCGTACCCCAGGAGGAGCTGGATCTCGACGCGACCCGGCTGGCCGAGATCTCGGCCCTGCTCGACGCCCCGTCCGAATACCCCACCACCACCCTTGACCGGACTGAAGGCGGCCTCCTGGTCGTCTTCGAGCTGGACGACCTGGACGCCGCCGACCGCGCGGTTGCGGACGCGCTGGTGCCGTGGCCGCCGCTGGCTGCGGCCTGGTTCGACCCCGGCCTGCAGGAATGGGACGCCCTGGTCGCCGAGGCGCGCCGGCTCACCGCGCTGCGGCCTGACGCGCAGCGGTACGTGGACCTGCGCGACCGGCTGGCGGAGGTGGCACCGGAGTGGGCCGCCCAGGTCGACGCCGGACTGGTGCCGGCCGTGTCCGGGCAGCTCTGCCTGCGGGCCTGGGAGTGGCGGCAGGCGCAGACGTGGTTCGACCAGGTCGTCGGCAGCGTCGACCCGGCCGTGCTGAACCACCGGGTCGAGCTGGCCCGCGACAAGATCCGGCGGCTCACCGCGGACCTCGTCGTCGCGTCCGCGTGGCTGGAGGTCTCCCGCGCCCTCGACGACCGGCGGCGGGCCGCGCTGGCCGACTGGACCACCGCCCTGCGCAAGATCGGCAAGGGTACGGGCCGCAGCGCCGCAGCCTGGCAGGCGCACGCCCAGCGGGCCATGGAGTCCGCGGTGGAGGCCGTGCCGGTCTGGGTGATGTCGGTGGACCGGGCGATCGAGCAGTTCGCCGGGGGCGCGCACTTCGACGTGGTCATCGTGGACGAGGCGTCGCAGGCCGACCTGTTCGCGCTGCCGGTGCTGTCGTTGGCCGAACGGGCCGTGGTGGTCGGCGACGACCAGCAGATCGGCCCGCAGCTCGGCTTCGTCGGCTCGGTCGCCGGGCTGATCCACAGCCACCTGGACGACGTGCCGTCGGCCGAGCACTTCGACCCGGAGTCCTCCCTCTACGACCACGCGGTGCGGCGCTCGCCGGAACGGATCCTGCTCACCGAGCACTTCCGCTGCGTCCCGCAGATCATCGAGTTCTCGTCCCGGCACTACTACGACGGCAAGATCCAGCCGCTGCGCGCCGATCGGGCGCTGTCGTCGCCGGTGCGGGCGGTGTTCATTCCCGACGGCGTACGGCAGCCGCTCGCCGGATTCGGCGACGTGAACCTGGCGGAGGCCGACGCGCTCGTCGCCCGGATCGTGCGGATCGTCGCGGACGACTCCTACGCCGGTAAGACCCTCGGCGTGATCAGCCTGCTCAGCACCAGCGGGCAGGCCACCTACCTGCTGTCGCGCATCCGCGAGGAGATCGGCGAGGACGAGATGGAGGCCCGGCGGCTGCGGGTCGGGGACGCGTACACCTTCCAGGGCGACGAACGCGACGTCGTGCTGGTGTCGATGGTGGTCTCCGACAACGACGGCCGGCCGGCGGCGTTCACCAAGCGCGAGTACCACCGCCGGGTCAACGTGGCCGCCTCCCGGGCCCGCGACCAGCTCTGGATCTTCCACTCGGTCCGGCCGTCGTCCCTGCTGGCCGACGACGCACGGGCGCTGCTGCTGAACTACGCGCTGAACCTGCCGGTGCAGACGACGGCACCGGATCTCGAAGTGGTCTGCGAGAGCGACTTCGAACGGGAGGTGCTGCGCCGGCTGGTCGTTCGCGGCTACCGGCCGACCCCGCAGTTCCGGATCGGCGGCTACCGCATCGACTTCGTGCTCAACGCCCCGGACGGGCGCCGCCTGGCCATCGAATGCGACGGGGACGCGTACCACGGGCCGGAGCAGTGGGAGAGCGACATGCGCCGGCAGGCGGTGCTGGAACGGGTGGGCAACTGCGTCTTCGTCCGGATCCGCGGCAGCATCTTCGCCCGCGAGCCGGAAGCCGCCCTGCGCCCCCTCTGGCAGCGCATCGAGGAGGTCGGCATCGGCCCGTGGCGACCGCCGACCATCGAGTCAGAACCCGAATCGATGTGACTCCTCGTGCTCGAATGATTGCCTTGTGTATCGACCGGCGGTGGGATTCTCGCTAGCCTGAACAGCCATACGTCGATTCGTCGGCGACGTCTCGAGACTGGCGGCTTGATGGCGACGAGCAAACGACCGAGTGCCGGCGATCTGGCGCGCTGGCGGCAAGCGCAGATCCGGCAGGCGGAGCGCGACCAGCGCGCTGCGGAGAAGGCGGCTGCACTCCAACGGCGTGCTGAAGCGGACCGATACGTGGCCAGCCGGCGGGACGAAGCCACGATGCGGACCGTGTCGCTTGAGAAGGCCGTCGAAGAGCTGACCCACCTCTTGATCGTCGGGCTCCGCCGGCGAGCGCGTATCGATCTTCAAGGATTCCTTCGCGATCCTCCAACCCGGCAGTTCGATCCAGGGCCGCTCAGGCACCCTGAACCACATCCCGAGTGGCGTGACTTCGAGCCGCCTCCGCCTGGTGCATTAGGTGGCCTGTTCGGTGGAAAGGCTCGATACGAGACAGCAATGACAGTCGCCCACCGCCGATACGACTCAGCTCAGGCCAGGTGGGAACGGTCAGAAACCCAGCGCCTCGAGCGGCTCGCCGCTGCGCGGGCGGAACATGATCGGCTCGTCGCCACCGAAACTGCCGACTGCGCCAAGCGAAACCAATTGATCCAGCAGGAGATCACTGGTTTGAGGGAACGGCGACGTGAGCCTGTGGAGAGGTATCTCGACCAAGTGCTGGTTCGGACGCCGTTGCCCGAGGATTTCCCGCGGCGGGCTGAAGTGGCGTACAACCCTGACGCCGAGCAAGTTGTGGTGCAATTGCAGCTGCCCGGGACGGATGTCGTACCCGCAGTCAAGTCGGTCAAGTACATCCAGAGCGGTCCCAACGCCGACACGATGCCAGAGACTCGGCGGCCGGAGAAGGAGCTCAGGGAGCTCTACCGAGACGTCATCGCGCAGGTGGCACTTCTGACGGTGAGAGATCTGTTCGATGCGGACGAGCTACTCCGTACCGTGGCCTTCAACGGTCACGTCGACACCATCAACCGCGCGACCGGGCAGCGAGAGTATCCCTGCCTCGTCAGTCTGAACGTGGAGCGGGACAGGTTCGAGGAACTGGTTCTCGATCGGGTCAGCCCGGCCGACTGCCTGCGCCATCTCAATGCGCTCGTCTCTCCGCATCCGTTCGCCCTGACCCCCATCCAACCGGTACTGAGGTTCGACCTTTCGAAGTTCAACTTCATAAAGGGGTTCGATGCCGTCGCCACGCTGGACCACCGTCCAGATCTCATGGAGATGGGGCACGGCGAGTTCGAACACCTCGTTCGGCAGATCTTTGAAGCGATGGGTATGCAGGGCTGGACGACGACGTCGAGCAACGATGACGGTGTCGACGCCGTGGTGGTCAATCCCGACCCGTTTGTCGGTGGGCTGACGATCGTCCAGGCGAAGCACTACAAGAACGTCGTGGGCGTGAGCCACATCCGCGAACTCGCCGGCGCGATGGAGGAGAAGCGGGCAGGTCGCGGGATTCTGGTGACAACGTCTTGGTTCACTGCGGGCGGATGGCAAAAGGCCCACGAACATGGCCGCATGCAACTGGTTGATGGTCAGCACCTGACGTTCCTGATCAAGCAGCACCTCGAAAGAGACGTCCTGATCAGTGTCAACCGCCCAAGAAATGCGGCCTCGGGTCCGCCGACAGCCGCGTCCGGATCGACCTGAGAATCAGCCTCGACCAGGGGCCGTTCCGAAGCGACGGCGGTACTGGGTCGGGGTCAGGCCCGTCTCCCGGCGCAGCAGAGTCCGCAGGTTAGTCGCGGTGCCCAGGCCCGTGCGCCGGGCCACCACCTCCGGGCGGGATTCGCCGCGTTCGATCAGCCGGCAGGCCAGGGTGACGCGTTCGCCGGTCAGCCAGGCCAGCGGCGTCGTGCCCAGTTCGGCGCGGAACCGGCGGTGCAGCGTCGCCTGACTGACGGCCGCGTGTTCCGCCAGGTCGGCCACGGTCAGCGGCTGGTCCAGGTGTTCCTGCACCCAGGCCAGCAGCGGCGCCAGGGATTCGTCGCGGACCGCCGGCACCGGGCGTTCCACGAACTGGCGCTGGCCGCCGTCGCGGTGGGCGGCGAAGACCAGGCGGCGGCTGACCGCGTTGGCTATCTCGGCGCCGAAGTCGCGCCGGACCACGTGCAGGCCCAGGTCCAGCGCCGCTGCGCTGCCCGCGGCCGTGAGGATGTCGCCGTCGTCGACGAAGAGCACGTCCGGCTCCAGGGTCACCGCCGGGAAGCGGGCGCGGAAGTCGTCCGCCCACTGCCAGTGCGCGGTGGCCCGGCGCCCGTCCAGCACACCCGCCTCCGCCAGCGTGAACGCCCCGCTGCAGAAGCCGATCAGGCGGGCGCCGCGTTCATGGGCGCGGCGGATCGCGGCCAGGACCGCCGGGCGCCGGGGCACCTCGACGTCGGGGCGGTTCGGGACGATCAGGGTGTCCGCCTGCTCGGCCGCCTCCAGCCCGGCCACGCCGGTCAGCGTGTAGAAGCCGTCGCGCATCAGCGTGCGCGGGGTGGGGGAGCAGAGGCGGAAGTCGTACAGGTCGCGGCCCAGCTCGGGGCGGCGCAGGCCGAAGATCTCGGTCGCGCAGCCCAGCTCGAACGGGTTGGAGTTCTCGTCGACGACGACCACGACCCGATGCGAGGATTCTTGCGTCATCTGCGATTCCTAGCACTCCCGGGCCCGGCCCGCCAGCGGCGAGGATGAGCTGATGAGCGACGAACCGATCTCCCTGAGTGCGGCCCTGGCCTCCTTCGACACCCTGTGGAGCCCGCGCATCGTGACCCGGGTCAACGACTACGACGTCCGCGTGGCCAAGGTCCAGGGCGAGCATCTCTGGCACACCCACGACCACACCGACGAGTTCTTCCTCGTCCTGGACGGCGAACTCCAGATCACCCTGCGGGACCGCACGGTCGTGCTGCGCAAGGGTGAGGTCTTCACCGTGCCGCGGGGCATCGAGCACAAGCCGGTCTCGCCCGGCGGCGCCCAGATCCTGATGTTCGAACCGACCGGGACGCCGACCGTCGGCGACCGGCACGAGGAGATCCCGGACCACGTGGACGCCACCACCGGCCACCAGCTCGGCGGTTAGACCGGCTCGATCCGGGCCTTCACCCCCGAGTGCTCGGCGAGCAGGTTGAGCAGGGCGGAGCCGTCCAGCAGCTCGACCGGGCGGCCCGCCACCGCCTCGTACGCCTCGACCTCGTACCCGTCGATGGCGACCAGGATCCCCTTGGTCGCGCCGGCCGCCGCGACCTCCTCGGCGAGGCCGGCGGCCGTGGCCGCGCTGACCGGCTTGCCGCGTACGGCATAGATCACGACCGCGCCCCCGAACAGGGGCCGGGGATCGGTGGCCAGCCAGCGCGGGCCCTCGGCCGCCGGGCCCATCTCCAGCCCCATGTTGCCGAACAGGTCACTGAGCAGCTGCTGGTACTCCGCGGCGGCCAGCGTGACGAGGTTGGGCCGCTCGTCGATGTCGGCCAGCACGTTGAACTCGCCGGTGAAGTCCTGGCCGGCTTCCCGGTCGAAGTCGATCATCGGGGTGACCCCGTCGAGCTGGTCCGGCTGCGCGGACAGGCCGGCCGGCAGGTGCTTGACGCAGGCGACCGGGTCGACCCGGCGCAGCTTGATGGCGGCGAAGGTCTCCCGCTCGGCGCTCACCGACACCAGGCACGGCCGTACGAACTGGCCGGTGCGCCGGTCGATCGTGTCGACGATGCCGTTGAACAGCACCTCACCCACCAGAGCACCGCGGTCGGCCTCGATGATCTCGTGGATGGTCCGCAGCGCCACCATCGCGATGATCTCCGTGTACCGGCGGCGGATCTCACCCTCGTCGCGCGGCGCCGCCACCAGGTCGTCACGGACCCGGTCGTAGCGGTACTCCTTGACCACCGGGATCACCTCGACCGGCGGCAGGTGGTACTCGACCAGCAGCCGGCGCTGCTTGGCCTGGTACGCCAGCCGGAAGTGCTGCGGGAAGTCGTCCGGATACACCGAGTTGCCCAGCACCATCGCGAAGTACTCGACCACGGAAGCCGGATCGGCCCCGGCCACGGCCGCCGCGAAGCGGTCCACCTCGGCGTTGTACGAGATCAGCTTGGCCTCGTACCGGCTGCGGTTCTCCTCGTACTGCAGCTCCCGGGCGGCCAGCTGGCGCAGCCGCCGGGTCTCCGCGTCGATCCAGCGCCCCCGCGCGTCCTGGTACGCCCGTTTCGCGGCTTCCACCTGCTGCTGGTGGATGCGCTCCCCGCCGAGGATCTTGCCCACGCCGCGTGGCTCCGGCGGGGCGAAACTCTCCCAGGCCGGCTCCGGCAGCGGTCGCCCGAGCTTGCCCGGATCGAACGGCGGCACCCGCACCGGCTTCTTGAACATGTCCAGGTCGATGTGGTCGTCGACATCCAGGGTGGACAGCAGCAGGGAGTCGAGCTCGGACAGCCGGGCCCGGATGTCGGCGTTCGCCGCCGCCGCCTCGGCCGTGCGGGCCTCCGCGTACAGCCGGCGGTGCTCGCGTTGCCGCTCCGCGTCGGTGGCGGCCCGCTGCGCGGCCGCGGCTGCCAGGTCGGCGTTGCGCCTGATCAGCTGGCGCTGCTGCTCGGCGGCCGTCTGTGCCCGGTGCTCGGCGGCAGTCTGGGTCGCGTGCGCCCGCTGCATGTCCCGAATGATGCCCATGCGTCGTCGTCCTCGCTCACGTGTCCGAACAGCCACCATATCCACCGTCTCCGGATCTCGTTACGCGGCGCATGCCTGTCGCGGCTTTGCGTGCATGTTGATCGTGGTGAGGGGGTAGGGGTCGCACAAGGTTCCACAGTCGGCACAGCAAGTAACTGTCTGTCATGGATCCGCCGGTCACGGGGCTCGCGCCGGACGTGGCGGCAGGGTCGACCGATCGGCCAAATTACGGCCCTGAACGGTGGAGAACGTGCAGTTCGTTGTTTTGTTGGGCCAGCTGCGAAAACATTGTCGTGGGTGCCCACTGTTACATCGACCCGTGACGGGTCGTAATAGGTCAGGGGCAACGGTTCACCTGGGAGGGAGGTAGCGACGGCGCATGACGGCACCCGAAGAACGCTTTCCGCGTCCCCGCGCTTTGCGCGACCGCCTCTCCCGCCGCCCCCGGCTCGCCCCCAACCAGGGTCACCAGCTGCCGTTGCCCGAGCCCCGCACGGCCCCCGACGACGAGGCCCGGTTCACGTACCTGGCCGCCGGTGAGGAGATCGTCTGGTCGGACGCGCTCGCCGGCCTGCTCGGCCGGCCGGCCGGCGACAAGGAGCTCAGCCAGCAGATCCTCGCCCGGCACGTGCACGTCGACGACCACGCCAAGGCCCTCGGCGCGATCACCCGCGCCTGGACGGCGCGTGAGCCGGTGCGCACGACGGTACGGCTGATGCGCGACGACGGCGGCTGGTTCGACGTGGACTGCCGGCTGGAACCGATCATCGGACCCGACAACGCCGTGGTGGGCCTGCACGGCTCCCTGCGTGACGTCTCCGCCCGCGAACGCGCCCGCCGCGAAGTGGCCCGGCTGAGCCGCCGCGGCGAGACCGTGCAGGCGTCGGTCATCGAGAAGGACCCGGCCACCGGGCTGCTGACCCGTGCCCGTTTCGCCGACGAGGTGGACCGGGCCCAGCGCCGCGGTGGCGGGGCGGTGCTGATCATCCGGGTGGAGCCGGACCGGGCCGAGGGGGTCAGCGCCGACCGGCACGCCGATCTGCTGCAGCGGGCTGCGCGCGTACTCGAAGGTCTGGCCCGCCCGGACGACCTGCTGGGCCGGGCCGGCCCGAACGAGATCGCCGTCCTGCTGCCCGGCGCCTCCTGGGTGATGGCCCGCCGCCAGGCCGACCTGTTCGTCGAAGCGCTGCGCTCGCAGCCGTTCGTGCTGCCGGACGCCTGGCTGCGCGCCCGGGTGTGGGCCGGCCTGGTGCGGTTCCGCGCCGAGGGCGAGGCCGGCAGTCACGACCTGCTGATCGACGCCGAGCAGGCCTGGCGGCAGGCCCGCGACGCCGACCGGGCGCTGACCCTGGTCGCCGACCCCGTGCCGGCCCGCGACCGGCAGGACACCTACCGCGACCAGGTGGCCGACGCGCTCGGCACCGACCGTTTCACACTGTTCGCCCAGCCGATCCTGGAACTGCAGACCAACCGGGTGCTCCGGCACGAGCTGCTGCTGCGCGTGCTCGACGAGGGCGACAACCCGCAGTCACCCGAACAGGTGCTGCAGATCGCCGAGCGCCTCGACACGATCTACGACATCGACCTGTGGGTGGTCGAGCGGGCGATGCGGCTGGCGGCCGAGCGGGCCGACCTCAGCCTGCAGATCAACCTCTCCGGTCGTTCGGTGGGCGATCCCCGGCTGACCGCCGAGGTGGAGACCCTGATCGAGCGGTACGCGGTGAACCCGGAACAGCTGACGTTCGAGATCACCGAGACCGCCCTGATCGGCAACCTGAGCGAGGCGCGGCACTTCGCCGACCGGATCCGCGACCTGGGCTGCCAGCTGGCGCTGGACGACTTCGGCTCGGGCTACGCGTCGTTCCGCTACCTGCGGCTCTTCCCGATCGACCTGGTCAAGATCGACGGCGAGTACGTGGTCGACCTGGTGCGCAATCCGGAGGACCAGGTGCTGGTCCGGGCGCTGGTGCAGGTCTGCCAGGCGTACGGCATCCACACGGTGGCTGAGTACGTGCAGGACGAGGCGACGCTGCGGATGCTGCGCGAGATGGGCGTCGACTTCGTGCAGGGTTACCTGATCGGCCGGCCGGCGCCGGTGGAGGAGCTACGGCCGGCCACCCGGCTGCGGCGTTCAAACTTGCAGTGATCCGGGTACGTGGGTGGCATGGAGCACTACACGATCGCCACCGTTGCCGAAGAAAACCCGGACTTCCGCCGCGTGCTGTGGACGGGCAAGCACACCCAGCTCGTGATCATGACGATCCCGCCGGGCGGCGAGATCGGTGAGGAGGTCCACGAGGTGGACCAGATCCTCACCTTCGTGAGCGGCGTGGGCGAAGCCAAGATCAGCGGCCAGACCCGCAAGGTGAGCCAGGGCGACCTGGTGGTGGTGCCGGCCGGGAAGAAGCACAACTTCACGAACGCGGGCCCGAACCCGCTCGTGCTCTACACGGTCTACGGGCCGCCGGAGCACGCTGAGGGCGCGGTCCACAAGACCAAGGAAGAGGCGGATGCGCTGGAAGAGGCCGGCAAGGACGAGCCGCCGGCTTCCTGAGCCGCTAGCTTCCTGAGCCTCGCGCTTCCTGCGTTTCGCGCTTCGGGGGAGACGGCCGCGCCGATTATCTGCGCGTGCCGTCTCTCGCCATGCCTGCCGGTGGGATGCCGGCTGCGGTGCCTGTCCCCGGCGTTGGGCCATGCGGCCCGGTCGTGGGAGCGACACAGCGCCGGGGCCGGCCGAGGCCCCCCAGCCAGCCGGTCCCGGCGCTGTGCCGGAAGGGTAAAGTCTTCGGGCACTCTACCCTTGAGGCTTCAATGAAGTCGATCGACCTGCCCGAATGTTCTCGCTTCGTTTCCCGAAGATTGAGGCGTTCCGGGCGGTCGAGCCCGGGCACCCGGGCAACCCCACGGCGGACCTGGGTTACTAATCTGCTGCCATGGACGAGCCACGGTGGTTGAGCGACGAGGAACAACAGGCGTGGCGCCGGTTCATCGAGGTGCTCGTCAAGCTGCCGGCGGCGCTCGAAGGCCAGCTGCAGCGGGACGCGGGCCTGACCCACATGGGCTATCTGGTGCTGGCCACCCTGTCCGAGCGTGAGGACCGCCGCCTGGCGATGAGCCGCCTGGCCCGTAAGGCCAGCGCTTCGCTGTCCCGCCTGTCGCACGTGGTGGCCCGCCTGGAGGCCCAGGGCCTGGTCCGCCGCGAACGCGATCCCGAGGACGGCCGCGTCCAGATCGCGGTGCTGACCGACCAGGGCTTCGCGAAGATCGCGGGGGCGGCGCCCGGCCACGTGGACGCCGTGCGGCACCTGGTCTTCGACCGACTGAGCCCGGCCCAGATCCGCCAGCTCGCCAAGCTCTGCGACGCCCTCCTGGAAAACCCCACTCCCGCCGAGTAGTCCTGCCAGGGACACTCCCGGAGAGCGCGGCCGACTCCCGGCGGAGGGCCCGCTCTCGCCGAGTGACCCGTCGTCCAGGTCACTGCCCAGCTCGGGGCCGATGTCGGTGCAGTGAGTCAGATCAGAAGCGTCCGCCACCGCCCCGGCGGCCCCCGCCGCCACCACCGCCGCCCGATCGCCGTCCCCGGCTGGCGCTGCCACCGAACCCACCACCCCGGCCGAACCCGCCGCCGAAGCCACCTCCGCCGCCGGACAGGATCCCGCCGAGCACCGCGCCCGCGAAAGCCTCGTCGAAGCCGCCCCGGCCGCCGTAACCCCCACCGCCGCCGTAGCCGCCCCAGCTCTGCACGTCCGCCCGCGCGGCCTGCCCGGCACCCGCCGCCAGCTGCTGGGCCTGCTGAGCCTCGCCCAGAGCGGCCACCGGATCGGACCCGGCAAGGCCCTCGGCCAGCGCCAAGTGCCGCTGAGCCTCCGACAGTGACGCTCGCGCACCCGCATCGATTGCTCCGCGCCGGGTGGAGATGAAGTCGCCCGCCGCTGCGACCTCTGCCCGCGCTACCGGCAAAGCCTGAGCCAGCAGGCTCCGCGCCCGCGCCGCACGCTCGGCGGCGTCCTGAGCCTCCGCAAGCGCCCGGTCCAGCGCCGCGTCGGCAGCCTGCAACGTCGCGACCGCGGTCACGGGGTCGGTCTTCGCACTGGAGAGCTGCCGGCGCACCTCGGACACGGCCTGCTCGGCGCCGGTCACCGCCGCGCCGAGCCCGGCCGGCACCGCACTGCCTCCCGCCAGCGCCGCTCGCCCGGCCGCGATCTCCGCATCCAGCTCCGTGATGAGAGCGTCCGCGGCGGAACGCGCGGTGGCAAGGTCGGCCCCGGCCCGCTGCACAGCCGCGACCAACTGCTCGGCCTGCCCGACAGCCTGCTCAGCGGCCCGCAGAGCCAGCGCCGCCTCAGCCCTACCCCCGCCCGGCGACCCGGCGTCTCCGGGCACTCCGCCCGATCCCCCTTGCCCGACACCAGCCGCCGACGCCGTATTGCCGGCCAGGGCTGCGCGAGCCCGTCCGACCGCCTCGGCAGTAAACCGAACCCGCTCCCGCGCCTGATCCAGATTCGCCGAGATCCCGGTGACCGTCGGGCCCGCGTACCGCTGGGTCAGGTCCTGCAGAGCCCCGGTCGCCGCCGGCAGGGCGGCCTCGACCGCCGCCCGGCGCCCGTCCACCTCGTCCGCCACCTGCTCCGCCCGGCCCTCCAGATCGCGCAGCCGGTCGAAGGCCTCGGACTCCGCGTCCAGCCGTTCGTCGGCCGCCCGGCACTTGGCGATGATCTCGCCGAGCGTGCGCCGCCGGGTCTCCTCGTCCGGGGCGGGCTCCTCCTCCAGGGTCATCCGCAGCCGGAACGCCTCCGCCACGTCCTGGCGCGACGCGTCCAGCGCAGCCCGGAACTGAGCCGTTGCCTCCGGGCCGTACTGAGCGGTCGCCAGGCCCAGCTCGCTCTCGCTGGCCCGCAGGTCGTCGTCGAGCTCGATGAGCAGCGCGTTGGCCGTGGCCGTCAGTTCCTCGGTCGGCGGGCCGGTGACCTCGGGCGGCGCCGGCTGGGCCCGGCGGCGGCGACGCAGCAGCACCCAGATCAGCGCGCCGCCGATGATCACTGCCAGCAGGATCAGGACCCAGCTCAGCGAGCCGCTCGATCCCGCGGCCGCCTGCGAGTAGCCCTCGGTGGCTGCGATCACCGCGCCGGACCAGTCGCCGCGGGACAGGGCCGGCTCGATGTCTTCGGTCGCCACGTCGGCGAGTTCCGCGTTCGAGAAGCGGGAGTCGTCCGGGAACGAGTACGCGTACGAGCGGTCGCGGGTCGCCACCGCGAGCAGCGCGTCGCGCTCGCCCAGGTCGCTCAGCCGGGCTGTCTCGTCGGTCCAGGTCTGGGCCGGGGTGCCGTCGAACGACTCCACGAACACCACGAAGAGCTGCATGCCGGTGTCGGACTGCAGCCGGGCCAGCGCCGTGTCGACCGCTGCCGTGCGGCTGCCCAGCGCGCCGGCCTCGTCGGTCACCTGGGTGGGCACCCGCATCGGTGCGTCCGCCCGGGCCGGTGCGGGCACCAGGAGCAGGGCCAGGACGACGAGCACTGTACGACGCAGGAAGGTCACCACCTCAACTTAGATCCTGGGTCCGACAACCCGCGCGGCGAGCGGGAGGTGAGAAGGTGGGAACCATGAGTCAGCGAGTCAACGGAGTCATCGCCCGGGCCAAGGGCGCGCCGGTCGAGGTGGCCATGATCATCGTGCCGGATCCCGGTCCCGGTGAGGCCGTGGTCAAGATCCAGGCCTGCGGGGTCTGTCACACGGACCTGCACTACCGCGAGGGCGGCATCAACGACGACTTCCCGTTCCTGCTCGGCCACGAGGCCGCCGGGATCGTGGAGTCCGTCGGCGCCGGGGTCACCGACGTCGTCCCGGGTGACTTCGTCGTGCTGAACTGGCGTGCCGTCTGCGGTGACTGCCGGGCCTGCCGCAAGGGCAAGCCGTGGTACTGCTTCAACACCCACAACGCGACGCAGAAGATGACGCTCGAGGACGGCACCGAGCTCTCCCCGGCGCTGGGTATCGGCGCGTTCGTGGAGAAGACGCTGGTGCACGCCGGGCAGTGCACCAAGGTCGACCCGCGGGCCCGGCCCGCCGCCGTCGGCCTGCTGGGGTGTGGCGTGATGGCCGGCATCGGCGCGGCGATCAACACCGGCGGGGTCACCCGGGGCGACTCGGTGGCCGTGATCGGTTGCGGCGGAGTGGGCGACGGCGCGATCGTCGGTTCCGCGCTGGCCGGGGCGACCACGATCATCGCGGTCGACACCGACCCGCAGAAGCTGGAGTGGGCCCGCAAGTTCGGCGCGACACACTCCGTCAACGCGCGGGAGCAGGACGTGGTCACCGCCGTGCAGGAGCTGACCGGTGGCAACGGGGCCGACGTCGTGGTCGAGGCGGTGGGCCGGCCGGAGACGTACAAGCAGGCCTTCTATGCCCGCGACCTGGCCGGGACCGTGGTCCTGGTCGGCGTGCCGACCCCCGACATGACTGTCGAGCTGCCGCTGCTGGACATCTTCGGCCGGGGTGGGGCGCTCAAGAGCAGCTGGTACGGCGACTGCCTGCCGACCCGCGACTTCCCCATGCTGACCGAGCTCTACCTGCAGGGCCGGCTCGACCTGGACGCCTTCGTGACCGAGGAGATCCGCCTCGACCAGGTCGAGGACGCGTTCGCCAAGATGCACCAGGGCGGCGTGCTGCGTTCGGTGGTGCTCTTCTCATGAGGGTCGACCACGCGGTGACGCACGGGACGTTCTCGCTGGACGGCGAGACGTTCGACGTCGACAACAACGTCTGGGTGGTCGGCGACGACGAGGAGTGCGTGGTGATCGACGCCCCGCACGACGTCCGGACCATCCTCGACACGACCGGGGGCCGGCGGATCGTCGCGATCGTGCTCACCCACGCGCACGACGACCACGTCCGGGTCGCGCCCGAGCTGGCCCGGCAGACCGGCGCCCCGCTGCTGCTGCATCCGGCGGACGAGGTGCTCTGGAAGCTGGTGCATCCGGGCGAGCCGATGCCGGCGCCGCTGGCCGACGGTGACGAGATCGCCGTCGCCGGCGAGGTGCTGCGGGTGCTGCACACGCCCGGCCACAGCCCCGGTGCCGTCTGCCTCTACGCCCCGGCACTGGACTGCGTCTTCACCGGCGACACCCTGTTCCAGGGCGGCCCGGGCGCGACCGGCCGCTCGCACAGCGACCGGCCGACGATCGAGCGCTCGATCCGCGAGCGCCTGCTGACCCTGCCGCCGGACACGGTCGTGCACACCGGCCACGGCGGGGACACCACCGTGCGGGCGGAGGAGTTCTGAGCGCTCAGGCGGCCCGGGCGTAGGCGGGCACGCTGCGGTCGGCCAGCAGGTCGAGGGCGAGGGCGGCGGTCCAGCTGAACGTCGGGGCGCCGATCCCCGCCCCGGTTCGCGGGTGGTAGTACTCGAAGTGCCCGGCGGTGTGCACCAGGCGGATCAGCGCCAGCCGCAGGTCCTCGGCCTCGTCGAGGTAGCCGTGCACGAGCATGCCGCGCCGCAGCAGCCAGTTGACGTTGATCCAGACCGGTCCGCGCCAGTAGCGCAGCGTGTCGAAGTCGGGCGCGGTCCGGTCGTAGCTCGGCAGCGGCAGCCCGGTCCGCGCCGGCAGGCCGAAGCGCGGTGAGGCGGCCTCGGCCATGATGGCCTCGACCTGCCCGGTGGGCAGGTCGGGCAGCAGCAGCGGCATCAGGCCGTTGACACACCGGGCCGGGCTGAGGGTACGGGTACGCACGTCGCGCGAGGAGAACGTGCGGGTCGCCGGGTCGAACAGGTGCTCGGAGATCGCCCGGGTGATCCGCTTCGCGCGCTGCCGGTGCTGCCCGGGGTCCGCCCCGACGACCGCGGCGATGTGGGCCAGGGCCAGCTCGGCCGCCGCCAGGATCGTGTTGAACGAGGGGCACTCGACCACGAACGCGTGCCGGTGGGCCAGGTCGACGTCCGCGTACTCGCCGTCGCGGTAGTCGACCGCCAGCCCGACGTACCGGGCGTAGTCGACGTCGGTCGGCCGGTGCGCCGCGTCCGCCTTGTCGATGTCGCGCCGCCGGAAGCGCTGCAGCAGCGCCGGGTCGGCCGGCACGGCCGCCAGGGCCGCGTCCCAGGACGGGCTGTTGTCCAGGCCCGACTCCCACGGGTGCACGATGCTGGCCAGCCCGTCACCGCCGGCGTCGCGGCGCCCGGTCAGGTACTCCTGCTGCGCGACCAGCCGCGGATAGAGCCAGGCGAGCTGGTCGCCGGCCGCGCGGGCGCAGGCCACACCGTGCGACGCGGCGCGGCGGTAGACCTCCCACGCGGCGAGCGCGTGCAGGGGAGGCTGCACCATGCCGGTGCTGCCGCGGGCGGGGCGGCCACCGTACGCGGGAACGTCCCAGAAGCCGGGTCCGGGGAAGTAGTCGTCCTCCGCCGTGCGCGGGTCGAAGACGATGTGCGGCACCCGGCCGTCGGGCCACTGCGCTTCGAAGAGGCTGCGCAGGTCGCGCCAGGCGCGGGTCGGGTTGACGTAGGCGAGCCCCACGGCGATGAAGGCGGCGTCCCAGCTCCACTGGTGCGGATAGAGCCCCCGGGACGGGACCATGTGGTCGTTCGACCAATTGGTGTCGAGAACGTGCGTGGCGGAGTTCCAGAGATCTGCAGACATATCCGAATTCACAGCGGTTGGCGGCTCGTGCTTCGGGCGACGCATTGCAGTAATAGCCCTTTCCGTCGCCGGGACCGGTAAACCCCTCATCGGGTCCGCCCGGCTCGGATCAAGGAAAAACGGCTTCGCGTCAGTCCGCGTCGATGGCCAGCCACAGGCGGCTGCGGCGACCCGGCAGGTACGGCGAGTCGAGACGTTTCGCCACGACCCCGGCCAGTCCCTGAGCCCGGGCGGTGTCGAGGGCGAAGGAGCCGCCACCCGGGAAGAACGGCGGGGTCTGCCAGTTGTCGCCGCTCACGGTCAACCCGTCGAGCAACTCGCGCCGCTCCGCGTACCGCACCAGTTCGACCGTGGAATGGCCTTCCAGCCACAGCAGGTCGTACGCCAGGAACTGCACCGGGGTCCGCTCGGCGGCCCGGCGGGCGGCCGCCGAGTCCCGCGGTGCCTTGCGGCGTTCCAGCAGTTCCGGCGCGATCCGGGGGCCGTCGAAGGCCACGATCTCACCGTCGAGCACGGCCTCCAGCGGGGCCAGCGCCTCGCCCAGCGGGCGCAACTCGGGATACCACGAGGTCACGTCCGTGCCGTCCGCGGTGGCGAGCCGGACCCGGCCACCGGAGACGTACACCAGGGTGCGGCGGCCGGCCCAGCTCAGCTCGTACCCCCAGTCCTCGTCGTCGGGTGGCAGCCCGGCGGCCCGGGCAGCGAGCATGGGCTCGACGGCCTCGGGCATGCTCTGCCAGCCCGGCTCGGCCGGGTCCATCCGCCGGACCATCCAGTCGTGGCCGCCGGTCTGGAAGAAGACGTACCGGCCGCTGGTGCGCTCGCCGTGAAAAGTGACGCCTATCTCGTCGGCGCGCCACTTGTCGGTCTCGTAGGTGCCGTGATCATGGATGGACATCCGGCCGCCGCCGTACTCGCCGGCCGGGATCTCGCCGGCGAAGGTGAGGTATTCCAGCGGGTGGTCCTCGGTGTGTTTGGCCAGGTTGTTGCGGCCGCGGTCGCGCGGCAGGCCGCGCGGGACGGCGAAGGAGACCAGCACGCCGTCGCGTTCCAGCCGCACGTCCCAGTGCAGGCTGCGGGCGTGGTGCTGCTGGATCACGAACCGGTTTCCGCTGGTCGGCCGGGGCCGGCCGCGGGGCACGGGCTCGGGCGTACGACGGGCGTCGCGCTTGCGCCGGTATTCGTCCAGCTGGTCGGTCACCACCCAATTGTCCGCCGGAGTTACACGGTTGTCATTCGGAGAACTTGTCGCACCCCCGTGCCAGGGTCACCGGCATGTACGTGGAATGGGCCGCGAACCTCCCGCATGTGATCGCCTGGCGCAGCACCGTCCCGCCGGGCTGTCCGCCGACGCGGATCCTGCCGGACGGCTGCATGGATCTGATCTGGCACGACGGTGCCGTCTTCATCGCGGGCCCGGACACCACCGCCCAGCTCGGCACGGCGACGCCGGGCAGCCGGTTCTTCGCCCTGCGCTTCGCCGCCGGCACCGGGCCCGGCGTGCTGGGCATCCCGGCCGACGAGTTCACCGACCAGCAGGTGCCGCTCGACGCGGTGTGCCCGGCCGCGGAGGTGCGCGCGCTGTCCGAGGCCGGTGACCCGATCGCCGCGCTGGAGGCCTTCGCGCTGCGGCGTTGGCAGCAGCCGGACCCGGCGATGGTCGCCGTGGCTGCCGGCGCCCGGGCCGGGCGCCCGGTCGGCGCGATCGCCGACCGCTGCGGCCTCAGCCCCCGCCACCTGCAGCGACGGTGCCGGAGCAGCTTCGGGTACGGCCCCAAGACGCTCGCCCGGATCCTGCGGTTGCAGACGGCGGTGGCGCTGGCGCGCGCCGGCCGTCCGTTCGCCGACGTCTCCGCGACTGCGGGCTACGCCGACCAGGCCCACCTCTCGCGCGACGTCAAGGCGCTGGCGGGTGTCCCTCTGCGCGAGCTGGTGGTCTGAAGTGCCGGCCGGCTCGCTCCGCCATCTCCCACAAAACGGACACAAGCATGATCGTGGGTTTCGCGCTCCAGTGGCGGCCTGTAGTGTCTTGGCTCCGACGCGTATCGACCACCCCTCGGAGGCGTTGCAGCGATGACCTTGCGCATCCTCGTCGTGGGCGCCGGCATCAGCGGCCTCGCGGCGGCCCGAGGGCTCAGGGTCGCCGGCTTCCGGCCCGACGTGGTCGAGGAACTGCCGGCCAGCACCGTTCCCGGCGCCGGCATCTTCCTGCCCGGTAACGCGTCCCGGGCGATGCGGCAGCTCGGCCTCGACGCCCCGCTGCGCCCGCTCGGCGACCTCATCTTCCGGCAGGTGTTCCAGGACTCCGCCGGCGACGAACTCTTCGAGGTCGACCTGGCTGCGCTGTGGGCCGGCGTGGGGGAGAGCCGCGCGCTCTCCCGGGCCGACCTGCAGCAGGTGCTGCTCACCAGCGTCGGCGGCGAGGTGCGCTACGAGACCGCCGTCCGCGACCTCGAGATCGTCGACGGCGCGGCCAAGGTCGAATTCGGCAACGGCGCCATCGCCGAGTACGACCTGGTCGTCGCGGCCGACGGGCGGCGCTCCATGATCCGGGCCAAGGCCGGGCTGGGCGGCGCCGCCGTCCCGACCGGCCAGATCGTCTACCGCAGCGTGGTCAGCGGCGGGCCGTCGCTCAGCGACTGGACCTGCCTGCTCGGCGAGCAGTCGCAGTTCGTCGTGATGCCGATGGGCGGCCGGCGGCTCTACGTCCACGCCGACGAGACCGTCGCGGAGGGCACGCCCAATCCCGAGGACCCCCGCGCCCGCGTCCGGGAGCTGTTCGGCGACTTCGGCGGGCCGGCCCCGGCTGTCCTCGCCGCGCTGGAGAAGGTCCAGGTCGCCCGCACCGACGAGGTCGTGCTGGACGGCTGGACGAGGGGCCCGGTGCTGCTGGTCGGCGACGCGGCCCACGCGACCGCCCCGACCCTGGCCCAGGGCGCCGCGATGGCGCTCGAGGACGCCGTGGTGCTCGGCGAAGTGCTCAAGGCCACCCCGCACGACGTGCCGGCCGCGCTACGGGCCTTCGAGCAGCGCAGACGCGACCGCTGCGCGCAGGTCCGGGAGCACACCCGCGAGCGTGACCAGACCCGTGACGTTCCTCCGGCCGAGCGCGACCCTATGCTGCGGAGGCGGGGTCAACGGATCTTCGCCGATCAGTACCGGGGACTCGTCGAGCCGTTCTGAGACCCGGATGCTCTTTGGTCACCCCGCGCCCGCCGGGGGTCGGCGGGGGACTATTCTGCCTGCGAGGTACGCCTTCGAACTCGGGTGTACGCAGTGGGACGAACGAGACACCGGAGGCTATCCGTGACGACCGTTGCGCCTAAGCCGATCGTGACCCGGCCATGGCCGGTGCGACAGCAGGTCAAGGGCTCAGCCCTCGCGCGGGTCCTGCGGACGACGGACGCGAAGCAGATCGGGATCATGTACATGATCACCGCCTTCGTGTTCTACATCCTCGGCGGCTTCATGGCTCTGCTCATGCGCACCGAGCTGGCCCGCCCGGGCATGCAGGTGCTCTCGCCGGAGCAGTACAACCAGCTGTTCACGATGCACGGCACGATCATGCTGCTGTTCTTCGCGACGCCGATCGTGTTCGCCTTCGCGAACTTCGTGGTGCCGATCCAGATCGGCGCGCCCGACGTGTCGTTCCCGCGGCTCAACGCCTTCGCGTACTGGCTCTACCTGTTCGGCGGCACGATCACCATCAGCGGCTTCCTGACCCCGGGTGGGGCGGCCGACTTCGGCTGGTTCGCGTACACCCCGCTCAGCGACTCGCTGCACTCGCCGGGCGTCGGCGGCAACATGTGGGTCGTCGGCCTGGCGCTCTCCGGCCTCGGCACGATCCTCGGTGGCGTCAACATCATCACGACGATCATCACGCTGCGCGCCCCCGGCATGACGATGTTCCGGATGCCGATCTTCACGTGGAACATCCTGGTCACCAGCCTGCTGGTGATCATGGTCTTCCCGTTTCTGGCCGCCGCGCTGTTCGCCCTGGCCGCCGACCGCATCCTCGGCGCGCACGTCTTCGACGTGGACACCGGCGGCCCGATGCTCTGGCAGCACCTCTTCTGGTTCTTCGGCCACCCCGAGGTGTACATCGTGGCGCTGCCGTTCTTCGGCATCATCACCGAGGTCATCCCGGTCTTCAGCCGCAAGCCGGTCTTCGGCTACAAGGGCCTGGTCGGCGCGACCCTGCTGATCGCGGCGCTGTCGATGAGCGTGTGGGCGCACCACATGTTCGTCACCGGCCAGGTGCTGCTGCCGTTCTTCAGCTTCCTGAGCTTCCTCATCGCGGTCCCGACGGGCATGAAGTTCTTCGTCTGGATCGGCACGATGTGGCGCGGCCAGATCAGCTTCGAGACGCCGATGCTGTTCGCCCTCGGCTTCCTCGTGACGTTCCTGTTCGGTGGTCTGTCCGGTGTGCTGCTGGCAGCCCCGCCGATCGACTTCCACGTCTCGGACTCCTACTTCGTCATCGCGCACTTCCACTACGTGCTGTTCGGCACGATCGTGTTCGCGGTGTTCTCGGGCATCTACTTCTGGTTCCCGAAGATGTTCGGCCGCATGCTGGACGACCGGCTAGGCAAGATCCACTTCTGGCTGACGTTCCTCGGCTTCCACGCCACCTTCCTGGTCCAGCACTGGCTGGGCGCGGAGGGCATGCCCCGCCGGTACGCGGACTACCTGCCGAGCGACGGCTTCACCTTCCTGAACACGTTCTCCACCGTCGGCTCCTTCGTCCTGGGCGCCTCCACACTCCCGTTCATCTACAACGTGTGGAAGTCGTACAAGGTCGGCCAGCTGGTAACCGTCGACGACCCCTGGGGCGCCGGCAACTCCCTGGAATGGGCGACCTCGAGCCCGCCGCCGCTGCGCAACTTCGACAAGATGCCCCGGATCCGCTCGGAGCGCCCGGCCTTCGACGCGAAGTTCCCGGAACTGGCGGCCGGCACCTCGGTGGCCGGACCGCCGGAAGGCGGCGCCCGCCCCCTGACCAGCGAATCAGACGGCGGCGCGACCTACCGGGAAGACGTCAGCGACCGTAAGCACTGACCTGTGAGCATGAAGCGGCCCGTCCCTTTCCGGGGCGGGCCGTTTGCGTTTCCTGGCTCTTCATCGGGGGCCTTGCTCGGACGGTTGGCTTGGTCCGGCGGCCTTGGCCGAGAGTTCGAGTTTCATGCGCGGGGGTGCGGCTGGGCTGCCGGCCCGATGATCTGCCGCCTTGATCGGCCTACCCTTTACCGCGCGTTGGCTGGCCCGCGCGTTGGCTGGCCCGCGCGTTGGCTGGCCCGCGCGTTGGCTGGCCCGCGCGTTGGCTGGCCCGCGCGTTCGCTGGCCCGCCGGCCCGTCAGCCGGTCGTGCGGTTCGCGGCCTCGGTCGTCCAGGACCGGTCTACGGCACGGCCTACCTGCAGCCTGCGACTTCGACCGGCCTGCTACCTCTGCCGCCCGGGCATGGCGGGTCGGACCGGCCTGGCGGCCTGTCTGGTCGCTCTGACCGGGCCTGCGGCCTACCCGTCTCGATCCATCCGACGGCCTATCCCTGTTGACTGGCCCGACGGCCTACCGCCTCGACCGTCCTGTCACCTTCATCGCGCCAGCGGCCTGACCTTCCCACCAGCTTGACCGGCCGGTGGTCTCTACCGCTCCGGGCGGTCCCGTGGCGGCTCCGCCCCGACATCCCATCTCTACCGCCTCGGTGGCCTCTGTCGGCGGCTCCGACCGGCCTGGTCCCCCGACGTGGTCTCCCGATCGGCCCGACGGCCTGCCGCCTCGACCGGTCCGCCGCCCGACGGCCTGCCGCCTCGACCGGCCCGCCGCCCGATGGCCTGGCACCTCTATCCCGGCCTGGCGTCTCGGCCTGGCGTCTCGGCCTGGCGCCCCGGCCTGGCGGCCTCGAGCCTCTACCGGCCTGCCGCCTCTGCCGCGTCAGCGGCCCGACCCCCCAACCGACCCGCTGGGCCTGGCGCCTTTACCGCCCCGGCGGCTCCTACTGACGGCTCCGACCGGCCTGACCGTCTCGGCCTAGCGGCCCCGGACCGACCTGTGGCTCACCGATTCGACTGGCCTGACGGTCTGCGGTCTTGTCTGGCCTGACGGTCTGCGGTCTTGTCTGGCCTGACGGTCTGCGGTCTTGTCCGGCCTGACGGTCTGCGGTCTTGTCCGGCCTGACGGCCCGCGGCCTCGACCGACCCGCCCCGGGCCCGACCGGCCCGACCGCCCCAGCGGTCCGAACCTCACGCCCCTGAGGCCCCGGTCGGCCTACCGGCCCGAACCCACACCCCGAACCCACGTCAATCCCAACCCGGCTTCCCTCGTTCAAGCCGGCCCCGAGGACCCACCTCCGACAAGCGAGCCGCATCACAACCGACGCCGAACGACTAGCGACAACCGACCTCAGCGACTCGGCGCCGCCGCGTCAGGAGCAGGGAACTCAGCCGCCGGCCCAGCCCCACCCGCCCCCAGAGAGTCAGCCTGCCCGTCCAAGCTGTTCGCCCCCTCGTCGACCACCGGCGGCAGCTCCCGACGGCGGCGCAGCTCAGCCGGCAGCGCCAGCACGGCCACCACCACCCCAACTCCACCCACCGCAGCGAACCCCCAAGCCGGCGACCACGTGTCCATCACCACACCAGCCAGCGGCGCCCCCAGCGCCACCCCCACCGTCAGCGACGAATTGTGCAGACCCATCGCCTCGCCCCGGGCCGACGCCGGGGTCATTCTGCTCACCGCGTCCGCCGTCGCCGTGATCGTCGGGGCGCACAGTGCACCCGCCGGCAGGAGCAGCAGCGCCAGCAGCCACCAGTGACCACCGGCGAGGCCGACCGGGATCGTCAGCAGGGCCATCGGCGCGAGCAGCGCCAGCGGTGACAGCCCCCGCTTCACCGTGCCGTACGCGAACCCGCCCACCAGCGAGTACGCCGCCCACAGGCCCAGCACCGCCCCGGTCCACTCCACCTCGCCGGAGCTCTGCAGGACCGCCACCACCGCCACGTCCGTGCCGCTCAGGACGATGGTTGCCGCGCTCGTGATGGCCAGGATCGCCACCAGGCGGGGCTTCAGCCAGGTGCTGCGGGGGACCCGATCGCCGGCGGAGATCGGCTTTTCGTCCTTGCCGCGGATCGGTGGGTTCAGCACGTACAGCCCGATGCCGGACAGCAGGATGCCGGCGCCGACCGCCAGCATCGCCACCCGGGCGCCCGCTGTCGTGCTGATCAGCACGCCCAGCGCCGGGCCGGCCATGAACGACAGCTCCGTCGTGATCGAGTCCAGGGCGAAGGCCGGCAGCCGGTGGGACTCCGGCGCCAGCGCGGCGATCGACTGCCGGGCGACCGCGAACGCCGGCAGGGTCAGGAAGCCGCCCACCAGCGCCGCCATCAGGAGCGCCCAGTACGGCATCGCCTGCGCCGTCGTCCAGAACGCCACCTCGGCCACCGTGGTCAGCACCAGCACCGGGCGCAGGCCCTTGCGGTCGGTGACCCGGCCCAGCACCGGCGCGCCCACCGAGCTGCCGACGGTGAAGGCCGCTCCGACCAGGCCGGCGGCGCCGTAGCCCAGGTGCAGGTCCTGGGTCACGTGCAGGGTCAGCGTGACTGTGCCGGCCGTGATCGGGATGCGGGCCAGCGTCGCCACGATGAGCAGCGATCGGATCCCGCGCAGGGCGAGAGTCTCCCGGTAAGGCGTGAGTGTCATGGCGGTCCTAACCTCCGCCGGACAGTCAACAGCAGGGGTACGACAACTCCCAGTCGATTAGACGGAGGTCACCACGGGCGTTCCGGTCGTCGCGACCGAAGCCTGCTCGAACTGGGCCAAGGCCGCGGTGGTCGTGGCCGCGGCCACCCCGGCCGTCAGGTCCAGCAGCACCGTCGTGGCGAAACCGGCCTGCTGCGCGTCGAGCGCGGTCGCCCGTACGCAATGGTCCGTGGCGATGCCCACCACGTCGACCTCCGTCACCGACCGGGCTCGCAGCCAGTCCGCCAGCCCTTCGCCCTCGCGGGTGTGCCCCTCGAAGCCCGAGTACGCCGCCGCGTGCTCGCCCTTGTGGAACACCGCCTCCACCCGCGCCGTCTCCAGCGCCGGGTGGAAGGACGCGCCGTCCGTGCCGACCACGCAGTGCGCCGGCCAGGAGTCGACGAAGTCGGGGTGGTCGCTGAAGTGGGCGCCCGGGTCGACGTGGTAGTCCTTCGTCGCCACGACGTGGTCCCAGGTGCCCGACGCGAGGGCCGCCGAGATGCCCGCGGCCACGCCTGCTCCGCCCGGTACGGCCAGGGAGCCGCCCTCGCAGAAGTCGTTCTGGACGTCGACGATGATCAGTGCGCGTGACATGGTCACACCTTTCAGGCGGTGGGGACGACGGTGACCGGGATCGCCGGGTCGCCGGCGGAGAGCTTCAGGCCCTCCCACGGGATCGAGATCAGGCACTGGCGCAGGTGGTCGCGGGACTCGGCCAGGCTCGGCAGCGGTGCCACCTCGCCGCCCACGACGAACGAGCGCTGCAGCAGCCGGTCGTTGGTGTTGTGGTCCGGCACGCCCTGGGACACGATGATCTCCTCGGTGGCCGTACCCGTGGGCTTGTGCCGCCGGACGGCGGTCTTGCGGCCGCCGACCGTCGCTTTGTTCTCCGAGCGTTTCACCACGGCCCGGCCTTCGACCTCCACCAGCTTGTAGACCAGGCCGGCCGTCGGCGCGCCGGAGCCGGTGACCACGGCCGTGCCCGCGCCGTACATGTCGACCGGCTCGGCCGCGAGCGTGGCGATCGAGTATTCGTCCATGTCGCCGGAGACGATGATCTTCGTCTCCGTGGCGCCGAGGGAGTCGAGCAGCTCGCGGGAGTGCTGGGCGAGCACCGACAGGTCACCCGAGTCGATCCGGATCGCGCGCAGGTCGGGACCGGCCACGGCGATCGCGTTGCGGATGCCCTGGGCGATGTCGTACGTGTCCACCAGCAGCGTCGTGTTCTTGCCCAGCGCCGCCACCTGCGAGGCGAAGGCGGCCGGCTCGTCGTCGTGCAGCAGGGTGAACGCGTGGGCCGACGTACCCGTCGTGGGGATGCCGTAGCGGCCGCCGGCCGCGAGATTCGAGGTCGAGGCGAAGCCGGCCAGATAGGCCGCCCGGGCCGCGGCCACGGCGGCTTCCTCATGGGTACGGCGGGAGCCCATCTCGATGATCGGCCGGCCCCGGGCGGCGGTGACCATCCGGGCCGCTCCCGCCGCGATCGCGCAGTCGTGGTTGAGCACCGACAGGATCAGCGTCTCCAGCACCACGCATTCCGCGAACGTGCCGGACACGGTCAGGATCGGTGAGCCGGGGAAGAACAGCTCGCCCTCGGCGTACCCGTCGATGTCGCCGGTGAAGCGGTAGTCCGCCAGCCACGCCGCGGTGGCGTCGTCGACGACTCCGGAGCGGCGCAGGAAGTCGACGTCCGCGTCGGTGAAGCAGAAGTCGCGGATGAGCTCCATGAGGCGGCCCTGACCGGCGGCGACACCGTAGCGGCGCCCGGACGGCAGCCGCCGGGCGAACACCTCGAAGACGCTGCGGCGGTTGGCCGTCCCGTCCTTGAGGGCGGCACTGACCATGGTCAGCTCGTACTGGTCGGTCAGCAGCGCGGGCGCGAAGTCATTCACCGGCCTACCTTATTGCGGGAGCAGGCGCAGTGCCGGAGCGAGCTCCAACCTGCCGTTGACACCCAGCTTGGTGTAGACGCGCTGGAGGTGGTTCTCCACCGTGCGTGGCGACAGATAGAGCCGGTCGGCGATCTCCCGGCTCCGCACCCCCTCGGCGGCCAGCTCGGCCACCTGGCGTTCGCGGACCGTCAGCGCCGGCTGGACCGCCAGCAGCGCCGGCGTCCGCAGCGGCCCGCAGCGGCTCAGCACGTCGGCCATCAGCGTGCTCGCCGCCAGCGCGCGGGGGTCCCGGGCGATGCGGAAGATCCGTACCGCTCCGGCCGCGGCCTCGGCGGCGAAGGGCTGATAGCCCAGCACGGCGAACTCCCGGGCCACCGCGAACAGGTCCTCGCCGGCCTCGGCCGCGGCGGCCACGGCGTGCCGGATCAGCAGCGGCGTGGCCGGGCCGCCCACCACCGGCGCCAGCTCCGCGAGCCGGGCCGCGGCGAGCTGCGGCTGCCCGAGCCGGACCAGGTCGTAGAGGGCGAGCAGCTCGTGGCCGTACAGGTGGTCGGCCCGCAGCCGGGTCACGGCGCGTTGCACGACGCGTACGGCGGCGGCCGGCTCGCCCTGGCACGCCAGCGTCCAAGCCCGGGCCTGCTCCTGCCACGGGTAGTAGAGGCTGACGGCGGTGCCCGCGGCGGCCTCGGCGGTGGCCAGCGACTCGGTGGCGATCGTGCTCTCGCCCCGCAGCGCGGCCACGTTGGCCCGGGCGAAGTGGGCGCTCCCGTCGTAGACCCGGGCCGGGGCCAGCGACGCGCAGGCCTGCTCCGTGGCGTGCAGGGCCTCGTCGGTCTGCCCGCGCAGCAGGCTGGCCTGGGCCTGTAGCAGCGATACCCAGCCGGAGCCGAAGCCGAAGCCGCCGGCCTGGGCCAGGTGGGCGAATTCGGCGGCCAGGATCCGGTCGATGGCCGGCAGGTCGAGGGCGACGCTGACCCGGGTGCCCTCGGCCATCTGCAGGGCGTACTGCAGGGTCGGGGTGTCGCGCCGCCAGGCCGCCGTGTCGGCCTCGACCGCCGCGACCAGCTCGGCGCTGCCGTCCGGGTCGCCGCCGGCCGCCAGCAGGTACGCCAGGATGCAGCGGGCCAGCGCCCGGGTCGCGACCCCGGCCGCCGGCTCGTCCAGCACGCTGCGGGCCAGGCGCCGGGCGGTCGGCAACTCGTCGAGCTGGAGCCGGATGAACGCCTCGAACGCGCGGACCCGGGCCATCTCCGCCGGGTCCGGCAGCCGGGCCGCCGCCAGGGTGTCCGCCGCTTCGGCCCGGCCCAGCCCGAAGAACTCCACGGCGGCCCGCGCGGTGAGCCGGCGGGCGCTGTCGTCGGGATCGTCGCCCAGGACCTTCAGCGCCTCCTCCGGGCAGTCGGCGAAGAGCAGTACGGTGGCCAGCAGCTCGGCGGCGGCCCACCCGGCTCCGGCGTCCCGGGCCGCCGCGGCGAGCCGCCGGGCGAGGTCGATGTCGAACCGGTTGAAAGCCTGCCGGGCCGCGTCGAGCAACAGCGCGCCGTCCTGCGCCGTACCGGAGTCGAGCCGCCAGACCGCGACCCGCAGCAGGTCGTCCCGGCGCCGGGCGCCGGCCCCCTCGACCAGGTCGGCCAGGGTGGCGAGCAGCCGCCGGGACCGGGTCACCGGGCAGCCGCGGCGGACCACCTCGCCGTAGAGCGGGTGGGCCAGCCGGACGTCGCGACGGCGCTCGTCGATGACGATCCGGATCAGCCCGCGCTCCTCGGCGGCCTCCACGTCCGCGGCCGCGGCGGCCCGCATCAGCAGCGTGAGCCCCACCGGCTCGCCGAACGCGACCATCTCCAGCACGTCGCGCACGCCCGGGGTGAGCCCGCCGATCCGGGCCCCGACCAGGTCGGCCAGGCTGGGGGCCAGGGTGAGCCGGCCGGTCCAGCGCCAGAAACCGTAGGTCTTCGTCAGCTCGCCCCCGCTCAGCGCCGCGAGCACCAGCTCGCGCAGCAGCAGCGGGTTGCCACCGCCCAGCCGGATGAGCCGCTGCGCGGAGCCCGGCTCGACCGGCCCGCGCACCAGCGCGGTGAGCAGCCGGCGGGACTCGTCGTCGGTCAGCGGATCCAGCTCGGCGTGGCTGAGCAGGCCCTCGGTCCACAGCGCGCTGATCGGCGGCGGCACCGGCTCGGCCGTACGCAGCGTGCCGAGCAGCGTCGCGCCCTCCCGGACGAGCAGGTGGGCCAGCGCGGCGGACGGCGGGTCCAGCAGATGGGCGTCGTCGATGGCGAGCACCATCGGCCGGTTGCCGGACTCCGCGTGCAGCCCGTCGACCGCCCAGCGCAGCAGCCCGGCGGCGGACAGCGCGGCGGGCGGGTCGGTGGGCAGGATCTGGGCCAGACCGCCGAACGGCAGCCCGGAGCTGGCTATGTTCGCCGAGGCGCAGTGGACCGCGTAGTGCTCGGCCGGCAGCTCGGCGACCGCCTCGTGCAGCAGCCGGCTCTTGCCGATGCCGGCGCTGCCGCTGAGGATGAGGCCGCGGTCGGTGTCCCGGGTGGCGACGGTGATGAGCCGGGTCAACTCGTCGGCGCGACCGACGAATCCCCAGTGCTCCACGGGGTCAGCATATCGAGATCCGTCACATTCACGTCACCGCACGTACCACGTTCGAGAATGAGTAAGAGTGCACGAAACGGTGAGTATTCAGGCATCTGTCCGGCCCCCGTCCGGTCCCATACGGTTCGGCGGTGCCGGCGTGACTGCCCGGGCCCAGCCTGGCGGGGCGGGTCCGGGCGCCCCGCCGGCCCGTCCGGCTGTTTCCGCCGGTGAGTGGTGTTCTCCGCGGGCGCGGCGCAGACTCGGGGCTGCGCCATCCCACCCCTGGCGGCGCGCCTGGCGTGCTCGGTTCGACCTCCGCCGGAATCGGCGTGGCACGATGGGGGGCATGGCGTTGCCTCAGGTCGCTCCCGCAGAGACGCCGCAGATCGAGGAGGTACCGGCTGATGACCGGCCGTGGGTGACCATCGTCTGGGACGATCCGGTCAATCTCATGTCGTACGTGACCTGGGTCTTCCAGAAGATCTTCGGGTACAGCCACGACAAGGCCGAGCAGCTGATGATGGACGTGCACAACAAGGGCAAGGCGGTCGTGTCCAGCGGCGCGCGTGAACGGATGGAAATGGACGCTGCGCAACTCCACGGCTACGGTCTGTGGGCGACAGTGGACCGCGGTTGAGTGGGCGGGTGAGCTGAACGATGTTCCGACGCAACGGGAACCAGTGCGTGGCCACCTTCGCCATCGACGAGGTGCGCGTGCTGCGCAAGGTCGCCGGTGAGGTCGTCGGCCTGCTCATGGACGGTTTCGACCACACCGATCCGGTGGTCGGCCGGCTCTTCCCGGACATCTACCCGGACCGGCCCGACGACTCGGCCGAGTTCCGCCTCTACACCGAGGGTGACCTCAAGACGGGCAAGATCGACCAGGCCGGGGCCATCCTCGCCGCGCTGCCCGACGACGGCCCCGGTGAGGTGCGCCTGGACGGCGAGGAGGCCGAGGCCTGGCTGCGGGCGATCAACGACGCCCGGCTGGCGATGGGGACCCGGCTCGACATCCAGGGCGACACCGACCTCGGTGACGAGCTGGACGAGGCCGTGGTGCGCGACCCCGCGTCGAGCCGGGTCTTCCAGCTCTCCGTGTACGCCTACCTGGGCTACCTGCAGGAGTCCCTGCTCAACGCCCTACCGGAGATCGAGGAACGGCACTAGGCCGCCCGGTCCAGCCGGGTGAACTCCTCGTCGGTCAGGGTCAGTTCCGGGGCCTGGGCCGAGTCGGTGATCGATTCCGGGCGGCTGGCGCCGGGGATCGGGATCACGTGCTCGCTCTTGGCCAGCATCCACGCCAGGGTGACCCGCTGCGGGCTGACCCCGTGCGCCTCGGCGACCTGGGCGAACTCGGCGAACCGGCTGCCCAGCTCGCCGGCCTTGGCGATCCCGCCCAGCGGCGACCACGGCAGGAAGGCGATGCCCAACTCGTCGCAGAGACGCAGCTCGTCCTCCGAGGAGCGGAACGCGGGCGAGAACTGGTTCTGCACCGAGACGAGCCGGCCGCCGAGGATCTCCTGGGCCTGCCGGATCTGCTCGACGGTCGCGTTCGAGATGCCGGCCAGCCGGATCTTGCCCTCGTCGAGCAGCTCGCGCAGGGTGCCGACGGAGTCCGCGTACGGCACCTCGGGGTCGGGGCGGTGGAACTGGTAGAGGCCGATGGCGTCGACGCCGAGGCGCTTGAGCGAACCCTCGACAGCCTCACGCAGGTGCGCGGGGGAGCCGTCGACGGTCCACGAGCCGTCACCGGGACGCAGGTGACCGCCCTTGGTGGCGACCAGCACGCCGGAGGTGTCGCCGCCCCAGCTGGCCAGCGCCTGGGCGATCAGGCTCTCGTTGTGGCCCACCTCGTCGGCGTGCAGGTGGTACGCGTCGGCCGTGTCGATGAGGGTCACGCCGGCCTCGAGCGCGGCGTGCACGGTGCGGACCGAGCGGTCGGTGTCGGGTCGCCCCTCGATGGACATCGGCATGCCGCCGAGCCCGATGGCGCCGACCTGGACGTTTCCGATTGAACGCTGCTTCATGCATCCACCCCTACCCCACGTGATGATCCGTACGCGCGTGAGCACTGCCACGCCCGGTCCGGCGCCGGGCCACGGTAATGTGAACGACGTGCTGACCATCGACAGCGCGATCGTCGACGCGATCGTCGCCCACGCCCGCCGGGACCACCCCGACGAGGCCTGCGGTGTCGTCGCCGGGCCCGTCGGCAGCGACCTGCCGACGCGGCACATCGCGATGGACAACGCGGCCCGGTCCATGACGTTCTACGAGTTCGACTCGATGGAGCAGTTGCGGGTGTGGCGCGAGATGGACGACAACGACGAGGAACCGGTCGTCATCTACCACTCGCACACTGCGACCGAGGCGTATCCCTCGCGCACCGACATCTCCTTGGCGGGTGAGCCGGGCGCACATTACGTGCTGGTCTCGACCCGCGAGCCGGATTCCGAGGAGATTCGCTCGTTCCGTATCGTGGACGGTGTGGTGACCGAAGAAGAGGTCAACATCGTGGATGCGACGGTGGACGCGTGAGTGGGAGTGCGGACGGCTACGCCGTCCAGTCGTACATGTTCGGGCAGAGCCCCGCGTCGGTCTACTACGAGTGTCGCTGACGCGACCTCAGACGACCCTGCCCCCGAACTCTCTCGACTTCTCTTTTCTAGGAGCATCACAGTCATGGCTATCGAAGTTCGCGTCCCCACCATCCTGCGCAGCTACACCGGCGGCTCCAAGGTCGTCGAGGGCTCCGGTGCGACGCTCTCCGGCCTCATCGACGACCTGGACACCAAGCACTCGGGTCTCAAGGGCCGGCTGCTCACGCCCGAGGGTGGCCTGCACCGCTTCGTCAACGTCTACGTCAACGACGAGGACGTCCGCTTCCTCGGCGCGCTCGACGCCCCGCTGAGCGACGGCGACTCCGTCACCATCCTGCCGGCCGTGGCCGGCGGCGCGCTCGGCTTCGCCGCCGCAGCGGCCCTCCTCGGACGCCCGTCCAACCGCCCCGCCGCCGCCCCTAATCGGACTGAAGGCCAGTAAGCTCATGGCTCGCTACGAGAGCCTGCTGGATGCTTGCGGGGGCACGCCGCTGGTCGGCCTGCCCCGGCTGTCGCCGACGGTGCCCGAGGGCGCGCCGCCGGTGCGGCTCTGGGCCAAGCTCGAGGACCGCAACCCGACCGGCAGCATCAAGGACCGCCCGGCGCTCTACATGGTGCGCGAGGCGGAGGAGTCCGGGCGCCTGCGTCCCGGCGACACCATCCTCGAGCCGACCAGCGGCAACACCGGTATCTCCCTGGCCATGGTGGCCAAGCTGCGGGGCTACCGGCTGGTCTGCGTGATGCCGGAGAACGTCTCCTCCGAACGGGTCCAGCTGCTCCGGATGTACGGCGCCGAGATCATCTTCTCGCCGGCCGCCGGCGGCTCCAACCAGGCGGTCGCGACGGCCAAGCAGATCGCGGCCGAGCACCCCGACTGGGTGATGCTGTTCCAGTACGGCAACGCCGGCAACGCCCGGGCCCACTACGAGACGACCGGGCCCGAGCTGCTGCACGACCTGCCGACCATCACGCACTTCGTGGCCGGCCTGGGCACCACGGGCACGCTGATGGGCACGGGGCGGTATCTGCGGGAGAAGGTCGAGGGCATCCAGATCGTGGCCGCCGAGCCGCGCTACGGCGAGCTCGTCTACGGCCTGCGCAACATCGACGAGGGCTACGTGCCCGAGCTGTACGACGCCACCGTGCTGAGCCGGCGTTTCTCGGTCGGCACCCGCGACGCGGTGCTGCGCACCCGGCAGCTCGTCGAGGTCGAGGGCATCTTCGCCGGCTTCTCCAGCGGCGCGATCCTGCACGCGGCGCTGGCCGTGGCCCACGAGGCGGTCAAGGCCGGTCAGCGCGCCGACGTGGCCTTCGTGATCTGCGACGGCGGCTGGAAATACCTCTCCACCGGTGCCTACGGCGGCACGCTGGCCGAGGCCGAGGACGCCCTCGAGGGCCAGCTCTGGGCTTGAGCAAGGGGCGGGGCGGCATTGCCGCCCCGCCGGCTCAGTAGGCCACGGCGAGCATGATGTCCGCGATCAGCGGTACGGCCGCGCCCAGCAGCAGCATCCACGGCAGCACCCGCCGGTGGATGGACAGGAACGCGCCGACCGACAGCGCCACGCTGACCATCCCGAGCAGGGCCAGCACCGGCACGTACCAGCCGGGCACCCCGCCGCCGATCTGCGAGACCAGGCCGCGGATGCCGATACCGACCCCGGCCAGGCCCAGCATCGACGCGTAGAGGGACATGGCCAGCAGCCGCCGGGTGCCCGGGGCCGGGTCGTCGGCGGCCGGGAAGCGGAAGTACACCTCGCCGTCGATGTCGTCCATCACGTCGTCCGGGCCGGGTTCCCAGCCGAACGGGACCACGTCCGGCGCGGGGGAGTCCTGCACCGGGACACGAGTTCGTCTCGGCTCTTGCACGCCCGTGGTCGCCACTGCACTCCTCCGATAGCCCGGGTGGTCCCTTCACGGTGTGCAACGAATGCGACTCACGTGGCGTAACGGATGGGATAATGGTGCAGGTCACGACCGGTGTGACCTGCGTTGTCGATTTCGCGACAAATCGATCAGACGTTTAGCCGACCCGCTGGGCCCGGCGTAGGCTGCGCAGCGTGATTGACTGGTCTGCCGTTTCGACCAAGGGCCGGATCCTGGGGGCGAAGGACTTTCGAGGAGCATGGGCCTTGGGCGAGTGGACGACCGAGCGTGAACCAGAGGGACCCGTATGCGACTGACCGTCCTCGGCTGCGCCGGCAGTTTTCCCGGCCCCGAGTCGGCGTGTTCCGCCTACCTCGTCGAGGCAGAGGGGTTCCGGCTGCTGATCGACTTCGGGTCCGGATCGTTGTCGGCGCTGCAGCGGTACGCGGGTATCGGCGCCGTCGACGCGATCATGCTGACCCACCTGCACTGCGACCACATGCTGGACGCGTGCACCTACGTCGTGGTGCGCCGCTACGCGCCGGGCGGCCCGCTGCCCCCGCTGCCCGTGTACGCCCCGATGGGCGCCGCGGAACGCATCTCAGCTGCCTACAGCGCCGAGAACGAGCCGGTCGACGACGTGTACACGTTCTACGGTCTGCAGCCGGGCACGTTCCCGATCGGCCCGTTCACCGTCACCGCGGACCGCGTCAACCATCCGATCGAGACGTACGGGGTCCGCGTCGAGCACAACGGCCGGGTGCTGGCGTACTCGTCGGACACCGCGCCGTGCGACGCCCTGCTGCGCCTGGCCCAGGGCGCGGACCTGTTCCTGTGTGAGGCGAGTTACCTCGACGGTGTCGCCAACCCGCCTGACCTGCACCTGACCGGCGGTGAGGCGGGGGAGGCGGCCACCAAGGCGGACGTCGGCAAACTGCTGCTGACGCACCTCGTTCCGGCCTGGGGGAGTGAGGCCTCTACTGTGGAGGCCGCGTCCGCCGCGTTCGTGGGTCCGGTGGAGGTCGTCCGACCCGGTTCCCGCTACGATCTCTGAGCTTGCCGAGGGGACGGCACGAGCGGACCACCGACCTCGAAGTGACCTTGGAGTGCCTTGCATGACCGGTCGATCAGTGGGTGAACGCAAGCTGCGTATCGTCCGACTGGCGAACTTCGTCTCACCTCGTTCGGGCGGGTTGCGCACCGCGCTGCGCAACCTCGGCGAGGGCTACCTGCGGGCCGGCCACGAGCCGATCCTGATCGTGCCGGGGCGTGAGCGCTCCGACGAGATGACCGCGCAGGGCCGGGTCATCACGCTGCCGGGCCACCGGGTGCCCCGCACCGGCGGCTACCGCGTGCTGGCCGGCCGGCGCGAGCTGACCGGGCTGCTGGACGGGCTGCAGCCGGACCGCATCGAGGTCTCCGACCGGGCCACGCTGCGCTGGACGGGCCGCTGGGCCCGCGAGCGTGGGGTCGGCTCGATGATGGTCTCCCACGAGTCCCTGGCCGGCCTGCTGGGCGTCTGGGGCATGCCGCAGCGCGACCGGCTCGCCGACCGGCTCAACCGCCGTACCGCCGAGGTCTTCGACCAGATCGTCTGCACCACGGCCTTCGCGGCGGCCGAGTTCCGCCGCCTCGGCGTGCCGAACCTGGTCGAGGTGCCGCTGGGCGTCAACCTGCGCCAGTTCCACCCCAGCCGCGCCGACGCCGCGGTCCGCTCCCGCTACGCCCGCCCGGAGGAGCTGCTGGTCGTCTACTGCAGCCGGCTCTCCGCCGACAAGCGCCCCGAGCTGGCCGTCGACACCATCGCCGCGCTGCGTGCCGCCAAGGTCCCCGCCGTGCTGGCCCTGGCCGGCGACGGCTCCCGCCGGGCCGCGCTGGCCTACCGGGCGGCCCGGCTGCCGGTGCGTTTCGCCGGGCACATCTCCGACCGCGATGACGTCGCCGCGCTGCTGGCCAGCGCGGACGTGGCCGTGGCGCCCGGCCCGGTGGAGACCTTCGGGCTCGCCGCGCTGGAGGCGCTGGCCTGCGGCACGCCCGTGGTGGTCAACGCCGCCAGCGCCCTGCCCGAGGTCGTCGGGGACGCCGGGGTGGCCGTGCCGGGAACGCCGGAGGCTTTCGCCGAGGGTGTGCGCAACCTCATGGACCGTCCCGAGAACGAACGCCGGGCGGCTGCCCGGGCCCGCGCCGAGCTGTTCGGCTGGCCCCAGGCCGTCGACGGCTTCCTGCGGGCCCACGGCGCCCTGCCGCAGGCGCGCAGCTCAGCGGTCGTGGCCCGGCAGGCCGTGCCGGAACGGGCGCTGCGACCGGCCGTCCCGGCGGTGGCCGCCGTCGCCTCCAGTGCCTGGGCGACGGCACCCGGCGACGCGCTGTAGCGGCGATCAGCCTAGGCTCTTGCCATGGCGCGACCCGACGGCCGAGAGCCCGGCCAACTCCGACCCGTGACCCTCACCCGCCGGTGGAGCATCCATCCGGAGGGATCGGTGCTCGTCGAATTCGGCGACACCCGAGTGCTCTGCACCGCCAGCGTGACCGAGGGCGTGCCACGCTGGCGCAAGGGCTCCGGCCTGGGCTGGGTGACGGCCGAGTACGCCATGTTGCCCCGCGCGACGAACACCCGGGGCGACCGGGAGAGCGTCAAGGGCAAGGTGGGCGGCCGGACCCAGGAGATCTCCCGGCTGATCGGGCGCAGCCTGCGGGCCTGCATCGACCTCAAGGCCCTGGGCGAGAATTCCATCGTGCTCGACTGTGACGTGCTGCAGGCCGACGGCGGCACCCGGACGGCGGCCATCACCGGCGCGTACGTCGCGCTGTACGACGCGGTGAACTGGCTGGCCGACCGCAAGTCGCTGGCCGGCAAGGTCGAGAAGGTGATGCACCGCTCGATCCAGGCGGTCAGCGTCGGCGTCATCGACGGCGAGCCCCGCCTCGACCTGATGTATCTCGAGGACGTCGCCGCGGAGGTGGACATGAACGTGGTCTGCACCGGTGACGGCGACTTCGTGGAGGTGCAGGGCACCGGCGAGGCCAACGTGTTCCGCCGCGACCAGCTCGACGCGTTGCTGGACCTCGGCGTGCTCGGCTGCGCGGAGCTGGCTGCGGCCCAGCAGAAGGCGCTGGCGTCGTGAGCTCCCGCCTGCTGCTCGCCACCGCGAATCCGAAGAAGCTGGTTGAGCTGCAGCGCATCCTGGACAACGCGCTCGGCTCCGGCCGCGTCGACCTGGTCGGGCTCGGTGACTTCCCGGACTATCCGGACGTGCCCGAGACCGGCCTGACCTTCGGCGAGAACGCGTTGATCAAGGCCCGCGAGGGGGCCTCGCGCACCGGCCTGCCGACCGTGGCGGACGACTCGGGACTGGCCGTGGACGCGCTCAACGGCATGCCGGGTGTGTTCAGCGCCCGCTGGGCCGGTGGCCACGGCGACGACCAGGCCAACCTGGACCTGGTACTGGCCCAGATCGGCGACGTCCCGGACGAGCATCGCGGTGGCGCGTTCGTCTGCGCGGCCGTGCTGGTGCTGCCGAACGGCCGTGAGCACCTGGTCGAGGGCAAGCAGCGCGGCCAGATCCTGCGCGCGCGGCGCGGCACCGGCGGTTTCGGCTACGACCCGATCTTCCTGGGTGAGGGCCAGAGCCTGACCAACGCGGAGCTGAGCCCGGCCGAGAAGGACGCGATCAGCCACCGCGGCAAGGCGCTCCGCGAACTGGCCAAGGTCATCGCCAAGGAGCTTCCCCGCTAGTTCTACTATGCCGCCGTGACCAAACGGGGATGGGGTGTGGCGGCCGCGCTGGTGCTGGCGGCCGCGGGGTGCACGCCGGGCAGCACGTCGGCGCAGACGGTCGAGCTGGTGGCCGGGGGCGGCGAGGCCGACGGCGGTCCGGCGCCCGACGCGTTCATCGACGGCCGGCTCGTCGACATGACGGTGGACCGGGCCGGGACGCTGCGGGTGCTGACCGAGACCGACGCGGTCGCCACCGTGTGGACGGTGCAGGACGGCAAGCTCACGCACGTCGCGGTGCCGGGCCTGAAGGCGGAGTACGTCAGCCAGATGACCGTGGGCCCGGACGGCGCGGTCTACGTCGCGCTGTGGAACGGCGAGGGCGGCGTCTGGCAGATCACCCCGCAGGGCCAGGCCACCCGGCGCCTCGGCATCGACCGGGACACCTACCGGGGCGACCGCAAGCCGCCGGCTGACGGTGCGGTTGCGGACGGCGCGTACCTGCGGCATCTGCACGGTGTCGCGGTGGGGCCGGACAACCGGATGTACTTCGCCGAGGAGCGCAACGACCCGACGACCCACCAGCTCGTCCGGACGGTCGACGGCGGACGGATCAGGACGGTGCTCGGGCGGGACCTGGCCGGGCTCACTGCACGGGAATGCCGCTCGGCGCGTACCCGGGAGGGCGGTTTCCCGGACGGCACCCCGGCCACGCAGATCGCCCTGGAGGGCGGCCTGAACGACCCGATCGCGATCGGCGCCGACGGCACCCTCTACGCCGGGCCCGGCCGGCGCAGCGTCGTCGCGGTCCGCGCGGACGGGTCCGCGCACGAGCTGATCGGCAACGTCGCCGGCGGCGGTCTCGACGGTGCCGTCGACGATCCCGAGGAACCGTTCGCCGACCGCGGCCGGGCGGCCCAGGCGTCGGTCTGGCTGCGGGGCACCCGCACCGGCAAGCGCGGCGAGAGCAACGCGAGCCTGGTGACCGACGACCGCGGCAACGTGTACGTGACCAGCGTGCGGCTCGGCGCCGACGAGCTGCCCGAGGAGTTCGACTGGACCGGCGACGCCACCGGCCGCCGGCGTGACCTGCTGCAGCAGTCCCGCAAGCAGCGCGACATCGGCAACGACACGACCGAGGTGCTGCAGATCCGGCCGGACGGGTCGCTGGCCACCGCGGCCGGTCACGCCGACGCCGCCGCGGTGCACGGCGACTGGCTGTACCTGGCCCGGGCGTTCACCGACGACGAGAACACCGATCGGGTGCTGGTGGTCCGCACGGCCATCCCGCGGTAACCGGCGCGGGTGGTACAGCCCTGAACCACCCTGCGGAGCGGCGGGGCTACGGTCGGGCGTATGACCCTCCGACGGAGCGCCGACCCCGCGGTCGGCGAGCAGATCCGCGCGCGCCGCCTGCTGCGGGGCTGGAGCGTCCGGTACGCCGCCAGCCGGGCCGGCATCTCGCACGCCACCTGGAGCCGGATCGAACGGGGGCGGCAGACGGCCGACAACCGGTTCATGCTGGCGGACATCGCCGGCGCGCTGGAATGCGCACCGGCCGATCTGGCCGGCACCGGGGCACCGGCCCGCGACCGGGCGACCGCCTCGGCCCGGGCCGGCGTGCTCGACCTGCGCCGGGCCCTGGTCGACATCGACCTGACCGAGCCGCCCGCCCGGCCCGCGCCGCCCGTGCCGGAGCTCCGCCGCAGCGCCGCCCTGGCCGACGCCCGGCACCAGGCGTGCGACTACGCCGGTGCCACCCGCCTGCTCCCGGATCTGCTGCGCGATCTGCACACCGAGACGGCCGGCCCGGATCAGCTCGACGCCCTGCGGCTGCTCTGCGACGCGACCCACGTCGCCTCCACGGTGCTGCGCGGTCTCGGCTATCCGGCAGACGCCTGGCTGGCCGCGGAACGATGCCGGGACGCGGCCGACGCCACCGGCGACCCGGTGCTGCGCGGGCACGCGGCGTACGCGCTGGCCCGGGCGGCCACCGCCTGCGGGTCGTACCAGCGGGGCCAGACGCTCGCCGAGCGGGCCGGGGACGAGCTGAGCCGGCACCTGGGCCGGCCCGGCGCCCCGGAGGTGCTCGGCTCACTGCATCTGGTCGCCGCCCTGGCGAGCCGGTGCCGGCAGCGCCCCGACGACAGCCGGGACTGGCTGATCGAGGCGGCCCGGCTGGCCCGCCGCACCGGCGAGACCGACACGATGGGGATGTTCTTCGGCCCCACCAACGTGGACATCTGGCGGATCAGCATCGAGATCGGCGACGACGCCGGCGACCCGCTCCGGGTGGTGGAGACCGCCCGGCGCACCGACCCGGCGGCGATCCCGGCCGGCCTGCGGCAGGTCTTCTACTACGCCGACACCGCCCGGGCCCTGACCCGCATCGGCGGGCAGGATCGCGAGGCGATCCGCCTGCTGCTCACCGCGGAACGGATCGCGCCGCAGCACGTGCGCACGTCGGCCGAGGCCGCGGAGACCATCCGGGTCCTGCTCGGCCGTTCCCGCCGCCAGGCCGGTGGCGCCGAGGTACGCGCCCTGTACGAACGCCTGCAGACCACCGGAAGTCACAGCTAGAGCAGCGGCCCGATCGCGTCCTCGATCCCGGCGCGCAGGGCCCGGCCGGCCACGACCGCGCGGGTCTGCTCGATCACCGGGGCCAGGAAGACGTCCGGGCCCGGTTCCCCGGCGAAGCCCTCCAGCGCCGCGACCGCCGCCCGCCCGGCCGGTGACGGAATCAGCGGCGCGCGCAGCTGCAGGCCGCGCGTGGCGGCCAGCAGCTCGACGGCGAGCAGGCTGGTCAGGTTGTCCAGCACCGTGCGCAGCTTCTTCGTCGCGGCCCAGCCCATCGACACGTGGTCCTCCTGCATCCCGCTGGTGGGCAGCGAGTCCACCGAGGCGGGCGCCGCGAGTCGGCGGTTCTCGGCGACGATGCCGGCCGCCGTGTACTGGGCGATCATCAGGCCCGAGTTGACCCCGGCGTCCGGGGCGAGGAACGGCGGCAGCGTGCGGTTGCGGGTCACGTCCAGCAGCCGGTCGACCCGGCGCTCGGCGATCGCCCCCACCTCGGCGGCGGCGATGGCCAGGAAGTCGGCGGCGAAGCCGAGCGGCGCGCCGTGGAAGTTGCCGGTGGACTCGACCCGGCCGTCCGGCAGCACGACCGGGTTGTCGACCACGGACCGCAGCTCGCGGCCGGCGGTGGTCCGGACGAACTCCAGCGTGTCGCGGGCGGCCCCGGCGACCTGCGGCGCGCAGCGCATCGAGTACGCGTCCTGCACGGCGTGGGCCAGGTCGTCGCGGTGCGAGTCCATGATCGCCGAGTCCTGCAGCAGCCGGTGGATGTTGGCCGCCGAGTCGGACTGCCCGGGGTGCGGCCGGATCGCGTGCAGCTCCGGCAGGAACGGCCGCTCCGAGCCGAGCATCGCCTCGATGGCCAGCGCCGCGGTCACGTCGGCCATGGTGAACAGGTGCCGGGCGTCCTCGATGGCCAGCAGCAGCATGCCGAGCATGCCGTCGGTGCCGTTGATCAGCGCCAGGCCCTCCTTGGCGGCCAGCGCCAGCGGCTGGAGGCCGGAGCCGTGCAGGGCGTCGGCGGCGGCCAGCCGGGAGCCGTCCTTGCCCAGCACCCAGCCCTCCCCGAGCAGCACCAGCGCGCAGTGGGCCAGCGGCGCGAGGTCACCGGAGGCGCCCAGCGAGCCGTGTTCGGGGACCCAGGGGGTGATGTCGTTGTTGAGCAGGTCGACGAGTCCCTGGGCGAGCACCGGCCGTACCCCGGACAGGCCCAGGGCCAGCGAGCGCACCCGCAGCAGCATCATCGCCCGCACCACCTCGCGGGGCATGGGCGCGCCGATGCCGGCGGCGTGCGAGCGGATCAGTGCGTGCTGCAGCTCGGCCCGGCGCTCCGGGGCGATGGAGGTGTTGGCCAGCGCGCCGAAGCCGGTCGAGACGCCGTACACCGGGCGGCCGGAGGCCTCGATGGTGTCGACGATGGCCCGGCTGCGGGCCATGGCGGCGTAGGTGGCCTCGGAGAGCTCGACCCGCGCGTCGTGCCGGGCGACGGCGAGGACGTCGGCGGGGGTGATGCCGGTGGGTTCGACTGAGACGGTCATTGGGGCACTCCGTTGTGCAGCACTGTGGTGACGAGGGGGACACCCGGCCGGTAGGCCAGGTGCAGATACGAAGGCGCGTCCAGGACGGCCAGGTCGGCGCGGGCGCCGGGGCGCAGCACGCCGATGTCGTCGCGGCGCAGGGCCCGGGCGCCGCCCGCGGTCGCGGCCCAGAGGGCCTCGGCCGGCGTCATCCGCATTTCCCGTACGGCCAGCGCCAGGCAGAAGGCCATCGACGACGTGTACGACGACCCGGGGTTGCAGTCGGTCGCCAGCGCCACGGTCACCCCGGCGTCGAGCAGCCGGCGGGCGTCCGGATACGGCGACCGGGTCGAGAACTCGGCCCCGGGCAGCAGCGTCGCGACCGTCGGCGAGCCGGCCAGGGCGTCCACGTCGGCGTCGCTGAGGTGGGTGCAGTGGTCCGCGCTGGCCGCACCGAGCTCGACGGCCAGCCGCACTCCCGGCCCGGGCCCGAGCTGATTGGCGTGCAGCCGGGGGATCAGCCCGGCCGCGGCACCGGCGGTCAGGATCTCCCGGGCCTGGTCACCGTCGAAGGCTCCGCGGTCGCAGAACACGTCGATCCACTTCGCGTACGGTGCGGCGGCCGCGAGCATCTGCCCGCAGACCAGCCGCACGTAGCCGTCCGGATCGCCGGCGAACTCGGCCGGGACGACGTGCGCGCCGAGGAACGTGGTCTCGTCCGAGAGCTCCCGGGCGATGCGCAGGCAACGGGCCTCGTCCTCGACGCTCAGGCCGTACCCGCTCTTGATCTCGATGGTCGTCGTGCCCTGCCGCCGGGCCTCACCGACCAGCCGGCGCGCCCCGGCCCGCAGCGTGTCGTCGTTCGCCGCGCGCGTCGCGGCGACCGTGGTGCGGATTCCGCCGCCGGTGTACGGCTCGCCGTTCATCCGGGCGGCGAACTCACCGGCCCGGTCCCCGGCGAAGACCAGATGGGCGTGGCTGTCCACGAAGCCCGGGATCACCGCGGCGCCGCCCGCGTCCAGGCGTTCGTCCGCCGCGGGCGCGTCGCGCATCGCACCCACCCAGGCGATCCGATCACCCTCGACGACCACCGCCGCGTCGGTCAGGACGCCCAGTTCGGGATCGTTGGTGACCAGCTCACCGATGTCGCCGACCAGCAGGCTCATGTCAGGGCCTCCCGCAGCGCCGCCGGGACGTCGAACGCGGTGTGCCGGCCGCCGTCCACGATGAGGCGGCCGTCCGCGACCACGTGCGTGACGTCGGCCGCGGTGGCCGCGAAGACCAGGCCGGCCGGGTCGACGCCCGCCGTGCGGACGCTCTCCAGCGACACGGCGACCAGGTCGGCACGCCGGCCGGCGGCGATCGTGCCGGCGTCGTCCCAGCCCAGCGCCGCATGACCGGTGTCCGTCGCGGCGGTCAGCAGCTCGGCGGCACTGAAGTGACCGCGCTGCTCGGTGGCGAGCCGCTCGTCGAGCTCGACCCCGCGGGCCTCCTCGAACAGGTCGATGACCGCCTGGCTGTCGCTGCCCAGGCTGAGCCGGGCACCCGCGTCGGCGAGCGACCGGGCCGGCCCGATGCCGTCGGCCAGATCACGTTCGGTGCTCGGGCACAGACAGACGTGCTGCCCGCCGAGGATCCGCAGGTCGGCGGGGGACAGGTGGGTGGCGTGCACCGCGGTGGTCAGCGGCTGCCAGACGCCCATGCTGTCGAGCAGTTCGGTGGGCGAACAGCCGTGCACAGCCTGGCACTGCTCGTTCTCGGCGCGCTGCTCCGAGAGGTGGACGTGCACCGGCAGGCCGTCGGTGCGGTGGGCGAAGGTGGCCATCCCGTCGACCGGCGCTGCGCGTACCGAGTGCAGGGCCGCACCGATCTTCGCGCCCGCGGTCGCGCGCAGCCCGTCGAAGCGCGCGGCCCAGCCGTCGTAGTCGCCGTCGCCGAACCGGCGCTGCACACCTTCGAGCGGCTCGCCGTCCACACCGGACATCAGATAGACCGTGTCCAGCAAGGTGATCCGGATACCGGCTTCGCGGGCTGCCCCGATCAGCGCGTGACCCATCGCGTTCGGGTCGGCGTAGGGCGTGCCGTCCGGCCCGTGGTGCAGATAGTGGAACTCGCCCACGCAGGTGATCCCGGCCAGGGCCATCTCGCCGTAGACCGCCCGGGCCAGCGTGAAGTAGCTGTCCGGGTCGAGCCGGCCGGCCACCGCGTACATCTGCTCGCGCCAGGTCCAGAAGCTGCCGCGGTCGCCGTGGGTGCGTCCGCGCAGGGCCCGGTGGAACGCGTGCGAGTGCGCGTTGGCCAGCCCGGGCAGCACCAGCCCGGGCAGCACGGTCCCGGTGGGTGCGGCGCCCGGGGTGACGGCGGTGAAGCGCCCGTCCTCGATCTCGATGCGGACATCGCGCACGACGGCCCCGCCGATCCAGGCGTACCGCGCGAAGTAGGTCATGCCGCCAGCTCCCCGAGCACCGTGGCCAGCGCCTCGACACCGGCCGCGCAGTCCTCGTCGGAGGCGTGCTCGGCCGGGGAGTGCGAGACCCCGGTCGGGTTGCGGACGAACAGCATCGCGGTCGGCACGTGCGCGGACAGCACGCCCGCGTCGTGGCCCGCCCCGGTCGGCAGGACCGGCACGCCACCCAGCAATGTGGACAGCCGGTCGGCGAGCGCCGTGTCGAAGGTGACCTCCGGGGAGGCCGACTCCGGTTCGACGACGAGCTCCGTACGGTCGTGGGCCGCCCGGTCCATCGCCCGCTTGACGATGGCCTCCACCAGCCGTTCCATGGTCGCCGGGTCGGCGGCCCGGGCGTCGAGCCAGGCCCGCACCAGCGACGGGATCGCGTTGGTGGCGTTGGGCTGCACCGACACCCGCGCGATCGTGGCGAGCGCCCCGGCCTGCCGGGCCTCGTCGTCGGCGGCCAGCACCGTGTACGCGAACGTCAGCATCGGGTCGTGCCGGTCGGCCATCCGGGTGGTGCCGGCGTGGTCACCGTGGCCGGTGAAGTCCAGCCGCCAGCGGCCGTGCGGCCAGATCGCGCTCGCGACACCGACCGGCACCTCCAGCGCCCGGCCCTGCTCGATGTGCAGCTCCACGACGGCACCCACCCGGCTCGCCAGCGCGGGCAGCGCGCCGGCCGGACGGGCCCCCAGCGCCTCGCCGAAGCTCACCCCGTCGGTGTCGCACAACGCGGCGGCCGTGTCCGGGTCGATCGCACCGGTCAGCAGCCGGGAACCGAGACAGGGCACGCCGAAGCGGCCACCCTCCTCCTCCACGAACGCGGCCACGCCGATCGGTTTCGCCGGGGTCACGCCCGCGGCCCGGAGCCGGTCGACGGCCAGGAACGCGCTGACGATGCCGAGCGGGCCGTCGTAGCCACCGCCGTGCGGCACCGAGTCGAAGTGCGATCCGGTCAGCACGGTCCCGGGCGCCCACTGCCGGCCCCACCAGGCGAACAGGTTGCCGTTGCCGTCGTCGGTGACCGTCATGTCGCGGCGGTCCGCCTGGTTACGGAACCAGTCGCGCAGGATCAGCTCGGGGTCGCTCAGGGCGTACCGCCGGTAACCGCCGGCCGGGTCGAGGCCGATCGGCGCGATCTCCGCCCAGAGCCGCGCGAAGGCGGCGGTCATGCCTTTGCTTCTTTCCGCATGGGGATGTGCACGGAGGCCGCGGCCGCCGATTCGTAGCCGGCGTCGACGTGGCGGATCACGCCCATGCCCGGGTCGTTGGTCAGCACCCGCTCGATCTTCTGCCCGGCCAGGGCGGTGCCGTCGGCCACGCAGACCTGCCCGGCGTGGATCGAACGGCCGATCCCGACGCCACCGCCGTGGTGGATGGACACCCAGCTCGCCCCGCTCGCCGTGTTGATCATCGCGTTCAGCAGCGGCCAGTCGGCGATCGCGTCCGAGCCGTCCAGCATGGCCTCGGTCTCCCGGTACGGCGACGCCACCGACCCCGCGTCGAGATGGTCGCGCCCGATCACCAGCGGAGCGGAGACCTCGCCGCGCGCCACCATGTCGTTGAACCGCACCCCGGCCCGGTCGCGTTCGCCGTAGCCGAGCCAGCAGATCCGCGCCGGCAGCCCCTGGAAGGCGACCCGCTCGCCGGCCAGCCGGATCCACCGGGCCAGCGGTTCGTTCTCCGGGAACAGCTCCAGCACGGCCCGGTCGGTGGCGGCGATGTCGGCCGGGTCACCGGACAGCGCGGCCCAGCGGAACGGCCCCTTGCCCTCGGCGAACAACGGCCGGATGTACGCGGGCACGAACCCCGGGAAGGCGAACGCCCGGTCGTACCCGCCGAGCTGGGCCTCGCCGCGGATCGAGTTGCCGTAGTCGAACACCTCGGCCCCGGCGTCGAGGAAGCCGACCATCGCCTCGACGTGCCGGGCCATGCTCTCCCGGGCCCGGTCGGTGAACTCCTCCGGCTTGGCGGCCGCATAGTCGGCGGCGTCACCGGGGTCGGTGCCGACCGGTACGTAGCTCAGCGGGTCGTGCGCGCTGGTCTGATCGGTGACGATGTCGATCGCCAGGCCCCGGCGCAGCAGCTCGGGGAACACCTCGGCGGCGTTGCCGGCGACCCCGATGCTGACCGCCCGGCGGTCCCGTCTGGCCGCCTCGGCCTGCCGGACGGCGTCATCCAGGTCGGCCGCCACCGTGTCCAGGTAGCGGTCCTTGACCCGGCGCCGCAGCCGCGACTCGTCGACGTCCACGATCAGGCAGACGCCGCCGTTCATGGTGACCGCGAGCGGCTGGGCGCCACCCATGCCGCCGCACCCGGCGGTCAACGTCAAGGTGCCGGCGAGGTCGCCGCCGAACCGCTTCGCCGCCACGGCCGCGAACGTCTCGTAGGTGCCCTGCAGGATGCCCTGGGTGCCGATGTAGATCCAGGAGCCGGCGGTCATCTGGCCGTACATGGTCAGGCCGAGCTGCTCCAGGCGGCGGAACTCCGGCCAGGTGGCCCAGTCACCGACGAGGTTGGAGTTGGCCAGCAGCACCCGCGGCGCCCACTCGTGGGTGCGGAACACCCCGACCGGCTTGCCCGACTGCACCAGCAGCGTCTCGTCGTCGGCCAGCACGTCCAGCTCCCGGACGATCGCGTGCAACGACGGCCAGTTCCGGGCGGCGCGCCCGGTGCCGCCGTAGACGACCAGGTCGTCGGGGCGTTCGGCCACGTCGGGGTCGAGGTTGTTCAGCAACATCCGCTTGGCGGCCTCCTGCGGCCACCCCTTGGCGGTACGGGTGGTGCCCCGCGGCGCTCGCACTGACATACCGAACTCCTTCACGCTTCGAAGATGTGGCGGCGGGAGGCGGTCGCCTCGAACTCCTCCAGGCGGCGCTGGGCCTGCTCGGGCGCGGCGTCGCACATCGCCTGCAGCAGCACCATCGCCATCGCCATCGGCCCGGTGTGCAGGTCGAAGACCAGCTGGGTGCCGACCGGGGCGGGCAGCACCACGTCGGCGTGCGCGGCGGCCGGGCTCACCGCCGAGTCGGTGAGCGCGACGACGGCCAGGCCGGCGGCACCGGCCTCGCGGATCACCTCCAGGGTCTCCCGCGGATAGCGCGGCAGCACAATTGCCAGCATCGCGGTCGCGCCGGCCGCGCGGGCCTGATCGAGGCGATCCAGCAGCAGCGTGCCGCCGTCGTCGAGCACCCGGACGTCCGGATGCACCTTGGCGGCGAAGTACCCGAAGTACGCCGCCAGCGGCCCCGCGGCGCGCAGCCCCAGCACCGGCAGCGGACGGCTGGCGGCCAGCAGTCCCGCGCCCTGCCGGACCGCGTCGAGGCTGCTCAACTGGTCGGCCATGCGTTCCAGATGCTGCGTCTCGGCCCGCAGGGCGCGCTGCACGGGGTTGTCCCCGCTGTCGGCCGGCGTGGTGCCGACCCCGACCAGGGCGCGCAGCTCACGCCGCAGGGCGGGATAGCCGGCGTAGCCCAGCGCCATGGCGAACCGGGTGACCGACGGCTGGCTCACCCCGGCGAGCTCGGCGACCTCGGCGGCGGAAAGATAGGCCGCGGACGGCGCATGCTGGACGAGGCTGTGCGCGATCCGCCGCTGCGTCGGCGTGAGCCGGGCGCCCTGGAAGAGATCCACCACCCGCTCAGCCGTCCTGGCCGCTCCGTCATTCACCCCAGCAGACTATGCATGAAAACTTTCAGCGCGCTAGTCCTGTCGCCGATATTGGTCTTTCGGCAGTGTCGAGCGGCCGGCGATGTCCGTACCGTCGCCTCCGTGAAGCCACGACCGGCCGGGCCCCGGCGCGCTCCTGATCCGGGAAGCCTGCTCACCGTGGCCGCGGCACTGCTGGCCGCGCTGAGCGTGGCGAACCTGTGGTGGGCCGTCCCCGCCGCGGTCGCCGCGTTCCTGGCGGGACGGCGACCGGGACGGACCCGTACGACGGTGCTCGCTCTGGTCGCCCTGCTCTCGGCCGGTGTGCTGCTGCTGTCCCTGGTGCCGGCCTGGCTGCCCTGGGGGAGCCGGTTCGTGGCGGTCGTGGTGCTCGCCACGATGCTTCCCTGGTTCGCGGGCCGGTTCTGGCGGCAGTATCAGGAACTCGCCCGGGCCGGCTGGGAACGGGCCGCGCAGTTGCAGCGTGAGCAACTGCTGGTCGCCGACCAGGCCCGGCTGCGCGAGCGGGCCCGCATCGCGATGGACATGCATGACGTGCTCGGTCACGACCTCAGCCTGATCGCGCTGTCGGCCGGCGCTCTGAAGCTGGCGCCCGGGCTCGAAGAGCAGCACCGTCAGGCCGCGGGAGACATCAGAGCCAGAGCGGCGGCTGCGGTGGAGCGTCTCGGCGAGGTGATCGGTGTCCTGCGTGAGGAGAGCGAAGACGCACCGACCCGGCCGGCCGGGCCCGGTATCGCCGAGCTGACCGCTGAGGCGTCCGCGTCCGGGCTCGCGGTCGAGCTGCACATCGACGGCGAGGCGGACGGTCTCTCCGCGAGGGCCGCACGGGCTGCTCAGCGTGTGGTGCAGGAGGCGCTGACCAACGTGGCCAAGCACGCGCCCGGCGCGAAAGCGACCGTCCGCGTGACACATACGCCGTCAGCGACCACGGTGGTGGTCGAGAACGGCCCGCCGTCGATCACGACGGCTGTCCGCCCGCCGGGCGGAGGCCGGGGCCTCATCGGCCTCGCCGAACGGGTGCGGCTGGCCGGCGGCTCTTTCCGGTACGGCCCGGGCAACGGGGGCTTCGAGGTCGTCGCCACGATCCCCCACGCCCCGCCCTCGCAGCTGCCCGCGCCCGTCACCGCCGCGTCCCCGGCCCAGGGCGGTGAACTGCGGCCGGAACACCGGCAGGCTCGGCACCGGGTCGGCCGGGTCCTGGCGGCCGCCGTCATGGTGCCCCTGGTGACCGGAGCACTGCTGAGCGGGGCGCTCATGGAGTGGGAGATGCTGTCGGCGTCGCGATCGGTCCTGGATCCGGGCGATTATGCGCGCCTGCGCGTGGGGCAGGATCGTTCCGAGGTGGCGCGCTTCCTGCCGGACCGGCAGACGAATCACCGGCCGCTGACCGCTGAGCCGACAGGAGACGACATCCGTTGCGAGTACTACGCGATGACGGCCGACCGGTTCGACGACCGGTCCGGCGACGCCTACCGGCTCTGTTTCCGGCAGGACACGCTGGTGTCCCTCGACCCGCTCACCCCGTGAGCGTTCGATGATCCGGGTGCTGATCGCCGACGACGAGCCGATGATCCGCGCCGGGGTGCGCGCCGTGCTGGCCACGGATCCGGACATCGCCGTCGTCGCCGAGGCCGGCAACGGGCACGACGCCGTGGAACTGGCTCGTCGCCACCGTCCCGCAGTGGCCGTCCTCGACATCCGGATGCCCGGGATCAGCGGCATCGAGGCGGCGGCGGAGATCCGCAGCGCAGTGCCGGCCACCAGCGTCATCATCCTGACGACCTTCGGCGAGGACGACTACATCCTGCAGGCCCTCGGCGGTGGTGCGACCGGCTTCCTGATCAAGTCGGGCGAGCCCGAGGAACTCATCGCCGGGGTTCGTGCGGTGGCCGAGGGCGCTGCGTACCTGTCACCGAAGGTCGCCGCCAGAGTCGTCGCGCACCTCGCCGCGACGGGCGCGGGAGTCCTGGCCGGCCGGCGCTCGGCCGCCCGGGACCGGGTCGACGCGCTCACCGCCCGGGAACGCGAGGTACTGGCCCTCCTCGGCAGCGGGCTGTCCAACGGCCAGATCGCCCGGCGACTGCATGTGGTGGAGGGAACGGTGAAGGCCCACGTGAGTTCCATCCTGGGACGCCTGGGCGTGGACAACCGGGCGGCCGCCGCGGTCATGGCGCACGAGGCCGGAATCGTTCCTCCGCCGGAGCCCCTCCAGGCGTGACACCGTACGCCGGGCAAGCGGCATGAAGACGAGCAGCACCGCCACCACCATGGCGCCGCCGAGCACGGCCCCGGCCAGCACATCGTGCGGGTAATGCACTCCTACCAGGACACGCAACAGCGCCGCCGCTCCGGCCAGCGGCAGCGTGGCCACAGCCAGTCGTGGCCACAGCACGGCCAGGCCGACAGCCGATCCGGCAGCCAAGGTGGCGTGGTTGCTCGGGAACGACCAGTCCCCGGCGCCGGGGCATTCGGCGATCACGCCGGCCGCCGCGCGCAGCGCCCGGCACGGCCGTTCCTCGTCGACCACTAGCTTGACCCCTTCACTGACGGCATAGGCCGCCACGGTGCCGACCCCGACCAGTACGGCTCCGGCTATTCCGCGGGCGTCGTGGCGACGGATCGCGATCCACCACCTCCACACCAGCAGCACCCCGAGCATGACCAGAGTGCTCTCGCCGGCCACCTCCAGGACCGGGCCCAGCCACGACGGTGCGTCCGCCACCATTGCGGTCGATGACCGATACCCGGACGCCGAAATTCCGCTCGTCACCGCGACCGCTCCGGCCTCGCCCAGCCCGCCCGGGGAAAGCCAGGCGATCACCCCCGCCGCAACACTCAGGATCCCCACTGCGGCCGACAACCGTTTTCGTTCCATGGACGGAACGTAGAAGTGGAGACGTCCGGAAACCCGAGCCGAACGGCAGCCTGCGAACGTGACGATGGTCAGGGTTGACATCCATGAAGGGTTCGAATGTTCACCATTGCCGAACGAGACCACCTGCTAGCCCGCCTGCTGGAACAGGCGGACCGGGACGACGCCGTCGTCGGTGCCGCTTTCACACGGTCTTCGGCCGGCCCGTGACCCTGGCGCCGTTCCCCGGGCCCGACCCCGACACGCTGACCGGTCTGGTCTGGCATCACGCCTGGATCTGCCTGCGCCTCGGCCACCCGGCCGCCTACGCCAAGGGCGCCCACCTGTTGCCCGCGGAAGTGACCGATCCCTTGCAAGCCACCCTGGTGCGGGACCTGACGAAGCGAGAACTGCAACGCGCGCTCATCGCCGCCATCACCGTGGCCGGCGAAGAACTGCGGCGGACGGACACCCCGGCAGCCGCTCGCCTCGTCCCGATGCTGTCCGGCCTCACGTCCGCCGGCTGAGCCTCAGACCAGGCGTCGGATCTCCCCGTACGCCCGGTAGAAGCCGCCGCGGCTAGCCTCGCGGATCCCCGTCACCACATAGCGGCTGCCGTGCTCGCGGATGCCCTTGGGGAACTGGACCTGCCAGTCACGGTGGTAGCCCGACGACACCACGCGGATGCGCAGCCGGCCGCCCTCGTCGACACACTCGACCACCACGCCACCGGCCACGTCGTGGACGATCTCCACCGTCGTCGACGGGACGACAGCGGGCATGCGTGGCGGTGCCTTCACGTCGACCACCTGCGGGACGCTGCCGCCGACGGCCGACCGGATCGCCTCCTCGCTGGCGTCGATGCAGGCCAGGGAGCCGTCGGTGGTCACGATGTAGAGGCGCTCGTCGCGGTACTGCATCGAGTACGCCGAACCGCAGCCCGTGCCCAGCTTCCACAGCCTGGTCCCGGCGGCGTCGAAGCAGTAGATGGATGAAGCGCTGTCACCGGCGAAGACGTAACGACCGTCGGCAGCCGTGGCGCACGAGTACACCGCCGCGTCACAGCGGTACGTCTGCCGGGCCGACCCGTCCTTGCCCAGCTCGACCACCTGCCGGGTGGCGGTGCCCGCATAGAGCGTGTCGCGCTCCTGCCAGCCGAACAGCACCGCGCCGGTCGGGGTGTGCCAGAGCTCGCGGCCGGTGCGCCAGTCGTAGCTGGTCACCCCGCCCGAATGGCCGTGGTGCACCGCCATCGGATCGCACCGCACCATCCAGGCCGACGAGCCGCGGCCGGGCCGCTGCCAGAGGAACTCGTCCTCGTGGTCGATCGCCGAGATGCCGCCGCCGGCGTCGGAGACACCCAGGACACCGTCGTGGATGTCCAGCCAGTAGATGTCGATCTCCGGGGCGATCCGGTACGCCAGGCGGGGCACCTTGCCGGACAGGTCGTAGACGTTGCCGTCGTCGCAGCCCGCGTAGATCCAGCCGTCGTCGGCGACGATGCACTTCACGCCCTCGGGCAGCCGGAACTGGCTCAGGACCTCGGCATCGTGGCTGAGCGTGGTGATCAGGCCGCTCTCGTTGCCGACCATGCACACGTCGTCGTCCACGAAGATGCCGAACGCCGGACTGTGCGAGGCGTAGCGCCACAGCACCGGCGCCCGGCTGGCGGTGGACCGGCTGCTGACGATCTGCCGCCGGGAGACGGCCCGCTTGGCCCGACCGCCGGGAACCGCGGGGGCGTACCCCTTGCGGACCTTCTCGCCGATCTTCTTGGCCGCCTCGGCCTTGGCCTTGTCCCGGCTGGTGAACGACGACTGCCGCACCTGGCCGCGCTCGCCGATGCGCCCGAAGCGGATCGTCAGGTCGGCGTCGTCGACGGTGACCTCGTAGAACTTGTGGGCGCTGCCGCTGTCTTCGGAAAGCTCGAGATACGTCGTCTCGGCAGGCATGAGGGCCACCTCTCGGCGTGCGGGTGCGGGGGTACGGAGCCACGCCCCGTACGTCGATGCGAGAGACCGTAGCGACCGGGTCCGACACTTTTCCCGACCGTCGACTTCGGACTCCCGACCCGGGTCAGGAGAGCTGAACGTTCAGCGCCCGGCCGAGAATGCGTGCCCCCTCGTCGAAAGCGGCCGGGTTGGGCCCCGCGTAGTTCAGCCGCACGAACGGGCCGGTGGGTTCCGCGGGGAACCACTCGGTGCCGGGGGCGATGATCAGCCCGGCGGCCTCGCAGTCGGTCGCCAGCCGCGCGAGGTCCGTACCGTCGGGCAGGCGTAACCACAGGTTCAGCCCGCCGGCCGGCACGTGGTCCAGATTCGCCTGGGGAACGTGCTCGCGGACGGCCGCCACCAGCTGGTCACGGCGGGCGCCCAGGTGGTGGCGCAGGCCCCGCAGGTGGGTCTGCCAGGCCGGTTGCGCCACGATGTCGAGCGCCGCGGCCTGCAGCAGGCTGCTGACGTACATCGACTCGGCGCCCCGGTCGGCCAGGATGCGGTCGCGGGCCGGGCCCCGGGCGATGACCGCGGCGACCCGTACGGCCGGCGACACGCTCTTGGTCAGCGAGCGCAGATAGACCACGTGCCCGCCGTCGTCGCGGGCGGCCACCGGGGCCGGGTCGCCGGTGATGGCGAAGTCGTGCGCCCAGTCGTCCTCGACCAGGAACGCGCCGTGCCCGCGTACCACCTCCAGCACCTCGTCGTGCCGCGCCGCCGGCCACTGCGCGCCGGTGGGGTTGGCGTAGTTGGGCTGCGCGTAGAAGAGGCGGGCCGAGGTCTCGGCGAAGGCCCGCGCGAGATCGCCGGGGTCGGGCCCGGCCGGGCCGCTGGGCACGGGCACGACCCGTACGCCGGCCTGCTGCGCCGCGACGATGGCCCCCCAGTACGTCGGCGACTCCATCAGCAGCGGCTGCCCGGTCCCCGCCAGGGCGCGGAACACCGAGCTGAGCCCCGCCTGGCTGCCGGGGAGCACGATCACGTCGCTGGGCACCGGCGGGGTCACACCGGCCGGGGTCGCCGCGGCGAGCTCCCGGGCGAACCACGACTGCAGCTCCGGCCGGCCGGCGACCGGAGGCCGGGAGACGGCGGCGTCGGATCGTGCCGCCCGGGTCAGCGCCGCCCGCACCAGGCGTTCCGGCAGCAGCTCGCGGTCGGGGTAGCCGGAGTGCAGGGCGATGACGTCGTGCGGGGTGCTGCGCAGCGCGGTGGGGATCGCCGGGATCCGGGCCCGGGGCGAGCCGAGCGCGGCGGTCTGCCAGCCGTAGTCGGCCGGCCGGGCGGTCCGTACCGCCCGGACGAACGTGCCGGCGCCCGGCCGGCTCTCGATGAGCCCCTGGTCGAGCAGGGTGCGCAGGGCGCGCTGCACCGTCACCGGCCCGGCCTGGTGCCGGGCCACCAGCGCCCGGGTGGAGGGCAGTCGGGCGCCGGGCGCCGCCGTGGCGATCCACTTCCGCAGGTCGTCGGCGATCCGCGCACTGCTACTGTCATTCATGACACCGCATGGTAGCGCTACCGCAGTTCTCCGCTTGCCGCTATCGGGTCTCGGCTGGGGCCTGCTCGGCGTGGTGGCCTTCTCGTTCACCGTCCCGTTCACCCGGGTGGCCGTCGGTGGGCTGTCCCCACTGTTCATCGGGGCCGGGCGCGCGGTGGTGGCGGCGGCCCTGGCGGCGGTTGCGCTGATCGTCACCCGCCAGCGCCTGCCGCGTGGCCCGCAGTGGCGACGGCTGGCCGTGGTCGGCGCCGGCGTGGTGGTGGGCTTCCCCCTGCTGAGCTCGTACGCCCTGACCACCGCCCCGGCCGGCCACGGCGCTGTGGTCATCGCCCTCCTGCCGGCCGCTACCGCCGCGCTGGCCGTCATCCGCGGCCACGAACGTCCGCCGCGCGCCTTCTGGATCGCCGCCGGCCTCGGCGCGGTCGCCGCGCTCGGCTTCGCCTCCGCGCAGGGCGGGGACCTGGGCCGGCTGCACTGGAGCGACCTGCTGCTGTTCGGCGCGGTGGTTTCCGCTGCCATCGGGTACGCCGAGGGCGGCCTGCTCGCCCGCGAACTCGGCGCCTGGCAGACCGTGTCCTGGGCCCTCGTGGTGTGCGCACCGCCGATGCTCGCCCTGGCCCTGATCTCCGTCGCACGGCAGGACCCGCAGGCCGCACCGGTGCAGTGGGCGGCGTTCGCGTACCTGGCCGTGGTCAGCATGTTCCTCGGGTTCTTCGCCTGGTACCACGGGCTGGCCGTCGGACCGATGGCCCAGGTGAGCCAGGTCCAGCTGGTCCAGCCCGTGCTGAGCATCGCCTGGGCCGGCCTGCTGCTGGGCGAACACCTCTCCGCGGCCACGATCGTCGGCGGTCTCGTCGTGGTGCTCTGCGCGGCGGGTGCGGTCCGCGTCCGCCTCGGTGGCCGCTGACGACGCCTACGCTGGGCGGATGCGGATCAGCTCGCTGCACACGTACCCCGTCAAGGGTTGTCACCGCCTCGACCACGACGCGGCGCGAGTGGAACCGTGGGGTCTCGCCGGCGACCGCCGCTGGATGATCGTCGACCCCGACGGGGTCGGCATCACCCAGCGCCAGGCCCCCGTGCTCACCGGGCTGCACGCCGTCCCGCGCCCCGGCGGCCTGGTGCTCAACGGCTTCGACGTCGCCGAACCCGAGGACGGCCCGAAGGAGACCCTGCGCGTCTTCAGCGCCAAGCCACCGCTGACCGCCCGGCTCGCGCCCGCCGCCACCGCCTTCGTCTCCGACTTCCTCGGCCGCCCGGCCCGGCTCGCCTGGCTGGCCGACACCAGCGTGCGCCCGATCGCCACCCACGCCCAGCCCGGCGACCGGGTCAGCTTCGCCGACGGCTACCCGCTGCTGCTCACCAGCACCGCCTCCCTCGACGCCGTCAACGACTGGCTGCTCGAAGCCGGCGACGAACCCGTGCCGATGACCCGCTTCCGGCCCAACGTCGTCATCACCGGCGCCCCGGCCTGGGCCGAGGACGACTGGCTCGGCCACCGCATCCGGCTCGGCGGCACCACCTTCCGCGCCGCCAAGTCCTGCAGCCGCTGCGTAGTCACCACCGTCGATCAGGAGACCGGTGAGGTGGGCCGGCAACCGCTGCGCGCCCTCGGCCGGCACCGCCGCTACGACGCCGGACTGCTCTTCGGCATCAACCTGATCCCGGACATCGCACCAGGTGAGACCGAAGTCATCCGGGTGGGGGAGTCTTCCTTAGCTCTGTCTTAGGAGAGTTGCCCGCGGGTGCCGCAGCCGCGAAGGATGCGTCAACGTGACTGCTCACCGCCTCCTCGCCCCCCGCTGGCTCGCCACCGGCGGCGCCGTGCTGCTCGCCGGCGTCCTCGGCGTCGCCCTGCTGCTGCAGCACAGCGACCCCGCGTGCGCGGCGCCGCCGAGCAGTGCCGAACACTCCGGCAAGGCGACGTTCTACGACCTCGCCGGCACCCAGGGCAACTGCTCGACCAGAACCCCGGCCGACGACCTGTACGTGGCGCTGGGCAAGGGCGAATACTCGGGGGCCGCGGCGTGCGGCAGCTACCTCGACGTCACCGGCCCCAAGGGCAAGGTCCGCGTCAAGGTCTTCGACTCGTGCCCCGAATGCCCGGTCGGCCACCTCGACCTGAGCCGCACCGCGTTCAAGAAGATCGGCAAGGAGATCGACGGCATCATCCCGATCACCTACAAGACCGTGCCGAACGCCCCGGCGCCCGGCCCGCTCAGCATCACCTTCGTCGAAGGCACCTCGCAGTACTACTGGGCGATCAGCATCGACAACCACTCCAACGCCATCAGGTCCGTGTCGGCCAAGGGCCCGGGCGGCAGCTTCAAAGCCGCGGCGCAAGAGGACTACAACGTCTGGATCATCGACGGCCGGATGGGCAACGGCCCGTTCCAGGTCAAGATGACCGACGTCTACGGCAAGACCATCACGGCGAAGAACATCAAACTGCTCCCGCAGAAGAAGCAGACCACATCGGTACGCTTCGCCAACGGCACCAGCGCCAACACGGAAGCCGCCCCGAAGCCGGCCAAGAAGAAGGCGTCGCCGTCCCCGAAGCCGAAGAAGGCGTCGCCGTCCCCGAGCATCTCGACGTCGTCCGCGGCGCCGGCCCCGGTGCTGGAATCAACGGAAGCCGCGCCCGATCAGGCCGGCGACGACGTGGCGCTGGCCGCGGCGGACCCGGCCGTGAAAGCGGCATCCTGCGGCTGACGCAGATCCAGCCACATGAACAGCTCGTCCCGGTCGTCCCCGGGGGCGATACGCAACGCACCCGGGACACGGCCGACCTCGCGGTAACCGAGCCGGCGGTAGAAACCGTCCAGCCCGTGCCCGTCCCGGACGGTGACCTGAAGGCCGGCGAGGCCGAGCTCCGACGCGACGACGGCGGCCTCCCGCATGAGGGCGGCGCCGTAGCCGCGGCCCTGGCTGCCGGGCCGGACCATGACCCGTTTGAGGACGCGCCAGTGCGCCTTGAGCGGGAACCGGTTGTCGGCGATGAAGAGCACGGCGACGAGACGGCCGTCGTCGACGCCGATGAGCAGCCGGTCGACGCCCTCGGCCACGCCGGCCAGGGCCTTCTCGGCAACCGGCCGCACGTCATCCGGGATGACGGGAGCAACGAAACCGACGGCCCCGCCGGCATTGGTGACATCGGTCCAGAGCGCGACGATGTCCGCGCGGAGGGCGTCGGTCAACGGCGGATCAAGCACGAACGACAGCGGCATCCGCTCATCGTGCCGAACCAGCCGCCGGCGTAGCTCGCGCGCGACGACTGAAGTGACGTGCGCCCCATGAGCGCTACGGGCAGCCCACGTCTACGCCGTCGAGATCAACGAGATCACCATCGTCTCCTGCCGGTACTACTACGAATGAGCCTCCGTATGGAGCAACCCCAGCGCCCTTTCTGACGGTTGCACCGATGACAGTGAACCAAGCCATGGCGGATGCGGCCGTCAGGAGCCACGCGCACCGACACTCGAAGCCTTGGCGATGTAGAACATAGTGTTCTACGATTGCCGCATGGAGCGCATCGGTGTCCGAGAGTTGAACCAGAACACCAGTCAAGTGCTGGCCCGAGTCAGCGGCGGTGAAACCCTCGAAATCACGGACCGAGGGCATCCAGTCGCCCGGCTCGTGCCGGTGGGCGAGGACCGATCCGCCCTCGCAAAACTGGTAGCCGCAGGACGGGCACTTCCCCCTGTCGGTGGCGGTCCGGTTCCTCTGCCACCGAAGTTCGGTGACGATGACATCGACGTCGCCGCGACACTCGCCGAGATGCGCGATGAGGAGCGCTGGTGATCTATCTCGACTCCGCCGCCGTCGTCAAACTCGTCCGCCAGGAGGCACACAGCGCCGAACTCGTCGCCTGGCTCAACGCCCACAGCGATGCACCCCTCGTCTCATCGGCTCTCGTGGAGGTCGAAGTGCCCAGGGCGTTGCGCCGGTCAGCCCCACAGGCACTGGTCGGCGTGCCGGCCGCAGTCGGGCGGCTGTTCCGGCTGGAGATCGACAACACGATCCGCGCGACAGCGGCCGCCTTCACCGAACCGACACTGCGCAGCCTCGACGCCATCCATCTCGCCACCGCACACGTCCTGACCAACGAGTCCGGGTCGGAGTTGCTGGCCTTCGTCACCTACGACCGGCGACTACTCGACAGCGCCAGGGCAGCAGGGTTACCCACGGCGAGTCCCGGCCAGGAGTGAACCATCTCCCGGCGGCCAGCAGACGGCCTTCTCCCCTGCTTCGCGGCCTCACTCGCGAGCGCGACGGCCGGCCGGAACAGCCCTGCTCGACCTCGCGCGTCACCGCCTCGCCGTAGTGGCTCCACCACCACCGGCGCACCGAGAACCTTGGTGCCGAACGGCACCGTCAGGTTGTTCTCGATCATGGTGAAAAGCTCACTGAGCTGCTCATGCTCGTCGTAGCAATCCACGACCGCCTCAACCGACGACAGCGAACCACCGTGCTGTGGTTCGCTGTCGAGATCAACGTGGGGCCGACGGGACTCGAACCCGCACTGTCATGGACCTAAACCATGCGCCTGCTGCCAATTGGGCTACGGCCCCTCAGGACGCGTTGACGTCCACGGTCATTGTGACCGACGCCCCGGCGAGCTGTTAAGCGGCCCCGGGCCGCGTCCCGTCGCGCGGCACGGCGGCCGCCTTGCGGATCGAGCCGCATGACGGCCGCCGTGGGATGGCGGTCCCCGCAGGGATCAGTAGCGGAACATCGCCAGGCTCTGCTGCAGGTCGTGGGCCACCCGGGCGAGTTCGTCCGCTGCTGCGGCCGTGTTCGCCGCCGCGCTCGTCGTTTCTGCCGCTGCTTCGGCGACCTCGGCCACGTTCGAGGAGATCTCGGTGGAGCCCGCGGCGACCTCGCCCACGTTGCGGCCCATCTCGTTGGTCGTCGCGGTCTGTTCCTCGACCGCGGCCGCGATCGCGGTCTGGGTCGCGTTGATCTGGTCGATGACCGCGCCGATCTCGGCGATCGCGGCGACGGCCGCGGCGGAGTCGGTCTGGATCGCGTCGACGCGGGTGCGGATGTCCTCGGTGGCCCGGGCGGTCTCCTGGGCCAGTTCCTTGACCTCGCCGGCCACGACCGCGAAGCCCTTGCCCATCTCGCCGGCGCGGGCCGCCTCGATGGTCGCGTTCAGGGCCAGCAGGTTGGTCTGGGCCGCGATCCCGGTGATGATCTTGATGACCGAGACGATCTCCGCCGAGGACTCGCCCAGCTTGTTCAGGATCGCGCCGGCCTCGCCGGAGATCCGGACCGCCCGGCCGGCCACGTCGGCCGCGCTGGAGGTGCTGCGGGCGATCTCGGTGATCGAGCTGCCGATCTCGTCGGCACCGGCGGAGACCGTCGCGATGTTGGCGCTGATCTCCTCGGACGCCGTGGAGACCGCGTGGGCGCGCCCGGCCGAACGGGCCGCGGAGGCGTTCATCCGGCTGGCCACACCGGTGAGGTCCTCGGAGGAGGAGGCCAGGGTGGTGACGTTGGTGCCGATGTCGCGCAGCGCCGCGGTGAGCCGGTCCAGGGCGGTGTTGAGCGCCTCGCCCATCCGGCCGACCTCGTCGCGGCCCCTGACCTCGAGGCGCTGGTCCAGCCGGCCCTCGGCGAGCGCTTCGAGGACCTTGACCGTCTGGCCGAGCGGGCGGGCGATGGCCCGGCTGACCACGACGGCGATGACGGCGGCGAAGGCCATCGCGCCGGCGATGAGCGCCAGGATCAGGATGCGGGCCATGGTGGCGGTGCTGCGGGCGTCCGCCATCTGCTGCTGGGCGGCTTTGTCCTCGATACCCGCCAGGTTGTTCAGCGCCACGGTGATCTTGCTGGTGAGCGGGTCGATGTAGTTGTTCTGCACGCCCAGGTAGGTGCCCAGGCTGTTGGCCGTCGCGGCCGGGACCAGCTGCTGGTCGCGGATCTTGCGGTACTCGGCCAGGCCGGCGGCGAACGCGGCGCGGTCGGCCTCGGTGCTCTCGGCCGGGTTCGCGGTGTACGCCGCCCAGGTCGTGTCGATGTCGCTGTCGAGCCGTTCGATCGCCATCCGCACGTTGCTGACGTCGGCCAGCGGCGAGCGCAGGATCAGCTTGGCCGACAGGGACGTGGCCTGCTGGACGTCGGCGCGGACCTCGCCGAGCCGGGCGATGGCCTGCACGTTCTCCTGGTACATGGTCTCGAGACGGTTGTTCGAGGCGTACAGCTGGGCCAGGCCGGTCAGCCCGACCGCGATGACGAGCAGGCTGAGCACCCCGAAGGAGGCGAACAGTTTCTGCGACACCCGCAGGTTCCGCAGCAGACCGCCGCCCTGGCCCTTCTCGCCGGAGGAGGACCGGGTGCGGGGGCGGCGGGGCTTGGCGGCGAGCGGCATCAGCGGTCTCCGGAGGGGATGGACAACAGGTGCCGCTCTAATCGGCACTGGCCCTCAGCATCCGCGAAGTTTGCCGCAACAGTCAGTCGATACCGAGATCCCGGCGCAGCTTGGCGACGTGCCCGGTGGCCTTGACGTTGTAGAAGGCGTGCTCGATGGCACCGTCGGGGTCGATGACGAACGTCGAGCGGATCACGCCGGTCACCGTCTTGCCGTACATCTGCTTCTCGCCGAACGCGCCGTACGCGGTCAGCACGCTCTTGTCCTGGTCGCTGACCAGCGGGAACGTGATCGCGTCGCGCTCGCGGAACTTGGCCAGCTTGGCCGGGACGTCGGGGGAGATGCCGACGACCTCGTAGCCGGCCGCCTGCAACGAGCCCAGCGAGTCGCGGAAGTCGCAGGCCTGCTTGGTGCAGCCGGGGGTCATCGCGGCCGGGTACACGTACAGGATGACCTTGCGGCCGCGGAGGTCCTTCAGCGTCAGGGTGTCGCCGTTGTCGGTGGGCAGGGTGAACTCGGGGGCGGGGTCTCCCGGGGCGAGGCGCTCAGTCATGGACCGAAGATAGCGGGGCTGCCCGCAGCCGCAGCACACCCGTCGCCGCCATGGCCACGCCGGCCCCGATCGCGACCAGCACGGCGGCCCGGGCGAGCCACGACGGGCCGGGGAACGGGACGACCGCCTGGGCCAGGACGCCCGCGTCGGCGAGGCCGCCGAAGACCGTCAGGAGCGCGCCGGCCAGGGCGAGCAGGAACGGCGTACGGCCGCGCAGGGTCAGCACGCCCGCGGCCACCGCCAGCACCGCCGCCACGATCGCCGGGGACTGTCCGCCGGCGCCGAGGCTCATCCGCGTCACCGCGTACCCCAGGGTGATCGTGCCCGCGGCCAGCGCGACCGGTCCCAGCAGCCGGGCGCGCCGCCGGCCCAGGGCGGTCAGCCCGGCACCCAGCGCGAGCGCGCCCACCCACCACAGCCAGGCGGGCGGTGGCGGCTCCCAGGTCACGGTGCCGCGGACGTCGAGCGTGCGCACACCGTCGCGCAGCGGGACGACCCACTCGAGCACCTGGTGACTGCGGGAGGGGTCGGCCTGCGCCTGCGGCGGCAGCCCGTCGTCGAGCCAGCGGATGCGCTGGTCGTGCCAGCGCGCGGTGGTGCCGGTGGAGACGCGGCGCCACTGCGGGGCCGCGGTGGGGGAGGCGCCGGCGGGCACCGGGGTGTCGCCGTCGAGGGTCTGGTTCGTGTACGTGGCCGGCGAGTTCACGTTCTCGTACGTGCCGTCGGGCCGCACCTCCAGATAGGGCTCGCCCTGGTAGCCGAGCACCTCGATGGTCCGGCCCGTCCCGTTGACCAGCTCCAGCCGCGCGCCGGCCTCGACGACCCGGACGGTCAGCCCGGGCTGCGCGGAGCTGAGCCCGGTGACCTCCGTGCGGTACGCGGTCGCGTCCGGGCCCTCACCGCCGTGCGCGGAGGCCGGGCCGGCCGGCACGAGCAACGCACCGGCCAGCACGGCGAGGAACAGGGTGGTACGCCTCACGCGCCGGCCGCTCCCACCGCGGCCATCAGGGCTTGCGGCGTGGGCGACTCCAGAGCCTTGCCGCCGACCAGGACGGTCGGCGTGCTGTTGACTCCGCGGGCGGCCGCGGTGTCGGTCACCTTGGTCGCCCATGCCTTGTACGTGCCGTTGTTGACGGCGTCGGCGAACGCGGCGTCGGTGAGGCCGACCGACCTGCCCAGCTCGATGAGCTTGGCGTCGTCGAGGCCGGCGCCGCCCTCTTCGGGCTGGTTGGCGAAGAGCGCCTTGTGGTACTCGGCGAACTTGCCGCCCTGCGCCGCGGCGGCTGCGGCGGCGGCCGAGCGGGTCGAATACTCGGTGCTGGAGGCGCGGTCCAGGATCGCGATCGGGTGGTACTGCACGGTCACCTTGTTCGCGGCGACGAGCTGGTCGATGGTGCTCGCCGCGCCGGTCTCGAACTGGCCGCAGGCGGGACAGATGAAATCCTCGTAGATGTCGATCTTCACCGGGCCGGTGCCGACCGCGAAGGCCGTACCCTCGTCGACCGCCACGCTCGGCGTGGTCAGGCCCGCGGTCTTGTCGCTCTCCTGGTTCGCCGCCACGCCCCAGCCGATCAGGCCGACCACGACCAGCAGGACCACGACGCCGAGGCTGGTCCAGAGGGTGACCCGGCGTCGGCGTTCCTTCGCCAACTGCTCCTGCACGACCCGCTTGGCCCTGGCCCGGTCTCGGTTGGCCCGGTCTCGGTTGTTGCCGCTCACTGTTCCCCCATCAGGACACCATCGATCGAGTAGCGGGTCCGCGGTCGCCACAGCAGGATCCCGGCGAGCAGGAGGAAGCCGGCGTCGCGGAGGAGATCCCACGCGTACTGCGGGCTCTGCCCCGCGCCCAGTTCCCCGCCCGTGCTGAAGCAGCCGCAGTCGATCTGCAGGCCGCGCGCCCAGGCGGAGATGATGCCGGCGATGAAGATCACCAGCAGGCCGGCGGAGATGCCGGCGCTGAGCCGTACCGCGAGCCCGGCCAGCAGCAGCAGGCCGAGGGCGATCTCCAGGAACGGCTGGGCCGCCCCGATGACCTTCGCCACGTCGTACGGGAAGAGCCGGTAGGCGTTCACCGCCCGGCCGGACGCGGCCAGGTCACCGACCTTGAGCCCGCCGGCGACCAGCCACACCGCGGCCAGCCCCAGACGCGCCGCCGTGGAGACCCACAGCCAGCCGATCCTCGTGCGGGCGGACTGCCCCGTCTCCATGCTCACGCCCCCTTAGTCGGCGCGGGCCGCCGCCTGGTTCCGTTCTACCGCCTGGGGGTTTGCTGAGGGATGGGTCTTAAGTCCCTGAATGGTCAGCTTGCCTGGGCGGCCGCGACCGCCGCGACCAGCTCCTCGCGGGCCCGGGCGACCCGGGACCGGATGGTGCCCACCGGGACCTCCTCGACCTCCGCGGCCTCGGCGTAGGACATGCCCAGCACCTGGGTCAGCACGAACGCCGTGCGACGCTCGTCACCCAGCCGGCTCAACAGGTCGGCGGCCCCGAGCCGGTGCGCGGGATCGCTCTGGCGGGGCACGTCCGTCCACGCCTGCGCGGCGAGCCGGGCGTCGAGCCGGCGCCGGCGCACCACGGCGCGCAGGTGGTCGGCGCAGGTGCGCCGGGCGATGCCGAGCAGCCAGGTGCGGACCATGGCGCGGCCCTCGAAAGCCGGCAGCGCCTTGAAGGCGCGCAGGTAGGTCTCCTGGGTGAGATCGTCGGCGGCGCCGGGATCCACCAGCGCGGCGGTGAACCGCCACACCTCCGCCTGGGTGCCGCGCACCAGCGCGGCCTGGGCGTCCGCGTCGCCCGTCCCGGCGGCGAGGGCGAGGGCGGTGAGGGGGTCGGCCGCTGTCACAACCGGAGATGGTACGCCGGAGAAAAATGTCAGAGGTTCCGGGAACTATCGATACCGTGCCGACGACAACCTCCTGTCCTCACGTTTCCGCCCGCCGCGGGCCTGTGCCGCGACCTTGGTGCGGGGGCCGCCGAGCCATCGGGGAGCATTGCCCGCATGACCGTTGACCGACCCGGCGCATCCGACCCACTCCGGCGACCCTGCGCAGCTGTCGGCGGGCCCCTGCGCCGGACCGCCGTTCCGGCTGCCTTTTCCGCCGGCTCTTCTGCCCGGCGGGGGTCGGCGGTCCGGGCCGGACGGGGTCGGCGAATGCTCGCGGCGGCGGCCGGGCTGCTGGTCGGGCTGTTCTGCGTGCTGCTCGGACCGGTGACGCCGGCCAGCGCGCACGCCGCGCTGGTGGCCAGCGACCCGTCGAACGGCACGATCGTGCCGGACGCGCCCAACAAGGTCACGCTCACCTTCAGCGAGTCCGTCCAGCTGGTCTCCGGCAAGATCCAGGTGATCGCCCCGGACGGCAGCCGCGCCGACCAGGGCGAGCCGCAGGCCGCGGCGGGCACGGTCACCGTGCCGCTGCGTTCGGGCGTCGGCCGGGGCACGTATCTGGTGAGCTACCGGGTGGTCTCGGCGGACAGCCACCCCGTCGCGGGCAGCCTGACCTTCTCGGTCGGCGCGGCCTCCACCCCGCCCAGCGAGTCCGCCGGCACGGAGTCGGTCGACCCGGTGGTGCGGGCCCTGATCCCGGTCGGGAAATACCTGGGGTACGCCGGCCTGGTGCTGCTCATCGGCCCGGTGCTGGTGCTCGCCCTGCTCTGGCCGCACCGGCTGTCCCGGCGCGGCGCGTCCCGGCTGGTGTGGACCGGTGTCGGCCTGGTCCTCGGCAGCACGGTGCTGGCGCTGTGGCTGCAAGCGCCGTACACGACGGGCACCGGGCTGTTCGGGGTCTCCGGGGACGACCTGCAGGACGTGCTGGGCAGCACGTTCGGCGCGGTGATGCTGGTCCGGCTCGGAGTCATCGTGGCGGCCGGTTTCCTGCTGCGCCCGCTGCTGCGCGGCGAGGGCGGCGAGTCCAAGGCCGACCTGGCCCTGCTCGGCGTGCTGGGCGTGGCCGCGCTGGCCACCTGGCCGCTGACCGGGCACCCGGCGGCGTCCCCGGTGGCGGGCGTCTCCGTGGTGGTCGACGCGATCCACCTCGCCGCCGTGTCGGTCTGGCTCGGCGGGCTGGTCATGCTGGTCGGCTTCCTGCTGCGCCGGGCCAACGAGCGGGAGCTGGGCGCGATCCTGCCGATCTGGTCCCGCTGGGCGGCGACCGCGGTGGCCGCGCTGATCATCGCGGGCTCGGTGCAGGCGCTGATCGAGGTCGCCTCGTTCAAGGGCCTCTACGCCAGCACGTACGGGCAGCTGATCCTGGTCAAGATCGGACTGGCGGCGGTGGTGATCGCCATGGCGGCGGTCTCCCGGCGGCTGGTCCGCAGCCGGGCCGCCGAGACCGGGCCGGGTCCGCTGCGCCGGATCGTGCTGGCCGAGCTGGCGGTCACCGCGGTCGTGCTGGGCGTGACAGCGGCGCTGGTGCAGATCCCGCCGCCGCGGACGGCCAGCGCGGCGGAGAGCGGCGCGACGTCGACGACCATCTCGCAGACGATCACCGACAAGTCGGTGTCGCTGCAGGTGGACGTGTTCCCGGCCACCGTGGGCAACAATTCCCTGCACTTGTACGCGTACACGCCGGACAACAAGCCGCTGCCGGTCGTCGAGTGGACGGCCACCGCGGCGCTGCCGGCCAAGGGGATCGAGCCGATCGAGGTGCCGCTGCTGCGGATCACCGACTTCCACGCGATCGGGGACATCGCGCTGCCGGCGGCGGGGGAGTGGACGTTCAAGTTCACCGTACGCACCAGCGACATCGACCAGTCCACCCTGACGATGACCGCCAAGATCTCCTGATACCCGCTCTTCCCGATGGCCCGGTCCGCACCCGCGGACCGGGCCATTGTCATACGTCTCGGGGCCTAAGTAACTGTTTATCCAATTTGGTGTTATTTCGGTCTGTATGGTCTGCGCAGTACCACCGAGAAGGGGGAGATCGAGATGCGGGTGTTCCGCACGATCCTCGGCATGCTGTTGCTGACAGCCGGACTTCCGACACTGCTGGTGGGGTCCGCATTCTGGGCCGCCATGCAGCACCGGGACCCGGGCGGCGCCTTCACCGGCGACATGCAGCGAGTGGCCACATCCGGGTACGCCCTGGTCGTCGACGACTTCGACGGGCTGCTCCGCGAGGACGCCCCGTTCGTCCGCCTCGGCGACACCCGCCTGCGCCTCACCGCGGAGTCCAGCGGCGCACCGGCGTTCCTGGGCATCGCCCCGGCCGCGGACGTGAGCCGCTACCTGGCCGACGTCCCGCACATCGCGGTCTCCTCGATCGACCTGGGCACCGGCGCGCTGCCGGTGACCGGCAAGCTGCGCCCGGGCACCATCGCCCCGGAACAGCTGCCGGGCCGGCAGGCCTTCTGGCTGAAGGCGGGCACGGGCACGCTCGACTGGCACCCGGACGAACTGCGCGACACCCGGTACAGCCTGGTGATCATGAACCCGGCGGCGCAGCCCGGCGTACGCCTGGAGAGCTCGGCGAGCATCCTGCCGGGCTGGCTCAACCAGGCCACCTGGGCCCTGCTGATCCTGGGCAGCCTGCTGGTGATGATCGGCATGATCGTCCTGGGCTGGCCGTCGAGGCGCCGCGAGGTCGTCTACGTGGTCGAACCGAGCCAGGTCCCGGACCTGATGCAGGCGATCGGCGCCCCGCTGCCCCTGAGCCGTACGGGCGGAGGCCGGCACGCGGGCACCCACCGCCCCCGAACCCTGGCGGACTCCCAGCCCCGGTCCCGCCCGCCGCTGTCCTGGCCACCGTCGTCCTCGTCCTCGACGCCGCCGTCCGGCCGCGGCTCGGCGATCCCGATGCCGGCCACCCCGGTGTCGGGCGCCACGACAATGACCTCACCAGCCCCGGCCCAGGTGGGCGCCTCTGCCGGCGGCTCCCCGGTCCCCGGTTCCCGGACCGGTGCGACGCTCGAGGCCGAGCCGGCCCCCGGCGAGCCCCTGGACCTCATCCCGAACCGTCCGGCGCCGGGTTCGGTGACGGACCCGTCACCGCTGAACGACCCGCTGTTCGGCAAGGGAGCCGACCGCCAGGGCCGCCGCCGCCCGCCGCCGCCGCAGCCGCAACCGACCAACCTCCCGATCTTCGAGGCGTCGGCGGTGGGCGCCTGGGTGGCGGAAACGGCAGCCGCCCGGGCCCGGGAAACCGAGGTCCGCGCGGCGGCGGCGATCAACGCCGCTCGCAAGCCGACGGCTACGTCGGAGAGCTTGAACACGCCGCAGGCTGGTCCCAACCCGGCCACGCCTGACGGGGGCGACGTCGCGTCCTCGTCCTCGGCCTCCCCGTCCTCCTCGTCCGAGGGCGAAGCCACCCGGGTGTCCCCGCCGACGACGGCTGCGGCCGACGCCAAGGGCGGTGCGACGTCTCAGGCGGCTGCGGCCAGCAGCGCCGCGATGCGAGCTACCGCTGCCGGTGCTGCGGCTGTCCGCCCGGCTGCGGTCGGTTCGGAAGGGTCTGCGGCGAAGGCGGCCGTCGGCTCATCCGAAGCCGCTGCGTCCCAGGCGGCTGCCGGTTCTGCCACGGCCGCCGGGTCCAGCACGGTTGGCGGGTCCTCCTCCGCTGCCGGGCCGCAGACGGCCGCGGGTTCTTCTCCCGCTGCCGGACCGCAAACGGCCGTGGGTTCTTCCTCGGCTGCCGCGTCCCAGGCGACCGCCGGTCCTGCCACGACCGCCGCGTCCAAGGTGGTTGGCGTTTCGTCTTCGGCTGCCGTGCCCCAGAGGGCTGCCGGATCTTCCTCGGCTGCCGTGTCCCCGGCGGCTGCCGGATCTTCCTCGGTTGTCGCGCCTGGAGTGGGTAGTGGTTCGGCCCCGGCTGCCGCGTCTCAGGCGGCCGGCGCTTCGTCCGCAGTTTCGGCAGCCAAGCCAGTTGTCGGTTCGACTGGAAGAGCAGAGGGCAGGACGGCCGACTCCGCTGAGGCGGTCGTGTCCAAGGCAGGTGCCGGCGCCGCTGACGTGGCCGCGTCCAAGAGGGCCGCTAGCTCTGCTGAAGTGGCTGCCCCTCCTGCGGGTGCGAGCTCACCTGCAGCGGGTGCCGCCGGCTCCGCTGCCGGCCCGAAGGGAGCCGTCGCAAACGCGGCTGCCGCCGAAGGTGGTGCGTCTCGCGAGTCCGGTGCTGCGGGGACGGGCGCCGGCCCCGATGCGGTCGGTCCGGCTAAGGCCATGCGACCGGCGGACGCCACGCCCCGCAATGCCCTGTTCGGTGGGTCGTCGTCGCCGGGATGGGCGGCGACCGGCCTGACCCGCGCGGACTCCGGCCGGGTCGGCCTGACCAGGAACCAGCCGAAGAGCGGCGACCAGGCAGCCACCACTCCCCGCCGCCCCGAGGACAAGCCGGCCCCCGGCCAGCCGACGAACCGTCCGGCCCAGCCCGCAGCGCCATCGGCCACCCCGGCCGGCGGTTCAGCCGCGGCAACAGCTCCGGGCTCCACCACCAACCCGGCGAGCCCGGCCGCGAAGGGATCGGCTCCCGACAAGGTCCGCCCGGCCACGGCGGCACCCACATCGCAGCCGAACCCCGCCCGGCAGGCCCAGACCCCGGTGACGCCGCGTCCCGCTGTCCCCGCCTCGACGGCGAAGCAGAACGAGCGTGCGGCCTCGGGCCTCAGGCCCGGCCAGCCGGGCGGCCCGGCGGCACCGGCCAAACCTGAGCACGGCCGGCCTGGCAGCCTTGCGGCATCGGCCCAGGCCCAGCCGGGGCTGACTGGCGGCTTGGCGGCACCGGGCAAGGCTGAGCAGGGCCCGGCGGGCGGTCTGGTAGCACCGGGCAGCGCCGAACAGGGCCAGCCAGGCGTCCTGGCGAGATCGGCCGAGGTCGAGCAGGGCCAGGCTGGCAACCTGGCGGCAGCGGGCAAGGCCGAGCCGGGCCAGGCCGGAAGCCTGGCGGCAGCGGGCAAGGTCCAGCCGGGCCAGGCCGGTAGCCCGGCGGCATCGGCCAGGGCCGAGCAGGGCCAGGCTGGCAGCCCGGCGGCAGCGGGCAAGGCCGAGCAGGGGCAGTCTGGCGGCACGGCGGGATCGGTCAAGGCCGAGCCGGGCCAGCTCCGGAGTGCGGCGCCGTCGGCGAAGGCCACTCCACCGGAGTCCGCAGCTACGGCAGCCAAGCCGATCCGGCCGCAGGCTCCGGCAGCGCGCCCGGTCACCCAGCCCGGAACCCAGGCTCCGGCCCAGCCCGCGGCCTCGAGTGCCAATCCGGCCACGCCGGGCGGTTCGACGACTACCCCGACGCAGCCGACCGGCTCGGCTCGGGCGTCGTCGGTCACCACGCCGCAGCCGCACCACGTTGCCCCTGCCGCATCCGGCGGACCGGCCGGGCGGACGAGCCCGGGATCTCAGCCGGCCGCCGCGCAGGCGCAGACGCAGCCGGGCCCCCGGGACACCGCGCCGACCCCGACCCGGCCGACACCGACAGATCCCAACCCGGTCCCGCCGACCAGCCCCACGACCCCGCGCCCGTCGGTTCCCGGTCCGTCACGGCCGGCCGACCCGGACCGCGAGCCGGTGCCGTCCAGTTCGGGCGTCAGCAACCCGACGGTCCGTCCCTCGACCGGGCCGGCCACGCAGCCGACCTCGGCCAGCGCGACCACGGACCCGCAGGCGGCAGCCGGTCGCACCCCGCCGCCTTGGCCCGCCGCGAGGCGCAGTGCGCCGAGCAGCCCGAGCCCTCGTGCAGAGTCACCGTCAGCACAGGCGACTCGGGCCGAGCCGACGCACGCAAAGGCCGGACAGGCAGAGCCGACGCAGGCGGAGACAAAGCGAGCGGAGCCGACGGGGATCGTGAAGTCCGACCCGCGGATCACCGAGCAGCGCACCCGCCCGGGCGCCACGCAGGCGCAGCCGAGCGCCGACGTCCGCCCGGCGGGCGCTGGCCCGGCTGACGCTTACTCGGGCGGGGCGCGCACGGCTGACGTCAGCCCGGCCG
>NZ_BOQL01000056.1 GCF_018332655.1 Actinoplanes auranticolor | reverse complement strand
GATCGGTGCGGTGGATGCCCCGGACGCGCCGTTGGGTGCCGCGCCCGGTGGTGGCGGCCTCGGCCAGCCGCCGATGATGCCCGGCATGCCGGGCTCCGGTGGCGGTCCCGGCTCCGCGGGTTCCGGCTCCGTCGAGGCGCCCGATGCGCAGGGCCTGGTCACCGGTGACGTGTCCAGTTGGCGGCCGTCCGGCGCCGACTACGAGGTGCCGGGCTCGCCGAGCGGAGCAGAGGCCGGCGGCGGGGGCCTGACCGTTCCCGGCTACGAGCCGCCCAGCGGTACCGGCCTCGCCTCCGATGTGGAGGGGCCGGCCGCCGAGGGTGCGGACGAGACGGTGCCGCAGCAGACCGCCGGCGGCGGGGTGCCCCTGGCGGGGCAGCCGCCGATGATGCCGGGCGCCGGTCAGCCCGGCGCGGGCCAGCCGGGTGCCGGCGCCGGGATCCCCGACGCGCCCGATGCCCAGGGCCTGGTCGACGCGGACCTGGTGGACTGGCAGCCGGCCGGTGGTGACCTCGGCGATCCGAGCGCCCCGCAGGGAACCGCCGCCGGTGGCGCGGGCCTGGAAGTTCCGCAGTGGGAGCAGTCCGGCGACCTGCCGAGCGCGACCGACTCGGCCTTCGCGGCGGCGGACGATGTGACGCTCCCGGAGTACGGCGGCACCGAAAGCTCGAGCGACACACCAGCCGGGATGCCGGCGATGCCCGGCCTGTCCGGTGGCACAGCGCCGCCCGGCGCGCTGTCCCCCGCGGACGGCACCATCGCATCCGAGCTGATCGATGCGGACACCGTCGACTGGCAACCCGCCGAGGCCGGCACCATCCCGTTCGCGCCGAACGGCGCGGCCGCGGGCGGCGGGGGACTGCAGACTTCGATCGACGTCCCACCACCGGCGATCCCGGTAGAGTCGGTGGTCTCGCTGCCCGGCACGGACGGATCGGTCGTGGACTGGCCGGCCACGGACGGGCCTCCTGCGCAGTGGCCGGCCACGGATGGACCGGCCACGGACGGACCGACCGCGGAGTGGCCGGTCGTGGACGGACCGGCAGCGAACGGTCCGGCCACGGACGGTCCGGCCACGAACGCTCCCGTCGTCACTGAGCCGGTGGCGGCGGACCCGGGCGTGACCGAGCCGGTGACGGCAAACCCCGGTGTTGTCGAGGCGCCGGCGGTTACCGATCCCGCGATGCCAGAGCCCGTCCAGACCGACCCCGTCGCGGCCGATCCCGTGCAGGGCGATCCCGTGCAGGGCGATCCCGTCCAGGGCGATCCCGTCCAGGCTGAGCCCGTCCAGGCTGAGCCCGTCGCGGCCGACCCCGTCGTCGCCGTACCGGCCCCGGAGCCGTTCCTGCCCGCCGAGCTGGTGCCGGGTGACGGAACAGGCCTTCAGACGCCGCCGGACGCCGCTGACGCCGTACCCGTAGAAAGGCCGGCCGTGCAGCAGATGGCCGTGACCGTGGCCAACGCGGCGCCGGCGAATCCGAACGGGTCCGCCGCCCCGACCGGCCCGGGCGAGGACGACGCCGCAGCCCAGAGCTTCCCCGCGGTGGTGTTCCCCGTTCCGCAGCCGGTCGTGCCGGCACCACCGTCGGCCGCGTCCGCACCGGCTGTCCTGGGCCGCGACGCGGTCGCCGCGGGGACGCTTCCACACGATCCGCGACTCGCCGCCGCGATTCCGGGGCGGCCACAACCAGAGGACGACCGGGAAGCTCCCGAGCGTCCCGAGTCCGCCGAACTGCTGCACGACGGCACCGGCGCCTGGGATGCGGCCGGGCCCGTCGACGGGACGCCGGCCGGCGACGACTTCGTGCCGGTGATCACTGTGGATGACGATGACATGTCCGGCTGGGACGACGTCGACGGCGCGGCCTGGCTCACGGGTGCGAGTCCGCATGGCTGACGCCGGTGACGAGTCGCAGGGCACGCGGCAGGTGTGGCGGCGCGCGGCCCCTTCGGCCGAGGCCGTCAGCGGGGAGGGCAAGCCGCGCCGCTGCGGCGGTGATCTTGACATCGAGGAGCGCTATCAGCTCATGAAGGAACGGCGCCGCAAGCGCAAGGAGGCCGAGGCGCTCGAACGCGAGCAGGACGAGACGCAGGCGAAGGAGGCCGCTCGCCGGGCCCGGGACGGGGAAGACGTGGACGAGGACAAGGCCGCCGAACGATTCCGCAATGACCGCTACGCGGTCAAGTTGCTGCAGCAGGACAATGCCGCCTGGGGTGGCGGCGGCGCCGGGCCGGGGGACATCGGATGAGTACGGTCACCGTCAAGCGGCCACCCCGCGCGGCCGGTCCGGAGGCACCCGAGGGCCGGGTCGAGTTGCAGGAGCCGCCGCTGATGGCGGAGGAGGCCCCGCTCGACTTCCGCTCGTTCGCGTCCATCGTGCCGATGGGCCTCGGCATGGGCGCCATGATGGCGATGTTCGGCCTCTACAGCCGCGCGCCGATCATGTACGTGATGGGCGGCGCGATGGCCGCCGGCATGCTGCTCATGGGTGTCATGCAGATCGGCCGGGCGGCCGCCGACCGTAAGCGCAAGATGCGCGGCGAACGCCGGGACTTCCTGCGCTACATCGCTCAGCTGCGCAAGCAGGCCCGCCGGGCGGCGGACGACCAGCGGCAGTTCGTGCTCTGGAACAATCCGCAGCCCAGCTGGCTCTGGTCGATCGCGATGAGCAGTCGGTTGTGGGAGCGCCGGCCGAGCCATGACGACTTCGGCCGGGTACGGATCGGGCTGGGCCGGCAGAACGCGATGCTGACGTTCTCGCCGCCGTCGACGAAGCCGATCGAGGATCTGGAGCCGCTGGCGTCGATCTCGCTGCGGCGGTTCTCGGAGACCTACCGGACGGTGCCGGGCATCCCGATCTCGGTGGGGCTGCGCTCGTTCACCAGCATCGAGTTCTCCGGTGCGGCCGACCCGGCGATCGACCTGGCCCGGGCGATGGTGGCGCAGCTGGTGACCTTCCACGCCCCGGACGAGCTGCGGGTGGCGGTGCTGGCCGCGGAGGTGCATCGCGGGCCGTGGGACTGGATCAAGTGGCTGCCGCACAACGCGCATCCGACCGCGTTCGACGCCGCCGGGCCGACCCGGTTGTTCGCCGGCAGCCATGACGAGCTGATGGACCTGCTCGGTTCTGAGGTCGGCGAGCGGGGTGACCACGACCGCAACGTGCGGCCGTCGGCGACCGAGCCGCTGCTGGTCATCGTCGCGCACCTGGTGGATCTGCCGGACAGTTCCCGGCTGGTCGGCGCCGGGATGCGCAACGTGGTGCTGCTGGACCTCACCGGCAACATGCCCGGTGGTCCGAAGGTGCTGCGGCTGACTGTCGACGGTGACAAGGTCGAGTTCCCGGCCGGGGACACCGTCGGGTCGGCCATCCGCGACGGCCTGGACCTGGTGCAGAGCGAGGCGCTGGCCCGGATCATCGCGCCCAAGCGGACCAGCGGCACCCTCGACGTGGTCGACGAGCCGATGGAGAACAGCTTCGAGCTGACCGCGCTGCTGGGCATCCGCGACGCGCACACGTTCGATGTGCCGGCGCTGTGGCGTTCCCGGGCACCGCAGCGCAACCGGCTGACGGTGCCGATCGGGGTGACCGAGGACGGCGAGGTCATCGAGCTGGATCTGAAGGAGTCGGCGCAGGGCGGCATGGGCCCGCACGGCCTGCTGATCGGCGCGACCGGTTCGGGCAAGTCGGAGCTGCTGCGCACGCTGGTCTGCGCGCTGGCGGCGACGCACAGCTCGGAGATCCTCAACCTGGTCCTGGTCGACTTCAAGGGTGGCGCGACGTTCCTGGGCATGGAGAAGCTGCCGCACACCTCGGCGGTCATCACCAACCTCGCCGACGAGCTGCCGCTGGTGGACCGGATGCAGGATGCCTTGAACGGCGAGATGACCCGGCGCCAGGAGATGCTGCGGGCCAGCGGCTACGCGTCGCTGTTCGACTACGAGAAGGCGCGGGCGGCCGGCGCCCAGCTGGTGCCGTTCCCGGTCCTGCTGATCATCGTGGACGAGTTCAGCGAGCTGCTGAGCAGCAAGACCGAGTTCATGGACCTGTTCGTGTCGATCGGCCGGCTGGGCCGCTCGCTCGGCGTGCACCTGCTGCTCGCCTCGCAGCGCCTGGACGAGGGCCGGATCAACCGGGTCGAGGGCCACCTGTCGTACCGGATCGCGTTGCGGACGTTCTCGTCGATGGAGTCGCGGTCGGTCATCGGTGTCGGCAAGGCGTACGAGCTGCCGTCGGAGCCGGGCAACGGCTACCTGAAGCTGGACACCACCAACCTGGTGCGGTTCAAGTCGGCGTACGTGTCCGGCCCGTACAGCGGCCGCGGCCCGGTCGCCGTGGAGCCGGGCGAGGAGCCGGCCGCGCTCGACGTCGTCCCGTTCACGACCCGGCAGGTGGCGGGGCGGCAGGACCCGGGCCGGGACCGGACCGGCGAGGCGGCCGACGCTGTCCCGGCCGAGCCGGCAGAGTCGCTGACCGGGCCCAGCCTGGCCGATGTCCTGCTGGACCGGCTCACCGGGTCCGGGCCGCCTGCCCGGCAGGTGTGGCTGCCGCCGCTGTCGGCGGCGCCCAGCCTGGACTCGTTGCTGGCCAGCGTGGTGCCGGACCCGGTGCGGGGCATGACGGTGGAGGATCCGACGGCGCAAGGCAAGCTGCGGGTGCCGGTCGGCATCGTGGACCGGCCCCAGGAGCAGCTGCGTGAGCTGCTGATGGTGGACCTGGGCGGCGCCGACGGACACGTGGGCATCGCGGGCGCGCCGCAGAGTGGCAAGTCGACGCTGCTGCGCAGCCTGATCCTCGGCCTGGCCCTGACCAACACGCCGGAGGAGGTGCAGTTCTACGGCCTCGACTTCGGCGGTGGTGGTCTGTCGTCGATCGCCGGTCTGCCGCACATCGGCTCCATCGCCACCCGGATGGAACGCGACCGGGTGGTCCGCACGATCCAGGAGATCGGGCAGGTCATGGAGCGGCGCGAGGCGGAGTTCGCGGCGCGCGGACTGGACTCGATGGCGTCGTACCTGGCGGCCCGCGAACGCGGTGAGATCGACGACCCGTTCGGCCACGTGTTCCTCGTCATCGACGGCTGGTACACGATGAAGCAGGACTTCCCCGAGCTGGACACCCGGTTCCAGGAGCTGGCGTCACGGGGCCTGTCGTTCGGCATCCACGTGATCATCACCGCGACCCGGTGGTCGGAGATGCGGACCTGGCTGCGCGACGTGATGGGCACCAAGCTGGAGCTGCGGCTCGGTGACGCGATGGAGTCCGAGGTCGGCTCGCGCAAGGCGCAGACCGTGCCGAACCAGACCGGTCGCGGCCTGACCTCCGACGGGCTGCACTTCCTCGGCGCGTTGCCGCGGATGGACGGCAGCGCGCAGACGGCTGACCTGGCCGAGGCCACGAAGTCGGTCACCGAGGAGATCAACACCTTCTGGACCGGGCCGGCCGCGCCGGGCGTACGGATGTTGCCCACCCGCCTGCCGGTGGAGCAGCTGCCGCAGCCGGAGCCGGAGTTCAAGGTGTGCCTGGGCCAGGACGAGCAGCGCCTCGCCCCGGTTTGGCACGACTTCATGGCGACCCCGCACCTGCTGGTCTTCGGTGACAACGAGACCGGCAAGTCGAACGTGCTGCGCCTGGTGCTGCGCGCGATCCAGGAGCGCTACACCTCCGACGAGGCCAAGGTGGTGCTCGGCGACTCGCGGCGTGACCTCGACACCGCGCTGCCGCCGGAGTACCAGGTCGGCTTCGGGTTCACCGGCGACAAGCTGTTCGAGCTCGCCGGGCAGGCGTCGGTGTCGATGAACCGCCGGGTGCCTGGACCGGAGATCTCGTCGGAGCGGATGCGCCGGCGGGACTGGTGGGAAGGCCCCGAGCTGTTCGTCGTGGTCGACGACTACGACCTGATGACCAAAGGCCAGGGCATGGGATCGACGCTCGACCCGCTGCTGCCGCTGCTGGCCCAGGGCATCTACATCGGCCTGCACGTGATCGTCGCCCGCAGCACCTCGGGCGCGATGCGGGCCATGATGGACCCGGTCATCCGTCGGATGTGGGAGCTGGGTACGCCGGCGGCGCTGCTGTCGTACCCGAAGGAAGAGGGCAAGTTCCTCGGCGAGGCCGCACCACGGCGGCTGCCGGCCGGTCGGGCGCAGCTGGTGACCCGGCGGGGCGTCTCACTGATGCAGACCGGATTCGTGGCATGACCACCACCCACGGGAAGGGAGACCGCGGGTGAGTACCGCGCTGGACAGGGAACTGTGCCGGATCACTGTGATCGGTCCGGACCGCAAGATCGACCTGGCTGTACCGTCGACGACCCCGGTGGCGAGCCTGCTGCCGGTGCTGTTGCAGCACACCTCGTCGGGGCGGCGGATGGAGGGCGACGACCCGGAGGTCGCCTGGGTGCTGCAGCGGCTCGGCCAGCATCCGTTCGAGCTGGCCGGCACCCCGGAGAGCTTGGACTGGCTCGAGGGTGAGGAACTCTACCTGAGCCGGGCTGAGGATCCGCTGCCAGAGCTGGACTTCGACGACGTGGCCGAGGGCATCGCCACCGTCATCAACCGGCGTTCCGATCGGTGGCAGCCCGAGTACCGCCGGGTCATGTTCCTGGTGCTGTCCATCGTCGCGATGGGCGCCCTGGCCGCGGTGCTCACCGACCGCGGCCCGGTCCTGCCGCAGGTGGTCGGGGCCGCGGTGCTCGCGATCGCGTTCCTGGCCGCCGCGCTGGTCTATGCCCGCAAGGTTACCGACGGCGCGTTCTCGCTGCTCTTCGGCTGTGGTGCGGCGGCCTTCGCCGGCCTGGCCGCCGCCAGCGCCGTCGACGGTGATCCCGAGGGCATCGCCCTGACCGGCCCGGCCCTGCTGGGCGCCGCGGTCGGGGTGGCGCTGGTCGCCACCCTGCTGCTGCTGACCCAGCGGACGGTCACCCCGCACCTGCCCTTCGCCCCGATGCTGGTGATCTGCGTGACCGCGGTCGTCTCGATCGCCGTGCTGCTGCTGCGCACCGGCTCCGGGATGACCGTGCAACGCACCTCCGCCGCGGCGGTGGCCATGGTCCTCGCGGTGATCGTGCTGGCGCCGCGGGCCGCGGTGAAGTTCGCCCGGTTGCGCGGGCCGCAGCTGCCCAAGACCGGCGTGGACATGGCCTACGATATCGAGCCGGCCGACGCCGACGTGGTCCGCGACCGGACCCATGAGGCGGACACCTACCTGACCGTCGCGACGGTCACCGCGGCCCTGGTGCTGCCGGTGCTCTTCCACTTCACCATCCAGGTCCCGGGCTGGGCGGGATGGACCTTCGCACTGGTGGTTGCCAGTGCAATCCTGTTGCGCGCCCGTACCTTCCTGGGTCTCTGGCAGCGGATCGCGCTGACCGCCGCCGGTACTGTCGGCTTCATCATGGTCATCATGCGGCTCTCCCAGATGCTGCCCGGTGGTTGGCGATGGGTGTTGCTGAGCGTGCTGCTGGCGGTGGTCGTGCCTCTGGTGCTGGCGGCCATGCGTCCCTGGCCGCGCCGCATGCTGCCGTTCTGGGAGTATTCGGCGACGTTCCTCGACGTGGCGACCGGCGTGGCCGTCCTGCCCGTGCTCGCACAGATCCTCGGCCTGTACGTCTGGGCCCGCGGACTGTTCGGGTAGCCGGCATGCAGACTCAGCGCGACCACGTCCACGCCCACACCTTCATGATGGGCCGGCTCAGTTCGGCTCTGGTCGAGGGCGATCCCACCGGTGCGGAGATCCCCGGCCGGCGGGCCCAGACCGGCCTGCTGGTCGGCGTCATCCTGGTACTGCTGATCGTCGGCGGCTTCGCCGTGTACGGCTGGATCATCCCCGGCGGCAGCAAGGCGTACCGCCAGGCCGGCGTGATTCTGGTGGAGAAGGAGACCGGCAACCGCTTCATCTACCGCGAGGGCGCGCTGCACCAGGTCCCCGACCTCACCTCCGCGATGCTGATCCAGGGCGCCTCCTCGAAGATCAAGCTGATCTCGAAGAACTCCATCAAGGACGTGCCGCGCGGCGTCCCGCTGGGTGTCACCGGCGCGCCGCGGCAGTTGCCGGCGGCCGACGCGCTCACCAAGGGCCCGTGGCTGACCTGCCTGCCCGGCTCGGTGGTGACCGGCCGGAAGATCGCCGGGCTGGGCGTCAACCTCGAACCGGACCTGCCCGCCACCCTGTTGCCGCAGGACCGGTTCCTGGTCGTGCAGAACGAGAAGGGCCGGCCGTACCTGCTGGCGAACTACCTGAAGTACCGGGTCACCGACGACGCCGTGCTGGCGGCGATCGGCGCGAGCGCGACCAACCCGCCGTCGGCGCCCGACATGTGGCTGAACTGGCTGCCCGACGGCCCCGACCTGGGACCGGCCGACATTCCGGGCGCCGGCAGCAACGGGCCCGAGGTGGGTGGCCGCCCGTACCCGGTCGGCACGCTGTTCCGGCAGGGCGACGACCAGCTCTTCGTGCTGCGCGAGGACGGTCTGGCGCCGATGAGCCGCACCGAGTTCCGGATCGCCGACGCCGCGGACCGCGCCGCACCGGTCGACCTGGACCCGGCGGACGTCGTCGCCGCGGCCCGCTCCGCCGACCGCACCCTGCTGAGCCGGCTGCCCGACCTCGCCGCGCTGAAACTGCAGGACACCGCCGGCCAGGCCGTCTGCCAGCAACAGAGACCGTACGGGGACAACGTCATCAGCGTGGTCGCGCTCGCCCCGCACTGGGCCTCGGGCGTCTACGGCGACGGCACCACCTCCGTGCAGGCGCGACGCGGCGCCGGCATGGTCGTGACGCCAGTACCGGCGGGCGAGAAGACCGCCACCAAGAAGGTCACCTTCATCTCCGAGGACGGGGTCGCCTACAACCTCGCGGACTCCACCACGGTGACGGCGCTGAAACTCGGCAGCACCCCGCCCGTGCCTTTCCCGAAGGAACTGCTGTCAGCTCTGCCCCAGGGGCCGCTGCTGAGCCGCAATGCCGTCACAGCCCTGGTGAGGGGATAGCAAAACATGGCTTCAGTGATCCGCAACCTGCTCCGCGGCGGACCGGACGGCCCCCGCGACGGGGTGGTCCAGCACACCGTCGGCAACGCGCTGGTGCTGCACGCCCAGGACTCGATCAGCGCGGAGGCGCAGTCGCTGGCGCTGACGGTGGTCGAGGACGCCGAGAACGACGTGGTCGTGCTGGATCTGGGCCCTGGCCTGCCGATCAGCTCCTGGGAGTCGATGGCCGGCGTCCTGCCCCGCCGCCGTCGCGGCATCCGCCTGATGGCCTGCGGCGAGCACCGGTACGCGGTGGCGATGGCCGGCCAGTGGCTGTCCGAGCGGTTGAACCGTACGGTCATCGCGCCCGACGGTGAACTGGTCCGCGGAGCCGCCGGCGGATTGTTCGTGCACTCCACCCCGGGTAGTGGCTGGGTGCGGTTCCGGCCCGGCAAGCCACCGGCCTGGGACTCCAAGCGCTACCCGGCGCCGCTGTGGGACCGGGCGGCCACGGAGCAGAGGGCTTCGAGCTCCACCGGAGAGATCGAGCCGCTGCCGGGCGGCGTGTGGATCCATGACGTCCGCGCCACCGAGATCATCGTCGAGCATCGCGAGCGCCTGGTCGCTGACGTCCCGTGCCAGCCCGAGGTGATGACGGTGCTGCTCGGCTGCCCCGGCACCGCCCCGCTGTCGCTCGACGACGTGGTGCGGTTCTGGCGCGAGCTGGACGACGAGACCCGCGCCCGGGCCCGGTTCGTGCAGTACGGCGACATCCGGCTGCCCGAGGGCGAGGCGTTCGGCCAGGCCCTCGCCGACCTGCTCGGCACCGACGTGATCTGCTACACCGGCGTGCCCGTCGGCGCCCCGGGCAAGTTCGAGATCCGCACGGTACGCGACGACGGCGTCCTGGGCTGGCCCCCGTTCACCCTCGAGCTCGCGTACGCCCCGCGCGCGCACCCCAACTCGAAGGCCCGCCGCCCCACCGTCGTGAGCCACCGCGCTCCGCTGGCCTGGACCGAGGAGGTCACGCCGCGGGTCTACTGGTACGCCCCGGACGCGGTGATCGAGGTCGTGCAGGCGGGACTCTGGATCCGTCCGACCGAGGAACCGCAGAACGCCGAACGGGTCCGCGCGACACCGCTGGATCCCGAGGGCGGCACCTTGGTCTTCGACGACACCACCACCGAGCGGACCGCCCGGATGCGGGAACTGGCCGAGGACCTGGCCGCCCGGGTCGAGGCGGCGATCGGCCAGGAGACGGCGCTGTACCCGGCGTCGTTGCTGGTCCCGGGCCAGCGGCCGGCTGGGCGGGCGGAATCGGTGCTGCGGGCGGCGGAGCCGGAGCCCGTTCGCGCGCCGGTGGTGCAGGCCACGGTGGAGATGCCGGCCGCGCCGACCACCACGTACTTCATGCCGCCCGCGGTCGAGGCGGTGCGCGTCGAGCTGTCTGCACCGGCAGCTGCCCGCCAGATCACGGATTCCGACCGGGTGACCCGGGCCTACTCGCGGGCTGAGCTGTTCCCCGGCTCGGTTGCTCCGCCTGAGCCGGTTGCTCCGGTTGAGGTTGCTCCGGCTGAGCCGGTTGTCCCGCCTGAGCCGGCTGCGTCGCCCGGGGCGGCTGGACCGCCCGAGCCGGTTGCTCCGCCCGCGCAGGATGATCCCGCTGCGTGGGATGTGCCTGCCACGCCGGATGTTCCGCACGCGCAGGATGCGCCTTCCGGGTCGGCTCCGCATTACGGGTCGGCTGCTCGTTCTGTGCCGGTGAAGCCGGTGGGACCGGTGGGGTCGGTCGGACCGGTGGAGACGGAGCGGGCCGGATGGCCGATCCCGAGCCAGCCGGTCGAGCCGGTGACGGTCGAGCCGCCGGCCGTGGTCGAGCCGCCCGTGGCGGTCGAGCCGCCGGCGGCGGTCGCGGCCCCGCTCGCGGTCGACCCTTCGGCGCCGGTCGAGCCGCCCGCTCCGGTCGCGCCTCACTCCATGCCGGTCGAGCCGTCCGAGCCGGTCGAGCCGTCCGAGCCGTCCGTGCGGGCCGCGGCGGCCGGGCCGTCGACTCCGGCCGTCGCCGAGCCGGACAACGACATCACCAGCCGCCTCGCCGCGCTGGCCGGCCCGGACGACATCACCAGCCGTCTCGCGGCCCTCGCCGGCCCCGACGACATCACGAGCCGGGTGGCCGCCCTGACCGACCCCGCCCCGGCCCCACCAGTGGCCCGTACCGTCGCCGCCGTAGCGTCCACATCGGATGACCAGCCGCTGGCCAGGCTGCAGCCGGTCCCGTCCGCGTCCGCCTCCGCCCTGCTGCCCAGCAAGCGTTCCCTCGATGAAGAGCGCGCGTGGCTCCGCCGTACCCTCAGCCGTGAGTTCGACACCATGGCCAGCTCCGTCTCCCGGCTCATGTCGGAGCACCCGGGCCTGCAGGGCTCCGGCGCGATCAGCGCCGCCGACATCCTCGCCGACTCGGTGGCCGTGCGGCTCTACCTGTCGCGCCGGGGCGCCGGCATCGACGTCGGCCTGCGGTCCGGCGCGGCCGGCCCGCACGTGCCGTTCGCGCGGTGCGCGGTCGCCGGCCTGTCGCGGTTGCCGTCGTACCGGGGCACCACGGTCTACCGCACGTCACCGGACGCGGCCGAGTGGGGGCAGTATCAGGACCGCCGGCTGGTCACCGACTGGTCGTTCGTCAACGTGCTCACCGGGCCGTGCGAGAGCCAGCAGGGCGACACCGACGTGCTGGTCTGGTCGATGACCGCCCGCCGCGCGTCAGTGCTGGAGCCGGAAGGGGACGAGCGGGTCGAGGACCGGGTGCTCTTCCTGCCCGGCACCCATTTCAAGATCCTGGAGCTGCGGCAGCCGTCCGGGGGCGAACGGGGAGCGATCCTGATGCGCGAGATCGGTGCGAACGAGGTCGGCACGGACGGCCGCGTCGCCGCCGACCGGGTATCGCTGGACGAGCTGGCCGTGACGTCGTTGCGGCGCAGCGTCGAACGCTGGGCCGGCGCGGAGCCCCGCCGCCGGATCGGCGCCGGATCCACCGGGCGGTTCGGCACGCTGCCGGGCCTCGACCGCCGGCCGGTACGGGCGGAGGTGAGCGGGCGATGAGCCGACAGGTGCTCGTGGTGGGTGGCGGCAAGGCCGGCGCGTACCCGACGATCGGTGCGGCGCTGGCCCGGGCGGAGGCCGGGGCGACGATCACGGTCCACCCCGGCCGTTACGTCGAGAAGCTCGTCGTCGGCAACCGGATCACGATCTGCGCCGCCGAGGACGGTCCGGTCGACGTACGCGTCGAGGAAGGTAGCGTCCTGGTCGTCCAGGGTGAGGGCGCGCAGCTCCGCGGCATCTCGCTGGCCAGCGCCGACGCGCAACTCGCCGCCGTGGACGTGTATTCCGGTGAGGTCGCGCTGGACAACTGCGTCATCTCCGGGGCCTCGTGGGCGACCCTGCTCTCCCGGCTGCAGGGCTCGCTGGCCCTGCGCGGCTGCGAGGTGCGCAGCTCGGCCGGCGCCGGCATCGTGGTGACCTCCACCGCGCCCAGCACGATCGAGGACACCGCCGTCGTCGAGGTGGCCACGTCGGGCATCGTGGTGGCCGACAAGGGCGTGCTGACGTTGCGCCGTTGCCAGGTCCGCGACGCCGGCGCGAACAGTGTGTGCGTGAACGGCGACGGCCGGTTGACCGCCGAGCAGTTGGAGATCAGCGGGGCGGGCAAGCCCGCCGTGGTGATCGAGCAGCGCGGCTACGCCCGGCTGCAGCGGCTCACCGTGACGGGCAGCGGTAACGTCGACCTGTTCCTTCGCGGCGAGATCGACGTCCTGATCAGCGACTCGCGGTTCACCGGCGCGGCGTTGCAGGGCGCGCACATCGCCGACAAGGCGGCCCCGCGGTTCGAGCGGTGCACCTTCGGCGAGACCGGACACACTGCCGTGCACGTCACCGGCGGGGCCCGGCCCACCTTCACCGACTGCACGTTCGCCGACTCTCCGGTGGGCCTGAACGTCGACGGCGAGGCCGCCCCGCGGCTGGAGGGCGTCACCGTCCGCGGCACCAGGGAACAGCTCGCGGTGATCGGCGGGGCCGCGTCGGCGGTGGTGCAGCGGCTGCGCGCCACCGTCACCTCCGGCGCCGGGCTGCTGGTCAAGGGCGGCGCCCGGCTGGACGGCACGGACCTGGCGGTGGACGCCGGCGGCGCGGTCGCGTTGGAGCTGAGCGAGGCCGCGCACGGCACGGTCCGCGAGGCCCGTTTCACCGGTACGGCCGCAGCCGCGGTTGTCGTCGGCGGCGGCTCCGCCCTGGAACTGCAGTCGGCGTTGCTTCGCGGCACCGGGCTGACGGTCGGCGAGGGCCGGCTGCAGCTGCGGGACAGCGAGATCGTGGACGCATCCGCCGACGGTGTGCTGATCGGGGCCGGCGGTGCGGTGACCGCGACCCAGACCAGGATCCGCCGGGCGCGCCGCAACGGTGTCGCCCTGGCACCCGGTGGCCAGGGCGGGTTCACCGGCTGCGAGGTGCTGAGCAGCGGCGCGGCGGGTTTCGACGTGGACACCACCGAGCCGGTGACGATCACCCGGTGCGCGGTGCACGACAGCGCCGGCGAGAACCTCCGGCAGGCGGTCGGCGTGCAACTCGAGGTTGAGGCGCTGGACACCGGCCGGCCGCCGCAGCCCGCCGCCTCTGCGCCGGTGTCCCCGGCGCCGCTGGGTCGCGACGAGGAACCGCCGCCACAGGCGGCCCCGGAGCCCGACGACGAGCTGGCCGGCCCGCTCCGTGAGCTGAACAGCCTGATCGGCCTGCGCGGGGTGAAGCACGAGGTCACCGCACTGATCAATCTGATCAAGATGTCCCAGGTCCGGTCCCGGATGGGCCTGTCGATGCCGCCGATGAGCCGGCATCTGGTCTTCGCGGGCCCGCCCGGCACCGGTAAGACCACGGTCGCCCGGCTGTACGGCTCGGTCCTGAAGGAACTCGGCATCCTCACCAAGGGCCACATGGTCGAGGCGGCCCGGGCCGACCTGGTGGGCCAGTACATCGGCTCGACCGCGATCAAGACGACCGAGCTGGTGACCAAGGCGCTGGGCGGCGTGCTGTTCATCGACGAGGCGTACACGCTGTCGGCGGGGTCGGGCGGGTCGGGGCCCGACTTCGGCCAGGAGGCCATCGACGCGCTGATGAAGATGATGGAGGACCACCGCGACGAACTGGTGGTCATCGTGGCCGGCTACTCGGAGCTGATGGAACGGTTCCTGGAGTCGAACCCCGGTCTCGCGTCCCGGTTCACCCGTACCGTCGAGTTCCCGAACTACTCGGTCGAGGAACTGGTCACGATCACCTCGAACCTGTGCAGCAAGCACTACTACGAACTGACCGACGACGCGATGGAGGCGCTGAACACGTACTTCACCCGGGTGCCGCGCAACTCCACGTTCGGTAACGGCCGGGTCGCCCGCAAACTGTTCGAGGCGCTGATCAACAACCAGGCCTCGCGGCTCGCCGAGACGCCGCCGACCAAGGACATCGAGCTCAGCCGGCTCACCGGGGCCGACCTCGCCCCGGAGCTGGCCCTGCTCGAGGACCTGCCGGTGGAACAGACCGACCAGCCGGACGCGGCGAACAACCCGGCCGGGGCGATCAACGCCACCCGCAGCTGGGGCCGGGTGTGCCGGCTCGTCGGGGCGCCTGCGGTCCGCGACGCGCTGGGCGCGACCCTGCTGCAGCTGTGCGAACTGCGCAACCGGCGCCGCGCGTACGGCAAGCACGCCAATGTCGTGGTCACCGGCCTGGCCGGCAGCGGCCGTAGTGAGTTCGCCCGCTTGTACGCCGCCGGACTGTCCGAGCTGGACCTGGTCCCGGTGGGTCAGCTCATCCGGGTGTCTACCGCCCAGGAGCTGGCGCCGCAGTGGCCCGGCCAGGCCCAGAGCCTGGTCCGGGCAGCGCTGACGGACGCCGCCGGCGGCGTACTGATGATCGACTACACCGACGACGGCACCGGCACTGCGCCGGACGTGCTGGAACAGGTGGCCGACCAGATGCGGACCGCGATGGGGGACACCGTGGTCGTGCTGATCGGTGAGGACGCGGCACTGCGGAATCTGCGCTCGGCCGTACCCCTGCTGACGGAGGTCTTCGGACAGGAGTGGGCTGTGCCGGCCTACTCCACCGAGGAGCTCGCCGAGATCGTCGTCAGGCACCTGGTCCGGCGTGGCCACGAGGTCCCCGACGACGTCCGGGCGGCGCTGACCGGTCTGGCGGCGCGACTGCCCGAGCGCACTGTCCGGGCGGCACACCTGTTCTCCTGGGGGCTCACCCGTACCGCCGCCTCGCGGACCCTGGCCCTCGCCGATCTGAACGGATTCGCCGAGCGCACCGCCCCTGCCCTCCCGACCGGCGGCCTCGCCGCCGTCGGCTGATCCGACCCGGAGGAATCATGGACATCGACAAGCCTGACATCTCGGAGTTCTTGGCCGGAGCCGCCGACTTCGAGCAGAGGATGCGGACCGCCCAGAGCGATCTGGCCAAGGCCGTCGTCACCGGGCGTTCGGGCGACGGCACCGTGGTGGTCATGGCCAGCGGGATGGGCAAACTCCAAGCGGTACGGGTGGACCCGAAGGTCTACGACGCGCGCGACGCCGTGGCGCTGCAGACCGCCATCGCCGAGGCTGTCCAGGCAGCGGCCGACAACGCCGGCAGACTGGCCCAGCAGAAAATGGGCCCGATCGAGATTGCGCTCCACTGAGGACAACATGCGCGGCTCGGGGCTGACGGCAACGGTCGGCCGGCACACTGTCGGCAACGCCCTGGTCCTGCACGCACGGGACCGGATCAGCTCCGAGGCGCAGGCGCTCGCCCTGGCCGTCGCCGACGACCCGCACCACGACATCGTCGTGCTGGATCTGCACGACGACCTACCGGCGGGCATCTGGGAATCGGTGGCCGCGGCCCTGCCCCGGGGCCGCCGCGGCATCCGTCTGATGGTGTGCGGCGCCGGCCAGGACGTGTCGAGCCTGGCCGGGCAATGGCTGTCGGACCGGCTCGCCCGCCCGGTCGTGGTGCCCTACGGTCATCTGATCCGCGGCACCGCGGGTGCGCTGTTCGTCCACGCCGAGCACGAAAGTGGCTGGATCCGGCACACTCCCGGTCGCGGGCCCGACTGGGACGGCAAACGCCATCCCCGCCCGGCCTGGGACGGCGCGGCCGCCACGTACCTACCGACCAGCGCGTACGGCGTCAGCGAGCCGCTGCCCGGCGGAGTGTGGCTCCGCGACACCCGCGACGATGCCGCGGTGGCCGAGCACTGGCAGTGGCTGACCTCGGCCGTACCCTGCCAGCCGCAGGCCTTCACGGTCGTGCTGGGTTGTCCCGGCACCCCGCCGCTGGCCCTGGACGATGTCGCCCGCTTCTGGCACGGCCTGGGTGACGAGGGCCGCGACTTTGCCCGCTTCGTCCACTACGGACCGGTCCGCATACCCGAGGGGGACCACGTCGGTCAGGCCCTGGCGGATGTGCTCGCCACCCAGGTGGTGTGCTTCACGGGCGTACCCGTGGGCAACCCCGACCGGCCCCGGATGCACACGGTCACCCCGGACGGCCGGCTGGGCTGGCAGGTGTACACCCGCGAGCTGGCCTACGAGCCCCGCTCCGGGCCGTCGGCGAAGGCCAGGACACCGAAGATCCTCAGCTATCGTGCGCCGTTGGTGCTCGGCGAACCGGTCGCGCCGATGGTCTATCGGTACACGGACGACGTGGTGGTGGAGATCGTCCAGTCCGGGTTGTGGATCAGGCCGCCCGAGCCGGCGCGGTATGCCGACCTCATCCGGGCCCGCCCGGCGGACCCCGCCGGGCACGCGGTGATCGTCGACGACGCCGAACCAGCTGTGGTGCCGCGGTTGCGGGCGCTCGCCGACGATCTCGTGGCCCGGCTCGACGACGCGACCCGGGAACGCAGCATGCTGCACCTGGCCAGCACGGTCGCGATCACGACGAACCGCCCCGCCCAGCCGGCCGGAGGTGCGCTGCCGGACGGTGCGACCTACCGCTTCACCGCCGCGGACCTGATGCTCCACCAGGTCGCCGAGGAGATCCACGGCCCGACGGTGGCGTTGCCGGTCCTGTCCGAAAGGAAACGGCCGGGCGCCGGACCCGCGACGCCCATACCGACTGTCGTCCCACCGGTCAGCGGCGATGTACCGCTCTGGCAACAAGGCCCGGCCGAGCCCGAGCTGCCCTCCCGCCGCGCCGCGCCCGCCCGCAGCCAACAGCCGCCGCCGTCTCTCACCGCCGACGTGGCGTTCCGGGTGCTGAACTCGCTGCAGAGCGTTTCCACGGACCGGGGGCTGCGCTTCCAGAACGATCCGCCGCCCGCCGCCCGTGGGCTACCGGGGGAGGACGGCCTGGTCGCGGAACGCAAGTGGCTCCGCGAGGAACTACGCCAGGAGTTCGACGCGGCGGCCGGCTCGGTATCCCGAGTCCTGGCTTCGCACGCCGGGTTCCACGCCGGCGAAGAGACGATGACCGACGCGGTGGCCGTACGCCTGTATCTGTCGCCGGTCGCCGTCGGTCTTGACGCGGCCCTGCGCGGCGGAGAGCCGGGGCCGCACGTCCCGTTCGCCCGCTGCGTGGCAGCGGGGCTGGCCCGGCTCCCCACCCACCGGGGCATCGCCATGCTGCGGGCGGACCTGTCGACGGCGGACCTAGCGGCGATCTCGGCCCGGCGCACCCTCACGGATTGGGGATTCACCAACGCACTCACCGAACCGGCCGCCGCCCTGCGGGGCTCCGTCGACATCCTCATCTGGTCGATGACCGGCCGCCGCACGCGACTGCTGGAGTTCGGGGATGGCACAGGCGTGCCGGCGCGGGTGCTGTTCCGCCCCGGAACCCGGTTCAAGGTGCTGGAGACGGCCCAGCGGCGATTGCTGCTGCGTGAGTTGTCGCCGGAAGAATCGGATCGGGACCATGTACCGTTCGACGACCTGGCGGTCTCCTCGTTGCAGCGGGCGGTGGAGCGGTGGGCGGTGTCGGGATCACCGACGGCAGCGCTGGATCCCGTCGCGGCGGAGCGGTTCAGTCGGGTGCCGGGGCTGGCTCCGGCACCCGACTGACACGCTCGCGGGCGGTCTGTCCGACATCGGGCGGGGACGGACCGACGTCATCTTTCGCGCCGTGGCCCCTCCGCCCGGTCTCAGCTCCCAATGCCTGCACGTGCGGACTCGCCGCACCGCGCGGGTACGGCGACACCGCAGCACCTCCGGAACAAGAGGGACTCGCTGGCCGAGGCCGCCACCAGGTATCCGGTCGGCACCCTGGTGGGCCGCGACGAGTGGGCGATGAACGTGGCCGAACATACGGAGAACCTGCTCTATCGCAGGGACTGACACCCCGGAACCGCGCCGGTCCGCACTGCTACCAGTCGTTTGTCGGCTCTACGGGGGTAAAACGGGAGGCTCCTCCCGGGACCGTCGTCATGCTCCGAGAGGAGATCGGCTGAATTGAGGGCAGGAGAGCTGTCTACAGGGGAAGCGCGGACGCGAATCTGCGCCGCGAGTGCCCACTGGGCCCGAGGCCTCAGGCCTTCGACGCACTCAGATCCGGGCCGGAATCCTCGCTTGTGCCGCCTGCTGTGGACGTTCCGGTTGGCTTCGCTGGGCAGCCGCGGGCCGGATCCATACGGTGTTGCACCGCAGTCGCCCGCCTCGGGCGAATCGGTGGCCGTGCCCCAGCTTCACGACCAAGGCCCTGAGTCGTACTGAAGGGGTCAGCCGACGCACTTCCGCGGAAGTAACGCCGCAGATTGGCGTAGTCGAACCGATCACTCCCCAAGCACCTTGATCAGTCCCGCGGTTGGGGAGCATCGAACTGGTCCAGCCCCACTTCGCGGTCCAGTAGCCGGTTCATTCCGCCGGAGATTTCGTCAGGATGATTGTTGTGTGGAGACTCGATCATGGCCTCGGCGGGTCCCTGGGTGTGCCCGGGTCAGCCTCCGGCGAGTTGCGGACAGCACCGGCGTACCTGTCCTCGGCGTCGGAAATCAGGCGCACGGCCGCCGCGGAAGGCGCGACTGCAGTCAGAGCCGCTTGACTGTTCCTCAGTCCGCGCGCCCAGGTTCGTGATCCTTCGGTAGCGCGCCGGCTCAGGCCGGCGCGACCACGCCCAGCGATGTCGGTGTGACGCCCGGGAAGACACTTCGCACGTCGGACACCCGGCAGCGTTTCTGCAGGATCTCGCCGATGACGGCCCGGTAGTCGGTGGTGACGGCCAGGTCTCCGTTGACCAGTTTGGCCGGGGCCAGGCCAGGCCAGCGGCCGTGCACCCGGCCGCCCTTGACGGCACCGCCCAGCATCAGCATCGCGTTGCCGTAGCCGTGGTCGAGACCGCCGGATCCGTTCTGTTGCACGCGGCGGCCGAATTCGCTGACCGTGACCACGGTGACCCGGCCGAGCCCGGCCGCGCCCAGGTCGGTGGCGAACGCGGCGAGCGCTGTGGCGAGCTTGCTCAGGTTGTCGTACATCTTCTTGCCGGGCACGGCCGCGCCGAGGTTCTCGTGCATGTCCCAGTCGCCGGAGTCGACGCACGCCGACATCAGCCCTACGTCCGACTTGATCAGCCGGGCGACGTCACGCAGCGCCTTGCCGAGATCGGTGTCCGGGTAGACCGCACCGTAGGCCGGGGTGTAGCCGGCCGCGGTGAGCCGCCTTGTGGTGGCCAGCGCGCCGGTGACCTGCCCGGCCGTCCGCGCGAGGGTAGCGGGTGCGCCGGAGTACAGCGCCGCCATGGTCGCCGCCATCGGCCGGTGCTTGTCCTCGCCGCCGAGATCGAACTTGTCGATCGACTTGATGCCCAGGTCAGGAAGGGGTCCGGCCATTGTCCGGGCCGGCATGGCACCGCCCAGCGAGACGCCGGCGAACGGGCTGTTCGCCCCGAGCCCGCCGAGCATCCGGTCGAGCCAGCCGGTGCGCACCGACGTACCGGGAGCGGCGCGTTCCAGTTCCTCCATCGCGGCGAAGTGCGACCGGTTCGGAGCCGCCTGACCCACCGCGTGCACCGCACCGAACGTGCCTGCCTGCCAGAACGGCAGCAGCGGCCGCAGCGCCGGGTTTAGCGCGAAGCCCCCGCTGCCCCCGATGAGCTGTGACTTCGGCACGGCCAGGGTCGGGCGGGCCGCGTAGTACGCGGCGTCGCCGGCCGGGACGATCGCGCTGAGGCCGTCGAATCCGCCCCGCAGCGACAGCACCACCAGCACGTCGCCGGTGTATGCCTCCGCGGCGAACGCGAGCTGGGTGGAGAGCTGGTCACCGGCGAGCGCGGCGAACGCGCCCGCCGCACCGGCTGCGAGGACCCGGCGCCGGCTGACGGCGGTACGCCGGTCGTCGGCGCAGCCGCAATCCGGCTCGTTCACTGTGTCTGCATGGCTCATCGTCGTCACCTGACCGCGAAGTAGGGGGAGTTCAGCATCAGCGCCACCAGGTACGGGGACGCCCATCCGGCCGCAGCGTCGCTCGGCTTCAGCGCGCTGGCCGGGCTCTTGTCGTAGAAGGCGGTCAGTGCCGCCGTGTGTTCGGTGTTCAGGGTCCGGCCGAACAACCGTACCGCCACCGCGTCGATGAGACCGCCGTAGGTGGAGGGGAGCGTCCCGATGAGGCCGGTCATCAGGTTCGCCGGCCGGACCAGCGTGTTGGGCCACCACCCGGCCGCCACGTTCAGGTGCATGTTCCAGCGCATGAGGTGCCCGGACGGTGAGGCCCATGCGGTGGCGACGTCGGGGTAGCCGTTCGGTGGGGCCCACGCCAGCGGTGCCTGACCGGCCTCCTGGGCCATCCAGTACAGCGCCTGCACACCCTTGATTCCGGTCGTCTCGGGTCCGTACCCCAGGATCCGGACCGTCGCGACGACGTCCTCCAACGGTGTCCGGGTCTTGGCCCCGGCGGACGCCGCGAACTCGGCCGATGTGAACAGCGCCCGCAACACCGGCGCGATCGCTGACCGGTTGGCCAGGTACACCTTGGCGAGCGCAGCGACCAGGGTGGCCGGCGGCTCGTCGGAGACGAACCGGATGCACAGCTTCGTCGCAATCCGCTTCGCGGTCGCCGGATGCGTCGCCAGGTAGTCCAGCAGCGCCGTGGAAGCGGCCTCGCCACCGGCCGGGGTTTTGTTGGCATGTCTGAAACCCAGTACTGTCACCGGCCCGGTGGCGTGTGCTTTCTGGTCGTAGCGGTAGGTGCCGGTCTGCCAGCTGACCGTCCGGCCGGTGAGCAGCCGGGCGGCGTTCTTGACGTCGGTTTCCGAGTAGACGAGCCCGACGGTGTGCAGTTCGAGCAGCTCGCGACCGTAGTTCTCGTTCGGCGCGGCCTTCGACGAGAACCGGTTGTCCAGGTACGTCAGCATCGCCGGGTGCCGGGCGCTGGCCTTGAGCATGTCGGAGAACCGCCCCAGGGCGTGCGCCCGAATCACTGTCCGGTCGTAGTCCTGCCGGCTGTCCCACACATCACCCGACGGGCACGTCACGTTCAGGTGGTTGGACCAGAAATCGACCATGACCTCGAACAGCTGCCGGTTGCTCCACGTGGCCCGCGCGATCGCGGCGTAGCCGACCTGGAGCAGCGTGTCCCACCCGTACATTTTGACGGCACCGGCCTTGACCTTGGCGCGGACACCGCCGACGCTCAGCCGGGTCAGCGGCAGCCGGGTCAGCACCGAGTCACAGACCTTGTCGGGAATGGTGCCCGCTGCGAGCTGCCGGTTCAGCCACGCCGCAGCGCCGAGCCGGCGGATCTCGGTTACCGATGCGGGCGTCGGCCCCCAGGTGGCCCGGCGCAGCAGGTGCAGCAGCGGGTCCGCGGGAACGAAGTCGAGGGCCCGGCCTTCGGCAGCGGCCGCACCGGTGGCTGCGTCGGCCGCCGTCGTGGTCAGCGCGAGTGGAACCGCGGTGGCCGCGGCCACCGCGGCGGCACCACGGACGACGCGACGGCGGGTGAGACCGGGTGTGTTCTGTGATGCCGTCATGCCTGTCCAGTCGGCATCCGGTGGCCGTACTGATGGCTTTTCCTCGCCGCGCAACCGGATCGCACCAGCAGGTGACGCGGGTGCAACCTGTTCGCTCCTCGGATTCTGTGGAGAACGGTGCCTGCCTGCCGAGTGTTGTTGTCGACCCCTGCTTGCGGAAGAGGACGACGATGCGGAATCAGCTGGGCAAATGCGCGACCGGCGCTCTCGGCGTGGGCTTGATGGCCGGTGGCGTGGCTCTTGCGCTGCCGGGCGAGGCGGCGTCCTGGCAGCCGATCCGGTACGGACTGAGCGCCTCTCCCGAGCAATTGCTGCCGGACAACGTGTCCAGCGCCCATCCCGTCCGCGTGGTCAGCACGACTCTGGACAGCGTCGGACGGCCGGTCATCGCGGTGCGTACCGCCATTGACGAGCGCACCGCCGTGTCCCTGGTCAAGGATGCTCAGCGGGCCAGCAATGCCGTGGGTGTCGAGGTGGACGCGGTCGCCACGGCATTCGGCGAGCCGATCGGCACTGATCCGTCCCGCGGCAGGCAATGGGGTCTGGCGACGATCCGGGCGATCGATGCTTGGTCCCAGTCCACCGGCCAGGGTGTCACGGTCGCGGTCGTCGACACGGGCGTCGACGCGAGCCACCCCGATCTCGCGGGTCAGGTGCTGACCGGCTACGACGTCATCACCGACACCACGGGAACCGCTACTGACGAGAACGGCCACGGTACCCACGTAGCGGGAACCATCGCCGCGGCCACCGGCAACAGCGCCGGAGTCAGCGCCGTCGCACCGTACGCGAAGATCCTGCCGATCCGCGTGCTGGACGCGGACGGCACCGGCTACATGTCCGATGCCGCGACCGGCATCGTCTACGCGGCGGATCACGGCGCCACGGTGATCAACCTGTCTCTGGGATCCACCTCGAAGATCACGGCTGTGAGCAACGCCGTCGCCTACGCCCGGAGCAAGGGCGTCACGGTCGTCGCGTCAGCCGGTAACTCGCGGCAGAGCGGCAGCCCGACGAGTTACCCGGCCGCTGACGCCGGTGTCATCGCCGTAGCGGCCACTGACAGCACCGACGCGGTCGCTTCCTATTCCAACCAGGGCAGCTACGTCGATGTGGCCGCACCTGGCAGCGCCATCTACAACACCTACCCGGGCGACAGGTACGCGACCATGTCCGGCACCTCGATGGCCGCCCCGCACGTCGCCGCGGTCGCCGCGCTGCTCAAGGCGTACCGAACGGCACTGACCCCGGACCAGATCGAGGCGGCTCTTTCCACTTCGGCCAAGGACCTGGGGCCCGCCGGTAAGGACAGCGACTACGGCCACGGCCGGATCGACGCTCTAGCCGCCCTCGCCGCCGTCACCGTCCCGACCACGACTACCCCGGCTACCACGGCCCCGACCATGACCACGCCACCGACCAGCGCACCGACGACGGCACCGAGCGCCATTGCGCCGACCACGACGAGTGCTGTCCCATCGGCCGGCGTCACTACCACCCCGTCGGCCGACCCGACCCCGTCGACGCCCGTACCCACGAGCACCGTCGGTCCGACGCCGACATCTGCGCCGAAGGCACGTCCGGTCATCACGGTGAAGTCCTCGCATCTGAGGGCGGTCTACGGCAGCACCGTGACCGTCACCTACGCCGTGACCGTCGGGGACAAGGCAGCTGTCCACCTGCCCGTGCGAGTCGGCATCTCGGTCGGCAACCGCGCCTTCGCCTTCCGCGACGGCATCACCGACGCCAGCGGTAGGGTCGTCGTCACCCGGGCCGCCACCGCCCTGTTCCGGATGCGGCTGGTGATCAGGGAGACGGCCAGTCTCCTGCCCGTGACGTCACCGACGAGCGTCATCACCGTCGGATCCCGGGCCGTGCTCACCAAGCGGTCGACCGGGGCGCTGACCGCATCGGTGAGCGGTGCGGCGGGCCAGCTCGTCCGTGTGCAGCGATACACCAGGCACCGCTGGGTGACGGTGTCGACGTACACCATCCGGCCGACGCGCATCATAACCGGCCTGACCAGCGGCCAGCGCTACCGCGTGGTGGTTTTCGGTACGACGACGGTTACGGGTGCCATCAGTGGCATCGTCCGGGTGTCCTGACTCTTCAGGCGCCCGGGGCTTCCTGACGTGCGGTGTGCGGCGCGGACGCTCACTGGTGGTGGCGGTGCTGATGGCGGGGACCGCCGGCTGAGCAACGGGTATGCCTGCGGAAGTCGGAGGGCTTCCGCGGGCGTATTCGTATGGGGGAGAAGGTCAGACCTGGACGCGCAGCGCCTCGAGGCTCAGCGAACGGCCGACGATGCCGATCTGGACCTGCCCGCTGCGGCGGGTGCACTGCCAGTTCTGCCAGCCGATGTTCTGCACGCAGCCGGCCAGGTCCTCCCGTTCGACCGCGGCAGTCAATGCGGCGATGTCCGGTTCGGCGTCCGAAAATGTCGGGGACAGTTGTTGTGAGCGGCTTCTGCACGAACCCTCCGGGCGGTGCCCGGCGCCGACATCTGAATCATCGCATCGGCCGGCGTCCGATCGGTGCGAGTGCGCTGTTGTTCGGTCGTCGAATCGGCCATGCGCGTCGGATGCAGGTCCTAGCCTGATAAGCATGGGGCAGATCGGGCGCATCTGGCATGTCCGAGCTGCCGGCTGGCGCGCGAGGCTGCCCGGAGCGTGGCGGATTGCGCTCGCTGTGGCAGTGCTGGTAGGGGGTCTGGCCATGTCGGCAGTAGCGGTGACTGGGCTGCAGCGAGCCGAGCGTCGGGTGCAGGCCGAGGCTCTGAACGGACGCACCGATGCCATTGTCACGGCGGTGACCACCGAGGGGCGCCGATATGTGAATGCTCTGCTCGACGTCGCGGCGGCGGTCGGTGCTCAGCAGGACCTCACCGCAGCGGACTTCGCCGCCATCACCCGGCCCGTCAGCCGCGGTCGGCTCTCCGGGGCGACAGGTATCTCCTTCGTGGTGGCTTCACCGCCGGGCCAGGTGGCGCAACTGCAGCGGCAATGGCGGCGCCAGGGCAGCACCACGCTGAGCCTCGTACCGGCGCGACCTACCCCGGCCGAGCACCGGTTCGTGGTGTTGAGCCGCAGCCTGGACCCGGACACCGCCATTCTCGGTGTCGATACGGCAGCCTCACCCGAGGCGGTCGAGGCGATGAACATGGCCCGCGACACCGGGCAGGTGACCGCGAGTCGCACCTACGTGCTGCTACGCGATCGCGCAGCGCCGGCTGGCGAACAGCAGCTGTCGTTCGTGCTGACCGCGCCGGTGTACGAGGTCGGCGCCGCGCCGGACGCGATCAGCGTCCGCGGATGGCTGCTCATGGGCGTACGCGGCGGCGACTTCCTGTCGCAAGTGCTGTCACGAGTCGCCCAGGACAAAGCGGGTGTCAAGCTCTTGGACACTTCCACCGCCGGGCCCGGCATCCCCGTCGCCGAATGGCGCCCTCCCGGCAAGCCTTACAGCGGACCGGCCCGCGTGGTCTCGGCTCAGGTCGCTCAACGGCGATGGACCTTGTCCGTTCAGCCGACCACAGCGCTGATCGAGCGTAGCCAGAGCCAGCTGGTACAGGCCGTCGGAGCCGGCGGGTTCATCATCAGCGTGCTGCTCGCGGGCCTGGTGGTGGTGCTGGCAACCTCACGTGACCGCGCCGTCAAGCGCGTGATGCAAGCCACGGCCGCGCTGCACGAGGACATCACCCGCCGTGAGAAGGTCGAGGCCGCGCTACGCCGGCGCGACGCCGAACTGACCGGTTTCGCCGGTGTGGTCGCGCACGACCTGCGCTCGCCGTTGTCCGCCACCACTGGCTACCTTGCGCTGCTGCGCGACGACGTCCGCGACTCCCTCGACGACTCAACCGGCTATTACCTGCACCGCGTCGAGTCGGGGCTGCGCCGCATGTCCGATCTCATCGACGACCTGCTGGCTTACGCCACTGCGGAGAATGCCGAGATACGCCGGGAACCGGTCGACCTCGCCGCCCTGACCGCGGAGATCGTCACCGAACGCCTTTCGCACCTGGACTCGGAGGACCGCCTGGCATCGACGTCGGCGCCCTGCCCACCGTCGCCGGTGACGGCAGAATGCTGCGTCAGGTCCTCGACAACCTGATCGGCAACGCGATCAAGTACACCCCGCACGGACGGCCGGCCCGTATCGAGATCTCCGCCCGGCGACATACCGTCGACGCTTGGCAGATTACCGTCGCCGACCGCGGGATCGGCATCAACGACGACGAGTACGACACGGTCTTCGACGCCTTTCGGCGTGCCCGCGGCAGCGAAGGCTACAGCGGCACCGGTCTCGGGCTGGCGATCTGCCACCGCATTATTGAGCGCCATCACGGCCACATCGAAGCTCAGGCCAACCCGGGCGGCGGCACTCGATTCACCATCACGCTGCCCGCGGACGCGGTCGGCCATCGCCCCACGTCATCACCACCATGCGCCTTGCCCGAAGCGGTCAGCACGGACCGCGCTGAAGTACCGCTTGATCGCTATTCCGCCATCGTGCCGCCGACACCCTGACTCTGAGCGCGAGTAGCGGTCCCGTTTGGGCAGGGGTTCGGGCCCCGGTTTCTGCGCGCGGGTTTCAGTGGGTGTCGCGGCAGGCAATCTCCACGATCACCGACAAGGTGATGGATGGCATGGCCGAGTGGCAGAACCGGCCCCTGGACAAGGTGTATCCGGTCGTGTTCCTGGACGCGATCAACGTCAAGATCAGGGATGGAAAAGTCGCGAATCGGCCGATCTACGTGGCTCTGGCGGTCACCGGCGAGGGCACCCGCGACATCGGCGGGCTGTGGGCCGGCGACGGCGGCGAGGGCGCCAAGTTCTGGCTGCAGGTGTGCACCGAGCTGAAGAATCGTGGTGTCGAGGACGTGCTGATGGCCGTCTGCGACGGCCTGACCGGGCTGCCCGACGCGATCAACACCGTCTGGCCCAAGACGGTGGTCCAGACCTGTGTGGTCCATCTGCTGCGCAACTCGTTCAAGTACGCCGGCCGGCAGCACTGGGACGCCATCGCCGCAGCGCTGAAGCCGGTCTACACCGCACCCACCGAGGCCGCCGCCGAGCAACGGTTCCTCGAGTTCGCCGAGACCTGGGGTGAGAAGTACGCGGCCATCGTCCGGTTGTGGGAGAACGCCTGGGCCGAGTTCGTGCCGTTCCTCGCGTTCGACGCCGAGATCCGCAAAGTCGTCTGCTCAACCAACGCCATCGAGAGCGTCAACGCCCGCATCCGCCGGGCCGTCCGGGCCCGCGGGCACTTCCCGAACGAGCAAGCCGCACTGAAATGCGTCTACCTCGCCGTGATGGCCCTCGACCCGACCGGCGCCGGGCACCGCCGCTGGACGATGCGCTGGAAACCCGCCCTCAACGCCTTCGACCTCGCCTTCGAAGGCCGCCTGTCCGCAGGCCGCAACTAACCCATCACAAGATCGAGTTACACCGTTTTTCTTGACACTCCCGGCTTGGAAGCGGACGGCCAACTTGTCGTAGCAGGTGGCGACACCGCGGTGGCGTTTCAGTCGGGCGATGCCGTCTTCGTTGGGTGGCCCCGAGCTCGTACAGGAATGGGGACCGGGCGGCGGCATCGGCGACTGCTTCGCCGTGGGCCAGAGGATGGGCTTGCTGATGGTGTCGCCTCTCTGTCGTCTCACCTAATTAGCAAAGCAGTGAACAGGTCCGGGCTGTCATGCGGGTCCGGGGGAGTGGTGGTGTCGGACATGATCAGATCACCTCACTGCAACGACGACGCCCATATTGGCCAGAGTCGGTTTGCCTCGCGGTGAGGACGACGCGACTCGCTGATTCATCCCATCGTTGGTGTTGGCCGGTCAGTCGCGTCCACTGGCCGGTGACAGGGATTGACGACGACCAGCTGGACTGAGGTGCTGATGGCGCGATGCGCCGCAGCGCGCGGTGGCATCCCTGGGATGCGGACGCCGGTCCAGGTACCCATCCTGGGGTCCTGACCCGGTGCTGCTGCGTTCCGGTCCTTTCTGCCCGAGCGGGAGAGGACAGACGCAGCCGAGTGTCGAAGTTGTCGGTAAACGTGCAGCTGAACGTCGACGGCCGGTCGATGCCGCTACCGGACGCCGCGTAGCGACAGCCGCGACGATCCCATCGCTCCTGTCCCGCTGGGCAGGACAGCACCACGCGGCGGTCTCGTCATCGAGGTTCGGTCGGCGGGCCGCCCACGGGCATCGTTCTCCCGCTCCCGGTCGGCGAGCTCCCGGCCGATTCTCGGGATCGGAGGCGGCGGAATAGATTGGTCCCGATAGGGTGGAGCCATGAAGAAGCCCCTTGGCGTTGCGTTCGTGGTCATCGGTCTGGCGGCTGCCGCGTCGCTCAACTCCATCGGGGTCGCTTCGGCGGGCCAGCAGCCCGTGCCGGCCGTGGTCGCCTCCACCCCGATGGCGAGCGTGGCCGTGCCAGCACCTCCGGCGATCAAGGACAGCGACCCGTCGCTCGCGTTCGCGCAGAACGGCCGCATTGTCACCGTCACCCGCAGGTCCACTCCGGTCGCCACCGTGACGCTCGCCTCGACCACCTGGTCGGCTCACTCCGCCACGGCCGTCCTCGAGGTCACCGCCACCCGTCCGATCATCGTCGACCCGGCGATGTTCATCCTCTACGACGCCCAGGGCTGGGAGAATGAGGCGGAGCAGAGCAAGCCGGTACGGTTCGGGGCCGGCACCGCCGCGCTCACCCTGACGTTCACCGGCACCCCCGCACGACCTGAGGCCCTGGGCTGGGTGGCGCAACCCGACGGGGATGCCGTCGCCGTGTGGGAACGCGGCTGAGCACGACCGCTGTCGGACCAGTCAACTGCGCCGGCGCCTCATCCTGGACGACGAGGGATGGACTCCGGTTCCAAGATCATCGGTGTTCCCGCGGGGAACACCACTTGAGCGCGCAGGCCACAATCAGCCACACAGGGCTACAAGTTTGACGGTGTCATACCCGGACAGATAGTGTTATCCTAGGTCAGTGGCAGTGCGTTCGTTGGGGTTCAAGTCCCTCTCAAACACCGCATCGGTAAACGATCGGCGTTAGTCGATCGAACCTCTGCGAGCACCGTCTCGGTGCCCGGACGGTAGTTCATCCGCAGGCCAATGCGCGTGTAGATCTCCGCGCGGTCATGCGGCTCTGCCTGTCGAAGCAGACCGAGTAACCCGCCGAAGGCTTCCACGACTGCCGCGACCTGTTCCTCGCTCATTCGCTGTGGCGGCGCTTCGGTCAGACCGAGGCGCGCCTGCGTTGCCTTCTTGCCTTGAACGGCTCCAGCCTCGGCGCCGCCCGCGCCGGCGCCTTCCGCGCCGGCGGCGGATCCGCCGAATCGACCGCCTGCCGCACCACCCGCCGATGCACCCCATACCGCTCCGCGAGACCACGAAGTGAGACGCCCGCCGGTAGCCCCGGCGAATCGCCTCGAACAACTCCACACGCGAACGGGCCACCCGACGGCCTCCACTACGGAGAGTCGATACTCCCGTTCCCGGCCCGTTGGGGCCACATCAGGCCGTCACAAAATCCGATTCACTCGACTGGTGGGACTACTTCAAGCCGTCCGGGTGGGCCACGGAAGACCCTCGAACCATAGGAGTTTGTCTGCCCGCGGGTGCTCTTGGGTTGCCGGTCGGCCGGGACGTTCAATCCGATGGGGTTCCGCAGCCCACGTAGATGGCTCGGCGGGATTCCGTACCGCTCACGAAAGAGCCGGCTGAACTGGGCCGCGTTCGTGAATCCCCAGCGACGCGCTATCACCCCCATCGACTCGCCGTCATCGTGCAATACATCGTGGTAGCTGCGGCTGAGCCGGCGCTGCCTGATGTAGGCGCTGACCGGCGAGCCGACCTCGGCGAACAACGAGTACAGGGTCCGGACCGAGATGTTGTGCGCGGCAGCGATTCCAGCCGGCCTGAGGTCGGCATCACCGAGGTGGTCGTCGATGTGGCGCAGGATCGCCTCCAGCATTGGCTCGCTGTTCGGCCGGCCGGCTTCCGGATCGAGTCCCGAGACGAGCTGTGCGAGCAGGTTCGCGGCGGCCTGGCGCACCGTCACGGCCATCTCCCCCAACCGCGGACGGAGCAGATCCACCACTTCGAACAGGGTGCCAATCAGCTCACCGCGGCCCGCGATCGCCCGGCCCAGCAGGGTTTCGTACCGAGGGCAGAACCGCACGGCCGAGGCCCTGGGAAACAACAGGATCCGCCGCCGTACCGTCTCCGTCACCTCGAGGGCGAGCGGCACCCCACCATCCCAGAACACGACATCGCCGGGCACGACAACGAAACTGCGCTGCTCATACTCCGCCACCGCCCGTCCGGACTCGACCACCATCATCGCGATGGTGTTGGCCGGATCCATCGGACCGCTCGGCCGCCACACGGAGCGGATCCCCTGGCCACCGTTGCTGTCCAGCGCAGCGAACACGCCCAAGCTGTGCAGTTCCATAGCAGTGTCCAGAACATCGGCCGTCCGGCCCGGCGGATCCACCCGCACGATCAAATACGAATCCGCCAGGACCGCCGTCCACTGGTCGATCCTGTGCTGGCTCACGACCGTGGCGTTCTGCCGACGAGGGGCCACCGCTGCGCGGGATCGATGAAGATCAGGATACGCCGCCACACCCACCCCTACGGCACTAGTACGGGTTGCGCCAACCGGCCCGGCGAAGCCCGTCGACGGATCGACTAGGCGGGCAGCGGCGCGACTTCGGCCACAGCTGCTGGTGAGCACATTATGACCTACGCCCATGACTTACAAGCAGGGTTGACTGTATCTTGCGGGACTGGGACTGTTTGACCATGGTGACTGATGTCGACCGCTCAGACCGCACGGCCGATGAGATCTTCGCGGACGTCCTCACGCCGCAGGGCCGTAGCCAAATGGGTGCCCTGTACACCGAGCTGCACGGGCTCGGCGAGTTTCACCGGTCCCGGCTCGTGGGCCGGCTGGTTACGGGTTACCGTGCGGCCGACGCGGTGCTACGCCACCCCGCGGCCAGGCGTAACCGGCCGGACGGCCGATCGATTTTGCCGCGCGTCGAGGAACACTCGTCGCGACGGCTTATCGGCCGCACGATGCTGATGGTCGACCCGCCGGACCACACCCGCCTGCGGCGCCTGGTCAGCAAGGCGTTCACCCCGCGGTCGGTCACCGGGCTGGCGCCGGCGATCACGGAGCTGCTCACCAGCCAGATGGATGACCTCGCCGAGCGCGCCGCCGACGGTGCGGTCGTCGACCTCATGGCGGGGCTCGCGTTCCGGCTGCCGGTCGCGGTGATCGGCAGGATGCTCGGGGTTCCGGCCGCGGAACAGCCGGGCTTCCAGCAGATGGTGCGTGACCTCAATGCCGTGGTTGAGCCGTTGGCCGACAGCGGCGACCTGTCCGCAGCCGACGTTGCCGCGGACGCCCTCGAGGCATACTTCAAGGACTTGGTCCGGGAACGCCGGACACGCCCGTGCGAAGATCTGACCTCCGCGTTGATCAGCGCACGCGACGACGACGACCGGCTCAGCGAGAATGAGCTGGTGGCCACGCTGGTGCAGCTGTTCACCGCCGGATTCGAGACGACCACCAACCTCATCGGCAACGGCATGCTGGCCCTGCTGGAAAATCCGGACCAGCTCGCAGCGCTGCGCGCGGACCCGTCGATGATGGCGTCGGCCGTTGAGGAGATGCTGCGCTACGACTCGCCGGTCCAGGCCTCCAGCAGGGTCACCAGCGCGGAGATCGTCCTACCCGACGGCACGATCGTTCCGGAGAACCGGTTCCTGCTCGTGGTCCTCGGTGCCGCCAACCACGACCCGCGAGTCTTTACCGAGCCGCAACGGCTGATCCTCAGGCGCGCCGAGGCGCCGCCACTGAGCTTCGGCAACGGCATCCACTACTGCCTGGGAGCCGGGCTCGCCCGGCTGGAGGCGCGGATGGTCTTCACCGAGCTGCTGCGTCGCTTTCACACCATCGAGCTGGCTGGCCCACCGGAGCGGCAGGCGTTCATGACGATCTGGGGCCTGAGCCGGCTGCCGCTGCGGATGGAGTAGGGCGTCCTATCCCAGTAGCATGCGCACCATGCGTTCGAGCAGGTCGCGTTGGGGGTTGAGGTTCAGATTCGGTTGGACCACCCGCAGTAGCGCTGCCCCATAGATGGCGTTGACCACCAGGCCGACGATCTCACGGTAGTCCGGGTGCTCGGTCACTTCCGGACCGAAAAGCTGGGCCAGCACACCGCGGTTGATGCGGCGCAGTTGCCGCTCGAACGGAACTAACGCCTCCCGAAGCGCGGCGTCGGTTCGCCCCGCCGCGAGAAGCTCGACCCCGGCCTGAAACAACCGTCCAGAGAACTGCGACCAGAGTAGGTCCAGTACGGCGGTCGTTCGATCGGCTCCGGAGGGTAACCGATCCGCGGCGGCACGCAACTCCGCAGCCCGCAGTTCGGTGAGGTGCTCGATGGCAGCCACGACCAGCTGTTGCCGGGTCGGATACTGATGCAGCTGCGCCCCCCGGGAGACACCCGCCCGATCCGCGACGCGGCCAGTCGTCAACCGGTGGTAGCCGTCTTGCACCAGGCAGTCGATCGTGGCCTCCAAGACCACATTCTTGGTCGCGGCCCGCCGCTGCGCCTGAGTCCGGCGTGGCGGTGCGCCCGCCGACAGGTTAGCCATACCGCACGGTACCGCCTCGGCTCGGCCTCACCCACGAACTGGTACCGATCCTCGACGGCGGATCACCGATCATCGCCATGTTCCGCACCGTCATCCGGCTAATGAGATCTGGGTCGTGACCGTCACTGATAGATCGCGGCGTCCGAACGGCCAGTCAGACGGCCGCGCCTCCCGCTTTCCTCTGCGTTAGTCGGTGGCTGTCTGGCCGTACTCGGCCTTGAAGGCTCGGCTGAAATGCCCCGCGTCCACGAACCCCCAGCTCGTGGCAATGGCGGCGATCGGGAGCTGGCTGCGGTCGGGGGTGCCGAGGTCGCTACGGGCCTTGTGCAGGCGGCGCCGGCGGATCAGCCCGTGCAACTGGGCTGCGGCCTGGGCGGTCGCCTCCTCACGTTGATGCAGCTCTACCCGCGCCTCACCGCCGTGGCCGTGGACGTCCAAGCCGAGTTGATCCGGCGGGCGAGGGCCGAAGCCGAGGCGCTCGGTTCGGCCGACCGGGTCCGTTTCGTGGTCGACGACGCCACCGTCTTCAGCGACCCTGAGCCATTCGACATGGTCTTCTGGAGCCAGTTCTACTTCCCGGCGTCGAGCCGGGAAGACCTTGGCCACCGCGTAACGGTCGCTGCGACGGGGCGGCATCCTGGTCGCGCCGGTCCTGCCAACGTGCCCCGCCGGGTCGGAGGGCGAGAATTCGATCAACGTCCTGCGACTGCACGCCTGGGATATCCCAGCCCCGAACGCCGCCGAGATTCGTCCCGAGCTGGAGGCGGCGGGCTTCGTCTCGGTCTCCGCATACGGGCCGCTTCAGACGGGGGTCATCGCCCGCCGTCTCTGACACCGGCGGCCATCGGGCCCGAAACGAGCAACGCTCTGCCGGTCGAGGGGTAGAACCGATCGGGATCGGCCTTCTGCACGGCCGGCACGTGCCCAGGCCGCGGCGGCTCATGGCCGATCCTGCAGGGAACGGCAAGAGGTCTGCAGGCATCGGCACACGGGTGCATGACGGCGAACCTACGGTGGACAACGTTGTTCGTCAGTTGAGAGTTCTAGCGATTGGAACCGTCACATGCCGTTGTCCGGGTCCCTGCCGTCTACGAGTGCCGTCGAGGCCGAAATCGGCCGGAACGTCGACACCTTGTTCCAGATGCTCACCGGGCACTGGGTGGCGCAGACGGTCCGCGCCACGGCGGAGTTGCGGGTCGTCGATCACGTGGTGGCCGGTGCCGACAGCGCCGATGCGATCGCGAAGCTGGAGGGCAGCGATCCCGGCACCACGTACCGTCTGATGCGTGCCGGTGTGGCTCTCGGGTTGCTGGACGTTCTCGGCGATGGGCGGTTCGGGGCGACCCCGCTGGGCAGTCTGCTGCGCGAAACCGTCCCGGGTTCGCTGCGGAACGCGGCTCTGGTGCAGAACGCGAACGGGATGTGGCAGGTGTGGGCGACGCTGCCGGCCGCGGTCCGGTCCGGGCGGACCCAGGTGGAATCGGCGATCGGCACCGGCATGTTCGAGTACTTGGCCGCGCATCCCGAGGAAGGGGAGTTGTTCGCCAAGGCGATGTCGAACATGACGGGTCTGGTGGTTGAGGACACGGTCGCGCTTCTCGATCTCGGTGCCGCCCGCCGCGTTGTGGACGTCGGTGGCGCAAACGGCATGCTGCTGCTCGGCTTGATGCGGGCGAACCCGGGAATCGAAGGCGTTGTCCTGGACCTGCCGCATGCCGTTGACGGCGCGCGGCATGCCGCCGGGGAGGCCGGGGTGACTGATCGGTTCACCGCGGTCGCCGGAGACTTCTTCGAGGAGGTTCCGCCGGCCGACTACTTCCTGCTGAAGTGGATCCTGCATGACTGGTCCGACGATGACTGCCTGCAAATCCTCCGCAATTGTCGGCGCAGCGCCCAGGCGGGTGCCCGTGCCCTGGTGGTCGAGGGTTTGATCAGCGGCGGAGCCCAGCCGGGCACGGTGGCGCTGCTGGACATGAACATGCTCGCCATGCACGACGGACGGGAGCGGGAACTGGCCGAATTCGACGATTTGTTCGCGGCGTCGGGATGGCGCCGGACCGGGGTCAGCCCGACGCGGTCGCTCTACAGCCTGATCGAGATCGAAGCGGTGTGAATAGTAGTGTGCGCCGGCATCTGAGCCGGAGGGTAGATCAGTGCCTACGGTCGTGATCGGCAAGCACACCGTCGACAGTGCAAGGCCTAGCTCGGTCGATGTTGCTGGCCGGCAAGAGTTCCGCCGAGGACGTGCTTGCGGTCTCACCGTGCTCCTCGGCTTCATTCTGCCCGCTCAATGAAGAGAACGGATCATGATCATGTCCGTGCGTTTGCTTCTCCGCGGCGCTCAGATTGTCACCATGGATCCTGCCGTCGGCGTGGTGCCACGGGGTGACCTGTTGATCGAAGATCGAGTCATCGTCGCGGTGGGCGAGGATCTCGACGTAACGGATACCGAGGTGGTCGACGTGTCCGGGCACGTGATCGCGCCGGGCATGGTGGACACGCATCGGCATACCTGGCAGACCCTGGCCAGGGCCATCTGCGTGGACTGGACCCTGGCGGACTACTTCTACGGCATCCGTCTCGCGGTCTCGCCCGCCTACACGCCTGCGGATGTGTACCTGGGCAACAAACTTGGTGCGTTCGAGGCCCTGAATGCGGGCGTCACGACGATGCTCGATTTTTCGCACTGCAACAACACTCCGGAGCACTCCGACGCCGCGGTCACGGGGCTGCTCGACTCCGGAGTGCGGGCGAAGTTCTGCTACGGCTTCTTCGAGAGCAGCCCTTTCGGGCCGCCGTACTTCACCGACCACGGCAAGAGGGTGGAGGATTTCGAGCGCATCTCCGCCGGCTACTTCAGCGGGGCCGGTCGGGTCACGCTCGGCGTGTCCCTGAACGAGCCCGGTCTGGTGCCGTTCTCGAACACCCGTAGGGAGATCGAGGTCGCCCGTGAGCACGGGGCGCTGATCGCCACCCACATGGGAACCGTGTGGCAGATGCCGTCCGGATTCGACGAGCTCTCCCGGGCCGGCCTACTCGGCTCCGATCTGCTGCTCGTGCACTGCAACACGCTGACCGGCGAGCAGTGGACCCGGCTGGCCGATGCGGGTGCCAAGGTCTCGATCTCGGTCGAGACGGAACTCAACATGGGCATGGGTCGGCCGGTCTTCGCCCAATGCGTCGAGCACGGTGTGAAGCCGACACTGTCGTGTGACGTGGTGTCGCTGAACCACGGGGACCTGTTCTCCCAGGCGCGGTTCGGGCTGGGTTTCAAGCGCTGGGCCGACACCGAGCATCTGAATCTGGCGGGCAAGGACGTCAAGCAGGTCACGACCACGACGCTTGAGGCGCTGCAGTGGGCGACGATCAACGGCGCGGAGGCGTGCGGGCTCGGCGACCAGGTTGGCAGCATCACGGTCGGCAAGCGAGCGGACCTCATGGTGGTCGGCGGCCCGGGCATCGGCCAGCATCCAGTCATCGACGGCGCCGGCACGCTGATTTTCCAGACCACGCCGACCGATGTCCGGCACGTGCTCGTCGACGGCGAGTTCGTCAAACGTGACGGCGTCCTGGTCGGCCACGACCTGCCGAAGCTGCTCGCCGAAGCCGACGAGGCCGCGGCCCGAGTGCTCGACCGTGTCCGTGCCTCCGGCGGGCGCTTTCCGGCAACACCGACCGACGGTTTCGACGGTGTGACGGCACTCGCTCTCGCCAACCTGGCCAGTTGAGCACGATGGACTTCGCGGGAGACGCAAGGACCAACGCGACTTCGACGCCCTGCCGCGCGCCGCTTGACCCGCGCGGCGCGGCCCAGCGGCTTGAGGCCCTCGACGTAACGTCCCGCGGGTGACTGATCCACTTCTGCCGGGGGATCCAGTCGAGCTGGGCGGCTACCGGCTGCTCGAGCGGCTCGGCCAGGGAGGCATGGGCGCCGTCTACCTCGGACAGCACGCCGATGGCCGGTTGGTCGCCGTCAAGATGATTCGGCCCGAGTACGCCGACGACACCGAGTTCCGCGATCGTTTCCGCAGCGAGGTCAACCGGGCCCGGCAGGTGCCGCCGTTCTGCACGGCCGAGGTGCTCGACGCCGACCCCGACCATCGCACGCCGTACCTGGTGGTCGAGTACGTGGACGGGCCGAGCCTGGCGCAGGTGATCGCCGAGCACGGCCCGCTCACCGGCGGCAGCCTGCACAGCGTCGCGGTCGGGGTGGCCACCGCACTCGCCGCGATCCACGGTGCCGGGGTGATCCACCGCGACCTCAAGCCGGCCAACGTGCTGTTCGCGCTGGGCACCCCCAAGGTCATCGACTTCGGTATCGCCCGCGCCTTCGAGGCGACCAGTCAGCACACCCGTACCGATCAAATGGTCGGGACGGTCGCCTACATGGCGCCGGAACGCTTCGACACCGGTCATCGGGGCGCGGTGGGTCCTGCCGCAGACGTGTTCGCCTGGGGTGCGGTGGTGGCGTACGCCGGCACCGGGCGCACCCCGTTCAACGCGGACTCGTCCGCGGCTACCGCGGCCCGGATCCTGACCCAGCCGCCGGAGCTCTCAGGGCTGCCGGATCCGCTGCGGCGGGTGGTCGCCCGGACGCTGGCGAAAGACCCGGCAAGGCGGCCCACCGCGCACGAGCTGCTTGAACTGCTGCTGGACGCCGACGACAAAACCGAGCCGATCCACCCGGAGCTGCTCCGGGCAGCTACGGGTGCGCAGCGGACCCCTGCGCTCGGCGGCTCCCGACCGAGCCGGATTCGCTGGATGGCCCTGGTCGGCGTGGCACTCCTGGTGCTGGCCGTGGCCGGTCTCGTCATCGCTGAATCGTTGCCCCAGCTGGGCATGGGGTCGAACGTTCCGACCGACAACCCGACCGCGACGGGCACCGCGCGCACGACCGCGCCGACGCCCTCGCCGGCGCCGTCCTGGCGGCGGGCCGCGGGCGGCCTGGCGATCATCGACCGCCTGGACCGCCCGGGCCAATGGAGAGATACGCGGAACGACGACGAAGGCCGGTGCGTCTTTGCGAGGGGGCGGCTCGAGGCCCGGACCGGGATGTCACCGGAGTATCGGTGCGAGGGGCCGCAGGAGTCCTTCGTGAACGACCAGGCGATCAGCGTCGACGCGGGGATCCTCACACCGGGAGCATGCGCGGTAATCTGGTTCCGTACGGTCGGCGCGAACGCCTACCTGGTGTCGCTCTGCGAGACCGAGGTCCGGCTGGGCGTGGACACCAAGGACGGCGTCACCGACGAGGTCAAGGCCGCGTTGACCGGTACTGAGCTTGGACGTGTACGTCGCGTCGAGGTTGTCGTGCAGGACGAGAAAGCGACCGTCTCGGTGGACGGTGCGGCGCTGCTCACCACTCAGCCTCGATAAGCCGTCCCTGGCGAACGGCAGGGGCAGCCGCGGCAATCCGCCCATCTGCCCGACGGGCACACCGTCGTAGTGGGTGTTCGTCCGGCACTGTTGCATTCATCGATCGCAGGATGCGGTTGGGCCGTGAAGATCCGGCGTCAGAAGTTCTCATGTAAACGGTGGTCGGATAGTCGGCGGCAGTGGACCCGCTGCGTATGGAACTTCTTGCCGCTTCCAATCGGGTCGTGGTCAGCGGTCGTGTCGACGAGAGCGGCCAGCAGGCATGTGCCGACGCGACCCGCCACGCCCGCCTGCCGCAGGCGACCATCCTCGTCGGGCGGTTAGGTGATCAGCGCTCTGCAGGCGTCGTTGGGCACAGGAACGTAGGGCTCTCGATGAGCCCTGTGTGTCCGGTCGGAAGGCAATCTACGTTCAGGCCGGTTCTTGGGCGGCCTTCGACGAGGTTTCGAGGCCAGGTGCGGATCGCGCAACGTCTCGTCGTTGTGGAGAATGTCGCCGATCATCACGATGCACGCGAGGGGACAATCGGTGGGCGCTACGGCACAGAACCGGCTATGGCGGCGACGCCGTCGCTCCACGCTGGTGGTCGGGATCGCGGTCGTCCTGGTGGTGGCGACGGCGGCTGTCGTCTGGGTGTACGGGCGGCAGGCAATACCCGAGGCTGGGGCCCCGCAGCCGTCCGCGTCCGTCGCCACTACGCCGAGCAGAGCCCCGCGAGTCGCCGCGGTCACGTACGAGGTGTCGGGCGAGGGGCGAGTGGACATCTGGTACACCGACCCGGCACGTACGGAAACCACGACCCTGTTGAATCAGCAGTTGCCCTGGCGAGTGGAGCTCGCACCGCACGCCGTGTCGTTCGTGCAGATCACCGCCCGGCGTACGAAGAACGGCTTCGAAGGGCAGCCGGTGCGGGCGCTCGTCGACGGCGTCGAAGTCTGCAACGGTACGAATGTCGGCGGCTACATGAAGTCCACCTGCTCGGAGCTTGTGCCACCGCTGTGACCCAGCCACCGCCGGTACGCTCCGCGAGGTCATGATGCGTCGTTATCGGCCCGGCCTCCGGCGCTCAGGAGGGTTGGCTCTGACGAAGGCCTTGCGGTTTCGAGACTTCAGCTTCACTCTTCGTTAAGGGCGTGTCTCAGTTGGTGGCTTTGCGGAGTCGGCGGTAGGTAAGTAGGGGCGCAGGCGAGCCTGGCGAAGGCTTGGAAGTGTTCGGCCTTGCGGTCGTAGCGGCGTATGAGGCGGCGGTTGCGTAGCAGCCAGGCCAGGCACGCTTCGACGATCCAGCGGTGCCGGCCAAGGCGGTGAGAGGCTTCGACGCCTTTACGGGCGATCCGGACGGTGATGCCCCTACGACGGATCTCCTCGCGCAGCAGGCGCTGGTCGTAGGCCCCGGTCGTCGAGACGGCCGAGCAGCAGTACACGCGGGTCGTCGACCGCGCCGATGATCGCCTCGGTGGTGACGCGCCGCTTGAGCTTCCACCATCCGGCCCGACCCGGCCGGTACAGGCCGTCGAGGTCCTTGACGACCAGGACATCGACGCCGGTCACCGCGAGTTCGTCGAACCAGACCCGCGCCAGATCCACGTCCTGGGTCTGCGGGCACCCGGCCAACGCGGCTGGCGCGCCCGCGTGCAGGTCCTCGAGTCGGGTCCGGCGGTGGCGCAGCGGCCGGCCAGTGAGATCGAGGCCGGCGTCGGCGAGCACGTCGAACAACACGAGACTCGCCCGCCGAGCCGCCGCCTCGCGACAGACGACGCCCGGCGGTAATACGGCCCAACAGAGCCGGGAACACGGTGCGGCCAGACTTGGTGTCCCATACGACCGGCTCGCCGTCGACCACGGTGCCCGGCGGCAGCGTCTCGCGCACCGCGGCGACGACATCTGCTGGCAACGTCGGGTATTAGAACTGCCGGAGTACCGGTCTTCGTCGGCCACCAACGCGATCGTCTGCTCTGGAACCCCGTCTACCTGGACCTCGCCTTGTGGGCCTGCGCGGGCGGGGCTATCCGACGCCGACGCCGACGCCGACGCCGACGTCGCCCGGCTCTCGCCGTACGTGCGCCACCACATCCGGGTCCACGGGCACTACACGTTCACGTTGTCCGACTTGCGTGGGGGCACCTACCGGACGCTGCGTAACCCCGACGGCGCCGACGAGCAGTAGCCGGCCCGCCGGCATGCCCGAAGCCGTGCCGGCACGCGCGGAAACCGCGGTCGCGCTGATCGGCATCCGCGACTCGCTGCTGCGTGCCGGGCTATCGGTGCCGGCGCTCCGGGGCTCTGATGTCCGCGATCAGGTGAGGCCGACCGGTGCCGGGCGCAGCGGCTCGCCGTCCAGGTCGGACGTGCCCGGAGACGCCCACCACAGCGTGTCGTCCGGCGTCAGGTACGGGAAGCAGTACCGTCCACCGTCGGCGTACCCGCTGGTGCCGCCGCCGCGCAGGAGCGCATCGGCCGTCGCGGCCAGGTAGGCGCTGAGGCTCGGCCACGCGTCGCGGAAGGTGCCGCGGTCGTCGTGGTAGGACCAGCCCAGCCGCCCGTGGCCGGGGCCCGGTCGCAGGTCGATGATCTGCGCGTCGCCGTCGATCTCGGCGAACGGGATCCAGAGCGGGTGCCACCACGGCTCGCCGCCCTCCTCGACCGGCTCCAGCCCGTCAACGTCGCCGGCGATCTCCATGCACATTTCGTGATGCGCGACGATCTGAGCGACCTGGAGCGGGGGCTGCCCGGGGAACAGGTTGTCCCACCGGCTCAGCCCGTCGTGGCGGCGCAGCGACTCGACCAGCTCGGGCGGGAACGCCACCCGGAGCCGGGCCTCAGCGGCGGCGATCTCGGCCGGGTCGGCGGGGCCGGCCAGCAGCTCCGCGCTCCGCGGTGCGTGTCTCGCCATCCACCTCTCGATGGCCGACCAAGCGTCGGTGACCTGTCCCATGGTCGGGACAGTAGCGCGCGGCCACCCCCGCGGTACCGGCGTCGTGCGGTCGCTGGCCCGGAAGCGCGCCGCGGCCACGTCAGACCGGCGCGGAGCCGGGCGGTCGCTTCGCGGGACGTCCGACCTCAGCCAGCTCCGACAACCGTCCGACGGCCGCGTTGCGTAGAGACCTCGACCCACCGCCAACGCTGCCACCAGCCATCTCCCCTGATCGACCTTCTGGGGTTGTCACGCCGAGGTCATCGCCAGTTCGCCATCGAAGTGTCAGCGGCTTCGCCATGGCCGACAATTCGTCGGGAAGGGATGCGTTGCCTGGCCGGGTTCGACGGGCAGGTTGGCCTTTCGGGCGGCTTGGCCGGTGGCGGGTACGGCGGGCCGGGTGCCGATCCGGTTCTTGTCGAGGTGGCCGTAGACGATGGAGCGGGGACGCTGAACATGTCCGCGATTTGCTGCACGGTCCGCGACCTCGGCGAGTTTCCGTTGAGGGGGTGGGAGCCGGTGCGCCGGTTTGCGTGGCACACCAGACAGCGCCATCGGACCGTGCTTCAGTGCCTGGTGAGCACAGGTCGCTATCACGGCTTCGAAAGCGTCGCTGAGCAGCGGTTGCTGCTCGCGTTGGATTTCGCGGGTGACGTGGTTCGGGTGGTTCGAGCCGGCTACCAGGAACGTGTGCGGCGGCCCGAATTGCGCCTCGATCGGGTTCGCTTACGACGATTGCGTCGGGCTGAAGCACAGGTTCGCGGGGTCTGCCGCTATGCGGCGGGGAACACCTGCACCTCGCCCCCGTCTGCGAACAGTTCGCTGCCGGTCATGAAGCTTGATCGGGTGCTCGCCAGGAAGAGCGCGGCCTGCGCGATCTCGGCGGGGTCCGCGACCCGGCGCAGGGGCGTGGTGGCGGCCATCTGCGCGAGAAGAGCAGGAACGTACGCCTCGTCGCCCGCGAGGCCGCGCAGGCCCGGTGTGTCGGTCGGTCCAGGGACCAGCACGTTGACCCGGATGTTGCGGGGGGCCAGTTCCGCGGCCCAGACCCGGGCGTACTGCCGGATCGCCGCTTTGGAAGCCGAGTAGGTGCCGAATCCGGGGTTTCCGCGGCTGGCCGAGGTGGAGCCGGTTACCACGATCGAGGATCGGTCCGGCATGAGCGGCAGCATCTTCTGCACGGTGAACACGGTCCCGCGTACGTTGGTGCCGAAGTCCCGGTCGAAGTCGTCGGGGCGCAGCTCGGTGATCGGGGCGAGCGTGGAGCCGCCGCCGGCGTTGGCGAACAGCACGTCCAGTCGTCCGGTGCGCTCGGCGATCCGGGCCGCGATCGTGTCCAGGTCGGCCAGGTCGGCGATGTTTCCGCGGATCGCCGTGGCACCGATTGTCGCGGCGGCCGCCTCGAGCTCGGCCTGCCGCCGGCCAGTGATGAAGACCTGGGCGCCCTCGGCCGCGAAAAGGGTAGCCGCCGCCAGTCCGATGCCGGACGCGCCACCGGTTACCAGGGCTACTTTTCCTTCGAGTTCGGTCATGAGTCGTCGCTCCTTCTAGTTCTGGACTGCTCAGTCAGATATTGGCATATGTTGACCGTGCGGTCCAGAACCATTATCGTCACAGCGTGGCCCGTCCCCGGAAGTTCGACGAGCAGCAGGTGCTGCGCTCCGCGACCGAGACGTTCTGGACTTCCGGCTTCGCGGCGACGTCGCTGGACGACCTGATGCGGACGACCGGCCTCGGCAAGGGCAGCCTGTACGGCGCCTTCGGTGACAAGCAGGCACTATTTCAGCGAGTCCTCGACGGCTACTGCGCGGACGCGGCAGCAGGCTTGCGTGAGCGGCTGAGCGGCCCGGAATCGTCGTCGGCCGCGCGTATCCGGACCTTGTTCGACATGATGGTCGCCGCCGCAAGTGGTTCGTCCGGCCCACCGCGGGCCTGCTTGCTCGCGAAGTCAACCGCGGAGCTAGCGGCAACGAACGCCGACGTCGCCGCCCGGGCACAGCAGACGTTCGCCACCATCGCCGACCTGCTGCAGGCTGAGGTGGAAAGCGCTCAAGCCGCGGGCGACATCCCCGCCGACCGTAACGCGCGGCGGACGGCCCATCATCTCCTGGCGGTGCTGCGCGGCATGGAGGCGCTGACTGAGGCCGGAATGGACGAATCGGTCCTCCGTGACGCCGCCGACGCCGCGCTCATGGCTGTCGGCCTCCGACCCGAAGGGCAGTAAGCCTCGCTTTACGCGCGTGGCCAACTACGCATCGCTGCGCGTGCGCTTACCGATACGTTGCTGCGCGACGGGGGAACCTCCTACTCGCGTTACCACGACCGCGGCCTCGCGGGCCGCGTCCTCGGCCGCATCTAGCCTCCTCGGCCCGCGAGCTTGCCGTTGCGCCGTTGACATGTCGGATGTCGTTGGCCTCCGGGTGCGCCTGCCGTGGAATCGGTTCGGTCACCGCGCGAGGCGCGGTGACCGAACCGAGGTTCTGTCGGGGTTCATGCCCTCTGTCATTTTGTCGGGGGAGTGCAGGGCAGGGTGCGGAGCGGTTAGGCTATGAATAGTTCGAGGTCGACGATCTGCCCTAATGGGGTATTGGTTTGTGTCGATACGCCGGCTCGCGCCAGGCTCGGCACCGGGCGACATCAAACCGCTTCGGTCTCAGCTCTGCGCGCTGTCCGGCGAGTTCGTTAAGGGCAGCCGGGGGTGATGTGCAGCCCAGGAGCCGAATCACCGACCGGGAGCGTCGCCGCCATGTCGCCCGCGGCGGCAAGCGAGACCTGTGCCGCTCGAGGAGCCAACTACGCGCGCTCCTATGAGCTTGGCCGGCGCCGAGGGGGACGAACGGCACCCGAGACAGTCTCTGTGTGGCCTCGAATCGAAGGCGTCCCGAGTGGATCAGCCTGCTGACCAGCGGCGACAGAACGTGTGAATAACTCCTCCAGGGTCCGAAGCGCACTCCGCTGACGACTGGAGAGCCGAACCGCGTTCAAGTACCTGTTACTCGGGTTGATGAGCTTGGTCGGCCCCCCAGGTGAGGGTGATCTCGAAGTTGCCCTCAGCCGCGGCCTTGGCAACCAGTGAACGGCGGGCGGCCGACCCACGCGGACCAGATGCTGCGCGACCCCGGCCGGCGATCGCGTTGGACATTGACCGGCGGTCCTTCTCGGCGCGCCACGCCACGTCCGGGGCGCGGAGCTCGACGAGCGCCCGCCGGTGTGGACGTCGGCAGAGTGGTTCTGACGGCTCCTGGCGGCCGAGGCGGGGCTGGACAACCAAAAATTTATCGATACTTGTCACTTTCGGGCCGGCTCGCGTTGAACGTCCGGCAACACCCTCGTAACATGCGAGTGGCGGCTGTTAACGGTAACAATGACGGCGCCCGCCTTTGCGAGCCGCTGCCCCCTATCCGGGAGAGAATCTGTGAACAGATCCAGACGTACGAATGTCGCCCTGGCCTCGGTCGGAGCCGCGTTGCTGGGATCGGCTGCGCTCGCGGTGGCGCTGCCGGCCAGCGCCGCCGCGGCGGGCTGTGCGGTCAACTACACCGTGGGTTCCGAGTGGCAGGGCGGGTTCACCGCCGGCGTGTCGGTCAAGAACCTCGGAGACGCTCTGAACGGCTGGTCGCTGACCTGGACGTTCGCCGCCGGGCAGACCGTGACCCAGGCATGGAGCACCGACCTCACTCAGAGCGGCTCCGCCGTGACGGCCAGGAACGTCAGCTACAACGGTGCGATCGGCCCGAACGGCGAGGTGTCGTTCGGCTTCAACGGCGCGTCGACCGGCAGCAACCCGGTCCCAACCGCCTTCGCCCTCAACGGCGTCGCGTGCACCGGACAGCCGACCACCACCACACCACCAGTCACGCCGCCGTCAGAACCACCGGTCACGCCCACGTCGCCACCGCCGACCTCGCAGCCGCCGGCCACGTGCGCGCTGCCGACGTCCTACCGTTGGACGTCGACCGGTCCGCTGGCGCAGCCGAAGTCCGGCTGGGCGTCCCTCAAGGACTTCACGATCGCCCCGTACCAGGGCAAGCAGCTGGTGTACGCCACCACGCACACCAACTCCGTCCCCGGGAGCTGGGGTTCGATGAACTTCAGTCTCGTCGACAACCTCAACCAGCTCAGCTCGGCCACCCAGAACACCATGAACCAGGGCACCGTCGCGCCGTCGCTGTTCTACTTCGCGCCGAAGAACATCTGGGTCCTCGCCCACCAGTGGGGCCCGACCTCGTTCTCGTACCGCACGTCGACCAACCCGGCGAACGCCAACGGCTGGTCGGCTCCCCAGCCCCTGTCGACCGCGAAGATCACCGACTCCAGCACCGGCGTGATCGACCAGACGATCATCGGTGACAGCCAGAACATGTACCTGTTCTTCGCCGGCGACAACGGCAGGATCTACCGCCAGATCATGCCGATCGGGAACTTCCCGGGCAGCTTCGGATCCAACTACACCACCATCATGAGCGACACTTCGGAGAACCTGTTCGAGGGGCCGCAGGTCTACAAGGTGCAGGGCCGCGACCAGTACCTGATGATCGTCGAGGCCAGGACCAGTTCCTGGGAGCGCTACTTCCGCTCGTTCACGGCGACCAGCCTCGGCGGTACCTGGACGCCGAACGCGGTGACCTACAACAACCCGTTCGCGGGCAAGGCCAACAGCGGTGCCACCTGGACCAACGACATCAGCCACGGTGAACTGCTGCGCACCAGCGCGGACCAGACCAACACCATCGACCCCTGTAACTTGCAGCTGCTGTACCAGGGCCGCGCTCCGAACTCGAGCGGTGACTACGGCATCCTGCCGTACCGTCCGGGTCTGCTGACCCTGCGCCGCTGATCGACGAGTAGATGATGCGACGAGGCGGGCCCGGATTCCATCCGGGCCCGCCTCTTTCGACCACCTCACGCCACTGGCGGGCGCGCCGGGGAGTACAGCCAGGTCCTGAAGAAGCCATCCAGGTTGCGGCCGGACACGCGGCTTGCCGTGGCGGTGAAGTCCGCCGTGGTCGCGGTGCGGTGCCGGTAGGTCTGCGTGCAGGCCCGCAGGACGGCGAAGAATGTCGTGTCGCCCAGCTCCTCGCGCAGCATCTGCAGCACCATGGCGCCGCCGAAGTAGATCCGTTCGCCGGCCTCGTCGGTCGGCTGCGCCGGGCCGGTGAGGGGGACGCTCCAGAAGGGATCGCCTTCGGGGTGGTCCTGGTGGATCTGCCGCGCCCGGTCGTGGGCGCTCGCCCTGCCGTTCAGCTCCTCCCAGTATCAGGTCGCGAACATGGCGATGTCCTCGCTGAGCCACACCTCGTTCCACCGGGCAAAGCCGACGCTGTCGCCGAACCACTGGTGGGCGAGATCATGGGCGACGATCGTGTCGCTGTCCGCCGCCGAGTACACGGGACGGGTCTGGGTCTCCGCGGAGAACGGGATCTGTACACCGTCGTGACTCGCCCCCACGACGATCGCGCCGGTGGAGTCGAACGGGTACGGGCCGAAGCTGCTCGCCCATCGGTCGGTGACGGCGGCCGTCGTGCGCCAGAAGTGCGACACGAGATCCGGCTTGGTGAGCGCAGGATCGACTGCGACGTACTCGGGGATCCCGCCGGGCGTCGCGCCGCTGCGGACCTGCCACCGCCCGACGTCGACGGTGGCCAGATAGGTCGCCATGGGCGCGCGCTCCGACCAGACGTGGGTCGTCCACGAGCCGTGGGTGCTGCGCCCCACGCGACGTCCGTTCGCCACCACGTCCAGGTCCCGCATGAAGAATTCGGCGCGGCTGCCCGCGGCCAATCGCTTCTCCGCCACGACCTACTCCTTCTCGGTCAAGCTGAAGGACGGGTCCAATCCCTCGGCATCGAAGGGCCGCCCCTTCGACGCCTTGCGCATCGTCTGGCACGACTACCCCGGTGAGTGGTTCGAGCAGGACGTGAGCGGACCGGAGGAGGCCCGACGCCGGATCGATACCTTCAAGTCCCTGCTGGGTTCCGACATCGCTCGCTCGATTCCGGGAACTGATGCACCTTGCGGGTAGCGAACGCGGATCCTGCTCGAACCAGGCGATGTCGTCGAGGATGTCGTCCAGCGGAGTGCCGATGATGGCCTGAAGCTTGCGTCGAGGCGCACCGGAGTCATACCTACGGCCGCACCAAGGACACCCACATCGGTGTCCCGGGCTGGCCGTATTCGGTAGTCGTCGCTTTGCAGAGCGGACGTCATTCGTGGACCGCGCCGCTGGACGCCCGCCGGCTCATCCCCGGTAACGACGCCGCGACGGTGACCGCCGCTCAACTACGCGAGGTCGTGCAACGCCTGATCTCGGCCGGGCAAGCCGTCGTCACGTGCGGCCACCAAGGTCATAGACAGACTCGCACATAGTCGCCTCCGAAAGCCCGGCTCTGACCGTATCCGTGCTAGTGCACCCCCTGCAGCCGTTGGTAGCCGCGCATGAGGCCCGAAGCGCGACTCACGTCTCTGGTGGGGTGACTCGTTACTGCACTCGCTCGGCTGTGCCGCCGCGCATCCCGCAGACAAATACGAATGGTATGAACTAACTCCTGAAGGAACAGAGGTCGCGCGCTTATTGCTCCCCACCGGCGGTACGCCGTCTTGGCTTCTTGAAAAATGAGTAAGCCTTAAGAATGACCCCGGTGGGTTTGGCGGAATCCCTAGTGGGTCAAATTTCAGGAACCGTTGACAGCAGCCTGCGTGGAAACTGATATAGCCGGTATATATGACGACATTCTATGCTCGACGCTGTGAAGCTTCCAGTCGGAAGCTACTGTAATCGTCTCCAGCAAAAGGGAGTTCAGATGCGCTGGCGAATGAGCGGAGCGACGATGGTGGTCGGCCTGTTGGCGTCCTCATTGTCCATACTCATGCCTCCTGCTGCGGCCACGGCCGCTGGCCTATGCCAAAAGCCGTCGATGCAAAGTATCGCATCAGCGGCAGAGCCGACCGCTGTTGCCTTGATGGGTTGTGACAGCGGCGCCCAGATGTTTGGCCGAGGGAGCGGATTCGTGCCCGGCACTCGTGTGTCCGTGGTCCGAACGTACTGGACGGGCCGGGATAGCAGCGGGCAAAGGATATGGGAGGAGTCTGAAGCAGAGACGACTACCGTTCAGGCCGATGGCACCGTCGAGGCGCCTGCCCGCTACCACGATTCATTTCTTCCCGGATGGATTTTCGACGGTCAGGTGACCATCAAATCGATGGACGGCACGGTCCTGGCAATCAGTGCCGAGAGGCATGTGGAATGCTCCTGCTGCTGGTAGATCTAGGGCGTGTTCTTGGAACGTTGAGCTGCCGATTTGAAGGCCACCGCATGGCGGTGGTCGATAACTGAAGAGGTCTCCGGTAACTGGTTCGGCGGCCAAGCAAGTGTCGCGTTTCTGGTCTCTTTGACCGCGGTCTCTGGTGAGGATCTGGTCGGCGGTCTTGGTCCGGCGAAAAGTTTCGCATCGCAGTTTTCAAGCGTCGATGAACGTGCGGATTGCGCCGATCAGATCCGGCGCCCTGGTGAATGTGCCACGGCGGATGGCTTGGGGTAATAATTCCGAAGAAGGTCTCGACCACATTCATCCCGACCTGGGAAGGGTGGCTCTATCTCGCGACCGTCATCACAAAACGCCCTGCAGACACCACCGGTCCGGGACCGGCCGCGGTCCGGGTGCCTTGTCCGGCCACGGCGGCAGAAGCGGTTCGATCAAGTTCCACAGGTCGTCGTCAACGATCCACCCTGGGCGCTTTGGGATGGCCCTAATCCAGCGAGGCAGGTCGCGCACCGGAGGCAACCAAACCGCGCCCGTCTGGTCCAGGTCGTTCGTCCAGTGGGGCGCTCCACCTGGGCCAGACGGCCGCGGCCCGGCCGAGCGAGCGGGTCCGAGCCGTCAAGGCCACCGCTATGGGTGTCAATGCATCAGGCTGATCTAGTACTCCAGCAGGAGAT
>NZ_BOQL01000055.1 GCF_018332655.1 Actinoplanes auranticolor | reverse complement strand
AGCCGATGATGATCAGGTTTCGGACCTCGTCCACTGCCGACTCCTCAGTCTGGTTTCGCCGGGGACACCGGCGACATCGCATGCTGGAACGTCATCGTATGAGGGCGCATTCCCGCGCGTCACGGCATGTGCCGGAGGGCATAGGTAACCCACCTCACGCCGGGCGGGACGACGTCCGTTCAGCCTACCTTCACCGAAGCGCGGGTGTCCGCGCCGACTCCGCGCGTGCCGCACTCCGGGCCCACTGCCCACACCCACGACTCGCCGCCGGCGGTGAACTGCACGATCACGGCCGAGGCGCCGTTGTACCGGGCGAAGTCGATGAGCTGCGGCGTGATCGGGCCGGCCCCGTGCTCCGCCGTGATGGCCTTGAGGCAGGCGCGCAATGCCGCCTGCGCCCGCAGCCGGTCGAGGAGCGGATCGACCAGGGCCGACGCGCGGGCTTCCGGCGCGGCTTTGCGTGCGTCGGACGTGGAGCTCTCCGCCGCGAGGGGACCCGCCTGATCGAGCATCGTCGTCATGGCGCCGACCGAGCTCAGCGTCTCGCGGCGATAGTCGGTGCCGGTCTGCTGGAACGGAGGTGTGCCGAGCTCCGGGGCCGAGTTGGCCTGCGGCACCTCCGCGGCTGACCCGGCGGCCGTGCTCGTGTCGGCGCTGTCCGTGCCGGACAGCTGCTGAAAACCGAAACCGAGGAACGCGAGCACTCCGGCGGCGATCCCGACCGGCGCGGCCCACCGCAGTCGCCGCCCCCGCTGACCCCGGGACCGTGAGGGTACGGCGACCAGATGCCGATCAGGCGCAGCACCATCGGTGCCCGGCTCCATGGCGGCCGGACCGACCGCGGCACCGGAAGAAGACGCAGCGATCGGAGTGAGCGAGGGGTCGGTCGCCGCAGCCAGCGCCGAGTCGACCCGGGCAACGACGTCCGCGGGCATCGGCTCGGCGGCCGAACCCAGCGTCCGCAGCTGACCCGTCACGGCGGCGACGCCCCCGGACAGCTGGGAGTGGGCCTCACGCCAGGCGGCATTGTCGGCGATCAACGCGGTGACCACGGCCTCGTCGGGGGTGCCGTCCAGCGCGCCGCCGACATAGTCGGCGAGCAGGTCGATATCGACCTCGCTGAACTCTGCCCCGGTCACTGCTGGTCCCCTCTGTCGGCGACGGATCCGTCACGCGCGGACGGGTGCGGCACTGTCGCTGCCGACCCGGATGGGACGCGCGCGGCGGCTGCGTGGTTCCCGGCGTGATCGCCGTCTCCCCCCGCCGGGCCGTCCCGCCCGCCCGCCGCGGCCGGCCCGGTGGCTCTGGCCGGATGGCCGGGCGGGGTGTCCGAACCGGTGCGCAGATGGCCGAGCGCCAGAGCCATGCGCGCGCGACCGCGGGCACACCGGCTCTTGATCGTGCCTTCGGCGACGCCGAGGATCTCGGCCGCCTCGATCACGGGATAGCCCTGCACGTCCACCAGCACCAGGGCGGCGCGCTGCTCGACCGGCAGCGCCGCCAGCGCGGCCCGGACCACCAGGGCCGTGTCGTGGTCCTGGATCGGGGCGGCCGGCTCGGGACCGCCGGGACTGTCGTCGGAGCGGGTGCCGTCGGGCAACGGGACCGTGGGGTGCGCCTGACGGCGGCGGATCCGGTCCAGGCAGGCGTTCACCACGATGCGGTGCAACCACGTGGTCACGGCCGATTCGCCGCGGAACCTGGCCGCGCCGCGGTGCGCCGACAGCAGCGCGTCCTGGACCGCGTCGGCGGCCTCCTCGCGGTCGCCGATCGTGCGCAGCGCCACGGCCCAGAGCCGGTCCCGGTGCCGGCGGACCAGGTCGTTGAACGCCTGCGGGTCCCCGTCGACGTGGGCGCGCAGCAATTCGGCGTCCGTCCGCCCGGGGTTGTCCGGGGCGGACGGGCCACTCTGCGCGTCGCCGGAAGTCACGTCCAGCAATCTAGTCGAGGGGAGCGACAGGGTGGGTCACCCTGTCAGTTGCCGTAGACCTCGACCTTGCTGATCTCGGCGCGGTACTTGCCGTCGCTGTCGCGCGGCAGCTCGGTGATGAAGACCAGGATGTACTGGTACTTCTGGTTCTCGTCGAAGAGCGGGAACACGGCGTTGTTGCCGTCCGTCTTCGCCGTGTCGCCGTCGCCGAGCTTCTTGTAGCTTTTGACGATCTTGTCGTCACCCTGGGAGCTGTTGCCCGGGTCGCTGGTGCCGGTCCGGATGTCCATCGCGATGCCGGGCGACGAGGTCTCCACCCGTACCTCGCTGACCGTGCGGGGAGTGCCCAGGTTGATCAGCAGACCCATGCCGGGCTTGTTGTAGAACTTGGCCTGCAGGAAGCCCGACGTCTTCCAGACCGTGTCCTTGTCGTCGTCGACGGTGAAGGCGGCTTCGCCCTCGTCGGTGCGGTCGCCCTCCGGCGGGTCGACGATGCGGACCATGTCGGGCGTCAGGGCGATCTTCTTGGGAGCGGCGGCCGGGGCTTCGCTGTCGGTGTTACCCGCGCCCGGGTTGCCGCCCGCGGGATCCTGCGGCGCGGTGTTGGCCTGGGTCGTCGACGGCGTGTTGTCGCCCGACTTGCTGATCGCCTGGATGCCGAAGACCAGTCCGATCACCGCGATGACGACCAGCGCGCCGATGCCGATGACGATCTTGCGGGTGCTGCGGACCGGCTCGGCCGAGGTGCCCTGGGTGAAGCGCAGCGGGCCGACGTCCTCGTATTCGTCGTCGGCGGAGTCCAGCCGGGCCAGCTCGGCGGTGAGCGCGTCGGCCTCGGGGGACGCGACCCGCTTGTCGAGCAGATCCATGGTCAGATCGTCGAGGTACGCCGGGACGCCGGCGCGGATCTGCCGGGGCGGGATGACCGCGCCGCTGCCGTCGCGCATGGCGTCGGGCAGCGACGAGCCCCTGATCTCGGCGTGCGGCCAGTGACCGGTCAGCGAGAAGTAGAGGATGCCGCCGACCGAGCGCACGTCCGTCTCGGTGCTGTCGGCGGAGTCGGCCCGCGCGTCGGCGAGCACGATGCGGCCGTCATCGCCGATCAGGGTGGTGCCGGGATGCACGTTGCCGTGGACCATGCCGGTGGCGTGGACCGCGGCCAGCGCGTCGGCGATGGAGTGCGCGATCGCCGTGGCCCGGGCCGGATCGAGCGGGCCCTCCTGGGCGATGAGCTCGCGCAGCGCCTCGCCGTCGACCCACTCCCGCACCACGTAGGCCCGGGAGCCCTCGTCGATCGCGTCGTAGACGCCGACCAGATTGGGGTGGATGACGCGGCTCGCGTCGACCGCGGCCTGCAGCATCTCGGTCGCGGAGTCGCCGCCGGGATACCGCAGCACGACGGCTACGGGGCGCCGGAGAATCACGTCTATACCGCGCCAGACCTGCCGGCCCGCGCTGTCGTCGTTGACGTGTTCCTCGAGCTGGTACCGCTCGGCCAGGATCTCACCGACGGTGGGTGCACCGAAGGTCATGACCGGTCCGGCCTCATCGGCCGCGGTCTCGTGGCCTTCGCCGACCTGGGTCACCCGTCCTCCCTCGGTGGGTCCGCACGTGTCGGGGTCGACCTTACCCGCCCGGGGCCAGTGACCTACACGTCATCCCCCGCGGCGGCACTCGTCCGACACCGCCCGCCAGGGGCGTTTCCGCCGCTCGGTGGTGGAAAATTACCTGTTCAGCGATTTATCCACAGGTTTTCCCCAACGCTAGCGCCCGAGTTTGCGCCGCACCATGCCGACGACCTGGTTGATCTCCCGCACCCGCAGCAGCGCCGCGGTCACGAGGTACACCACCATGATGGTGCCACCGGCCACGACGACCTGAAGTGCGGCTGTCAATCGCCCGGGCGTGTCACCTCCGGGCAGCAGGTGCAGGACGAGCAGGCCGGCCGCGCCCGCGACGACGGCGGCCAGGAGCACCTTCAACAGGGCCCCGGCCACTGAGGCCAGATTGAGCCGGCCGATCCGGCGGCGGAGCACGGCCAGCGAGATGATCGCCGAGAGCAGGTAGGACACCGCGTTCGCGGCGGTCATGCCGGCCGCGGCCATCGACTTCGACAGCACCTCGGCGAGCACGACGTAGCCGGCGATCCGCAGCAGGACGACCGGGACGTTGATCAGCGCCACCGTCTTGTTGCCCTGTAGTGAATAGAAGGCATAGGTACACAGGTAGCTGACCGAGAGCGGGATCACAGCGAAGGCTGCCACCACGAGGACGGTGCCGGTGGCGAACGCGTCCTCGTAGGTGAAGGCGCCGCCCTGGAAGAGCGTGACCGCGATCGGCACGCCGAGCACGCCGTACGCGACGGCGATCGGGGCCAGGGCGGTGACCGTCAGGCGGATGCCGCGGCTGAGGTCGGCGCTGACGTCGGCGTAACGGCCCTCGGCGGCCGCGGCGCTCATCTTGGGTAGCAGCGCGGTCATCACTGAGACGCCGATGATGCCGTGCGCCATCATCGTCAGCAGGTAGACGTTGTTGAACGCCAGCACGCTGGCGTTGTTCTTGCCGGAGGCGCTGTTCAGCACGCGGACCACGACGAAGACGGCGAGCTGGTTGGCTCCGACGTAACAGAGCATCCAGCCGGCCAGCCGGCCCACCTCGCCCAGGCCGAGCGAGCGCGGGGCCCACCGCCACTTCCAGGCGAAGCCGACCTTGCGCAGGGCCGGCAGCAGGCCGAGCGCCTGGGCGACCATGCCGAGCAGCGTGCCGCCGGCGATGAGCGCGATCCGCCCGGGCGTCATGTCCTCGGGCCGGAGGCCCTTGGTGGTGCCGAAGACCACGATGAAGACGCCGCAGGTGGCGATCACGACCAGGTTGTTCAGGATCGGCGCCCACATCGGCGCGGCGAAGTGCCCGCGCACGTTGAGCACCGCGCTGATCATCGCGGACAGGCCGGTGAAGAAGATGATCGGCAGGATCAGCCAGGCGAACGCGGTGACCAGGTCGCGGTAGGCGGGCGTGGTGCCGTCGCCCGACTGGATCGCGGTGATCACCGGCGCGGCCGTCACCACCAGGGCAGTCGCCACGCCCAGGGTCACGACCGCGAAGGTCAGCAACCGCTGGGTGAAGAGCAGCCCGCCGTCCGGATCGGCCTTGCGCCGCCGCACCAGCAACGGGATCAGCACGCTGGAGAGGATGCCGCCGAGCAGCAGCTCGTAGATCTGCCCCGGCAGGAACTGCGCGCTGGTGTACGCGTCGCCGATGCCGGCGCCCAGCGTCATGCCGATCAGCATGTTGCGGACGAAACCGATGATCCGGCTGACCAGGCTTCCGGCCGCCATGATGGCACTGTTGCCGGCCGTGCTGCCGCCCTCGGTGCCCCCGCCGGTGGGCGGGACGTCCTCCGGCGGCAACGCCTCGTCACCGGCCGCGGTCGGAGCCGAGCCGTCGACGGAGATCAGGATCGCGCCGTCGGACGGTCCGGGGTCACCGTCGCTCGCCGCGTGCGCGCTCCGGTACAGGCCGCCGCTCACCAAGACCTCCCCAGGGGTACTGACACACCGTCACCCTAGCCAGGCGGCGCCTCACACGTGACGGCGCAGCAGGCTGCCGGGCAGCGCACCGGCCAGCGTCTCCACCATCCAGCACGCCTCGATGGGCACGAGCGGCTCGCTCAGCGCGTCGAGCACGGTCGGGTGGTCACAGCCGGCCTCGGTGAGCACGCCCAGCAGATCGTGGACCGGGCGCAGGTCGCCGGTGTCCGCGATGTGCCGGGCCAGCGGCTGCACCTCGGCGTACCACTGCTCCTCGGGCAGCCGGGACAGGCGCTGGGCTGCCTGCCGTACCAGCTCGGCCAGGCCGTCGGCCGGGAAGCGGGAGCCGCCGCGGACCTCGAGCCGCGACTGGGCCGGGGTGGTGTAGGCCGCGACCGCGGCCTCGTCGATCACCTGGGGGGACGGCGCCGGCGGCTGCGGCCACCAGTCCTCGGCCGCGAAGAGCGGCAGGGGTGCCTGTTCCGGACCGGCGGGCGCGGCCGGCGGCACCTCCCGGCGCAATGACCGGTACGCCGCCTCGCGCACCGCCGCGACCGCACCCTCGTCATCGTCATCAGTGAGCGGCGCGAACGGCGACAGCAGCGCCACCACCAGGCCCGGATGCGGCAGGGTCGGATCCTCCAGGGCGATCACCCGGGCGCACAGCTCCAGCTCGTGCCAGCGCAGCGCCGCCGGATACGGCCGCCCGGGCGCCGCCCAGCCCAGCTGCACGGGCTCGCTGCTCGCCGGCTCCCGCAGGCCCAGGGTCTGCTCGCCGGTGACCAGGTCGAGGTCGAGCACGAGGCCGTAGCCGCCGGTGACCGGCAGGCTGACGCGCAGCTCGACCGGGTCGGGATCGGGTAACGCGCCGTCGTGCACCAGCAGGAAGGACCAGAACCGCGGGTCCTCACTGAGGCGACGCAGCGCCGCGGAGACGGGCACGGCGTCCATCCTGCCCGCTGCTCCCGGGCACTGCCACGGGACCCGGCCGACCGCCCTGCTCACCGGCCTGCCCACCGGCCCTGGGCGGAGCCGGGGACGCTACCCTGGTCGTCCCATGTCTGAGTTGAGCCGAGCCCAGCGCAACGCCGTCACGGAGTTGCTGCGCGTCTCCCCCGTCGCCGATGAGCTGGGACGCCGTTTCGGCGCCGCCGGCCATGAGTTGCACCTGGTCGGCGGTTCGGTGCGGGACGCGCTGCTCGGCCGGCTCGGCGACGACCTCGACTTCTGCACCGACGCCCGGCCGGAGCAGACGCTGGCCCTGGTCAAGGGCTGGGCGGACGCGATCTGGGAGACCGGCCGCGAGTTCGGCACGATCGGCATCCAGAAGGACGGCCTGCGGCTCGAGATCACCACGTACCGGGCCGAGGCGTACGACGGGGTGACCCGTAACCCGGTGGTGGAGTACGGCGACAACCTGCTCGACGATCTGCGCCGGCGCGACTTCACCATCAACGCGATGGCGGTCAGCCTGCCGGGTCACGTCTTCACCGACCCGTACGGCGGGCTCGAGGACCTGGCCGCCGGGCTCATCCGCACGCCGGACTCGCCCGCGTCGTCGTTCACCGATGATCCACTTCGGATGCTGCGCGCCGCCCGGTTCGCCGCCAAGCTGCGTTTCGCCGTGGACAAGCCGGTCGTCGAGGCGATGACGGAGATGGCGGCCGACCTGGACCGGATCACCGCCGAGCGGATCCGCGACGAGTTCACCAAGCTGCTCTGCGGGCTGGACCCGATCGCCGGGCTGCGGCTGCTGGTCGACACCGGCCTGGCCGACCGGTTCATCCCGGAGATCTCCGGGCTCAAGCTGGAGATCGACGAGCACGCCCAGCACAAGGACGTCTACGAGCACACGTTGATCGTGGTCACCAACGCGATCCGGCTCGAGGGTGACGCCGGGCCGGACTTCGTGCTGCGGATGGCGGCGCTGATGCACGACGTCGGTAAGCCGGCCACCAAGGCGGTCGGCCGCGACGGGCGGGTCAGCTTCCACCACCACGAGGTGGTCGGGGCCCGGCTCACCAAGCAGCGGATGAAGGCCATGAAGTACCCCAAGGACGTCACGTCCCAGGTGGTCGAGCTGGTCGCGCTGCACCTGCGTTTCTACGGCTACGGCCGCGGCGAGTGGACCGACTCGGCGGTGCGGCGCTACGTCACCGACGCCGGCGAGCTGCTCCCCCGGCTGCACAAGCTCACGCGTTCCGACTGCACCACGCGCAACAAGCGCAAGGCCGCCGCGCTGTCGGCCGACTACGACGCGCTCGAGGAGCGGATCGCCCGGATCGCGGCCGAGGAGGACCTGGCCCGGGTCCGGCCCGACCTGGACGGCAACGCGATCATGGAACTACTGGGCGTGCCGCCGGGACCGATCGTCGGCCAGGCCTGGCGGTTCCTCAAGGAGCTGCGGCTGGACCGCGGGCCGCTGGACCGCGACGAGGCCGAGGCGGAGCTGCGCCGCTGGGCCCGCGAGCAGGGCCACATCTCCTGACTGTCGTACCCGCGCGGCACAATCGGGTCATGCAGCTGCTCGTCGACTCCCCCATCGGACCGCTGGGCGTCCGGCTCGACGGTGACGTCGTGGTCGGCGTGCGGTTCGGCGCGACCTCCGGTGAGGCCGGCGAGCATCCGGCCGTCGCGCAGCTCGCGGCCTATTTCGCCGGCGCGCTGACGGATTTCACCGTGCCGGTCGAGCTGCGCGGCGGGTCCGATTTCGAGCGAGCGGTGTGGGCCCGGATCGCGGCGATCCCGTACGGCGAGATGCTGACGTACGGCGCGATCGCGACGGCCGTGGGTGATCCGGGGGCGGCCCGTGCGGTGGGCACGGCCTGCAACCACAATCCGGTGCCGGTGATCGTCCCGTGCCACCGGGTGGTCGGGGCCGGCGGCAAGCTGACCGGCTTCGGCGGTGGCCTGCCCCGCAAGCGGCAGTTGCTGGAGCTGGAGGCCCGCGTCGCCCTGGAACGCGCCTGGGGCTGAGCCCCGGGTCAGGGGTGGCAGGTGCCGTCCGGGTCCGGTGGGCCGATGCTCAGGTCCGGCCGTTCCCCGGCGAGGCGGCCGTGCACGCAGGCGTCGCCGGCCGCGGCCGCGAAGTCCAGTGCCGGGCTGATCACCACCCCGGTCAGACCCTCGCGGGTCAGAAGCGCCCGCAGAGTCCGCTCGTCCAGTGAGCCTGGGCTGTGCAGGAGCAGAGTGAGCTGCGGTGAGAGGTTGCGGGCGCAGGTCTCGGCCCGGGCTGCCGCCGTGGACGGCAGCGGACCGCGCCGGGGCAGCGGCGGGTTGGCTGCCTCCAGCGCCCGGCGGGTCCGTTCGGCGGCGTCGTTCTCCGCGCTCGTCGTCGGCCGTGGCGGGGCCGAGTTCCACCGCTTCGGCCGGGCCGGCTGGAGCCGTTGGCCGTCGCAGCCCACTGCGGGTGTGCCCGGGACGAGCGGCTGCCCCACCCGTGGTGGGGCGGGCGCGATGCTGGCCAGGAAGGTCACGTCCGACGGGGCTGCGGGCGTACCGGATGGGGTGTTGCCGGGATGGGCGCAGGCCGTCAGGGAACCGGCGAGGCCGAGCACGACGGCGGCTGTGGCGAGACGCACATCGATGAGTTTAGTGATGGCGTGCCGAAGCTCACATGAAGAAGGCCGGACCGTCGTGCGGTCCGGCCTTTCCTCTGGCGATGATCAGCGCTCGATCTCGCCCTTGATGAAGGCCTCGACGGCGTTCTTGGCGTCGTGGTCGTTGTACTGCACCGGCGGCGACTTCATGAAGTAGGAGCTGGCCGAGAGGATCGGGCCCCCGATACCGCGGTCCTTGGCGATCTTCGCCGCGCGGACCGCGTCGATGATGACGCCGGCCGAGTTCGGCGAGTCCCACACCTCGAGCTTGAGCTCCGCGTTCAGCGGGGTGTCGCCGAAGCTGCGGCCCTCGAGCCGGATGTAGGCCCACTTGCGGTCGTCGAGCCACGGCACGTGGTCCGACGGGCCGATGTGCACGTCGCTCTTGACCATCTCGTGCGGGATCTGGGAGGTCACCGACTGGGTCTTGGAGATCTTCTTCGACACCAGGCGCTTGCGCTCCAGCATGTTCATGAAGTCCATGTTGCCGCCGAAGTTCAGCTGGTACGTGCGCAGCAGCTCGACACCGCGGTCCTCGAACAGCTTGGCCAGCGCGCGGTGCACGATGGTCGCACCGACCTGGCTCTTGATGTCGTCGCCGACGATCGGCAGGCCGGCGTCGGTGAACTTCTGCGCCCACGCCGGGTCGGAGGCGATGAAGACCGGCAGAGCGTTGACGAACGCGCAACCGGCGTCGATCGCGGCCTGCGCGTAGAACTTGTCGGCCTCCTCGGAACCCACCGGGAGGTAGGAGACGACGACGTCGACCTCGGCGTCGCGCAGAGCCTTCACGACGTCGACCGGCTCGGCCGAGGACTCCTCGACCATCTCGCGGTAGTACGTGCCCAGACCGTCGAAGGTCGGTCCACGCTGGACGGTCACGCCGGTGGGCGCGACGTCGGTCAGCGTGATCGTGTTGTTCTCGCTGGCGACGATCGCCTCGGCCAGGTCCATGCCGACCTTCTTGGCGTCCACATCGAACGCCGCGACGAACTTCACGTCGGACACGTGGTAGTCGCCGAAGGTCACGTGCATGAGACCCGGGACGCGGTCGTTGGGGTCGGCTTCGCGGTAGTACTCCACGCCCTGCACGAGGGACGAGGCGCAGTTACCCACACCGACGATGGCGACGCGGACGGAGCCCATCGCGTTTGCCTCCTTGTTCATCACGGCCGGTCCTGACGTGGACTCGGGTCTTCGAGGGGTGTTTCCCCGGCTGGGGACGTACCTTGTTCGGGATTTGTCGCTGTTGCCGGCGATTTGCCGGAGCGCTCGTTGGTGATGAGCTCCTCCAGCCAGCGGACTTCGCGCTCGCAGGCGTCCAGTCCATGGCGCTGCAGTTCGAGGGTGTAGGCGTCGAGGCGGTCGGACGCGCGGGCGAGAACCTCGCGCAGTCCTTCCCGGCGTTCCTCGATCCGGCGGCGGCGGCCCTCGAGGATCCGCAGCCGCGTCGCCCGGTCGGTCCGGGAGAAGAAGGCGAAATGCACGCCGAAGCCGGCGTCGTCGTACGTCTCGGGGCCCGCCTGGGCGAGCAGCTCGGCGAAACGTTCCTTGCCCTCGGCCGTGATTTTGTAGACAACCCGGCCGCGCTTGCTGGTGAGCGGAGGAATGATCTCGGTGTCGGCAGCCTCGGCCTCGCCGATCCAGCCGGCGGTCTGCAGGCGCTTCAACGTCGGGTACAGCGTGCCGTAGCTGATCGCCGCGCGGATGGTGCCGAGCTTGGTGGCGAGCTCCTTGCGCAGCTCGTAGCCGTGCATCGGGGATTCCTGGAGCAGTCCGAGGATTGCCAGCTCCAACAGGACGCCCACCTCCTCCGCTGCTCGCCACGATGTATCGGCCCGATACATCGTCACCGTAGATCGGCTCGCGTCTCACCGCAAGGGCGGTCATACCTGCGCAGTTGCCGCGCCACGCTGTGTGATGACTGTCGCCGTACGGGTGCGGACCGCGTACTCTCTTCGCCATGCGTACGCAGCGGCAGGTGGTCGACTACTCGCTTCAGAAGCGAGCGCTGCTGCGTGACGTGCACAACGGCAAGGTGGGGACGCTGGAAGTCTGCGACGCGTCGCCGTACCTGAAAAACGCAGCTAGGTTCCATGGCGAGCCGACCGACGACCGCTGTCCGGTCTGCCGTCGCGACAACCTCACCCTGGTGCATTACATCTACGGCGATGAGCTCAAGCAGTCCGCCGGGCAGGCCCGCAAGCTCGCGGAACTCCCCGTCCTGGCGATGACGCTGCGTGAGTTCCAGGTCTTCGTGGTCGAGGTGTGCCAGTCCTGCGCGTGGAATCATCTGATCGAGCAGTACCTGCTCGGCCGGGACGCGCTGACCCCCGACGAACTGGACCAGGGCGGGGCGGTCGCCTCGTCCGCCTCGGGCCGCCACCGCGAGACAGGGTCGTCGTCACATCGCCGGGAGGGCCGACAGTGAGCGGCCTCAACGTCGCTAACGTGGACACGACCCCGACCGATACGGGCATCCAGCGCCGCAGTCGGTCATTCTTGACATCCGACAGGGCGGCTGCGGACCCGCAGCCCAGAATCGTCCGCCCGTGGCATCGCCTCCGAAGCCCCTCCAGGGCTTCTCTGGCGCGCCACCGCGACCGGTAGGTGTGACCGAATGAACTCGTACGGCGATCAGCAGTCTGCGCGTGCCCGGGCCCGAGTGCCCGGGCCGTCCGCTGCATCCACGCCTGACGACGACCAGTCCGGCTACGACGAACGGCCCTCGCCCGACGCCTACCGGCGCCCGGCCGGCGGTCGCGCGAGCGTCGGCGGCTCCGCGCCGCGTGGCGCCGCCTCCGTCGGTGCGGCTCCGGTCGGTGGCCGGGCCTCGGTCGGGGCAGGCACGGGTTCCGTGGGCTCCGCCCGCGTCGGCGGACGGGCGTCCGTGGGTGCTCCCCCGGCCGCCGCGCCCGGCTACGGCGGTCGTGCCGCGGTCGCGCGTGCGGCGGTGCGTCCGGTCTCACCGGGTGCCGGCGGGCCGGGTGGCCCCGGCGACCCCGACGGTGCCGGGAACGACAAGCGGGGCAGCGCCGGCAAGATCCTCAACAAGGCCTCCAAGCGCCGCCGGCGGACCAACATCCTGACCGCGGCCGCCGCGGTGCTGGTCATCCTGCTCGGCGCCGGCGTGGTCGGCGGCACCTACTTCTTCGACAACGTCGACTTCAAGGAGCCGACCGCCGAGGCGCAGACCACCCAGCTGCTGGCGAGCGACAACAAGACGGTGCTCTCCTCACTGGGGCAGTTCAACCGGTCGATCGTCCCCGACGGCAGCATCAACCCGCTGGTCAAGCTCGCGGTGGTGTCAGCCGAGGACAAGGGCTTCTACAAGCACAACGGCATCGACATGAAGGGCATCGCCCGCGCCGCGTGGAACAACTTCACCGGCGGCGACACCCAGGGTGCCTCCACGATCACCCAGCAGTACGCGAAGTACGCCACGAAGCGGAAAGAGATCACGTACAACGTCAAGCTCCGGGAAGCGGTCATCGCCCGCAAGATGGAGGACGAGTACAGCAAGGACGAGATCCTCGGCCGCTATCTCAACTCCGTGTACTTCGGTCGCGGCGCGTACGGCGTCGAGGCCGCCGCGAAGGCGTACTTCGGCAAGTCCGTCCTGACCCCGATCGGCCAGAAGAACGCGATCACGGCCGGCGAGGCCGCGGTCCTCGCCGCGGTGATCAAGCAACCGGAGCCGACGGCCACGCACAAGGGCTACGACCCGCAGAAGAACATGCCCGACGCCCTGGACCGCTGGAAGTACACGGTCGGCAACATGGCCGAGCTGGCCCTGCCGGCCGGGCTGCCGGCAGCCAAGGTGCCGGCGGGCATCAACCCGCCGACCGAGTACCCCAAGACCTGGAAGAAGTGGGATCCGGACAAGTGCACCACCACCTGCGGTAACAACAAGCCGAGCGCCAAGATCGTCAAGTACGTGAAGCGCGAGCTGCGCGACATGGGTATCAGCGACGCCGAGCTGAACCAGGGTGGTCTGCAGATCCGCACCACGATCGACCCCAGGGCGCAGGAGCAGGCCGAGAAGGCGGCGAACTCCCAGAGCAAGAAGTCGCCGCTGAACGGGATGTCCTCGACCTACAAGTCGGCCCTGGTCGCCATCGACCCGGACAACGGCCGGGTGATCGCCTACTACGGCGGTCCGGATGCGGCGAGCTGGGACTACGCGGGCCCGAACTACACCGACGCCGGCGACTTCGTCGGTGGGGGGCGGCCGCCCGGCTCAACCTTCAAGATCTACACGCTGATCGCCGCGCTGGCCGACGGCTACGGCATGGACACCATCTGGGACCCCACGCTGAAGAAGGTCGACGGCGGTGGCAAGATCAGCAACTCCGGCCGTGAGGGCGGCAGCCTGAAGTGCAAGGCCCCGAAGGCCTGCACGCTCCAGGTGTCCACCGAGCAGTCGTACAACTTCACCTTCTACTGGCTCGCGGACAAGCTGGGCCCGGAGAAGGTCATCGAGATGGCCCACAAGGCCGGCATCCAGCTGATCGGTGACCCGGAGACCACGGCCCGCTGGAACCTCAACACCTTGACCGAAAAGCAGTTGAAGGAAAAGGGCTACGGCCGCGAGGTCGGGTTCGGCCAGTACGCGATCACCGCGCTCGACCACGCCAGCGGCGTCGCCACGATCGCCAACGACGGCGTCTACCACAAGGCCCACTTCGTCCGCTCGGTGTCGCAGCGTGACCCGAAGACGGGCAAGTTCGTCGCGGTCAAGGGCACCGGCGAGAAGCTCGACCCGAAGAAGGCGTTCAGCCCGGACGTCGCCGCGGCGGTGCAGAACGTCATGGAGAAGATCCCCGGGATCAACGGCATCAGCCTGGCCAACGGCCGCAAGGCGATCGGTAAGACCGGCACCTGGGAGTTCACCGGCAAGGGCGGTAAGGCCGGCGACAACGGTGACGCCTGGATGGTCGGCGGCACCAAGGAGATCGCGGCCTCCGTCTGGGTCGGCCGTGAGAAGGAGAACAAGAAGACCAAGCAGATGGAGCTGCTGCCGATCTACAAGCCCGGCGGCAAGCCCATGAACGGCGGCTCGATCCCCGGCGAGATCTGGAAGATGTTCCTGGACTCGGCCTCGAAGGCGATCGGCGCGGAGAACAAGGCATTCCTGCCGAACTCGACCGCGTTCGTCGACCCGAGCAAGAAGGGCAACGGCGTCGAGCCGCCGCCGCCTCCGCCGCCGCCGGCCAATGATCCGCAGAACCCGCTCTGCGGAATCTTCCAGCAGCAGCCGTGCAACGACAACAACGGCGGCGCCGGCAACGGAAATGGCAACGGGAACGGCAACGGCAACGGCGGACCCGGCAACGGCGGGCCCGGAATCACCTTGCCCGGAGTGCCGCCGAACGGGGACACCGGTACGAATCCCGACGGCGGTGGCGGGCAGACCGACGAGAACACCGACGACGGCAACTGACGTCCTCGACACCCGAAGTGGCGCCCTCTCCCCGGAGATGGGCGCCACTTCACTTTTGTGACCTTGTGGCCGGACTGTGCCGCAGGGCGTCTCCTGCCCGTCCGGCGCATGCGGCATGATGCCAAAGCATGAGCGCGCCTTCGTCTGAGGAGACCGACAAGCCTGACCTGCCCGCCGAATCGGACGGCTTCGTCCGGGGGCTGTCGCAGGCGATCGGCGGACCGCTCGGCGCACACGCCGTGCGCCCGGACGCCCGCCGGGACCGGTTCTGGACCGTGCCGCGGATCGTCCTCGGACTGCTCTGCCTGACGCTGGCGCTGAGCTGGGTGCAGAAGTCCCCCTGCCAGGACGGCGACTGGCAGAAGAACGTCCAGTACACCCGGTTCTGCTACACCGACGTGCTGGCGCTGTACTACGCCGAGGGGCTCAACGAGGGCAAGGTCCCGTACCGCGACCACCCGGTCGAGTATCCGGTGGTCACCGGCTACTTCATGGGCGCGCTCGGGCTGCCGGTGCACGCCCTCGGCGAGAAGTATCCGGAGATCAACCAGGGCAAGTGGTTCTACAACGCCAACGCGCTGGTCCTGTCCGCACTGGCCGTGGCGTCCGTGGCGATGATTCTCGCGCTGCGCCGCCGCCGGCCCTGGGACGCGGCGATCTTTGCGCTCTCACCGATCGTGCTGGTCACGGCGACGGTCAACTGGGACTTCCTCGCCATCGCCCTGGCCGTGTTCGGCGTCTACGCCTGGGCGAGACGCTGGCCGGTTGCCGCCGGTCTGCTGCTCGGCCTCGGCGGTGCCGCCAAACTGTGGCCGCTGTTCATCCTCGGGCCGCTGTTCGTGCTGGCTCTGCGGGCCAGACGCATGCCGCCGTTCTGGACGGCGACCGCCACGGCCGTGGCCGCCTGGCTGGTCGTCAACATCCCGGTCGCCGTGCTCTACCGCGACAGCTGGATGCGCTTCTTCGACCTGAACCGGGAACGGCCCATCGACTGGGGCACGTCCTGGTACATCGGCCGCTACCTGGACACGAAGTGGAACACCGGGGTGGCCGGGGACCAGGGCCCGTTCCAGTGGCTCAGCGACCACGTCCCGGTGCTCAACAACCTCTCGTACGGGCTCACCGGACTGGCCTGCCTCGCAGTCGCGGCGCTGTGCCTGCTGGCGCCGCGCCGCCCCCGGCTGGCCCAGCTGGCGTTCCTGGTGGTGGCCGCCTTCCTCATCTTCAGCAAGGTCTGGTCCCAGCAGTACGTGCTGTGGCTGCTGCCGCTGATCGTGCTGGCCCGGCCCCGGTGGGGGGCGGTCATCGCCTGGTCAGTGGCGGAGATCGGCTACTTCGCGGCGTTCTACGCCGAGCTGCTCGGCGCGGGCGGAAAACCGGTGATCCCAGAGGGCACGTTCGTGCTGGCCTCGAGCCTGCGGCTGATCACGGTGGCGGTCCTGTGCGGACTGGTGATCCGCGAGATCTGGCGGCCGGAACTGGACGTGGTCCGGCACACCTACCGGGACGACCCCGACGGCGGGGTCCTCGACGGGGCGCCGGACGCCGGCTGGATCGAGCCGCTACGCCGGCGGCTGCGGGTGGCGCCGCGCCCGGCCGCCGACGACAGCACGCCTGTCGCGCCGCCGCCGACCCCGGTGGCTTGAGCTCAGTCCAGGTAGAAGACCACGGCGTTGTCGTCCAGGTCCTCACGGCGGATGCCCAGGGTCTCCACCGGCACGTCGCCCGAGCGTTCCCACGGCGTGCCCACCGTCTGGGAGCGCAGCAGCAGGACCGTGCCGATGCGGCGCTGCCGCAGGTATTCGATGCTCGCCACGTCCGGGAAGGTGGCCACCGAGCGGCGCAGCTCGGACTGCCGCTGCGGGGCGAACCCGCCGCTGCCGTTCGCCACCTCCTGGAACCGTGACGTCGACCAGAGCATGACGGTCTGGTCGGTGAGAGCGGTGGTCGGCAGGACCAGCATCGGCCCGGTGAGGGTCCGCATCGCCGCGGGCTGCGCCGGCACCACCGGATGCGCGGTCGCGTTCCAGGTCTCGACCAGCACCAGCAGCAACGGCACCAGGGTGGCCAGCCGCAGCCACGGACCGGGCCACGGCGGAACCCGGTGCGCGGCCAGATGCTCGGCCCGCCGGACGAACTCGGCGACCGCGCCCGCGGCTAGCACGGCCAGCAGCAACGTCACCCACAGCATCATCCGGCCGGGGATCCGCACCCCGAACGACGCCGGCAGATGGCCGAAGAGCGGCAGGTAGGTCCAGCGGCCGTCGAAGAAGGTGGTGCCCAGGGTGAGGATCACGCTGACGACGACGGCGGCGAGCAACAGCAGGCGCTGCCACATGCGCCAGACCGAGAACACCAGGCCGACCAGCGCCAGGGCGTAGAGCACGAACCCCGGCAACAGCGCCATCTCGGCGGGCCAGCCCAGGGACTGGCGGGGTACGGCGTGCGGGGCGCCCCAGATGCGTGACTCGGCCGGACCGATCAACAGCCCGTGCAACGGGGGCGAGAAGAACTTGATCTCGGTGCCGGCCGGACCGGTGTCCGGCACCCGCAGGTACGGCAGCGCGATCAGCAACCCGACCCCGGCGAAGATCAGCGCGCCGAGCAGATCGGTGACCAGCAGCCGCCACCCGAGCACGGGCTTCGGCGATCGGCGGCGCAACCGGCGGACCAGCACCGCGAGCCCGACGACGACGATCAGCACGGCGAGCACGTAGGCGAACGGCAGGCCGAGCGGGAACCCGAGACTGATCTGCCAGGTCGCGACGAGCCAGCCCGCGGTGGCCCAGCCGGCGTGACGGCGGCCGGGGCGGAACCCGTACCGCATGGACCAGCCGTGTCCCCGGGCCAGCATCGCCAGGGCGAGCGGGATGCCACCGGCGGAGATGATGTCGAGGTGCCCCTCCTGGGCCAGCCGCCACGGCGCGTACGCGAAAGCCACCGCGCCGACCAGCGCCCCGGTGCGCCCGGCGCCGAGCTGGCGGACCAGGGCGTAGCCGCCGACGGCCAGCAGGGCGTGGGCCAGCACGAAGAGGATGTTGTAACGCAGGACGGCGGCGAGCGGGCCGCTGCCGAGCAGGCCGGCCGGCGCGTAACCCAGCAGGCTGCTGCCGAACGCGAAGCTGTGCGACTCCGGGAAGAAGGCGTTGGAATGCCAGAGCCTGGCCGGTTCGGTGATGAGGATGTGCCCGGCCCAGGACACCTGCCACGCCTGTCGCGCCGGATCCCAGATGTCCTGCGGGAGCGTGTGCATGGGATAACGCAGGGTGGGCCAGGTCAGCAGGACGGCGAGTAGCAGGGAGCCGTAGGTGACCAGGGCGTACTCGTGGAGGAGGGCGCGGCCGACGACGCGGCCTGCGCGCCGGATGCGGCCGGGACCACGCTCGGAGGTCTCGGCGAAGGCGGTCCAGGGGTCGGGCGGGGCGCCGGGCGGGCGGGTGGAGGGGAGCTTCGGCTTCCGGCGGCGGTTGGTCTTGCCGGAGGTGGCCTCCTGGTCGTCCGTGCCTTTCTGGGCGTCGGCCTCTTTGCCGCCGTCGGCCGAGTCGCTCTTGGCCGCGTCTGCTTTCGCGCCGTCCTTGGTGGTGGTTGCGCCTTCCGCCTTCGCGGTGCCGGTCTTCCCGTCGGCCTTGGCGGGCGTTGGGGTGCCGGTGGCCCCGCCTGCTGCGGCGCCTTTGACGCCGGTCGCCCCGTCGGCCTTGGCGGATTCCTTGGTGCCGGTCGCCTCGCCTGTCTTGGCGGGCGATGTGGTGCTGGTCGCCTCGTCTGCTTTGGCGGGCGGCTTGGTGTCGGTCGCGCTGTCCGGCTTTGCGGCCTCTTTGGTGCCGGTCGCGGCACCCTCCGCTTTGGCGTTGGTCGCGGGGTCGGTCTTGGCCGCGGTGGAGGTCGCAGACTCTTCTTGGCCTGTGCCCGCGGACTTCGCCGGAGGGATCGGATCCGGCGGCAGACCGTTGGTAGGGAACACGCTCTCATCGGCCACCGACGAGCCGGACCGGCCACCCTCAGCCGCCGAGGCGCTCTGACCGGCTCCGGGCCGGTCCTGGATGGAGCCCGGGGAGCCATCCGAGGCCGAACTGCTGCGCGGCGGAACCGCAGGTCGCAGGGCACCTGGCGCAACGGATCCGGTCGTGCGGACCCGTCCCCGGCGCAGACCGGCCCAGCGCCGGACCGACTTGGGCGGGCGGGCACTGTCGGGATACCCCGCGGAGGCTGACGTCCCACCGGCTCCGGCCGCGGACACCGCGCCGGCTTCCGGAGCGTTCCCGCCGCCCAGAGCGGTCCCGCCGCCCAGAGCGTTCCCGCCGCCTTGGGCGGCCCCGTCGCCTGCAGCAGCTCCGCCCGGATCGGTCCCGCCCGGAGAGGTCCCGCCGCCCGCAGTGACCCCGCCGCTGGGGGCGGCCCCTGGCGCAGATCCGCCCTCGGCTGCCTTCGCCGGCACTGATCCGCCGCCCGCGGTCGAGTCGGCGCCGGCGTGCGGCGGCTGCTCGGTCGTCATGCTGCTCCCTCGTGCGCTGCGTCAGCTGGCCGCCCTCTCGCGCAGCAGCGCGATGTCGGCGGACTGGCCTTCCACGCCACCCGGCGTCTCGACGATCGCCGGGGCACCCGCGGCGCGGATCGCCGCCACGACCAGCTCCGGGTCGATCTTGCCACTGCCGAGGTTGTCATGCCGGTCGCGGCCCGAGTCGAAGCCGTCCTTCGAGTCGTTGGCGTGGATCAGGTCGATCCGGCCGGTGATCGACTTGACCCGGTCGACGATGTCGAGCAGCTCCTCACCGCCGGCGTGCGCGTGGCAGGTGTCCAGGCAGAATCCGGCCCCGAACTCGCCCACCGCGTCCCACAGACGGGCCAGGTTGTCGAAGCGGCGGGCCATCGCGTGGTCGCCGCCGGCCGTGTTCTCGATCAGGATCGGCAGCGGCAGGCCGCCTTCCTTTTCCGCGTACGCGAAGGTTTTGCGCCAATTGTCGAATCCGACCGCGACGTCGTCGCCGGCGTTGACGTGACCGCCGTGCACGATCAGGCCGCGGGCGCCCACCGCGGCCGCCGCGCGGGCGTGGGTCAGCAGCAGCTTGCGGCTCGGGATGCGGATCCGGTTGTTCAATGTGGCCACATTGATGACATAGGGCGCGTGGATGTAGACGTCCACGTCGGACGCCTTGAGCGCCGCCGCGTCCGGGCGCTCCGCCGGGGCCTTCCAGCCCTGCGGATCGGCGAGGAAGAACTGGACGGCGTCGGCGCCGCGTGCGGCGGCCGCGTCGAGGGGTTCGGCGGGATCGACATGGGCTCCGATGCGCATGGGTCCGAGCCTACGACGTGGGTACGACGGTCACCGGCCGTCGCCGCTCAGCGACCGTCCGCGTCACCGCCCTTGTCGGCGCGTCGTTAATCGAGCGGATCACACATACCTACGTACCGGTGCCAATCGGTACGAGCTGGGAGATGGTGCATGTCGCGGCAAGTCCGAAACCGTGTGACGGCGACGGTGCTGGGTGGATTCCTGCTCGGTGCCGCGCTGCTCACGACCGGCACGGCCAGCGCCGACCAGGTCGAGGGCGGCGGCCGGCAGGTGGTCTTCGCGGGCGGCGGGGTGCTCGGCCTCTCCTGCAGGTCCACGCCGTCCGTCGAGGTGATGACCGTGCCCGCGGACGGCCGCGTGCGGCTGGTCAACCGGACCGGGCACGGGGCCCGCCTGCGCCTCAACGGCGAGTCCAGGGGCTCGATCCCGGACGACGGCTCGACCGAGGTGGTCTTCCGCCGCGGCACGACGGCGGTCACCCTCGATCCCAGCTGCGCGATCACCGATCAGGCGACGCCGGTCCTGGTCACCGCCTCGCCGACGCTGACGGCCAAGCCGGATCCGATTCCGGCTCCCGTGGACACGACCACGGATCCGGCCGATACGCCGACGACCCTCGGTGCCCCGACTGCCACTGCCGGCACGCCGGCCGACAGCGGATCCGCGCTGCCCGACTCGGCCGCGCCCGCGACGCGGCCGCAGCGGTCGTCGACCACGGCGGCCGGGCGTCCGGTGACTGTCCGGCCGGGCACCACCTCGCACGCCGGCAGTGTCGCAGCGCAGGCCGCGACCACGGCGGCACAGGCCATGCCGCAGGGCGGTGCGGCTCCGCGGGTCAGGACCAGGATCCCGGCCCGGGGTACGGCGGGAGCAGCCGTTCCGGCGTTCTCAGGGATGCCACCCGGTGACGACAAGACGATTCTCCCCGGCGTACCCACGCTTGATCTGCCCTCGGCGCCGACGACGGCCGCGCCGGCCCTCCCGGCCGGTCCGTCCTCCGGGATCGTCGCGGCGGAGCCGGTCGCGACGATGCGCCCGCTGCCGGATTCGCAGCCGATCGGACTGCTCGCCGTGATCGCCACCGTCAGTGTGCTCGGCGTAGCAATCGGAGTAATTCGGGCAATTGTGTCGCAACGTGCATCTCGGGCAGGCGTCGCGTAGACTACTCCACAGCAAGCTCCGCGGGGCGGCCGTTCCAACCTCATCGGTGTGGTCGTTCCTCCCCAGGTCCCACCCAGCGAATGCGGACCGGACGCCCCGCGGCTTCCACCTCGAAGGGCCCCGTCTGTGGACGGGGCCCTTTTTGGGTGCTGGGCCGCGCCCGGGTATGCTGGCTCGGTTCGCAACAGGTCTGCCGTGGGCGCCGCCCACGGTTTTCTGTTGCGAGCGACACAAGACCTCCTGCCACGGAGAGACCGTGGCCGCTCAGCCCACAGGAGGTGAGAACGTCTTGCGTCATTACGAACTCATGGTGATCCTCGACCCCAGTCTCGAGGAGCGCACCGTTGCACCGTCGCTCGACACGTACCTGAACGTGATCCGTACCGCGGGCGGCTCGGTGGAGAAGCTCGATGTGTGGGGCCGTCGCCGGCTCTCGTTCGAGATCAACAAGAAGGCCGAAGGCATCTACGCCGTCGTCGACCTGCAGGCGACGCCGGAGGCCGTGGCCGAGCTGGACCGTCAGCTCCGGCTGAACGAGTCGATCCTGCGTACCAAGGTCATCCGGCCCGAGACCCGCTGACGGTCGTTTTTGTCAGGGGGCTCTGGGAGCCTCCTTGCGAAAACGCATGAAGCGGCGAGGAGAAGATCATGGCAGGAGAAACCACCATCACGGTCGTCGGTAACTTGACCGACGACCCTGAGCTGCGCTTCACCCCCTCGGGGGCGGCGGTCGCCAAGTTCCGCATCGCTTCGACGCCGCGGACGATGGACCGGCAGTCGGGCGAATGGAAAGACGGCGAGCCACTCTTCCTCGCGTGCAACGTCTGGCGTGACGCCGCCGAGCACGTCGCCGAGTCGCTGCAGCGTGGCGCTCGGGTGATCGTGCAGGGCCGGCTGCGCCAGCGGTCGTACGAGACCCGCGAGGGCGAGAAGCGCACCGTCTATGAGCTCGAGGTCGACGAGATCGGCCCGTCCCTGCGCTACGCCACGGCGAAGGTGCAGAAGATGTCCCGGTCCGGCGGCGGCGGTGGGGGCGGCTTCGGCGCCTCCGGCGGCGGCGCTGGTGGTGGCAACCGGCAGCCCAGCGGCGGCGGAGGCGGCAACAACTTCGACGACCCCTGGGCCACGGCGGCCCCGGCTTCCAGCTCTCGTCCCGCCGCTGGCGGCGGTGGCGGCAGCAACTCCTCGTTCGACGACGAGCCACCTTTCTGAGCCCTCGGGCTCTCATGATTTCAGGAGTCAAGAGCTATGGCTAAGGCTGCGGCACTTCGCAAGCCGAAGAAGAAGGTGAACCCGCTCGACAAGGACGGGATCACCTACATCGACTACAAGGACACCGCGCTGCTGCGCAAGTTCATCTCCGACCGCGGCAAGATCCGCGCTCGTCGGGTCACCGGTGTGACCTCGCAGCAGCAGCGGCAGATCGCCCGCGCGGTCAAGAACGCCCGTGAGATGGCGCTCCTGCCGTACACGGCCACGGCGCGCTGAGGGGAGGCACCGATATGAAGATCATCCTCACGCAGGAGGTGTCGGGCCTCGGCACCCCCGGCGACATCATCGAGGTCAAGAACGGCTACGGCCGTAACTACCTGCTGCCGCAGGGCTTCGCGATCCAGTGGAGCAAGGGCGCCGAGAAGCAGGTCACGGTCATCAAGCGGGCGCGCGACGCCCGCGAGATCCGCGACCTGGGCCAGGCCACCGAGGTCAAGGGCCAGCTCGAGGGCCTGAAGGTCACCCTGACGGCGCGCTCCGGCACCGGCGGCCGCCTGTTCGGCTCGATCACCCCGGCCGAGATCGTGGACGCGGTCAAGTCCGCCGGTGGTCCGGCGCTCGACCGCCGCCGCCTGGAGCTGACCTCTCCGATCAAGACCACGGGCGCTTACAAGGTCCAGGTCAAGCTGCACCCCGAGGTGACCGCGTCGTTCCCGGTGAACGTCGTCGCCGCCAAGTAACAAGTCTCACGCTGAGCGCGCCGGCCCTTCGGGGTCCGGCGCGCTCTGTCGTATCCAGGCTTTTGCTCGTCAGCTGAGTGATTGCCCGGTGATGGCGGACGTCAGCACGGTGGCCAGGCCCCCGCCCATCACCGCGGCGGCGAGCCCGACGCTGGCGGCCTTCCAGGAGCCGCTCGCCCAGCGCAGGCCGACCGCCACGAGCATGCTCAGCACCAGGGACAGGCCGAACTGCGGGGCCGCGCCGGCCAGCGTTTCCAGGGCCTGGGCCTGCTGGCTGCCGTTGAGCACGAGCATGTAGAGCACGAAGAGCACGACCGGCACGCCGTACCAGACGACGGTGTAACCCACGGCCGCGAGCGGACCGCCGGTGTCCTCCTCGAATTCCTCGTCCGGTTCGAGCAGGTCGTTCTGCCGGGCGGACGGCGATGGCAGCGTGCTGACCGGGCGCCGCTCGTAGGTGCCGGCGGCCGAGGTCACCGCCCCGCGCGGCGGCCACTGGGTGTCCGGCGGATCCTGCCACCGGGCCCCGGTACGCGGAATGACCTCCGTGGCGCCCTCGGCTGCCGAATTGGCGGCCGGCACCTTCACCGACGCCGCGGCACCGTTCTTGGACGGCGGCCGGAACGGTACGAAGTCGGCCGTGCTGATCCGCCGCGACTCGCCGTCGGCCAGCTCGCCACCGGCGCTGAGCTCCCGCCGCCAGTCGCCGGTGCTGCCCTCGCGGTAGGTCGCCGAACCCCGCACGGGACCGTCCGCCTCGGCCTCCCGCCAAGCTCCGGGCTCTCCGGGCCGGATCTCGGTCGCGGCGTCACCGGCCACCGGCGGCTCGCCCTGCTCGGCGCGCAGCTGGTTACGCCAGGCGTCGGTGCGAGCGGCAGCCTGGGCATCGGCCCGCCATGCCCCGGGCTGGGACGACACCGGCGCAGCCGCTGTGCCGGACACCGGACGCGTGGGTGTGCCGCCATCGCGGCGCAGCGAGTCGGGTCCGGCCACCGAGGCAGTGCCGCGGGGCCGCTGGTCCGGTGGCGCGGACGCCGGGTCGACGTCACGCTGCCAGGCCGCAGGCTGCGCGGAAACCGGCCGGCGGTCGTCGGGCATGGCCGACACCGGGCGGCCGGCGGGACCACGGTCGTAGGCCGCTTCGTCGAGATCGGCCGGGATGCCCCGCCGACGCTGGTCGGGCGGCGCCGAGTACGGCCGGTCGGTGTCGCGCGACCGGTACCCGGGCGGCATGTCCTCGTCGCGGTCCCGGATCGCGGGCTGGGCCGACACCGGCATGTCCCGCTCGCGGTCCCATGCTCCAGGCTGGGCCGACACGGGATTGTCGCGGTCCCAGGCGCCGGGTTGGGCCGAGACGGGCATGTCCCGCTCGCGGTCCCATCCTCCGGGCTGGGCCGAGACGGGCATGTTGCCGTCGCGCTGGCGCGTCAGGGACTGCGGCGGGACCGGTCTGGTCTGCGCCTCGCCGTCACGGCGCCAGATCTCGGGATCGAGCGGCGCTTCCGCACTCGCCGTCAGCTGCAGGCGCGTCGACCGGGGCTCGGCCGTGCGGCGCCGGCCGCCGCCGTCCTCGTCGGCCGGCTCACTGCGGAACCGCGCGGACTCGTCCAGCTCACGACGTGAAACGGACGCGCCGCTCTCGATGGCCCGCCGCCCGCCGCCGCCTCCGCGATCGTCGTCGCGGGGACCTCGGCGCGGGCCTCGGTCATCATCCTCGTCTTCCTCGTCCTCGAGCTCCTGCCGGTGCCACTGGCCGGTGTCGCTGTCACGCAGCCACACATCCGACTCAGGGTCCCGGTGCCAGGCGCCGGACGCGAGTTCCTGCTGCCAGCTGGTGTCACGCTCACGGCGCCGGCCACGGTCGGCGTACTCCCGGGACGATTCCGGCCCGCGCTCGAACTCCGGCCGCGACCGTCCCGCCGGGCCGCGCGGTCCTTCCGAGCCGCGGGCGATCCCGCCGCTGCGCTGGCCGCCCTCCACGCCACGCCGGGGCTCCGGACCGCGCGGCGCGTCGACGTCCCGCCGGCTCCGGCGTGGTTCCGGACCGCGGGGTGCTTCGAAGTCGCGCGGTTCGGCTCCGCGCCACGGCTCCGGTCCCGGCTCAGGGACGCGGTAGCCCTCCTGGCCGCGGCGGGGCGCCGGGCCCGGCTCGCGGTAGGGGTCCTGGCCACGGCGAGGCTGCGGGTCCGGTTCGTAGGGCTCCGGACCGCGGCGCGGTTCCGGGCCCGGCTCGCGGTACTGCTCCTGGCCGCGGCGCGGGCCCGGGCCGGATTCGGGTACGGGGTACTGCTCCTGGCCACGGCGGGGCCCGGGGCCGGGCCAGCGCTCGATCTCTCCGCCGCGCGGGGCAGCCGGGGTCTGGAAGGCCTGCGGAGCCTCGATCTCACGGCGCCGCGACCCTGTCTCGGCTGCGCGACCGTTCGCGATGCCCTGCTGCCAGGAGCCGGTGTCGGTGCGGCCAGTCTCGGGTCCGCGCTGCCATGACCCGGTGTCGGTGCGGCCCGACTCCGGTCCCTGTCGCCAGGAGCCGGTGTCCGTGCGGCCGGTTTCGGGTCCGCGCTGCCAGGAGCCGGTGTCGGTGCGGCTGCCTTCGGGTCCGCGCTGCCACGACCCGGTGTCCGTGCGGCCGGTTTCGGGTTCGCGCTGCCAGGAGCCGGTGTCCGTGCGGCCGGTGTCGGGTCCGCGCTGCCACGAACCCGTGTCCGTGCGGCCGGTTTCCGGTCCGCGCTGCCACGAACCCGTGTCCGTGCGGCCGGTGTCGGGTCCGCGTTGCCACGAACCGGTGTCCGTGCGGCCCGACTCCGGTCCCTGTCGCCAGGAGCCTGTGTCGGTGCGGCCGTCCTGCTCTCGCTGCCAGGAGCCCGGCTCGATGCCGCCCTGACGGCTGCCGAGCTCGGCCTCGGACTGCCATGACCCCGTGCCGGTGCGGCCGGTCGTCTCCGCTCCGCGCTGCCACGAGCCGCTGTCGCCGTTGTCCTGCTGCCACGAACCCGTGTCACTACGGCCGCGGCGACCGGTGGCCTCCGCGTCGCGCTGCCAGCTGCCGGTGTCCGTGCGGCTCTGCCAGCCGCCCGCGTCCCGGTCGCGCGGCTGCCCGCCCGCGTCCCGGTCGCGGGGCTGCAGGGGCAGCGGGATGACGCCCGTCTCCGCGGCGCTCTGCGCCCACGGGTCGGCCGGTGGCCCCGGCTCCGGATCGCGGCGCCAGGAGCCGGTGTCGCGCCAGCCGTCAGCGCGGGACTCGTCTCCGCTGCGCCAGCCCTCGGCGGCCGGCGGTGTCCGCCAGCTGTCCGTGCGGGGCTGGTCGGAGCGGGCTTGATCGAGGCGAGCCTGGTCGGGGCGGGCCTGGTCGCCGCTGCGCCAGCTGTCGGTCACCGGCGGGCTGCTCTGCCAGCTGCTCGTGGTGGTGCTCGTCCGCCAGCCGTCCGGTGCCGGCGGCTCGGTGCTCCCGCGACGCCAGCTCGGCGCGTCGGTGGTCGACGGGTCCTGGAGCGCGGGCATGCTGCCGGTGTCGGTGTGCCCCGCCCAGTTGTCGGCGTCGGAACGTACCGTCCAGCCCGTACCCCCGCTTGTGCGAGAGCCCACGTCGGGCGCCCGGCGGCGCCCCACCGGGGGTGAGCCGTCGGCCGGCCGCGTCTGTCCGGCGGCTGATTCGCGCCAGGCCGCGCGGTCGTCCTCGCGGACGAGGTGGCGGCCGTCGTCGATGGGAGCCGACCAGCTGCCCGAATGGGACGTCGGGGCGCTCGGCTGGGGCGTCTGCCAGCTCTCCGCCGGCTGCGCGGGCTCGCGCCAGGACGGCTCGGCCGCGGGACGGCTCGACTCGGCGAACGCCTGCCAGCTCGGGCGGTCCTCCCAGGACGGCCGGGCGTCGGGCTGCCGGGGCGACGGCGCGTCGGCGGGCTGCCACGGCGGGGTGGGGCCGGACGAGGTGAACTGTTGCCACGCCGGCCGGTCCTCGCCGCGCGCCGGCTCCCATGGTGGGGTGGTGCCGGGCTGGGTCTGTCGCGGCTCCCCGGGCTGCTGCCACGACGGAGTGGCGTCGGGCGGCTGCCAGCTCGGGGTGGCTCCGGCCGGGTCGTCGGTCGCGGGAGTGGGCCAGGCCGTGCCGGAGATGGCCGGCAGCCGGGTCGGCGCCTCGGCCTGCGGCGGGATGACAGCCTCGGCGTCGCCGCTCTGCCACGCCTCGGTGGTCGTGCGCCAGCCGTGCGTGCCCGAGGCGGAACGCCACTCGGTGGTCTGCCGCCAGCGGGCGCTCTCCGCGGTGGAACGCCATTCGGACGTCTGGGTGCGCCAGCCGACTCCTTCGGCCGGCAAAGCGGGCCGGCCGGTCGCCGCGACGTCCGACCAGCGACTCACCGTGCCGGAGGACTCACCCGGCGTCTCCGGGTTCTGCGCCCAGGCGTCGGCGCGCAGCGACCACGCCACGGCCTCGGGGATCGGCTGCATGCTGCCGGTATCGGCTGGCGAGCCGGTGCCCCAGACGGTGGCCCCAGGCTCCGCAACAGCGGACGAATCGGGATCTTCCGGGCGGTTTGTGGGTGTCCAGGAGTCCGGCGCGCTCCTTTCGCGCGGCAGGCGGGCTCCGTAGTCCCACTCCCGTTGGTCCACCAGAAAAGCGTGACGTGCCCGCGTCCGATCTGCAATGTCTTGGGACGACAGCTTGCTCACGAAGGCGTTCTTTTTATCTCTCCACACGGTGGGGACGACAAAAGTGCTGCTCAGATGGGCGCGCCTCCCGGAATCCCCAGGCGTTGTACACAGGCTGTGCACAGGGCCGCGCACAGGAGGAGGTGGGTTGTCCACAGGTTGTCCCGAGGCTCATCCACCGGCCCGCTTGGGTCGATGACGTGCGGGTTCGTATGGTTACCCGCGCCGGATCAGGTCCCTCTTCGTGGCCTGGGCCGACTTTTCCGGTGATTCTGTGGTCCCCGTCACCCGCCTGGGGTCCTGCTCACCCGAAAGTGTCGTACCCGGGCTGTTTGATCACGGAGCAGGAACGACGATGAAGGGGTAGGTCGGCATGTCGATCACCGACGACGCACGACCCGATTCCCGGCCGCAGTCACCCTCAGGGGGCAAGCCCTCCGGTGGCCGCCCGCCAGGTGCCGGCGGGCCACCGCCCCAGACCGGCGGCTTCGACAAGTCGCCGCCGCAGGACATCGCTGCGGAGCAGAGCGTGCTCGGCGGCATGCTGCTCTCCAAGGACGCGATCGCCGACGTCGTCGAGATCCTCAAGTCGCACGACTTCTACCGCCCGGTCCACGCCACCGTCTTCGACACGATCCTGGAGCTCTACGGCCGCGGCGAGCCGGCCGACGGCGTCACCGTCGCGGCGGCGCTGTCCGACTCCGGCGACCTGCAGCGCATCGGTGGCGTGCCGTATCTGCACACCCTCATCGAGAGCGTGCCGACCGCCGCCAACGCTTCCTATTACGCCCGCATCGTCTCCGAGCGCGCCGTGCTGCGCCGTCTCGTCGAGGCGGGCACCAAGATCACCCAACTGGGGTACGGCACGGGCGGCAACGGCGGCATGGACGTCGACGACATCGTCGACCTCGCCCAGCAGGCTGTGTACGACGTCACCGAGCGCCGGGTCTCCGAGGACTTCGCGGTGCTGGCCGACATGCTCCAGCCGACGCTGGACGAGATCGAGGCGGTCGGCGCCACCAACGGCATGATGACCGGCGTACCGACCGGCTTCTCCGACCTCGACCGGCTGCTCAACGGCCTGCACGCCGGCCAGCTGATCATCGTCGCCGGCCGCCCGGGTCTGGGTAAGTCGACGGCGTCGATGGACTTCGCCCGCAACGCGGCCATCCGGGCGAACTGCGCCAGCGCGATCTTCTCCCTCGAAATGAGCAAGATCGAGATCGTCATGCGCCTGCTCTCGGCCGAGGCGCGGGTCCCGCTGCACGTGCTGCGCTCGGGCCAACTCTCCGACGACGACTGGACCAAGCTGGCCCGCCGGATGGGCGAGATCAGCGAGGCCCCGATCTTCGTCGACGACACCCCGAGCATGAACCTGATGGAGATCCGGGCGAAGGCCCGCCGCCTCAAGCAGCGCCACAACCTGAAGCTGATCGTCGTCGACTACCTCCAGCTGATGTCCTCCCCGAAAAAGACGGAGAGCCGCCAGCAGGAGGTGGCGGAGCTGTCCCGAGGTCTGAAGCTGCTGGCCAAGGAGGTCGAATGCCCGGTGATCGCAGTCAGCCAGCTGAACCGTGGCCCGGAGCAGCGCACCGACAAGCGCCCCCAGCTGTCCGACCTGCGTGAGTCCGGCTCGATCGAGCAGGACGCGGACGTGGTGATCCTGCTGCACCGCGACGACTACTACGACAAGGAATCCCCGCGAGCGGGCGAAGCGGACTTCATCGTGGCCAAGCACCGAAACGGCCCGACCGACACGGTGACGGTGGCAGCGCAGCTGCATCTGTCCCGCTTCGTCGACATGGCAATCGTCTAGCGCTCTGTCCCGACTTCAAGCTTCGGGCCGCAGGACGAACCCGTTCCACTTGTCCTCGTCCCAGTCATAGATCGTCGTGCCTCGAGGAAACTCGACCGATCCCGCGCCGGGCAGCGCGGCGCGCAGCAGGACGTCATCGTCGTGCACGTGGATCACGGCCAGGTCGGCAGAGGCGGCCAGCGCCTGGAAGACGGCGGTCGCAGCGAGCTCCTCGATGTCGGCACCGGTGGTCGGCTCGACCCGGCGGCCACCGGCCTGCCAGAGTCGCAGCTCCACGTCGTAGGCATCCGGTGCTTCGAACTCGCCGTCGGGCCGGAACGCCGCCTCGGAGTTGTGCGCGACCACTGGTCCACCGAACTCGCCGTCCACCCCCGGGACCAGGCGGGCCGTGTCCACGAGCAGCCAGACCTGCTGGTCGCGTACCTCGGCCCGGCCCCCGATCAGCTTGGCCACGAACCCGGCCATCTCCGCCGGCGACCCGTCGGTCCGGACGAACAGCTGCTCACGCACTGACATTGATGGCTCCCGTGTCACCACGCCACACGACAGAACCTCCGTCGCCCGTAAAGACGATCATGCGCTGCTCCGGAAGCACCTCGCGCCCCTGCTGCCGCCAGAACCCGAGCGCGCGCCGGATCCCCCGCACCGCGGCGTCGATAGTCAACCCGACCTCCCGGCCGTCGACGACCGCCACGGTGATCCGCGGATCCTGCCCGAAGGGCTCGCGCAGGCGCTTCTCTACCCGGCGGGAGAAATCCGCATCCTTACGCTCGGGCTTCAGGTCCGGATCCAACCGCTTGAGATCACCGTACGCACCAACGTCGGCGCCGTCGGTCCGCAGGAGTACATCCGGGTTCCCGAGGCCGTCGGAACGCCCGTGAGCAGCCTCTAGTGCCCGGACGTCGAAGGACTGGCCCAGGCGCTGTGCTTGCCGGCGTTCGTGCTCGTACTCGAACAGCTCCGGGTAGTGGGCACCGACGGCGAAGTCATCACCGAGCGCTGCCTGCACCTGGCCGGCCAGACCGTTGATCACCATGGGCCCGGCGTTGGTAGGCACCCTCTCGCCGACGGCCGGTGCCTCGGAGGTCAGCTCTGGCGAGGACCCCAGATCAGACCCGTTGCTTACCCCTCCTGGCACATCTGGAGCAACGTCTCCTCGTCCGGCAGCTTCGTGCTGAGGGCCGTGACCGCTATCTGCTCCGCGGTCTCCCGGCTCACCGGGTTCACCGTGTCCTGATACTCGTGGTCGTTCAGCCTGCGCGCGGCTATCGCCGGGGCGTAGATCCAGGCCAGGTCCGCCGCGCTCCAGAGGATCGCTTGAAGCGGCTGGTCCGTCTCGATCAACGACGCGATCAGGCTCACTGGCTGCGGATGGTCCTTCACCAGCACCAGGTGGTATGCGAACGTCTCCGCCATCCGCGTCGGATCCCCGGGTGTGATTCTGACCAACCTGCGTGTTGACAGCCGCTCCGCCGGCGTTGGCCGGGCCTACCTCGTCGAGGGGAGTGGAGGGCCGTAGTCCCAGCCCTTGCTCGCCCCCTCGTTGATCATCTCCCAGAGGCTCTGGACGCTCGGAAGGCTTGTCGGCAGGTACTCCGCCGCCATCGCCTCCGCTGTCCGCCGATCGACCGTCACCGTCTCGTCCAGGTACGAATCGTCGAACAGCAGACCCGCCGCGATCGCCGGGGCGTAGATCCACTCCTTCCGGCCCGCGTGCCACATCACCGCCTGGAGCGGTCCCTGTGCCGGAGCCCAGTACGCGATCAGGCTCGTCACCTTCGCGGAGCCCTTCGACTCCAGGAACGCCTGATAGGCGAGCGTCGGATCGGTCATGCGCAGGATCCAGCCTTTCTATGCCGGGGATGTCGGCAACGGTGAGGTCCCAGGTGTCCAGCGCCTGGTCAAGGCTGACTTGGTAGCTGGCCAGGACATCACAATATTGCTGCCAGAGCGGTAGAGCCTTCCGTTCGACCCAGCGCGTGAAAGACGTGTCGACGCGTACCAGGTTCTCGATGACGTCCAAGTCGGATGGCTGATGCTGGGGCATCCCGGCGAGCTTGGTGAGCCCGATGATGGCAATGAAGGCTTCCACGCGATCGGAGCCAGAGATCTCCCTCGAGTTGGAGCGGATGATCTCGTACAGATCGTGAGTGTCCTTGCCAACGCTTCTGGAACGCTCCGTGGGGAACTGGAGTTCCATCCGGAATCCCTCGGGGTTCTTCATCGTCACGTTGAGCCCGTTGTGCCGGCCCGTGCCGTCTCCCCAGAAGCTGGCAACCTCAACAATTTCGTAGCCCTGCGACTGGAGTTTGCGTAGCGCGTCCTGCACGGCGTGACCGTAGCCATGCTCGGGAAGCACGATCGAGAATCTGACTCGATCGTTGGCCTGCTTGAGGTACTTGGAGGCGCTGATTCCGGAGGCAGCCGCGCGCTCCTGGAACTTCCGCGCCAAGGATTCAAGCGATTTGACCCGGTAGGCCTCGTCGACGAGCTTTGCCTGATCGGTGCTATCAGGGCTGTGCAGCGATGCGGCGATCTCACGAAGACGAGTGAGCTCTTGTTCGGCGATGCGGGTCGACTGGACGATCGATGCCTGCAGCACCCGACGCTGCGGGTTCGAAAGGCTCTGCAGCACCAACTTCTCGGCGGCGCGCGCAGGCGTGTCGTCGGCCTGTTCGAGGTGATCTGCTACGCCCGAGGCGGGCTCTATCTCCGAGGAGGTCCGAACTCCCAACCCGTGTCCAAGGGAGTCCGTAGCTTCGGCGGCACGGCTATTGCGCGATTCAGCGGCTGAAGCCTCTCCTGAAAGTTCAGGTCCAGGATTGCCTGATAGCTGATCTCTGGGTCGGTCATCGCTGACCCGAGGAGTATCGGCACTGCTCGGGTGCGCTGGACTGGCCGGCGAGGTCGGATGTTCTGGGCGGCGCACATCAGCACCATCTCGGCGGGCCTCATCGGCCTCCGAAGGATGGTCGATGGCCGGATCACCAGAGTGCGGAACGACCGGGTCCCGGTCGGCATTTCCGGGCGTGGCACCGGTCGGCTGCAGTGATGACCGGCTCCACAGCCCGGCCTCGTGGTACGGCAGCGGCGCCGGGCGTCCCTGCCCGTCCACCACCACCGCGTCCATCGAGATCACATTGCCGTCGTTCTTTACTCCGCGGTGGGAGTACAGCGGCGTTTCCTCCGACAGCCGACCCGTTTGCGGATCCAGGAACAGGATCGTGCCGTTCTGGTTCACCGCCGCCCACGCGTGCGCTGTGCCCTCTTCGGAGTCCGTCACGATGAAGGCGAAAGCGCCGTTCCCCGCGTTGTACAGGTGGTTGTGCAGGTTCGTCATAGCCGTGTCCACAGCCTGTTTCGCCTGCTGCGGGTCCAGCCCGCCCACGTACGGGCACAGGCCCTGGAATTCGCCGCGGACGGTGTCTTCGATGCGGGCCAGGCCCCTGTCCTCGGCGCCCAGTGGACGGGTCGGGTCGCCGTACGCGTATGAATCGAATGTGCGCGGCGCCGAGACGCGTGGGCGACCGTGCACATAGGTTTCGTACAGCGACAGCACGCCGTCCACGCAATTGATGCCGCGGGTCGGGTCGGCGGCCGGGCCGCCGTCGTTCGCCAGGCCGAACCATTTTCCCTGCCGGGGATCGGCCTGGCGTACCACCCGGCCGTCCGCATCCCGCGGCATGGCATTTTCCAGATCAACCTGATGGACGGCGAGAGGCGCGCGCAACCCGCCCCGTTTCCCGTACGGCCGGCTCTGGTCGACCGGCGGCGGATCGTCGTCGCCGGTCAGGGCCGATCGGTCCCCGGTGTCGACCGCGCCCATGGCCATCGTGCCGACGTCATCGTTGATCCGGACCCAGTCCGCCGGCTCGACGTCGACCCGCTCGGGCGCGAACTCCCCCGCCAGCACCTGCCGGGCCTTGAGCTCCAGGTCGTCGGCGTCCTCACTGGTACGCCGCGCCTCAGCCCGGAGGTGCTCGCCGCGCAGCACAGAACCCGACGCGAGGGCGGCGTCCGCCTGCCTGCCCAGGTCGAGAACCTTGATCCGCTGCCCGTCGGCGATCCGCACCAGGTAGTCCGCATACTCGGCGCGCCGGTTGTCCTCGTGCGTGGCCCGGGCATGGTTCATGTACTCGCGATACGACCTGCGTTCCCGCGCGTCGTGCTCGGCCAGCCGCATGTCCTCCAGCCATTGGGCCCGGGCGGGATCCACCTCGGATGTGCGATCCGGCGTGCCCGATCGCAGGGCGTCGTCAACCGGCGAATCCGGGTCGGGCGTGCCGGCGCGGGTCTGCTGCTGGGGGTCCCGGGGAGCCGGCGCTTCCGCGATGCGGTCCACCGGGGCGGGCTTCGGCGCCAGCGCTTCGGCGATGCGGTCGATCGGGCGTCGCGGCGACGGGACCGGGTTGGGAGTGGGCTGCGGCGTGACGGTCGGCTCGGGTGCCGGGACCGGCGGCGTCGGCCCGGGCCGCGGGTCAGGTCCGGGCCGTGGGTCCAGCGGCGGGACCGGCTCGGTTTGGTTGACCGGACCGAGGTCATCGGCCAGCTGGACGTCCGGCGTCTCCACCGGGGGAGCCGGCGTGGGGTCGGGAAGATCAGCATCGGGGGCCGGGACGAGCCGAGGCGCGGGCGACGGAGGCGAAGACCGGAGCGACGGCTCCGGTGCCGGGTCAGGCCCAGGAGAAGGCGCGACATCAGGCGTCGGCGAGGGTGATGGCGGCGCAGGCGAGGGCGACGGTGCCGGGTCAGGCCCAGGACCCGGCGCCGGCTGGGGTGAGGGAGCCGGCGTGGTTTGCTGGTACGCCGCCGAGTAGTAGATCGGCGCAGGCCGGGGCGGCGGAGGCGGCAGAGTCGTCTGCTTCGGTCGCCACAGTCCGTCCGGCCTGCCGTTGAACGGCATCGGGTTGCCCCGACCGTCCACCACCAGCGCGTCCAGGGCCACCACGTTCGACCCGTGCGGGCGGCCCAGGTGGCCGTACAGGCTGGTGCCCGGGGGTGCGACCAGGCCCGATTGCGGGTCCACGAACAGGATCTGGCCGTTCTGGTTCACCGCCGCCCAGGCGTGCGCCGATCCGCCCTCCCACGCGTTGACCAGGAACGCGAAGGATCCGTGGCCACCCGCCAGCAGCTGCGCCGACACGTCGCCCAGCGCCTGCTGGATCTTCTGGCCCGCTACCGCCGGGTGATCACCGCCGACGCCTGGGCACAGGGACTGGAAGCGGCCGCCGGTCGCGTGCTCGACGCGTTCCGGGCCGATGTCCTCGCCGTAGAGCGGGTTTGTCGGGTCGCCGTCCGCGTAGCCATCGAAGGTTCGCGGCGCGGACACCCGGGGGCGGCCGTGCACGTACGTGTCGAAGAACGACAGCACGCAGTCCTGGCAGTTGATCCCGCGCGTCGGATCGGCCTTGGATCCACCGTCGTTGACCAGCTGAAAGTATGGCGCGCGCGGGTCGGCACCGCGTACCGGATCGCCGTTGCCGTCGCGGGGCACCGCGCTTTCCAGGTCGATCTGATGTTGCGCGAGCGGCTCGCGCAGGCCCCCCTTCGTCCCGTAGGGGCGGGTGGCGCTGATCGGCGGCGGATGATCGTTGCCGGTGAGCACCGACCGGTTACCGAAGGTCACCCCGCCGCGCGTCAGCCGGCCCCGGTCCTCATTGGCCCGGTGCCAGTCCTGCGGTCTGACGTCGGTGATGGTCCCGGGCGGCGGCTGCCACAACGGATCCTTGAGCGCGGCCACTTGCGCCTCGGCACGCTCGGCTTCCGCGGTCGCCACGTCGACGTGGGCCTGGAAGTACGCGGCCATGTGCGGATCGAACTTGAGGAACCGCGCGACCCGGGTCGACCGCCGAGCGCTCCGGGCCCGGCGGCGCGCGCTCTCCGCCTTGTTCTGGATCGCGTCGACGACTTCGCGGTGACGATGCGTCGCATAGGACTGGCGCAGCGCGGCGACGTGCTCGAGATAACCGTCCACTTCGGCCTCGGCCGCCGTCTGCGGCGGCAATCCCCGGCCGGGACCGGCGGGTCCGGCCGCGACCAGGACCGCCGGATGCGTCGTGGTCCCGCTCAACCGCGACGGTACGTCCACAGCCCCGTCCCGGGGCCCGGGCACCTGCGGAGCTCGCGCGGGCGGGGAGCTCGGAGCGGGTCCACCGGGCTCGGTCCGCCCCGGCAGCACACTGGTCCCGGTCCCGCCGGCGGCCGGCGCCGAGACATCAACCGCAGCCGAGCCCCGGACAGCCCCGGAAACCGGCGCCACCCCGACCGGCGAGGCGGGATCGGGACTGGTCCGCGGCGACACGCGATCCGGACCGGTCCCCGCCGGCGTCAGGTCGTCAGGACCCGTCCGCGGCGACGTGACATTCGGACCGGGCGCGATGGGTGCGGTGATGTTGGGACCTGGTCCGGCCGACGCGGTGATGTTGGAACTTGGCACGGTGGGCGCGGTGACGTTGGGACCGGGCGCGGTAGGTGCGGTGATGTGGGGACCGGGCGCGGTGGGCGCGGTGAGAATGGGACCGGGCGCGGTGACGTTAGGAGCAGCCCCGGTGGGCGCGGGACCGGTGCCTAGGGGCGTGGTGGCGTTTCTGATCCCGGTGGGGGACGTGACGTTTGGGCTGGTCGGTGTGGTGGAGACCGGCGTCGGGTGGGTGCCGGTGCTGAGGGGAGAGCTTCCGTTCCCGGGCGGTGACGGGTTCGGAGTGGCGACGTTCGGCCGGGCCGGGGTGTCCGTGTGCGAACTCAGGTCGATCCCGGGACTCCGGGTCGCGGCAGGCGTGCTCCCGTTGCCCGATGTGTCCGTCCCGAAGGGAGACCACGGACTGAGGCCACCCGCGGGTGCGGCAGACCGAGGACCGGAACTGACGGACGACCCGTTGCCGGAGGGAGACCCGCCGGCCGCACTACTACCACCCGCAGCGGATGCCGAGGCGCCCGTAACCGAAGGGCCGGCCGCGGAAGACGCCGAGGATCCGGTCACCGAAGGACCGGATCCGGAGGTCACAGCCCCGGCCGACACCGACCCCCCACCGCCGCTGTAACCAGCCGGCGAGGAAGAACCAAGCCCGATAGGCCCAGCCGACCCGGACACCCCGCCAACCGAAGCCGACCCGCCAAGGCCACCGGGCGCGGGTCCAGCAAGTCCACCGGGCGACGACCCGGCAACCCCACCGGTCGCGCTGGAACCCGCCGACCCACCGGAAGCCGCAGCAACCCCCGAAGCAGCCGAAGACCCGGAAACCCCGGCATCCCCCGCCACCGAAGAAGGCGCATCAACCACCGGTGCAAGGCTCGACAGATTGACCCCACCGGACGGCGCCGGAGCCGAATAGATCGCCGAAGTCGCATCAGCCGACCGCGAACCGCCATCCGCCGAAACGGACACCGGCCCAGCCGAAGACCCACTAGCGGATGACGTCGGATCGGACGAAACCGACAAGGACGCAAACGCAGCCCACGGCCCGGAATCCGCAGAAGACCCGGTCACAGGCGGCCCACCCGAGGAAGACCCCGCCGAGGAAGGCCCAGGCGAGGAAACCGACGACAACGGCCCCGCCCCACCTCCATCCCCCGTCGAAGGCCCCGACCCGAGATCAACCCCACCCGGCACCCCTAGGTTGCCGACCTGATCGGACAGCCCGTCCGCAAAACCCGTCCGGGCCCCGTCCATCAGCGCCCCGCTGGCCCCCGAACTGGCCGATTTGGCCACACTCTCGAGATCCGGCAGGTTCCCGGTGACCGCCGCCCCGCCGAACTCACCGAGCACCTCGGCGGCCATCCCGCGGGTCATCCCGCCGCCACCGTGGTCGCCCTTGCCGATGCCTGCCCCGCTCGCCGCGAACCCGCCCGCGAACCCGCCGGCCGCCGACATCCCGAGTTCCTTCACGTCGAAGCCGTGCGCCCGCCCGGTCGAGTTCTGGTACGCCTGGATCGCCCCGTTGGTGGCGATCTCCTCCCGCATCTCGTCGAAGCCCTCCTTGAAGGCTTCCCTGCCGAGACTCTTCAGGCCCGCCTTGGTGGTGAGCTGCTTGGCCGCCCGCTGCCCGGCCTCCTGCAGCGACTTCTTGATCGCCTTCTTGCTGAGCTGCTGGACCAGCCGCTTGAAGATCTGCTGGATGGCCAGCCGGGTCGCCGCGATCAGGCCGCCCGCCACCGGGGACGCCGCGCCGAGCGTCAGGGCCACGGCGACCGCCATGCCGATCAGCTCGATCAGGAAGATGCCGATCTCAATCCAGGCCTCGAGTTTGGCGCCCTCGATGTCGCAGCCGCATTCCTCGACGAGTTTGCCCAGCTCCTCCGCGATGGCCAGGAGGGAGTTGAGCGGCGCGTTCTCCTCCGCGGACAGCTGGTCCCAGGCGCCCTTGAAGGCCAGTGCGCCCGCTCCGCCGTACCCGGCGAGCACCTGACCGGCCGCGTCGTACGCCTCGTCGCGGGGCTGGGACAGGCGCTGGGCGACCGCGTACCAGCGGTCGGCGACCTCCCACGTGGTCTTCTCGTTGCCTTCCGGCCAGTCGAAGCCGACCACCCACTCGAGTGCCTCGTAGGCCCAGCCGGGCACGTCGAACGGCATGTAGTCGAGCGGGTGGGGGATGGGGCTGGGCAGGATGGTCACGAGCGGTTCCTGTACGTCCGCTCCACCTGGGCGCCTGCTTGGTGGTCCGTCTCGGTGGCCTCACGGACCGTCTCGACCACCGCCTCGCCCAGGCCCTCGACGTACAGGCCGAGCTTTTCCCAGGCCAGCAGCACCTGCTGCTCGATCGGGCGGTAGTTCTTCTCGAAGGCCTGGCCGATCTCGTCGTTGCCCCACGGGCGTCCGCCGCTCATCGCGGCCAGCTCGGCGCCCGGGCCGGAGCGCTCCGCGATCAGGTGCTTGCCGGCCGAGGCCAGGTCGCGTCCGCCGCCGGCCACCCGGTTGCCGTCGAGCCAGAGTTCGTCAGTCATCGCCGTCCGCCTCGCGCATGATCGCGTCCTGCCGGCGCAGCAGTGAGCCGAAGTTGTTGTCCCGGATGAACTGCATCGGGCCCGAGTCGGCCGGCAGGTAGCCGGCCATGATCTGCTGGACCTGCTCGGCCACCTGCGCGGCCGCCTTGGCCGTGGTGTCGACGATCTTGCGGCCCAGCTCGGCGGCGTCCATGTCGCGGTAGATCCGGCGGTCGAGGCGCAGGTCGATCAGCTGGCCGCGGGGACCCACCGTCGCGCGGATCAGGCCGTCCTCCGACTCCGCGCTGACCTGCAGGTCGGTCAGCCGCTGCTGGATGTCGTCCATTCCGGACCGCAGCCGCTGGTACTGCCCGTACACGTCGTCGAAGCGCGCTCGCAGCGCGTGGTTGGCATCGCGATCCGCCATGTCCGCCACGGTCGTCCTCCCCCGGCACCCGACCATCGATCGAGGTGACCCTACCGGGCGGCGCGACGCGTCGTGGTCCGGTAGTTTCACCTCCGCACACGGATGCGGGGCGACAGGGGTTCAGATGATCACGCGGGAGGACGCCGAGGAGATCGCCGCCGGCTGGGCGCGCAGCGAGACCGAGCGCCGGGGGTACGAATGCCTGCCCATGGTCTCCGAGTTCGACCTCGGTTTTGTGGTCTGGACCAAACAGCCGCCGACCGTGCTGCCCATCCCCGGTGACGGCGCCCGCACTGTCATCGACCGCCGGACCGGCGCCCTGTCCACGTACCCGGGCGTGCCCGCCGAGGTGATCGCCGAGCTCTACCGCACCCACCAGCCGGACGTGGTCGCCCAGCGCCGCACGGTTGATCCCGAGGTGGAGCTGCGCCGCAACGCCCGCCGCCGGCCGACGCCCACCACGGCCGCGCACCTGACCGTCGACGGCCGGCTCTTCATCGCCCGCGGTGCCAAGGGCGACCAGGAGATCAACCACCACCCGCTGGTACGGGCCTACCTGACGAGTCTGGAGCCGGGACGGACGGTCCGCGGCACCGAGCGGCACGCCGAGCTGATCGTGCTCTCCGACGCCCTGCACGAGGCCGACCGGCAGCGCGGTGAGCCGTTGACGCTGGATGAGGCCCGCGCGTGGCTGCGCACCGCCGACTTCGAGGCCTACTACGTCCGGGACCGGGGTGACCCGCTGGGCGCGACCGTGGCGCGGCCGTGCGAGTCGTGCATCCTGACCCTCGTCGACTTCGCGCTGCTGCCCTGGTCGCATCTGGCGTTCGTGGAGCCCTTCCGGCCGTACTCGGAGAACATCGCCCAGCCCGGTCGCTTCCCGGACCAGGTCGCCGGGGCTCTCGCCGACGCCGGCTGGCGCCCGATGCAGCCGGTGGTGGCCGAAGTCCTGGCCGACGGGATGATCGACGACGTGGTCAACGTGCCCGGCCTGCGGTTCCGGCACGTGCCGTTCCCGGCCGCCCGGGCGGCGATCATGGATTTCCCGGGCATCTTCTGCGGCCTGCGCGGCCCGGGGGTACGCCGCTGGGTCCGCTGGCTCAACCTCGAGCCGGTGGCGGCGGCCCACTCGGCCGACGTGCTGGGGGAGTTCGCCGAGGTGATCGGGGCGCCGCTGTTCCCGCTCGGCGTGGAGGCCAAGGGCGACGCGATCGTGGCGATCGACGAGCGCGGCCGGTTGTTCGCCCTGGATCAGGGCGGCGAGTGGTTCCTGGGCGAGACCCTGGACGAGGGCCTGCTCAGCCTGCTGACCGGGGACGGCCCGGCGGAACGCGTCCGCGACGACGGCACCTGGTAGGTCGTCAGCTCAGCAGCGGGAAGAGCTCCGCGCGTTCCCCCAGTGCTTCGCGGTCGCCGGCCGTCAGCTCTTCGCGGCCCGAGCACTTGAGCAGGGCTTCACGCTCGGACCAGTGCGGCGGCAGACCGTCGCCCCCGGCAAGGCCGTCCACCGTGGACATCGCGATCGCCACGGCCTCGGGCGCCGGGTCCGGCGCGTCGGGCAACGACACGATCAGGTCGAGATGGTGGATGACCGCCTCGGTGACCAGGGTGGCGATGAAATCCGGGACCGGCAGCACGAGGTTCTGCGTACGGATCAGGCTCGCCGGGTCGGCCCGGCCGGCTGCGTACCCGGCGGCGGCGACCGTCTCCGTCCAGCGCTCGACGACGCCGCTCGGCCGGGTGAAAGCCGATGCCGTCCGGCGGACCCACTGAGCGTGCGCGATGGCGCTGCTCTCGCCCGCCCCCGGGAACGACCGGAAGTAGGTGACGTAGTCGGTGTCGGCCGGTCCGTCGGCGGGGGTGGCGAAGGCGACCAGGGCCCGCTGCGGATCGAGGCTCAGGTGCAGCAGCAGGTCGCAGACCGTCCAGCCGCGGCAGCCCGACGGCAGCAGCAGGTCGAAGTCGTCGAGGTCGCGGACGACGGTGGTCACACCCGCATAGGCGGCGGTCAAGGCCGCGGCGAGGGTGTCCGGCGCGGGAAGTCCCATGACTCAGCACCTTGGCACGCCGCTGTCCCGCCCGCATCCAGAGGGCACGGGTGGGACAGCGACGTCCCGCGAGTGAGCTCAGCCGAAGAACTCGTTCAGGAAGCCCTTGTGCTTCTTGCGGCCGCGGTAGTGACCGTGGTGGCCCTGCTGGCGGTAGTGGCCGTGGTGACCGGCGGCGTACTGCGGCTGCTGCGCGCCGTAGGGGGCCGCGGCGGGGTACGCCGGCTGGCCGTACCCGGGCGGCGGTGGCGGGGACGCGTAGCCACCACCGTGCGGCGGCGGCGGGGCGTAGCCACCCGGCTGCGGAGCCACGGGCGGGGCCTGCGCGGGACGCGGAGCGGCGGGCGCTCCCGATCCGCTCCAGTTGGCCTCGGCCTCGAAGAGCTTCTCCAGCTCACCGCGGTCGAGGAAGATTCCGCGGCACTCGGTGCACTGGTCGACCGTGACGCCGCTGCGCTCGTAAACCCGCATCTCGCCATGACACTTCGGACAGGTCATCTGCATGTCACAAACGGTACAAGGCCGTGTCTCCGTGTGGTGCCTTACTTCCTGTGGGTCTGCTGAGTGCCGCGCCCAGGGCGGGTGCCCAGACCAGCAGGGCCAGCGGGTAGAGCAGGTATCCGAAGCGGGTCGTGGGCATCAGCAGGATCGCGGCCAGCAGGCCGTACCCGCAGAAACGCGCGGCGGCCGCAGCCATGCGCGGCGGCCGCCGGAAGAGCACGACGGCGATCGCCGCGGCCACCGCGACCAGCAGCCCGATCGCGACATAACGACCGCCCGGCACCGTCTGGGTGATCAGATAGCCGGGGAACGGCGATTGGGCCGGGCTGGTCACCAGGCCGTGCCCGAGCGGGAAGCGGATCACGTTCTCGACGAACGCGTCGCCGTCGACCAGGAATGCGGGCAGCAGCGTCAGGACCGGCAGGCCGAGCGCGCCCGGCAGCAAGCGGCGGCCGTTGCCGGTGGCGACCGCGAGGACGGCCAGGACGACCACGATCGGCAGAGCGAAGAGCTTGAGGCTCGCGGCCGCGCCGACCGCGAGGCCGGCGGCGCCGTAGCGGCCGCGGGCGCACAGGGTCAGGGCCAGCAGGGCGAGAGCCAGGACCGGCAGGTCGTCGCCACCGGTGGCCAGGGTCAGGGCACAGATCGGGAGTACGGTCGCGAACTGCACCGCCCGCACCAGGCTGCCGCCGCCCGGCAGCAGCCGGATCGCCGCCACCAGCGCAGCCGCGGTCGCCACCGCGAACCAGATCCGGGCGTCGGTCCACCAGACGTCGCCGAAGGCCGCCCGCGGCAGGCCGAAGACCGCCATGCCCGGCTGGTACGGCGCATACCCCAGCAACTGCTCACCCGGCGGCAGCGCCGCAATCGCGTCATGCCCCAGGTACGGCGTCCCGGTGTCGCCCAGCCGCTCACCCATGTGCTCGGCGACCAGCACTTCCTCCTGCGCCCGGTCGGTACGCCCGCCGGCCCGCTGCACCGCCTGGATCACCAGCGGCAGGATCGCCGCGCCGGCCCAGGCAACCCAGGTCAGCGCCATCCGCCACCGTGCCCGCCGCAGCACCAGCTGCCCCGCGACCACCAGGAACGCACCGAGGTAGGCCCAGGCGGCGACGGCGCCCCAGGCCCGGTGCGGCAGCAACGTCGAGGTCAGCGCGGTCACGAGGGCGAACGCGGCGGCGAGGCCGTACAGCGCGGCGTCGGCGGCGAGGCCACCCCGGGCCCGGTCGAGGCGCGCGAGCAGAGTCACGCGGGCAAGTGTGGCAGAGAAGATCTCCCCTGCCCCGGCGTCCGGCGGCGCGGCATGCGCACGACGGACCCCGCCGGATGCAACGCCCCGGCCAGCACACCCGGGCGTCCGGCGGAACCACGCTGCAGCGTGGCCAGCAGCCGCCCGGACCGCATCGGACGCGCGAACAGGTGGCCCTGACCCGCGACACAGCCGAGCTCCCAGAGGGCAAGGCGCTGCGGCTCGCTCTCCACGCCCTCGGCCACCACGGTCAGGTGCAGGCTGCGCGCCAGGTCGACGGTCGAGCGGACCACGGCGGCGGCCTCGGCGGAGGTCTCGACCGCCCGGACGAACCCTCGATCGATCTTGAGCTGGTGCACCGGGAGCCGGGACAGCACCGAGAGCGAGGAGACGCCGGTGCCGAAGTCGTCCAGCGCCAGCCGTACGCCCGCGTCACGCAGCTCGTTCAGTGCGCGGTCGACGACCTCGAGCTGGCTCAGGGTGAGGGTCTCGGCCAGCTCCAGCACCAGCCGGTCGGCCGGCACGGCGTGCCGGGCCAGCTGGGTGAGCACGGCCGCCGGGAACGTCTCGTCGAGCAGGCTCCGCGGCGACACGTTGACCGCCACCGGCAGGTCGAACCCGGCCTCGAGCCACATCCGGTACGCGGTGAGCGCCTGCTCCAGCACCGCGTCGACGAATCCCGGCAGCTGCCCGGAGCGTTCGACGGTCTGCAGGAACTGCCCCGGGGTGAGGTGGCCGTGCTGCGGGTGGTGCCAGCGGGCCAGCGCCTCGGCCGAGGTCACCTCGCCGCTGCCCAGGTCGACGATCGGCTGGAAGTCGACGGTGAACTCGTGCTCGGCCACCGCGCGGGACAGCTCCCCGCCCAGCATGAGCCGGCCCACGTCGGCGGTGTCGCGGGCGTGGGCGTAGGTCGCCGTCCGCTGCCCGCCGCGTTTCGCCTGGTACATCGCCACGTCGGCGCGGCGCATCAGCTCCTGCACGCCGCCGCTGCCGGGTGCGAGGGCGATGCCGCCGGCCGCCTCGACGGTGAGCTGCATGCCCTCGACCTCGATCGGGCGTTCCAGGCTGTCCAGCAGCGCGGTGGCCCGGTGCGCCGCCACCGCGGGGGTGGGCAGGCCGGTGAGCAGCAACGCGAACTCGTCGCCGCCGAGCCGGGCCACCAGGTCACCGGGCGCGGCGGCCTCCTCGAGGCGCTTGGCGACCTCGCGCAGCACGTCGTCGCCGGCCGTGTGCCCGAGCGTGTCGTTGACTTCCTTGAAGTGGTTGAGGTCGATCAGTAGCAGCGCGAAGATCCCGTCGGTGTTGCGCGCCGCGAACCGCGCACGCGCCTGTTCCAGCAGCTCGCGCCGGTTGGCCAGGCCGGTCAGCGGGTCGTGTGCGGCGGCGTGGGCGTTCTCGGCGTTGATCCGCTTGAGTTCCGTGTAGGCCCGGGCGTTCTGCACCGCGGTGTAGAGCGAGGAGGCGAACGTCTGGAGTTTGTACTTCTCGGAGTCGCTCAGCTTGACCGACTTGCGGAAGAGCAGCCGCAGTACGCCGATCCTCTCGTTCTCCGGGCCCCGCAGGTCTTCCTCGATGACCTCCCCGGTCCGAGCGGGCGCTTCGGTGGCCGGTCCCTCGTAGGAGATCCGGTTCGCCGAGCCTCGCACCAACCGCGGTGGACTGACGTCGCGCAGCTCGATCTCGGCACCGTCGGCCGAGAACAGCTCGGGAACGCGGGTCACGGCGGCGTGCAGGACTCCGGTGAGATCCGTGACGTTGAGCTGGTCGGTGCTGGCCGCGAGGCGTTGCCAGGCCTCCTGGTCGACGCGTTGCCGGATCTGGTTCTTCGTCGCGAACTGCAGGGCGAGCATCGCCGGCACCATCGCCGCGATGAACAGGGGCTCGCTCTTGACCACGTACAGGACCAGCAGGGCGACGGCGACGTTGATCAGCCGGACGACCGCGACGACGTCCCAGTTGCGCTTGAACGACTGCAGCCAGGCCGTGCGGGTCGCCAACGCCACCACGGTGTGGGAGAGCAACTCGTCCACGACGGCGTAAGCGAGCGAGGCCAGAACGAGAGCGGCGACGAGCCGAGGCCCGAATTCCACCGCGAAGGTCAGGGTCGTCGGTGGCCGGATGCCGGCCAGGTACGCGGCGGCGCCCGCGGCACCGGCGGCGAGCACGTTCTTCGCGACACTGAAACTGATCTTGAGGGAGTCGCGCAGGAAGGCCTTGGCGATCAGGATGCCCAGCGCCGTACAGATCAGCGCCAAGGGCAGGGGCACCGTGGCCACCGCGACGAGGATGGAACCCGAGGTCGAGGTGAAAGCGTGATGGTCCGACCGGACCCGCATCTCGATGAGCCGCGAGGTCGCCGACGCGATGATGACGGTCAGCGCGGTGACGTAGAGCAGTTGTCCGGGCGCGACAGCGGTGAGGGCGCCGGCGGCCCAGACCAGGCAGCACAGACCCCCGAACGCGACGAGACCGACATACAGCCGGAGCTGCCTGTCGGTCTTCGCGTCGTTCACTGCGGACTTCCCATACCCCATGGTGACCTGTCGCCCGTACGGCCTGTCAATGGCTGGGTCTACCTGGGTGACGGTACCGGCTTCAGGTCCACTCGTGCTCACGCATCGCACACCTCGCTCTCGTGAATGCGCGGCGGCCATTGTGTGGCGCCGGCGCGACGAATTCCGTAGATCTGAGCTCGCGTTCCTGACAAGAGGTTAGGAACGATGCGTAGATCTGTGAAGAAGGATTTGTCGCTCGTTTCACGAATTGCGAGTATCGCGATGAATGTACCGAATGTGTAGCCGAGGAATAACGCTCTGCATGCAATCGGTATGGCCGTTGCCCGGGTCCCATACCGACCAAACATCGGCAAATGCCCTGCTGTCGGTGGTGGGAGGCCGAAGTGAATGTACTTCTGTCGGCGGAGCTTCGCTCCCGGGAAAAGCGAGCAGTGACTCAATTCGCCGCGCGGAACGGATTGCGAATCGAAATGGCTACGGAAAGTTGGTGATCGCTGACGAAGCGAGAGGATCCGCGGCTTAATAAGGGCGGCGGCGGCCCGCTCGATACGCTGTCCGGGTGACGAACGCAGCGAAAATGACGCATGTCGACGCCGACGGGGCCGCCCGCATGGTGGACGTGTCGGCCAAGGACGTGACCGAGCGCCGCGCCGTCGCGGCCGGCCGGCTCAGCACGACCCCCGAAGTGGTCGCCCTCCTGCGCGGGGACGGCCTGCCCAAGGGTGATGCCCTCGCGGTCGCCCGGATCGCCGGGATCATGGGGGCCAAGCGCACCCCGGACCTGGTGCCGCTGTGTCACCCGATCGGGCTGCACGGGGTCACGGTCGACCTCAGCATCACCGACACGGGCGTCGACATCACCGCGACGACCCGGACAGCCGAGCGCACCGGCGTCGAGATGGAGGCGCTGACCGCCGTCGCCACCGCGGGGCTGGCGCTGATCGACATGGTCAAGGCCGTCGACCCGGCCGCCAGCATCGAGTCCGTCCGGGTGCTGCGCAAAGAGGGCGGCAAGACCGGCCTGTGGCTGCGCCCGCAGGACCGCCCGTGATCCGCGCCCGCGTCATCGTCGCCTCGAACCGCGCCGCGGCCGGCGTCTACGCCGACACCAGCGGTCCACTTCTCGTCGCGGGGCTGCGTGACCTCGGCTGTGCGGTGGACCCGGAGCCGGTCGTGGTGCCCGACGGTGCACCGGTCGCCGAGGCGCTCCGGGCCGCCGTCGCGGACGGGATCGAGGTGGTGCTCACCAGCGGTGGGACCGGCGTCACTCCGACCGACCGGACCCCCGAGGCGACCCGTCCGCTGCTCGACTTCGAGGTGCCGGGCATCGCTGAGGCGATCCGCGCGTACAGCAGGGACAAGGTGCCGGCGGCGGCGTTGTCCCGCGGGCTCGCCGGAGTGGCGGGGCGCACGCTGGTGGTCAACCTGCCCGGCTCCACCGGTGGTGCGCGCGACGGCCTGGCGGTGCTGGGACCGATCCTTGTCCACACCGTCGCCCAGATCGGCGGCAGCGACCATAAGCTCTCCGAGTGAGCGCAGACAGCATCCCGGTCGACTGGGACAAGGCACGCACGAACGGACACGAAGCGGGCCGGGCCGCGGCCGGCCCCGCCGAGGCAGTGCCACTCGCCGGCGCTGACGGCCGTACCCTCGGCGAACCTCTCGTCGCCCTGACCGACCTGCCCGCGTTCCCGACGTCGAGCATCGACGGCTGGGCGGTCCGCGGCCCGGCGCCCTGGCAGCCGACCGGCCGGGTGCTGGCCGGCGGCACGGCGGCGCCGCTCACCGGCGACGGCACCTGCGTGGAGATCGCCACCGGCGCGATGGTCCCCGAGGGCGCGGAGGCCCTGATCCGCGTCGAGGAATCCAGCCGCGACGCCGAGGGCCGCGTCACCGGCACGCCCCGCCCGCAGCCCGAGTGGCGGCTGCCCGGCGACGAGGCCCGCCGCGGTGAGGAACTGCTGCCGGCCGGCACCCCGGTTGATCCCGCCGTGCTCGGCATGGCGGCGACCTGCGGCTACGACCGGATCCCGGTCCGTGCCCAGCCGCGCGCGGCCCTGCTGGTCTTCGGCGACGAGCTGCTCACCAGCGGCCCGCCGGGAGCCGGCCGGGTCCGCGACTCGCTGAGCCCGCTGGTGCCGGCCTGGCTGCGCCGCTACGGCGCGACGGTCAGTCCGGCGGCGGTGCGCGGCCCGGTGCAGGACACCCTCGAGGCGCACGTGGCGGCGATCCGTGAAGCGCTGACCAGCGCCGACGTGGTCTGCACGACCGGCGGCACGATGAACGGCCCGGTCGACCACCTGCACCCCGCCCTGGCCGAGCTCGGCGCCGAGTACGTGATCAACACGGTCGCCGTCCGCCCCGGCTTCCCGATGCTGCTGGCCCGGGTGCCCGCCGCGGACGGCCGCTACCGCTTCCTGGCCGGCCTGCCCGGCAACCCGCAGTCGGCCGTGATCGCCCTGATCACCCTGGTCGCGCCCCTGCTGGCCGGGCTGCAGGGCCGGGAGTTGCCGGCCCTGCGCAAGGTCGAGCTCACCGCGCCGGTGCCGGGCCGGGGCGGCTTCACCCACCTGGCCCTGGCCGCCCTGGACCCGGACGGTCGCCGGGCCACCCCGGTCGGCCACGTCGGCTCGGCGATGCTGAGAGGGCTGGCCACCGCCGACGGCTTCGTCGTGGTGCGTCCCGACACGGCAGCCGCCGCCGGCGACCTGGTCCCGTTCCATCCCCTGCCGCTGTATCCGGGAGAGCGCCCGTGACCACCACCGAGACAGTGCGGATCGTCGAGGTCCACGACACGGCCCTGGACCTGGCCGCCCACGAGAAAGCCGTAGCGGACCCCCGGGCCGGGGCGGTCGTGTCGTTCCAGGGCGTGGTCCGCGACCACGACGACGGCAAGGGCGTCACGCTGCTGGAATACGAGGGCCACCCGAGCGCGGCGGCAGTGCTGCGCGAAGTGGCGGAAGAGATCGCCGCTGACCCGGACGTCTACGCGGTGGCGGTCTCCCACCGGGTGGGGCTGCTGCGGATCGGCGACGTGGCGCTGGTGGCGGCGGTGAGCACGGCGCACCGGGCAGCGGCCTTCGCAGCCTGCGCCCGGCTGGTGGACGAGGCGAAGGCGCGGCTGCCGATCTGGAAACGTCAGGTGTTCACCGACGGCACCGAAGAGTGGGTGAACTGCCCCTGAGCCGGCGCCGGCGGTCCGCCGTGCGCCGCGTTCAGCGACCCGGATCGCGGGGTGGCGGGATCGTCGCCGCCGGCAGTGGGCCGCCCGGCCGGTTGGTCGCCGGGCCGGCCCGGCGAGCGAGATGCGGTCCGCCGGCTGCCGAGCTACCGCCGCCACCCAGGTCCGCGGTGGCCGGCCGGCGGCGAGCCGCGGAAGAGACCCGGCCCAGCCACCGGTTGATCGGGAACGCCGGCGCCACCCCCGGACGCCACGGAAGCGCGTTGACCAGCAGGATCAACGCCAGCGCATAGCAGTTGGCCGAGAACGGGCCGGGCAGGCTCCACATCGGAGCCAGCACGAAGAGCAGATACGTCATCCCGGCGGCGAGGGCGAAGGCCAGGCCGGGCCGGCGACCGGGCGGACGGCGGGGTGAGGTCACCCGGCGGCGGGCCGCCGCGTCGATCAGGATCAGCACCGCCGGCAGGATCCAGATGAGCTCGTGGGTGTCGGTCACCGGGCCCACGATCGCCACCGTCAGCCCGACCAGCGTGAACGCGGCGATCTCGTCACCGTCCGCGTGGGCGGCCCGGGCCCGGATCAGCCCGACCGCGATCAGCAGCAGCGAGAACGACAGCCACAGGAGCACGGGCGTCGTTGCGGAGTCGTAGATGCGGGCCAGCACGCCGGCCAGCGACTGGTTCGAGATCGCCTCGACCGGTCCGGTGCGGTCGATGCGCCACAGCACCTCGCCCAGCCACGCCACGGTCTCGCCGGGGCTGACCAGCCAGGCCGCGAACGCCGCGGTCAGCGCCGTGCCCGTCGCGGTCAGCGCCGCCCGCCACTGCCTGGTCACCGCCAGGTAGACGATGAAGAACGCCGGGGTCACCGCCAAGGCCGTGGCCAGTCCCACCCCGACGCCGGCCCAGGCGCCCGTCGCCCAGCCACGGCGCAGCAGGTCGCCCGGGGTGCGGCCGCGCGGTGGTGAGGATGCCGGCCGGCCCGGCCACCAGGCCGCCCGGCTGAGCGCCCACGCGCCGCGGCGCAGCGCCACGATGTCGGCGGTGATCAGACCGAACACGAGCAGGTCCAGGGTGCCCCGGCCGAGCGCCGCGCGTACCGGCTCGATCGTCAGGGCGAGGGCGCCCGCGGCCAGCACGACCGGCCAGGGACGCCGGCCGTAGCGCCGGGCCACCGGGCTGACCAGCGCGATCATCGACAAGCCGAGAGCGGCCACGCCGGCCAGCGCGGTCAGCCAGCCGGCGAGCGGCAGCGGCAGGAACACCGCAGGCGAGACCACGAACAACGCGGGCGGCGGCAGGGCGGTGCCGAGGTGGGTCAGCGGCGAACGGTACGCGTACAGGCCGTCGCCGGCGAGGGCGTGGATGATCGCCGCCCGGTCCACGGCCAGGGTGCTGAAGCCGTACCGCTGGGCGATCGTGGTGATCGCGGCCAGGATGCCGACCCACGCGAGCAGGACCACCAGGCACCTGGTCGTGGCCGGACGCGCGGCAGTCCGCATCGCGGGCATGGCGCGACCTCCCCGTAGCTCGACCCCGGCGTCACCGCGCCGGTCTCGAGCGCGCCGCCCTGGTGCTTCGACGGCTTAACGCCGGGTGAGCCCGTTAGGTGATTTACCCGGGGATCTTGCGCGCGGCGGCCGCGGTCACCGTGGCGATCTTGGCTTCGCGCCGGGCCGTCCGCACCGCGCGGCGCACCGAGCGCTGCGAGCGGTCCACCGCGTGACTGGTGCGGTAGCCGATGCCGGGCTTGCCCTGGGTGTCGACGGCGGCGAGCAGCAGCCCGCCGAGCAGACCGAGATTCTTGAGGAAGTCGGTCTGGTGCTGCGCGCGCTGCGGCTGCGGGTAGCTCCAGAACGGGTGCCCGGCGAAGGTGGTCGGCACGAGGCCGGCGGCGAGCGCGACCGCGGCGGGCCGGGTGAGGCGGCCGCTGGCCAGCAGCAGCCCGGCGACGACGTCGGACGCCGCCTTGGCCCGCACGAGATCGCGCGCGTCGGTGGGCAGGCGCGGATCGACCCGCTCGATCATCGGGGCCATCTTGTCGGTGACCCGCTTGGCCGCGGTGACCTTGGAATCCGGGTCGAGCACGACCCGGACTCCGCTGACTACGAAGATCGCACCGAGCATGGCGCGGGCTGCAGTACGCACAGGCTTCATAGCCCCGTGATACCCGGATCCGCCGAGGTGTGCCGGGTGAGTTGTGGAGTGGCCACCCGCACCCTGCCGGGTCTGGGCTTGCCCACGTCCGTAGGGTTTCGGGACATGACAGAGGTGCGCATCGAGCAACCCGAGGATGCCGACGGCGTCCGTCGTCTGCTGGAGGCGGCGTTCGACGGTGAGGCGGAGGCCCGGCTGGTCGCGGCGCTGCGGCCGACCCACGCCTGGCTGCCCGAGTTTTCCGTCGTGGCCGAGGAAAACGGTCGCCTGGCCGCATTCGCCCTGCTCAGCAGAGTGATGGTCGGCGGCGAGGAGGCGTTGGCGCTGGGACCGGTCGCCGTTCTGCCCGAGCGGCAGCGGCAGGGACTGGGCACCAGCGTCGTCCGCGATGCGCTGCGGCGGGCCACCGAGGCGCGGGAACGGCTCGTGCTGGTGCTGGGGGACCCGGCGTACTACCGGCGGTTCGGGTTCGTGCCGGCTGCGCCGTACGGGATCACCAGCGAATGGTCCTCGGCCGGCGACGCCTGGCAGGTCCTGGCGCTGCGGCCGATCGAGGCCCGCTACCCGTCGGCCTGGCGCCTCGTCTGAGCCCCGCTAGGGCTGGGTCCGCAGATACCGTCCGAAGTGCGGCACGGTGAACGCCACCGTCCCCCGCTCACCCGAGTAGATCAGGCCCTTCTTGATCAAGGCGTCCCGGGCCGGCGACAGGCTGGCCGGGCGGCGGGACAGTGCGGCGGCGATGTCGGCGGTCGGCACCGCGGCGTCCATGTCGTTGCCCGAGTCGCCGGAGAGCGAAGCCATCGCGCGCATGTACTCGCGTTCGGCCGGGGTGGCCCGCTCGAAACGGGAGCCGAAGAAGCCGACAGCCAGCTCCGCCTCGGCCTCCGGTGCCGCCACCCGGACGTCCTCCGCGGTCACCGGCGAGGTCGGCGCGTGGTCCCAGGTCGCCTTCCCGTACGCCTGCACGAAGTACGGATATCCGCCCGACTTGTCGTAGAGCAGGTCCAGCGCCTTGGGCTCGTACTCGACGTCCTCGCGGGCGGCCGGTGCACACAGGGCGAGGTCCGCGGCGATCCGGTCGAGGCGGTCGATGCGCTGGTACCGGAAGAGACGCTCGGAGTAGGACTTCGCCGCGGAGAGCACCGCCGGCAGGTGGGGCAGACCGGCGCCGACGACGATGAGCGGGGCGCCGAGCTGGGACAGCTCATGGCAGGCGGCGCAGAGCGCGGACACGTCGGTCGGCCCGAGGTCCTGCATCTCGTCGATGAACAGAGCGATCCCGGTGCCCACGTCCGTGGCCAGCGACGCCGCGTCGGTGAACAGCTCGACCAGGTCGATCTCGATGTCGCCGGAGTCGGCCCGGCCGCGGGCGGGCGGCACGTCGATGCCCGGCGTCCAGCGGTCGCGCAGCTTCGCCGAGGAGTCGTTGGCCCGCAGCGCGAAGGCCTTGAGCACGGCCAGCACCTCGTCGACGCGTTCCGGGTCGCGGTGGTGCGGGGTCAGCTCGCGGATCGCCATGTGCAGGGCGGCGGAGACCGGGCGGCGCAGCGACTGGTCCGGCCGGGCCTCGATCTTGCCGGTGCCCCAGAGCCGGCCGATCGCGGCCGAGCGCAGGGTGTTGAGCAGCACGGTCTTGCCGACGCCGCGCAAGCCGGTGAGGACCAGACTGCGTTCGGGGCGGCCCCGGGCGACGCGTTCCAGGACGACGTCGAAGGCGTCCAGCTCACGGCCGCGCCCGGCCAGCTCGGGTGGGCGCTGGCCGGCGCCGGGCGCGTACGGGTTGCGGACCGGATCCACGGATAGCACCGTATCGGGCTCTCTAGCCGAAAAGCTAGAGTTCGCAATCGAACACTCTCTACGACTGTCTAGCGTTTGGGCTAGATGACGCTAGTCGACGCCATACTCCTTGAGGCAGAGCACGAAGTCGAGGCTGTCGAGCTCGCTGTCGTAGAAATACCACTTGGTGTACTTCTGGACCTTGCTGCACTTGGACTCGGCGTCGGCCTCGCCCGTCGTGCGGCCGTCGACGCGCCTGAGCACCTGGTAGGTGCCGCTGGCGCACGCCACGATCTTGAGGTCGGGGCTGTCGTCCGCCGTACCCTCGTTGCGCACGCACTGGCCCTTGCCCACGAAGCGCGCGTCCTCGCTGCTGCGCGGCTCGGGCACCGAGCCGTTGGTGGCGCTCGCCGCCGCGGTGGGCTGGGCCGACGCCCCGGTCTGGGGATTGCCGGCCCGCTGGACCAGCCAGCCCGCCGTGGCCAGCCCGCCGACGATGAGCAGACCCAGCACGATCACGAGCGCGATGATCGGGGTGTTGCGCTTGCGCGGCGGTGGCGCCGGCGGCTGCTGCCACACGGGCGGCACGCCGTTCATCGGAGCGACGGGATAGCCGCCGTGGAAGTTCGCGGAATTCTCCTGCGAGGGCGGCACCGACATCGGCTGGCCGCCCCAGGCGGTCTCGGGCACCGGCGACGAGTGCGTCGCGGCGTCACCCCACGGATCGGCCGGCTCCGTGTACGGCTCGCCGGAACCCGGCTGTCCGCCGGCCGACCAGCCCTGGCCGGGGTAGGGGCCGTTCTGCGACATCGGGGTTCCTCCAGGCGCGGGATCGCTGTACGCCACCGTAGCGTGCACGCCTCGCTCGTTCTCTCCCGGAATCGCGCCGAGCTGGGCTCAACTCGGCTACAACGGGGCCATTCGCCTCGTCTGTCGGCAACGCGACCCGCGCGGGGGACGCCGGAGCACTACCGTTCAGCCCCATGTCGTTCTCGGTGACGGTTTGTGCGGCGGTCTTCGGCGGCGCGTCGGCCGCCTTCGTCCCCCGGGCGGCGCACCGCCTGGCGGTGCCCCGCGGCAGCCGGCCGAGATCCACCTGCGCCGGCTGCGCGGTCACCCTGGCGACCTGGGTACGGGCCGGAGCAACGTGCGACTGTGCCCGGTCACCGGTGTGGACCTGGGCGACAGGTGCGCTGGTCGCGGGCACACTGGGGGCCACGATCGGCCCGGCTCCCCTGCTGCTGGTGCTGCTTCCGGCGGCGCTGCTGGGCATCCTGCTGGCGGTGATCGATCTGCGCTGCCTGCGGCTGCCGGACCCCCTGGTGGCCTTGCTGGCGGCAGCCACGGTGCTGCCGCTGAGCGCCGCCGCTGTGCTGACCGGCGAGCCGGCCCGCCTCGGCCGGGCAGCCCTGGCGGCACTCCTCAGTGGCCTGCTGTATCTCATCATCGCTCTGCTCCCCGGCGCCGGCCTCGGCCTGGGCGACGTCAAGCTCGCCACGGTCCTCGGCTTCACGCTGGGTTTCCTGGGCTGGCCGGCCCTGATGGTCGGGCTGCTGGCGCCCCATCTGATCAACGGTCCGGTAGCCCTGACCCTCTTGCTCACCCGCAGAGCAAAACGCCGGACGGCGCTTCCGCTGGGTCCGGCCCTGCTGACCGGCGCGTTCCTCGGCTGCCTGGTCACCTGATCGCCTCATGGTCCTCGCCGGCCGGCGGCGCGCCGCCCGCTCAGAGGAGCCGCAGCTGCCGGTCCTTGGGGCGGGACGGGACGGCATCGCCCATGCGCTCGAAGAGGCCGGCGTCGATCGCGTCCAGGAACGGCGTCGGTGACTGCTCGCGTTCCTTGCCGTGCCGGAAGCGCCGCGCCGTATGGCTCACGTAGAGCCGGTCCTGGGCCCGCGTCAGCCCCACGAAGAACAAGCGCCGTTCCTCGGCCGTCTCGTCATCGGTCGGCTTGCCCCCCGGCCAGCGCAGCGGCAGCAGCCCGTCCTCGCAGCCGACCAGGAACACGACCGGGAACTCCAGCCCCTTCGCCGCGTGCAGGGTCAGCAGGTTGACCGCCTCGGCGCGCGGGTCGAGCGCGTCCACCTCGGCGCCCGTGGCGATCTCCTGCAGGAAGCGGGGCAGGTCCTCGCCGATCCGGTGGGCGAGCGGCATGAGCAGGTCGGCAGCCGCCCAGACGTCCTCCGGCGCCAGCTGCTCGGCGTCCAGGGTCGGCGCCGCGTAGCGCTGGGCCAGCACCTGCGCGGTCAGCTTGACGCGCGCCGCCAGCGATCCGCCGAGGCCGTCGGCGTGCCGCAGCTCGCGCGCGATCACCTGCACCCCGGGCCGGTCCCGCAGGCGGTTGTGTGACCGCTTCTGCACGGGTACGCCGGCCCGCGACAGCGCGTCCACCACAGCCTGGGCCTGAGAGTCGGTGCGGTACAGCACCGCGATGTCCGCGAAGGACAGCGTGCCCGGGGCGACCGCGCGGGAGTCGACGCGGCCGGAGTCGAGCGAGCGGTGCGACAGACCGCCGACCAGCTCGTCCACGGTGCGGACCACGAAGTCCGCCTCGTCCGCCACGCTGCCCGCGAAATAGCGCCCGACCAGGGGCGACTCGGGGTTGACCCGGGCCGGGTCCAGACGGCGGCCCTGGACCAACGTGGTCGGCGCGATCGCCTGCACGGCCGCGGCCAGGATCGGCGCCGACGAGCGGTAGTTGCGGGTGAGCCGCACCAGCCGGGCGTCGGTGAAGTCGCGGCTGAAGCGCAGGAAGTAGCCGACGTCGGCGCCGCGGAAGGAGTAGATCGCCTGGTCGGGGTCGCCGATCGCGCACAGGTTGCCGTCCGCCGGGGCGAGCAGGCGCAGCAGCTCGTACTGCACGTCGTCGACGTCCTGATACTCGTCCACGAAGATCCACTGCCAGCGCTTGCGGTAGCGCTCGACCAGCTCCGGCTCGTCCCGCAACAGGGCGACGGGCATCGTGAGCAGGTCGTCCAGGTCGACGAGGTCCTGCTGGCGCAACAATTTCGCGTACGCCTGGTCGTCGTCGCCGGCCTGCTCGCGGGCCGCGGCCCGCTCCGCGTCGTCGGCGATCCGCCAGCTCGCGCCCAGCCCGGCCGCCTTGGCGTTCTCCTTGAGGATGGTCAGCCCGAGTGAGTGGAACGTGCCCACCGTGATGTCCTCGGCCACGTCCGGGATGAGGGCGTCGAGCCGGTGCCGCATCTCCTCGGCGGCGCGCCGGGTGAAGGTGATCGCCAGGCAGCGTTCGGGAAAGACGCCCAGCTCAGCACAGAGGTACGCGATCCGGTGGGTGAGCGTGCGGGTCTTGCCGGTGCCCGGCCCGGCCACGATGAGCAACGGGCCGCCGGGCGCGGAGGCCGCGACCCGCTGCATGGCGTCGAGACGGTCGAGCAGCCCGGTGCCGACCTCTTCCATCCCGGCCAGCATCGGCTCGAACGGCTCGTGCGGGCTGACCGGCGGCGGCAGCGGCGGGGCCTTCTTCTTGGGCTCCTTGGCGGCCTTCGGCACCGGGGCGCGCCCGATCGCCGGCTCGGCCTTGCGCTGCTGCGGCACCGGTACGGGGATCATGTCGAACAGCGTCTCGGCCTGCGGCGCGCTCTGCTTGTTGCGCAGTTCGCCGGGCTCGAAGAGGGTGATGACGCCGTACTCGCCGTCGTACCCGGAGATCCGCCGCACGTCGCCGCGCCGCAGCCGGTCGATGGCCTCCCGCAGCTGCTCGCCGCCCGCCTGGCCGATGTCGTCGAGCGGGACGTGGCGCAGGATGTCCAGCTCGGCGCCGAGCGTGGCGACCACGTGGTTGAGCTGCCCGTCGACGGTCTTGGACTTCGGGCCCACGCCGTTGATCTCGCCGAGGATCTCGGCGAGCTGGATGAGGTGGACGACCTGCTGGTCCCGCTCACCACCGTCGGTGCGGTCGGCCAGCTCCTCGATGCGGTTGAGCACGCCGACGGTCAGCGGCTTGCCGCACTCGGGGCAGCGACCGCCGTGCTCCCGGGTCTGCTGGGGCGCCCAGTTGATGCCGCAGGCCCGGTGCCCGTCCGCGTGGTACTTGCCCTCTTCGGGGAAGAACTCGATCGTGCCGGCCAGGGTCTCGCCGGCCTTGATGGCGAAGTAGTCGGGCGTGCCGGCGAAGAGCGTCGCCTCCCGGGCCAGCGCCGCCGGCGAGTGCGCGTCCGAATTGGACACCAACCGGTAGCGGTCGAGGCTGGAGACCCGCCAGTTCATCGCCGGGTCGGAGGAGAGGCCGGTCTCCACGGCGGTGATGTGCTCGGCCAGGTCGGCGTAGCAGTCGGCGATGGCGTCGAAGCCGGACTTGGACCCGAGCGCGGAGAACCACGGGGTCCAGATGTGCGCGGGGACGAGGTAACCGTCCGGGCTGGCCTCGAGCACGATCTCCAGCAGGTCGCGGGAGTCGAGGCCGAGAATCGGGCGGCCGTCCGCGGTGAGGTTGCCGATCCGGCCGAGCGCGGTGTTGAACCGGGCGGCGGCGGCCAGGTCGGGCAGGTAGATCAGGTGGTGCACCTTGCGGGTGCGGTCGTCGCGTTTGTAGATCGTGGAGATCTCGACGCTGAGCATGAACCGCGCGTCTTTGCTGCTCTGCAGGATCGGCGGCAGCCGGCGACTGACTTCCCGCTCCGCGTCGGCGCCGAGCCGGTAGAGACCGGGCTCGTCGGCCGGGACCAGATTCTCCCGCAGATGGTCGAACCAGGCGGGATGCGTGAAGTCCCCGGTGCCGAGCACTGCGATGCCCTTGCGCCGAGCCCACCAGGCCAGGTTCGGCAGGGTGAGGTCGCGGCTGCAGGCCCGCGAATACCTGGAGTGGATGTGCAGATCCGCGACGTATGTGTCCGCGGTGTCCGAGGACCCTGCGCTAACCGAGGGCACGCTGCATCCTGTCACGAGCGCCCGGCACGCCACGAGCCGCCACGCGCGAAGTGACATAACCGATCCACGATTGAATCCTGCGGAGATGTGCCCCGTGGCTCAGCGCAACCCCCGAGATTCACTGCTAAGGGGTACGCAACTCGATGACCGAGACCTGCGGCGGCGCCCCCACCCGGACCGGCGGCCCCCAGAAACCGGCGCCGTTGGTGACGTACACCGGCACACCGTCGACCTTGCCGAAACCGCTCACCACCGGCTGCTCGAGCTTGACGAGCAGATTGAACGGCGCCATCTGACCGCCGTGGGTGTGCCCGGAAACCTGAAGGTCGACTCCGAACGGAGCGGCGTCCTGGGCGACGACGGGCTGATGAGCCATGAGCACAACGGGACGGTTGGTGTCGCGGTCCCCGAGCGCCCGCTGCAGATCCGGCCCGTCCCCGAACTCGACGCCGCCGATGTCATTGACCCCGGCCAGGTCGAGCCCGTCCAGCTCGAGCCGCTCGTTGCGCAGCGGCTTCACCCCGAGCCGGGCCACCTCGGCGATCCACTCCTGATAACCGGAGTAGTACTCGTGGTTCCCGGTGACGAAGTAGGCGCCACGGCGCGACTGGATGCCGGCGAGCGGCGCGGCGGACCGGCCGAGCTCGGCGACACTGCCGTCCACCAGGTCGCCGACGACGCAGACGATGTCGGCGTTAACGGAATTGATGAGCCGGACGATCCGGGCGGCGTGGTCGGTGCCGGTCAGCGGCCCGAGATGGATGTCGGAGACCACGGCGAGCCGGGTGCCGTCCATGGCGCGGGGCAGTTTGGGCATGGGGAGCTGGAACCGGTCCAGCTGAGGGGGGCCGAGGGCGGTCTTCACGCCGTATCCGGTGATGCCGGCGGCGGTGAGGCCGGCGAAGATCGCTGCGCCCCGGGCGAGGAGAAGTCGCCGGTCGATTCCCTTGGGGTCGGGGGAATCGGTGCGGGGGTCGGCGGGGGTGGCGCTGTCGGTGCTCGCCGAGCCGAGGGGGGTGGCGCTGTTTGCGGCGCCGCTGTTGCCGCTCGCGGTGCCGGGGGCGGCGCTTGCCGAGCTGGCGGTAGCGCTGTCACCGGGGGCGGGTGCCGCGCCGACTCCCGCGCCCGCGCCGACTTCCGCGCCGACTCCCGCGCCCGGTCCCGCGCCTGCGCCCGGTCCCGGGCCCGCTCCTGCGGCCTGCGTCGCGGTCACTTCGGTAGCGGAGTCCGTCTGTGCCGGGGCGGTGCCTCTGCTCGTGGCCCGGATCCAGAGGTTGATCACCAGGCGCGGGATCTCGAGGACCGCCAGCGTCACGAGCAGGTAGAACATCAACGCGATCCACAGGTAGCCCGGCCAGGCCAGCCACTCGACGTACCCGAACCGCACGCTGAGCAGCGTGGCCGGCACCAGCACGGCCAGCACGGTCGTGACGATGCCGCCGACCCGGCGCACCCGCCCGGGGCGGAAAGCATCCCGCACCAGCCGCTTCCACAGGTAGAAGTGGATCAGGCCGATGGCGACGAAGACGAGCGCGACGAACGCGATCAAGCTCAACCCCCAGCAAACGGCGGCAGGACGTCTACCGTCGCGCCGGCGGGCAATGCCGCTTGTCGATCATGACAGGACAGCCCGTCCACCAGGAAACTGGCCGCCTTCAATACTAGCGCGAGCCGCTCGCCGTGCCGCTCGGCCAGAACAGTGGCGAGGTCATCGAGCGACTCGGCCGCGATGCGCTCCGACGAACAACCCGCAGCCGCCCGCGCCCCCGCGAAGTATCTGATTTCAAGCACGACGCGTCACCTCCCATCGTCCTGCACCGGTCGCCATGTCAGCCGCCGATCGCGGACATCGGACGGGCCGGCTGGAGGAAGGACGGATCGTCGATGCCGTGACCCGCTCGCTTGCCCCACATCGCGGCTTGCCAGGCCTTGGCGATGTCCGCGTCCGGTCGGCCCTCGCGAAGCAACCCGCGCAGGTCCGATTCCTCGGTGGCGAACAGGCAGTTGCGGACCTGACCGTCCGCGGTGAGCCTGGTGCGGTCACAGTCGCCACAGAAAGGCCTGGTCACACTGCCGATCACGCCGACCCGTGCCGGGTTGCCCGCCGCGTCGACGTACCCGGGCACGAGCCAGGTCTCGGCCGGCGCTGTTCCACGTGAAACCGAATCGGGTAGCAACCCGTACGGCTCGAGCGAGGCCAGAATCGCCTCGGCGGTGACCATCTCGTGCCGGTCCCACTGGTGCTGGGCGTCGAGCGGCATCTGCTCGATGAACCTCAGCTGATACCCGTGGTCGAGCGCGAAGCGCAGCAGCGCCGGCGCCTCGTCCTCGTTGACCCCGCGCATGAGCACAGTGTTGATCTTCACCGGAGTGAGCCCGGCCCGGGCCGCGCCCGCCAGGCCCTTCAGCACGTCAGCATGCCGGTCGCGGTAGGTGAGCTCCAGGAACCGGGCCGGCGATAGCGTGTCCAGCGAGACGTTGACGCGGTCCAGTCCGGCGTCCCGCAGCGCCCCCGCCATCCGGTCGAGCCCGATGCCGTTCGTGGTGATGGAGAGCTTCGGCCGCGGGGTGAGCGCGGCGGCCGCGGCGATGATGCCGGTCAACCCGCGCCGGATCAGGGGCTCCCCGCCGGTGAACCGCACGCCGGTCACGCCGAGCTGCTCGACGGCGATCCGGATCAGCCGGCTGACCTCGTCATCGGTGAGCTGCTGCTCGCGCGGCATCCACGCGAGGCCCTCCTCGGGCATGCAGTACGAACAGCGCAGATTGCAGCGGTCGGTCAACGACACCCGAAGGTCAGTCGCAACCCGCCCGAAGCGGTCAGCGAGCACACTCATGTCGACCCCTCACCCTGCCGGTCGCCCACGCTGGCGAAAGCTCGGTGCCACCCGGATCGCCCGGCACGCTCGCTCATTGATCGAAGGTAGCGCTCGGATCTGAGTTTTGGCGTCGCGCGGTTTGTGGTGGAGGGCACGCTGAACCTCCATCGCGCGCTCAATTCCGCAGCGCAGCGTCGGCCGTCGACCGCACGGCGCCCCGGTACGCCCCACCAAATGCGGCCGCGTGCACTAGCAAAAGGTGCAATTGGTGCACGGGTACGCGCTCGCGCCAGCCGTCCGCCAGGGGCCACTCCTCCGCGTACGCCCGCAAGATCGTCTCCAGATGTGGCGCCCCGCCGAACAGCGCCAGCTGGGCCAGGTCGGTCTCCCGGTGTCCACCGTGCGCCGCCGGATCGACCAGCCAGGCCCGGCCGCCGGCGCCCCACAGGACGTTCCCCGGCCACAGGTCGCCATGGATCCGGGCCGGCGCTTCGTCCCCGCCGTACCCCTCGATCCGCAGGATGACCTGCTCCACAGCCGCGACGTCCGCCGCCGAGAGGGCGCCGCTGTCGGCCGAGATCTTCAGGTACGGCCGCAGCCGCCGCTCCGCGAACCACGGCCCCCAGGGCCCGGCGGACGGCGTGTTGTCCTGAGCCAGCGGCCCGATGAACCCCGGCCATCGCGCGCCGAAGCTCTCCGCGCCACCGCGATGCAGCCCGGCCAACTCCCGCCCGAAGCGTTCGGCGGCCGTGACAGAGGGCGGCCCGGAGTCGATCCATTCCAGCGCGAGCATGTCCGCGAGCGCCACTATCACCTCCGGGATCGGCACGGTCCGCGTTTCGCGCAGCCATTGCAGTCCCGCCGCCTCGGTGGCGAAGAAGTGCTCGGGTGCGCTGCCGGACGGCCACGTCTTGGTGAACAGCGACGTGCCGTCGTCCAAGGTCAAGCGGGATGCGGTGCATACGTCACCGCCCCCGACGGGTGTTTCCCGGATCCGCTGATGGGTGAGAAATGTCGGGAGATGCTGGGGGTGCGCGCGCAGGTACGCCAGATCCACCGCCTTATCTTCCACTTCGGGTTACGGCGTGCCCGGATCGGAGTCAAAATGTCGGCATGACACCTGTCGCGGTGCGTTCGTACCGGCCGAGCGACCACAGCGCTGGTCGCCGCCTGTGGTCGGAGCTGACCAATCAGCACAACCAGATGTACGGCGATGCCGCCAACGATGCCGGCGCGGGTTTCGAGGAGTACCTCACCCGGCTGGATCTGAGCGGGCTCTGGGTCGCCGACCATGCCGACGACGGGGTGATCGGCCTGGTCGGGCTCATCATGCGGGGCCGTGCCGGCGAGGTGGAACCGGTGGTCGTCACCGGCTCGCACCGGCACAAGGGGGTCGGCCGCAAACTGCTGCGCCACGTCGCCGCCGAGGCGAAGAAGCGCAACATGGTGTCGCTGACGATCTCGCCGTCGTCCCGCAACGTCGACGCGATCCGCAGCCTGCACGCGGCCGGCTACGACGTGGTGTCGTCGATCGAACTGACCATGGACCTGGACCGGCATGCCCATGACTGGCAGCAGGACGGGCTCGAGTTGCATGAGTTGCAGTTTCGCTCCTGAGCCGACGTCGTGGGGAACGCCTGTGGATAACCGGGTTATCCACAGGCACCGGTTTTGGCCGACGGCGGCGGGCCGGATTCGGCCAGGCTGCCGGCATGAAAAAGCAGAAGGTCAGTTCTCCGGCTGAGCTCATCTCCGCCGTGCCGTTCCTGATCGGCTTCCACCCGGCGGACAGCCTCGTCGTGGTGGCGACACAGGGCGCGCTGATCACCTTCGCGGTGCGCATCGACCTGCCCGAACACAACACACCCGAGGAAGAGGCCCGGGCGGCGGTGCTGCACCTGGCGACGATCGTCCTGCGGCAGGAGGCCGAGGCGGTCACGATCCTCGGGTACGGCGAAGAGCGCCGCGTGGCACCGGCGGTGATGCGCATCTCGGACGCGTTCCGCAAGGCCGGCGTGGCCATCGTCGACGAGCTGCACGTGGAGGACGGCCGGTTCCGGTCATACCTGTGCACGGACGCGTCTTGCTGCCCGCCCGAGGGTCAACCGTGCGAGCCGCAGGACAGCGTGATGGCGGCTGAAGCGACGTTCGCGGGAGCGGTGGCTCTGCCGGATCGCGAGGCGCTGGAAGCGCAGCTCACCCCGGTGACCGGCGACGACCGCGACGCGATGACAGCAGCAACGGCACGGGCGGTCCTGCGCCTGGCCGCTCTCGCTGTCGAACGCCCGTCACCACCGGAATCCGTAACCCCCGGCGGCCCGCAGCCCGACGCCCCGCAGCCCAACATCCCGGAGCCCGACGCCCCGCAGCCTGCCGGCCCGCGGCCCGACGCCCCGCAGCCTGCCGGCCCGCGGCCCGACGGCCCGCAGCCGGACGCCCCAGAGCTGGACGCCCGGGAGCCCGACAGCTCCCAGCGCGTCGGCCAGCAGCAGGAAAGCCGCGACGATCTCACCCCGAATCTCCGCTTCCACGACGGGAAGCCCACAACTGGCCCGGCGACGGCTTCGGGGTGGAACCGTCCTGGAACCGTCGAGCTGCGCCTGGGCAGCGTGCTGTGGGCGAGCCTCGGCCTGGCCATGCCCCTTCCGGACACGCCCGACACGGTCGCCGAACGCCCGGACCTGGTGGCGGACGAGGATCACTTCTTCGCTCAGGTGCGACGGGCCGGCCGGTTCACGGTGCGGGAGGCCGAGCGCTGCTACAGCGCCGGCGGGCGGCTCAGCGACGACGACGTGGCCTGGCTCGGCTTGCTTCTGCTGCATGTGCCGGTCCGCGACTACGCCTGGACCCGGACCAGGACCGATGACTGGGAGCTGGCGCTCTGGTCCGATCTGGTGCGCCGGGTGGAGCCGCGCTACCGGTCGGCGCCGGCGGGCCTGCTGGCCTTCGTGGCCTGGCGTAAGGGACTGGGTCCGCTGGCCAGCGTCGCAGTGCAGCACGCCCTGGCGTACAAGGATGACTACCAGCTCGGGGTGCTGGTGCGGGCGGCGATGACCACCGGGCTGCCGCCATCGGTGCTGGACGGCTGGCCGGCGGTGGAGGGCCTGCCTCCGGTGGCCGACTTCGCTGAGTCGGAGGAACCGGACGACGCCTCCAGCCCGGCCCAGTCATCCCCCGGTGCGACCCGCTCGCCGCTGGCCGAGCCGCAGCGGGACAGCCGGGATTTGTCACGGCCGTCCGGCGACGAGGTGCAGCCGGACGCCGGCAAGCGCCGCGAGAAACTCCCGGTCCGTGTGGGGCCCGACCGGCCCGGCGAGCGACCGGGAAAGCCGGAAAGACGAGTTCAGAAACCCCGCCGCGCCGCCCACCGCCGGGTTTGATCAGGCTGTGCCGCCCACCGCGGGGTCTGACCGGCTGCGCTGCTCATTGCCGGGTCCGACCCGCAGACCGCGCCCCGCCGGACCATCCCGTGACGCAGGAGGATGGCCCGGCCGAGGCGAAAGCGATCACGGCCTTTCAGACTCCTGCCGCACCGTCGCAGCCCCCAGGTCCCCACCGCTCCGCAGCGCGGACGTCCCGCCCGGCGTCGGATTGTCCGCAACCTGATGCAACCCCGGAACCCGGTCCTCGATCACGAAGGTCGCCCGCGTATGCACAGCCGCCCCCGGCCGAGTCACATACGGCACCACCTGGAAGTCCGCCGTCATCGCGTCCTTGGTGATCGTCGTGCGGACGTAACCCCGCTGGTTGTTGTAGAAGCGCAGGTGCGGATTCCACGCCGCCCACGGGTGCTGGCCCGTCGGCACATCAACCCCGTCCCCGGTGGACGTGATCGACGAGCACACCAGTTCGGTGCCGACCGTGCGGGACGTGGGGTCGGTGTAGTCCAGCTTCAGCTCGTCGGCCCAGTGGGCGTGCACGTCGCCGGTCAGGACCACCGGGTTGCGTACTCCGGCGTCCACCCAGCCCCGGGTGATGCGGTCGCGGGAGGCCGCGTAGCCGTCCCACGAGTCCATGCTGACCACCTTCGCCGGGCCCGCGTTGTTGTCGCGCTGGCCGAAGAAGACCTGCTGGCCCAGGATGTCCCAGCGGGCCGTCGAGCGGTGGAAGCCGTCCAGCAGCCACTTCTCCTGCCGTGCGCCGGTGATCGAGCGGGCCGGGTCGGTCGCTGCCGGGCAGTCCTTGTAACCGTCGCCGCAGCCCTGGTCGTCCCGGAACTGTCGGGTGTCGAGCATGTGGAACGTCGCCAGCCGTCCCCAGTGCAGGCGTCGGTACAGCTGCATGTCGATGCCGCGGGGGATCGAGGTGCGGCGCAGCGGCATGTTCTCGTAGTAGGCCTGGAAGGCTGCGGCCCGGCGGGCCAGGAAGTTCGGGTCCGGCTGCTCGGGGATCTCGTCCGCCCAGTTGTTCTCGATCTCGTGGTCGTCGAAGACCACCGCCCACGGCGCGACCGCGTGCGCCGCCTGCAGGTCCGGGTCGCTCTTGTACTGGGCGTGCCGCTGGCGGTAGTTCGCCAGGGTCACCGTCTCCGGGCCCTGGTGGTCGCGCGGATTGCCGCCGGGGATGTTGTACGTGTCCGGCCCGTACTCGTACTGGTAGTCGCCCAGGTGCAGGATCAGCTGCGGCTCGTCCTCGGCCAGCCGCCGGTACGCGGTGAAGTAGCCGTGCTCGTACTGCGAGCAGGACACGAACGACATCGCCAGGGTGCCGCCGCTCGCCCACGGGGCCGGGGCCGTGCGGGTGCGGCCGGTCGGGGACACGTACCGCTCGGCCTTGAAGCGGTAGAAGTATTCGCGGGCCGGCGGCAGCCCGTGCAGTTCGACGTGCACGGTGTGTGCCGCTGCGACCCGGGCGACGGCGACGCCGCGGCGGACGACCCGACGGAAGCGGGCGTCGGCGGCAAGTTCCCAGTGCACCGGTACGTCGCGGGACGGCATGCCGCCGAGGCCGTCGTCGGCGAGCGGGGTCGGGGCCAGCCGGGTCCAGAGCACGAAGCCGTCATGCTCCGGATCGCCGGAAGCCACCCCGAGGGTGAACGGATCGGCGCGCAGCGGCCCGCGGTACGGCGCCGCCGAGGCAGCCAACGGCCAGACGCTCGCGGCGCCGGCCGCGCCCACCGCAGCGCTGCTGAGCAGGAGAGTACGTCGTGAGAGTGCCATGCCGGCAGCCTCATGACCGTGAATGTCTGCACCGCGTGACCGGGGTGAAGCGCCGGGAAAGACCGTACGAAGCTCAGACGGTCACGCGCTGCATTCCCGCGTACACGTTCATGGTCGATCCCCGCAGGAAGCCGACCAGCGTCATCCCCGCCTCGTCGGCCAGTTCGGCGGCCAGGGTGCTCGGCGCCGAGACGGCAGCCAGCAGGGGAATCCCCGCCATCCAGGCCTTCTGCGTCAGTTCGAAGCTGGCCCGGCCGGAGACGAGCAGCACGTGACCGGTCAACGGCAGTCGCCCTTCCCGCAGCGCCCAGCCGATCACCTTGTCGACGGCGTTGTGCCGGCCGACGTCCTCGCGCATCACCACCAGCGCGCCCTCGGCGGTGAACAGGCCGGCGGCGTGCAGCCCGCCGGTGCGGTCGAAGGTGCGCTGCGCCGCCCGGAGCCGGTCCGGCAGCTCGGCGAGGACCTGCGCCGGCACCGTGCTGTCGTCCGTGGCCACCTCGAACTGCGACCGGGTGCGGACCGCGTCGATGCTGGCCTTGCCGCACACCCCGCACGAACTGGTCGTGTAGAAGTTGCGGCTCGGGTCGGTCACCGGCGGCGGCACGTCCGCGCCGAGCACCACGTCGACCACGTTGTACGTGTTCGGCGTGTCCGTACCCGCGCACAGCTGGGCGGTGACGATGTCGGCCGCCGTACGGATGATGCCCTCGGTCAGCAGGAAGCCCATGGCCAGGTCGATGTCCTGTCCCGGGGTTCGCATCGTCACGGCCAGCGGAGTCCTTTGCAGCCGGATCTCCAGCGGCTCCTCGGCGGCCAGGTCGTCGGGGCGCCGTCGCGGCTCGGCCGTCGCATCCAGGTTGATCTTCATCACGGGTCGCCGGTTCATCGTGCGCGCCATCACCCGAGCGTATGCCGCCCGCGGCCGGCCCCGTCAGGACGTGATCCGGCACCCGCGCACCGCACAATGCCGTCCGCCCGGTCACGCTCATGTCCCCCACGGGATACGGTACGTACGTGGGGGGATTCGCGGCGGTGGTGTTGGCCGGCGGTGCGGCACGTCGGATGGGTGGTGCGGACAAGCCCACCATCCCGGTGGCCGGGCAGTCGATGCTGACGCGTGTCCTGGCCGCGGTGCACGATGCCGACCCGCAGGTGGTGGTCGGGCGCGTGCCTCCCGACCTGCCTGTGCCGGTCGCCTCGACCACGGAGCAGCCGCCCGGTGGCGGGCCGGTCGCCGCGACCGCCGCCGGCCTCGAGCTCGTTCCCCCGGAGGTCAGCTTCACCGCATTGCTCGCCGCCGACCTGCCGCTGCTGACCGGTGAGGCCATCGACGTGCTCCGGCTGACGGTCGAGTCCGCGCCGATGCAGGGTGCGGTCTACCGGGACGCCGAGGGGCGGCTGCAGTCGCTGTGCGGGGTCTGGCGCACGACGGCGCTGCGCGACGCCTTGAAACGGGTCGCCGAGGAGCGGGGCAGCCTGCACGGCGCCCCGATGCACGCGCTCATGGACCAGCTGCGCTTCATCGAGGTGTCCTGGCGCCGCCCCGGACCCCCGCCCTGGTTCGACTGCGACACCGACGACGACCTCCGGACCGCCGAGGAATGGGCCCGGTGACCGGCAGCGCGCTGATCGGGCGGCTCGGCCCGGTCACGGCGAACCGCGGTGGGGTAAGGCTGACCGGCTGCGCGCCGGCCGAGCGGATCGGACCGGTCTCGGCGGACGATCGTGGAGGGGCAACCCGGTGAACGTGCTCGACAACTGGATCGCCGCGGCGTGCGATGAGCTCGGGCTGAGCACCGATGACGTCGAGGCCAAATCCGTGCTGGATGTCGCCCGCGATGTCGCGCACAACGTCGTGCGTCCCGGTGCGCCCGTCACGGCGTACCTGATGGGGATCGCTGTGGGCCGCGGCGCGGACCCGGCCGATGTAGCCGCGCGCCTCAGCTCGCTGGCTCTCGACTGGCCGGCCGACGGCCGGGAATGAGACGCGGCGGGTGAGCCGACCGCGCGCTCGATAGGGTGGCGGGCGGAGGTACCGATCATGACGGCGGAGAACACTGCTGACCAGCCTGAGGGCATCCTGCTGGACGAGCCGACCACGGCCGACCTGCGGGCGAAGGTGACAGAGGCGTGGCGGGAGTTCGCGAGTGCGCTGGCCACGCTGCTGCCCACGCTGGCCGAGGGCGCGCACGTCGACATCACGCTCGACCCGACCGCTTCGGGCACCGGCACCGCGGTCTATTCGGTGAGCATCCGCGTGCTCCCCGACGGCGTCATCGAGGCGCTCGCGGTCGGCAACGCCGGCCTGCCGGAGGGTTTCCGGATGAACCGCTCGTCCGTCGCCGACCTGGTCGCGCTGGGCTGGTCACCGCCGGGTGTGCTGCCCGGGTCCCGGGACTCGTTCGGCCTGCGGACCACCACCGACGGCGCCAAGCAGCTGTCCACGGTCGTGTCCCGGACGCTGCGCGACGTGTACGGCGCCCCGCACCCCGCCTTCCTGGTCTACCTCGTGCACGACGAGGAGGACGAGCCGATCGAGACCGCGCCGATCGGCACCGCCCGGCACGAGCCCAGCATCGACGAGGAGCTGAGCCTCGACGACCTCGACGAGGACGGTGTGCTCTCCGAGGCGCTGGCCAACGCCGCCGACGAGGTGATCCCGCTCGAGGAGCGGGTGCGCACGGTCGTCGCCACCATGAGCAAGACCACCGTCGACCAGTTGCAGGTCGACACCGACGGGGACATCGGCATCCGGGCCGGCTCGGCCATGGTCTTCGTCCGGTGCCGGGACAACCCGCCGCTGGTCGACGTCTTCTCGCCGATCCTCACCGAGGTCGAGCCGACCGAGCAGCTCTACGTCAAGCTTTCCGAGCTGACCAACCGGATGCCCATCGGCCGGCTCTACTGCGCCCAGGACACCGTGTGGGCGTCGATCCCGGTTTTCGGCCGCAACTTCCAGGCCACTCACCTCATGCTCGCCGTGCAGGTGATGACCGGCCTGGCCGACGAGCTGGACGACCGGCTGCACGGCGAGTTCGGCGGCAAGCGCTTCTTCGGCGAGGGTGACAAGCCGGCCCCGCCGAAGGACGCCAAGGACGGCGACGACCACCGCCCGGGGATGTACCTCTAGCTTTCCATCGGCACCCAGGCCAGCTGGTCCATCGTGGACAGGTCGGAGGCCCGCAGGCCGGCCTTCGACAGCGTCCACAGCTCACTCCCGATGACCAGGGACCGGAACAGTGCGGGCTGGTCGACCTGATCGGCCAGGGTGAGGTCGTCGGTCACCCGCAGCGCCAGCGCGCCGCGGGACTCCACCGGCACGATCAGCGTGCTCGTCGCCGGCCACCAGAGCAGGGCGTGCGGGTCGTACTCGGCGTGCGAGTGGCCACCCGGCAGGTGGTACTGCGCGAGCCGCTTCGGGTTCGCCGGGTCGGCCACATCGAAGAGGGACACCTGCAGGCCCTGGATGCGCCCGTTGCCGTCCGCCTCCTGGCCGATGCCGATGAGCCGGTTCTCGCCGACCGGCTGCAGGTGCGCCGAATAGCCGGTGATCTTCAGCTCGCCGGTGACCGTGGGCTTGGCCGGGTCGCGCAGGTCGAGGCTGTAGAGCGGGTCGGTCTGCTTGAAGGTGACCACGTAGCCGCGGGCGCCGAGGAAACGTACGGAGTAGATCCGCTCACCCTTGCCGAGGCCGTCGACGATGCCGGTCTGCGCGAGCTTGCCGTCGCGTTCCGCGAGCACCCGTACGGCTGAGCGTTCCGTCGCGCCGTCCGTGGTGGCGACGCGCAGGTGGCCGGCCCATTCGGACAGCGCGTACTGGTTGATCAGGTAACCCGGCACGGTTCCCGATGCCCGGTAGGTCGGCGGCTGGTTGCCGGTCAGGGTGAACTTGAAGAGCTCCGTCTGCCGGTGGGCCCGGTCCACGGCCCGGCCGGCGAAGCGCCAGCGGTCGTCGTTGGCGAGGTACAGGCTGTCCGGCGTGGCGTAGACGGTGTCGCCGTCGGCCACGACCGCGACCGGGTCGCCGCTGCCCAGGGTGGGCCTGGTCAGGTCAAAGGTGAGCACGCTGACCACGGCCGCGCCCGAATAGCCGGCGGGCCGGCTGACCCGGCCGCAGTCGGTCTGTCCCGTCGTGGTGCCGGTGCGGTCGGTGATCTCCCAGCGGGGCAGCCAGGCGTCGGCGGGAGCGTCGTCGATCGTCTCGCGGTTCGCGGCGATCCGCTTCTTGTTGTCGAACTGTCCGGACTCGGAGGGGAAGGTGATCCGTGGCGTGCTGCGCAGGACAACCCGGGCGACGCTGCCGGTCATCCGGGCGTCGATCAGGGCGCCTTCCCCGCGGTAGCGGCTGACCACGGTGGGAGTGCCGGTCAGATCGACCAGCAGCACCTGCGGCCGTTGGCCACCGGGGCGGGGGTCGGGGCCGTCGGCCGTGATGGCCCGGTGGTGGTAGCCCGGGGGCACGAGCACCAGGGCGGAGTTGCCGGAGAGCAGCAGCTGGAGCTCGCCGCCCCGGCCGGCCTCGAGGTCGAGCCGGCCGGTCTCCTTGCGGGTGGCGGCGTCGATGACCCGCAGGGTGCCGTCGGCGACGGTGACGATCCGGCGTCCGTCTGTCTTGATCAGGTCGGGCTCGTCGGCGCCCTGCTCGTGCACGTTCGTGCGGGAGAAGTCCGGGGCCGCGGCGGCCGCGGGGGCTGCGCCCGCCGCGTCGGCCATGGCCCGGGCCCCGTCGCTGAGGAGCTCCGGATAAGCCATTTCGCTGCCGGGCAGGCCGTACGGCCCGACGCTGGCCTTGGCCGCCTTCCGCAGATCGTCGGCGAGCTGCCGGCAGGAGTCAAAAGCGACCAGCCGCATCGCTCCACCACCGGAGGTGGGCAGCGGCGAAGGGGGTGCCGGGGTGTCAGCGGTGCAGCCGGCGAGCGGGACAGTGAGCGCCAGGACGGCGCAGAACAGCAGACGGCGCGACATGGGGGTGGGACGCTGCGTGACCGTCCCGGGTTCCGGCTAATTCGGCGCGGGCACCGGCGTGGGGATCTCGACCAGCCGGGACAGCACCACCATGCTGCGGGTGGAGGTCACGAACGGCTCGGCCCGCAGGCGCTCGAGCGCCTGCTCGAGGTGGCCGATGTCGGCGGCGCGCAGGTGCACGAGCGCGTCGGCCTGGCCGGAGACCGTGTACGCCCCGACGACCTCGGGGTGCCGGCGGGTGGCCACGGTGATCTGGGCCGGAGTGGTCCGCCCGGTGCAGAACAGCTCGACGAACGCCTCGGTGGTCCAGCCCACGGCGGCCGGCTCGATGACGGTTGTGAATCCCTTGATGACCCCGCTGGAGCGCAGCCGGTCGACACGGCGTTTCACCGCGGGGGCGCTGAGCGAGACCTTGGCGCCGATCTCGGCGTACGAGGCGCGCGCGTCCGCCACGAGCAACGCAATGATTCGCTGGTCAACGGCGTCCATCTGCAACGATTCGCCTCCGACGAGCAAGAGTTAGGGCTGTTTTCCGCCGTGCCAGCGTACCTAGCCTTTACCTCATGAGCCACACGGAACGCTTGCCGCGAACCCGGACATATCTCATGTGTCCGCCCGAGCACTTCACGGTCGAGTACACGATCAATCCCTGGATGGACACCACCGTCCCGGTCGACCCGGCTCTCGCGCTCAAGCAGTGGCACCTGCTCCGCGACACGCTCACCGACCTGGGGCACGCCGTGCACGTCCTGGACGCCCACCCCGGCCTGCCGGACATGGTCTACGCGGCCAACGGCGCGTTCTCCGTCGACGGCCGGGTCTACGGCGCGCGGTTCAAATTCCCCCAGCGCGCCGCCGAGGCCGCCGCCCATCAGCTGTTCTACGCAGGCGGCCCGTGGACTTTCGCCGGCCCGGAGCACGTCAACGAGGGTGAGGGTGACTTCGCGTACCTGCCCGGGGCGTACGGCGGTCTGATCCTCGCCGGTCACGGCTTCCGCACCGACCCGGCCGCGCACGCCGAGGCCCAGGAGGTCCTCGGCCGGCCGGTGGTCTCCCTCAAGCTGGTCGACCCGGCGTTCTACCACCTGGACACCGCGCTGGCCGCCCTCGACGACCGGCACATCACGTACTACCCGGACGCCTTCTCCGCGGCCTCCCAGCGCGTGCTGCGCCAGCTCTTCCCGGACGCGGTCATCGCCGACCGCGCCGACGCCGAGTCCTTCGGCCTGAACCTGGTCAGTGACGGTCATCACGTGATTCTCAACACCGAGGCCACCGCGATGGCCGACAAGGTGCGCGCGCACGGCTACACCCCCGTGCTGGTGGAGCTCACCGAGCTCAAGCGGGGTGGCGGATCGGTCAAATGCGCGGTGGCGGAGCTACGCCCCTGACGGGTCACTGGGCTGCCTGCGGCAAGATGGATCGTATGACCGACGACACCCGCACCACAGACCAGCAGGAAGACGACTCCGTCATCGTGGTGGGCCCCGACGGCCGCCCCCTGGGCACGGTGGGGACCGACGGCAACCTCAAGCCCGAGGAGCCCGGCAACCTGATCGAGCAGCCCGCCAAGGTCATGCGGATCGGCAGCATGATCAAGCAGCTGCTCGAAGAGGTCCGGGCGGCGCCGCTGGACGAGGCGAGCCGGGGCCGGCTGCGGGAGATCCACCAGCGTTCCATCAAGGAGCTCGAGGACGGCCTCGCGCCCGAGCTGCAGGAGGAGCTCGAGCGGCTGTCGCTGCCGTTCGAGGGCGAGACGCCGCCCAGCGAGCCGGAGCTGCGGATCGCCCAGGCTCAGCTCGTGGGCTGGCTGGAAGGTCTGTTCCACGGCATCCAGGCGGCCCTGGTCGCGCAGCAGATGGCGGCCCGGCTGCAGTTGGAGCAGATGCGCGGCGGTGGCGCCGGCCGCCCGGCCCTGCCGATGGGACCCAACGGCGTCATCCCGGGCATGCCGAGCCAGGGCGCCGGTGACGGCAGCGGCCGCACCGGCCAGTACCTCTAGAGATCGAAGAGCTTCTCGAGATACACGGCCACGCCGTCCTCGTCGTTCGTGAGCGTCACCTCGTCGGCGACCTCACGGACGGCGGGGTGGGCGTTGCTCATCGCCACGGAACGGCCGGCCCAGGCCAGCAGGGGCAGGTCGTTCGGCATGTCCCCGAAGGCCACGACGTCCTCGGCGGTGAAGCCCTCACGCTCGCACAGCCAGGCCAGCCCGGCCGCCTTGGTCACCCCGGCGGCGGAGATCTCCACCAGCGCGGACGACGACGAGTGGGTGGCCTCGGCGATTCCGCCCAGCGTGCGGCTGACCAGCTCGGCGAAGTCGTCCGGGCCGTAACTGGCCGAGCGGGCGAGGAGCTTGACCGCGGGTACGGACGTGAGCTCCTCGGGCGAGGCGAGCACGCGGACCTGCTTGTGCTCGCCGTCCCAGCGCAGGGGCCACTTCTCCTCGTACCAGAAGCTCCGTCCGTCCTCGACCTCGACGGCCAGCGCGACGTCCGGCACCGCCTCGCGCAGCTGCCGGGTCACGTCCATCAGCAGCTCGACCGTGAGCGGCGCGGCCCGCAGGATCTCGTCGGTGTCGGGGTCGTAGACCACGGCGCCGTTGGCGCAGACGGCCGGCAGCGGCTCGGCCATCTGGTCGTAGAGCTGGCGCAGCCAGCGCACCGGCCGGCCGGTCACCAGGACCGTCGGGACGCCGCGGGTGTAGAGCTGGTCGAGGACCCCGATGGTGCGGGGGCTGAGTGTGCCGTCGGTCCGGATCAGGGTGCCGTCGATGTCGGAAGCGACAAGGCGAAAGGGTGGCATCACCTCGACAGTAGCCGGTCCAGATAGACCGCCACACCGTCCTCGTCGTTGGTCAAGGTGACCTCGTCGGCGACCGCCAGCAGCGTCGCGTGGGCGTTGCGCACCGCCACCCGGCTCCACCCGGCCCAGGCGAACATCGGCAGGTCGTTGGGCATGTCCCCGAAGACCAGCACGTCGGCCGGGTCGACGCCGACAGCCTGCGCGACGACCGCCAGGCCGGTGCCCTTGTCGACGTTCGGCGGGCAGATCTCGATGTAGTTCAGGCCGGCCTGGGTGACCGAAGCCACGTCCGGCGGCACGATCCGCTGGGCCACGGCGAGCAGGTCGTCGACGTGGTGCTCGAACGACCGCGCGAACGCCTTGATCACGTCACCGGTCAGGCACTCGGTCCGCGAGCGCCGCTCCACCACGACCGGATAGCGCCAGGTGGGGTCGTAGTCGCCCCAGAGCGGCGCATCGTCGTGCTCCAGCGCCTCGACCATCACCGACAGCGGTCCGACCTCCGCCTCCAGATCCGCCAGGACGGCGGACAGGTCAGGGCCCGGGAGCCGCTCGCTGCGCAGGATCTGGCTCTCCTGCTGGTCGATCACCCAGCCGCCCTGGGCCAGCACGAGGAAGTCGGCGTCCCGGATATCGCTGCGGACCAGGCTGGTCAGGCGGGGGCCACGGCCGGTGGCACCGACGATGCGGATGCCGGCGGCCCGGACCCGCTGCAGGACCTCATGGGTGTACGCGGACACGGTGTCGTCGCTGCGTACGAGCGTGCCGTCCAGGTCCGTGGCGATCAGCTTGGGCAGTCCAGGCTTGGCCATGTGTTCCTCCGAGGGTGTGACAACCCCCGCGGAGGGCGGAAGGAAAACGTTACACCGGCCCGGCTACCAGCGGCTATGCCTCGAGGTAGCGGGCCGGTTACCAGTTGGTCAACGACGGTCTTCAGTCCGTTTCAGGGTGGCGGCGGGGCGGTTGGATGGGGGTTCGAGGACGTCCCGGCCGCCCAGGTACGGCTGGAGGGCCTTGGGGACGCGCACGGAGCCGTCGGGCTGCTGGTGGTTCTCCAGGATCGGGATGAGCCAGCGCGTCGTGGCCAGCGTGCCGTTGAGCGTCGCGGCCGTCTGCGGCTTGCCGTCCTCGTCGCGGTAACGGATGTTGAGCCGGCGGGCCTGGAACGTGGTGCAGTTCGACGTCGAGGTGACCTCGCGGTAGCGGCCCTGCGACGGCACCCAGGCCTCGCAGTCGAACTTGCGGGTCGCGCTGGAGCCCAGGTCACCGGCCGCCACGTCGATCACCCGGTACGGGATCTCGACCTTGGCGAGCATCTCCTCCTCCATCGCGAGCAGCCGCTGGTGCTCGTCGGCGGCGTCCTCCGGCTTGCAGAAGGAGAACATCTCCACCTTGTCGAACTGGTGCACGCGCAGGATGCCGCGGACGTCCCGGCCGTGCGAGCCGGCCTCCCGGCGGAAGCACGACGACCAGCCCGCGAACCGCTCCGGGCCGTTGTCCAGGTCGAGGATCTCGTTCGAGTGGTACGCCGCCAGCGCCACCTCCGACGTGCCGACCAGGTAGAGATCGTCGGCCTCGAGCCGGTAGATCTCGCTGGCGTGCGCGCCCAGGAACCCGGTGCCCTCCATCGCCTCGGGCTTGACCAGCGCCGGGGTGATCGACGGGATGAAGCCGTGCTCGACGGCCTGGGCGATGGCCAGCTGCAGCATGCCCAGCTGCAGCAGGGCGCCCACCCCGGTGAGGAAGTAGAACCGCGAGCCCGACACCTTGGCCCCGCGCTCGGTGTCGATCGCCCGCAGCGCCTCGCCGATCTCCAGGTGGTCCTTCGGGTTCTCGATCTGCGGGAGGTCGCCCACCTCGCGCAGCACGACGAAGTCGTCCTCGCCGCCCGGCGGGACGCCGTCCTGCACCAGATTCGGCACGGCCAGGTGGGCCTGGCGCAGAGCCTGGTCGGCCCGGGTGGTCGCCGCCTGCATCTCCTTGACCGTGGCGCTGAGCTCCTTGGTGCGGGCGAGCAGCGCGGCACGCTCGTCGCCCTTGGCCCGCGACACCTCGCCGCCCAGGGACTTCTGCTCCGCGCGGACGGCCTCGAACCTCTGGGTCGCGGCCCGGCGCTCCTCATCGGCGCGCAACAGGTCGTCGACCTTCGACGGGGACTCGCCGCGCAGACGCTGGCTGGCGCGGAACAGGTCGGGATCCTCACGGAGGAGACGCAGGTCAATCACGACGACGAGCCTACCGGCGACGATGTCCCGCTTTCACCCCGATATGCCTCAGCTGGGCTTGTCCGTGTTCTCCTGGGACGTGGTGAACGGCTTGGCGGCGGTGACGGTGAGGTCGAACGGCGCGTCGGGCGGCTCGTCCTCGTCGCCGGTGGCCGGGCGCCGCCACGTCCAGGCCGGAGCCTCGACCTCGACCGGCTGCGCCTCGTCCGGCGGGGCGTCGACCGGCCCGGACCCGGGCCCGGTGGCCTGGTGCCGCCCGGCCAGCACCATCGCCAGCAGGACCAGCGCCACGCCGACGCCCGCGCACCAGAGGCCCCGCCCGTTCGAGACGGTGACCTGGTTCTCCTCCAGGTTGGTCAGGGTGAGCTGGCCGACGGCGCCGCTGATGTCGCCGAGATACGACCCGATGGCCACCACCGTCGCCAGCAGGGTCCCGCCGACGCTGAGCGCGGCCAGCCGGGCGTACCGGCGGCCGGCCGGCGGACCGAACAGCGTCAGCACCGTGGCGGCGACCAGCAGGAACAGGCCGGTCAGATAGCCGCCGCTCCAGCCGTCCAGGTCGGCGAGAGTGGTCTGCGCCGACCGGGTGCCCACCTCGCCGTCGCCCCAGTAGGTGCCGTCGATCTCGGTGAGCTGCCACTCGGAGACCAGGGAGCCGAACAGAGCCACCGCGCCCAGCGCCGCAGCGATCGGCACGACGCGGCGGTCACCCGCGAGCCCGGTCAGGAACTCGCCCACGGCCGCGCGGCGTCGCGGCGGGCGTTCCGCCTCGTCGTCATCGTCCGGGCCGAACGCGACGACGGCCTCTCCGGTCTCCGGCATGAGATCCATCATTGCCGGTGCCCCGTCCACCGACCAGTGCTGACGGACATGGACTAGCGTCAGGCGTATGCCTATTCGCACTGCTTCCGCCCGCTGGTCGGGCAATCTCACCGAGGGCTCCGGCACCGTCAAGACCGGTAAGGGCGGGTACGAGGGGAACTACTCCTTCAAGTCCCGCTTCGAGGAGGGCGAGGGAACGAACCCCGAGGAGCTCATCGGCGCCGCGCACGCCGGCTGCTTCTCGATGGCGTTCTCCAAGGGCCTCGCGGACGCCGGCTTCACGCCGACCTCCGTCGAGACCACCGCCAAGGTCCACCTCGACAAGGGCGACGCCGGCTTCGGTGTCACCCGCATCGACCTCGAGACCGTCGGCGACGTTCCCGGCATCGACGAGGGCACCTTCGCCAAGATCGCCGAAGGCGCCAAGGAGAACTGCCCGATCTCCCGGCTGCTGTCGCCCGGCGCCGAGATCACCCTGAGCGCCAAGCTCGCCTGACACCCGACCGTGCTCCACCCGCGAACGCTCGCGGGTGGAGCACAATGGGCGGCGTGCCGGTCGAGATGAGCCGTGAACGTTTCGAGGACCTGGTCGGCGAGGCCCTGGACGAAGTACCGCCCGAGTTGCTCAAGGTGATGAGCAACGTGGTCATCCTGGTGGAGGATCTGCCGCCCGACGGCAGCATGGGCCTGCTCGGCCTCTACGAGGGCACTGCGCTGACCGACCGCGGCTGGGACTACGCCGGCGTGCTGCCCGACCGCATCACCATCTACCGCCTGCCTACGCTGCAGGTCTGCGACACGGAGGCGGACGTCGTCGACGAGGTGGCGATCACTGTGGTCCACGAGATCGCGCACCACTTCGGGATCGACGACGAGCGGTTGCACGAGCTGGGATGGGGCTGAAAGGGCGACCCGGCCGTTGCCGGCTGCGCCTACGCTGGTACTCCACGCCAACAGGAGGACCTCAATGCGCAGCGAACTGTTCTCGGCCGACAACCTCGAGAAGGAATCTTCCCAGCCGGGGCTGCGACTGCAGAATTCCAAACTTCTCAAGGCCGAGCTGAACGGCGAGTTCATGGCCCGGGTCGGCACCATGGTCGCGTACCAGGGGCAGGTGCAGTTCGAGGCACTCGGCTCGGGCGGCCTGGGCAAGTTCCTCAAGCAGAAGCTCACCGGCGAGGGCGTACCGCTGATGAAGGTGAGCGGCCGCGGGGACGTGTTCCTGGCCGAGAACGCCGCCGACATTCACATCATCGACATCGAGCCGGGTGACGCGCTCTCCATCAACGGCGCGAACGTGCTCGCCTTCGACGCCACCCTCAACTACGACATCAAGATGGTCCAGGGCGTCGGCATGATGTCCAACGCGGGCCTGTTCAACTGCGTGTTCTCCGGTTACGGCCGGATCGCGGTCACCACCAAGGGCACGCCGGTCGTGCTCAGCGTCGACCAGCCGACCTATGTGGACCCGCAGGCCGCGATCTGCTGGTCGGCCAACCTGCAGACCGGCTACCACCGCGCCGAGCAGATGGGCCTGGGCACGCTGCTGGGCCGCAGCACGGGCGAGCGCTTCACGATGAGCTTCGCCGGCCAGGGCTTCGTGGTGGTGCAGCCGTCGGAGGAGCCGCCGGGCGGTCTGGCCGGGGCGGCCCAGGGCCAGCAGCAGCAGGGCGGCATCCTCGGCAACCTGCTGGGGAACTGATTTTCAAGATAGAGATCAAGCGGTCGTGCCTGGTTGCCTGGCCCTGACCGTCGCTCCCGCCGAGACCGGGTGCGGGCCTCCGCCGCTTCGCTCGCGGACGCCCGCACCCTGCCAGGTCCGTGCGTGCTCGCCCTCGTCTCGCTCCGCTCGACCAACCCCGCGCTCCGCGCTCCGACGCCCCGCTCGACAGATCCGCGCGCGGCGGCCGGTCACGACCAGCGCCGGGCGCTGAGCCCGGAAACCGCGGCGTGATCTGCGTCAGCTGAGCTGGCCGGAGCGCAGGCAGGACAGCGGCGTGATCCGCCTCAGCTGGGCTCGCCGGAGCGCAGGCGGGACAGCCAGGCCGCGCTGTCCGCGAAGTCGGCGTTGGTCAGGCCCGGCTGGGACGGCGCCGGCACCTCGGCCGCCGCCTTCGACCAGCGGTGCCGGGGGTACGACCCCAGGAAGCGCACCTCCGCGCAGATCCGCCGCAGCCCCTGCAACGCCTCGCCCAGGCGCGGCTCCGCGACGTGGCCGGTGCAGTCCAGGAAGAAGACGTAGACGCCGAGTTGTTCGCCGGTCGGGCGGGACTCGATGCGGGACAGGTTGATGCCGCGGACCGCCAGCTCGGTCAGCACCGACAGCAGAGCTCCGACGCGGTCGCGTTCGATCATCACCGCCAGGGAGGTCACGTCGTCGCCGGTCGGCGGGGCCGGGCGGCCCGGGCGGGTCAGCAGGGCGAAGCGGGTGACGGCGTCCGCGTGGTCCGAGATCTTGTCGGCCAGCACCGTCAGGTCGTTGCGGGGCACGCCGATCGGGGCGCAGATCGCCGCGTCGTGCTCGCCGGTCGCCGCGCTGATCGCCGCCGCCGCGTTCGAGAGCACGTCGACCACCACCGCGTCGGGCAGGTGGGTGCTCAGCCAGGTGCGGCACTGGGCGGACGCCTGCGGGTGCGCGGCCACCGACCGGATCTCGTGCAGACCGATGGGCTGTCGGGCGCCCAGCACGAACTCCACCGGCAGCACCACCTCGCGGGTGATGACCAGCGGCGCGCCGGTGCCGAGCTCGTCCAGGGTGACCGGCACGGCACCACCGACGGAATTCTCCAGCGGCACCAGCGCGGCGTCGGCCTCACCGGCGCGGACCGCCTCCAGCGCCTCGGGGACGCTGCGGGCGGGCGTACGGATCCCGTGCTCGGCGGCGGGGATGGTCCGCAGCGCCTGCTCGGTGAAGGTGCCCTCGGGGCCGAGGTAGACGAAGCGGGTGGGCGGGTTTCCCGGCATGTGAGCGAGCCTAGCGGCAACCGGCGCCGGTCAGGCTCCGCAGGCCCGGACCCGGATGCCGGCCGGCGCCTTGGTCTGCACCTCGACGCTGCAGACGTCCGTCCCCGCCTCGATCACCTTGAGGGCGGTGGGCGTGCCCGTGGTGACCACGAAGAGCTGCTCGGCCTTCTTCGGGTCCTCGCCGGCGATCTGCACCCGGGCGAACTGCCACGACCCCGAGCAGAACGGCCCGTCGGCGACGGCCAGCTTCCGGTCCGGGATCCCCGGCAAGCCCTTGAGGACGGCGACCACCTGCGCCGGTGTCGGTCCGCTGCGGCACTTGGCGGCGGGTGACGTCGTGGGGGTGGGCGCAGCGGTCGTCGTGGTGGTCCGCGGCGGTGTCGTGGTGACCAGCGGGAGGGTCGCGGGCGGCACGTACGTCGCGGGCGGCGCGTACGGCAGGGTCGGCACACTGCCCGGTGGGAGCCCGCCGGTGGGCAGCGGGACGGGCGCGGTGATGCCGCTGGGCAGCGGATAGGCCGGACCCGCGGAGACACCGGCACTGCCCGGCACGTCCGGCGGTGCGGTGAGCGGTGGAGCCGGTGGCTCCCCGCACGCGGCGAGCAGCGTCACGAGCCCGGCGAGTGCCAGGAATCGGCGACAGACGATGCGCAGCACGGGCCCATGGTAGGTGCTCCGGCCGGGGACCGCCTCCCTCAGACGGGCACGGGCCTCAGGCGGTCGCGGGCCGGGCGGTCACCGACCAGGCGGTCGCGGGCCTCAGGCGGACGCGAGCCGGTGGCCGGCGGCGGTCAGCGTGTCGACCGCCTCGGTGAGCCGCACCTGGGGGATCAGCAGATAGTCCGTGTCGTACGTCGAGAAGGCGACGATGTTGACCCGGGCCGCGGCCAGCGGGCTGATCAGCGAGGCCAGCACTCCGGTGAGCGCCAGGTCCAGCGGGCCGACGACACGCAGACAGCGCCACGCGGCCTCGACCACGGCGCCCTCGGGCACCCGGTCGGCCGGGCAGATCACCGACAGCTCGTCGGGCGCCCAGGTCACCGAGATGACGCTCTTGTCGTCCGGACCGCTGCTCAGGGAGGCCGGCAGGGCTGAACCGGCCGGCAGCCGGCACACCGCGTACTCCGCTGGTAGCAGATCTAGATCGAGCATGAGGGGAACACTACGGTCCGGACCCCCACGATCCCAATGGGTAGCCGGTGCGTTGATCGCCACACGATCGGGTGACTAGTAGCGGATCGCCGAGAAGAAGGTCAGGGATGCGGCCACCCGGCCGCCCTCCGACAGCGGGCTCGCGATCGCGTCGACCGTGAGGTGACTGTCCTCGCCGCTGGGCTGGACCCGCATGAGGCCGCGGGCCAGCCGCTCGCTGGTCAGGGCGAGCAGGGGCGGGATCTTCTCGATCTCCTGCTCGGTGAGGTCGCCCCCGCCGGCCGTGAAGTCGATCAGGCGCAGTGAGCCCTCGCCGCCGAGCAGTGGCTGCCCGACCGCGTCCAGGCCCTTGCCCAGCCCGAGAAGCTCGCTCGCCGACGGCGACACGGCCACGATCCGGAAGGCCGTGTCGATGACCAGACAGGGCTCGACGGCCTGCCAGACGGTCGCCGCCCAGCGGTCGACGCCGGAGACGAACTCGGACTCGGCCGGCGTACGCGCCTGCGGCACAAACGCTCCCGAGAGTGAGAGCTCGACGTGCGCCACCCGCACCTCCCTCATCATCCGTGCCGTCCCGGCCCGGTGTGGCCCGGCTCTGCGTTAGGCCGGACCCGGCGTGACCTGACTCCGGCCGGACCGCCGGCGTCCGAAGCTTAGCCTCGGCTCCTCGGGTGTCCGGCCGGCGTCGCTCACGTCAACCTTCGACGGCAAGCGGTGCTCTGCAGGGAACGTTACCGGCGGGTCGCCCGCTTGTCAGCGGCCGTTTGGCCGCTTGGCAGCCACCGGTAGTCGCCGTTCGGCCGATAAGGCGCGTTTGCCCAGGTGGCCGGGTGTTGTGCCACCGCTGAGAGTTTGCTGGCGGTGGCGGGTGAGATCCGCGCGCCACCGGCGATCAGCAGCCGGTCGAGCTCCTTGTGGGTGGCCACGAGGCAGTCCTTGGGCAGGCCGTGCACGCTGATCACCCCGGAGCCGACGAACGCCAGCACGGGGGTGACGGGCACACTCAGCCCGACGGCGGAGCTCATGGCCCGGCCGGCGCGCTTGGCGTCACGGCGAGCCTCGGCGACGTACGCCGGGCGCTTGCCGTTGATCTGGACGACGTCCCCGGCGATCAGCACTCGGGCGCGGCCGTGGTCGGCGACGGTGACGGCGTAGACGCCGCCCGGGCCGATCGCGAGGAATCCGGCGCGGTCGTCGGTGGGGTCGCTCTCGTAGCCCAGCGAGTCGGTGCGGGGCCAGTCGACGATGTGCCAGGCGGGTCCGAGCCGGTCGAGGCGGGTCAGTGCGCGGGCACCGGCTGCCTCGAGGCGGCGGGCGTCGCGCTCAGCGCGGCGACGGCGGGCCCACTCGACGGGACTCTGGCGAGGCTCGAGCGCCGCGGGCGGTGCGGTGCGTCGAGGATCGATGGCGGGTGGATAGTTGCGAGACGGCACGGGCAGGGCGGGACGTGCGGGGAAGACAGTCACTGCGACCTCCGGCAAAAGGTCCATCGGGCTCTCTTTCCACTACGGTAAGTGTTGGACCCGGTACTCAAGCAAGTCATCGGACCGGAAAGAAAGCGGAATGAGTGGGGATGAATGCCGCATTCACGCACAAGTACTTTTTCCGTATGGTGCATCACACGACCTAGGGCTCCCCGAGAATCCGAAACGTCCCCGACAAGTTAGCCTCACCTACCTTGATCGCGCAGCGTTGTCGAAGATTTCTGCGCGCTAAGTCACAGCATGGCTCCGCGGCGTACGGCTCGCCACTGATCATGCTCGCCGGTGGGCGCGCCCCGGAGCCCGTCAGCCCCTAGGCTCGGAGCGTGGCCCACTACGTCGACAGCGAAGTGAGCCGGCTAGCCACGGTCATGCTGCACCGGCCGGGCGCCGAGCTCGCGAGACTGACCCCGCGCAACAACGACTCCCTGCTCTTCGACGGCATCCCGTGGGTCGGCCGGGCCCAGGAGGAGCACGACGCGTTCGCCGCGGCCCTGCGCGACCGCGGCGTCGAGGTCCTCTACCTGGGTGAGCTGCTCGAGGAGACCCTCGCGGTGACGGCGGCGCGGGACGCCCTGACCGAGAGCGTGCTGAACACACCCCGCCTGGGTGACACCCTGCGCGAACGGGTGGCGGCCCACCTGGCCGACCTCGCCCCCCGCGAGCTGGCCCAGGTGCTGATGGCGGGGCTGGCGCACGAGGAGGTCAAGCCGGGCCCCGGGCGGTCGGGTGGCCTGGTCTACCAGCTCATGGACCGGCTGGACTTCGTCATCGACCCGCTGCCCAACCTGCTGTTCACCCGCGACTCGTCGGTCTGGGTGCGCGACCGGGTCGCGGTGACCAGCCTGGCCATGCCGGCCCGCAACCGCGAGACCACGCTGACCCGGGCCATCTACACCCACCATCCGCGGTTCGCCGGCACCGAGCTGCTCTACCAGCCGGGCCTGGAGCACGTGGAGGGCGGCGACGTGCTGCTGCTGGCCCCCGACGTGCTGGCCATCGGCGTCGGCGAGCGCACCACCCCGGCCGGGGCCGAGCGGCTGGCCCGCCGGGTGTTCGCCGCCGGGCTGGCCCACACGATCCTGGCCGTGCCGATCGCCCAGGAACGCGCGACCATGCACCTCGACACCGTCTGCACGATGGTCGACGTCGACGCAGTGGTGATGTATCCCAACATCGCGGACACCCTGCGGGCGTACCCGGTGACCGCGGGCTTCGACGGTGAGCCGGTGGTCGGCCCGTCGCGGCCGTTCCTGGACGCCGCCGCCGAGGCGATGGGCATCGACCGGCTCCGGATCATCGACACCGGGCTGGACCCGGTCACCGCCGAACGCGAGCAGTGGGACGACGGCAACAACACGCTGGCCATCGCACCCCGGCTCTGCGTGGCGTACGAGCGCAACGTCGAGACCAACGCCCAGCTGGAGCGGGCGGGCATCGAGGTGATCGCGATCAGCGGCTCGGAGCTCGGGTCGGGCCGCGGCGGCCCGCGCTGCATGAGCTGCCCGATCGAGCGCACCCCGGGCTGAGACCGCTCAGCTGCCCAGCACGTGCGAGACGATCATCTCGGGCACCGGCCCGTCGTCCTCGCCGGTGGCCTTGTCCGGGAAGTCGAAGACGGCCAGCATGACCTGGACCGGGTAGCCCGGCGACTGGCCGATCGTGCGCACCGGCGTGCCGTCCACACTGAACACCAGCGATCCGGGCTGCCAGTCGACCGCGTACGTGTGGAAGTCGCCGACGTCGATGGCCAGCGGCGCGGTAGACCACTCCTCGGTCAGCGCCGGGTCGCGGAACTTGTGCAGGCCGATACCGACGTCGGCGGAGCCCGGACGGACCGCGTCACCGAAGATCTCCATCACGCAGATCTCGCCGGAGCGCTGCGGCTCGTCCTCGATGCCGGAGAGCCAGCAGGCCATCATGGACCGCGGCGACAGCACGCCGCGGGCCCGTACCTCGAAGTGGCCGTAGAGCGGGGTGTAGCCCCAGAACTCCGGCTCCTCGGTGGCGACCAACAGGTCGTCGCGGAACGGCTGGCCACCGACAGAGCTGCCCACCGGGCCGGAGAAGCTCGCGCTCTGGATGCCGGAGACGCGCAGCGGCCCGTCGTGCAGGCCCTCGCACCACAGGCCCTGCTCGGGCGGGATGCTCAGCCGCAGCTCGCCGCCGGCGACCGTGTAGGTGGCCGCCGACGACTCGCGCGAACTCCAGTGCGGCAGGTAGTGCGGCAACCACACCGACCGGTCCAGCGAGTCGCCGGCGAACCGCTCCTCCAGCATCGCCATGCCCCCTCAGCGCAACGTGAGTTGCCTGCTCACCAGGCCCTGCTTGGCGCGGCGGGCGGCGGCGTCCAGCGGGGCGGTCTCGGCCAGGATGTCGGTGTAGCGCTTGGCGAAGTCGGCCAGCGGGGCCTCCCAGTCGCCGGCCTCCGGCTCACCCGGCACGTCCCAGACCGGGACCAGCAGCCCGTGGGCCCGGAACATCCCGGCGAACTTGGTGTTCTCGCCGAGCAGCAGGTCGCCGCTCGCGGAGAGACGGGCCAGGGCGTCCAGTGCCGGGTCCTCCTCCTGCGGCAGCACCCAGCGCACGTGCGACTTGTCGGGCTGCACCCGGCACCAGTACGCGGCCGGCACCCCCAGCCGCACAGTCGGGTAGATCGAGGCGTTCGCCCGCTCCAGCGACGCCTTCACGTTCGGGTCCTCGGCCTGCTCGGCGTCGAGCCAGTACTCGAAGCCGTCGTGCATCGTGATCTCGAGCGGGCCGTCCACGAGGATGTCCTGCAGGCGCGGGCCCTCACCGGGCAGCGCCGGCACGGCGACGGTGTCACCCGGGTCGGTCTGCAGGGCGCACAGGATCGCCACAGCGATGTCGCGGGACACATCCCCGGACTGGACGTGCCGCTGCAGCCCGACGAAGACCCGGCCGTCCTGACGGGTCATCGCCGGCCAGGCCATCGGGAGCACCGTCGAGAGCGTGACCGGGCGGTCCCCGTACTCGGAGATGATCTCGGGTTTCAGGGTCAGCGGCGCGGAAGCGGCCGGGACCAGCTCGCGCAGCGCGATCCACTCCGGCTCGTCGGCCAGGCCTTCGAACGGCCGGGCGACGAAGATGTCACGCACCTTCTGGCGCTTGGGGGCCGCGTTGGCGGCGGCGCGGGGGTTTCGACGCTTGCTCACGGCGAACCAGCCTAGGCGGTGGCCGGGTGATCCGGGCACCCCGGGCCGTCCGCGTCGAAAAGGATCACCGGGTCAGGCCCGCGGGAGCCGGACCTCCGCGACCGTGCCGCCGCCCTCGCGCGGGCGCAGCGAGACCCAGCCGTGCTGCCGCTCCACGATGCGCCGGACCAGGTAGAGGCCCAGCCCGGCCCCCGGGTTGCGGCCGCGGTCGTGGGAGTCGCCCTGCCAGTAGCGTTCGAACGCCCGCTCGACGTGCTCGGGCTTGACGCCGAGGCCGCGGTCCGCGACCCGGAAGGTCACCGTGGTCTCGTCGGCCTCCGCGCTCACCTCGACCTCGGTGTCGCCGGCCGAATACTTGTCCGCGTTGGTGGCGAGCTCGGTGAGGATCGTGGCCAGCGAGTCGCGGTCGCCGAACGCCTTCGGCAGCTCGCCCGGCAGCCGGTCGAGCACCAGCCGGCGGCGCAGGTCCACCGGGAGCTGCCCGGCCGCGTGGCGCAGACCGTCGACGAGGTCGAACGGGCCGGGCGGGTGGACCCCGACCTCACCGTCGTCGCTGGTGGCCGAGAGCAGCCGGTCGACGAGCCGGGCCAGCTCACCCGCGCGGGCGCCGATCACCCGGACGGCCTCCTGGCGGCCGTCCTCGCCGAGGGTCTCCCAGTGGTTGGTGAGCGTGTCGGCGTACCCCTTGATCACGGTGACCGGGGTGCGCAGCTCGTGGCTGGTGACGGCGACGAACAGGTCGCGGTCCTCGTGCCGGCGGTCCTGGTCGGTGGAGTCCCGGAACGTGACGACCCGCATCGCCGCCGTGTTGGGCAGGTCGCCGGCGGTGACCTTGAGCAGCCGGCCGGACGGCAGCCGGTGGACCAGCACCTGACCGGGCGGCGGGACCGGGAACTGCAGCGGGCGGCCGAGCATCTCGCCGACCGTACGCCCGGTGAGCTGCTCGGCGGCCGGATTCCAGAGTTGCACGATGCCGTCGCGGTCGATGACGGTCAGCCCGTCGGAGAGGGCGGCCACCACCGGGCCGTCGCCGTGCACCGGCAGGCCGGCCTGGTCGCCGTACATGTGGCCGACGTTGGTGGCGAGCAGGTCCAGCACGTCGTGGTGCTCCGGGCCCGGCTCGTCGTGCTCCTCGCCGTAGTAGACGAACAGGGAGCCGACGACCAGGCCACCGATCTCGCACCGGGCGCCCAGCACCCGGTGGCGTTCGCCGCCGTCGATCTGGGCGGCCGTCTCGTCGTCGAGCGGGACGAGCTGCGTGCGGCTGCCGGTGGTCAGCCGGGCGTCCGCCCGGTCGACGCGGCGGCCCAGCGCGCGGGCGCAGATGCCGCTGGCGGCGATGATCCGGCCGTGTCCGGGGCTGTACTCGGCGAAGCCGGCGCCGAGCCCGCCCAGCACGTCCTGGGCGAGGCAGACGAGCTGGTTGAGCACAGCCAGGCCGGCCTCGCCGGCGTTGATCCGCCGCAGGAGTGCGGTCTGCCCTCGCGTCAGCGCGGCGTAGTCGGGACGATCCGGCATGTCTGCGAGTCTGCCTCGCTTACGCGCTTTTGGGCAGAGCGGTTGGTGTGGATCTTGCCGATAACCGGGTCAAGAGTGTCCGGGGTCACACGGGCGGTACCTTCTCGAGGCGGTCGAGCACGAATTTCGGGCGGTCGCTGATGATCCCGTCGGGGCGCTGGGCGAGAACCAGATCAAGATCCGGTTCTTCGTTGACCGTCCAGACGTAGGTCTGGTGGCCGGCGGCGCGCAGCGCGGAGACAACCTGGGGCCGGGAGCGGACCAGGGCGATCCCGGGACCGGCGATCCGGGATCCGAAGGGCAGGTGGCCGCGGGCGACACCGGGCGGCACGATTCTCATCAGGTACACCGTCGGGACAGCGGGGGCGAGCCGGCGGATCCGGCGCAGCGCCAGGGCTGCGAACGACATGACGGTCACCCGGACGGGGTCGTCCGGCTCCGGCTCCGCCAGGCCGTACCGGCGGAGGAGCTCGACCAGGCGGCGCTCGACCTCGGCTCCGTACCGTGACGGGTGTTTGGTCTCGACCAGCAGACGCACCGGCCGGCCGCGGTCACGCAGAGCACCCAGCAGACGTTCCAGCGTGAGCAACCGCACGTGCTCGGCCAGGAGCTCCTCGGCCGCCGCCGCCGGGTGCCAGGAGGCGAAGTCGAGGGCGTCCAGCTCGGCCAGCGTCTTTCCGCTGACCAGCCCGGTGCCGTTGCTGGTCCGGTCGAGCCGCCGGTCGTGCACGCACACCAGGCCGCCGTCGCGGGTCAGCCGGACGTCGCACTCCACGCCGTCGGCGCCGTCGTCGAGGGCCCGCAGGTAAGCCGCGAGAGTGTGCTCGGGCAGCGCGTCGGCTCCGCCACGATGGGCGAAGACCAGGGGCCGGGCTGTTGTCACAGGACTCGGGGTGGCTGCCCGTTCTCGCTGACGACATCGCGGCCGTCGCCGGCCCAAGCCTGCATGCCGCCGTCGAGATTACGGACGTTGTCCCATCCGTTGCCCATCAGGTACGACACCACCTGGCCGGAGCGACCGCCGGAGCGGCACACCACCACGACCTCGGTGTCCTGCGGGATCTCGGCGATGCGTGCCGGGACCTCCATCATCGGCAGGTGGTGGGCGCCGGGCGCGTGGCCCGCCGTCCACTCGTCGGGCTCCCGCACGTCGAGCAGGTAGGCAGTGGCCTGCACCTGAATGGGCGTCACGCTGGGTACCTGAGGTCCGAACACCCGTCCAGCGTAGAACTACTTCTCCTGGGCCACGACGTCCGGGTTGCCGATGATGAAGTCGGCCAGCCGGTCCTGCCTGACCGCCCGGTACATCTCCATCGTCTTGGGAGTGATCGACTCCCGGCCCTTGCCGTTGCCGGCGAACGAGCCGTTGTTGCTGCGCAGCAGCACCAGGTCGTTGGCGGCCACACCCTTGAGGGTGAAGATGAAGTCGGCGACCGGCACGCCGCCGGTGTCCAGCACGAAAGCCTTGCCGGCGGCCTTCATCAGCCCGCTGACTTTCACCGGATTGGTGAGTACGCCACTACCGCTGGCCTTCTTGGCCATGGCCTTGATCAGCTGCTGCTGGTGGCGCTGGCGGTCGTAGTCACCGTTCTTGAGGCCGTAGCGCTGCCGGGCGTAGTCCAGGGCCTCCCAGCCCTCCATGTCCTGGCAGCCCTTCTCGTGCCAGATCGGCGTCTGGGACTTGCCGGACTTGCGGGCCTCGGCCAGATACATCGGCCGGCCGTCCACCTTGACCATGTGGTGCGACTTGACCCGCTGGTCCACGCACATCTTCACGCCCTTGAGCGCGTCGATGACGCCCTTGAAGCCGTTGAAGTCGATGATGGCCGCGCCGTCGAAGCTGATGCCCGTCGTGTTCTTCAGCGTCTGGGCCATGAGCTGCGCGCCGCCGGCCCAGCCGCCGCCGTTCTGGGCGCCGTGGAAGAACGCCTCGGTGGCCTTCGCGGTGCCGCCCGGATACTTGCTCTTGGCGAACGCGGGGACCTGCACCTCGGTGTCGCGCGGGACCGAGACGAGGTACGCCTGGTCGTGGCTGGCCGGGATGTGCAGGATGATGATCGTGTCGGCGTGCAGGTCGTCGACGGCCCAGCGCTTGCGCGCGTCCACGCCCATCAGCAGCAGGTCGATCGGGCCCTTGAGGCTGTTGCCGCCCTCGGCCGCCGACTTCTTGGTGTCGCCCAGCAGGTTGTCCTGGGTGACCGCGCTGGTGGCGCTGCTGACCACCCACTTGGTGCCGACGATGCCGGCGCCGCTGGCCATCATCAGGACCGCGCCGAAGACCAGGGTCGCCTTCGCCCAGACCGGATCCTTCTTGCCCTTGCCGGCCTTCCGGCCGCCCTTGGGCGGGCCGGCCGGGGCGGTGTGCTTTGGGGCCGTGACGGCGTCCCGATCCAGCGACGAAGCACGTCGGGGGGTCTGGACGGTCATGCGCTCTCCAAGCGGGTCGGGATCCGGGCGGACATCACTGTACGTTCAACTTCGATCTCTTGCGAGGCCTTGTGCGTTTCAGATAGATGACACGCAGCGTTAAACAAACGGCGCGGGCCGGCGGTGACCGCCGACCCGCGCCGTTTGCCCGGATTGGTGCCGGATCAGCCGTTGGCCCGGCTCGACGGCGTCTTGGTCGAGGTCATCCACTCATCCATCTTGTCGGCAGCCATCGCCTTGTATAAAGCGAGAGCCTTCTCCCGATCGGAGACGACGACGCTCTGTCCGGAGATGGTCTGACTGCCCAGGTTGGGGCTCGTGATGAAGGTGAGGTTCTCGCCGCGCAGGCTGCGGAACTGCAGGGCCATGTCGGTCAGCGAGAAGTCCTGGTCGGCGGTGATCGCGCTGGTGGTCGCCTTGAGGAAGTCGTTGAGCTTGCCGGGGTTGCTCAGCGTGCCGGTGCTGGCCGCCTTGTCCATCAGCGCCTTCAGGAAATCCTGCTGGTGCTGCATGCGGGCGAAGTCGCCGCGGGCGAACTGCTTGCGCTGACGGATCCAGTCGAGCGCCTCGGCACCGTTCATGTGCATGGTGCCCTTCTTGAACTTGCGGTAGGGCTTGTGGATCGAGGTGATGCTCTGCTCGACCTTCAGGTCCACGCCGCCGAGGGCGTCGGTGACCTCCTTGAAGCCGCCGAAGTCGATGGCCAGCACGTGGTCGAGGTGCACGTCGGTCATGCACTCCACGGTGCGTACGGCCCGCGGCAGGCCACCGAAGGCGAACGCCGCATTGATCTTGGCGCGGCTGCCGCTGCTGCACTCCGCCGAGTTGCCCGAGGGGATCTGCACCCACAGGTCCCGGGGGATCGACACCAGCTGGGCGGACTTGTGGTCGGCCGGGATGTGCATGACGATCAGCGTGTCCGCACGCCACTGGTTGGTGTCGTCCTTGCTCGCGTCCGGGTCCCGCGAGTCGCTGCCGACCAGCAGGATGTTGAGCGCGCCGTCGACCGTCTTGGCCGGGCGTCCCTTGGTGATGTCCTCGAAGGCGTTGGTGCGCTTGAGGTCGTCGTTGAGGCCGTCGGCGTAGCCGTAGAGCGAGACGCCGGCGATCAGCGCGCCGACCACCAGCACGGCGGCCGCCACGGCGGCGATCCGGCCCCAGCGCGGCTTGCGCTTGCCCTTGTACGGCCGGCCCGGGCGGTCGCCCCCACCGGGGCCGCGCGGCGGACCGACCGGCCCGCGCGGAGTGCCGGCCGAGCCGCGCGGCGGCCAGTCGTCGTAACCACGGGGAGCGCCGGCGCGCCCCTGCACGGGCCCGCCGGCGGCGCGGCCCGAGCCGGGCACCGAGGCCCGGCTCATCGAGCCCGGCACGGAAGCCCGGCCGGAGGAGCTACCCCAAGGGGACGTGGTCGCAGACATGACTTCAGGTTACGTACCCGGAAGCGGGCATAGCGTGCATCGACACTGGCGCGGCACGAAGGTAGGAGACAATTACTGTTCGTAAAACGTTCACTACCGTGGCGAAATGCTCAGCCCTTGAAGAAGTCGATCGTGCGGCGCAGGCCCTCCTCGGGCCCCACCTGCGGCTCGTAGCCGAGCAGGGTGCGCGCGAGGGTCAGGTCCGGGCGGCGCTTCTCCGGGTCGTCGGCCATCCGCTCGACCAGATCGATCTTCGAGTCGCTGCCGCACAGCCGGACGATCAGCTCGGCCAGCTCGAGCATGGTCAGCTCGTGCTCGGTGCCGCAGTTGATCGGGCCGGTCGCGTCCGAGTCGAGCAGCAGCAGGATGCCGCGGACCAGATCGTCGACGTAGGTGATCGACCGGGTCTGGGTGCCGGTGCCGTGCACGGTGATCGGGGCACCGCGCAGTGCCTGGCTGATGAAGGTGGGGATGGCCCGGCCGTCGTCGGGACGCATCCGCGGGCCGTACGTGTTGAAGATGCGCACGATCGCGGTGGAGAGATGGTGGAACCGGTGGTAGCCCATCGTGGCCGCCTCGGCGAACCGCTTGGACTCGTCGTAGACCGAGCGCACGCCGATCGGGTTGACGTTGCCCCAGTACGTCTCCGGCTGCGGGTGCACCAGCGGGTCGCCGTACGCCTCCGAGGTCGACGCCATCAGGAAGCGCGCCGCGTCCGCGACCGCCCGGTCCAGCAGGGCCAGCGTGCCGACCGAACCGACCTTGAGGATCTCCAGGGGCAGCTTGGCGAAGTCGGTGGGGCTGGCCGGGGAGGCCATGTGCATGATCGCGTCGAACCGTTCCAGCATCGCCGGGTGCGTGGGCAGGCCCTCGGTGATGTCGGCCTCGATCAGCGTGAAGCGCGGCTCGCCGGCCAGGTGGGCCACGTTCTCCTTGGCGCCGGTGATGAAGTTGTCGATCGCCACGACGGTGCAGCCCCGGTCCAGCAGGGCGTCGACGACGTGGGACGGCACGAAGCCGGCGCCGCCGCTGACGAGGATCCGATGGCCTGCGCCGTACCGCTGTTGCACTGACATGGACGACACTCTAAGCGACCGGGGCCGACGCGCATTTCGCACGTCGGCCCCGGACCTCATGACCTGTTGCTAGTGAGCGCCGAAGCCGGTCAGCGACCGCACCTCGAGCTCGGCGAACTTGTCCTCGTCCGTCTCCTTCGAGATGACCGTGCCGATCCAGCCGCAGAGGAAGCCGATCGGGATCGAGATGATGCCCGGGTTGCTCAGCGGGAAGAAGTGCCAGTCACTGTCCGGGAACATCGCCGTCGCCGAGCCGGACACCACGGGCGAGAAGAACACCAGGACCACCGCGGAGATCAGACCGCCGTAGATCGCCCACAGCGCCCCGGAAGTGTTGAACCGCTTCCAGAACAGGCTGTAGAGGATCGCCGGCAGGTTGCCCGAGGCGGCCACGGCGAACGCGAGCGCCACCAGGAACGCCACGTTCAGGCTCTGCGCGAAGATCGACAGCACGATGGAGATCGCACCGATGACGAACGCCGCGATCCGCGCGACGCGCACCTCGTCGCGCTCCGACGCCTGGCCGCGTTTCATGACGCTGGCGTAGAAGTCGTGCGCGACGCTCGACGACGACGCCAGGGTCAGGCCGGCGACCACCGCGAGGATGGTGGCGAAGGCGACCGCGGCGATGACCGCGAGCATGACCGCGCCGCCCGTGTCACCGCCGAAGTAGTCGATGCCCAGGGCCTGCGCCAGCTGCGGGGCTGCGGTATTGCCCGCCTTGTCCTGGGCAGTGATCGCCGAGCCGCCCACCAGGGCCGCCGCGCCGAAGCCCAGGGCCAGGGTGAACAGGTAGAACGTGCCGATGATGCCGATCGCCCAGAGCACGCTCTTGCGGGCGATCTTGCTGGTCGGCACCGTGTAGAACCGGATCAGGATGTGCGGCAGGCCCGCCGTGCCGAGCACCAGGGCGATGCCGAGCGAGAGCAGATCCATCTTGCTGTAGAAGGTCTTCGCCGCATCACCGGCGGTCTCCACGCCGTACCGCAGACCGGGTTCCAGGAAGGCCGAACCCTTGCCGGACTGTTCGGCGGCGTCACCGAGCAGCGACGACAGGTTGAACTTGTAGGTCGCCAGCACCAGAAGGGTCATCAGCAGGGCGCCGGTCATCAGCAGGAACGCCTTGACGATCTGCACGTAGGTGGTGCCCTTCATGCCACCGACCACGACGTACACGATCATCAGCGCGCCGACCATGATGATGGTGGCGATCTTGGCAGTGTCGGCGTCCATGCCCAGGAACGTGGTGCCCGGCCTGATTCCGAGCAGCAGGCTGACCAGCGCGCCCGCGCCGACCATCTGGGCGATCAGATAGAAGATCGAGACCACGATGGTGGAGACGGACGCCGCGGTGCGCACCGGGCGCTGCCGCATCCGGAACGCGAGCACGTCGGCCATCGTGTACCGGCCCGAGTTGCGCAGGAACTCCGCGACCAGCAGCAGCGCGACGAGCCAGGCGACCAGGAAGCCGATCGAGTACAGGAAGCCGTCGTAGCCGTACAGGGCGATCAGGCCGGCGATGCCCAGGAACGAGGCCGCCGACATGTAGTCGCCGCCGATCGCCATGCCGTTCTGGAAGCCGGAGAACGACCGGCCGCCGGCGTAGAAGTCGGTCGCCGTCTTGGTCTGCCGGCTCGCCCAGATCGTGATCCCCAGGGTGATCGCGACGAAGACGAGGAACAAGGTGATGGTCAGGCCACGGCTGGACGCGGTGTCAGCCTCGGCGGCGAGGTAGAAGTGCGGTTCCATTACTTTTCCACCTCCGGGTCCGTCTCGGTGGCAACGTCCTTCGGGGCAGCGGGGGCAGCGGGG
>NZ_BOQL01000054.1 GCF_018332655.1 Actinoplanes auranticolor | reverse complement strand
CGGCTCCCGGCTCCCGGCTCCGAAGATTGTGACAGCGCCCTGTTTCACGTGGAACCTTCCGGCCATCTTTCCGAGCCACGTTGTAATGGTCAGTTAGTCCTTGAGCGCGCTGCCGCTCCACGGCTCAGGCATCCTGCGTGGCTTGTCGGCCGCTCGCGCGACTCGGCAAGCTTCATCCTCGCGACAGGATAGGGAACGTAACCGATGCCGGGCTCGGCCGGATCCTCGGCGTCTCGCGCGATGGCGGGCAGTGGATCAGCCGCGGCTTCAGCCGGGTCCGGAGGTCGGCGGAGTGCCTCCGGCATATCGTCGGACTGATGGATGCCGTCGGGGGGCGGTGCCGGGGAAGGGCTAGCTCGGCTCGCCGGTTGTCGCGCTCAGTGATCAGCACGACGCGGCGGCACCTTCAAGCTTCCGTCCCTCGGGCCCACAACCCGCCCACGACGATCGGCTGAGACTGGAGCCGCCGCCTATGGCGAACGGAAAGGCAACATCGCGAGTCGTTTCACGTGAAACCGGAACGCCACCGCGCTACCCCGTCCAACGATGAGCCGGAGTCGCTCTTGCGGAATGGGCTCAGCAGAAACCACTCAGACGACCCCGCAAGCAGTCCCAAGGATTCTGCCCGGAGTTGCCCTCCGAAGCCCCGAAGAGTCGCCACCCAGCTGCGGGATGAACTCCGGCTCCCAGCTCCCCAGCACCACGACTCCGCTGGCTCTTGCGTCCCCAGGCGCTGAACCCCTTCACCCCGGGAGGCCGCGGTTCACGTCAGACCGATACCGGCGTGGTGGGGGTCGATCGTTTGCCAAAGCCGGCGATGGTTGCGGCCGTCCAACAGACGACGAAGCACAGCTGTGCAGTATCAGGAGCCGACCTCCGATGCTCCATAGCCGAGAGCACCCCCCCCGCCGTTCCAAAATATGACGCAGCTGCAGATGCCGTCCGGCAAACTCGCCATGAGCCCCTACTCGCTAACGTCTGCGTTCAACATCTTTGCCGGAGCGATCCAACGCCGCGTCTTGCTGGCCGGCATAGTGCGCCCTGGGAGCCCACGGCTGCGTCTCGACATCAGTCTGTGCTCCACAACTATCCGGAGCCGAAGCACGAGGCCGTTCCACGTGAAACGCCAGCCGATGAGGCCACCGAGATCTGAAGAGGACACGGATCGGGTAGCAGGAGAACGACCTACGTCCGGCAGCTGCAAGGTCGCCAGCGCACACAGGATCTGCTCACAATGGTCAGGTCGGCCGAACGTCAAGAGCATGGCTGACACCATGGTCAACTTTCGAACGAGCACCTACGCTGCGGCGGGCATGGGGCAGCAGATCGCATCCTCGCTGTTCATCGAGAAGGTCGCTGCACCCAGAGCGGCCCGCGACGACAGCCCACCTCTGCCTGAGCACCCTGGCACCGTAAAGACCCGCACGGGCTCGTCGGTGCGCCTCCGTCTGAACCGTAGTAGCGATTGCCGGCCATCCCTGAGTACGAGTGCCACTCGCCGCCGCTCATAGATTCAACAACAGCCGTGTAGTGCGATTCAGGCAGGCGACTATCCGCAGCCAGGTCTCAGCAACACCTAAAGACGTGACGGCCATCCAGGTACGCACAATGCGGAGCCCCTGAGCTGATCCGCCGCTATGACGCAACATCCAGTCGAAGCCAGCACCAAGACAAAGGCCCTGTCCCGACATGAGTCTCCCGTCGAACAGAGTCGCTGGCCTCCTGACTCTCGATCGCGTAGCCGAGGGCGCGCCGCGCGGCATCAAGGAAGCACCAACTCTGTACCCATGACGAAGACTTGTGAGCCAGACCTGCCATCCGCGCAGTCCCAGAGAGCCGCCTCAGCCTTTGCCGCGCCTCGTAGAGGTTGGGCACCTCCCGGCTTCGAGCGCTCTCCTTGGTGGGCCAACTCGAAATCCAGTTCCTCGGATGGAGGAGGCTGACACTCACTGGGATACCCCGCACACAGCCACTCGTCCAAGACGCCATCGAGCTAAGGCGCTTCCGATCCATGACTGAACCGCCAACAAACGCGACCGATCTTCGCGTCCCGTCTCCGATGCACCCTGCCTCAACCGTGCCTGTCGCAAAACAGGGCGAATTGGAAGTCAGATTTCGCCCATCTCGTAGATCCACCGCCGCCAGAAACCTCAGGAGAATGGCTCTGACAGAACCGATCGCACCGCCGAAACCCGCTCCGAACTAACCCCGAGTGACGACACGACACCAGCAAATAGCCAACAACACCCGGACATGAAGAAGGCACGTGATCCGCCAAAATCACGTGCCTTGCATTCCAGAACCCAACACCGCCAACCGGCCGTCGGCGGTAATCGATCAGTCGGACTCGGCGCCTTCCTCTTCCACACCGATCATCCCCACGATCCGCTCCAGGTCGTCGACCGTCGCGAACTCGATCGTGATCTTGCCCTTGTTCCGGCCGATGTCGACCTTCACCCGAGTATCGAACCGGTCCGACAGCCGGTCGGCCAGATCGTTCAGCGCCGGCGCGTGGACCTTGGCCCGCCGCGTCGGTGCCGACTTCTTCGCCGGCCCGTCGGCGATCGCCAGCGACACCAGTTCCTCAGTCGCGCGGACCGACAACCCCTCCGCCACAATCCGAAGCGCCAACTGCTCCTGCGCGTCCGAGTCCTCCAACCCGAGCAACGCCCGGGCATGTCCCGCGGACAGCACCCCGGCTGCGACGCGTCGCTGCACCGGTGCCGGCAGGTTCAGCAGCCTTATGGTGTTCGATATCTGCGGCCGGCTCCGACCGATCCGCCGAGCCAGCTCCTCGTGCGTGGCACCGAACTCCTCGAGCAGCTGCTGGTACGCGGCCGCTTCTTCGAGTGGGTTCAGGTTCGCTCGGTGGATGTTCTCCAGCAGAGCATCCCGCAGCATCGCGTCGTCGCGAGTGTCCCGGATGATCGCCGGGATCGTCTCCTTGCCGACGGCCTGTGCGGCACGCCAGCGCCGTTCACCCATGACCAGCTCGTACCGGCCGCCGCCGACGTCCCGTACCACGATCGGCTGCAGGAAGCCGACCTCCTGGATGGAGGTCTTCAGTTCCTCGAGCGCCTCCTCGTCGAAGACGTGGCGCGGCTGCTTCGCGTTCGGCTCGATCGCGGTGACCGGCAGCTCCGCGAAGCGGGCACCGGGCACCGGAGCGAGACCACTGGTGTCCTCAGCCGGACCACCGTTGTCCTCAACCTCCGCCACCGGCGCGGCCGCGGACGCGGGCGCGGTGAACTGCGGCGGTGCCGTCGCCTCGGCGATCGGCGCCGGCGCTGGATCCGGTACGGCGGACGGCGGGGGAGGAGGCGGCGGCTCCTCGGTCGTGGTCGTGCCACCGGCCGCCGGGGGAGCGGTGGGGATCAGTGCGCCGAGGCCACGCCCCAGGCCGCCCCGTGGACGGTTCTTCATGCCGCGCCTCCCGTGTTGACCCCGCGCATCGCGATCTCCAGAGCGGCCTCGAAGTAGCTCGTGGCGCCCCGCGAACCCGGATCGTAGGTCATCACGGACTGGCCGTAGCTCGGAGCCTCCGACACGCGGACGTTGCGCGGAATCACGGCGTCGAGCACCTTCGAGCCGAAGTGGTTCCGCACGTCCTGCTCCACGGCGTCCGCCAGGCGCGTGCGGCGGTCGTACATGGTGAGCAGGATGGTGGAGACGTCGAGCGTCGGGTTGAGGTGCTGGCGCACCAGGTTGATGTTGTTGATCAGCTGGTTCAGGCCCTCGAGCGCGTAGTACTCGCACTGGATGGGGATGAGCACTTCCTGCGCCGCGCAGAGAGCGTTGACCGTCAGCAGGCCGAGCGACGGCGGGCAGTCGATGAAGACGTAGTCGAACTTCTCCGGGTGCCCGGCGATCGCGCGCTGCAGCCGTGACTCGCGGGCCACTACCGAGACGAGCTCGATCTCGGCGCCGGCCAGGTCGATCGTGGCCGGGACACAGAACAGGTTCGGGATGCCCTCAACCGCCTGCGCCACCTCCGCCAGCGGCACGTTGTCGATCAGGCAGTCATAGACGTCGGGCACGCCCGCGTGGTGGGGGACGTTCAGACCGGTCGAGGCGTTGCCCTGCGGGTCGAGATCGACCACCAGGACGCGGTTGCCGTGCAGGGCGAGCGCCACCGCAAGGTTCACCGTCGTGGTCGTCTTGCCGACGCCGCCCTTCTGGTTCGCGACGCAGAGCACCCGTGGATGGTCGGGGCGCGGCATGTGGATCTCGCCGCTCGGGTTGAGGATCTGCACAGCTCGCAACGCTTCCATGGCAAGGGGCGGATCGTCCTCATCCCGGTCCGGCGTTTCACGTGAAACATGCTCGTCTGCCGCCGCGCCTTCCGCGGACGGCTGCGTCGCCACGGCCGCAGGTGCGGCCAGCGCCGCCGAGACAGGAGCCGACGAGGGTACGGCCGCAGAGCCCGAGACCGGCGCAACCGCAGACTCCGACCGTGGTGCCGGAGCAGATCGCCGAGGCTCGGACGCACTGACCTCAGGCTCGGTCACCGGGGTGCCGTACACCTGACCGCCGTTCCCTGCGCGTGGTTGCGGCACGCCTTGCTCCCCACTGTCGAAGCTCACACTCAAGCTTCCGCTTCGATCCGAGCCGGCGTGTGGATCGGTTTCACGTGAAACACGGTCCCAGCCTGGGGCACCATCCGGGCCCCTGCCATACTCATGCACCGTTTTGTCCCTGCCTGCTTGGATTGGGTCGGCACCGCGAGCGTGCGGTCCGGCAGGAAGCGGCGGGGCGTCTGGCGCGCCCACCGTCCGGTCCACACTATCGACGCGCGGCCAGCCTACGGCCGCCGGGCGAGCGTCGCCACGGTTGTCCGCCTGATGAGTTGATGCCAACAACCCGTCCGGCGCCTCGAAGACCATGAATCCGGGCACCAACCGCATCTCGACCCGGTCATCGGCGGACCCAGCACCATTCTCGCCCAGTCCGGACGCCGCTATTACACCGCGTCCGGCCTCGGACTGCGGTCCCCCAAGCGAGCGCACGTAGTCCACCGACGGCCCCACGTGTGGCTCATCCCCAGCCCGTCCGCCAGGCTGCGACTCCGTTGGTCCCGATTCAGACCCACTGGCCCACGTCGAACTGGGCTCGGTCTGACCGCGCTCGGCCTCGTCGGCGGGACCCGCGGTTTGGCCCGAAGAGGTCGGACCAGGAGAAGCGGAACCAGGAAGAGCGGAACCAGGAGAAGCGGTCCCCGCAGAGGGCGAACCCCCAGAAGCAGCACCCACAGAAGCAGCACCGCCGGAAGCACTACCGGGGGAGAGATCGCTCTGGGGACGAGGGCCGACACCGGAGCCCGAGCCACAACCAGAGGAATCATCCCCCGGCGATCCAGCCCCCGAACCCGACCCACCCCGAGAAACAGACGACCGCTCCAGCTCAGCACCAGGCCGACCCGCATCCGGGCCTCGCTGGGGTCGTGGGACCTTTCCCGTTCGTTTCCGCACGCCCCGCCTGGCCATCTATCCCCTCCGCGATCTCCTTTTCCCGGAGCCGCGCCCACCGGCGGAGCGGCCCGGGTCGGCCGCCCTTCCGGACGGCCTCGGCCTTGGTGCCACGACGGCCCGCTCCCGCACGATCTCGACGACCGTGGTCGGCGGATCGATCAACCCGGCTCCACAGAGCCGGACGACCGGGTCGCCACCACCGAGCCGGGTGATCGCCTCGTGGTGTTCTGCCACCTCTTCCGCGGCCGCGGCGCCCTTGAGCGCCAGCAGCCGACCGCCCACGGCGGCGAGGGGCAGGCACCAACCGGCGAGCCGGTCCAGTGGCGCGACCGCGCGTGCGGTGACGACGTCGGCGGCGGCGGGGGGCCCACCGGCGACGTCCTCAGCGCGGCCCCGGACGACTGTGACGGTCGTGTCGAGGCCGAGTGCGGTCACCGCTTCGGACAGGAAAGCGGTTCGTCGTGCCAGCGGCTCGACCAGCGTAATCGTGAGATCTGGCCTAGCCACTGCCAGCACGATACCGGGCAAACCAGCACCAGACCCGACGTCGGTCACTGAAGCACCTAACGGGATCATCTCGGACATAACGGCACAGTTGATCAGGTGTCGCTCCCAGACCCGCGGGGCCTCGCGCGGCCCGATCAGACCTCGGACCACGCCGTCGGTGATGAGCAACTCCGCATACCGCGTAGCCAGATCGAGCCGGTCACCGAAGGTCTGCTCGGCCGCCGCCACAAAAGCAGGCGGGACCTCAGGAGAAAGCGGGACCTCGGAAGAAGCGGAAGGGGACAAAGGGGCGGACGACGACGGCCCGGGCACCACAGCGCCCGGGCCGTCGTCACCCGCGCCGGAGCGGGGGTCGGTCATCTCAGCTCAGTCAGCCGGTCGAACCACGATGCGACGGCTGGGCTCGACGCCCTCCGACTCGCTCTGCACGCCGGAGATCGCGTTGACCACGTCGTGCACGCACTTGCGCTCGAAGGCGGACATCGGCTCCAGGCGTACGGGATCGCCGTGCTCCTTGACCTTTTCGACCGCGTTGCGGGCGACCGCCGTCAGTTCCTTGCGCCGGGTCGCCCGGTAGCCGCCGATGTCTAGCAGCAGCCGGCTCGGCGAGCCGGTGGCCCGGAAGATCGCCAGGCGGGTGAGCTCCTGCAGAGCCTCCAGCGTCGCGCCGCGCTGGCCCACGAGCGGCTGCAGCCGGCCACCGACGACCTCGACCATCGGCCGGCCCGCCGACACGAGCTCGTCGATGTCACCGTCGTAGTCGAGGATGTCGAGCAGGCCCTCCACGTAGTCGGCAGCGATCTCGCTCTGCCGGAACAGGTCGGAGTCCGAGGTGACGGTCTCCGACTTCTTGGGCTCCTCGGTACCGGCGGACTCCGCGGCAGTGGCGGAAGCGGTCTCCTCGGTGGACTGCTCTGCGCTGGGAGTGCTGGTGTCGGTCACGGTCTCATCTCCGTACTCACTCGGGCCGGACCTGCTCGGTCCGCTGTTTCCCGCACCGGTGCCGCCTGGGAACGATCAGGTCGGCGCCGGCGCGAGGAGGTCTTTGTCGCCGCCCCGGCAGGGCCGCGCGCGGCCCGGGCGAGGCCCGGGCCGCAGCTGCGTCATCCCTGTGGTTTGTTCGCGGGTCGCGCGCCCTTCTTGGGGTTCACCGGCTTGGCGCCGGGCTTGGGCGCGAGGGCCTTGGTGTCGATGACCGGGATCGTCGGCTCCGGCTGGGCGGCCGGCTTGCGGCCGAACAGGCCACCGGTACGGCCACTCTGCACCGGGCTCTGTGGGCCCTTGGCGCCGGACTTCGCGCTGGTCGCGCCGCCCGGGCGGGCGGACGACGACGGGGTCTTGCCGTTGGCCATCGGCGGCGGCGGGAACTTACGGAGCACCCACTGCTGCTGGCCGAGGCTGAAGAGGTTGTTCGTGACCCAGTAGATGACCACGCCGATCGGGAACAGCGCGCCGGAGACGAGCAGCGACAGCGGGATGCCGTACAGCATCAGGCGCTGGATCATCTTCTGCTGCGGGTCCTCGGCCCAGCCGGTCTTGAGGATCATCTGGCGGCTGGTGAGGTACGTCGTCGCCATCATGATGAGGACCAGGACGGCAGCGATGATCTTGACCACGGTGCCGTTGGTCGCGCCGAGCCGGGTGAGGTCCTCCGCGGAGGAGCCGAACTGGGCCGGCAGGGGCGCGGTGAACAGCGCCGAGTGGGTGGCCTCACGGAACTGCTCGGCGGTCCAGCCGTACAGGGTGGGCTGGCCGTTGTCCGGGTTGAGCCGGCGCAGCACGTGGAACAGGCCCAGGAAGACGGGGATCTGCAGGAACATCGGGAGGCAGCCCATGAGCGGGTTGGCCTTCTCGACCTTGTACAGCTCCATCATTTCTTTCTGGAGCGTCTCCCGGTCGCCCTTGTGCTTCTCCTGCAGCAGCTTGACCTTGGGCTGCAGCGCCTGCATGGCGCGCTGGGACTTGATCTGCTTGACGAAGACGGGGAACAGGATCACCCGCAGCGTCACGACCAGGAAGACGATCGACAGGATCCAGGACCAGTTGGTGCCCAGCACCCTGCCGTCCGGGACACCGATCGCGTCCCAGAGGTCATGCCAGCGAAGAAGGATCCACGAGATCGCGATGTAGATCCAGTCGAGACTCAATTCATGCTCCAGTCACATCAGCAGGACGGTGACGGATCGGGTCAGGCACCGGATCGAACCCGCCAGGGTGGAAGGGGTGGCAGCGCAACAGCCGCCAGATCGCCAGGGCGGTCCCTCGGGAAGCGCCGTGCACCGCGATGGCCTCCTGGGCGTACGCGCTGCACGAGGGGTAGAACCGACAGCGGGCCGGCAGTGCCGGGCTCAGGTAACGACGGTACGCGACGATGCCCCCCGTCAGCACCCGGGCAACCGGCCTGCGTGGCGTGCTCATCGGCGCCGCCGCGGTGAGCGGGCCGCGGTCAGGGCGGCATCGAGGTCGGCGCCCAGCGTCTCGAAGGAAGCCGAGGCCGAAGCGGGCAGAGCCCGGACGACCAGCAGCGTGCCGTCCGGAAGGTCGGCGAGGCGGGGCCGGACCAGGTGCCGCAGGCGCCGGCGGACCCTGTTACGGGTCACCGCGTTGCCCACGGACTTGGACACGACAAAGCCGGCGCGCGCCGTGGAGGCTTGCGCCGGCTCATCGATAAGAAGGTGGACGACCACCGTGCTGCGCCCGGCCCGGCGCCCACCGCGAACCGCTGCGGCGAAGTCGGAGCTGCGCCTCAGTCGTTGCGCCGCGGCCAGCACGACTACCTGGACATCCGGCCGGACCAGCGTCGGCTCAGGCCGACAGCTTGTCGCGGCCCTTGGCGCGGCGGGTGGAGAGGATGGCGCGGCCGGCACGGGTACGCATGCGCAGCCGGAAACCGTGGGTCTTCGCGCGACGGCGGTTGTTCGGCTGGTAAGTGCGCTTGCTCACGTCAAAACTCCGTCTTCGTAGGGCGCCCACGTGACCGCAGGCGTCCAGGGGGCATCAAAGCTGCAAGACGCCACTTTAGCAGAGCGCGGCGGAGCAACCGCCCGACCCTACGCAGCACCCCCGGGGCGGTCAACCATCATCGGGTCGGCACGCCGACAGACAACTTCCCCGTCCGGGCTTCGTCACGCACGCTGGTCCGTCTGCGCACGGAGTGAATCTTTTCGTGCCAGGTCTGCCCCGGGGTGGGTACCGGCGGTTGATGCAGGTGCCGCCGCGCTGTTAGCGTGCCCGTTTGCTGGTCTGCAGTGCTGACGCGTCGAGTCGGCCAAAACCGGACGAGCCGGTTAATCGTTCGCCAGGTGAGCCTGTTTTCCCGCGCCAGCACAGGCTCCGGGGGAGTCCGCCGACCAACCGGCCGGGGAGCGACCGCCGACGAGTGCACAGGTTGTGGATAACCTGTGGACAGCCGGTGGCGCCGTACGTGTTCAGCACGTTGGATGTGCTGGGTTGGGGGTAGCCGGTCCGTGGCCCGTACGGGTGACGACGGGCAAGGGCGGCGGAAGCCGGACAAGGCCACCGGGGGACCGGTGGCGATGGGGGTGGCGCGGCGGTGGCCGATACGGTCGACCTTGGCGGGGTGTGGACCGCTGCGACGGACGAGCTGGCGGACGAGATCGCGTCCGCTCAGCAGCGTGCGTACCTGCGGCTCACCCGGCTGCGCGCCATAGTCGAGGACACCGCGCTGCTGTCCGTTCCGGACACGTACACCCGCGACGTGATCGAGTCGCGGCTGCGGCTGGCGATCACCGAGGCTCTGTCGCGCCGGCTCGGCCGGCCGATCCAGGTGGCCGTTACGGTCCGCCCGCCCGAGGACGGCACCGGCCGCCCGGGCACGGTCTACGGCACGCCGCCTCCCGAGCCGCCGACCCAGCCACCCGCGCACTACGCGGAGCAGCAGCAGCGTTACGCCGACCAGCAGCAGCACTATGCGGAGCAGCAGCAACCGCCGGCGTACCCGGACCGCTATCCACAGCCGCCGTCCTTCGGTCACCAGGACAACTACGACCAGAGCTACGAGAAGTCGTACGAGCAGAACTACAAGTCGGCCGACGGGCCGACCGGTTCCGCCCAGGCGCCGTTCCCACGCGTCGTGCCGTCGGCCCGTGACCCCCGCGACGGCCAGGACGCCCTGTTCGCCGCGCCGCTCCCGATGCCGGTGCGCCCGGCCGAGGGTCCGAAGACGGCCGCCGAGGACCAGCAGGAGAAGCAGGCGCAGACCCGTACGGAAGCGGAGCCGCAGCGCCGCGAGGCCCCGCGCCAGATGCCGCACTTCGCCGAGCCGCCGAACGAGTCGACCGGTCGCCGGATCGCCACCGACTCGGCCCAGCTGCGCGACAACCAGCGCCGCCCGGACGAGCGCCCGACGATGCACAGCCAGGACCGCCGCGACGACACCCTGCAGATAAGGCAGCACAGTGGTGACAACGGCCCGGGCCGCGCGCCGATGGACATGCGCGGGCAGGACCGCGACCGCCGGCCGGGCGGCAACGACGGCAACCGCCTGAACCCGAAGTACATGTTCGAGACGTTCGTCATCGGCTCCTCGAACAGGTTCGCCCACGCGGCGTCGGTCGCGGTGGCCGAGTCCCCGGCGAAGGCGTACAACCCGCTGTTCATCTACGGCAGCTCCGGGCTGGGCAAGACGCACCTGCTGCACGCGATCGGCCACTACGCGACGACGCTCGGCCACGCCCGCTCGGTGCGCTACGTCTCCACCGAGGAATTCACCAACGACTTCATCAACTCCCTGCGCGACGACAAGACGCAGGCCTTCCAGCGGCGCTACCGCGACGTCGACATCCTGCTGATCGACGACATCCAGTTCCTGGAGAACCGCGAGCGCACCCAGGAAGAGTTCTTCCACACGTTCAACACGCTGCACAACGCGAACAAGCAGATCGTGATCAGCTCGGACCGCTCCCCGCGCCAGCTGGCCACCCTCGAGGACCGGATGCGCACCCGCTTCGAATGGGGTCTGCTGGCGGACATCCAGCCGCCGGACCTGGAGACCCGCATCGCGATCCTGCAGAAGAAGGCCGCGCAGGAACGCATGTACGCCCCGGACGACGTCCTGGAATTCATCGCCTCCCGCGTCTCCAACTCGATCCGCGAACTCGAGGGCGCCCTCATCCGGGTGACCGCATTCGCGAGCCTGACCAGGTCGTCGGTGCAGCTCTCACTGGCCGAGGAGGTCCTGCGCGACTTCATGCCCGACGGCGCCGGCCCGGAGATCACGGCGGACCAGATCATGGTGTCCACGGCGGACTACTTCGGCGTGAGCCTGGAGGACCTGCGCGGCCACTCCCGGTCCCGCGTGCTGGTCAACGCCCGCCAGGTAGCGATGTACCTCTGCCGCGAACTGACCGAACTGTCCCTGCCGAGAATCGGCCAGGCCTTCGGCGGCCGCGACCACACCACGGTGATGCACGCGGACCGCAAGATCCGCCAGCACATGGCCGAGCGGCGGTCCCTCTACAACCAGATCGCCGAGCTGACCAACCGCATCAAGCAGAACACCTAAAGCTTTATCGGTACGCGCAGCGGAGCCCGCAACCGCAGCACCGGCTCGAGCAGCCACAGCAGTCAGCCCCGGAAATCTCAGGCCCGGCGATCTCCCGCCGGGCTGACCGCCGGCAAGACCAAGATCTGTTTGCTCAGCCGGTCGCACAGGTAGGCGATTCACACAACTCGCCGGAATTCTCAGCTGCTGGTCGACTCTGGGGTCGTGCTCCGCCAGTCAACACTCGGACCCTGCCGCTCCCACAAATAGCCGAGGCGAACTCAGATCTCCGCGGGTCGCCGTCCCGCCGTGCCACCCATCGCGACTGCGCCGGTTCGGCCACTCACGCGGCCGCCGCCGCGCAGATCCGGCACTCCGCCAGATCCGGCAGACGGGCCGATCCCACAGACGGGCCGATCCAACAGACGGGCGGATCCGGCCGACGGCAAGGGTCCGGTGCCCTCGCCTGGCCCGCCACGTTCCCGCTCATGCACCGCGGCCGAGCAGTTGGCCGGCCAGTTGGCCGGGCGAGTGACCGGTGACCGGGCAACGCTCAGGCGGGCAGCCGGGCAGGCGGGCAGCCGGGCAGCAGGCCGGGCGCCCGGGTGGGCAGTCGAGCGGCCGGGCAGTGAAGCGGACGGTCAGGCAATCGGCCCGCCTCGGCTTGCTCCCAAACCACGGTCCACCTGCTCCGGCCACAGCCAAACCGGTCCCGCGCGACGCCACCATCTAGAGCCCCCGGTCCCGCGCCGACGCCACCATCTAGACCAGCCGCAGCAGCACCGTGGCCACGCCCCTGCGCAACGCGCCACACACCCCGCCTCCACCTCGGAGAAACAAGGTGGTCCCCAACCCGGGCCGAGCCTCCCGGAGTGCCGCGAGTCGCCCGACAGAGATCACGGATCACCCAACGGTGGCCGCAGATCGCGCTCGAAAGACCGCAGATCGCTCGACCGGTGCCCCGGGTCGTCCTCGACCGGAGATCTGGATCGTCCTCGACCGGAGATCTGGATCGTCCTCGGCGGACGCCCGGATCGCACTGCTCGGCGAGGACCCGGACCGTGCCCGGCAGTGGCCCGAATCGCCCCAGCAGAGCCTGAATCCCGGTCCGCAGAGGCACGGCCCGCCCAGCGGCGACCTCGCATCGCTCGACTTATCCCCACCACGTTCGTGTCAACGCCGCGACGAAACGGGATCGTGCCAACGTTATCCACAGGAGTTCACAGGCGTTCACAGGAAGTTATCCCCAGCGGTGGAAAACCCTCAGGCTCGTACCCCACAGATGTGGATGAGCCCTGGGGAAATCGATGTGGACAGACACGCACCGTCACGACTGTCCCCACAGCCTGTGGACGCGTGTGGATTTCCTGTTGAAGGTTCTGGGGACGACGAGCCGGTAGCGTTCCGGCGTTATCCCCAGGCCTGGGCACAAACCCGGTGGATAACCGGTGGACAGACGGTGGACAACGGTGGACAACCGGAGTCGGGTCGACGACTGTGGACGCAGACCGGGGTTTGTACCCTGGTTTCCCACATGTGAATCACCGGTGGATAACCCTCTGACCAGCGCAGACAGGAGTTCTCCACACTTTGCACAGGACCGATGAAGACGACTATGTCTTCTCCAGGGAAATCCAAAAAGCAATCATCAGCGTTGGGGAAGGTGTGGATGAGCCGCTCTGCGGTCCGAACCATCCCTGACTCAACCCACAGCACCGGGGTCGGACGCATGCTGCGCCGACCCGCGCCATAGAGTTCAGTGGGCGCCATCAGCACATCCGATGCTGGTTCGTCGAGAAAGAGTGACGCGGAGGGCATGGCATGAAGTTCCGGGTGGAGCGAGACGCACTCGCCGACGCCGTGGCGTGGACGGCGAAGAGCCTGCCGAGCCGCCCGTCGGTGCCGGTGCTCGCCGGCGTCATGTTGCGGGTGACCGACGGCAGGTTGCACGTCTCCGGCTTTGACTACGAAGTCTCCAGTCAGGTGAGCGTGGAGGTGCAGGCCGACGCCGACGGCGCCGCCCTGGTCTCCGGCCGGCTGCTGGCCGAGATCACCAAGGCGCTGCCGAACAAGCCGGCGGACATCGCCGCTGTCGGTGCGCATCTCGAGCTCGTCTGCGGCAGCGCGCGCTTCACGCTGCCGACGATGCCGGTCGAGGACTACCCGACCCTGCCGGAGATGCCGTCCAGCGCCGGCACGGTCGACGCGCAGACGTTCGCCGGGGCCGTCCAGCAGGTCGCCATCGCGGCCGGCCGGGACGAGACGCTGCCGATGATGACCGGCGTGCGGATCGAGCTGAACGGCACCTCGATGGCCATGCTGGCCACCGACCGCTACCGGCTGGCCATGCGCGAGCTGCAGTGGAACCCCGACGACCCGGACATCAGCCTGAACGCGCTGGTCCCGGCGAAGACGCTGAACGACACGGCCAAGACCATGGGCCCGCTCGGCGGCGACGTCGTGCTCGCCCTGGCCCAGGGCAACGCCGGCGAGGGCATGATCGGCTTCGCGGGCGGGACCCGGCGCACCACCAGCCGGCTGCTCGACGGCGCGAACTACCCGCCGGTCCGCTCGCTCTTCCCGGCCAGCCACAACGCCGAGGCCCGGGTCAGCGTCTCCGCGCTCGTCGAGGTGGTCCGTCGTGTCGCCCTGGTGGCCGAGCGCACCACCCCGGTGCTGCTGAGCTTCGGCGAGGACGGCCTGGTGGTCGAGGCCGGCGGCACGGAGGAGGCCCGGGCCAGCGAGGCCATGGAGGCGACCTTCACCGGCGAGCCTCTGACGATCGGTTTCAACCCGCAGTACCTGATCGACGGTTTGCAGAACCTCGGCGCCCAGACCGCCGTACTCTCGTTCGTCGACGCGTTCAAGCCGGCTGTGATCTCCCCCGCAGCCGAAGACGGCGAAATCGTGCCGGGTTACCGCTATCTGATCATGCCGATCCGGGTAACCCGCTGATACTGGGCGGAAGAACCACTCATCTAGGGGGAACACCATGCAGCTCGGCCTTGTCGGTCTCGGCCGGATGGGCGGCAACATGCGCGGGCGGATCCGTTCCGCCGGGCACGAAGTCGTCGGCTACGACCGCAACCCCGACATCTCCGATGTCGCCAGCATCGCCGAAATGGTCGCCAAGCTCGCCGCGCCGCGGGTGGTCTGGACGATGGTGCCGGCCGGTCACATCACCGAGAGCACGATCGACGAACTGGGCGGGCTGCTCTCCGCCGGAGACATCATCATCGACGGCGGGAACTCCAAGTTCACCGACGACCAGCCGCGGGCCGACCGGCTCGCGCCCAAGGGCATCGGCTACATGGACTGCGGCGTCTCCGGCGGCATCTGGGGCAACCAGAACGGGTACGCGCTGATGGTGGGCGGCTCCGAGGAGAACGTCGCCACCTGCATGCCGATCTTCGAGGCGCTCAAGCCGGCCGGGCCGTACGGCTTCGTGCACGCCGGCCCCGTCGGTGCCGGCCACTACACCAAGATGGTCCACAACGGCATCGAGTACGGCATGATGCAGGCCCTGGCCGAGGGCTGGGAGCTGCTCGAGGCCTCGGAGTACGTGGACAACGTGCCCGGCGCGATCAAGAGCTGGCGCGAGGGCAGCGTCGTCAAGTCCTGGCTGCTCGACCTGCTCGACCGTGCGCTGGACGGCGACCCGGAGCTGGCCAAGCTCAAGGGCTACGCCGAGGACACCGGCGAGGGCCGGTGGACCGTCGACGAGGCGGTCCGGCTCGCCGTGCCGCTGCACGTCATCGCCGCGTCCCTGTTCACCCGTTTCGAATCGCGGCAGGCCGACTCGCCCGCCATGAAGGCCGTCGCCGCGCTGCGCCAGCAGTTCGGCGGCCACGCCGTCGTCGGCTGACCGGCCCAGGCGGCTTGGCCGCACGACAAAGGAGCTGAGCAGCCCAGGCGGCTTCGCCGCACTGCAAAGGAAAGCTGAGCAGCCCAGGCGGCTTCGCCGCACTGCAAAGGAAATCAGTGAGATGTACGTGCGCCGGGTCGAGTTGACCGACTTCCGTTCGTACGAGCGGGTGACGGTCGACTTCGATCCCGGCGTCGCGGTGCTCGTCGGCCAGAACGGCATGGGCAAGACCAACCTGATCGAAGCGCTGGGTTACGTGGCCACTCTGGACAGTCACCGGGTGGCCACCGACGCGCCGCTGGTCCGGGCCGGTGCGAGCTCGGCCGTGATCCGCAGCGAGATCGTCCACGATGGTCGCGAACTGCTGGTCGAGCTGGAGATCGTGCCGGGCCGGGCGAACCGCGCCCGGCTGAACAGATCACCCGTACGCCGGTCCCGCGAGGTGCTCGGCGCGCTGCGCATGGTGTTGTTCGCGCCGGAGGATCTCGAGCTGGTCCGTGGTGATCCGGCCGAGCGCCGGCGCTACCTCGATGATCTGCTGGTGGCCCGGCTGCCCCGGTTCGCCGGGGTGCGCGCCGACTACGACCGGGTGGTCAAGCAGCGCAACGCCCTGCTGCGCACGGCGTACCTGACGCGCAAGGTCGGCGGGACGCGCGGGCAGGATCTGTCGACCCTCGCGGTCTGGGATCAGCATCTGGCCCATCACGGGGCCGAGTTGCTGGCCGGGCGGCTGGAGCTGGCCGCGGCGCTGGGACCCCATCTGACCAAGGCGTACGACGCGGTGGCGGCCGGGCGGTCGACGGCCTCGATCGCGTACGCGTCCCGGCTCGGCGAATCGCTGGTCCCCGACCGCCCCCAGCTGGAGCAGGCGCTGCTCGCCTCGCTCGCCGAGCGGCGGCAGAACGAGATCGAGCGCGGCGTCACCCTGGTCGGCCCGCATCGCGACGATCTCTCCCTCACCCTGGGCGAACTACCCGCCAAGGGGTACGCGAGCCACGGCGAATCGTGGTCCTTCGCGCTGGCCCTGCGGCTGGCGGCGTACGACCTGCTGCGGGCCGACGGGATCGAGCCGGTGCTGGTGCTCGACGACGTCTTCGCCGAGCTCGACTCCGGCCGCCGGGAACGGCTCGCGGCGCTGGTGTCCGACGCGACGCAGTTGCTGGTGACCTGCGCGGTGCCGGAAGATGTCCCCGCGACCCTGCAGGGGGCCCGCTACGACGTCGGACCAGGAACGGTGACCCGTGTCTGAGGGAACCCCGGAAAAGCCGCCAGCGGCTGCCAGGGGCGCCGCAAAACGGGCCGCCGCGGGGAAGGCTGCTGGCGACGCGGAAGACGCGACAGGCCGCCAGCCGCCCTCAGCTGCCGGTGGCGCCGGTTCGGACGGCTCGGCGAGCGCACCAGGGGTCGCGGCTGACGGCGGGACAGCGGTCGGGCCGGAGCTGGCCCGCGCGGTCCTGGACGCCGCACTGGCCAGACGACGGGCCACTCAGCAGGCGCCGCGCCGCCGTACCGGAAACGACGAGGGCACCGGCCGCCGGTTGCGCGGCTATTCCGGCCCCGGGCCGGATCCCCGGGATCCGCAGCTCTTCGGGGTGATGCTCGAGCGGATCATGAAGCAGCGCGGCTGGCAGAAGCCGGCCGCCGAGGCCAAGGTCTTCGGCGCCTGGGAGAAGGTCGTCGGCCCGGACGTCGCCCAGCACAGCCGCCCGGTGAAGCTCGACGCCGGTGTGCTGACCGTGGAGGCCGAGTCGACGGCGTGGGCGACTCAGCTACGCCTGCTCGCCGCCAACCTCCTCAAGCGCATCGCCGCCGAGGTCGGCCACAACGTGGTCACCAAGCTCAACATCCACGGCCCGGCGGCGCCGTCGTGGGCCAAGGGCCCGCGCCGAGTGCAGGGCCGCGGCCCGCGCGACACGTACGGCTGAGACCTCCGTCGGACTCGCTCGAGAAGGACATCAGATGATGACGCCCGACGAATGCCTGCCAGTCGACCGGGAGCGCTATCCCGAAGTGGCCGACCTCGGTGGCCTGGGGCCGGCTTGGCGTGCCGCGGTCCAGCGCAGGGGCGTGGACGCGGGTGAACTGGAGACGGTGGGCCGTGGTCGCCGCCTTGCGGCGGGGTATCTCGTTGCGCGAAATGCACCGGCAGTTTCCGTTCATGCGGGTGGATCCCGTCGCCATGGCGCGCGAGGAAGGGGACCGGCCGGGTCTGTGGGACATCTACCTGAACGACCCGTACCTGGTGACTCTCCGGCCGCTCCTGCGGGCCGCCCACGCCGATCAGCGGTTACGCCGGTTCTACCCCTCGGTCGACCATGGGACCGTATTTCGACTCGTGGCCGACCTGCATGACCGGGCGGCCGGCAAAGTGGCGGTCGTCAAGCGCATGAACGAGGATCTCCGTCGCGGGTGGACTCAGTAGTCGGCGAAGACCGCAAAGCCGCGCTCGGCGCAGCGACGGTAGAAGCCCGACAGCACTGCCAGCTCCGTACGGGCGAAGCTCCAGTGCGGCGCGTTGCCTGCTTCGTCCCGTAGCGCCGCCAGCCGCTGGTCCAGCCAGCGCAGCTGCTGCTCGGCGAGGCGTCCACCGGTCACCGCGGCCCGCATCACGTCCGCCACGCTGTCGAAGGTGACCAGGTCGCCGTACGGCTGGTGGCCATCGACGAAGCGTTCCAGCCCGCCGGCGATCCAGGCGCAGCCGTCCGGGTCGATGACCGGGTCCTCGTCCTCCGCGGCCGCGTCGGTGGCGTAGAGGACACCCTCCAGCCCCAGCAGCAGGTCGACGAGCTCCGTGTACGCGGTTGCCCGTACCGTGCCGGTCTTGGCGATGTGCAGCGCCAGCGCGCCGGTGGGCGCGGCGATGTCCGGCGCGTCCGCGACGGCGCCGAAGTCGACGAACTCGGCCGGGGCGACCGGGTCGTAGAACCGGTTCGTCCGCGGCCAGTGCACGGCGACGTTGTCCAGCCCCTTGTCCAGCGCCATGGCGGGCTCACCTCTCCTCGAACTGCCGGGCTGCGGACCCGTCCGGCCGTGTACCGGGCCGCGCGGGCGAGGTTACGACACCGTCGCCTGCTGTCGTCAGGCAGTGTCGCAGCGCGTGGCCCCACCCGCCGGGAGGCGCGCCTCCGGGTCCGGGCGTCGAAAGGTTCGCCGTTGCGGGGGGCCCGCATTCCGTGTAGGGGGACTCGTGGGAGTGGCCCTCAATCGCGCTACGGCAATCTGAGGTACCCGGACGAGGGTGCCGGACCCTCTACAACTCGCTCCGACGGAGTAGAATCGACAGAGACCGGGAAAGTCCGCCCCGTGACGGCACTCCGTCACGCTACGCGATTTTTCCAGCCGATCACGATCCGCGGGTGACCGCGGCGACCGGCGCGCTCGGCTCCACCGGTGGTCCGCCTTCTTCCCGCGGTTCGTCGCCGGTGGCTCGCCCTGCCCGCCGGTGGCCGCCGGCCGCCCGCCAACCCCGTGACCAGCCCGCCTCGCGCGGGCCGGCGCGAGAAAGTGGCCGAGGGTGGCAGAGAACACGCAGGAATACGGTGCCGGTTCCATCACCGTGCTCGAAGGTCTCGAGGCGGTCCGTAAGCGCCCCGGTATGTACATCGGTTCCACGGGCGAGCGGGGCCTGCACCACCTGGTCTGGGAGGTTGTGGACAACGCCGTCGACGAGGCGCTCGCGGGCTACTGCGACACCATCGACGTGGTCCTGCTGCCGGACGGCGGCGTCTCCGTCACCGACAACGGCCGCGGTTTCCCGGTCGACCTGCACCCCAAGCTGAAGAAGCCCGGCGTCGAGGTCGCGCTGACGGTCCTGCACGCGGGTGGCAAGTTCGACGGCAAGGCGTACGCGGTCTCCGGCGGTCTGCACGGCGTCGGCGTCTCGGTCGTCAACGCCCTCTCCACCAAGATGTTCGTGGAGATCCACAAGTCGGGCAACGTCTACCGGCAGCACTACACCGGTTCCAAGCCCGGCCCGCTGGAGAAGGGCGAGAAGACCGAGCGGACCGGTTCGATGGTCCAGTTCTGGCCGGACCCGACGATCTTCGAGACGGTCGAGTTCGACTGGCAGACGATCTACCGCCGGATCCAGGAGTACGCCTTCCTCAACAAGGCCCTCACGATCAACCTGGTCGACCGGCGGCCGGAGCACGTCGACGAGGAGGGCAAGGCCCGCGAGGTCACCTTCATGTACGAGAACGGCATCGCCGACTTCGTGCGCCACCTCAACCAGACCAAGGCCCCGATCCACAAGACGGTGATCGAGTTCGAGGCCGAGGCCAACGACGAGGGCATGGCTCTCGAGATCGCGATGCAGTGGAACGAGTCGTACGGCGAGTCGGTCTACACCTTCGCCAACACGATCAACACCCACGAGGGCGGCACCCACGAGGAGGGCTTCCGGGCCGCGCTGACCAGCATCGTCAACCGGTACGGCGCCGAGAAGAAGTTCCTCAAGGGCGACGAGAAGCTCTCCGGTGAGGACATCCGTGAGGGCCTGGCCGCGATCATCTCGGTGAAGCTGACCAACCCGCAGTTCGAGGGTCAGACCAAGACCAAGCTCGGCAACACCAACATGAAGAGCTTCGTCCAGAAGATCGCCAACGAGCAGATCGCCGACTGGTTCGACCGCAACCCGGCCGACGCGAAGCAGATCATCACCAAGGCCTCGCAGGCGGCCCGGGCCCGGATCGCCGCGCAGCAGGCCCGCAAGCTGGCCCGGCGCAAGTCGCTGCTGGAGTCCGGCTCGATGCCGGGCAAGCTGGCCGACTGCCAGTCGACCGACCCGCGGGTGTCCGAGCTGTTCATCGTCGAGGGCGACTCGGCCGGCGGCTCGGCCAAGCAGGGCCGCGACAGCCAGATCCAGGCGATCCTGCCGATCCGCGGCAAGATCCTCAACGTGGAGAAGGCCCGGATCGACCGGGTGCTGAAGAACAACGAGGTCCAGTCGCTGATCACGGCCCTGGGCACCGGCATCCACGAGGAGTTCGACGTCGCCAAGCTGCGCTACCACAAGGTGGTGCTGATGGCCGACGCCGACGTGGACGGCCAGCACATCCAGACGCTGCTGCTCACCCTGCTGTTCCGCTTCATGCGGCCGCTGGTCGAGCTGGGCCACGTCTACCTGGCCGCCCCGCCGCTGTACAAGATCAAGTGGAACAAGCGCGGCGACGACGCCCAGTACGCCTACTCCGACCGCGAGCGGGACGGCCTGATCGAGCTGCGCCAGCAGAAGAAGGCGAACGCGAAGCCCGACGACATCCAGCGGTTCAAGGGTCTCGGCGAGATGAACTTCCGTGAGCTCTGGGACACGACGATGGACCCGGCGGCCCGGACGCTGAAGCAGGTCACCCTCGACGACGCCGCAACCGCGGACGAGCTGTTCAGCGTCCTGATGGGTGAGGACGTCGAGGCGCGGCGCTCGTTCATCCAGCGCAACGCCAAGGACGTGCGGTTCCTCGATATCTGAGTACGTGAGCGGCGTCACTCGACGCCGCTCACCTCGGGTTATGCACAGCGAATCACCGCTTTCCACAACGTTATCCACAGCGAAATGCGTAGCCTGATGCCGTTTGTCGGGTTTGACTGTTAGTAAGGGTTAACTGTGACGGATACTCCCGAGACCCCCGCCGAGGAACCCCAGGACGTGCCCGGCGGCGGAGTGAGCCAGCGGGTCGAGCCGGTCGGCCTCGAGGTCGAGATGCAGCGCTCGTACCTCGACTACGCGATGAGCGTCATCGTCGGGCGGGCGCTGCCGGACGTACGGGACGGCCTCAAGCCGGTGCACCGCAAGATCCTGTACGCGATGTACGACGCCGGCTTCCGCCCCGACCGCGGCTACGTCAAGTGCGCCCGCGTCGTCGGTGACGTCATGGGTAACTACCACCCGCACGGTGACTCCTCGATCTACGACGCCCTGGTCCGGATGGGCCAGCCGTGGTCGCTGCGCTACCCGCTGATCGACGGCAACGGCAACTTCGGCTCGCCGGGCAACGACCCGCCCGCCGCCATGCGCTACACCGAGTCGAAGCTCTCGCCGCTGGCCATGGAAATGCTGCGGGACATCGACGAGGACACCGTCGACATGCAGGACAACTACGACGGCCGGGCCAAGGAGCCCACGATCCTGCCCGCGCGGTTCCCGAACCTGCTGGTCAACGGCTCCGAGGGCATCGCGGTCGGGATGGCGACCAAGATTCCGCCGCACAACCTGCGCGAGATCGCCGCCGCCGTCCAGTGGTATCTCGACAACCCGGAGGCCGACGAGGCCACCACGCTCGAGGCGATCCTGGGCATCGTCAAGGGACCCGACTTCCCCACCCGCGGCCTGATCGTCGGTCAGCAGGCGATTCAGGACGCCTACCGCACCGGCCGGGGTTCGATCCGGATGCGCGCGGTGGTCGAGGTCGAGGAGGACGCCCGGGGCCGGCCGTGCCTGGTCGTCACCGAGCTGCCGTACCAGGTGAACCCCGACAACCTCGCCGAGCGGGTCGCCGAGCTGGTCAAGGAGGGCAAGCTCACCGGGATCGCCGACATCCGGGACGAGTCCTCCGGGCGTACCGGAATGCGGTTGATCCTGGTCCTCAAGCGCGACGCGGTCGCCAAGGTCGTGCTGAACAACCTCTACAAGCACACCCAGCTGCAGGAGACCTTCGGCGCCAACATGCTGGCGCTGGTCGACGGGGTGCCGCGCACGCTCAACCTGGCCCAGTTCATCCGGCACTACGTCGACCACCAGATCGACGTCATCCGCCGGCGCACGGCCTACCGCCTGCGCAAGGCCGAGGAACGCGCGCACATCCTGCGCGGCCTGGTCAAGGCGCTGGACATGCTAGACGAGGTGATCGCCCTGATCCGGCGCTCGCCCACCGTCGAGGATTCCCGCCAGGGCCTGATGCAGCTGCTCGACGTCGACGAGATCCAGGCCACCGCGATCCTGGACATGCAGCTGCGGCGCCTGGCGGCGCTGGAGCGGCAGAAGATCGTCGACGAGCTGGCCCGCATCGAGATCGAGATCGCCGACCTCAAGGACATCCTGGCCAAGCCGGAGCGGCAGCGGGCGATCGTCTCCGACGAGCTGGCCGAGATCGTGGCCCGCTTCGGCGACGACCGCAAGACCCAGATCATCCCGTTCGACGGCGAGGTCTCGATGGAGGACCTCATCGCGCGCGAGGACGTTGTGGTGACGATCACACGAACCGGTTACGCGAAGCGCACGAAGGTTGATCTGTACCGCTCGCAGAAGCGCGGCGGCAAGGGCGTGAGCGGCGCATCCTTGCGTCAGGACGACATCGTCAGCCACTTCTTCGTGATCTCCACGCACTCGTGGATCCTGTTCTTCACCAACAAGGGCCGGGTCTACCGCGCGAAGGCCTACGAGCTGCCCGAGGCCAACCGCGTCGCCAAGGGCCAGCACGTCGCCAACCTGCTCGCCTTCCTTCCGGACGAGCACATCGCGCAGGTCATCCAGATCCCGGACTACCGGGTCGAGCCGTACCTTGTGCTCGCCACCAAGAATGGCCTCGTGAAGAAGACCCGCCTCGAGGAATTTGACTCCAACCGCAGCGGTGGCATCATCGCCATCAACCTGCGGGAGGATGACGAATTGGTGGGCGCCACGCTGGCCGCGCCGGAGAACGACCTGCTCCTGGTCTCGAAGAAGGCTCAGGCCATCCGGTTCAACGCGACCGACGAGGCGCTGCGGCCGATGGGACGGGCGACCTCGGGCGTGATCGGCATGCGCTTCAGCGAGGCGGACGAACTCCTCGCGATGGAGGTGGTTCGTGAGGGCATGGACGTTTTGGTCGCGACCAACGGCGGGTATGCGAAGCGGACGCCGATCGAGGAGTATCCGGTGCAGGGCCGGGGCGGCAAGGGTGTGCTGACGGCCAAGATCACGGAGCGTCGTGGCGGGCTCGTCGGAGCGCTCGTGATCGACCCGGAGGATGAACTATTTGCCATCACCAGCAATGGTGGTGTCATCCGGACTCCCGTGAAGCCTGTACGGCGCACGCGGGATCGGAACACAATGGGGGTCAAGCTGATGGACCTCCCAGAAGGTGTAACCATCGTGGCGCTTGCTCGCAATGCCGACGAGCCTGACGAACAGGACTAGTTGATGCCGGAGACACAGGCGAAGTCGGGGGGCCCGGGATCCTCGGCATCTCCGGTCGACGCGGAGCCGAAGAAGGACGGCGCCGCACCGACCGGACGCGAGGGAGCCGGCCGCGCGGCGGTACCCGCCGATGCCCCGTCCCAGCCGAAGTTCACCCGCGCGCCGGGCATGGCCCCGCCGCCGGGTGAGCCGCCCGCCGACAGTGACGGTCAGGCCGAGCAGAAGCGGCCACCGGCCGCCCCGGCGGCGGGCCCTTCGGTCGCCAAGGGCTCGGCCACGGTGCCGATCGTCACCAAGGGCAAGAGCGGCGGTTCCGCAGCAGTGGCTCAGGGCGGGCAGGCCGGGCGCACCGGGGTTCAGCCCCCGGCCAAGCCCGGTACGGCTCCCCAGCGCCCCGCTGAGGCCCCCAAGCGCCCTTCGGGCAACGCCGCCGCCAGCGGCTCGGCCGCCGTCGGTGCGGCCCGGGTCTCCGAGGCGGTCCGTTCCGCGCGCTCGACGGTGACGTCGGCCGCGGCGCGTGGCCCCCGCCGGGCCCGGCTGAACCTCAAGCGGATCGATCCCTGGTCCGTGATGAAGTTCGCCTTCGCCGTGTCGGTGGTCCTGTTCATCGTGGTGGTCGTGGCCACCTCGGTGCTGTACCTCTCGCTCGACGCCATGGGCGTCTGGCAGACGGTCAACAACAGCCTGCAGAGCCTGGTGAACACCACCGGCGGCGGCACCGAGGCCGCGGCGCCCGGCAGTGGCTTCCGCATCACCGCCTGGGGCGTCATCGGCACGTCGATGCTGATCGGCGCGGTCAACGTGGTGCTCTTCACCGCGCTGGCCACGCTGGGCGCGTTCATCTACAACGTCTGTGCCGACCTGGTCGGCGGCGTCGAGCTGACGCTCGCCGAGCGCGACTGATCCACCCGTGACTGTGGTTGCGGCCGCCGTGTCCGGCACGGCGGCCGCCCCCAATTTTGGGTAGCGCAAGGCGGTACGGTAATCTTCGTGTCGCTGTCACGGGGCTATAGCTCAGTCGGTTAGAGCGCAGAGCTGATAACTCTGAGGTCGCTGGTTCGATTCCAGCTAGCCCCACCAAGCACCACCTCCCGCCGCAGATGTAAGGGGATCCAGCAATGCTGAAGAAGCTCCTGATCGTTGCCGGCGTCATCGGCGCGACAGCCCTGGTCGTCAAGAGGGTCAAGGCCTCCAGCGACGAGCGCGCCCTGTGGCACGAGGCCACCACCGCGCCCGACCTGCGCTGAGCCCCACCTACCGGGGGCCCTAGCTCAACTGGCAGAGCACCGCCTTTGCAAGGCGGGGGTTAGGGGTTCAAGTCCCCTGGGCTCCACAAACCCACCATGCAGCGATTGCGGTTCCGCGCCTCGCACCTTCCGGCTGTGCGCGACGGCAGCAAGCGAGTGACCATGCGGTTCCGGGATCCCGTACGGGTCGGACCGGCGCTGTTGGTCTTCGAGTTCGACGACGAGATCTCCCTGCCGGGCTCCATCACCTCCACCGTGGCCAAGCCGGTCGGGAGCATCACCGACGAGGAAGCCCGGGAAGACGGCTTCGCCGGCGCCGCCGACGTGCTCCTCGGCCTGCGCGACTACTACCCGGATTTGCAGGCGGGCGACGAGATCGTGATCGTCCGCTTCGACGTGGACGGTGACTGAGCCCGGCGCGACAAGCCGGGGCGGTGAAAGAGTCAAGACCCGTTCGGTTGTTGCTTTGGGGCGGGGCGCACGTCAATATCCACGTGTGACGATGTGCACGCGGGAGTGGCTGACGACCGGCGAGGCGGCTGTGCTGCTGCGGTCATCGCGGGCGCATGTGGCCGACCTCTGCCTGCGGGGGCTGCTGCCGTACGTGACGATCAGCTCGCGGCGGCGCATCCGCCGCAGCGACGTCGAGGCCCTGATCCAGCCGCAGATGGACCGCGACCAGCTCGAGACGCTATGGCTGCACCGAGCCGTCGCCGGGCGGCTGGTGCGTCATCCCGGCGCCGTGCTGGCCGCCGCGGCGATCAACCTGCGCCGGCTGCGGCGGATGCACCCCGAGGGCCGGGCGTGGGAGTGGCTGGATCGCTGGGACGCCGTGCTGGACCAGGGCGTCGAGGCGGTGCTGGAGGCGCTGACGTCGTCGGCCGCGTACGCGGTGGAGTTGCGCAAGAGCTCGCCCTTCGCCGGAATCCTGCCGGAGAACGAACGCGAGGCCGTGGTGGCGGCGTTCGCCGAGAGCCGCCGCGAGCACGCCCGGTCGATGCCGCCGGAGAAGTTCGAGCGGGTCCTGCGCAGCGTCTGACTGAATCGTGCGTCAGCCTCTTCCGGCCGGGAGTTCACCGGGGAGACCTCTGCGAAGCGCTCGGCCGGCCGCAGGCATCCGCATCGATGTGACCGTGGCCACGGCCCGGTGCCACGGCGATCCGCTCGCTACGGCCGGTCCGGCGAGAATGCGCCGGTCGGAGGGGTTGGCCGGGCTCGGCGGACGGCCTGCGGGCACTTCCCGTTGCGCCGGCCGTCGGTTGCCCGTGACCATACGGCCACGGTCTGACAGTTAGCCTTCATTCGTGAGTGGACGGAAGCGAGCCGCGGCCATCATCGTGCGGGACGGCCGGGTATTGATGGTGCACGAGCGCAGCCTGCGTGACGGCAACCGGGAGTGGTGGACGCTGCCCGGCGGCGGCATCGATCCGGGGGAGACGGCCGAGGACGCGGTACGCCGTGAGGTCCTCGAAGAGGTCGGCCTGGTGGTGAAGGAAGCGCGGTACCTGCTGGACACGCCGTACCCGTCGGGGATGACGTCGGTGTTCGCGGTGACCGTGGCGGACGGCGAGCCGCAGCTCGGGCCGCACGTCGGCGGTCCGCTGCCGGTCGGGCTGGACTGGGTGCCGCTGCCCGCGGTACGCCCGGACGGCCCCGGCCTGCCGATCCCGCCGATGATCGTCGCGCTGCCGGTTGACTAGTCAGTGGGAACGGCTGCCGCTTCGGTGACCGGTGAGGTGATCGTGCGGCGGCGCTCGCGGACGAAGTAGGCGCAGCTCACCGCGTACCCCAGGGTCAGCAGGACCCCCACCGCCCGGACCGCGATCGGAGTGACGGCCAGGACCGTCACGCTCAGCGCGCCCACCGCCCAGCATGCGAGCAGTGCGGTGTTGACGGTGTCGTGGGCGGCCCAGCCGCCGGGCCCGCGGCGGCGCGCCTGCCGCTGGATCTCCGTCAGCAGAGCGTGGCCCATCCCGAGGGCGAGCAGGCCCAGCAGTGCGGTGGCGAAGAACGAGTGCGTGCCGCCGGCTACCGCCGCGACGGCTGTGCCGCCGGCGAGCAGCGCGAGACCGCTGACAGTCCCGACCCGTGCGCTGCGTCTCTCCTCCACACCCACTGACAGTCGGCAAGATCTCGCTCGGGCTGAGGAGCGGGGTGACTTTCTGGTTATCCGAGGGCGGTTCGGGGGAGGATGTCCGACGTGATGGGAACCCTGAAGCTCGAACCCGCGATGGCCCGGCTCGATCTGCTCGCGACGCCGGTCGCGGCCGCGTTGCAGGTGTGGCCGGCGGAGGCGCCCATCGACGGGGACCAGGTGCTGGTGGCGCCCATCGACGCGGAGCTGGCCGACACGGCCGCCTTCTGCGAGGCGTACGGCGTGACGCTGGGGGAGTCGGCGAACTGCGTGATCGTGGCGGGCCGCCGCGGCGAGATCACCCGGTACGCGGCCTGCGTGGTGCTGGCGACCACCCGCGCCGACGTGAACGGGATCGTGCGCCGGCACCTGGACGTGCGCAAGGCGAGCTTCGCGCCGATGGACGACGCGGTCCGGCTGACGGGCATGGAGTACGGCGGCATCACACCGATCGGCCTGCCGCAGTCCTGGCCGGTGCTGGTCGACGCGCGGGTCGTCGCGACGCCGCACGTGATCATCGGGTCCGGGGTGCGGCACAGCAAGATCGCGATCGCGGGACCGGCTCTGGGTGCGCTGCCCGGCGCGGAGGTCATCGACGGCCTGGCCCACGAGATCTGACAGCTGTCGTCGACCCGGGCGCCGATCAGCCGGACGTCCCGCTCACTGCTTGCCCGGCGGATCGCCCGTCGGGCCGACCGCGACGACGACTCGACCTGCCTATCTGGTCGCGGAATTGGCTGGACCGGTCGGCGTCCTCCTGGTTCGGTCGAGGGCGTGACGAAGATCCGCCCGACCCGGCCCGACGACCTGGCCGTCATCCAGCGCATCGAGCTGGCCGCCGGTGAACTCTTCCGCACCATCGGCATGGCCGACATAGCCGACCATCCCGTCCCCACCATCGACGTCCTGGCCGAATACCAGCGCGCCGCACTCTCCTGGGTGGCGGTCGACCATGCCGATCGGCCGGTTGCCTTCGTGCTGGTCCAGCGGGTCGACGGCCGGGCGCACATCGAGCAGGTCAGCGTCCATCCCGACCATGCCCGCCGGCGGATCGGGCGGGACCTCATCGACCACGTCGAGCGCTGGGCCGCCGGCCAGGGACTGCCGGCCCTCACCCTGACGACCTTCCGGGACGTGCAGTGGAACGGTCCCTACTACGAGCGGCTCGGCTTCACTGTGCTGGCCGGCTCCGATCGGGGTCCCCGACTCCGGACGCTGATGAGCGAGGAAGCCGCCCACGGCCTCGACCCCGAGCACCGGATCGCCATGATCCGGGCCATCCATGACCGTCAATAGCGTTTCACGTGAAACGTGGGTGCGATGCTCATTGAGCGGCGTCGACGGCCTCGCGCCGGGCGATCTCCTCCAGGGCCGACCGCAGGGCTGCCGGCTCCTGCGCGCCCTGGATCACGAATCGCCGGTCGACCACGAAGGTCGGGACGCTGGTGATTCCCAGCTCGCGAGCCTCAGCCAGGTCGGCGTTGACCGCGTCCGTGCCGGCCGGGGAGGCCAGATAGGCGAACGCGGCCCGCGCGTCGAGCCCGATGGTCCCGGCCAGCCGGGCCAGCTCCGCGGGGGAGGCGAGGTCGGCACCGTCGGCGAAGTGCGCCTGCTGCAACGTCTCGATCATGTTGAGTTGCAGCTCCTGGGCCGCGGCCCAGGCGACGAGCCGGTGCGCGTCGAAGGTGTTGGCCGCGACCGCGCGGTCGTAGTTCAGCGCCAGCCCTTCGGTGCGGGCGATCGCCGTAACGTGCGCGAGCATCTGCTCGACCCGTCGCGGGTCACCCACCTTGGCTGCCATGGCCCGGCGGATCGGCAGCCGCGGCGGGACCGGTGCGGGGTCGAGCTGGTACGCCCGGAAAGTCATCGACACCTCCCCGCCGAAACCGAGCAGCACCGCCTCCAGCCGGCGCTTGCCCAGGTAGCACCAGGGGCAGACGAGGTCGTACCAGATCTCTATGTTCACGACTGCTCGCGGATCTGCCGTTTGAGCCGGCCCAGGATCGCCGTGCCCCCGCGGATCCGCAGCGGGCTGATCGCCGTGGCCAGGCCCATCCGGTTGTAGAGGTCGTCCGGCACGGCCAGGATCTCGGCCGTCGATGCACCCTCCAGACCCTCGGCGAGGATGCCCGCGAAGGCGCGCGTCGTCGGCGCCTCGGGCGGGCAGTCGAAGTAGCTGCGGACGGTGTCGTCCGGCTGCACCTCGGCGCGCAGGAAGAACTGCGTCTGGCATTCCGGCACCTGCTCCATGCCCTCGTGGCCCTTGAGGGAGTCGGGCAGCGGGGGCACCGCGTCGGAGAACTCCAGCATCATCTCCAGCACGACCTCGCGCGGCGCGGAGGCGAAGTCGTCCACGATCTCGGCCAGTTTGGCAGGCATGTCACTCACGGATCGACCTTACGTCCGGCGGTCACGCCGCGGCCGAGGTCGGCACGAGGGCCAGATCACTGAGGCTGATGATGCCGACCACATTGCGGTCCGCGTCGCAGACGAGCAGCCGGCGTACGCCGCGTTCGCGCATCGCCTGGACCGCCTCCTCCACACTGGCCGACTGCTCGATCATGATCACCTCGTGGCTGGCGATCGAGGCGAGCGTCGTCGACTGCGGTGGCCGGCCCTCGGCGAGGGCCCGCACCACGATGTCGCGGTCGGTCACCAGCCCGGAGATGGTCGGGCCCTCGGTCACCACCACGTCACCGATGGACTGGTCGCGCATCGCCTGCGCCGCCTCGTCCAGCATGGTGCCGGCCGGCAGATAGACCACCCGCCTGGTCATGACGTCAGCGACAGTGGTCCTCGCCATGGGTGGTGACCTCCCCGTTCTCGTGTCACTCGTGTCCAGGCCCGTACCCGGGCCCCTGCGTCATTACACGCACCACGTCGGTGAGCGGTACGTCGTGTCGCTCGTCCGTGCGGCGGTCGCGTACCTCGGCGTACCCCTCGGCCAGCCGGCGGCCGACCACGACGATGCGCCGGATGCCGATCAGCTCGGCGTCGGTGAACTTCACCCCGGCCGACAGCTGCGGCCGGTCGTCCAGCAGCACGCGCAGTCCGCGGGCGTCCAGCTCCGCGGCCAGGGTGCCGGCCGCTTCGAGCTGACCGTCCTTGCCCGCGGCGATGACGTGCACGTCGGCCGGCGCGACCTCGTCGGGCCAGAGCAGGCCGCGCTCGTCGTGGTGCTGCTCGGCGACGGTGGCGACCGCGCGGGAGATCCCGATGCCGTAGCTGCCCATGGTCGGGCGTACGGGCTTGCCGTCGGCGCCGAGCACGTCGACCGAGAAGGCGTCGGTGTAGCGGCGGCCGAGCTGGAAGACGTGCGCGATCTCGATGCCGCGCCGGATGGCCAGCTCGCCCGCACCGCAGACCGGGCACGGGTCACCGGCGCGGACCTCGGCCGCCTCGATCGTGCCGTCGGGGGTGAAGTCGCGGCCGGCGACGACCGAGGTCGCGTGCCGGCCGGGCTCGTTGGCGCCGGTGAGCCAGGCGGTGCCGGGCGCCACCCGGGGATCGGCGAGATAGCGCAGCCCGAGACCCTGCGGGCCGATGTAGCCCTTGACCAGGTCGGGCCGGGTGGCGAAGTCGTCGAACAGGGTGGCCGTGGCCGGGCTCAGGGCGGCGTCCAGGCGCTTGAGGTCGACCTCGCGGTCGCCCGGCACGCCGATGACCAGCAGGGTGTCTTCCCGGCCGGGGTGGTGCACGGTGACCACGACGTTCTTGAGGGTGTCGGCCGCGGTCCAGTCGGTGCGGCCGTCGAGGGACTGCTGGTTGGCCAGCCCGACCAGCGCGGTGATCGTCGGGGTGTCCGGGGTGTCGTGGACGGTCAGCGGGCGGTGCTCGCGATCCGGCACAGCCGGGACGGGCGTCACCACGGCTTCCGTGTTGGCCGCGTAGCCGCAGGTGGTGCAGGCCACGAACGTGTCCTCACCCACGTCGGACGTGGCCAGGAACTCCTCCGAGGCCGAGCCGCCCATCGCGCCGGACACCGCCGAGACGATGGTGTGGGCGAGGCCGAGACGGTCGAAGATCCGCTGGTACGCCGCGCGGTGCCGGGCGTACGACTCGGCCAGGCCGGCATCGGAGAGATCGAACGAGTACGAGTCCTTCATCAGGAACTCGCGCCCGCGCAGCAGTCCGGCGCGGGGCCGGGCCTCGTCGCGGAACTTCGTCTGCACCTGGAACAGGGTCAGCGGGAAGTCCCGGTAGGAGTTGGTCATGTCCTGCACGAGCAGAGCGAACATCTCCTCGTGGGTGGGGGCCAGCAGGAAGTCGGCGCCGCGGCGGTCCTTGAGCTTGAACAGATCCTCGCCGTACTCGGTCCAGCGGCCGGTGACGTCGTACGGCTCGCGGGGGAGCAGGGCCGGGAAGGCCACCTCCTGCCCGCCGATGGCCGTCATCTCTTCGCGGACGATCGCGGCGATCCGGTCCAGCACCAGCTTGCCGAGCGGCAGCCAGGTGTAACCGCCCGGAGCCGAGCGCCGGATGTAGCCGGCCCGCAGCAGCAGCCGGTGACTCGGCACCTCCGCCTCGGCCGGCTCCTCGCGCAGGGTCTTGAGCAGCATCGTGGACATCCGCACCAGCATGGGACGCAGCTTAGGAGGCACCACCGTCAGGAATCACCCCGTTATCGAGTGTCGCCGGCGTCACGCTGACGCGCGCGGGCCGGTGCAAAACTGGTCGGTTACGCCAACTTCGCGCCGACCGGCTGCACCTCTCCGCGGCCGGGCACCGCCGGGTCGCCGCGCACGTCCTGGACGGCCGGGCAGCATCTCGCCCCCTGGATCAGAAGGCGTCTCGCCGGCGACTCCTCCGGTGACCTCGTGACCGCTAAGCGTCCCGAGCTGCGTCCCGTCGAAGCGATAGCGTGAGTGACATGTCAGTAGAGAACGATCCGGCGCCGGCCCTGCAGGCGTATGCCCACCCCGACAAGCTGGTCACCACCGAGTGGCTGGCCGCGCATCTCGGCACTCCCGGCCTGGTGGTCGTCGAGTCCGACGAGGACGTGCTGCTCTACGAGAGCGGCCACATCCCCGGCGCGGTGAAGGTCGACTGGCACCTCGAGCTCAACGACCAGCTCACCCGCGACTACCTCGACCCGGCGGCGTTCGCCGCGATGTGCGAGGCCAAGGGCATCGGCCGGGACGACACGATCGTCTTCTACGGCGACAACTTCAACTGGTGGGCGGCGTACGCCCTGTGGGTGTTCAGCCTGTTCGGGCACCGCGACGTGCGCCTGCTCGACGGTGGCCGGCAGAAGTGGGTGGCCGAGGGCCGGGAGCTGACCCGCGACCGCACCGAGCGCCCGCCGGCCTCGTACCCGGTGCCCCAGCGCGAGGACGGTCCGCTGCGGGCCTTCCGGGACCAGGTCATGGCCCACATCTCGAGCGGGCGGCCGCTGGTCGACGTGCGCTCCCCGCAGGAGTACACCGGTGAGCTGACCCACATGGCGGCGTACCCGCAGGAGGGTGCGCTGCGCGGCGGGCACATCCCGGGTGCGCTCAGCAAGCCGTGGAAGTCGGCGGCCAACGAGGACGGCACCTTCAAGCCGGCCGACGAGCTCACCAAGATCTACCGGGACGAGCTGGGGCTGGAGACCGGCGACGACGTGATCGCGTACTGCCGGATCGGTGAGCGGTCCAGCCACACCTGGTTCGTGCTGTACCACCTGCTCGGCTATCCGCAGGTCCGCAACTACGACGGCTCCTGGACCGAGTGGGGCAACCTCGTGCGCGCCCCCATCGCCAAGGGCTCGGAGCCGGGCGGCCTCTCCTGACCGGACGCTTGGCGCTCGCCGCCTAGATTCGGCGGCATGGGAGCAGCCTGGCGGGACCACAGCAGCACGATCATCGCCACGCTGCTGCTGTTGCCGCTCGCCGGCGTCGCCGCGTACCACTGGCGGCGCCGGAGCCGGTCCCGGCGGGACGCTCTCGCCGAGGTCGGCCTGCTCGGCTGGACGTTGCCGTTCCTCGGCATGCTCTTCACCCCGCAGGGCACGCCGCGCTCGGTCGACCTCGTGCCGCTGCACGACCTGCCGTCCTGGTTCTCGTCGGATCCGGGTACGGCGGTCGCGCAGCTCGCCGGCAACCTGGCGGTTCTCGCCGGGGTCGGTTTCTTCCTGCCGGTCCGGTTCGGCTGGGCCGCGTCACTGCCGCGGATGCTGGTGATCGCGGCGACGAGTGCCGTCCTGATCGAGACCCTGCAGTGGGTCCTCGCGATCGGGCGGGTCTCGAGCGTGGACGACGTGCTCGTCAACACGGCCGGTGCGGTGCTCGCGGCCACCTGTTCGGGCCGGTGGTGGGTCACGGAAAAGGCGGACACCGAAGGTCAGATCGTGCCGGTACCCTGAGCGCCTCAGCGCCGACGGGGAGGGCGACGAACCGACGTGAGCAACACCTTTCAGGTCGACCTGCGGGGCATCGTCGACCTGCTCAGCCATCACCTCTATGCGAGCCCGCGGGTGTACGTCCGCGAGCTGCTGCAGAACGCGGTGGACGCGATCACCGCGGTGCGGCAGGACGAGACCGCCGGCACCGCACGGATCAGCATCGAGTCCGCCGCCACGACCGGTGACGGCAGCCTGCGCATCAGCGACAACGGCATCGGCCTGACCGAGGACCAGGTGCACGAGCTGCTGGCCACGATCGGCCGCAGCTCCAAGCGCGACGAGCTCGGTTTCGCCCGGCACGAGTTCCTCGGCCAGTTCGGCATCGGCCTGCTCTCCTGCTTCCTGGTCGCCGACGAGATCCGGGTGCACACCCGCCGGGCCGGCGCCGCGCCGGTGCTGTGGACCGGCTACGCCGACGGCCGCTACGACGTCCAGCCCGGGCCGGAGCGCGAGCCCGGCACCTCTGTGACCCTGGTCCCGCGCCGGGGGTCGGAGATGTTCCTGGCCGGAGCGACGGTCACCCAGCTCGCCACCCTCTACGGTTCACTGCTCCCGGTCGACGTCACGGTGGACGGCACCACCGTCACCGTCGGCGAGGTGCCCTGGGCCGCCGGCCGCCGCGCCGCGATCTCCTACGCCGAGCGCACCCTCGGCTTCACCCCGTTCGACGTGATCGAGCTGGACGTGCCCGAGGCCGGGCTCACCGGCGCCGCGTTCGTGCTGCCGACTCCGGTCAATCCCGCCACCCGCGGCGGTCACCGGGTCTACCTCAAGCGCATGCTGCTGGCCGAGGCCGTCGAGGGGCTGCTGCCCGAGTGGGCCTTCTTCGCCCGCTGCGTCGTCGACAGCACCGAACTACGCCCGACCGCCAGCCGCGAGGCCCTCTACGACGACAGCCTGCTGGTCGCCACCCGCGAGGCCATCGCCGACCAGTTGCGGGGCTGGCTGGTCCGGCTGGCGTCCACCGACCCGCGCCGGCTGGCCGAGTTCCTGCGCATCCATCACCTCGGGGTCAAGGCGCTCGCCCTGCACGACGACGAGATGCTGCGCCTGGTCGAGCAGTGGTGGCCGATGGAGACCAACACCGGCCAGATGACCCTCGCGGAGTTCCGCACCCGGCACGGCCTGATCCGGTTCGCCGCCACGACCGACGAGTTCCGCCAGCTGGCCGCCGTCGCCGCCGCGCAGGACGTGGGGCTGATCAACGGTGGCTACACCTACGACGCCGAGATCATCGAGCGGTTGCCGCAGCTCGACCGCGACATCAAGGTCGAGCGGCTGGAGCCGACCGACCTGGCGACCCGCTTCGACGCCCTGGACGCCGCCACCGAGCTGCGGCTGCGCCCGTTCCTGTCGGCCGCCCAGCGCCGGCTTGACCGGCTCGGCTGCGAGGTGGTCGTGCGGACCTTCGAGCCGGCCAACCTCCCCGCGCTCTATCTGGTCAGCCGCGCCGCGCACTTCCACGAGGAGTTCACGGCCACCCGGGAGAAGGCCGACGAGCTGTGGGGCGGCGTGCTCGACGCGCTCGCCGACAGCGACCCGCCGGACCGTCCCCAGCTGGTCCTCAACCACCGCAACCCGCTGGTCCGCCGGGTCACCGCGATCGGTGACCCGGACCTGACGGCTCTGGCCGTCGAGGCGCTGTACGGCCAGGCCCTCCTGCTCGGCTACCACCCGATCCGGCCCGCGGACGCGGCCCTGCTCAACACGTCGTTCCTCGGCCTGCTGGGCCGGGCCGTCCCCGGGGAGGCGCAGTGAGCCGGTCCGTCGAGGAGCTGTGGAGCCTGCTCCAGGAGGCCCACCGGATGCCGTACGGCGCCGCCCAGATCGCCGTCGTCGAGCAGGTCATCCGGCACGCCGACGCGCTCGGCGACCGGGAGCTGGGCTATCAGGCGCGCATCCTGGCCACGACGGCGTACACGTACGGCGGCGAGGTGGCCAAGTCGTTTGTGACGTTCTCCTGGTGCCTGAGCGACTTCGACCGTGATCCGGCGCCCTTCCACGCCCGCACCGAGCAGGACCTGCTCTGGCACTTCAAGTACATGGTGTCGGCGCTGACGAAGTTCCCGGAGGTGCCGCTGGCCCGCACGTACGCGGTGCTGGACGACATGGAACGCCGTTACCTGCGGGCCGGCCACAGCCTGCAGGCCGTCCACAAGCACCGGTACGTGGTGGCCCGGCACGTCGGCCTGGAGGACGAGGCCGACCGGCTCTACGAGCGGTGGAACACGACCCCGCGCGACGATCTCTCCGACTGCGCCGGCTGCGACCCGTCGGCCCAGGTCACCTATCTCTCCAGCCGGGGCCGCGACGACGAGGCGGTGGCCCTGGCCGAGCCGGTGCTGGCCGGCCGGCTCAGCTGCACCGAGCAGCCGCAGACCATCCTGAGCGGGCTCATGGTGCCGTACCTGCGCACCGGCCGGATGGAGGAGGCGGCGGACGCGCACCGCCGGTCGTACCGGTTGATGCGCGGCAACCTCGCCGATCTGTGGGAGATCGGCGACCACATCGCGTTCTGCGCACGCACCGGCAACGAGAACCGCGGGCTGGAGATCCTGCAGCGGCACATCGACTGGCTGGACCGGGCGCCGTCCCCGGCCGCGGGCATGAACTTCGCCGCATCCTCGGCCCTGCTGCTGCGCCGCCTCGTCGGCCTGGGCCACGGCAAGACGATCGTGCACCGCCGGGAGAAGGACGACGTCACCGCCGCGGAGCTGGCCGAGGAGCTGGCCGCGTTCGCCACCGCGCTGTCGCTGCGCTTCGATGCGCGTAACGGCACGACAGCGCAGAGTCGGCAGATCGCCGCCGAGATCAACGCGCAGCCCTACGACGTGGTCCTGCCACTGTCGGCTTCCGCCCGGCGGCGCCCGGCCCCCGCACCGCAGCCGGCGCCGAAGCCCGCCGAGCCGGCCGAGATCCCGGCCGGCGCGGACGCCGACACCCTGCTCAGCCTGGCCGAGGAGCACGAGCTGCAGGACCGCGACGACGACGCCGACGCGGTCCTGGTCGTGTACGACGCCCGGTTCGGCACGGGCGAGGACGTGGTGGCTGCCGCCGACGGCGATCCGGCGGTGATGCAGCGCGCGGCCCGCCGGGCCATGTTGCTGGGCAGCCAGCGGTGGCGCGCCGATGACCAGGACGGCACGGCAGCCATGTGGCGCCGCGCGATCGAGCTGTTCACCGCGGCGGGCTCGGAGGGGGACGCCTCCGTGGCCCGGGGCCGGCTCGGCGTGTCGGTCGCGCTGGCCGGGCGGCCCGACGAGGGCCGCGCGCTGATCGAGCCCGACACCGCCTATCAGGAGGAGCACGGTGACGCCCGGCAGCGGGCGGCCGCGTGGTCCCGGCTGGCGCTGATCAACCTCGTGCAGGACCGGCCCGAGGAGGCCAACGCGGCACACGACCGGTCGGAGCAGGCCGCCGCCGAGACCGAAGACCCCCGCCTGCGCGCTTTCTACCTGGCCCGGCGCGCTTCGAACCGGGCCGCGGCCGGCCGGCACGAGGAGGCCCTGGCGGCGGCGGCCGAGGCGCGGGCGTACTTCCAGAAGCACGGCCCGGCACTGCGGCTGGCCGACGCCGCCGCTCTGTTCGGCCAGCTCACCTCCGATCCTCAGGAGGCGGCCGAGGCGTTCGGTGAGGTCCTCGCCGCGGGCGAGCCGGCGGCGGCGCTCACCGCCCGGCTCGGCCGGGGGCGGGCCCTCGTGCATCTCGACCGGCCCGGTGAGGCGATCGACGACCTGGTCGAGGCGGTAGCCCTCTGCGCCGAGCAGGATCTGGACGAGGGCGGTGCCTTCATCCGGCAGGAGCTGGCGGATGCGTACAGGCAGGCCGGGCGGATCGTGGAGGCGGCCGAGGTCGCCGAGGAGGCCCTGGCCGGGCTGGCCCGCCTCGGTCACGACGAGGCCGCTGACAACACCCGGTTCCTGCTCGCCGGGCTCTATCGCCAGCTCGGTGACAACCCCGGCTCGCTCGCGCTCTACGAAGAGCTGGTCGAGCGGCTGGCGGACAATCCGGCCGGGCGTGGTCAGATCCGGGAGAACGCCGGGGATCTGTTGTTCCGGCTGGACCGCGACGCCGAGGCGGCGGAGTGGTTCGGCGCCGGTGCCGAGGATCTGCGGGTGGCCGGCGATCCGCTCGGCGAGCTGCGGTTGCTGCGCCGCCGGGTGATGGCGCTGCACTGGGCGGACGACGTGGAGGCGGCCGAGGAGACGTACCGGCTGGCCGACCGCAAGCACACCGGCCTGCCCGCCGAGCTGGCCGACGAGTCGGGCGCGGTGTGGGAGCGGGCGATGCTCGGTTTCGAGATGGGCCGGTTGCTGCTGGCCCGGGGCCGCCCCGGCGAGGCTGTGCCGTACGTCACGGGTGCGCCGGAGCGGCTGCGCGAGATCGGGTCCGACGGCGAGGCCGACCAGGTCGCCACGCTGCTCGGCGAGGCGTTGCTACGGGCGGGCCATCCCCAGCAGGCCGAGGATCTGCTCTGGCCGGTGCTGGGGGAGATGGCCCAGGACGCGCCGCAGCGGCAGGTCACGGCCCGGGTGCTGGCCGAGGCGCTGGAGGCCGGAGGCAACCTTGAGCAGGCCGCGCGGCTGCGGCGTACCGAAGGGGTGGAGGAGGACTAATCGGCTGAACGGCCGTTAAGGCTTCGGCTTGACAGCGGGTTAGAGTTGCCAGGTGACGGTAGATCAGCAGCAGCGTCCCGGACCGCCGGCCCCCCGCCGGCGCTCGCGCCGGGACGAGATCCTCGAGATCGCGGTCGGCCTCTTCGCCGCGCGTGGATATCACGGTGTCTCGATGGACGACATCGGCTCGGCCGCCGGCGTGACCGGTCCGGCTCTGTACCACCACTTCGCCGGTAAAGAGGCCATGCTGGTGGCGGCGCTCATCCCGGTCAGCGAGGGTCTGCTGCACGGCGGCAAGGAACGCGTCGCCCGGCACCCGCAGGACGCGCACGCCGCGCTCACCGACCTGATCGAGTTCCACGTCGAGTTCGCGCTGGCCAACCCGGCCGTCATCGCCCTGCACCTGCACGAGCTGGACCGCCTGCCCGAGGAGCCGCGCCGGCAGATCCGCCGCCTGCAGCGCCTGTACGTCGAGGAGTGGGTCACCGTGCTGGCCACCCTGCGCCCCGAGCTGGAGCCGGCGGAGGCCCGGGTGCTCGCCCACTCCGCGTTCGGCCTGATGAACTCGACGCCGTTCCTCGGCGGTGAGGTCGATCGCCGCCGCCGGGCCGTGCTGCTGCGCGAGGCGACGGTGCACGCCCTCCTCGGCCGCTGACCCGGCCGGCAGCGGGAAGCCGGCGGCGAGTGGCCGGTCGCGGGAAGCCCGGCACCAGCGAGTGGCCGGCCGCCGAGACGGCCGGGAAGTACGAGGGAGAAGAGCGAGATGATCGAGTCGCTGCTCATCGCCAACCGGGGCGAGATCGCCCGCCGGATCATCCGGACCGCCCGGCGCCTGGGGATCCGGTCCATCGCGGTCTACTCGGAGGCGGACGCGGACCTGCCGTTCGTCACCGAGGCGGACGAGGCGGTCTGCGTGGGACCGGCGAACCCGGCCCAGAGTTACCGCAACACCGAGGCGATCCTGGCCGCCGCCAAGTCGACCGGTGCCCAGGCCGTGCACCCCGGCTACGGCTTCCTCAGCGAGAACGCCGAGTTCGCCCGTACGGTCGAGGCCGCCGGCCTGGTGTGGGTCGGACCGTCCGCGGACGCGATCACCGCGATGGGCGACAAGATCAACGCCCGTAATCTGATGGCCGCGGCCGGTGTCCCGGTCGCGCCCGGCACGCACGACCCGGCCGCGACCGTGGCGGCCGCGATCGAGGCCGCGGCGGGCATCGGCTATCCCGTGATGGTCAAGGCCGCCGCGGGTGGCGGCGGCATGGGCATGGCGGTCGCCGAGGACGAGGACGGCCTGCGCACCGAGTACGACAAGGTCCGCGCCTTCGCCGAGCGGATGTTCGGTGACGGCTCGGTGCTGATCGAGCGCTACTTCCCCCGGGTACGCCACGTCGAGGTGCAGATCCTGGGCCTGGCCGACGGCCGGGTGGTGGCCCTGAGCGAGCGCGAGTGCTCGGTGCAGCGCCGCAACCAGAAGCTCGTCGAGGAGGCGCCCTCCCCGGCCGTGTCACCGGAGCTGCGCGAGCGTTTCCTGGCCGCCGCGGTCAAGGCCGGCGAGGCGGTCGGCTACCGCAACGCCGGCACGGTCGAGTGCCTGCTCGACCCCACCACCGGCGAGTTCTTCTTCCTGGAGATGAACACCCGGCTGCAGGTCGAGCACCCGATCACCGAGCTGATCCACGGCATCGACCTGGTCGAGGAGCAGCTGCGGATCGCGTCCGGCGCGGCGCCGACCTTCGATCCGGCGACCATCCACGCCACCTCGGGGCACGCGATCGAGCTGCGGATCAACGCCGAGGACCCGAAGCGGTTCCTGCCGGGGCCGGGCCAGGTCACCACCTGGATCGAGCCCTCCGGCGAGGGCGTACGCGTCGACGCCGGCTACGGCCCGGAGACGACCGTCACGCCGTTCTACGACTCGCTGATGGCCAAGCTGATCGTGCTGGGCACCGACCGTACGGACGCGCTCGCCAAGGCGCGGGCCGCGGTGGCCGGCTTCGAGATCGCCGGCCCCAAGAACAACCTGCCGTTCTTCGCCGAGCTCCTGGAGCACGACGAGTTCCTGTCCGGCGACTACGACACCGGCATCGTCGCCCGGATGCGCCCGGCCAAGGTCAAGAAGGGGTAGCGCTGATGGACACCGTCTCGATCCGCGAGGTCGCGCCGCGCGACGGCCTGCAGAACGAGGAGCCGATCCCGACCGACAGCAAGGTCCGGCTGATCGACGCTCTGTCCGGCACCGGCGTGCGCCGGATCGAGGCGGTGTCCTTCGTGCACCCCCGGGCCATCCCGCAGATGGCCGACGCCGACGAGGTGTGGGCGCGGGCCTGGCACAACCCCGACGTCCGCTACTCCGCGCTGATCCCCAACACCCGCGGCGCCGAGCGGGCGATCGCGGCCGGGTTCCGGGAGATCGAGGTGGTGGTGTCGGCCAGCGACACCCACAACCGCCGCAATCTGAACCGCTCGACCGACGAGTCGCTCGACGACATCACCGGCCTCATCCCGCTGATCCACGCGGCCGGCGCGAAGCTCGAGGTCATCGTGGCGACCAGCTTCGGTTGCCCGTTCGAGGGGGACATCGATCCCGAGCGGGTGGCGTCCATCGTGGAGCGGGTCCGCGCCGACGGCGCCGACCGCATCGCGTTCGGCGACACGACCGGTATGGCGACCCCGCGCCGGGTCCGCGACCTGCTCAGCGAGGTACGCCCGGACCTGCTGCACTTCCACGACACCAGGGGTACGGGGCTGGCCAACGTGCTGACCGCTCTGGAGCTGGGCGTCACTGAGTTCGACGCGAGCGTGGGCGGGATCGGCGGCTGCCCGTACGCGCCGGGCGCCTCGGGCAACATCGCCACCGAGGAGCTCGTGCACATGCTCGAGGACATGGGTATCCGTACCGGAATCGACCTGGACAAGCTCATCACGGTGGCGGAGCTCGCCGAAGATCTGCTCGGTCGCACACTGCCGTCGGGAGTTCTGCGCGCCGGGCCCCGTACCCGATTGGTCTGAACCGCATTCTCTTTACCGTTCTTTGGCTTGACGGTGCGACGCGATCAATTTTCCGGAATGCCTGCGTGACCCTCGCTGTGCCGCTTCGTTACCAATACCGAGTGGCCGATATCGCCTTGTTCCTCCGGGCGGGCAGTCGGCCGGAGGAGCCGACGGACAGGGGCAGGACAATGACGGGACGGATGGTCGAGCGCGATGCGCGTCCGGCGTACCGCTCCGCGTCGGTCCGGCCCACCGGTGTCTCCGCGCTCATGCCGCCCCACAGCCAGGGGGCGGAGCGGCGCAAGGAGCACCGCGCGGGACGCACCGGATCCCGGTGGGGCCTGCGTGCACTGGTCGTCGGCGGTCTGGCCGGCGCGGCCTGGCTGCTCACCGGCGCTGCCGCGCACGCCGCGGACCGTGACCCGGCGGGTGAGGGGTTCTCCCTCGGCCCGTCGCTGATCGGCTCGGTCGTGCACGGTGACGACCACAGCGTTCCGGTGGTGGACCGGGTCCTCAAGGCGGCCGTCAAGCCGCTGGAATCCGATCACCACCGACGTCTCGCCGCCGCGGTGGCGCTCCCGGGCAAGCTCGTGGGAACGCCGGCCCCGGCCACGAAGAGCAACAACGACGCGGATCCCGTCCTGGGCGGGGTCGACGGCGTCGTCCGGGGGTTGACCGCCCCCCTTCGCCTTTCCGGTGAAGCGGTGGACACCCGGGAACCCGTCCAGGTCTCCGATCCGCGGGAGCTCGAGCCGCCGTCGGCGGTCACTGCTCCGGCGACGCCGGTGCGGCACTCCGCGACGCGGGTGAGCGGCTCCGAGATCTCGGGGACCGACGCCCACGTCCCGGTCGCCGACCAGTCCGATGAGGACCTGACCGGAGTCGGTGAGACCGTTGCCGACCAGGTCGGCAAGGTCGGCGAGGTCGTGGACGAGGGCGGGGAGGTACCGGCGGCCGAGCGTCAGCACGACCGGCGGCACCAGGTGGGAAAGACCGTCGCCCGGCAGCGCACGTTCGCTGCCGACCGGCACCGGGCCGCCGTCACGGCGGCCGATCCGGAGACGGTCAGCGACACACCCGGCGGTGACGGACCCGCGCCTCTGCGGGGACACCTCGGGGCAGTGAACGGCGTTCCGGCCTCCGGGCCGTCGACTGCGACGGAGGGTGGCTCCGCGGCCTTCCTTCCGGTCAAGGTCGCTGACAGCACGGTGGCGTACCACCGGCTGTTCCTCGCGACCGACGTCGAGGTCCGGCGCCATGACGCCGAGGCACCGACCGTCTCACCTGACTAGTACCGGCACCGGCCGGCACCTGCGTCCTCCGCTGCACCGGCGTGGATGCGGTGTGCCCGCACCACGGGCCTGATTCCCGAACCGCTTGCGAACAGGCGGCGAATCATCTCGGGGCCCAGCACCGGTACGTCACCGTTTCGTGAAAACGCTCGTGGCACCGCTGCGCCCGAAAGCACCGATCAATTGAATACGCGTCTCACCATTCTCTGACAATTCCGAAAGGCATCTTCTTTCCATGAAGACTTGGGTTCGTAAGACTCTCAGCGTCGGTGTTCTGGCGGCCGGCGCCCTGCTGTTCGCCCCCGGCGCAGCGCAGGCCGACGTCTCGCAGGACAGCTCCGGCAACGTCGGCATCCTCAACGGCACGCAGGTGTTCGCCCCGATCGCCGTGCCGCTGAACGTGGTCGGCAACTCGATCGGCGTGGCCGGCGAGGCCAACTCGGCCGGCTCGGGCATCAACTTCGTCGAGAGCGGCAAGAAGAGGGGCGACCGCGACTGGAACCGTGGCCGTGGCCGCAACGTCTCGCAGAACTCGTCCGGTAACTTCGGCATCCTCAACGGGACCCAGGCGTACCTGCCGATCTCCGTGCCGGTGAACGTGGTCGGCAACTCCGCCGCCGTGCTGGGCCTGGCCAACGCGTCCGGCGCCGGCGTGAACCACGTCGAGAGCACCAAGGTCGAGCACGGCAAGGGCAACCGGGGTGGCCGCGGTGGCCGCGACGGCGACCAGAACTCCTCCGGCAACTTCGGGGTTCTGAACGGCACGCAGGTCTACGCGCCGATCGACGTCCCGATCAACCTGTGCGGCAACGCGCTCAGCATCCTGGGCCTGGCCCAGTCGCAGGCGGCCTGCGTCAACGGTGTCGGTGGCGGCCACCGCCGTGAGTCCACCTCGCAGGACACCTCGGGCAACTACGGGATCGCCAACGGCACCCAGGTCTACGCCCCGATCTCCGCGCCGCTGAACGTGGCCGGCAACTCGATCGGTGTCGCCGGCGAGGCCAACTCGGCCGCCGTCGCGAAGAACGAGTCGACCCGTGGCCACGACTTCTCGCAGAACTCGTCCCGCAACGTCGGCATCCTGAACGGCACGCAGCTCGCGGCGCCGATCAGCATCCCGATCAACGTCTGCGGCAACTCGCTCGCCGTCCTCGGCCTGGCCAACTCCGCGGCGGCGTGCGCCAACGACGTCGACGGTGACCGTGGCCACGGCCACGGCCACAACGGCAACGGCGGCGACAACGGCCACGGCCACGGCCACGACGGCAACGGTGGCGACAACGGCGGCAAGGACGACGACGACTACGTGGCCGGCGACGACGACGTCAAGGACGACGGCTACGGCGACAAGGACGACAACGACGTCGACGGTGACGGCGGCAACCAGGGTGACAAGTACGGCAAGCCGGCCCGCAAGAGCACCCAGGAGGCGGGCGCCGTGGACGGCCTCACCCAGAACCTGAGCAACGCGGGTGGCCTGAACGTCGGTGGCCTGAGCGTCCTCGACACCCTCGGCAAGTAAGTAGTTGCGATGAGGCCCGGGTCACGCCGGTCCCGGGCGTGACCCGAGCGACGCCCCTGGGCGTCGGGCAGTAAACCGGCGCTCCTCCACAGCGCCGGTCGCACCAAACGGACGGGAGTCCCCGCAACCTGCGGGGGCTCCCGTTCGGCGTCTCTGGTCTCCGTCCCGCGAATGGGTTAACCTAACGATCGTTCAGGGAGCGAATGAAGGGGACCAGGTGGCACCCGACCTATATGGCGAGGACGCGCTCGCGCAGGCGCACAAGCGGGCGATGGCCGGTGGCGCCGAGCGCTATCACGCCGCCAACGCCGCGAAGGGCAAGCTGTTCGCCCGCGAGCGCATCGCGCTGCTCGTCGACGACGGTTCCTTCGTCGAGGACGGGCTCTATGCCAACAGCCTGGCGGACGGACTGCCCGCAGATGGTGTGATCACCGGAAACGCCCGGATCGACGGGCGCGAGGTGTGCGTGATGGCCAACGACTCGACCGTCAAGGCCGGGTCCTGGGGAGCGCGCACGGTCGAGAAGATCATCAGGATCATCGAGCGGGCGTACGACTACGGCGTACCCATGGTCTATCTGGTGGATTCCGCGGGCGCGCGGATCACCGACCAGGTCGACCTGTTCCCCGGCCCGCGCGGCGCCGGCAAGATCTTCCACACCCAGGTCCGGGCCTCCGGCTCGATCCCGCAGGTCTGTGCCCTGTTCGGGCCCTCGGCCGCGGGCGGCGCCTACATCCCGGCCTTCTGTGACGTGGTCGCGATGGTCGAGGGCAACGCGAGTATGTATCTCGGCTCCGACCGGATGGTCGAGATGGTCACCGGGGAGAAGACGACGCTGGAGGCGATGGGCGGCGCGCGGGTGCACTGCGCCGAGTCCGGGGTCGGGCACTTCCTCTGCAAGACCGAGCAGGACGCGCTGGACGTGGTCCGCTCGTACCTGTCCTATCTGCCGGCGAACTGGACGCAGCAGCCACCGGCGGCCGAGACGCAGGAGCCGGCCGCGGTCGATCTCGCCGCGCTGGTCCCGGTCAGCGAGCGCCAGGCCTTCGACATGCGCCGGTACGTGAAGGGAATCGTCGACAAGGGTTCCTTCTTCGAGATCCACGCGCTGTGGGCCCGGGAGCTGACGGTCGGCTTCGCCCGGCTCGACGGCCAGGTCATCGGCGTGGTCGGCAACAACTCGATGTTCAAGGGCGGCGTGCTGTTCGTCGACTCGGCCGACAAGGCCAGCCGTTTCGTCCAGCTCTGCGACGCCTTCAACGTGCCGCTGCTCTTCCTCTCCGACGTGCCCGGCTTCATGGTCGGCAGCGCGGTCGAGAAGCAGGGCATCATCCGGCACGGCGCCAAGATGATCAGTGCGATCTCCGAGGCGACCGTGCCCAAGATCTGCGTCGTGGTGCGCAAGGCCTACGGCGCCGGCCTGTACGCGATGGCCGGTCCCGGCTTCGACCCGGAGGCAACCATCGCCCTGCCCACCGCCAAGATCGCGGTGATGGGCGCGGAGGCGGCCGTGAACGCCGTCTACGCCAACAAGATCGCGGCGCTGCCCGAGGACGAGCGGGCGGCCTTCGTCGCCGAGCGGCGCGCCGAGTACGAGCGCGACATCGACATCCTGCGGCTGGCCAGCGAGCTGGTCATCGACACCATCGTGGAGCCCGCCGACCTGCGCGGCGAGCTCGTCCGCCGGTTCGCCGCCGCGCGCGGCAAGGACCGTGCGTTCTCCCGGCGCCGGCACGGCGTCACCCCGGTCTAGAAAGGACCCGTCATGGTTGACTTCCGGCTCAGCGAAGAGCAGGAGGCGCTGGTCATCAGCGTGCGGGAGTTCGCCCGCGAGCAGGTGGCACCGGTCATCGCCGAGCACTACGAGAAGAAGACGTTCCCCTACGAAGTGATCCGGCAGATGGGCAAGATGGGGCTCTTCGGCCTGCCCTTCGCCGAGGAGCACGGCGGCATGGGCGGCGACTACTTCACGCTCTGCCTGGCCCTGGAGGAACTGGCCCGGGTCGACAGCAGCGTGGCGATCACCCTGGAGGCGGGCGTCTCGCTGGGTGCGATGCCGATCTACCGCTTCGGTACGGACGCCCAGAAGGCCGAGTGGCTGCCCCGGCTGACCAGCGGTGAGGCGCTCGCGGCGTTCGGGCTCACCGAGCCGGGCACGGGTTCCGACGCCGGGGCCACCACCACCCGCGCGGTGCTGGACGAGCGCACGAACGAGTGGGTGATCAACGGCTCCAAGGCGTTCATCACCAACTCCGGCACCGACATCACCTGCCTGGTCACGGTGATGGCGGCGACCGGCACGAAGGCGGACGGCAGCAAGGAGCTCTCCACGATCATCGTGCCCTCGGGCACCCCGGGTTTCACCGTCGCGCCCGGCTACTCCAAGGTCGGTTGGTGCGCCTCCGACACTCACGAGCTGGCCTTCGACGGCGTGCGCGTACCGGCGGCGAACCTGCTCGGTGAGCGGGGCCGCGGTTTCGCGCAGTTCCTGCGGATCCTGGACGAGGGTCGGATCGCCATCGCCGCGCTGTCGGTGGGCCTGGCCCAGGGCTGTGTCGACGAGTCGGTGAAGTATGCCAAGGAACGCCAGGCGTTCGGCCGGCCGATCGGCAACTACCAGGCCGTCCAGTTCATGATCGCGGACATGGAGATGCGCGCGCACACCGCGCGGATCGCGTACTACGAGGCCGCGGCGCGGATGCTCGCCGGCGAGGATTTCAAGCACCAGGCGGCCCTGGCCAAGCTGTACGCGAGCGAGGCCGCGATGGACAACGCCCGGTACGCGACCCAGGTACACGGCGGCTACGGCTTCATGAACGAGTCCGCGGTGGGCCGCTTCTACCGCGACGCGAAGATCCTGGAGATCGGCGAGGGTACGTCCGAAGTGCAACGCATGATCATCGCGCGCGGCCTCGGACTGTAGAGCTTGGACTCCCGGTAGGTTTCTGCGGCAAATCCGACGGCGGGAGCGTCGGTTACTCGACAAATTGCATGCTGAAGTCGGCATCCATCGACGTGGGTGCCTAGGTTCGAGACATGACGTCCGATCACGGGGCGGACCATGATGGTCCGGGATTCGACGCCGTGCTGCGCAGTTACCGGCTGCGGGCAAAGCTGACCCAGGAAGAGCTGGCGGCTCGCGCCGGGGTCGGCGTGCGGACGGTGCGTGATCTCGAGCGAGGTCGCGCGTCCAGGCCGCAACGGACCACGGTGGAGCTCCTCGCTGCCGCGCTGGGGCTGGCGGGGGCGGACAGGCTCGCGTTCCTCGCCGCCGCGCGCGGTCAGCAGGCCGGTGCCTCCGCGCCGCCGCGCTTCGTACGCCTGCCCCCGGCCGGTGATCTGATCGGCCGCGACGGCGACGTCGCCGAGTTGGTCACCCGCCTGTCCCCGGCCCGGGCGGACGGGCCCCGGGGCATCACGCTGGTCGGTCTGGCCGGGGTCGGCAAGACCAGTCTCGCGCTCACCGTGGCGCACCGGGTCGCGCCCGCGCACCCGGGCGGCGTCGCCGGCATCGTGGTCACCGACGGGTTCACCGCCGGGGAAGTGCTCGGCAGTGTCGCCGCGGTCTTCGGAGTGGGCCGGCCGGACGACCTCGCGCCCCGCTTCGCCGGCCGGTCCGCGCTGCTGCTCATCGACGCGGTCGACCGCGCTTCGGAGGCTGTGGCCGAGGCGCTCAGCCGGCTGCTGCGCCAGCACTCGACCCTGCGTTTCCTGGCCACCGGCCGACACCCGGTCGGCCTGCCCACCGAGCGGGTCTGGCCGGTCGCGCCGCTGGTCGCGCCGCCGGAGGACGCCGGTTCGGAGCTCGCCGACGTGGCCGGGTATCCGGCGGTCGCGCTCTTCCTCGACCGGCTCGCCCGGGTCCGCGGCGGTGCCGTCGAGCCCGACGAGGTGGCGCCGCTGTCCGCGCTGGTCCGGCGGCTCGGCGGCCTCCCGATCGCGCTCGAGCTGGCCGCCGCCCGTGGCCGGGTGCTGACCGTCGCGGAGATCCTCGACCGGTACGGCGACCGCGTCCTCGATCTGTCCGGCCGGCCGGCCCCCGGCGCCGTGGTCTCCGTCCGGGAAGCGGTCGCCGCCAGCTACCGCCTGCTCGCGCCCGAGGAGCAGCGGGCCCTGCACCGCCTTGCGACCTTCCGCAACCGCTGGTCGCTGGACCTGGCCGAGGCGGTGATCGCGGACAGCTCGGCCACCGACGCGGTGCACCTGCTCGACCGCCTGCTGGAGCTCGGCCTGCTCAGCGCCCGCGGCGCCCGGGCCTTCCGGTTCCGCCTGCTGGACGTCGTCGGCGACTTCGCCCTGGAACGGGCGGCCGCCGACGGCGATCTGCCCGCGGCCCGCCGGCGGCACGCGGAGGTGATCGCCGACCTGGCCCAGGAGATCGCGCCCGACCTCAAGGGTGGCCGGCTCGCCGAGGCCGCCGCCCGGTTGGACGACGTCGCGGGTGACCTGGGCGCCGCACTGACTTTCGCGGCCCGCGAGGATCCGCACACCGCCCTGCGGCTCGCCGCCGCGCTGCCCCGGTGGTGGCGGTTCCGAGGGCGCGACGTCACCGGACGGCAGTGGCTGCGCCGGCTGCTGGCCGACCCGCGGACGGCCGACGCCGATCCGCTGGTCCGGGCGTGGGCGAAGGTCGGGCTGGCCCAGCTCGCCCTCGAGCACGGCTCGGGCAGCGAGGAGATCGGCTCGGCCGAGGCCGCGCTGGCCGACTTCGCGAACCTGGACGAGGTGCCGGGGCAGCTCACCGCGCATACCCAGCTGGCCATCCTGTGGATGACGGCGGGCGGCTACGAGCGGGCCCGCGGGCACGGCGCCGCCGCGCTGGAGCTGGCCCGCAGCAGCGGCCGCACCCGGGACATGGCCGTCGCGGAGAACAACCTCACCTGGCACGAGATCCGCGAAGGTGACCTGAGCGCTGCCCGGGACCGGCTCGCGGAGGTCGACCGGCTGGCCAGCCGGTGTGGTGAGCACCGGCTGCGGGCGGTCGCGGCGGCGAACCTGGCCGAGGTGGAGCGGCTCGACGGCCGCTTCGAGGAGGCCGCCCGGCTGGGCCGGGACGCGATGGCCGAGCTGGAGGACGTCGGAGATCCGGGCCATCGGCGCCGGGTGCTGGCCACGGTCGGCCTGGCGCTGGCCGAGAGCGGGCGGACCACCGAGGCGATCGTCGTGCTGAACGAGCTGCGCGGGCCCGATCCGCACGCGATCGCCGACGGGCCGACCGCGATCGTCGACGCGGCGATCGCGCTGCGGCAGGGCGACGAGAAGCGTGCGGCGGAGAGGTTCACGGTGGCGGCCGAGGCGTACGCCGGTGGCCATGATCCCCGGGACACGGTGGAGGCGCTGGTCGGCGTGGTGCGAAGCACGTCGGACCCGGATCGCCGGCAGGAGGCGCTGGCCGGACTGGCCGGGCTGTGCCGTACGGGTGGGATCACGCTGCTGCCCCGGGAGCGGGAACTGCTCGGCCCGGAGGCTCTGCGCCGGCTCGAAGAGCGGCTCTGAGCTGCGCCAGGGCGCGGACGACCGGCGCTTATGTGCCCCCCACACGCCGGTCGTCACAACGCCCCGGTAACGCGGCGTGAACGAAGGCACCCCCGTTTGCCCACCTTCGGCCTCGGCCGCGCCGCGTCCCCCTGCGGAGATCACCCTAACCGGCACCGCCGAGCGTTTTCTGCGTTTAGGCGGCTTTTGACCACGCGGTAGGAAGCTTCTGCCGGTACTTCTGCCGGTTACCGCCCCGTTCGGCTCAGCGGGTCGGCACGGCGGGTATGTCCTCCTCCGAGCTGCCCGCCGTCGCGCACGGATTGACCGCGTCGCGGATGGTCCGCAGCGACTCCAGCATCTGCGCGAGCTGGTCCGGGGTGAGCTGGTCGATGAACCAGCGCTGCACCAGCTCCAGATGCCCCGGCAGGATCTCCTCGAGCCGGGCCAGGCCGGCCTCGGTGATGACCGCGAACGAGCTGCGGCGGTCGCTGGGACATGCCTCGCGGCGGATCAGCCCGCCCCGGTCCATCCGGTCGACGACCCGGGTCACACCGCTGGTGGACAGGGAGGTCTGGCCGGCCAGGTCGGTCATCCGCAACCGGTTCTGCGGCGAGCGGGCGAGCCGCATCAGCACCTCGAACTCGACCGGGGAGACCCGGTGGTGCTCCAGCTGCGCGGCGAAACGGCTGCTCAACCCGGTGAACGCCTCGGCGAAGAGGCCGATGGCGGTGAACCGGGAGTCATCAAAGTCGGTACCCACGTGAGCCAGCTTACCAGCGGTCTCTTGACAAGGGGAATATTGCTTGGCATATAGTTGCTCCGTCAGACAACAACCTGGCTCTGCCTTCGAGAGGAAATGTCATGACCGACGTCGCCAGCACCCGCGAGTTCGAGGGTCTGCAGATCCCGGCCGCCGGCACCTACCAGCTGGACGCCGCGCACAAGCGGGTCGGCTTCGTGGTGCGTCACCTCATGGTCAGCAAGGTCCGCGGCAATTTCGCCGAGGCCGACGCGACCATCACCATCGCCGAGGACCCGCTGCAGTCCTCCGTCACCGCCTCGATCGTCACCGCGAGCGTGCAGACCGGCAATGTCGACCGGGACAACCACCTGCGTACCGGTGACTTCTTCGAGGCCGAGAAGTACCCGGCGATCACCTTCCGCAGCACCGGTATCAAGTCGCACGCCGGTGCCGAGTTCGTGCTCGACGGCGAGCTCACCATCAAGGACGTCACCAAGCCCGTCGAACTCGTCGTCGAGTTCGAGGGCGCGACCACCAGCCCGTACGGTCAGCAGGTCTTCGGCTTCAGCGCGACGACCGAGATCGACCGCGAGGACTGGGGCCTGACCTACAACATGGCTCTCGAGTCCGGTGGCGTCATGATCGGCAAGAAGGTCAAGATTGAGATTGAGGGCGAGGCCATCCGCCAGGCCTGACCTCCACCGATCCGCAGGGAAGCGCCGTCCGTTCGGGCGGCGCTTCGCCGTGTCCGGCCATCCGAGTGGCGGCATCATCGGGCGAGTGCGAGGGTAAACGTTGCGCTGCCGCGTGCTCACCCAGAGCTGATGTGTGTCCGGTTCGTCCCTGGTCTCGGTTAGCGGGTGCACATACCGTGAGAGCGTCACGCGAACGTGCCAGGAGGAACGATGGGTAAGGACCTCTCAGGGGTCGTCTTCTCGCAGGACGACCGGGTCCACTATCGGCAGAAGGTACGGCGCTGCCTCGACGTACTGGCGCTGATGCTGGACGACTTCGCCTTCGACGCGGAGAGCCCGATGACCGGCCTGGAGATCGAGCTCAACCTCATGGACGCGGACGCCGAGCCGGCCATGCGCAACGCCGAGGTCCTGGCCAACCTGGCCGACCCGACCTTCCAGACCGAACTCGCCCAGTTCAACCTCGAGCTCAACGCCCGCCCCCGGCTGATCACCGGGAACGGCTTCGCCGACTACGAGGAAGACCTCCTCGAGAGCCTGAGCCGCGCCGAGGACCGGGCGAAGAAGGCGGACAGCACCATCGTGCTCATCGGCAGCCTGCCGACCCTGCAGCCCCGGCACCTGGTGCTGGCCAACCTCTCGGCCAACGAGCGGTACCGCGCCCTCAACGACCAGATCGTCGGCGCCCGCGGCGAGCAGTTCAGCGTCGACATCCGCGGCGTCGAACGGCTGCAGACGGCCAACGACTCGATCGCACCCGAGGCGGCGTGCACCAGCGTGCAGTTCCACCTGCAGGTGCCACCGGAGAAGTTCGCGGCGTACTGGAACGCGGCCCAGGCGGTGGCCGGGATCCAGGTGGCGGTGGGGGCGAACTCGCCGTACCTGCACGGCCGGCAGCTCTGGGCCGAGACCCGGATCGCGCTGTTCGAGCAGGCCACCGACACCCGGCCGGACGAGCTCAAAGCCCAGGGGGTACGCCCCCGCGTGTGGTTCGGCGAGCGCTGGATCACCTCGGTGTTCGACCTGTTCGAGGAGAACGTCCGGTACTTCCCGCCGCTGCTGCCGATCCTGGACGAGGAGGACCCGGTGGCGGTCCTCGAAGCCGGCGGCGTGCCGTGCCTCGGTGAGCTGCGCCTGCACAACGGCACGGTCTACCGCTGGAACCGCCCGGTGTACGACGTGATGAACGGCCGCCCGCACCTGCGGGTGGAGAACAGGGTGCTGCCGGCCGGTCCGACGGTGGTCGACATGCTGGCGAACGCCGCGTTCTACTTCGGCCTGGTCCGGCAGCTGGCCGAGGAGGACCGGCCGATCTGGTCGCAGCTCTCCTTCGGCGCGGCGGAGGACAACTTCCACGCCGCGGCCCGCCGCGGCATCGGGGCGACGATGTACTGGCCGGGCGCGGGCGAGATCCAGGTGACCGAGCTGGTGCTCGAAAATCTGCTGGCCAAGGCGTACGCCGGACTCGGCCTGTTCGGCGTGGATCGGGCGCATCGCGACCGGCTGCTCGGCATCATCGAAGGTCGCTGCCGCACCGGCCGCAACGGCGCGACGTGGCAGACCGAAGCGGTGTGGTTCGCGGAACACCACCGCGGGCTGGACCGCCAGGCGGCTTTGCACGACATGTTGCTTCGATACAGCTCACTGCAGCAGACAAACGAGCCGGTCCACACCTGGCCGGTCGACTAGCTCAGTCGGTCTGGTTCTCACCGGTGCGGCGCCCCGGCCGTCGGCGGGGATCCTGCACCGGCAGCTCCGCAGTGTCCGCCTCGTCGGCCCACGGGCCGGCATCCCCCGGTTCTGCACCCTTCACCCCGGCCTGCCTCGGCCCGGTTTCTTTCGCGGCGGTGTCCTTGGGGGTGGCCGGCTTGGCCGAAGTCGTGGCTTTGCCGACCGCCGACCTCGTCTGTTTGGGAGCCGGCGCCTGGGCAGAGGCTCGCGCCGGAGTCGCCTTTGTGGACTTCGCGGGGGTCTTCGGCACGGCGGGCGTTTTATCGGAACTCGCGGTATTCGCCGGTCCCGGCCGCGGATCGGGGTCCGATGCTGCGGAGGAGCGGGGCTGCGGAGCCAGCTTTTCACCCGATTGAGCTTCGTTGATCTTCGCGATCGGGGGAGAGGCCGGCGGTGCGGCGACCGTCGAGCGGCTGTCGGAACGGCCCGGAGCGGTGGAGGCGGCGGGCCGGGCATTCCCGTCGACCGAGGGAACTCCGGATCGGGGAGAGCCGGCGGGACGTGACCTTCCGCGACCGGAGGCGGCGGTGGAGGGCGTGGCCTGAGGCTGTGCCGCGACTACAGCGGGGGCCGAGGCGGTCGCGGAAGCGGGGGCCTTGGCGCGTCCGGTCGCGATCGCCGACGGGTCGACGGCGGACTCAGCGTCACGCTCAGTTGCCTTGCCGCGCCGAAAACGATCCATGAAGGACCGCCGCGGGCCGGGCTCGGCGTCCGGTGCCGGAGCCGAGAGGGGCTGGCCGGTCTCTGCCGCAGGAGGCGTGACGGAAGCGTCCGATCCGGCACGGTCCTGGGTCTCCGAGCGACCCTTCGGCGCCGGCCGGGGTGACGGCACAACGGCCGCGCTCCCGGATCCGACGGCCGCTACCCCAGCGTCCTGTGATCGGGCGGCGGCCGCCGATCCGGCGCTGACGGCTCCGGCGCTGGCAGCTCGGGCGCTCACGGCTCCGGCATCACGGTCCTCTGAGCTGCGGGAACCCGCGAGCGAGGCCGCCTGGGAGGCCGTAATCCCCGCCGGGGAGCCGGTCGCACGACCGGCAGCGCGGCGCTGGCCGAGCGCGACCGTCATCGCCGACCCCGCCAACCCGGCAAGCACCGCATAGGGAGCGATCAGATAAGCCGACTGCAGCGGCCCGGGCGTCCCGGTCAGCTGCGGGGCCAGCACGAAGAACGCCGCCGCCACCAGCAACGGCCCGACCGCCCCGGACGAGGCGGCACCCACCCCGAGGTCACCGCGGCGCACCGCCGGCAGAGCGCCGATGACCCCCACCACCAGCGCCGCGAGCAACGTCAGCAGCGCGCTCGGCCAGGAGATGGTGCCGTACTGCTGGTCGGGGGAGTCCGGGGAGAAGAACTGCCAGCTCGACAGGTAGGTCGCCGAGGGGCGGTGCCAGAAGATCGTGGCCACGACCGCCGCCACGGCCAGGGACCACAGCCAGGCGGCCGTCGCGATCAGGTTCGCCGCCACGGGCCTCGAGACCACGGCCCAGTACGCGATCACCAGGCCGAGCAGCACGCCGATCACCGCGTACCCGCCGGCGATCGTCTGGGGTGAGAAGGTGTCCGTCCGTACCGCTGCCCGGGCCGGGAGCGCGATCAGCGCGACCGTCAGCAGGGCGCCGACCGCCGCGGACGCCGCCAGCGCGAAGCGCCAGGGCCCGCCGTTCGCGCGGCCGAGCCGGCCCGCGATCACCGCGCCGAACACCGTCGCGCTCGCCGCGATCCAGGTCGCCCAGCCGAGGCTGCCCAGCCAGACGCTGTCGTCGGCCGGCCCCGCCGGCCACACCACCACGCCCAGTCCGTAGCCCAGGCCGAGCTGGGCGGCGCCCGTCCCCGCGGCCACTCCGGCCGCGGCTGCCACTCGCGCTGTCCAGCCCTTGTCGGCCATGCCGGGCACTGTAGCCGTCGGTGACGATGCCTGCGAATCAATGAGTTGATGCAGCAAGATTGGTTAGGTTGGCGGCAGAGGACGCCCGAACGGAGAGGATCCGGCGATGTCCGACGACGACGAGCGCCGCCGCCTTGACGAGACGGGCGAGTACTTCCCGTTCACGGACGAGGAGGAAGTTCCCCCGATCGGCGGTCCCCGAAAGGATGACCCGACCGGGTTACTGCCCCGCGCCGCCGCCGACGACGACGCGACGAAGGTGACTCCGCGAGCGCCGCAGAGCGACGCCACGTCCGTGCTTCCCGCTGCTCCGATCGACGGTACGCGCACAGAGCGTCACACCCGCAGCACCGACAACTGGGCCGACGACGACGATGCGGTCTGGTCCGCCCGCGCGGGGGTCCGTCCGCCGCGCCCCGGCTACGACGACGCCACCAGCACCGACTGGGCGGCGGTGCCGGCCGACGAGCCGCGGGGCCGGTGGTGGACGCCGATCGTGGTGGGCATCGTCGCGTTGCTGCTGCTGGCCCTGCTGGGCTGGGGCATCTACCTGATCATGCAGTCCACCGGCGACGAGGCCACGCCGGGCGGGACGCCCTCCCCGGCGGCGCCGGTCACCACCGCCGCCGCGACGACCGGGCCCACCAGCACACCGCCGTCCACGGAGCCTCCGACGACCCGGCCGACGACGACTGCGCCCGCCACGCCGAGCGACGTGACCGTGCCCGCGCTGAAGGGACTGTCCTCGGAAGAGGCCCGGGGAGCTCTCGACCGTAAGGGCCTGAACTACCGCCTGCGCTATGTGACCAGCGAATCTCCGGCCGGAACCGTGATCGACAGCGACCCGGCCGAGGGTCAGCAGGTGCCGGCGGACACGGTGATCACGCTGATCATCGCGGCCGAGCCGACGGCGCCCGCGACCCCCACGCAGACAGCGACCACCGGGCCGGCCGGTCAGCCGGACGAGGACTGACTCCGGTCAGCGGTTGGCGCGCAGGGCGCGCGCCTGGATCGCGCCCGTGGTCATGCCGGGCTGGCGACCGTTACGGGTACGCGGGTCCGGTGCCTTGCCGACCTGTCGCAGGCCGCCGACCTGCACAAAGATGGATCGGCGCTCGACGGCGTCGCCGGAGCCGTTGAGCTCGTAGCCGTCCAGCCAGATCCAGCCCTCGTACGTCGGCCAGTCGTGCACCCGGATGACCCGGAAAAGCATGGGCGCCGCGAATTGGACGCTGGCCGCCTTCGTCACATGTATGACATCGCCGGACCGAGGAAGCACGTCATCTCCTGTCCTGAACCCAGTAGGGGCAAATTGCACTTTGCCGCACGGTGAACACAGATGGTCCAGTGTGCCCGGCTGGTGCATCTTTGCACCATAACGATTGTGCCAATCATCGCAACGGTGCGGTTTGCCGCTTCCCGGCCCGGTCGCTGCTCGCGGACTTCGAAAGTCCTCCGAGGACAGTCGGCTACGGTCGGTCCCCCAGTGCACGGCGTCGCTTTTGGTGCATTGCTGTGTACCCCGGCGCGCGTATCTCAGCTACCTGCAAGAACGCTAAGTGACGTCCGCCATACGGAAAGATTGCACCACGAGGCTAATCGATGCAAGTTGCAGGTCAGCCGAAAGTGACTAAACGATCACTGTGGACGCTTGAGGGATCAAGAGACCACCAGAGAGACTGAGGGCGACAACGCCGTACGGCCGAGCCCTCGCCGTCCGGTTGCATGATGCCACGCAGCCCGGAGGTGAGCGTGAACCCGCGCCGCAGCCCCACCATCCGCCGCCGCCGACTCGGTGCTGAGCTTCGCAGATACCGCGATGCGGCCGGCGTGACCATCGACGTGGTGGCCGACCGTCTCGGCTGTTCACCGTCCAAGGTGTCCAGAATCGAGACCGGCCATACGAGCGCCACTCCTCGCGACGTAAAGGACATGCTGGACATTTACGGCGTCAATGGCGTCGAGTCCGACGAACTAGTGCAAATATCCCGCGAAGCCCGCCAAAAGGGATGGTGGCATCCGTTCAGTCCGGTGCTCACCGGCGCGTATGTCGGTCTCGAGGCCGCCGCGCGCTCGATCAGGGCGTACGAACAGCAGGTGGTGCCCGGTCTGCTTCAGACCGATAAGTATGCAATTGCCATGATCAGAGCTGCCCGATTGGGTGACACTGACCGAGAAATAGAGCAACGGGTACGCGTCCGGATGGCCCGCCAGGCGTTATTGATTCAGGACGATCCGATCGATCTTCAGGTGGTGCTCGATGAAGCGGTGGTGAGTCGCCCGGTCGGCGGCGATCAGGTCATGCGTGACCAATTGCTGCGATTGGTCGAGGCGAGCCGGCTGCCGAACGTCACTCTGCAGATCCTGCCGTTCGCGGCGGGAGCCCACGCCGGCATGGACGGCACATTCGCGATCCTCGACTTCCCCGACGCCGAGGACCCCAATGTGGTGTTCGCCGAGAACGCGACCGGCGGGCTTTTTCTGGAGAAGAGCGACGAACTGGAAAAGTACAACTCCATCTTCGACACCGTCCGATCGTCGGCCCTCTCACCCGAGGAGTCCAGAGACATGATCGTTATGCTGGCAGAGGAGCCATTGTGGAAAGCGAGACCAAGGGTTTCCGGATCGACCTGAGCCGTGCGCAGTGGTTCAAGAGCACACGCAGTGGCCCGAACTGTGACAACTGCGTGGAAGTGGCCTTCATCGAGCAGGCCATCGCCGTACGCGACTCCAAGGACCCGTCGGGACCTGCTTTGATCTTCACCGCCGCCGAGTGGGACGCCTTCGTCGGCGGGGCCAAGGGCGGCGAGTTCGACCTGTAGAGCACGAAATCCCCGGCCGCCCCCGCCGAGAACGTGGGGGCGGTCGCTGCATTTTGCCCCTTTTGCGCCGTCGCCCGTTCGGGTCGGCCTCGTTGAACGCTCTAAGCGCGGACCGGACCGCGCGGAGAACCGCGCCGGCCCGTACGGCTGACCGTCCCCCTCGCGTGACGGTGCGGGCCGGCGATCCATACGAGCGAGGCAAGGCGAAACAGATGACGATGGGTTCCGACAACCTCAGCAACGGATCCGTGACCGCGCAGGACCGCTTCAGCGGAGGCGTGAGCGCGTACCGGCAGACCCGCCGCGATGCGGCCCTGGCCGCGGAGAACGGCGACGGTGAACTGGTCTCGCGCGGCAGCGGCGGAACTGGTCTGTCCGGCCTGCCGACCCGCACGCCGATCGAACCGACCAGCGCGCTGGACCGGGCGGCCAAGCTGCCCTCGCTGGACCTGCCGGGCCTGACCGAGCCGGTCTTCCCGACCAGCGGCGGCTGGGTCGACGCGGGCAGCTCGCAGTCGATGGCGGACCACCCGCTGCTGCGCGGGCTGCTGCTGGAGCTGCCGGTGCGCGGCACGATGCCGGATGCGGCCTGGCTGGACCGCTGGTTCGAGGCGGCCCGCTCGATCCTCGAACTGCTCTACGTCCAGGAAGCCAAGCGCAAGTAACTCCCCGCGGCGCCGTGCCCGGGCAGGCCCGGTGACCCTCACCCGGACCGCCTGCCCGGCGGCGGGTGGGGGGCTATGCGGCCCGGCGCGCCGAGGACGCGTAGTTCTCGGCCGGTCCGGTTTCCAGCGGCAGCGCGGTGTAGGTCTCCGCCGCGGTGTGGCGCACCGGGACCGGCCGCAGCCGGACCTTGCCGATCGGCGCGAAGACCTTGACGTTCAGCCGGCTGTGCCGGATCGCGTGCCGGATGCCGAGCGCGAGCACCGCGACTCCCACCACGGTCAGCACGATCCCGGCGACCTGCGCGCCGGGCACCTCGATCACCCCGGCCGCGATCGGCACGCCGGCCAGCGCGGCCAGGCCGGTGACCTGCAGTGGCGTCGCCACCAGCGGATGCGCGGCGGCGGCCAGCAGTGCCGGCGGGGCCGGCGTCAGCGGCGCGGTGGCGAACGCGCCCGCGCCGCGCCGGACCTGGGCGAGGCGACGCGTGGTCACCAGCACCACGATCAGCGCGGGTACGGCGGGCAGCACGGCCGCGGCCGGTGCCGCCGAGGTCCCGGACAGGATGCCGGTGACCAGCGGTACGGCGATGAACACCGCGACCCCGCCACCGACCAGCATGGACAGTGTGCGAGCGCGCCGGCGCAGCTCGCGAGCCGTGCGAGCGCCCGGCAGGGCGTCCGCCAGCAGTCCGGCGGTGAGCCAGACCCCGGCGAGTGCGCCGATCAGGATGAGATCCGTTGCGGTGTTCACATCGACAGCCTTCACCCGTCGCGCAAGTGGCGAAACCGGGATATGCCCGGACCGGGGACCCGTAGGGGTGCAGCCGTGACGTTGTGTGGTCGCTCTTTTACGCAGCGACCTCATCCCAATGGGCGAAGAGGACAATGCCCCCTGTCGCGGTCGTGACCGGTGTCCTAGTGTCGGGTGCCAGACGGCATCGATGCATCGGTGCCGCCCACGGGCTCGACCTGGGGAGGTCGGCCGGGGTTTCCGGTGGTGACACCGCGGGACCCCGGCACCCGCCCGGGCCGGGATCCGCGGACCGCTCTCAGACCGCGAAGGTCCGGACTGCCTCGGTGGCCGGTGCGGGCGGGGTCGCCTTCCACACGCCGAGCTTCTGCAGAGCCAGCCGCGCGAGGTACGCGGGGTTCAGCAGGATGTAACGTTTCCACAACCGTTTCGGCTCCAGCCCGAGGCGCCACAGCCACTCCAGGGCGTACTTCTGCATCCACGCGGGCGGGTTCTTCAGCAGCCCGGCGTGGTAGTCGAAGGCGGCCCCGACCGCGAGCAGAGGCATGTCGAGCAGCGGGCGCATCGCGTACGTGAAGACCTCCTGGCGCGGGCAGCCCAGCCCGACCAGGACGATGCGCGCGCCCGACGCCTTGATCCGGTCGGCGATCTCCACGTCCTCGCCGGGCTGCACGGCGCGGAACTTCGACGCCTCGACCCCGGCGAGCTTCAGCGCCGGGAACATCCGCTCCAGCGCCGGTACGAGCTTGCTGAGGGTCGGTTCCGTGGAGCCGTACAGGTAGACCGGCAGGCCCTCGGCCGCGGCCTGGCGCAGCACGCGCAGGGTGAGCTCGGGGCCGTAGACCCGGTCGGTCAGGCCGGCGTGGTGCAGCAGGTTGAGCGCGCCGCGGACCGGCTGCCCGTCCGGGGTGATCAGGTCGAACGAGTTGAGCCGGGCGTTGTGCGCCTTGTCCTGCACGCCGGTCATCACCCCGTGCACGGCGAGCGCGGTGACGGCGTAGTGCCGGCGCTCGCGGGCGGCGTCGAGGATCTGGGCGACGGCGGCGTCGTAGTCGACCACGTCGACCAGCACGCCGAGGACGTTCTTCTTGCCCTGCGAGATCACGGCTGGGGCACCCACTTGTCGACGTTGGCCTCGTAGATCTCCTGCAGGATCATCGGGACGTCGTAGACCTGCTTCCACTGCGGGTAGTCCGCCTGGAAGGCCGCCATCGAGCCGATCCACCACTGGTGGTCGCCGATCCGGTTGTCGTCGACGTACTCGGTGACCATCTCGGTGCCGCTGATCTTCTCCGCCAGGGCGAAGGCCTCGAGGTTGGAGCAGTTAGAGTGCCGGCCGCCACCGAGGTTGTAGACCGCCGCCGAGCGCGGGTTGCGGAAGAACGCCTCGAACGCGCTGAGCACGTCGTGGCTGTGGATGGCGTCGCGGACCTGCTTGCCCTTGTAACCGAAGATCCGGTAGAGCCGCCGCTCCATGTTGGCCCGCATCACGTAGCCGAGGAAGCCGTGCAGCTCGGTCGCCGAGTGCGCGGGCCCGGTCAGGGTGCCGCCGCGGAAGATCGCCGTCTTCATGCCGAAGTAGCGGCCGTACTCCTGGGCCATCACGTCGGCGGCGACCTTCGACGCGCCGAAGACCGAGTGCAGGCACTGGTCGATCGACATGTCCTCGGTGATGCCGTCGGCGTACGGGTGCGCCGGGTCGATCTCCCAGCGGGTCTCCTGCTCGATCAGCGGGAGGCGGTTGGGGGTGTCGCCGTACACCTTGTTGGTGGAGCAGTGGATGAACGCCGCGTCGATGCAGTGCTCGCGGGTGTTCTGCAGCATGTTGAGGGTGCCGCCGGCGTTCACGTCGAAGTCGGTGAACGGGTCCCGCACGGCCCAGTCGTGCGACGGCTGGGCCGCGGTGTGGATGACGACCGCGATCTCCTTGCCGTACCGCTGGAAGATCCGCGACAGAGCGTCGCGGTCCCGGATGTCGACCCCGTGGTGCGAGTACGCCGACCCGAGATCCGCGGTGAGCTGCTGCACGTTCCAGGCCGTCGACGCCTCCGCGCCGAAGAACTCCTGCCGCATGTCGTTGTCGATCCCGACGACGTCAAGGCCCAGCCCGGCAAAGTGCCGAACCGCCTCAGAGCCGATGAGACCACCTGATCCGGTTACCAGGGCGACGGCCACGAGCAAACTCTCCCAGAGGTCTCGGGGGCAAAACCAGTCGAGAGCATAACGCCACCCCCCTCACGCTCCGCTGTCACCCAAAGGAGCAGGCACGAACCCAGGAGACAAGAAGGAGGGGAAAGAAGGTGGGGGGAGAGACGAGCCACAGGCCCCGATGCCGAGCGAAGCGAAGGCGAGCCCACGACCAGCGCGACACGATCACTCACCGTGCCCACCGCAACGCGGGGCTTCCGGGGGCTCGGCCCCCGGAGCAGAAATGCCGATCGCCCCCGGTCCGCGCGTTCCGCGGACAGAGGGCGACCAGGTGATCGGGTGGGGATGGGGGGAGTTGAACCCCCACGTCCTTTCGGACACACGGACCTGAACCGTGCGCGTCTGCCATTCCGCCACATCCCCGTGGCATTCAGTTAGCCGGAACAGACTACGCTGTCCCTCGTTACACCGCGAGCAGATACTGCCCTTGGCGCCAGGGAAGACTAGCACGGCGTCAGGGGCCGCAATACGAGGGTCAGGAGCGACCGGTTGCTCTTCGCAGAGATGCGGAAGCGGCGGCCGGATACCATCATGTCCTCGGAACCCGAGGAGGAGCCGGTGAGCGTGCTGCAGCGCTTTGAGAAGCGGTTGGAAGGCCTGGTCGAGGGTGCCTTCGCGAAGGTGTTCAAGGGTGTCGTGCACCCGGTGGAGATTCTTAATGCCATGCAGCGGGAGGCCGAGGCGCACAAGGCTATCCTCGCTGGTGGTCGCACCTTGGTGCCCAACCGCTACGTGATCGATCTCTCGCCGTACGACCACAGCAGGCTGGCACCGTATGCCGCTGCACTGGCCCAGGAGCTGGCCCAGTCGCAGGCGGAGTTCATCGGTGAGCAGGCCTGGACGGTCTACGGCGACGTCATCGTCGAGATCGAGCGCGGGGACGGGCTCGATACCGGCATGTTCCGCGTCACGGCGGAGGTGTACACCGGCGGCGAGGTCGCGCCTGTGCAACAGCCCGCCTACGACGCTGCGCCGGCGTATTCGCCGTACGACCAGCAGCAGGGCGGGTATCCGCCGCACGGGGGGCACAACGGGCGCAACGTCGGCCTGGTCTCCGGTGACGGCCGCACCTATCCGCTGCAGATGGGCTCGACGGTCATCGGCCGTGGGGACCAGGCGAATCTGCGCCTGCCGGATGTCGGGATCTCCCGGCGCCACGCCCGGCTGGACTACGACGGCAGTCAGGTCGTGCTGACCGACCTGGGCTCGACGAACGGCACGATGGTCAACGGTCAGCGCGTGTCGGCCGTGGCGCTCAACCCGGGCGACATGATCCAGTTGGGGACGACCACCCTCACGTTCCGAGTGGACGGCTAGGCACCTTGCCAGAATTTGTCCTCACCGTCGCCCGCTTCGGCTTCCTCATCCTGCTGTGGATCTTCGTGTTCACGGTGGTGGGAGTCATCCGTAAGGATCTCTTCGCCGGGGTCCGGTCCAAGAGTCTCGTCGCCTCGCCCCGAGGGGTGGGTGGCGTGGTGCCGCAGGGCCGGCCGGCGAAGGCGAAGCGGGGCAAGGCTGCCCGGCAGCTGGTAGTGACCGCCGGTCAGCTGGCCGGCACCAAGATCACGCTCGGTGAGGCTCAAATCACTATCGGACGGGCGGAGGACTCGACGCTGGTCATCACGGACGACTTCGCGTCGGCCCGGCACGCCCGGCTCGTGCCGCGGGACGGTCAGTGGTTCGTCGAGGACCTCGGCTCGACGAACGGCACCTATCTCGATCGCGGTAAGGTCTCCGGACCTACTCCCGTCCCCCTTGGCGTGCCGATCCGGATCGGCCGCACTTCACTCGAGTTACGGCCATGACCCTGACCCTGCGCTACGCCGCCCAGAGCGACCGCGGTCTGATCCGAGACGGAAATCAAGACTCCGTCTACGCCGGACCGCGGCTCCTTGCCGTCGCCGACGGCATGGGCGGCATGGCCGCCGGTGACGTCGCCAGCAACATCGTCATCGCTGCCATGGCTCCGCTCGACGAGGACGTTCCCGGCGATGCGCTGGTCGACGCCCTCCGGCACGCCGTGGGCACGGCCAACCAGACCCTGCGCGACACCGTCGACGCCAATCCGCATCTGGAGGGGATGGGCACCACGCTGACCGCGGTGCTCTTCTCCGGCAGCAAGATCGGCATGGTGCACATCGGGGACTCGCGCGCCTACATGCTGCGCCAGGGCGAGTTCGCCCAGATCACCAAAGACGACACCTACGTCCAGATGCTGGTCGACGAGGGCCGGATCAGCCCGGAGGAGGCGAGCAGCCACCCGCAGCGGTCGCTGCTCACCCGGGCGCTCGACGGCCGGGACATCGACCCGGAGTATTCGGTCCGCCAGGTACTCAAGGGCGACCGCTATCTGATCTGCAGCGACGGGCTCTCCGGCGTGGTCAGTGCCGAGACCATCGGCGAGAGCATGCGGGACATCCAGGACCCGCAGGCCTGCGTCGAGCGGCTCGTGCAGCTCGCGCTGCGCGGCGGCGGGCCGGACAACATCACCGTGGTGGTCGCCGACGCGACCGACGCGGACATCGTCGAGCAGGCCCCGATCGTGGGCGGCGCGGCCGCCCGGGACCGCGGCAACTCGACCGTCGCGGACGCTTCCAGTGCCGCTGCCCGCGCGGCGGCCCTGCAGGCACCACCGCGGCCCGCGCAGCCTTCCGGCCCGGCGTACGACCGTGAGGAGCCGGAGCCGCAGCCGAAGAGGCACCCGGTCCGGACCAGCCTGTTGCTGCTCGTGCTGCTGGGCATCCTCGGCGGTGGCCTCTATCTGGGCTGGCAGTACACCCAGAAGCAGTACTACGTCGGCGCCACCGAGCAGGGCCAGCTCGCGATCTTCCGCGGGGTGCCCGGCCAGATCGCCGGCCTCGACCTCTCCAGTGTCAACGAGACCAGTCCGGCTCGCCTGGACGACCTCACCTCGGTCGCCCAGGACCGGGTCAAGCAGGGCATCCACGCGGACAATCAGCCCGACGCCCAGCGGATGCTGCAGGAGCTGACCAGCGACGAGCCGTCCAACCCCAACCTGAAGCCGATCTGCGTGGCCGGTAGCGCCGCGCCGACGGTGTCGCAGCCGGTGCCCCCGGCCGGCGCGCCGTCCGTGGCCGGGAAGACGTCCGCTCCCGGCCGGCCCACCTCCTCGTCGGCGCCGGCCCTCGCGCCCACCATCACGCCGGACGCCCTGCCCTCGGAGTCTGCCCCGCCGGTCGTCGACCCGGTCGGGTGCCGGCCCGTCGACTGAGCGTCCGCTCACCGAAGTCTGGGGACTCCTTCTTGACCGCGCCCGCCCTTCCGGCTCCCACACCCGCGACCACGGGTGAGATGCCTCGTGTCCCGGGCACGAAGACGGGGCGCAACGCGGAGCTGGGTCTGCTCGCGCTGGCGATGATCATCGTGGCCGCGTACGGCGCCACCGTCGAGGCCAACCAGTTCGACAAGATCACGCCGACGTTCTGGGTGCCGGCCGCGTTGCTGAGCGCTCTGTTCGTCGCCCTGCACCTGGTGGTCCGCTTCACCGCGCTGTACGCCGACCCCGTACTGATCCCCACCGTGGCCCTGATCAACGGCCTCGGCGTCGGCTTCCTGCGCCGGCTCGACCTGGCCCGGGCCATTGCGCAGAAGCAGCCGGAACCGGGCATCTTCGCCGGGGTGGGCGGCCGTCAGCTCGCCTGGACGCTGGCCGCCCTGGTGCTCGCCGCGGTGCTGCTCATCGTGATCCGCGACCACAAGACGGTCTCGCGGTACGCGTACACCCTGGGCCTGGTCGGCATCGTGCTGGTGATGATCCCGGCGGTGCTGCCGGCCAGCATCTCGGAGATCAACGGCGCCCGCCTGTGGATCCGGATCGGGTCCTTCTCCATCCAGCCCGGCGAGTTCGCCAAGCTGGCCCTGGTCTCCTTCTTCGCGTACTACCTGGTCCGCAAGCGCGAGGTGCTCTCGCTGGCCAGCCGCCGGGTCCTCGGCGTCGACTTCCCCCGCGGGCGCGACCTCGGCCCGGTCATCACGGTGTGGATGCTCTCGCTGCTGGTGCTCGTCTTCGAGAAGGACCTCGGTACGGCCCTGCTCTACTTCGGCCTGTTCGTGGTGACCCTCTACGTCGCCACCGAGCGGGTCAGCTGGCTGATCATCGGCCTGGTGATGTTCTTCGGCGGCGTCTACGTGGCGTACCTGCTCGGCGCGTCGGTCGGCGGCCCGTTCGCCAACTTCTACGACCGCGCCACGGTCTGGCTCGACCCGTTCGCCGCCGAGAACTACAACCGCGTGGGTGGCAGCTACCAGCTCGTCCAGAGCCTGCTCGGACTGGGCACCGGCGGTCTGTTCGGCACCGGCCCGGGCGCCGGCTCGCCGAGCAAGGTCCCCGAGGTCCGCACCGACTTCATCTTCGCCGGCATGGGTGAGGAGATCGGCCTCTTCGGCCTCTCCGCGCTGCTGATCTGCTACCTGCTGATCGTCGAGCGCGGCCTGCGCGCGGCGCTGGGCGTACGGGACTCGTTCGGCAAGCTGGTCGCCGGTGGCCTGGCGTTCACCCTGGGTTTGCAGGTCTTCGTCATCCTTGGTGGTATCACCGGGCTGATCCCGCTGACCGGTCAGACGACGCCCTTCCTGTCCGCCGGTGGTTCGTCGCTCATGGCGAACTGGCTGCTCATCGCGATGTTGCTGCGGATCTCCGACGCCGGCCGCAGACCCGCGAGCGGCGGCCCCGCGCCATCGTCCGGTGGACCGAAGCAACCGCCCGCCCAGCTGCACGGCGCCATGACGGAGGTGATCAAGCCGTGAACGCACCTCTGCGCAAGGCCGGCGTGGTCATCCTCGTCCTGTTCGGCCTGCTCTTCGCCAACCTGAACTGGGTTCAGGGGTACAAGGCCGACGAATACCGCACCAACGACTACAACGGCCGGGTCCAGGTCGCGGAATACGAGGTGCCGCGCGGGATCATCGAGGCCGACGGCCAGGCCCTCGCCTCGAACAAGCTGACCGACGACGAGCTGAAGTACCTCCGGCAGTACCCCAAGAAGCAGATCTACGCGCCGATCGTCGGCTACAAGCCGGTGAACCTCGGTGAGGTCGGTATCGAGCGCGCCGAGGACGAGTTCCTCTCCGGTGCGAGCGACAAGCTCTTCGCCGACCGGGTCAGCGCCATGTTCACCGGTGACGAGGCCGGCGGTGGCAACGTCGTGCTCTCGGTCAGGACCAAGGCCCAGGAAGTCGCCTGGAAGCAGCTGACGGGCAACGAGCGTGGGGTCAAGAAGGGCTCGGCGGTCGCCATCAACCCGCGTACCGGCGCGATCCAGGCCATGGTGTCGATGCCCAGCTACGACCCGAACCCGCTGGCCACCCACGACACGGAAGACGCCGCGGCGGAGTACAAGAAGCTGAACGCGGACAAGGACAAGCCGCTGCTCAACCGCGCCGTGGCCGAGACCTACCCGCCCGGCTCGACCTTCAAGGTGATCGTCACCGCCGCTGCTCTGCAGAACGGCTACGACCAGAGCACCCAGATCCCGGCCGGACCGCTCTACACGGCGCCCGGCTCGGGTGCGCCGATCAAGAACTCCTCGGCCGGCACCTGCCCGGAGCGGCAGGTCAACCTCAAGGAGGCGCTGACCGAGAGCTGCAACACCGGCTACGCCCAGCTCGGCGTCAAGCTGGGTGGCGACAAGGTCAAGAAGGCCGCCCAGGACTGGGGCTTCGAGCAGGAAGACCTGACGGTCGGCAGCCTCGAGGGCACGGGCCTGGCCGTGGCGGCCAGCCGGATGGGCAAGATCCAGAACCCGGACGGCAGCACCGACCTGGCCGGGCTGGCCCAGTCGTCGATCGGGCAGAAGGACGTCCGGATGACCACCATGCAGGGCGCGATGATCGCGGCCACGGTGGCCAACGGTGGTAAGCAGATGCGGCCCTATCTGGTCCAGCAGCTGCTCAGCCCGGACCGGCGACCGATCTACAACGCCAACCCCCAGACGTTGCGGACGCCGGTCAGCAGTGACATCGCCGACGACCTGCGCGAGATGATGGTCAGCGTCGTCGAGAACGGCACCGGTAAGCGGGCCCAGGTCGACGGATTCGAGGTCGGCGGCAAGACCGGTACGGCGGAGAACGCCGAGGGCGCCGACGACCACGGCTGGTTCATCGGCTTCGCCTACAACGACAAGGGTGAGGCAGTCTCGGCAGTCTGCGTCATGCTGGAGAACGTGCCCGGCGGACACGCGAGTTCCGAGGCGGCCCGGATCTCCGGGCTCATCTTGAAGGCCGCGGCGGGCCAGGGAGGGGACTGACATGATCAGCCCTGGGGTCACCCTCGGCGGCCGGTACCGCTTGGACGAGCGGATCGCCGGCGGCGGCATGGGCGACGTGTGGCGCGGCACCGACGAGGTGCTGGGCCGGACGGTCGCCGTGAAGATCCTGCTCCCCGCCCTGCTGGACGAGCCCGGCTTCGCCGAGCGGTTCCGCGGCGAGGCCCGGACCATGGCCACGATCAACCACCCCGGCGTGGTCGACGTCTACGACTACGGCAGCGACCAGCAGCTCGCCTTCCTGGTGATGGAGTACGTCGAGGGCGACGCCCTGTCGCGCACCCTGAGCCGGGTCGGCCGGCTGACCCCGGCGCGCACCATGGCGCTGGTCGCCCAGGCCGCCGACGCGCTGCAGGCCGCGCACGCGAACGGCATCGTGCACCGCGACGTCAAGCCGGGCAACCTGCTGGTCCGCCCGAACGGCACGCTGGTGCTCACCGACTTCGGCATCGCCCGCTCGGCCCTGGTCGGGCAGCTCACCGTGGCCGGCTCGGTGCTCGGCACGGCCTCCTACATCTCCCCCGAGCAGGCCTCGGGCGCGGTCGCCACGGCCGCCTCCGACGTGTACGCCCTGGGCGTGGTCGCCTACCAGTGCCTCTCCGGGCACCGGCCGTTCGACGGCGCCACCCCGATCGAGATCGCGATGAAGCACGTCCGGGACACCCCGCGACCGCTGCCGGCCGACATCCCGCCGGCCGTGCGCGCCATCGTGGACCGCGCGCTGGCCAAGGATCCGGCCGCGCGCTGGCCCACCGCCTCGGCGATGGCCGCGGTGGCCCGGCAGGCCGCCTCGTCGCTCACCACGCAGGTGCAGCAGCCCGCGGTGAACGGCTCCGCGCCGATCGGCCGCCCGCAGTCGGGTGGTCCGGCGATGAACAGGCCGCAGTCCGGTGGCCCGGTGGTGGCCAACCGCCCGCACTCCGGCGCGCCCGCCTCCGGCCCGCCCGGACATCCGGTCTCCGGTCAGGCCCGCCCGCCGTATCCGCCGGTGCCGCGTCCGGTCTCGGGGGCTCAGGCGCGCGGTGCGGCCTCCGTGCCGTCCGGTCAGCCGCCGTACCGGCATCCGTCGGCACCGCCGATGCAGCAGCAGCCGATGCAGCCGGGCAAGCAGCCGGAAGGCTCCGGCGGCCGGCAGGTGCTCATCGTCCTCGCCGTCGTTCTGGCCCTGCTAGTCCTGCTCTGTGCCGGTGTCATCTCGTTCCTGCTCAAGCAGGGCAACACCGCGATGGGCGGGAGCGGCCCGCGTGCCACAGTCGTGCAGGCGAACTCGGCTGATCCACGGGCGCCGGTGACGTCGTACCGTCTTACGAAGCAGGCTGCGGCTCCGCTCAGCCTGAACCAAGCGACCGAAGGACGACAGACGCTATGACGGCGCAGGCCCGCCTGCTCGGCGGCAGGTACCAGGTCGGCGAGCTGCTCGGCTACGGCGGCATGGCCGAGGTGCACAAGGGTCGTGACCTCCGGCTCGGCCGCGACGTCGCGATCAAGATGCTTCGCACCGACCTGGCGCGCGACGCCACGTTCCAGGAGCGGTTCCGCCGGGAGGCGCAGAATTCCGCCGCCCTGAACCACCCGGCGATCGTCGCCGTCTACGACACCGGCGAAGAGGTGTCGTCGGCCGGCGAGAAGCAGCCGTTCATCGTCATGGAGTTCGTCAACGGCCGGACCCTCAAGGAGGTCCTGGCGGCCGAGCAGCGGATCCAGCCGCGCAAGGCCCTGGAGATCATCGCCGACATCTGCGCCGCGCTGGAGTTCAGCCACCGGCACGGGATCATCCACCGGGACATCAAGCCCGGCAACGTGATGATCACCCAGGGCGGTCAGGTCAAGGTCATGGACTTCGGCATCGCGCGGGCCCTGGCCAGCGGGGCCACCACGATGACCCAGACCAGCGCGGTCATCGGTACGGCGCAGTACCTCTCCCCCGAGCAGGCGCGCGGCGAGTCCGTGGATGCCCGCTCCGATGTGTACGCCGCCGGTTGTGTGCTGTTCGAGCTCCTGGTCGGACACCCGCCGTTCGTCGGGGACAGCCCGGTCAGCGTGGCGTACCAGCACGTCCGCGAGGACCCGAAGGCGCCCAGCGACATCAACCGCGAGGTCCCGCCGGACGTCGACGCCATCGTGCTCAAGGCGCTGGCCAAGAACCCGCTCAACCGCTACCAGAGCGCGCAGGAGATGCGCGCCGACGCCCTGCGCGCGGTCGCCGGGCGCCCGGTCATGGCCACCCCGGTGATGTCCGAGGCCGAGACGATGGCGATGTCCGGTCCGCCGATGCGCCAGCAGACGCAGATGACCCGCACGATCCCGGCCGGTGTCGGCCCGCGCGGCCCGCAGCCACCGGAGCGCAAGACCTCGTCGTGGGTGATGGCGGTCCTGGCCGCCCTCGGCGTGCTCGCGGTCGTGGCGCTGGGCATCGGCCTGGTCCTTTCGCAAGGCAACGACGACAAGGAACCCGACCCGGTCGCGAGCGCGGCGGTGCCGAAGGTGGAGGGCCTGTCGGAGAGCGAGGCCAAGGCCAAGCTCACCGAGGCGGGTTTCCTGAAGGTCACGGTCGGTGATTCCATCCAGACCGACGACTGCAAGAACAGGGTCGAGAAGCAGAACCCGCCGCCGAGCCAGACGCTGACGGTCGACACGCCGGTCACCCTCCAGATGTGCGCGAGTCCCGAGCTGGTCCGGGTGCCGAGCGATCTGAAGGGCAGCTCCCGGGACGCCGCCGACTCGGCGCTGCGCCGGCTCAAGCTCGATCCGGTCTTCGAGCAGGCCAACAGCGATCAGGACGAGGGCACCGTCATCTCGGTGGAGAAGGCCGGCGAGAACGTCAAGCCGGGCACGAACATCACCGTGAAGATCTCCCGGGGCAACCTGGTCGAGGTGCCGTCGGTGGTCGGCAAGACCGAGGATGTGGCCAAGGCGCTGCTGCAGCAGCAGGGCTTCACCAACATCGACGTCGAGCAGTCGAACCAGCAGGGTACGCCGGGCACGGTCGTCGAGCAGACCCCCAACGCCAAGCAGAAGAAGGCCAAGGACACCCAGATAACGCTGATCGTCATCGCCGAGCAGGAACCGACCCCGGACGATTCCGGCTCGGCCGACCCGCCGGGCGACGAGGACCCGCCCGGCGGCGACGGCGGCGGGACGGGCAACGGCACCGGTACGGTCGGCGGCCTGCTCAACTGAGCTGAGGGCGGTCCGCCGGGGTCAGGCGGTGGCGAAGGCAGAGCGCCGGCGGCTCTCCACCTCGGCGGCGAGCTCCGGAGCCCGGTCCAGGGCCTCCGGCAGGCCGCACGAGGCCAGCCAGTTTGCCAGCATGGTGTGGCCGCCCTCGGTCAGCACCGACTCGGGGTGGAACTGCACACCCTCGATCGGCAGAGTGCGGTGCCGCATGGCCATGACCACGCCGGACTGCGTCCAGCCGGTCACCTCGATCTCCTCCGGCAGGGTCTCCGGCAGGACGGCCAGCGAGTGGTAGCGGGTGGCAGTGAACGGATCGGGCAGGCCGGCCAGGACACCGGTGCCCTTGTGCTGCACCGTCGAGGTCTTGCCGTGCAGCAGCTCCGGGGCGCGGGTGACGGTGCCACCGAACGCGGCGCCGATCGCCTGGTGGCCGAGGCAGACGCCGAACATGGGCAGCTTGCCCGCGTACTCGGCGATGACGTCCATCATGATGCCGGCGCGTTCCGGCGTACCCGGGCCGGGGGAGAGCAGCACCCCGGCGGCGCCGAAACCGGCCACGTCGGCCACGGTGATCTCGTCGTTGCGCCGGACCTCGCACTCGGCGCCCAGCTGACCGAGGTACTGCACCAGGTTGAAGACGAACGAGTCGTAGTTGTCGATCACGAGGATGCGCACGGGATCACCTAGCTGGCAGTCGGGGCCGGATTGTTCGTGTGCACGTCGTACGGGATCTCGTCGGGTCCCAGCAGCGAGTCGTCGCCGCCCGGCACCGCGTTCGGGTCCTGCTCTGCTGAGCCGCCCTGCTCGGTGCCGTTGCCCACCTGCACGTCGTCGAACGGCAGCAACGGGGTGGCCCACGGGAAGACGACGTACCAGAGCAGCGCACCGACCATCGTGACCAGGGCCAGCGAACCGGTCAGCTTGCCCCACAGGCCGAAGGGCAGCTTGCGCCAGATCCAGGCATACATCGCTACCTCCTAGGCCTTCGTCTTGCCGATGTCGGCGGGCCGCCCGGCGCCGGGCTGCGAGGCGTCCCGCTTGACGGTGTCGACCAGCTCGGCGTGCACGATGAGCCGCTCGTAGTTGTTGAACTTCGGGTTGCAGGTGGTCAGCGTGAGCATCGCCTTGCTCGCCTTGGCCTTCGGCTTGCCCGGGACCGGGGCCACCACCTCGACGGCGCTGGGCTTGACGATCAGGCTCTCGCTGACTTTGTAGACGTACCAGTTGGTGCGGGTCTCGACGCCGATCACGTCACCCGGCTTGAGCTCGTCCAGCCGCCAGAAGATCCTGCGGATGCGGTGGCCGGCCACCGAGAAGTTGCCGACCTCGCCCGGCTCCGCGGTCTCCGGGTAGTGCCCGGGCGCGTACCGGATGTCTTGCGGCCGTACGCCGTTGACCACGACCCACTGCATGCCCAGCTTGGGGATGTAGAGCCGCCCGACCAGGTTCTTACCGGGGGCGGCGGGCGCCGCCTTGGTGGGCGTGCTCGGCGCGACGGTCGGGTCGTTCCACTGGTCGTCGAGCTCGGTGGCGAGGGTGTCCTGCTCGTTGTCGACCTTGGCCGAGTTGCCGAACACCTCGTACCCGGCGAAGAGCAGCACGATCAACCCGAAGGTGATCATCAGCTCGCCGGAGACCCGGACCGCGGACCGGATGCGGGAACCCAGCGTCGGGCGGGTCAGCTCGGAGTACACGCTCTTGTAACCCTCGTCGGTCTGCTCGGGCCGCAACTTGACGACCTTTTCACCCCGCCGCGGCTTGGCGTCGTCCGCCGCGCCGTCGCCGGGATCGGGATCAGCGGCGACGGCAGCTGCCGCGGCGGCGACCGAAGCGGCACCGACGGTGCCGGACCCGCTGGCCAGAGGGGTACGCACCGGGCTGCTCACATCCGGGACCGACGGGGAACCGGCCTTGGGCCGGACCGAGGGCAGCAGACCGGTCGGCGCATCAGCGGTACGGATGATCGCGGTGGCGGACGGATCCGGCGCCTGACGCGGCGGCAGGGCACCGCTGCCGGCCGCGAGCAGCTCAGGACCGTCCTGATCGCGAGGGCTGCGCCTGCTGCTGGGGACCGCCGGACGGTCCCCCGTGACCGGCGGGGTGGGCGTGCTCGGGGACCAGTCGCCGCCCGGGGTCGCGCGGCGGTCGCTGCGGGACCGGAAAGCATCCGCCACCGAAGGGGTCCCGCCGGCGAAGGCGCTCGAGGCGAGCCGATCCCGTCCGGAACCGTAGGCACCGTTCGAGGACTGCTGGTCCGCGCCGGTGGGCCGGCGGCCGAAGCCGTTCGCCGCCTCGGCATGGCCGGTGTCCTGGCGGTAGCCGCCCGAAGGCTCTGGATACGTCTCCGGAGCCGGCGGACTGTCGGCCCCCCTGAAGCTGTCGGAGAGGGCCCGGCGCGGCATGGTCTCGTCCGCGGCCGTACGGCGGGGCGCGATGTCCTCCGCGGCGGCGCGGCGCGGCATGGCCTCGGCTGCCGTCGCGGGGTGTGGCGTCGCGTATCCGTTGATCGACACGGGCTGCCCGTCAGGCGCGATCGCGGTGGGCTCGAAGGGGTGCTCGGCCGGTCCGCCGCGCCGCGATGCCCGGTCCTGACCACGGAAGCTGCTGGTCGGCGCTGGATAGACGTCGTTGTCCGCGCTGTGCGCCGGACGCGGGACCGAGCGGTCCGGGCCCTCGGCGGTCAGCGCCGCTTCCCGGGCGACCCGGGCCTCCTCGGCCGCGGCCGCGAAGAAGTCGAAGCCGGCGGGGGGTGCAGGAGCGGGCGCGGCCACCGGCACAACCGGGGGCACAGGCACCGCGGCCGCTGCACTGGTGACGGCGGGAGAATCTGTCCGCGCCGCCGCCCGGGCAGCCGCGGCAGCACGAGCCACCACCGGATCAACCGGCCCGGAAGGCGTCTCGGTTCGCAGCACAGCGGTGTCGGCGGCCGAGACCGGCGCATCGGGCCCGGTAGCGCCGGCCGGGGCGGTGGGTGCCCGGAAGGCCGGTGCGGACGAGGAAGAAGCCTGAGCGGGCACTGAAGGGCCCTGCGCGGGCGACGTCGGATGGGTCTGGACCACCGGACCGGAAGGGGCGGGCCACGGCGCGGCCGGGCCGAGGCTGGGCGGTGGGTCCAGCGGACCGCCGGGTACGCCGTCCGGCGAGGCGTCGGTGATCCGGGGGATGAACGCCGTCTGGGCGTCGCCGTCCGGTGCGCGGTGCCGACCGGAGTTAGCCGCGCCCGACCGGGGGTCCGACGTGTCCATCACTCCGTGGCCTCGGCGGATCGGAGGTCACTCGACCCGTCGTACGCCCGCACAGTCACGTTCCTCTCGACGGTTTCCTGATAGCCGAGTCCGAAGTCGGCCACTGCGGCACGGAATTGCTGGACTCCCTCTGCGGACTCCAACGCGCGATGCATCGCCGTGGGTTCGCCGATCGCCGTGATCTTGAATGGCGGCGAGAAGACCTGGCCGTGGAGCAGCAGCGTGTTGCCGACACAGCGTACCGCGCTCGTGGAGATGACGCGGACATCCATGATCGCCATTGCCTCGGCCCCACCTGCCCACAATGCGTTCACCACCGCCTGGACGTCACCCTGGTGGACGACGAGATCGTCGTTCTCGGGGGCGTCCGTGCCCGTGCCGGTGGTCCGCTGCGGGGAGTCGTTCAGCACGACCGTGATGCCGGGACCGCGCAGGGCGGTGAACCCCGCACCCCCGCGCATCGCGTCCGCGCGCTGGCGGGCGCGCTTGACCGGTTCGTCGACGTTCGCCAGCTTCGCCGCGTCCTGGTCGACGGCCGCGCGCAGGCCGGCGGCCCTCTGCTCACGATCCTCGAGCCGGGTGCGCTTGTCGGCGATGAGCTGGGCGAGCTGCGGCCGGCGGTCGTCGCGCAGCGCGGTGCCGTCCGCCGTCGTCGCCGAGGTGGTGAACAACAGGCCGGCTGCCAGTCCGATCAGTGGGACCGCGACCGACCATCCGCGCTGCCGTTGAGCCTTGCGACGGGGGCGTAGTCCGCCCAGGGCTCGTCGCAGGACAAGTCGCCACGAGGGCGCCCCCGTGGTGTACTCCACGTCGGTTGTCCTCCCTGGCTCGGCCGAAAAACGCACCGGCGGGTGCCTGTACGCGCGCCGCCTTGACTACGCTAGCTATCGAACAGTATTCGCCACGGGCAGCATTCGGGGTCCCCGGAGCCGCTCAGGGGTGGGTTGTTCACCACTTGTTGCCCTCAGGAGAGCACCGTGCCGAAGTCACAGGTTCGCAAGAAGAAGGTCTACACCCCGCCGACGGACATTCGTCCGGCCGCGACAGCGGCGTCGAAGAAGCCGAGTCCGGTGTGGGTGCCCATCACGGCAGTCGCGCTGATCGTCTTCGGCATCAGCTGGCTGGTGGTGTACTACCTCTCGGAGCAGCAGTACCCCGTCGAGGCCTGGCGGTACTGGAACCTCCTGGTCGGCTTCGGCTGCATGGTCGCCTCGCTGGGCATCCTGTCCCGCTGGCGCTAGTGCCGAGCCTGCCGTGCGGCCCCCGGGCCACGCGGTAGCGTGATCTTCGTCTGAATTGTCCGGCAGCGCACCCCGGCGCGGGGTGCGCTTTCGACTGTGCTCGGCCGGACGACCGCAACACCTTCCCGGACTGCCGCTCGCATTCTGATTACTCATGGGTAACATAGGTCGGCGAGCCAGCTGACTCCAGGAGGCGCAACCACATGGGCACAGTGCAGATCGTCGCGACCGTCCTGGTGGGCGTCGTCACCCTTGTCGCCGTTGTGCTCGCGGTGCGGGCTGTCATGCAGATCACCGCGGTGATCCGGCAGGGCCGGCCCGACCCGGAACGGTTCACCGACAAGGGCACCCGCACCCGGACCATGCTGGTCGAGACCCTGGGTCACACCCGCATGCTCAAGTGGAGCGTGATCGGGGCCGCGCACTGGCTCGTCATGGTCTCGTTCATGATCCTGTTCCTGCTGGTGCTCGAGGCCTACTTCGAGGTGGCCGACCCCGCCGGCGGTCTGCCGATCATCGGGCACTGGACGGTGTACGGCCTGGTCACCGAGGTCATCGGCGTCCTGGGCCTGGTCGGCATCCTGGTGCTGATCGCCATCCGCCAGCGCGACAAGCGCCAGAAGGTCTCCCGCTTCACCGGCTCCACGATGTGGCAGGGCTACTTCGTCGAGGCGGTCATCGTCGGCGTCCTGATCTGCGGCTTCCTGATCCGCGGTTTCAAGGTCGCCAACGACACCTTCGAGTACGCCGCCTGGGCCACCCCGGTCAGCCATGGCGTCGGCGCGCTGCTGCCCGCCGCGGCCGACGGTCCGACCTGGGTGGCGCTGGTCAAGATCTTCATCTCCATGGGCTGGCTGATCACCATCGCGCTGAACGTGACGATGGGCGTCGCCTGGCACCGCTTCCTGGCGTTCTTCAACATCTTCTTCAAGCGCAGCCCGGAGAAGCCGGCCGGCTCGGGCCTGGGTGCGCTCAAGCCGATGATGAGCGACGGCAAGCCGCTCGACTTCGAGGAGGCCGACCCGGAGAAGGACCAGTTCGGGGTCGCCCAGGTCGAGCAGTTCACCTGGAAGGGCCTGCTCGACTTCTCCACCTGCACCGAGTGCGGCCGCTGCCAGTCGCAGTGCCCGGCATGGAACACCGCCAAGCCGCTCTCGCCCAAGCTGCTCGTCCTCTCGCTCAGGGACCACGCCTACGCCAAGGCGCCGTACCTGCTCGGCGGGGGCGGCAAGGATCTGACCGGCGAGGAGAAGGCCACCGAGGCCCAGCTCGCGCACATGGACGTGCTGGCCTTGGCCGAGGGCAACCGGCCGCTGATCGGCACCGAGGCCGAGGGCGGCGTGATCGACCCGGACGTGCTCTGGTCCTGCACCACCTGCGGCGCCTGCGTCGAGCAGTGCCCGGTGGACATCGAGCACGTCGACCACATCGTCGACATGCGCCGCTACCAGGTGCTGATCGAGTCGAGCTTCCCGGCCGAGGCCGGTGTCATGCTGCGCAACCTGGAGAACAAGGGCAACCCCTGGGGTGCGCCGCAGAACACCCGCGAGGACTGGACCAAGGGCCTCGACTTCGAGGTGCCCCGGGTCGGCGAGACCGAGGACTTCGACTACCTGTTCTGGGTCGGCTGCGCCGGCGCCTTCGAGGACCGGGCGAAGAAGACCACCCGCGCGGTCGCCACTCTGCTGCACGAGGCCGGCGTCAAGTACGCCATCCTCGGCGAGGGCGAGACCTGCACCGGCGACCCGGCCCGCCGGATCGGCAACGAGTTCGTCTTCCAGATGCTGGCCCAGCAGAACGTCGAGACGCTGCAGGAAGCCAACGTCAAGCGGATCGTCGCGACCTGCCCGCACTGCTTCAACACCCTGGGCAACGAGTACTCGCAGCTGGGCCTCGAGGTCGAGGTCGTGCACCACACCCAGCTGCTCGCCCACCTGGTCAAGGAGGGCAAGCTCACGCCCGTCCAGCCGATCGAGGGCGACGTGACCTACCACGACCCCTGCTACCTGGGCCGGCACAACCGGGTCTTCGACGCTCCCCGCGAGGTGCTGGGCGAGGCGGCCAACCTCGTGGAGATGCCGCGCAACTCCGAGCGGTCCTTCTGCTGCGGCGCCGGTGGTGCCCGCATGTGGATGGAGGAGAAGATCGGCAAGCGGATCAACGTGGAGCGCACCGAGGAGGCTCTGGCCACCGGCGCGAAGACCATCGCCGTGGGCTGCCCGTTCTGCTACACGATGATCGGCGACGGGGTCACCGGCAAGGGCGAGCAGGAGAACGTCGAGGTCGTCGACGTGGCGAGCGTGCTGCTCCGGTCGATCAAGGGCGACAAGGCGCCCGCCTGACGGTCAGGAGGTCGCCGCGCTCACGGTGGAGGCGGCGACCACCGCGACGATGACCGCGGTCTGGAGCTCCTCGACGGTCTGCCGGACCGCCGAGGCGGCCCAGTCGCCCGCCGAGATCTCGCGGAGCCGCTCGACGACCCGCTTGCGGTCCCGCGAGCCGAAGACCTTGCGGTCGAGGTTCGTCGCGGCCACCAGGGCACAGAGCGCAGCGGTACGCGGGTCGACCGGCCCCGTCCCGGAGACCGCTGCCGTCAGCCGTTGCCGCGCCTGCGTCTCGGGGACCGGCTCCACCCCGTTCGGCGCCGGATAGCGCGTACGCGGGAAGACCAGCAGCACCTTGTCCTGCTCGCGGGTCAGCACGCCCTGGTCGACGAGCCCGTCCAGGGCCGGCTTCCGGGTGTCGGCGAATTTCCTGACCCAGTGGGCGGGCTTGCGTGGCCGGCCGTCGGCCACGATCCGCTCGAGAGCCTGATCGACCAGCGGGTCGCCGGTGGCCGCCGGGTCCAGCACGACGACCTTCTTGTCCTCGACGCCGACCCGGCCGCTGATCGCCAGCTCCAGCAGCAGGGCGCCACCCAGGCCGTGGTCGAGGCGGACGCTGTCGGTGTCGGGCACGCCGTCGTCGCCGTAGGCGAGCAGCACGAACTCTTCGGCGAGGTTCATGACCCGACGGTAGCCGGGTGATCCGCGGCACCGGCCACGACCGCCCGCACGATGCCGCGTTCCGGCACAATGAGGGCCGAGGTGAACCGATCATGGACGGCCCGCTCCTGACGACGGTGCTCCCGTTGGCTGCCTTCGCGTTGCTCACGGCGGGCAACGCGTTCTTCGTCGCCGCCGAGTTCGGCCTGGTCACGGTCGACCGGGTGGAGATCGGCAAGCGCGCCGACAGGGGTGACCGGCGCGCGCGTACGGTCCGGAACGCCCTGCACGAGCTCTCCTTTCAGCTCTCCGGCACCCAGCTCGGGATCACCCTCACCGCCCTGCTGACCGGCTATCTGGCCGAGCCCGCGCTGTCCCGGCTCTTCCGGCCGGCCGTCGAGCCGATCGCCGGTGGCGCCACCGAGACCGTCACGCACGTGCTCGCGCTGGTGCTCGCCACGATCGTCTCCATGCTCTTCGGCGAGCTGGTGCCCAAGAATGCGGCCCTGGCCCGGCCGATGCGCGTCGCGCTGGCCACCGCCGCCCCCTTGCGCGCCTTCTCCAAGCTCTTCAAGTGGCTGATCGGCACGCTCAACGGCTCGGCGAACTGGCTGGTCCGCCGGATGGGCATCGAGCCGCAGGAGGAGCTGGCCAGCGCCCGTTCCCCCGAGGAGCTCGGCCTGCTGGCCGCGATCAGCGCCCGGGCCGGCGCGCTGCCGACGGAGACGGCGACGCTGCTGCGGCGCACGATCCGCTTCGGCGAGAAGCGCGCGGCGAAGGCGATGACCCCGCGCGTCGACGTGGTCGGGCTCAAGACCACCGCGAGCGTCGCGGACCTCATCAAGGCGGCGCGCGAGACCGGCCACACCCGCTTCCCCGTGTACGAGTCGACGCTCGACCTCGTCGTCGGCGTGGTCGGGGTGTCGGACGCCCTCGGGGTCCCGCCCGAGCGCCGGGCCTCCACCGCGGTGTCCACGGTCGCGCGCGAGCCGGTCCTGGTGCCGGAGAGCCTCGTCCTGGACAAGGTCCTGGCCGCCCTGCGCGCCGCTGACGCCGACATGGCGATCGTCGTCGACGAGTACGGCGGCACCGACGGCGTGGTCACGGTCGAGGACCTGGTCGAGGAGCTGGTCGGCGAGATCGCGGACGAGTACGACGTGGACTTCCCCGACGCCGGCAGCGAGGGGCTGACCGCCCCCGGTGACGACAAGAAGTTCCTGGTCGACGGGCTGCTGCGGGAGGACGAGGTGGCTGAGCAGACCGGCTTCCGGCTGCCCGAGGGCCCGTACGAGACGCTCGCCGGCTTCCTGCTCTCCCGGCTCGGGCACATCCCGGTCGTCGGTGAGTCGCTCGAGGACGACGGGTGGGAGTTCACCGTGATCGAGGTCGACCGGCACCGTATCGGGCAGGTCCGGGTGGTTGCGCCGCCGGAGTTCCGATGACTGAGCTGCTGGTCACCGCCGTGCTGCTGCTCGGCAACGCGCTCTTCGTCGGTGGTGAGTTCGCGCTCATCGCCTCCCGCCGTACCGCTCTCGAGCCGCTGGCCGCCACGTCCCGGCCCGCCCGCTGGGCCCTGTCGGCGATGAACCAGATCCCCCTGATGATCGCCGGCGCCCAGCTGGGCATCACCATCTGCTCGCTGGGCCTCGGCGCGATCGCCGAGCCGGCCCTGGCGCACCTGCTGGAGGGCCCGTTCACCGCGATCGGGATGCCGGAGAACGCGATCCACCCGGTGGCCTTCGTGCTGGCCCTGGGCGCGGTCGTCTTCCTGCACACCGTCGTCGGCGAGATGGTCCCGAAGAACATCACCCTGGCCGGCCCGGAACGCTCCGCGCTGGTGCTGGGGCCGTTCATGCTCGCGTTCTGCACGGCGACCAAGCCGTTGCTGGTCGCGATGCGCTGGGCCTCGCGGATGGTGTTGTCGCTGTGGAAGATCGAGGCCACCGACGCGGTCAAGACCGTGTTCACCGCCGAGGAACTGGCCGGCATGGTCACCCAGGCGCGGGCCGAGGGCCTGCTCGGCACCGAGCAGTACGCCCGCATCCACGCCGCGCTGGGCCTCAACGACCGGACCGCGGCCGACACCCTGCAGCCCTGGGCGGGCGTGACCACCGTCGCCGACGACGCGTCGCCGGCGACCATCGAGGCGGTGGCGACCCGCAGCGGCCGGTCGCGGCTGCCGGTCGTGCAGCGCGAGACCCGGCTGGTGCTGGGCTTCGTGCACGTCAAGGACCTCCTCGGGTACGAGGGAGCGCAGCGCAGCCTGCCCATGCCGGCCGAGATGATCCGCCCGCTGGCCGTGGTGTCGCCGGACCGGACGCTGGCCGACCTGTTGCTGACCATGCGGCGCGACCGGCGGCACATCGTGCTGGTGAGTGACGGAAGGCGGCCGCTCGGCGTGATCGCCCTGGACGACGTCCTGCACGCCGTCATCGGGGAGCCCTCCGTTCGGCCGACCTCGTAAGGGTGCTTTAGCCCACATTTGCGCTCGAACGGAGTTTGTACCCGCTAGTTAAACCGGCGATCCGGACAATAACCGCATGTTCGACTCTCGACGGTTCCCGCGAGGCGCACGCCGGCGCGTCACCCCCCTCGGCGCGCTGGTTGCGACCGCCGCCCTCGGCTCCGGCCTGTTCGCGGCCCAGCTGGTCCAGCCCAGCACCACCCCATCCCGGATCAGCTCGCAGTACGTCGCCCTCCAGCCGCGCCCGTCCGGCGGCGTGCTCACCAGCACGAATCTCGGCTTCGCCGCCGTACCTCCGGCGGGCGGCCGGGTGGGAGTGGCCAAGTCCCCGGTCACCGTCCGGTACACGTTCGACGGTGGCGTGAACCAGCCCCTGACCGACACGCACGGCGCGTACGCCCTGCGCGCGCTCGGTCAGAACGGCGGCACCCTGAGCCTGGTCCCGCAGGGCAACGGCCTGGCCGTGCAGTACCCGACCCGCTGCACCCTGGCCCGCGAAAGGCAGTGCCCCCGCGCGATCCTCGAAGGCTTCCGCGACGACGCCCTCAACCCCGGCACCCGCCCGATGCGCTACGGCGCGTCGATCATGATGACCCACCGGGACCTGGCCGACGGCGCGAACGTCTTCCAGAAGGGCTACTCGGTGGGCGGGGTGAGCCAGTTCAAACTGCAGGTGGACCACCGGCAGGGCCACCCGAGCTGCGTGATCGCGGGCCGGACCCAGATCTACCGGGCGGAACCCCTGATCGACGTGGCGGACGGCCGCTGGCACAACCTGATGTGCGCCCGTACCCGGGACCGCCTGACCTTGATCGTCGACGGCCAGGAACGCGCGTGGGTCCGGCTCCCGGCGAACCTGTCGATCGCCAACGCGGAACCGCTGCGGGTGGGCGGCAAGGGCGCGGGCAGGGGAAACGACCAGTTCTCCGGCCAGATCGACAACGTCTTCCTGACCATCGCCTGAGGGCTCAGAGGCCGCCGATCGCCGCGATCTCGACATTGTCGGCCGGGCACCGCCACACTGCCCGCTCCTGACTCTCGACCGCGGCCAGCGGATGGCTCTGCGGGTGACGGGGGCAGGGCGGCCAGTTGGTGGGCCGGCCCAGCGACCACAACGCCTCGACCGCCCAATCCTGCACCCGGTCAGCGAGCTCGGCGACCTGGTGGTGGAACGGCTGCCCGAGTGCGACCGAGATCCCCTGCCCGGACCCGTCCTGGGCGAAGAGGTAGGCGCTCGCGGTGGCGGGCAGGTCGTTCCACTCCTTGTCGCGGATCTCGGGAAGAACGCCCTCGGGTCGGCCGAGGTCGGTCAGGATCGGTGCCAGGGCAGCGGCCAGCTCGGGATGCACCCATCCAGTCTGCTACCACCGCGAAGTCGGATGAAGTCCGATCGCTCCCTCCCTACACTCGCAGCGGTGAGCTACGGGACCTATGAGCGGCGGGTGCGCAACGATTCGCTGCCGCACGGTGTGCGCCTCGCCGCATTCAATGGCTGCCTGGAGCGCTACCGCCCGATCGGATGGGAGGCGTCACTCGGCTACCTGGAGCTGTGCGCCGGCCCGTTGGAGCGCGATACCTCGGCATTGCTCCGAGCGGTGGACATGTTGACCACAAGCAGAAACCTGTGGCTCGTCGAACGCGCGGCGTACGAGGAGACCCGGCGTGCCGCCAAACGCTGCGGCCGGCGTACAGCCGGAAAGAACGAGCCGTCCCCCGGTGGGGAGTGGCTCTGGCTCGGTGCGGAGCGCGCCGCGGCCTTGTTCGCCCTCGAGTTCGAATACCGCAGTCGAGGGGCTGTGCAGCCTGGCCTGAAACCGCTGGTTGAGCGCAGCCTGGCCAACGGTGGTGTGCTGGACGCGAAGGACCGCGCTCTCCTCAGCCGGCTACGGGCGGATGTCGACTATTACCGCACCCGCGGCTTCTACCGGGAGAAGCCCGACTGGATGGCCTGGCACCGGTCGTCGGACACCTTTCGCCTGCTCGCTCACATCCGCAACGCCGCCTACGCCCGCAACTAATCCTGCGCGCTCGTGCCTTGGCGGAGGCGTTAACCGCCCGTGGCACGCCGTCACCGGCTATGCGTTGTCAGCTACCTGCCAAGGGCGCCATTCGAGCATGCTGGCCTGCCCCGGAAAAGCTACGGCCGACGTTCGATACTCGATGACTTTGGAGCCGTCCGGCCGTACCTCGACATTCTTGTCGAGAGTCACGCCGCCCAGCTGCACGATCGAAATATCGAGGTCGTCCACAGCGTCTCCGCGAATCAGGAACACCTGTTCCAGGACGACTCTGTTCTGAAACAGGGGAAAGTAGTCGGATCTTCTCCGGGTCGTCGCGACTTTCCGCAAGTTCTCGTATTCGCCCCGGAAGGGGATTTTAGCCGCATCGGTCAACGTGGACTGGTCAAGTACGGTGCGTCCGCTGCTCTGAATCTTGAGCGCGTTGAGAAGCTGGAGATCTCGCCCAGAATATTCGACGCCTTTGGTATGCCGGCTACGGAATGACCAGAGCTTGTATTCAGACGGAGTGCCGTCATGTCTGGCGAAGACGAAGACCGTGTCCAAGGGCCGGAATCCCCTCCGGTCGAGCACGACCCCTTCAGCTCGAACCAGCACCTCCAGCTCGACAGTGTCATCGCGGCGGTTGTCGCTTCGCGAGAGGTTGATCTCGTAGGTGCATCTCCGTATGTAACCGCTGGGTGCCGCCAGCGCCTGCAGACCTTCTTTGAAGTCATCGGGGGCATCTGGGCTGAAGATCGACCAGTACAGATCTCGGCCCCACTCTACGGCGAGTTGGTGTTGCGCCAGAGGGTCGACGAGAAGAGACAGGACGACGGCCACGATCAACGCCTCCCCGAGTGAATTCAGTACACCTTTCCAGGGGAAACCCGGCCCCGTTTGGATGATGTTGGAGTTGGCAAGCAGAGTGAGGGCGATGCCGGCCAGCAGTGTTAGCGACAGTCCCACGACAAAGATCGGACGTCTATGAATGAATGCCCAGATCCGACCGCGCACGGCACGTCCTCCTGTCCGCGGCGCACCTCGGATGGACTGATCTTGGACTAGCCTCTACGCCGCCGTGTGTCCATGGTGGCAACGCGCGTCGACGTCGGAAATAGGTCATTCGGGGTATTGCGCAGATAACTTCATGACACTCCGCCCAAGACGGATGCCTGCCATCGCACCATCACTATTCCTGAAGCTTTTCACCTCGACGTGCGGGCACATATGCAAGTGGACCGGCCGGTGACTACGGTCGGCTGCCCGGCTTCACTTCCGCGACCTCCGGCATACCGGAAACACGCTCACATCCACTTGTGCAAGCCGGTAGACCTCATGGCACGGACGGGGCACAGCTCGAGACGTGCCGCGCTGATTCACCAGCACGCCGTGCGAGAGCGGGGCGAGGAGATCCTGGACGCACTCAGGGCCGGGTCACCCGCGACCTTGATCGGGGGACGTGACAGGCACGGTGACTGATCGGCGCCGGAAATGACAAAGACCCAGGTCCGGGATCATGCCCTGGCCTGAGCCTTCGTACGTGGAGCGGGTGACGGGAATCGAACCCGCACTGTCAGCTTGGGAAGCTGATGTTCTGCCATTGAACTACACCCGCGAGCGGCCCCACTGTACCCGATTCCCGGGTCTCGTGGCGGAGCCGCCCCGAGTAGGCACCGGCCGGACCTGGCGCGGCCCAGCTCCCTCCCGAACCTGGCAGCGCCCCGCGACGCAGAGCGGTGGCCGGCCGGTGCCTACGAACGTGCGGCGGCGACCAGCGGGCGGCCTAAGTTGGCGGCCGGGTCGCGCCACGATCGGGTGATCGGTGGGTAGCGCAAGGTCATGGCCAGGGGCAGGGCGCCCGCCCGGCCGTGGCGGCGGAGCATGACTGTGGTGATGTCGAACTCGAACAGGCGCCAGTCGACCATGGGGGAAGCGCGGAGGGCTTCGGCCAGGTGGTTGATCACTGACGGGTCGGTGACCGGGCGGGCGTGGCCGGTCACGTACGCCTCGTCGTCGCTCTCCTCCGGTGGATACGAGTGCAGGGCGTAGCGGCCGTCGCGTTCCAGGTCGCGGCGTTTTGCCGAACTCACCACGAAGCAGTAGAGGCCCTCGTCGGTGATGACCGGCGACACGGGGTGCACGCGGGGCCCGCCGTCGGCGCGGACTGTCGCGAGGTAGCCCATGCCGGGGCCGTACTGCTGGAGCAGTGCGCGGACGGCTGCGGCGAGCTCGGGCTCAGCCGCAGCGAATTCGGACCAGGAAGCCATGCGAACATCATATCGAACATATGTTCTAGTCGACCACTGAACACGCACCCCAATGCCGGTCGGTATGGTGTGGCGATGCTGCTCTCCGACCGTGACCTGGTCTCCGAGATCAAGTCGGAAAATCTCGCTCTCGAGCCGTTCGCGCCGGAGCTGATGCAGCCGTCCAGCATCGACGTCCGGCTGGACCGCTTCTTCCGCGTGTTCAACAACCACCTGTACACGCACATCGACCCGGCCGAGCAGCAGGACGACCTGACCGCCGAGGTGGAGACCGCCGACGGTGAGCCGTTCGTGCTGCACCCGGGCGAGTTCGTGCTGGCCTCGACACTCGAAGTCATCACGCTCGGTGACCAGCTCGCCGGTCGCCTGGAGGGCAAGAGCAGCCTCGGCCGCCTCGGCCTGCTGACCCACTCGACCGCCGGCTTCATCGACCCGGGCTTCTCCGGGCACGTGACGCTGGAGTTGTCCAATGTGGCCAACCTGCCGATCAAGCTGTGGCCGGGCATGAAGATCGGCCAGCTCTGCATCTTCCGCCTGTCGTCCCCGGCGGAGCACCCCTACGGCTCGGCCGTCTACGGCTCGCGCTACCAGGGCCAGCGCGGCCCGACCCCGAGCCGCAGCCACCACAACTTCCGTACCTGGCCGACGGCCTGACAAGCCAAGACGCCTGACGGATCAAAGCGCCTGACGGGCCAAGGCCAGGATCAAGGCCAAGGTCAAGAGCAGAGCCAAAATCAAGGTCATGTCGTGCCTGGTTGCATGGCTCGGACCGTCGCTCCCGCCGAGGCCGGGCGAGGGCGGCCATTCGCCTGGCGGCTCATGAACCAATGCCACTCAGCTTAGGT
>NZ_BOQL01000053.1 GCF_018332655.1 Actinoplanes auranticolor | reverse complement strand
ACAAGTTTCCGGACAGGCACTTAGAGGATCCACACTCCAGGTACCCGTCGGCCTCGGCGACCAACGCGCGGCCCTGTCGGAGGTCAATGCACGAAAGGCTGTTCTCGTGGGGCAGTCCGGCCTCGGAAAGTTCCACGCCTTGCGTGCTGAGGCAGATAGGCTCGAATCGCTCGGTCAGCAGACCACGTACATCAACCTTCGCGGTCTCAACGCCCAAGAGGCCTGCGGCGTGCTGATGGCCGAACTTGAGCATCCGGGCCAGCGGGTCAGCCTCATGATTGACAGCCTGGACGAGGCCGTGGGCACCCCACCGGCCATGATCCGGGCCCTCAGTCAGGTCTTCGACCGGTACGACACGCGGATCGCGTTGCTCCGACTGGCAGTGATGTCCGGATCACACTGGATCCGGGCGCACGAGTGCCAGACATGTTCGTCACGCGAGGAGGTGTGCGTTAACTGCAGGTCGACAGGTGTGTACGGCGTACTCGGAACCGTGCACGAGAAGCTCTTGATGGCGCCGCTGACACAGGCGCAGGCGCGCGAAGCCGCAGCTACAGACGTTCCGACGTGGACGGCTTCATCGCCGCCGTGGTGAAGCCGGGCATCGGACCGATCGCCGCCTATCCGGTTGTCTTGAAGTTGCTGTTGCAGGCCGCGCGGCGCGGCCGGGTACGCACGACCCGGATGGAGGCATACCACCTCGGCACCCAGGGGCTGGCGGCTGGTGCCGACGCCGTCTCGGCGGCCCTTGACGTTCCGCTGCCGCAGCGGCTCACAGGCGCACGTCGGCTCGCCGTGGCCACAGTGCTGTCGGACGCTCGAGAAGTGTGGCAGCGGCGTCTACCAGGGGCCGAGTTCCATACGCTCTCCCTAGAAGACGTCTCTACCGCCAGCGTGACGTACACAGCGCTGGACGCCGTCTACGCGAGCGGCTTGTTGCAGGGTGGTGCCGATCGCCGGCGGTGGGCCCACCGCAGCATCGAGGAATTCTTGTGCGCCACAGGACTGCAGTCGCTGCCGCGACACTCGGTCAAGAGGCTGGTGCTGCACCCCAGGGCGACCCACAGGCTCAAGCTGACCCTCCCAACGAACGGCTGACATACGGTGAGCTGCGCTTAACTGACTGCATCTGCTGGCTGAAACTCAACCCGCGGCCGGGTTCAGGCTCAGCCCGGCCGCAAACCCTCAGCCCACTCGGCCCGGCCAATGCAGGAACTCCGCAATGACTGACCCGCAGCGCCAGAGCCTCACCAGCCGCCACTGCACGCCCGGGGTCGAGCACAGGAACCGCGCCGGAATCGCCGGCTGGGGAAGCTCGCTCAACCCGTTCCCGCCAGCCGACACACTGACGCAGCCGAACTGGACGACTCGCCTAGCGGCCGCCGACATCTGATCACCTACGATCACCCACCGAACCGCCGGCGCCTACCCAACCCACTCCGCCTGCTCACCGGATCGCGCCATTATCTGCCCTGCTCGGCCGACGATGCCGCGTGCCAACCACCTGGAGCGGGTTAGTAGCCGGGGCCGATGTTGACCTCGGGGTCCTGGTTCGCTAGGCGTTCTAGGCGGGTGAGGTCCTCAAGCCGTTGCCGGAAGGCCGGGAAGTCGGTGATGGTTCTGGTCGGATCGGTCCGGAGGGAGAAGTCGCGCCGGAGCGCCGCGATTCTGATCTTGAGGGCGTCGTGAGCGGCGGAGTCGTCGAGGCTGCTCTCGATCTCGCGTAGACGGCTGTCGGCGATTGTTCTGCTTGCCCCGTCGCGGTAGTCGTCAAGGAATCCGCGGACGATGCGGCCCATGCGCTTTTCGCGCCGACGTTGCGTTTCACCGACTGCGGCGTCTTCGAGCAGGTCGGTCAGATCGCTCAGGAGCGCGATGAAGTTGTCTTCCAGCGTCTTGACCCCGGCTGGGCGTCGGCCCTCGAGCGGGACCTGGTTGAGATAGCTGACGACTTCGCGGGCGAAACCGACCTTATCGATGCTGGCGGCGAAGGCTTCGGCGAAGCCGTCCTTGAGGCTGTCCCACAGCGGGCTGTCCGAGTCGAGGCGTGTCTTGAGGTCTGTTTCCTTCAGGGTGGCGGCGTCGTGATCGCTAAGGCCCAGCAGTCGGGTGGCGTAGTTCCTCGCGGCGTGAATCGCGATGCTCGCGGGGATGAGGTCCTCGATCTCGGTCACGGCACCGGACTTGGTGGCGGAGACCACTGTGATGTCGTCGGGCGAAGCAGCTGCGCGTTTGGTGGCCCAGGTGTCGAGGCTGACAACGAATTTGGCGTCCAGGACCGGCTTGCGGTTCGCCTCGCTGCGTCTGAGCTTCTCGACGGCCATCCGGCCGGCTTCGTCGCCGTCGAGAAGCGCGACGCACGGGGGCTTGATCGGGTCGCGTCCGCGGGCGAGGTAGGCGATGTAGGGGACACTGTCGGCACTGCCTGCCGGCACGATGGTGACTTCGTTGAGATCCAGCAGCCGGGCGATGTCGGGCCGCCGCACACGCAGGGCGTTGGACATCCCAGCCAGCATCACCTGGTCGGCGGAGCCTTCGACGATGAGGTTTTTGCCGCCGATGAAGGCGGTCTCGGCCACGTAGCTGCCGAGTGAGGAGCGCAAGGGCTCGTAGTGGGTACGGGCGACGTCCTTGACGACACGGGTGCCTTCTTCCTGGGCGCCCTTGTCGAGGACTCGCAGCCGGTCGGCGGCGTTCTTGTTGATTAGGAACGGCGAGTGGGTGACATAGATTACCTGGTCGGTGCGTACGCGGTCGTCGGGAAGCGCGAAGTTTTCCAGCACCCTCAGCAGGTCCTGCTGGCCGGAGTTGGACAAGTAGGCGTCGGGCTCGTCCATGAGCAGGATCTCGTCGCGATCCTCGGCTGGCCGGTGGGCCTTGAGCTGGACGAAGTAGGCGAGAAAGTGTGTCAGGCCGCGGCTGCGCTCCCCGAAGGAGTACTCCGCTCCGGTGCGGTCGCGGATCGTGAAAACAAGTTCGCGTTCTCGGGTGGTGACGCGAAGCTGGAAGTCGCTGTCCTGGCTCCACCAGCGCGACAAGTTGAGGTGCCGCGCCAAACTCTCGTTGATTTTACCTTCGAGGCCGCTGACCTCGCCCTCTTTGCCTTCGTTGATGGCCTTCTGCAGTTCCTTGAAGATGCTTTCGTCGACGCGGGCGACCTTGACGAGCAGCTTTTTGGCGAGCGCACGCGCCTCACGCTGGTCTGCGTGCTCACGGCTCTGCGTCGTCGAGGCGGGACGGCGGAAGACCGACCACAACCGCTGGCTCCACGCCGGCAGTTCGGCGTCGTTGCCGGCATCGGTTTGCTCAGCGGCGTCGAGGAACTCGCCGCGGACACGGCGGTCAGCAAGGTTTCCCAACCTGGCACCCCACAGCGACGCGATCGGCACGCTGTCGGGAACGGCGATGCTGGTGGAGAACCGCAGCACCCGAGGCAGGGTGCCCTCGAGGGCCCTCACCTTGGTCGCATCGTCGAGTTCGACGATGGCCTCGCCGGCCACGATGAAAGGATTCCCCTGGCCGGGCCGCATAAATAGGAAGGCCTCGCCGACCGCCCTCGTCACATCGAGCGTCGCCAGCACCTCAGATTCCGCAGGCCGGGTTACGGTGAAGACCGCACCGACATCAGGGTGTCGCACTTCGTCGGTCTCGACCGAGAACAGCTGCGAATAGCGGCAGAAGGCGCTTCGCGTGACCTCACGCTCACCCATGACGCACTCGATAGCGTCCAACAGGTGGCTCTTGCCGGACTCGTTGGCTCCAACAATCGCGGTGATCTGCGGATCGACGTCGAGGCGCACATGGGGATACCAGCCCTCCGGCAAGACCTCCCACGGCTGCCGCTGCGCATTTTCGTTCGCACGGCGCTCGTAGTCAAAGTTAAACGACTTGAAGAATCTGACGTACACCCGCGTGAGGCGCACCGGCCCTCCTCGGCATCACATCTCGCCTGACCCTACTGTCAGCCGCATACGAAGAACCTAGCCAGTGGGTATGACAGAAGTGACCAAGGTGGTCGACGACCGCTCTCCAGGAGTAGCCGATGCTCCATTTGGCCAATGATTAAGACCTACGGCGTCCAGACTTGGCACGTCAGGGTTCACTCGCGGCACCGATGCTCGGTATGAGCGACAGTCGCTACATCCCTAAGTCGCCGTGTCCCGACGCCCGCCGCCTTCCAGGGCACTTCGGCTGGCCGGTAGTGCAAGACGCCCGTGGCACCCATACAACGACAGCACAAGGTCTTGAACCACGTGCTGCCAGTTCAGGCCCTCAAGCTCTTGCGCTCGAAGTGCTTTGAACTCCTGCTTCTAATCCGTAGTTTTACCTTCTCAATCCATGTCACGTCCGACACCGGCGTGGCGCTGGCTGACCCGTACGGTGCGGCCGTCCGGGTCCTTAATTTCGAGGACTTCCTCCGGGCTGCTCGGAATGCGTTCGTTGTCCAGTCCGAGCCGTCGCGCCACGTCGGCAAGTAGACCGACCGTGATGCGCACGCTGACCGATGCGGTATCAATCGGAGTGTCGGCGGGCTTTTGCTGGAGTAGAAGCCCTGGGCCGACGCGGGCGGTGCCGGATCGTACAGGGATGTCACGGCCGGTCAACTGGGCGTAGAAAGCGGCTGAGCGAGTCAGGCTTCGAGCGGCGAGGACGACGGCTGCCTCCGGCGCTGGGTCTTCATTCGCCAAGGCGGCAGACCCGTGGTTGCTTACCGTGTGCACGCCCGAGTCGTCGTGGCGTCTGGCGGGCTGTTGGACAGCACGGCCGAGTACGGGTGGGTTACTGGGTCTCGGCGCATCGATGAGGACGGTCTGACCGTCACTGAGCTGCAGTCGTGCGCGGAGGATGCGATCGTCAAGGGTTTCGAGATCGGCAATGCGAAAACGGCGCCCGTCGGGGAACTCGTGCGGCTTCTCGGAACCTTCGTTGGTGGACGCGCTAAGCAGTGTCAGCTTCAGTCCTTCGCGGGATTGGCGTGACGGACGATCTGGCCAGTGACCGAAGTCCACTGTCCGCGCGTGGCTGCGCTGGGCGATCTTGGTGAGGTAGGCGGCGTCTTGGACAGTGAGTGCGAGATCACCTAGCCAGTCGATGCCGTGCAGGCCCCCGAGGATCGCGGCGGTCATTGATGCCAACGTGTCGGTGTCTGCCTTGCGCAGGAACGCCGCGGTTAGCAGGCCCCCCTGAGGGCGGGCAGCGAATCGACTTGCCAGGTAGATGGCAGCGGTCGCAGTAACGGTCCCGGAGCCGTTGACCTTGGGGTCGGTGCAGCCGAGCCGTTCGAGGGTGGTCTCAGGGTTACTCATGGCGCCCTGGTGAACCGAGTCGGCGATGATGTCCAGCAGTTGCTGGGTTTCCTTGTTGGTGTCCCGCCAGGCGCCAGCGAACTGGTCGAGTTCGCTGCTGGTGGCCCAGCCTACAGGCAGTTCCGGCAGGATCTGGTCGACGTCGATCAGGCCGCCGGCGGCGGCTTCGATGCTGTCCCCGAATCCGTGGGTGGCTTGTGCCTGGGCCGCGTGCCGCAGGGCGAAGGCGTAGACGAGCGCGCCGACGAGGGCCCGAGGGTGCCCGTGAGTGGCAATGCCGTCGCGAACGACACGCTGGACTAGGGCATGGGGGGTGTCGGCCCACAGCACGTGGGGGGCGATGCGCATGGCGATGCCGTTGGCGCCAGCGTTGCGATATTTAGCCAGTGCGTCTTTGGCGCGGGCCGAGTTTCCGGAGTCCCACGGTGGGCGGCCAGAAGCCCATGCTGCGGCTGCGCGCAGTACTGCTCCGCCACCGCCGCGCTGGTATAGCGGCCATGTCGGGAGTTCAACCTCGGTGAGCCGCTGCCACCAGCGGTCTCCAGCTAGGCAGGAACGTGCGGTGGCGAGAAGCAGCTGAGTGTCATCGCTGTATTCACCCGGTTCGACAAGGTCCCGGTAGCGGCTGGAGTAGTGGCCGGCGTGGCGGATCCAGCGACGGAAGGTCATGTGCGGCTGGGCGCGGTCGCGTTCCTTCTGGCCGCCGACCAACCCACCGCGGGCTTCTTGCGGCCAGCCAAGCGCATCGCCGGCCGCGGCGCCCAAGAACATGCCTGTCGCGACCTGCGCGCTCAGGCGGTTGTTTCCAGTCATCATGCCGCCTTGGGAGACCAGGGGGTCTCGCTGAAGTATTGGCTGTTCTGGACAGCTTTGGTGATCATCCACTTGTCGAACATGCCGGGTGAAATCACATAATTCACGCCGCCGGGCGGAACTAAACCAAAGCGGTCTAAACGTCCGTATTCCTCTTCTGCTGCTGCCTTGCTGGGGAACACGATCGCACGGATCGCCGACAATGGCACCGGCGCGACGACCAGCACTTCAGCTTGTACGTCGGTGGGGCTGCCGGGGTCGTGGTTCGGGCCGCGGGTGTATACCTTCTGCCCGACCACGGTGTGGGCATAGCAGGCGCGCAGGCCGTCAATGCCGGGCCGGGCCATGACACCTGACGCGGCGGCGTTGCGCGGACAGAAGAGTGTGTCCGGGGCCGCAGCGACCACTTTGTCCAAAAGCAGGCAAACCCAGTCAGGATAGTTCACCGACGCTGCGTTGCGTTTGGCGACGGTGAAGTAGAACCCGTTCGGATATTGGAGGCTGCAGCAGACTCGGTCGGGTCGTCCGTCGAGCCGCTGCAGGTCGGTGGCGCTGTAGCAGGCTCGCACGTCCTGAGCCAGATCGGCGACACTGCGGAGCAAGCCGTCGCGGATGATGTGGGGCAGGTTTCGTGCGGGGGTGAAATGCGCCAGCCGGGCAAGGTCCATTCCTGCCAGCTCGGCGGCGACCGCGAGGTCGAGTGGCTCGGTCATCCGGCCACCGTCACCTGGTAGAGGCCCGAGCCGGCCGGCGGGAGTAATGGGGTCAACTCTCCGGTGTACGTGATGATTAGCTCGGCGCGGGCGCGGGTGACGCCGACGTAGAGCAGCCTGCTCTCCCGGGCCGCGGCCTCGTCATAGCCGAACGCGGCGACCGTCTCGGGGTCAGGGCAGCGGTCGGCGCCGCAGAAAGGCAGGAACACCACGTCGAACTCCAGACCCTTCCCCGAGTGGTAGGTGCCTGCGTATACCCCTGCCGTTACCTCCCACTGGTCGAGGTTGTCGTGCAGCGCGCGGACGCCGGGGATGCCACGTGAGGCTCTGCGGGCTTCGGCACGGGTCCGGGTGAGGATGCCGACCCGGGACACTTTGCCGAAGCTGGCTGCGTTCGCCGCGACCGCTTGCGCTTCTGCCTCGGTCGCGGAGTACTGGACCAGCGTGGGCTTCGCGCCGGCCGCTCGCTGCGGCGCTCGAGGCTCCACGAGGTCGGCGGAGTCCTGGAAGTGCGGCATCTCGCCCATGGCGATGGCCAGCCGGGCGATCTCCGGACTGTTGCGGTAGTTATCGAGGAATTCCTCGGTCTTGGCAACCGTCAGACCGCAGGACCGCCAGGACATCCGCTGCCCGTAGATTTGCTGGGCGTAATCAGCGAACAAGGTCAGGCTGCCGTCGGCCGGGATGGCCGCGGCGAGGGAGCGGATTGCCTCCGGCGACAGGTCCTGGGCCTCGTCGACCACGATGTGCTTGTAGCGGCGCGGCTGCGCATCGTCGGCGAGCGCCGCGCGCACCGCGGAGGGCACGCCGGCCCAGTCGTAGGGCAGTCCGGCCGCAGTGCGGGCGGCGAGATAGTGCGTGCGGATTGCCCAGACCGCCTGACGCTGCGCCGGCTGCAGCGGCTCCATTCGACCGACGCGTCGCACTGCGAGGTAGTCGGGCAGCATGGCCAGGGCGTTACCGTCGATCCACTCCAGCTCGTCGAGGAAGAAGTCGGTCGCCCGGTCGAAAAAAGGGCTCGGACGGAAAGTAGTGGCCGTGGCCTTGACCGCCTGCTCGACGTAGTAGCGCCGTTGAGCCGGGGTCGCGATCTGGCGGTAGCCCATTCGACCGCGGGCGGCCAGATAGCCGCGGCCGAACCGGCCGTACGTCTCGACCGTGACCCTTGGTAGGTCGGCGGCAAAGTGCCTCAGGTAGGCCACCAGCGAGTTGGTGTAGGTCAGCAACAGCGTGGGGCCGCTGTTCTGGGTCCGCGGGTCGGCCAGATGCGCCGCGCGGTGCACGGCCATCACGGTCTTGCCCGTTCCGGCGGTGCCGAGGACGACATGGTGCCCTCGCCCAGTCATGTACACCACGTCGTGCTGACGGCCCTGCGGTGTCGGCAGGCTCACGCTTACTCCCTGTAGATCACCGGCGGGCGGGAGATGCCGCCGAGAGGCCTATGACTCTACCAGCGGATCCATGGGTCGCACCGACTCCATTTCTTGCTTATCGAGCCCGGACAGCGCGACAGTGGCTTTGACGGCCGCGGACACGTGGCGGGCCTGAGGTAGTAGTGAGTGGTGAACGGATCTTGCGGCTGTCCTTCTGCCGCCGCTGTAGCAGGCCCCGACGGGTAGCATGGCTCCCTCGCGCGGCGGGCATGCCAGTGAAGAAGCGAGCGGGCTAAGTTGCGAAGGAATTGGTCCGCGGCCTCACGCTAGGGCGCGGATCGCCACGACGCATTTGCCTAGCCGGTCCGTTCCCTCGGCCAGCGCCCGGGCCTGGGGCAGGCGGTCCAAATCGTGCACCCTGACGACGGGAATGATCAGGTCTGGTCGTTCACGACGAACGGCATTGACACGTTCCCGCAGCGAGTCGCCGGTGATACTGGAGTCGAGCACCAAGACGTGCGCTTCGGTCGGACAGGCACGCAGCTCATTCGTCAGGTCGCCTTCGCCGGCTATCAAAACGCGCCGCTCTGGCGCGGATCCGGTGCTGGTGGTTCGCAATGTGTGCACTGGTTGAGCATCGAAGGTGAGCAGCGTGCCGTACCGGCGACACAACTCGTTGATCAGGTCGGGACGGTCGGCGTGCAAGTGGATCTGCCAGGCCCGGTCCCGGTCCGGGCCGTCGATCACCAGTGAGTCACCTGCGGTCGACAGCTCGGAGCGCAGAAGACGCAGGTCGTCGGGGTCGCCGGTGAGGCGGGCGCGGACCTCGTGGCGCTGGTCCGCTGCTCGCTGGTGGGGAACGAGGTGTGGTGCCGCGTCGAGCGAGGTCAGTGGCTCTTCGATCGTGGCTTCGGGCGCCACGACCGTGCAGAGGCTGGTCAACAGGGTCTGCGCGGCCAAGGCGCCGGCATCGATCGTCGGGGAAAAGTTCCCGAGCTCAAGGCCATCGGCGATAGGCACCGGGTGGCGGCTCAGCGCCAGCGAGATCTCAGTGGTGACGACCTGCGCGAGCGCCGTCGGATCGGATGCCGGTGCCCGGGCCGCGGCGACGGCCGTGGCGTCGAAGACGGTGAGCATCGTGCCTTCCCGTGGCTCCAGCACGGCCGCCCTGGCTCGCTCGGCGGCCCGCCCGAGGGCCTCCACCAGACTCAGCTGGTCGGCGGTCGCCTCGGGCAGCCGCTCGGCGAGGCCCTGCAGCCACGCGTAGGTGATCGTGGCGCTGTTGCCAGGGACTCGGAAGTTGCGCTGGGCGGCGATCGCGACGAGCTCACCCAGTGATTCCGCCGTGTCGAGCAGATCGCAGGCGAAACCGGCCCAGAATGCGCCGATGTTGGCCCCGGTGTCGCCGTCGGGTACGGGAAAGAGGTTGAGTTCGTTGAGCAGCTCGCGGCGGATCGTCAGTTCGTCGAGGCCGTGCCAGGCCCAGGTGATCAGACGCTCAGTGTCCAGGAGGGAGTCCCGGTTGCGTGCGGGCCGCTGCGCCATCATGCCGCCACGTTACGGGCTCAGTCGTCGGTGTGGCTCCTCGGCGGTTCGATATCGAGGCCCAGCATCCGTCGCAGGGTTGGACGCAGGTTTTGCAGGTGTACGGCGCGGCCGGTCGCCGATTCTGGGACGTTGAGCACGTCGCGGAGTTGGTGGACGAGTCGGTCGACGCCGCGCCGGGACGCCTTCTTCGATTCCGACGACCGTCCTTCCACCACGTGGCGGCGCACGGCTGGGTCGGCTGAGTGCACGATCTCTGAGATTTCGGCGAGGCGTCGGCGTCCCCTCGGTGGCGGCGTCGTCGTGCGCTGCGCGAACCGTTCGGGGTCGGTCATCCGTTCGGTGAAGCGCTCCCGGTGCATGACCTCGTCGTGGCTGAATACGTAGGTGGCGCCCGCTCCCTCCATTTGTTGGGCCAGCTCGTCGTGGCCCTTGATATAGGTGCTCGTCACGATGACGATGATGTTGGGGTTGTGCCGCTTGGCGGCGAGCACGACGGATCGGCCGGGGAACCGGTCGTATTCGTGGAAGGGCACGCCGGCCTGGTCCGCCTCGGATTCCCGCATTTTGTCGCCTCGGCGGTCGTAGCCGTCGACGACGGCTACGTCGAATTCACGCCATCGCTCGCCGAGCGCCAGGGCCTGCTCGAAGCTTTGCGCCACGCAGGTGTCTACCGCCGCGTCGTCGGAATGGGTCAGCCAGAGCTGGCGGATCTCCCGCATGCCCGGTTCATCGTCCACGATGATGAAGTTCATCGGCGCGACTCCGTCCTGGTCGCCGTGGCGCTGGGCCTTCGTTGACCGGCATCTTCGAGGGCACTCCGTGCGTCCTCGTTGAGCAGCGTCAACATTTTGTAGTTCTCCAAGGTCCGCGGATCCGCAGACGGCACATCGGCCTGTCGCTCGGCCTGCAGCAGCAGGTCCGCGGCCTGATCGACCTGGGCGCCAATCGTCTGCCGGCGGCCCGCCCAGCCGGTCCGAAACGCGAGGCCGGCTACCTCGGCGGCTCGCTCTTCCTGTTCGATGCTGGTCCGCTGCTCCATGCGCGCGAGTCCCCGGGATAGCACCAAGCTCCCGGCCATCGCCAGCGTGGCCCAGGTCATTTCGGCCAAGAAGGCCTTACCGTCGCCCGGTTGCCGCCGGCTCATCAGCCAGCTCGTGCCGATCTGAAGGCCCACCCCGGCCACCAACAGCGCCTTGCCGACCGGGCTCATGCGTCGGGCGTGCGAGCCCAGCACCCAGGCGTTCCCGGCCAGCGCGTGCAGGCCAGGATGCATCGGGGTGCCGCCCGGATTGTAGGTCTTGCGGCGCATGGTCCGGGTGCCGACCGTGGCGATGAAGAGAGAAGCCGGCAGGCACAACAGAGTGAGGTCGGACGGGTTCACCGACTGCCATCGTCGGGAGATGTAATGTGCCGTCGCGGCGGCGACCGCGTCTACGGCGGCCGCCGCCGCGGTGACCGGTACGGGAATGTGCGCATGGCCGGGCGAGCTGGTGGTCATGATCCAGGCGGATTGCAGCGCGAGACCCACGGTGACCAAATCCAGCCGCCAGACAGAGCGGCCGGAGGGCAGGTGGACGTCGTAGGCCCGCGCCTGCTCCCCACGGCGCTGTGTGGTGACCCGCATGCTGAGGTCCATCCCAGCGCCGCGGCGCAGAGTCCGCACCACGTCGAGCCGGGTGTCCCCCGCCACGCCGATCTCGTCCAGGACGAGGTACAGCTCCTCGGCTTGGACCGGATCGAGGAGAAGCCCGCCTTCCTCGGTGCGGGCGTCGTGGGCCGGGGCTTCACGGTCGAGATAGACGCGGTCGCGCAGCCGGTTGCCGCCTCGGTCGTCGGCGTACTGGTGGAGCGCGGCGGCTAACAGCGTGCCGGCCCCTCCCTGGTGGCCGCGTTGGTTGTCGGCCGAGTTCGTACGCTGCCGCCGGTTCCTCTGCGCCGCCATCAGGCCGGCCTTGGCGTGGTCCGGCACGGCGGACGAGTCGAGCAGCAGTGTGAAGACCTTCTGCAGGGAGTCGAGAGCCAGGATGCCGCCGTCCCGGTCGAACTGTCGCTCGCCGAAGAACCCCATGGCGGCCCGAATCGCATCTTGGCGGTTCTGCTCCCCGCGCCGTAGCCGCCACTGACCGACCTGCTCGGCCAAGCGAAGGGCGGCGCCGGCGGTGAGCGCAATGGCGGGATAGGTGAACGCGTCGGCCAGGCTGGTAGGACGACGCGTCAGCCGACGCGTCGTGAACGCGGTCGCGGTGGGGGCCACCATCGCTACCACGCCGTTGACCAGCCCGTGGGTATAGATGCGCTCGACCGCGACGCCGACCGTCGGGAGGAGGGAGGCCGCCATCCCGGCGTCGCGACCGCTGCGCGGGTAGGCCCACAGCGAAGCCGCCAAGCTCACGCTGTCGAGCAGCGTCCGGGCGCGCTGCCCGCGCGGACCGTCCAGCCGCCTAGTCGCCAGCATGAACGCCTCGACGGCGTCCACCGCGGCTACTGCCAAGGCGACCCGGCGTCCGGTCCGGCTGTTCAGGGGCCCGTCCTCGTGGAACGCGCACCAGAATGTATTTCCTGCCCGCAGCAGCACGTGCAGGGCTACCCGCACCTGCTCGAGCTCGGGACTCGGACGGTAGCCAGTCTTCGTCGCTCTCCGTTTAGGGCGCATGGTGGTCAGTATCGCCGCCCGGGCGTACATATTCTCGGTCTAATTTGTTCGCCAGCCTCAGTAGAGTCGCGGGCAACCGGCGCGACCAAGATGTGCATTCGACAGCTAGAGATTGCCCGCCAACCCTTGGTCCGATATGGGCATGGTCATTCGAATCCTTGCCTTCGCCCTCATCGTGACTGCGTCGCTGCTGGTGGCGACGTGGGCCGGCTTCCTGGTCTGGCTCGAAGCGGGCCGAGTCTCCCCGGCGATCCTCTCTGCGGCCGGGGCGTTCGGCGCCACCTTCGGGTTGGGACTCGGCATCTACAGCTCTCTGTGAACCTCTAGCTCGACTCGCTGCCGGGCAGCGTCGAACGGTGCGGTGGGTGGGCCGACAGGCCCGCCCACCGCGGCCTTGCCGGGTCACCGGCCGACGCCGCCGTCGATCCGGACGGACCAACTGGTTGAGAGACTGACGAGTTCGCCCAAATTCAGCCTTATAACTAAGCCAAAGATCAACATAACTAAGGCCACAGATCAACTCGGTGATCACTATCGGAGGCCAAGCCCTTGAACATGACCTATAAACATGATGCGTGGGCACAACACCATGATTTCTCGATCGTTTGGGATCGATAGAGTTAAGTTCGGTGCGCCAAGACGTTCCGTCGCCGGGTCTCGGGCCGCTGCGAGTGTGCGAGTGTGCGATGGACGGCGGTTGCTAATCTGCGGAGGCAGTCAGCTATAGTCCCGAAGATCGAAGTGGTCGATCTAGGTGGTAGCTGGTTCATATACTTTGGCCACGAGTAAAAGTTTTGATGCTGATGATGATCACTGATGCATCAAGTAGCGATACGCGAGCAGCGCGTCTTCGGACATGTCACCCTCCCGGGTGTTGACGAACGCCTACTCGTTGATCGAGCATTACGATGAGATCACCATGTGTCATGGGGTGCTTCGCGCCGGTCGCCTCAAGGAGGCCGGGCATGCAACTTAGATAGAGTTCCCGCCCTGGCGGGTTATGGCGCCAATTCCAACAGGTTGGAGATCGGAGGCCTGAGTGCCGAGAGAAAGGCGCCAGAAAGACTCTGAAGCTTCGGACGCTAGCCCCCAGGTCCGCCAAGAGCGCAAGTGGATCTGGTATCACCCGGAGCAGGATGGCAAGCCCGCGAAGAAGGAGTTCAACAGCCTTCCTGCGGCTGGCAAGGGTCGCCTGCTTGCCGTAGTCAAAAGATATCTGGAAGGCGCTAGCCGGCGGCACGACATTGATCATCTGGGCAGCGGGATGTATGAGGCTCGAACCCAGGTCGGAAACGATCATTATCGAGTCCTTTTTTTCCATTGGGGTCCGGATTGTGTTGCTTTGACCGCTTTTTACAAGAATCAGAGGAAGACTCCTAAGGTCGAGAAGGAGCGCGCCGAGTCGCGTCGTACCCAGTGGGAGGGGCAGTACGGTAAGCACCCGTAGGCTGTCCGACCGTCCCCCTAAGTGTGACCAGCTGGCCGATACCACTGGCAGGGCGACGGTCGGGAGCCTAGTATCGGGAGTAACCGATAAAGCCCTAGCCTCGTTGAGGGCTTAGCGGTCCGCGATGAAGGAGAAAAACGTGAGCGTGGTTCGCGATTCGGGCACGAGTTCCGCTCCGTACGAAGCCCCCATGTTCGACGATGAGTTCGCCTCGTACCTCGATGAGTCTCTCCAGGACCCGGAGGTGCGGGCCGCCTACGAAGATGGCGAAGAACGTCATCGAATCGTGGACAGCCTCATCGCGCTGAGGCGAGCGCTTCGCCTTACGCAGAAGGCAGTTGCTGGCCGGATGGGCGTTCGTCAGCCTGCTGTGTCTGAGTTCGAAAACGAGGCTAACGATCCTCGCCTCTCGACGTTGCAGCGTTATGCACGCGCAGTCGAGGCGCGGCTCAAGGTGGTGGTGGAGATGCCGGCAGAATGCGACTGGATCTCTACAAGCCTGATGACCTACAGTCCCGAGAAGCCCACCGTGGTTGATGCCGGTGTTTCGGTCACCAAGGGAAATCTCGCTCGAACCTGGCGCGCAAGGTCGGATTGGGAACTTACCGCGTGAAGATTTCTGGCGATTTGGATTTGTACGCTGCGCAGCAGGAGGCAGCTCGCCTTGCTGCGCGCGCACAGGTCCGAGACATCAGGTTGCTTCGCTCATCGATCGAGATGGAGCGGTTTCCCGGGCATTCCGTGCACTTGCGCTGGTCGATGGATACTGACATCGAGGCCGAACGTGACGAGAACGACGGTGACGCATTCGTCTTGAGGACGAAATATACTGTGAAGGTCAATGAAGTCGTGACCACGGTCTCAAGCGAAGAACCCCGCGATTTGTCGGCGAGTACTGAGGGCAGCGACGACGACGAGGCTTCGTTGATTGCAGACATATCGTTTGAGTTCGCAGCACTCTTTACTGTTGAGCGCCGAGAAGACGACTCCCCCGTCACAGACGAAGAGCTTAGAGCGTACTCTTTTACAACAGGCGTATTTGCAATGTATCCGTACGCGCGGGAATACATCTACGACACGACTGGTCGGGTTGGCCTTCCTCCGCTCACTGTCGGGGTTCTCCAGCTTCCGGTGAAGCGGCCCGTTGCGACTGCGTGACGAATGATTTCGCTCGACCTTTTAAAGTAACGTCAGTTTTGAATTGACTCCCGCTTCGATGTTAGTCAGTGATCCTTTTCCAACCTGATCTTGCAGGTCAGCCTAGGTCGCCAGGGGCCGCTGATCGATGAGGGCGAGGCTCCAGGTAGGACAGCAAATCGACCAAAACCCGATGCCCTGACCCGGAGCCTCGCCATGCTGTCCTACCTGCCACGATCACCTTGTCCAGCCGGACGCTGAACCACCTCGCTGACCGCATCCGCAGCGACCGCCAGCAGCGCGGATCCCGATGGCGGCGGCTGAGCCCAGGCCGGCAGGCACTGCTCGCCCTGGCCCACCTGCGCAACGGCGACACCTACGCCCGCCTTGCCGCCGGCTTCGAGATCGGCGTCGCCACCGCTTGGCGGTACGTCCCGGAAGCGATCGCCCTGCTCAGCGCTAACGTCGTGACCTTCGCCGATAAGGGCTATCAAGGAGCCCGTGGCAGCGTGCGCACCCCCTTCAAGCGGCGTCGTTTCCGGCCGAAGCTGTCGCGCCGGCAGAAGTCGGTCAACCGGGCGCACGCGAAGATCCGCGTCCGCGGCGAGCGGGCGATCGCCACGCTCAAGACCTGGAAAGTCCTCATCAAGCTGCGCTGCTGCCCGCGCCGGGCGACCGCGATCGTGCGAGCGACCCTCGTTCTGCACCACGTCGAAGCCGACCGCTACGAACGATGAAAAGGTTCAAGGCATCGGCGCGCAGGCCCGCTCAGTCCTGGCCGTTCAGAGGGCGGGTGCCCTTCCCCCCCCGCCCGATATGGTGACGGAACGGTTGCCTGGGTGCGGAGGTATCGGATGGGCGCATACTGGCCGTTAATCCGGGCTGCAGCCTTCGCGATCATTGCCTACGTAGTGCTTGTCGCGCTGACAATGCTTGTCGGCCGTGACGGCCCGGACGTGTTGACCGACACCGACTTCGCGGCCGGCCTGGGCGGTGTCGTCGGTTCCGCTGTAGTGACGTTCCTGCTCCGCGGTGAATCCACCACTCCGGCAGCCCGGCACGCCACGCCGGCCCCGGAAGGGCCGGCCGGCGACGCCGCCGCCCAAATCCGCCCCACATCAGTGCGGATCTACAGCCTCATCGGGGCACTGCTGCTGGTCATCCTCGGCTGGATCCTGCTGATGGTGACCGTGTGGCAGTGGCTCACAGCCTTCGCTCCCACGCCGACATGGCCGAGGCAGGCCGCGCTGCTCATCATGCCGATCGGCGTCATCGCGGCCAGCGTCATCTTGACCGAAGGTCATCGCGTCCACACCCACAACCATCGCCTTGCACACTGGGTCGCCCTGATCCTGCTGGCTGCCATCGCCGGTTGGACGTTTTCCTGGTTCCTCGACGATGAGTCAATCGTTGTAACAGCGAGTGCAGCCGGAATGGCCGTAGGTTTCTGGTTCGCGCAAAGAGTCGATTGGCCGACTCTGTCGAGCCGCAGCTCGCAGATCACCGGGCGGTGGGAGCAAGCGATTGATCGGAGGGTCGAGCGGTCTTTTCGGCTGCTGGATCGCAAGCCGGTCACCGCTAACGTCATTTCCATCGTGGCGGGCGGACTGCTTTACGCGCTGCTGTTTGGCGTGGCAGGGCTACTGATGATCACACCACTGTTCAGGGTAGATGTCGCAGATTTGGACGTGGCCGCACGTCTCGCATTCCGGGTCATCTGCTACGCCGCCGCCGGATGGATCGTGGTCCAGTTGTGGCTTCGGTTGCGGGCGGCAGGGCCGGCGCACACCCGCTGGCTCGTGCTGCCGCTGGCCGGGGCGGCTGCGATCGTGGCGCTGACCGTTACATTAGGGGCAGTCATCATCTATGCGACGTCGGTTGCCCTGGGGCCGGACAAATGCCTGGTAGGTAACTGGCAGGTGACCTCTCGGCTGCCGCCCGCCAGCGAAGAGTCGGACGACGGCAAAATGACCACGTTCTTCGACTTCGACGCGGACGGTACTTTCGTTGTAGGCCCCGGCCCTACAGACCGTTCACCCGAGGCTTCGGGAAGTCTGGGCGCAGACCGGAAACCGTATCTTGTCGTGAACCAGATCCTGTTCCTAGACCTCAATGACAGCACGGACATCTCGGTAGAGAATGTCGACCGAGTGATGCTGCTTCTGTCGAACTCTGTAGACGATGACAGCACCGATGGGCAAGAACAAATGAAGTACAGTTGCCGAGGTGACTGGCTGACCCTGTTCGTGGGGGGTGAGTACGGTGAGAACACAGCATGGATGCTTCAGCGAATGGAGGACTGATCGACCGACTCGGGTTTGGTCGATTTGCTGTCCTACCTGGAGCCTCGCCCTCATCGATCAGCGGCCGCTATCGACCTAGGCTGACCTGCAAGATCAGGTTGGAAAAGGCTCAGTATCGAGGCGGCGGTGTGGATCTAGCGAGGGCAGGTCGTCGATCTGCCTGCCGCGTCCCTGCGTAGGCGGCACGGCCCGAGGTTCCGAGGTTGAAGGCGGCCGAGTTGTTGCTGTCGCTTGCGACGTGCAGCGCTCTCGAACTTCGGGAAGGCCCGCGATGAGCCTCTCACCCGGGAACCCCACGGTTCGCTCTGATCGATGGCTCACACAGGACGTCAGCTCAACGGCTGAGCCGTGCGTCGGGCTGAAGTGGTGGCCGTAGATCCGTACGAAAGCCACCAAGATCCGAATCCTTCCAATCCCCTGCGCCGATAAAGGGCTGTTAGCCATGGAAAGCTGATCCGAAGCCACCGGTGGTTGGCACCTCGCCCATCCGTTGCTGGATATCCGCCGCTGGCGACATCTCGCGGCCACCAGCGCGAAGGGCATCCGGAAAGGGCCATCACGCGTAACCATCGCACCTCTAGTGAACGCCGCGGTCTAAAGCGGCGATTGTCGGAGCGTGAGTAGATCAACGCGCTGATTGTTCTTCTTCGGCGATTCGGTGGTGGAGGCGCTTGATCAGGTCGGCAGCGCCCGTATGGTCACCGACAGCTTGCAGACAGCTCGCGGCTTGGTGGTATAGGGCCTCGTTGTAGGGATCAAACCTGATGGCCCGTTGCAGCAGGGCGAGGGCCTCATTGGGGTTGGTGCCTTCGGCGAGGGTGGCGTAGGCGTCTATGACGGTGCGGCGAGTTTGTTCGCGGACGGGGGTCAGCCAGTGCCAGGCGTGGTCGGCGGCAAGATCGCCGCGGTACAGGTCGATGACGGTTCGGCAGGCGTGGTGTCGGTCGGTGGTGCCGACGGCGTGGGCCATGGCATCGACGGCGATACGCCAGGAGTGCAGGTCGGTACTGATGACGCGGAGGTTGAGCCGGTAACGGTCGTCGTGGCGTGTGACGGGCTCCTCGCCGAGCAGGGGGCGTAGTTGTTGCCGTAGGTCGGCCAGGGTGGTGTGCAGGCGTTGACTGATGGTGGCCGGCGGAAGGTGAGGCCAGATGGTGCGAGTGAGTTCGCTGCGGGTGGCGCCGTGGGGATGGATGGCCAGGTAGGCCAGGACCTGGAGGCTCGCGGTACGTCGGAGCTTGACTGACTCACCGGACATAGTTAGCCGGCAACCGCCGAGCACAGTGAACCGCGCCCTGGGGGCACTAACCGGCTCGGCCTGAGGTGCGGGCGGCTCGCTCGGCGCGGTCTTGGAGGGTGGGATCGCGGCCGACGGGGGCTGGTGCGAGCGTTGGATGAGCGTCAGCAGGTTGGCGGTTGTTTGCGAGTCGAGGGTGCAGAGTCGACGTGGCTCGGTGAGGTCGGGGCCGGTGGCGGTGCCATCGACGGTGACATGCCAACGGTGCGTTGCGGTGACCGACCCTTCGCTGAGCACAACGACGGTGCCGGCTGCAGCGTCTATGTCAGTTCCCGTCATGAGCTCGGCGACGGCCAGGGTGACCGGGCCGCCGGACGGCAGCAGAGCGGTGAGATCGTCGGGTCGTATCGCCACCGTGGAGGCGTTGCTAAGTGCCGCCTCAACGACGAGCCCTCGGACAGCTGCGGCGGCACCCGGTCCGGTCAGGAGCAGAACCCCTTCAGGTAGCCGCTGTGCCGGCAGAGGTGGCGGTGTGCGGTCGGCTTCTGTGACCTCGTCGCTGAACGCGGCGGCAACGGCGCCAACAGTGTCGGGCAGTGGTTGCAGGTCAGGGTCGTTGCGGTGGTCGCGGGGCTGTCCTGGTTCGGGCCGGTAGCGGCGGCGTCGTTGGAGCCAGAGCGTGGCGGCGAGCGCGGTGATCGCGGCGGCGGTGGGGTACGGGATCCAGCCACCACCGGGCAAGGTGACGCCTGACGGCTTCGTCTGGACCGACCGGTCGGTGTGGCGGTTCGATCTTGATGGATCCGAGGGCTGCGTATTGTCGGTGGCCGACGGCAACGGCTTCGGGTGGCCGGTGGCGGCGGTGGGCAGGACGAACGCGGCAACACCGGCCATGGAGCTGGCGGTCATCTGGGCCGATGTGGGTACGGGCAAGTGACGCATGCGCCGCAGCCGACGGCGCATGTCCGCCAGAGCGCGCCGGGTCATGTGGGTCAGGAGCAGGAGCCAAGCGAGTCCAGCGACGGCGACGCATCCGGCGATGATGGTGCCGGCGGTCAACGGCTGCTGCGCCCATGCCGCGATCTGCGCGCGGGTCGGTGTCTGCCAGCGGTGATGCAGCCAGATGCCGGCGAGCAGCGGCGGGCCGACGACGACAGCGACCACGGTCAGCGCGGTGGCGAGGCGGTTCATCCAACGCACGACCACTCGCCTCGGGCTCAGCGTCGGATCGACGGGATGCGCAGCAGCGTCCAGGCGCGTACGCCCCACCAGCAGGCGACGGCGAGCGCCCAGATGACGGCTAGGGGTGCGGGTCCCGTGCGGGAGATGATCACGGTGAAGAAGCCGATCGGGACGGTCAGGGCGAGCCGGGCGCCGGGATGCCGTACGAGGGTGCAGGCGGCGGCGACACCGATGAGGAGGCCTCCGGCCAGGCCGATGCCGTTGGCCCAGCCGGCGAACTGCCAGGGCCAGGCGACGGTGTACCAGAGGTTCACGGCGACGATCCCGGCGACGGCGGTGATCATCGAGCTGGCGGGGAAGGTCAGGAAGCCGTCCCATCCGCCGATGGGGGTGACGCCGCGCCGCCAGGCGAGCACGGCGACGGCCGCGGCGAGTACGGCGATCGGCAGGACTGTCAGCACGATGCCTTGTGCCAGGCGTGGGATGGCCTGGTTGAAGTACAGGCCGGCGGTGGTCGCGTACATGGTGGCGGTGGCCAGCCCGCCTAGCAGCGCGATGGTGATGCCGCCGCTGATCCTGCCGGTCGGCTGGTCCGGCGGGGTGGGGGTGTTGTGGTCGAGCAGGGCGGCGAATAGCGCGGCGGCTTGCAGTAGGCAGATCATGGCGAGGGTGGCCGCGACGGCGGGTATGCCCCAGTTCGCCAGGGGCACGGTGGTGTTGTGAAAGCCGAGGCGGTAGTCGTCGGAGAAGAAGATGTAGGACGCGAACAGCGCCAGTGACGCCACCCCGGGCAGGGCGAGGGTGATCAGCCTGCGCACCGGTGGCAGCGGCAGCGACTCCTCCACCGGCGTCGTCGCGGTGGTGTCGGCGTCGGCGGCGCCCAGCACCGCCGCGGCGTCAGCAGGCTCCACCGGCACGGGGACGGTGCCGAGTTTCGCCGCGATCATGTCGCCGGCGCCGGGAGTGATAGCGGCGGCGCCGATCAGGTGCACGCCGCTGACCTGGTCGAGGGTGAGGTCGGCGTTGTCGAGGGCCTGCGCGGCCAGTTCACCGGCGCGTTCGAACACCGGCCGTGCGACCTCGGCCACCTGAGTCGCGTTGATAACCATGGGTGGCTGGCCGTCGGGCATCGGCATGGTCACCGCAACCTGCTCCGACAAGGCATGACGGGCGGTGCGGATGTTGGTCACAATCGCCCACCGCTGCTCGGCGGGCATGTCGTGCAGGTCGGTCGCGGTGAGCGTCGTGACCAGGGCGATGTCGAGGCGGTCGCCGCCGGCGTCGGGATCGGCGAGGGTGGACACCACCTCGCCGCCGGACTCGTCGCGCTGCACCACGGTGACCTCGCAACCGGCGCCGACGTCGATCACCAACGCCGGCCCCTCAGCAGCCGGCCGGCCCTCTGCTGCGGTGCGGGTATCGAGCCGGGCGATGGCGGCGACCGGGGCCTCGACCAGGCGGGACCCGGCCAGACCGGCGCCGCGGGCGGCGTGACGCATCCAGGTGCGGCGCCGTGGTCCCCAGCCGGCCGGGACGACCAGGCGCACATCGTCGACCGGCTCGCCGGCGACGCGGTGCGCTTCGGCCGCGACCTGTCGCAGGGTCGCGGCGACCAGGTCGACGACCTCGACCTGCTGTCCACCGGCGGTGACCTGACCGGTGCCGGCGCGTAGCGGCGAGATGACGAGGCCGTCCGGGTCGGTGGCGGCCTGCCGCCACGCCGCCGCACCGGTCACGATCCCGCTGTCGGTGATGTGGGCGGCGGTGGACATCTCACCGGTTCCGTCGAGGGTCAGCGTTGTCGTACCGCCCGGCGCGACCAGGACCGCTCGCACCGTGGCAGCGCCGTAATCGATCGCCAGCCGTGAATGCACGACAGCTAGTGAAGCAGAAGATCGACGATCAGTCACTCCACATTCACTCAACGTGTCCGCCAGAGGTCGTGGCGCTGCGGGGCTCTGACCTGCGGTTGTAAGTCTGTGTGAGTGGTTGTGAGTGGTTGTGAGTGCGCGAAAGCCGCTACCGGGGTGGCCGTCTGCTTAGCCTCACCGCACCGCTTCGCTGCCGAAAACGCGGTCGGCGATCACGCCGGGCGCGGATGCCGGAGGACCGACCTTCTCGGATCCGTAGAGCCGCGGAGCGACGGCCAGAAAGAGGGGGTAGAGATGATCCGACTGATGGCAGCCATCCGCACGACGGTCACCGTCGTGACCTTGCTCGCCGTGGTCCCGCTGCTGCTGGCCGCGATCGGCGGGAGCCCGCTGCCGGATCAGGTGCCGTCCTCGCTGGAGATCCAGAACTGGCTGAAGGACCCGATGCAGCCGCAGTACGTCGCGGCGAGCGTCAAGGCCGGCGCGTGGCTGATCTGGGCGCTGCTGGCCGCCACGGTCATGGCCGTAATCTGGGCCAGGGTGCGGCGCTGGCGGTGGGCTCGCCTGGCGATCTACCTACCCGGCCCGGTGCAGGGACTGGCCGCGACGCTGCTCGGCGCCGCCACCGTCACCACCGCCGTCGGCGTCCCGCAACCACACGCCGCCATCCCCGCCGCCGCGCAAGACAGCGTCCCACCCGGCCCGCAGAACCTGGTCAACGCCGCCACCGCCACGGCCACGACGGTCACCGGGCACCGGGATGAGCACCGGCCCGAGCAGTCGTCATCGACGGTCACGGTCCAGCGCGGCGACACCCTGTGGGGCATCGCCGCGGACCGACTCGGCAGCGCCCAGCGCTGGAAGCAGATCTACCGGCTCAACACCGACCGCTACCCGCGCATGCACGGCGGCGACCACATCGAACCCGGCTGGACCCTCACCCTGCCCACCCGCGCTCGCAAACCCGCACCCGAGCCGACCTCGCCCGCCACGCCGATCCCCGGACCGACTTCGCCATCGGCGCACCCAAGTCCGGCACCGTCAACGGACGGTGAACGCGACGGCGTCGTCGAACCCTCCGCCCCCACCAGGTCACCCACATCGGCGTCCCCGGGCGAGCTGGCGGCACCGCCGCCGCAGGCCGACCAGGACCGTAGCCCGCAGGCTGGGTTGTCGCTGACCAGCGGCAGCTGGCTGGACATCGGCCTCGCCACCGCCATCGCCGCCGCCGTCACGCTGGTCTGGGCACACCGGCGCCGCCGCTACACCAGCCGCCCCCCATCACCCGAGCTGGTGCTCGACGACCCGGACCTGGCGCCAATGCCGTCAGTGGTCACCGAGATCCGACGCCGGCTGCGCGGCAGCCCGAAACCCGTCGACGCCGATGCCGTGGTGTCGGCCGCGCCGGCCGCCACCACGGCCGTCTACAGCGTCCGTCCTGCGGACAGCAGTTCGGTGGACCGGACCCACGGCACGGAGCATCCGGTCGGCGCCGACGAGCCCGCCAGCCCGACGGCGACCGACGGCGAAGAAGTCGAGGACGACAAGCCGTCACGGATGGCCGGTGCCCTCGCGCAGGACCGTCCCGTGGTACCAGCGTTGACGAACCCGGCGCCGGTCGTGTGGCCGTCGTCCGGGCTCGGCCTGACCGGCCCCGGCGCCGAACCCGCCGCCCGCGGCTTCCTGACCGCCGCCCTCGCCGACCGCGACCCGCACGCCCCGCCCGGCCAAGTCGTGCTTGCCTCCACAACGGCGGCGACGCTGCTCGGCGCGGCAGCGGTCAATCTGCCCCGCACCCCGCGTCTGATCGTTACCGATGACCTCGACAATGCCCTCACCCTGCTCGAGCAGGAGGTCCTGCACCGCAGTCGGTTGGTCTACACCCACGAGGTCGACACCGTCGCCGCGATGCGCGCCGCCGACCCGCACGAAGAGCAGGCCCCACCGATCCTGCTCCTCGCGGACGCCGACAGCAGCCACGAACGCACCCGCATCGCCGCACTGCTCGCCCAAGGCCACCGCCTCGACATCCACGGCGTGCTGCTCGGCGCCTGGTCCGCCGGCGACACCGTCATCGTGGACACCGACGGCTCCACCACACCCGGCGACGACAGCCGCCACGGCCGGCATCCCGCCGACATCGACCGCCTCGCCGTCCTCAACCCCGCCGAGACCACCGCGATCATCACCACCCTGGCCGAAGCCCACACCGGGCAACCGCAAACCCCACCCCTGCTCGAACCCCCGCCTCACCAGCCCATCGAAGCAGCCGCGACCGCATCGCAGGACACCGCCGATGCCATCGCGAGCCGGGTCCTGACCGCGCTGGCAGATCTGGGCGAAGCCACCGCCGCCAAGATCGGCGCCCACCTCGACCTGCCCTTCCCGACCGCCACCGCGCACCTCGTGCAAGCGGAACACTCCGGCCACGCCGAGATCTTCCGCACCGACACCGGCCAAACCCAGTGGCGACTCACCGCCACCGGCCGCGCCGCCGCACACACCGGCGAGGCCACGCCACCCCCCGCAGACGCCGACACACCAGAGTCCGAATCCAGCCAGCCCCGAACATCGAACCCGACGAACGAGCCCGCCATGCCCGACGATCACCGCTACGCCGAGGTAGACGCGGCCCTTCAGTGGCCCGATCCCGACACCGCCTTTACCAGCGAGCCCCCGCCCCTGGCGCCGCAGAACCCGGACGGCACCGACGAGACGGGCCGTGTCGCGGTCAACGTGCTCGGCGAAGCCGGCATCGTCGCCACCAACCCCGACCGCCTACCCCGCAAAAAGGCCATCGAACTGCTCGTCTACCTCGCCGTCCACGACGGCAGCGCCACCACCGAAGCCATCCTCGACGACCTGCTACCCGACGCCCCGGCCAGCAAAGCCCCCGAACGGCTCTACACCTACGTCTCCGACCTGCGTACGGTCATGCGCCGCATCGGCGGGTCCGCCACCTACCTGACCCACCCCCACCGCCGCTACGCCCTCAACCCCGACACCATCGACATCGACCTGTGGCGCATGCGCGCCGCGATTCGCGAAGCCCATCACGCCACCGACCCCCAGCACCGCATCGACGCGCTCCGCCGCGCCGTCGACGCCTACCGCGGCCCCCTCGCCGACGGCACCGACTACGAATGGGCAGAGCCCTACCGCGAAGCCATCCGCCAACAAGCCCTCGACGCCCACCTCGCCCTGGCCGACGCCCTCACCGACAACCCCACAGCCCAGATCCGAGTACTCGAAGCCGCCATCAGCTACAGCCCCTACAACGAACAGCTGTACCAGCAAGCCATGCGCGCCCGGGCCGCCCTCGGACACATCGACGCGATCCGCACCCTGCACCGCAGGTTGAACCGGGCACTGGCCGACATCGACGCCGAGGCAACCGACGACACGATCAGCCTCGCAAACCAGCTCACCGCCGAACTGCAATCGTCCGACCGACCCGGCAACGTCATCACCGGTGGCACGGATCGCTGACCCTCTGACCTAACGATGCGGGTCACCGCCGCGCGGGTCACCGACGACACGTGCGCCAGGCACGTGTAACACGCGCCTCCGAGATCATCCCAACTGTGCAGTGCCAACCTCTCGGCATACGCCCACGATCCTTACATCGCGGGGTAGCCGTACACGGTCTGCCGGGGCTGGGAAGTCCACCGGCACCTATCGCCAGGAGCGTCCCGACCGGCCGGCCGATTTCAAGATCGCGTCCACGATGCCACGAATGTTTTGAACCGGCCGATTCTTGATCAGCGGACGCGTTGACTCGATGCTTCTTGCTGCTCATCGGTCATATAACTACGGGGGCTGGCGGATCGACCGCCCGAACGCCGTCCGAAATGGGAAAACGATACCTCGTCGAAGTATGGCGATCGGATTTGAAGGCGTCAGCTGCGGCGTGACCCACCTGAAGGCAACGTGGGAGTCATCGGAACATCAACCATTGGTCGACGCCTGTCTATGCCGAGGAGCCGCTCTAATATAGACTCACGTCAGCAGAAAGGTCGTCGAGCGCCAGGCGCCTACTACGTCGCGGGTACCGCACTGACGTCGGACGCCAGTACCAGCAGGCGGCAGCTCGGGCCGAGGTCAGGGCTGAGTTTTCTACGGGGAGGGTCACATCTCATGAAGCATCGGCATGCCCGGTGGTGGATGACCTTGACGTCGGCAATGGTATTGCTGGGATCGGGCCTGATCGTGTATGCGCAACCGGCCATGGCCGCCACGTCGGCTCCCGTTGCGATCGGCGCCGGAAGTCTTACCGATAATCGAGTAATCACGGCTGTCGGCACCACGGCCGGCTCTTTGATGCGAATGCGCGCATATACCACGGGGGTTTCCAGTTCGGTGGGCACCCAACGTTGGCGGTTGGAGCTGATGTCATCGAGCGCCACGCTGGGATTGACATACCGACTCCGCAATGGGGCGAGTGGCCTTTGCCTCGACAAGAATGCTACCAACGGTGTCTTGCTGTCGACTTGTGGCACGGCGACGACGCAGCGATGGCGGGCGCCCCTCAATGACCCATACGGCGGATGGGCGCTGATCAACGCCGCCAATTCTCAGTGTCTGCAATCAATCGACAGCAGTGCTGGCTCGTTGCTCCAAACTGGGGCATGTGCTGCTGGGCGCGCAACGCAACTGTTCCGTGTCCGTCGTACGCCGCAGGACTGTACCGTGCGAAGCGGCGACTGGACGATGACCGATGTCTGTGCGTCACAGTCAGCTGAACGCATGTCTGGCGTGACGGCGAACTGGCTGCTCAACCCTCTGACCATTGCGTGGCGGGATCCGGAAGATTACATTCTCAGTAATACGGTTAACACCTACCTGCAGGTGCAGCCGCTTAAGCCGGATCTGAGCCAAGGGACTACCGGAGTCGAGCTCGGTAATAGGGCTGATCGGAGTTCTCAGTCGACCGGTCCCGTGACCTACTCCGCCTACTGGCTCGAATGGAACGTCGGTTCGGAACGATTTCACGCCATCCCTGCCGCGCAAGCACCGTACTCCAATACACCAGACGGCCGTAACCATGTTGTGATGATGTTGGGTCGCGGTGACGCGGGGCAATGGGATTTGCTGTACGACTACAACACCGTGGCAACAACCGCGTTGCAGGCCGGCGGCAGCACTCGGTTTACGCGTGCTGGTATGGCGGTGCGTTATCCCGACGCTGTCACCACGGCTAAGCCCTATCAGATGCGTATGCAACTGATGACTCTCAACCAGGTGTGGCGCCGTCCCTACCTGGGAGAAACGGGTACGGGAGAGCCGAAGACCTGTGAAATGCCGCCTCGATATGAGGACTGGCAATACGACGCGGTCAACGTGCCCCCACGTTGCTTCTCAGTCGACGTGGCGACCGTCAATGGTGCCACGGAAACCGACCCGGTGCAGTCGGATGTTTTCACCGTCGGCAAGCCTGCCGTGGGTCAAACCGTGCTCGCGCCGCCAGTGTCCACGCCCGAGGTCACTGGTAGGTCAGCTCGGCACAACGGCGTGGACCAGGAAGCCCTGTCGGCATGCCTCGCTAAAGGTACGGAAAACTGCATGTCAGTCGTGCCCGGTCTAGCAGAATGCGTGACGAAGCGACTGGTGTGCCGCGTGCTGCCCCCACGCTCGGCTGGTCAGGCCATTCGCCCGTCGGTCATGTCCAGCGAACAGGCGATCCGAGCGGCACAGCGGGCGTTGCAACCGGTCGGCAGCGGGAAGACCCGGGTCCAGACCGTGGACTCGTCGAAAATCGCCCCGCTTGACGGCGCTTCCAGTGCGCGCCGAGTCCATGTTGTCACCTCGACCGACCGGGTGAGATCACTGTCGGCATCGGTCGAGCAGACATACGACGGATACACCGCCGTCTACGACGAGGCCACCTCTCAACTGGTCTATGCCTGCCTCGGCGCATGCCGTGACTGATGTCGATGACACGGCGTCGGCGCCCAGTCCGTTCCAATGCGCCTCTAAGGAGCTCCGTTGAAGAGTGCCGGCCTTCTGTCCATCGCCATCGTGACGGCGCTGGTTCTGCCGCTCAGCGCCCAGCGGGCGAACGCCGATGCCACTGCGGTTCCGCCGCCCGGCGCCTTCGTGCAGAGCGGAGTGCGTCTGGCTAGCGACACGCCGCCGCCAGCCTCGACTGGCCGCTCGCAACCTAAAGTCGCTCCAACTGCTCCGCGTCTCGCCCCACCCCCGGACGCCCCCACCGTCGACGAGTGTCTCGCGGAGCCTGACGCGCACGTAACACCGGGAGACACCGGCGGCTGGTACAAGAACCGGCTGGGTTGGTGTGCCTGGGGTGACTTCTTCGCCATCGGTCGTGACGCCGGCACCGGGGAAATCATCGCCACCGTGAGCTTCCAGTTCGTGGTAATTGGATACGGCAATAACGGCGCACGACAGTTTGACTACATCGTTCAACTTGATCACATCGTCACTGACGGGCGACTGCCGTGGGAGACTACCTTCCTCGAGACCGAGTTCGAAGAGTGTAAGGATCCTCAGCCCAGCAACGTCTGCACCAGGTATACGCGTCAAGCCAGCCCACCTGACTGGCGCTTGACGAACAACTACGCTGTCACCTTCATGTCCGCAGAGACGGCCGGAGGCGGCTACCAGATCGAGGGACACGTCTCCGTCCTGACCCTGTCGTTCAGCACACCGGCCAACCCTGAATGGCAGTGGCAAGATAACGTTAGCGTCGCCGCAACACCGGAACGATACGACTCTGCGGCTTACTCCGGCCGTGCTCGCGGCGCCGTCTTTCCTACCGCTCCGTTGGTCTTCCACGTCGACGGGAACGATCCTCAACAAGACGAGAGTGCGCGGCATATTTGGGACGCCATCCACCGGCCGTATCTGACCTTCCCGAGTTGGCCCGCCAAATCCGTCCCGTCGCGACTGACACGGATGTACAACGCGGCCGACGACGACGCGAACCGTGAGAAGTCCCGGGCTCAATGCAGGATTTTCTACGGCACCTATGACGGCAACCTGCAAAACTGCGACGAGTATCCGTTCGCATCCACCTACGAGGGATCAGTCACTGGTCCACGCAGCAACGGAAACCTGGAACGGTACTCGGTGCGAGTCATCGACGCGAAGGATAACCAGTACGTCGGTCAAGCCAGGCTGCAAATCGCCTTCTACCATACATGGCGCATCCTTGACAAGGAGAAGTTCGACGTCGTCGTTGACGGTATCAGTTAGCGACTGACTAGGGCATCGCATTGACGAGGGGTAGGCAGAAACGATGGCCTACTCCTCGTCATCTTCCCACCGCGGTTCATCTGACAGATGCCACAACTGCATGCGATACGATTCGAATGTACCGGGAAACGGCCGCTCCGATGTCGCGCCGCTGTCAGAGGAACGGACGGAGTCGTACCGAGCCACCACGCCCCTGTTATACGCCGCCATTCGCACGCCGTAGGTCCCCGGCCCTGCCGGAAGGCTCAATCCAATCTGAACGTCGTCCTCGAGGGCCTGCAGGCAACCTAGTCTCCCGCCCGGCAATGCCAGCGACGACTCCGCGACCGCAGACGGTGCTCCTTCAACCGATGCCGGCTCACTCCATACCTCAACCATGACCGTCGCCACGCCCGGATCAATCAAGGTGTTCACCACAATCGCATTCGGCCCCCAGCCGAACAAGCCAGACCCCAAATCTGAGAACGCCGTTTCGAAGTTGCTCAACTCGTCACATGTCGGATCAGATACCGTGAAAATTCGATACGCTGGATGCGCGGTGAATGAGCGTCGCATGACTAACGGCATGACATCAGCATACTGTGCACGATGACTCCTAGCGTGAGATACTGTGGACGGAGGAACACCCTGGTGGTCGAGAGGCTGAGGGCGAGACGACTGATCAAGTTTATGGCTGCCACATTGGCGGCCGCCACCGTCGCAGCGTGCTCTGTCAACACTCCCGACACCACCTCGCCGACGCCCTCTGCAGACGACTTCGTCGCCCGCGGTTATCTGACAACGGCCGCCGCGACGACTCCATCACCGCCGCCCGACGCCTTCGTGCAGGAAGGTCGTCGGACGGGCTCGGCGGTCACACCCACCACGTCCATCGCTACGTCGCCGTCGGGAACGACAGGCCGCCGCGGCGCCCTGACCAAGGCGGAGTGCGAGACCACGACGCCGGCGAGAACCTCCCCTGGACATCTGAACGGGTGGGTACGGGACTCTCGATCCTGGTGTGCCCGAGGACGATACGTTGTCGACGGACAGGACACGACCGGTCGCACTGTCTCCGCCCTAAGCGCGGAGTTCATGGCGATTGCCACCGTCAACGATTCCCGGGACAGCGTCACTATCGACGTCTACATCGATGACGTCACCACCAACGGGATGAGCGTGGACTGGAACCAGGCCGACCTGACCGTGGCGTTTACAGGTTGCCCTGCGGCACTGAGGTGTCCGCCGGCCACCCGGGCCTCCACGCCCGCCGACTGGCAGAAGTACAACCAGTACCGCGCCACACTGGATTCAGAGTTTATCGCGCCAGCTGGCGTGCAACTGATTCCTTTCGAACTCAGCCTGCAGTTGCGGTTCGCTACGCCGAAGCAACCGGAATGGCAATGGAAGTCAGACGTTGAAGTCGCGGCCTATAAGCTTGAATTGCAGTGATCCGACGGCAGTGCGGTGCTGGCCAGGCACAGTGGCCGAGCCGGGCCGGACGCAACGCGGCACTGCCGCACAGGTGTCGCAGCAACGACCAATTGGGCGGGGTGCGCGGTTCCGGCGATGCGGCGAGGGTAATAAATCGAGCCAGCGCGCAGTTGGCAGTGAACGCCCGTGGGCGATGCCTCCGACGAGGGTTGAAGGGTCGGTCAGGCAATCTCAAGGGCGGTGATCGCCGTATTGGCAATCTGTGCGACTGCGTCGACAGGGTCGGCGACCGTCAAGGTCGTGGCGTCGGTGAAGGTGTAGCCGGGCAGACCGAACGGCTGTAACCAAAGCACGGCGCAGCCGGCTCGGTGCAGGGCGGTGATCAGTTTCTGGCCGGCGGCGATGTTGGCGAGTTTGCCGTCGGAGACCACGGCGAGCATGCGCAGGGTGCGGCCGTGGCGCAGGTCGAGCAGCTGGTCGGCGACTTTGACGGCTTCAGGGAAGGTCGTGGTTCCGCCCCCGGTGGGCATGTGCAGTACCTGCCGCGGGCGGGCGCCGGGCGCTACCAGCACGCTGGTGTGACTGCCGAAGCCGATTGTCGCGGTGACGGCCTCGGAGCGGCGTGCGGCGTGGGCGAAGATCCACGCCGCGGATGACAGTTCGTCGGCGTACGTGGTCATGGAGCCGGACAAGTCGACCAGGATCGCCAGGTGCAGGGTGGGTTTCGGCGGTGGGAGTTGGGTGCGCTGCTGCCACGGCGCGGCGGTGGGTAGCTGCCCGTGGGCTGTCTGCGCGTCGGCGGTGATCGCGTGGCGGGTGCGCAGCCGTCCGGGTGGGATCAGTGACGGTTTGACGCCGGGTTCGGGGTTGCGGGTTCTCGCCCGGGCGAGGCGGGCCGCCAGTTCGCGGGCGGCGCTGCGCTGCTGTTCGGTGGGGTCGCTGCGCTGCCAGTCTTCGGGTGGGCTGTGCCGGTGCTGCAGGACCCGGGCGGCGTACTGGCCGGGGGTGAGCCCGTACGCCGCGGCCAGGTAGTCGGCGATGGCCTGGGACAGCCGGCCCGGGAACTCGCCGGGATCCGCGGCTGGGACGCTGCGCTGCTGGTCGGCATCAATGTCCAGGATTTGGCACCAGCGGCGGGCGAGTTCGATCATCGTGTCGGCGTCGGTGTCGTCGACGGTGTGGGCGTGCTGCCAGATCTCGCGCAGTGCTTTGAGCCGTTGGCGGCCGAGCACGCCGGTGACGGCGGCGCGGACGGCGCGTACGTCTTTGTTGGTGATGATGCGGGCGTCGACGCGAGCCAGCATCAGCGCGGCGAGGGTGCCGGCGTGCCAGGCGTCGTCGACCGGGGCGGTACCGGGGTCGAGCAGGGCGGTGACGGTGTGCCGCAGCCATCGGCGGTCAGCGCGGCGGCGTTGCCGCTGGCGGCCTTCCGCGCGGGATTCCTCGAGCAGTTCGGCGACGTGGGCGAGGATCGGCGGTGTGCCCGGCGGCGTGCTCCAGCGGCTGTGGGCGGCATGGGCGGCGCCGTGCACGAGCAGCCCGTACCCGGTGGGCACCTGCTGTTTGTGTGCGGCCCGTCTCGGGTCGGCGATGTCGGGGGTGTCGGCGATGTAGTTGGCGTTCACCTCGATACGGCGCAGCTGGGGGTAGAAGCATTCGGGTGCGCCGCCGCCGGCGCCGGGCGCGACGAGCACGTGCAGGTCGTTGCGGCCGGTCAGGGTCTTGATGTGTTTGGTCCAGGCTTGCGACCACGGCTTCCAGGCGTCATCGACGGTGGCGGCCGGCTGGCCGGTGGAGCGGTGGGTACTGGGGTCAGACATCAGAGTGTTCTCCTGTCGTTGGGGTCAGCGGGTGCCGATGGCGAGGGCGGTGACGGTGGCGCCGGTGTGCCGGGCCAGGGCGGCGATGACGTCGTCGCGGGCGTCTTCGGGGGCGATGCCGGCGAGGTTGGCCAGGGCGGTGGCCGGGCCGAGTTGCTGGCGGACCTTGAGGAAGCCGAGCAGCTCGCGTAGCTGCGGCGCCCATACGACGCGTCCGGCGGTCAGGTCTTTGTTGAGGTCTTGGGCGGCTTCGATGACCGCTTTGGGGACGCCGAGCTGGCGGGCGAGGTCCCAGTCGGTGCTGACGTGCAGGTGCATCGTGAATCGGGAGGCGAGTGCTTCGGTGAGCACGGCGCCGTGCACGCCGGGGTTGTGTCCGGCGCATACGTAGAAACCGTCGACGGCTTGCACGTGTTCGTTGCCGTGGGCGGGGATGGTGATGACGCCGCGTCCGTCCATCGCCGGATACAGCACGGCCAGCACGCGGGGTGGGATGAGGGTGGCGTCGTCGACCAGCAGCGGCCGCCCTTCGCGCATGGCGGTAACCAGCGGGCCGTGGACGAACTCGTAGCCGCCGCCGGGGATCGGGTTGTAGGAGCCGAGGAAGTCATCCACGACGGTGTCGCCGGTGCCGGCGACCGTGAGCAGGTCGGGGAAGGCGGCCTCGAGCATGGCGGTCTTCCCGGTGCCGGGCGGCCCGTACAGCAGGACCGGGATCTTCTGCGTCCGTAGGCTGTTCAGGACTTCGACGTCCCAGCCTGTGCCGAGCCGGCGTGGGTAGTACAGGCTGCCGTTGGGTCGGGCGATCGGCGCGGGCCGCGGCTTGCGGCTGCCGGTCCGGCCGCCGGAGCGGACTTGGCTGGCGGGCATGGTGCCGGCGGCGTCGATGCCGGCTCGGGTGATCTGGAACCGGTGGTGCGGGTCGCGCACATGGGTGGCGTGCCCGGCCGCTGCCATCTTCTTCAGGACCTCGAACACCGCTCCGGAGGAGGGGGCGCCGATGGCTCGGGTGATCTCGCCGACCTTCAGCACGGCATCGGGCTGACCGGCCAGATAGAGCGCGACGCGGGGATAGAGCGAGCCTCGACGGCCTACGGCCGCGGTGGCATCCGTGCCGCCGGTCGGTGGTGGGGTGGGTGTGGACATGGGCTGGTCCTTTCGCAGGTCAGGCCCGCGCATCCGTCTCCGGATGCGCGGGCGGTGAAGAAGCCGCGCACAGCGGAGACGGGCTGCTGTCCACCCGGCGATTCGCCTGACCCAGTTAAAGAAGGGGTTGGGCGCGGCGGAGAGGCTGCACACCACAGGTGGTGCCATCGGTGGGGTCACGGCGCGTCAATGCGCCGCGGAATTTGGGTGGATCCGGCCGGGGCGGTTCGCCGTCGCTGACGATGAACGCACCGGCGCGCCGATCGATCAAGTCACGCCGAGGCCAGGACTTGGTCAGTACTGGGGCCTCGCTCCGGGTCGGCCGCGGTGGAGTTCGGCGGTTCGGTCTAGCCGAAGCCGAACAGCCAGCCCCTGATCTGCGGCGCTTGGGGTGTCGTAACGGTCGGCGAAGCCGCGGCAGACGGCCGGCTTGATCCCTTCGAGGTGAAGACGACCGGCAAACCCGCTCGGTTCGGCTACGACATGCGGCAATCGCTGCCGCCGAGCGCTGCCGGCGTACGGCGGATCGTTCCACCTCATCAACGGGGCCGACGAGAAGCGGGATCTAGCCGCCAAACTCGTCCGCGCCAGCCTGGTCGGATCAACGACGGTTGAGGAGCTGGAGGATAGCTAGAAGAGCACACTGGCCTCACACAACGATCAACGTTAAAGGTGTCGATCGATGAGTAGCCCAGGAATGTGCGTTTGAGTCGACTTGTCTCGAATCGACGCGCCAGTTACTCGGCGGCAGATCTCATGATCGCAGGTCGCGAAGTATGGGTCTTTGCAGAACGATTATTGCATTCAGAAGAAGATTGACGCAGTGGCGTCGCTAAGGAAGTTGAAATAAGGGCCGAGTTAGGAGGGCATGTGGGCAAATACTTTACCCTGTGGTCTTCATGGTTTGCTGGCCATGACATGGAGGACATGAAACTGCTAGGCATGTCGTTGATGTGGTGGGGGCGACTCGGCAAGGTTGCACAATTCGCAGGCGGCCTGGCCGTTATAATTGACATTCTTGGGCCAGAGCGCGTAACGCGAGCGGGGCACAGGCTTTCTACTTATAATGCAGCTAAGAAGTTTCGATTATGGGCACGTCAACTTGTTGGATGCGAGTCGTCCAACCAAGCCGAAGCCACAGCAGTAGCGCACGAAACGACCGCTCGGAACGAGGAATCAAGCGGCGGAAGCGCCCGCAGAAGAGCTTGGCCCGAAGCCGTTCGAGAGAATAGCCAGGCGGACCGAATTGGGACTGCCCTGTATACCCTCATGCAACTGTTGCTGTTCTTCGCTATTGCGATTACACCGTTCTACATCGCCGACGCACGTGACGGAGATGCACCGTTTCAGTCTAGTGGTTACCTCACTGGACTTGCATTGTGCATCATTCTCGCATCAGGGGCGACCGCCGCATTCTTCTCCTCTGCCATTCGACTGTTTTTTCTTGTGGTGCTATTTCTGCTTCCGTTGTGGGTAGCTCTTTCCTTCCTGCAACTTTTCACACTTGCCCTCGATTTTCTTGCCTTTCGCCCTACGGCGGCGGTTCTAGTGCGAACGTCAATGATGAAATGGGTGGGGGTTCTGCTGTTCGTAATGGGGTTCCATTTCGACCTATTGGCTTCCTGAAGAGTGGGTGTGAGTGCCTAGGTGATCCGATGAAACCTGGTCAGAATGCCGGGGCAGTGCGGATATATAAACGACCTGAATAGGTCGGGCCGGGTGGCCGATCCCTTCTCGGTCGGACTCGCGGTGGCCGTACAAGCGCACCCGTCCGATGCCTAGCTTCATCAGCGTGACGTTGCCGCGGCCGGACGATGTCGGTGCCGGCTCGGACGGAGCCTTGGACGTCGCGGAGGAGCGCTACTCGTGGCTGCAGGGCATCGGCGCCCGTCAGATCAACGGCTCGTTCTGGACCCTGGGTGACGCGATCACGGTGTCGTCTGTCGACGCGTCACCGGTGACCTTCGTGACGGCTCTGCATCCGGCGCGTCCTGGCACGCCGCACCCGAGCAGGCCCTCGCCAGCGCTCCCGCTGCAGTCAGCGACTTGCTGGTGGCTCTGGTAAACGTCGGGCCTGATGGCCGGGTGTATTGGGCGCAGCGCCTGCTGAATTGACAGAGCCGTTCGTGCCAGGTCGTTGCATCAACTGGATCACCGCTCGCTTTGCCCCAGCGGGGCGCCGACGGATGCCATGAAAGGCACTGGATCGATGGCTGTCGCCGCGCTGTGATCGCCGCGGTGGACTTCGAAGTGCAGGTGGGGCCCTGATGAGTGGCCGCTGCTGCCGGAGATGCCGATGACCTCGCCAGCGCCGACGTGCTGACCGACGTGGACGTACGGCTGTACGAGCAGGTGGCAGTAGCGGGTGACGATGCCGCCGGCGTGGTCGATGTCGACGTACCAGCCGCAGCCGGCGGTCAGGTCCGGGTCGCCGTCGCGGTCGCAGCCCCAGTCCCGGCCGGTGCGGGTGTCGACGGCGTTGCACCGCACCCGGCTGACCGTTCCCGCGGAGGCGGCATAGATCGCAGCGCCTTTGCCGACGATCAGGTCGACGCCGTCGTGGCCGGGCCGGTCGGTGGTGCGGAACCCGGAGCCGACCGTGGCGTCCACCGGCTGGGTCCAGCCCTGTCCGCTGACCGTGACCGTGCAGGCGCCGAGGCCGCTGGTGGTGCCCGACAGTGTGCCGACGAGGTGGGTGGCGTCGGGTTCCCACTTGGCGTAGGCGTTCGGGTAGGCGCTGACCTGGACTTTCTGGGCGGCTTCGGTGAGCGGCATCGCTTGCCAGCCGTCGATGGTTTTCAGCTTCTGGTAGAACTTCGTGGCTGCGTACTGCGGGTCGTGCAGTTGGGCCGGGCTGCCCCAGCCCTGTGAGGGGCGCTGCTGAAACAACCCGATCGAGTCGTCGGCGCCGCCGCGCAGGTTGGCCAGCTGGGATTCCTGCATCGCCGTGGCGACGGCGATCACCCAGCCGCGCGCCGGTACCTGCAGTGCCTGTCCGACGGCGATGATGGTGGCGGCGTTGGCGACCTGCTCGCCGTTCCACCGCCCGATCGGACCCACACCCCCTGGCCCCGGCGGGCCGGGCGGTGACGCGCCCGCAGACGTGCTGGCCAAGGTGCAGTGGGCGTTCGCGGGGCCACCGCCGAAGGTCAGGGTGGTGGCCAGCCCGGAGCACAGCACGACGATCGCGAGGACTGCGGCGGCAAGTGCGGTGATTGCGCGGGTCGTCATGGCTGGCCTCGTTTCCTCGGGTGGTGGTGACAGGGGTTGGGCAGCGGGCATGGCGAAGGCCGCGCGGACGGCCGGGGTGAGGCGCGTCCGCGCGGTCTTCGGTCGGTAAGTGGTGCAGTGTCAGCGGGCGAGGACGGCGACCTTTTCGCCCAGCATCAGCGGCGCGCCGTCGGGGCCTTTGATGTGGGCGTTGATCCAGATGCGGTACGGGATGCCGTCGCGGTCGATCAGCCGCCGCCAGTGCCCGCGTACGAAGAACCGGACGCGGTAGTGCCACTTCGGGTCGCCGTCACCGGGCTCGGCGAGGGGTTTGGTGCGGCGCAGCATCACCACGCGGGTGTCGTGGCGGATCGAGGCGCGCACCGCGCGGCGCCGGGTGGCACGGTCGGCCGGTGCGGTAGCCACGGTGGCCAGGGGCTGGGCTTGGATGCGCCAGAACGCGTACACCAGCGCGGCGCTCACCTTGGTGCGCATGGCGGCCTCGTCGAGCACGTAGCGGCCGTCGGGCGCGTTCTGCCAGTCGATGTCGGCGTCGTCGATGACCGGCTGGTCGGGGGGTGGATCGACGGGCCGGCCGATCGGCAGCTGGTCGAGGGTGATCAGGACGTAGGGGCCGAACTGGCGGGTCAGGTCCGGTCGGGCGGCCACTTGTTCGCGGCGGCGGGCGGCGGCGGGGTCGAGCGGGTCGTGGTGGTCGGCCCAGCCGCAGATGAACCAGCTGCTGGCACCGGTGGTGACGGTGGTGGTTTTGGCCCAGGTGATCGCCCCGATGGAGGTGATGGTGCCGGTGAGGGTGCGCTGGTAGACCGGTTCGGGCAGCAGCAGGACGCCGGAGTCGTCGGGGGCGATGTCGTTGGGCAGGACTTCTCCGGTGAGGTCGAGTGCCTGCGCGGCGGCGGCGATGACCGCGGTCATCGCGGGTGCCACGACGTAGGGCTGGCCGCCCTGCCATGGCAGTGAAGTGATCTGGCGGACGGCGTCGAGGACCTTCGGTGCCGTCGGCTGCGTGGTGTCGGCGCTGCGGGCGGTCATGAAGGCGTTCAGCCAGTCATGGGACAGCGGGCTGCGGTGGTAGTCGGCCATGCGGCTGCGCAGGTCGACGGCGGTACGGGCGTATCCGGCGAGTGTGTCGTGGGCAGGGAAGTTCATGAACACCTCCGACGATGGGAGGCACCCCGCGGTCGCTTTTGCCGGCGGCCGGAAGGTGAGGTGCCGTGGCGGTAAAAAGGGGGTGGTGTTAGGCAGCGGGTGGACGGCGGAACACCGCGAATGGCCGTGCCATCTGCCCAGGCCCGGCTATGGCCGGGGCGTGCGGTGCCGGACCGGCTGTGGGCTCGGCGATCAGCTCGCGGAACCCGTTCACCGGCAGGGAGGCCGGCACGCGGGCGTGTCCGCGTGCCGGATGCTGCGGGGCCGGCCGGGGAGGGCCCGGAGGGCGGCGGGCGAGGTCGGCGGCGCGGTAGGCGTTGAGTAGCGGCACGCAGGGCCCTGCCCGGCCGTGGCATTGCAGGTTCGGGCAGGTGCCGTCCGGGCGGGGCTGGTGTGCGGTGGCGACATCGACGGCCAGGGCGTAGAGCAGTCGGTCCGTGACGTCGTCGGGCATCGGGTAGGTGTCGCTGGGCCGCGCAGGCGGTGGTGCGGGCATGGCGTCGGGCCTTCCGGCGAACGGTTCGCGGGCATGCTGCGACCGTCACCGGCGCCGGGATGGCGGGGCTTGTTTTGCCTGATAGGGGCGTCGGCGTCGGTCTGGCACCGATCGACGCTCACCTTCGGCCGAAGGACAAGTCGTCGGGCTGCGGCTCCTAACGGCCCGGGGCGTAGTGAGTGTTGGAGAAGTCAAGTCCTGATGCGTTGACCAGCGTCGGTGAGTGCTCCTCGGCGAGGATCGGCACATGGACAGCGCGGACGCCCGGTCGTGAGTTGGGGCCGGCAGCAGTGACGGTGGTTGTACGGGCCCCCGACGATCTACCAGCTATGGGGCGATCTTCGAGCCCGAGGGCAGTCGCGGGACACAGCTCCGGGTGATCATCTAACGATCGTGATGACCGGTAGCGCGGCGAAGACGATCGACGTATACCTTTCGACGGCGGCCTGGTGTTCTGGCCGCCGCTGGAGATTCCCTTTAATGACAATGTCGTCACCGATTCGGTTGGTCGCCGCGTCGAGAACATTCACTAAGCACGCGGCCGGACCACGGGTGTGAAACGTGGCGTGGTTATCTCCGTGACTGTCGACACCGGTTCAACGGCGTTCCGACACCGCTTGCTCGTCGGCATATTTCGTGTCCGCGAGTTTGACACCACACCGCTGTGCGGGAGGGCGGGTCGGCGGCTGCAGGGCGGCGCTGGTCCGCCGGGGCGGCGATGAAACTTGGTAGTGGCGCCGCGTGCGAGCCGATAACCTCCGGTATCGGGCTCGACAAGGAGGTCTTGATGATGTGCATGGTTCCCAGCGAGGTGGCTATCACCGCTACGACCTGCGAGTTCGCCGCGATCTGAACGTTGCCGCCCTCGTCGGCGGCATTTCGCCGGTGAGGCCGGCGAGATTCGCGAACTCCTCGCCTCGTAGCGGTCCAGCTGGCCGCGGTTCATCCGCGCCCGGCAGCTCCTTGGCGCCGTCATTCCGGCGCTAATTTACCGCTTACCGCGCTGACACGAGGAGAATTCGTGGTTTCCGCATCGTCCTTCGAGCCGCTCACCGCGGCTGAAGGCGGACCCAGCCATGTCATCCGTTCCGGCGAGACGATCAAGCGTCCCGCCCAGCCCTGGACCGGCACCGTTCACGCACTGCTACGCCACCTCGAGGACGTCGGGTTCACCGGCTCCCCACGGGTGGTCGGCGACGGTATCGACGCCGACGGCAACGAGGTGTTGACCTACGTCGACGGCAGCATCGTTCACCCACATGCGTGGTCGGACGAAGGTGTCGGGCAGGTCGGCAAACTGCTCCGCGACCTGCATACCGCCACGACCAGCTTCCGGCCCCCGTCAAACGCGGTGTGGCAGCGCTGGTGGATGCACCAGCAAGGGCCGAATTCAGTAATCGGTCACTGCGACGCCGGACCGTGGCACACCGTTGCCCGGGATGGGAAACCCGTGGCGTTCATCGACTGGACCCTCGCGGGACCGGTCGACCGTCTCGACGAGATCGTTGCCACCGCGTGGTGGAACGCTCAACTCCACGACGACGACGTCGCCGAACGACACGGCCTGCCCGACGCAACCACCCGCGCCCGGCAACTGCGGCTGTTCCTCGACGGATACGAGTTGCCCAGAGCTGATCGGCAAGAAGTGGTCAGCAGAATGATCGAGTTCGCGATCCGGGACTGCTCCGCCGAGGCGGTTCAAGCCGGGATCACTCCGGACTCGACCGACCCGGCGCCGTTGTGGGCGCTGACCTGGCGAGCCCGTGCCGCCGGGTGGATGATCCGCCACCGCACCCTGCTTGAGCAGGCCATCACGGCCTAGCAAGAGCACGGCCGGGGCCGTCGATACGTCGGCGGCTCCGGCCTCCTTCGGTCACCACTTCCTGGAACAGGACGTTGACAACGGTGGCCGTGAGCACGCGAGCATGCCTTGCGTCCCTCGCTACCGCCAATAGGCGCTGACCGGACAGAACTCGGAAGAGCACGAGATAATGAACGAGCTTGGTGACATGGAGCGGACGTTGCCGAGGCTTCTGACATGGGGTTTCTCCGTCAGTTTCGACACCACTTCGGCAGCGCCGGCCCGGCTGTCCACCGCGAACTGGATGCAGTTCTGCGCGTCCACGGTGTCACCGGTGGCCCTGGCTGGCTGATCGACATGCTCGCGCTTACCCGACTACGCCTGCAAACCTCCGCCGACCCCGACCAACCCGCGACAGCCGACGGAACTGCGGTCGAAACTCGCGGAGATTGATCAACGGCCGAACCGATCAATGGAGTCAAAACTCACGGGCCGCTGGTGTCACAACTCGCTTGCAGAGCCAGTGGCGAGCGGCGAAGCGCCGCCTCGGGCCACCGGGCGCGGTTTCAAGGGCCCACAGTGCTGAACAGCGTAGACAGCGGCGCCACCCAGCACTGCCGGCACGGATGGCCGTGCCGCGACCGCGGGGCAATGAGCACTCGGCCGGGAGCGGGGTCGAGGTTCAGCCGTTGGCGTTCCAGAGCCAGCAGTACCCGAGCGGGGGCCTGCCAGGTGTCGTCGCCGATCGGGGCGGCGGTGGTGCCGGCGGCGAGGGCGCGCAGCGCGGGGATCTGTTGGGCGTACGCGCCGCCGAGTATCTCCAGATCCGTGCAGGCGCGTTCCACGGCGTCGCGCATGCCTTTGCCCCAACGGCCGGGCTTGCCCCAATACCTGCGCTGGCGGCCGTGTATGGCGCCTTCGCACAGGTGGTAGCCGAGCCAGACGACCGGTGGGTGCACGCCGACGGCTTCGGCGAGCACGGCGACCTTGTCGTAGTCCCAGGCTCCGCCGCCGCCTTGGCGGGGCCGCCAGCCGGCGGCCCGCGGGTGGGTCAGCGTGTGCCAGTAGCCGGGGAAGACCGCGGTCGAGGCCACCAGTTCCTTCTCGTTGGTGAAAGCGCCAGCCGCCAGGGCGTGGGGCAGCTGGTCGGTGAGCAGGTGCGCCAGTTCGCGGCGGCTGGCCGGCACCGCCGGATCGTCGGCCGCCGCCCGACGCACCGCGGTGCCGGAAGCGGTGGTGTCGGTGGGCTCGGCCGGCGGTAGGGGGTGGTCGTCGGCGAGGTAGCCGAGCAGGAGCGCGGCGAAGTCGCTGAGTACGGCTTCGAAGCCGCGGCTGCGGTCGCCGTAGTCCGGGATCGGCAGCCACCGGCCGCCGCCGCGGTGCCCGACGCGGTGCGCGGCCTCATGGACGAGCGTGTGCAGGGTCTGTTGCCGGTCGGTCAGGACGTCGCGGTGGATGGCGACGTCGCCGGAGATCGGGCTGTAGAAGCCGTTGGCGCACGGCTCCTGCTCGCTGTCGGCGTACACCCGCACCCGGTCCAGCGCGAACGCCCCGATCGCACGCAGGACCAGCTGCCGCGTCGAGGTGAGCATCGCGCGTTCGCCGGTGGTCAGTGCCCGGTCGGCGACCCAGGTGGTCTTGTTGCGGGTTTTGTCGTAGTGGGTGCGCTGGCGGGTGCGGGCGACCTCGACTCCGAGCAGCTCCATCAGGGCTTGTTTGTCGTGTTCGGACAGGCCGCGGGTGGTGAGTTCGGTGTAGCCGCGGTCGGCCAGATCCAGCGCGGCCTCCCGGTCGCGGATGGCCGTGTAGTAGGTGTCGGCGGGCAGGTGGGTACGGGCCCAGCTGCGCCAGGCGGCGCGGACCCGTGGGTGGGTGACGGTGGTGAAGAACTGCTCGGGTTCGCGCAGGCTGCCACCGGCCAGGACATGGGTGGCGAACCGGTCGATGACCTGCGGGTTGGTGCTGTCGGCGAGGATGGCGCGGACCGCGGTGCGTAGCGCGCCGGCCTCGATGACGGTGCGGTCGCGGTTCTGCAGCGCCTTGTCGTTCAGGGGCAGGTCGTAGGAGGCGAGCAGGCCGGGCACGGTGGACACGAGCACACCGCCGATCCACACCCGGCCGGGCTCACCGTCGAGGACACACGACCCGGGTGCCGTTGGTGGGGTGTAGCCGGGTTCGGTCAGGGCGCGGAACCGTCCGATCGCCTCGACGGCGAGCTCGTGCGGGCACTCGAGGGTGAAGACGGTGCCGCCGGCGCGGTCGGTGCGGTACAGGTGGTAGACCAGCACCTCAGCGCCCTGGGCGGACCGGGACGGCATCATGCCGCCGAGCAGCCGCCGGGCCTCGACGCTGGGGGTGAAGCCGTAGCCGACGGTTTCGCAGCGCACCGCCCCGATGTGTGGGCTGCGGGCCAGGACGAGCGCGGCGAGTTTCTTGCCCTCGCCGAACTGGCCGATCTGCTGGGTGGTCTTGGTGGAGTAGCCGAGGATGAGGCCTTCCTCGGGGATGCCGGGCCCGTTGTCGCTGATGGTCAGGACACCGTTGGCCCAGCTGACCTGGGCGGTGGGGTCTTCGTCGAGGGCGTTGGCGATGAGTTCGCAGACCGCGCGCACGGGGGTCCACGACTTCACGTAGTCCGGTGAGATCGGGTAGGCGAGGGTGTCGGCGTCGGTGAGGGAGGCGGATGGCATCGCCGGGTCGCTGGTGTTCACTGCTTGCTCCTTCGTCGCAGGTATGGCTGAAAAGGCCGGCGTGCACGCTGTGTGGGCACGCCGATGGGCCAGGTCCGGCGCGGCAGGCGCTTGGAGCCGGGTGGCGGGGTGTGCCGGGGGCGGACGACGTCGTCATGCCGCCTGGTGTGGGCGGTCGAGGACGGCTCACCGGCCGCTGGCGCGTGCCGCGCCGGAAGTGGTCGGCGGGGCCTCAGGAGGCGGGCGGGCCAGCGGCCGGGTGCTTCGTCATGGGTTGTCGGTTGTGGATCTGTGGGTTTGGTGGCGGGCGTCGCGGCACCGCGCGCGCGGCGGCGGATGCGACGGGGTGTCGGTGACGCCGCTGCCGCGGCGTTTGGCCTCGTACATGGCCAGGTCCGCGGCGTGCAGCAGCTGCCGGGTGGTGCTGAGGTCGGTGGTGTGGGCGTAGCCGACGCTGGCGTGTATCGCGAGGTCGTGGGTGCCGGCGATCGGGATCGGCTGGCCGCTGATCGCCGTGGCGGCGGCGTGCGCGCTCGCGCGGGTCTGGGCGTGGTCGCCGGTGATCAGCAGGGCGAACTCGTCGCCGGACAGCCGTGCTACCAGCTGTACGGGTGGGCCCAGGTCGGTCAGGCGTAGCCCGACGGTGGTCAGGACGTCGTTGCCGTGCTCGTGGCTGTAGGTGTCGTTGACGTTCTTGAAGTTGTCCAGGTCGAGCAGGACCACCCCGGTCGGATCGCCGGTGGCCAGTGCCCGGTTGCAGGCGGCCAGGAAGGCCCGCCGGTTGGGAATGCCGGTGGTGTCGTCATGCAGGGCCAGGAACTCGGCGTGATCCGCGCGCCGGTTCGCCGCGGCGGTTTGCCGGCGGGCGTCTGCGAGCCGCTCGTACTGCCAGTGCAGGGCCACAGCGCCGCAGCCGAGGCCGGCCAGCAGGCCGCCGAGCGCGGTTAGTGACGCGGTGAGGATGGGAGACACTGGGGTTGCTCCTTTCGGTGGAAGGAGCACCGGGGCGGGCGTCTCGCGCCAACGAGTTGACGCCCGTCCCGGGCTACCTGAAGCCAGGTGGGGGTGGGGTCAGTCGGTGGCGGGCGCGGCCTGGAAGGTGGCGGGTTTCTCCTGCACCGTGTCGACCTGGCCTTTGCCGGTCAGCTTGGTGAGCGCGTTGGCGAGGGCGCCCGCGCTCGCGGCTGGGTAGCCGGTCCCTTGGTCGGCCTTGTCGACCAGCTTGCGTAGGTCGTTGACCGTGAACCTCTCGCCCGGGCGGCTGTGCAGGATGGCCAGTACGCTGGCCTCGAGCGCACCGGCGGGCCGCTTGCGCTTGGCGGGTTGCGGCGTCGCCGCAGCCCCGTTGCCTTCCGATGCAGCGGCCTTGTCGGCGGAACCCTCCGACCCGGCGGCGGCCGCGCCGCCGGCGTCATCCGGCACGGCGGTCTCGTCACCGCGGTCGTCCGGCAGGGCGGCGTCGTCGCTGCTGTGGTCGGGGACCGACTCGGCGGTTTGCGGTTCGGTGTCCGCGGCGGCGTCGGGCGGGGTGGGTACGGGTTGTGCTGCGGGCGGGACTGGCTCGTCGTCGCGGTAGGTGCCGGTGTGCGGCGGGTTCGCGTCACGCTCCGTGGTCGGCACATCGGACGGTGCCGGCTCAGCCAGCGGCGCGGTGGTAGCACGGTCGGCGTCGTCAGCGTTCTCCGGCGCTTCGATGTCCGGAGGCGGCACGGGAACCTCGCCTTGCGCGCCGGTGGCGGCTCGCCCAGCCGGCGTCAGCCGCCACAAGGTCTGGTTGGTGGCGGCATGGCGGTACTTCTGGGCGTGTCCGCTGGTTTCCCAGGCGCGTAGTTTCGGCGTGACAGTGGAGTAGGCGAGCCCTGCGTGCTGGGCGATGGCAGCGGCAGTCGCTTCGCGCAGGTCGGCAAGCGCGGCCAGGACGCGGAACGCGCTGTGCGCCGGTTCCGGTCCAGGAGTGCCGGGGGTGGCGTCGGTCATGGTGGCGGTCCCTTCCGGTATGGCGGCGGCCCGCCCGTTGCAGGCCGCCGCGCTGGGGTGTGCAGGGTTGGCGTGCACTGATGCACGCTTCGATCAGCCAGGTGAGGCAAGTCGTGCGCCCGGCGTGCGGGAAGCGACGCCGGGCGCACGACCCGGTCAGTTCGGCTGCGGGGTGGTGGCCTGCTGGTAGGCGTCGATGACCTGCTGCGGAAGGCGTCCGCTGGCGCGGTATTCGGGAACGTTGTCGTGGTGCTGGTTGTCGGCCCACCAGCGCCGCATCCGCTTGACCGACTCCGAGGCCGCCGGGTTGGGGCGGGCGGCGCCGCGCACGGTCGGGTTCTTGGGCAGGCGACGGCCGGCGGCGATGAACGGGGCGAGCGCATCGCGTAGCCGGGCCAGGTTGGCCTCGGACAGGTCGATCTCGAAGGCGGTGTCTTCGAGGGCGAAGCGGTAGGTGCCGGCGGCGTCGGTGCCGTCGACGTCGTCGATGACGGTTCTGGTGATGCGGGTAGCCACGATCGGGCTCCTCTCCAAAGGGGGTTGTGGTGCCGGACAGCAAGAAGCCCCGCAAGCCGGGGCGGCGGCGGGGCGGCGAACCGGAGCGCGGGGACGTGATGGAGGGGTCGCTCGGTGACGCCGTAGACGGGCCTGGTGCGGGCGGAGCCGCGTCACCGGCAGTGATGCGGTGCAAGAGGGAAAGAGTGGCCGTTTCGCCGGCCGGGCTTGTGGAAGGCGCCCCGTCCCTGGGCGCCGGGGTGTTGTCTGGCGGCTGCCACCGCCTATCGGTGGATGGGCGTCAGCGGCCGGGTCAGGCGGTTGTGTCGGGGTGGCGGTGGAAGGCGATGCGGCCGTCAATGAGGCGGCAGGCGATGATGCGGCCCTGTCGCAGCAGCGCGATGAGGGCGGCGTCGATGGCGAGGTTGCCCTGACGGCTCTGCGGGTGGTCGCCGGACACCAGGGCGTCGACGGCTTGCTGCGTGGACAGCAGTCGGGCGCCTGGCGGCAACGCCGCGGGACCGGCAGGGTCGTGCTGTTCAGACATGGTGGTTCTCCGTTCGCAGATGGCTGTGTCGAGATGGGTGCTGGCCGGCCGGTCCATCGCGGATCCCGGGGACGGCGGGGTGCGCGGGTGCTGTCCGGCTAATGGGGCGACAGCACCCAGGCGCCGGCCGACGAAAGCGGTCGGTACGTCACCGATCGGGTCTCGCCGGCCGGACGCGTGACCAGGTAGCAGCGCTTAGACGAGCGGCTGGGTCTCAGTCGCCGGTTGGCGCGTTGAGCGTTGCGGCCAGGGCGGCGGTCTTGCCGGCGGTCCGGAACATCGAGACGGCGTTGGCGGCGATGTTGGCGATGCCGTCCTCGCGTTCCTGGCGGGTGAACGGCAGCCTGGCGTGGGGGCCGACCCGGAACACCGGCAGGGTGTAATCCCTGCTGGCGACCGCGTCCGCACCCCCGATGGCGTAGTCCTCGAAGGAATCGGCGGTGATCCCGGGGATGGGCGTCTCCTGGTTTCCGGTGCAGACCACGACCAGGTCGTAAGTGCGGCCGTCGATCAGCGCCGCGCCAGGCAGCGCGACGGGCTGAACGCGGCGGTTCTGCACCAGAAGTCGGCGCACGCCGAGCCGGTCGGGGCGCAGGTAGCGGCCGATGCCCTGGTATCGGCCGCGCATGTTCTGCCGCCAGGTCTCGCAGGTGTCGGGCAGGTCGTCGGCGTACCAGTCGATGCGGTCCACGCGGTCGAGGGCCGCGGCGGCCATGAGTGGTGGCGGTGCGAGGCCCAGCAGCGACTCGACGGTGCACTTAGCGGAGTCACCACCACCGATCACCGCGACCCGGCGCAGATCCCGCAGCGGCCACATGCCGGCCATGCGGTTCATGAACTGCGCGAAGGTGACGATGGTGGTGCCGTTGGTCAGGCTCTGCAGACGGGGATCACCGAGTCCTCGGGCGTCGATGAGCCGTCCGGCAGGAACGGGGGCGCGGTCGGCGATGTCGATCTGCAGGCCGGTGGTGTCACCGGACACGGACACGACGTTCGCGTCGGTGACCACGTCGGCGAACTGTGCCAGGGTCAGCCGGATGATGAAGGCCATGTCGGTGTTGCTCTGGTACTCCGCCATGGACAGGTTCGCCGCCTGGATCGGCGCGCCGGGCAGGTAATTCAGGCTGGCTCCCAGGTCTCCGGCCTGACCTGCACCGCCGGGACGATTGCGGGAGTTGAGGTAGAACGTCGCTCGTGTCGTCATCGCGAAGGTGCCACCGGCACGCGAGCTGCGTTCGAGCACCAGAGGCTTCGGGAAGCCGGTGAGGACACGCACGGCGGCGTACACCGCGGCGTGGAATCCACTGCCGATGATGACTTCCCGGTCGGTGCCGCTGGAGCGCAGCGTGTCCTGGCGGGCCGCCTCGTTCGACCAGAACACGTCCAATGACTGCTCGGCGGCTTCCCGGGCGGCGGGGTCGAGGGCAATGCCGGTGAGCTGGGCCTGCAGGGAACTCGGGAACTCGGATGAGCGTTGCATGATCGCCCGCATCGCCTCCGAGTCGGGCTGCCTAAGGGCAACGGCTCGCAGAACGGACGTGATCAGTGCAGACGGCTCGACGGGTGTGAACATCGGTGGTTCCTCTCGGGAGAATGCACCGGGATCACCGCGGCGGAGCGCATACCTGTCCCCGGCGGTTCCCGGGGTTGCGGCACGCGGCCAGGCACGGTCCCCGGAAGGGATGGGAAGTGGGATTTGCTCGGGTGTGGCGGTTACGCGCCCAGGCGGGCTGATGTGCGTCCGCCGATCGGCGCTCGCCCAGCGGCTGGTGGTGCTAAGGCGCCTGCGCAGGCTGCGTCGCGGGCACCACACGCCGGTGTTCCCGGCGGACCTGCGGCTGCGCGGATCCGCGGGTAATCCGGGTAGCTGGGGGAGCAGCCGTAATCGTGATGGTGGAGCCGGCCGGGCCGCCGCCGATCGCCTGAGGTGCCGGGGGATGGAGAGGGTGCCCGACCGGTTCCGGTTCGGTTAGAAAGCGACGGCGAGCAGCCGCTGGCCGGCCTCGACGGTGTCGAGATAGCGGCTGGCCTGCTCGAGGTAGGTCACCCGGTGGGCCAGGGCATCGCCGGCGGGTGCGAGCTTGTGCCCGTCGGCGGTCAGTAGCGCGTCGGCGCAGACGGCGGTGGCGGCGCTGTAGTGCTGGTAGGCCAGCGGGCCGGCCTGAAACATCTCCAACTCCTCCACCAGGAGGTGCGCGGCGCCGTAGCTGACGGCGTTGTGCAGCCGCATCGCGTTGACCCGCGGCTGACCGAAGAAGTCCGCCTCCACCCGCTGCAGCGGGTAGGTGGCGGGCTCGGCCAGATGCCGGGCCTGGTACACGTGCCAGGGCCGGGCCGGCGGGGTGCCATGGACGACGTGCTGCCACAGCTGGTGGCGGATACCGGCCCCCATGCCGGCGGCGTGGCGCAACCCGGCGAGCTCGAGGAGCTTGACCGGTCCGCCCGCGCAATAGGTGGGCTTGCCCTTGCGCGGCGCGATGAGGTGCCTGGTCTGCCAGAGCCATCTGGCCTCGACAGCCCAGAAGCGGGGCTGCAGGTTGCCGGACACACCGAAGTGCCGGTCGAGCTGGTGCGCGGTCAGCGCCTGCGACGGTAGTCCGTCGGGCAGGCAGACGATCATCGACCGAATCGTCGCGATCGGCGTCTGCACGGCAGCTGCTGGTACCGCCGGGCCGGTGTTCGTGGTCGCCGAAGTGGTGTTCTTGGCAGTCGTGCTGGTCGGGACGCGGCGGCCGAAACGGCTCAGGGGCGTTGCCGCACCGTTGTGCGTAGCGGTCATAGCGAGGGTCCTCCTGGGATACGGGCGCGTCTTCTGGGCGCGCAGAGGTGACCGGCCCACCGGGTACATGGGTCGGTTGCGGGTGATGAAGCGGAAGGGATCCGAGACGGTGCGGGGTGGTGCCGGTTGGTGCGGTGCGGCCTGGGAAGGTCACCGCGCGGCGCGGTCGCCGACCGGCCCTCAAAGGGGCGGGTGGACGAGGCGCACCGAAACGGTGCGGCGAGGCAATCCCGAAGGCGGGACCGAACCGGGTGGAGCGAAATGTGGGATGAGGTAGTGCCGAAGAAGGTAGCGGCCGGGTCTGTCAGTCTCGGCGGCTGTTGGGATCGTCAGAACGGCGTCTGACCTGCAGTGTCAGAAGCAAGCGTCGGATGGTGTAAGGCGGTGGCGGGAAAGTGTGAGACCCGGGGAGGTCTGACAAACGACCTTGCGACCGACAGGCTCGCCGTTGACCTGCCACAGGGACCGGTCAGAGTTCCGGGTCGAAATCGGCGGGTCCGTCGTCGGGGTAGCGGTGCGGGTTGGTCGCCGGATTGTCCGGGCCATGATCAGAAGGCAGCTCGTGCAGCCACCGTCGCGGGCCCGGATCGGACGTGAGGGTCCAAGACTCGCCGGCGGGATGCTCGCCGTGGATACCGGTCGCGACCGGCATGGCGGTCGGCACCCCACATAGGGCGTCGAGTAGGTGCCGTTCCCGACGGCGGCCGGGAACCCGCAGCAGGACCGGGTACCGAGGGCCGTAGGCGGCGAGCTGTCCGTAGCCGCGCAGCTTCTTCAGCACGATGCCCAACGGTTCGGTGCCGTTGTCATGTTCGAGGAAGAACCCGACCTCGCGCCCGCCGGCGACCCAGACGCCGTGCCCGTCGGGCTGCACACCGGCGCGGGCGAACACGGCGGTGGCGTGCTGCTCGGACCACCACCGCGCCAACCGCACACCGGTGTGGGCGCGGGCGTGGGCGGCCAAGTCGATGAACAGCTGGTTGGTGCCCAGCAGATGGCGCAGCCTTCGGCTACCGATGATCCGCTCGGTGCGTTCGATCGCGGTACGCGGCGCTCGGGCGCCCGCCCGGTTGGGGTCGTTGAACTGCGTCGGGTACACCACAGCACCGAGCGGACCCAGGGTGTAGAGGTACTGCCGGTTACCGGTGGTGGTGTCGACGAACCGGGTGACCGCCTCCAGCTGCTGCAACACGGCCAGACGCAGCCGCGCCGACCGCCGGGACGGGAACAGGGCCGCGGCGATCTGATCGGTCGACAAGATGTAGTGCTCGGCGAGCCAGCCCAGCAGCTGGTGATCGCGAGGGGTGAGGCGACGTAGTTGCTCGAGCCGGGCCAGACGCGACGGCGAGCGACGCGGCAGGGAGTTGGAGGCCCGACGGGAGCCGGACGAGGAGGAGTTGGCGTTGCTGGTCGGCACTGTGGATGCTCCAAGCGGAAGAGACTGCCCTCCGAGGGAGGGTGTCTGGGATCGGCGAGGCGGCAGGCAGGCCGAAGCACGGCCTGTGTGCAGCAGGAATCACCCCGCTGGCACTATTCGTCAGCCCGGGCGGGGCGATCGGTGGTGAAGGGATGGTGAAGAGCCAGCGGAAAGATCCACGGAAGACCGCACCATGCGCGCTGACAGACCAGTCGATCTCAGTGTGACTGTGACTGTGACGGTCTTCGGTGGCCTCGGCGCGAACTCTAAGTCGCGTCCGAGAGGTCTGCGTGGGGCAGGCGCACGGTTGGCGAACGGGCCATATGTGCTGATGGACGTCCGTATCCTGGCCGGCCGGGTGCCGCCGGCACGCGGCCCGGCCCGTCACTTGGCCAAGGGCGCGCCAATGACCTCCGAGGGGGCCGCGTCCCGGCTACGCCGATCCGGTGTCCCGCTTCCGGCCCAACCTCGCCAGAGATCCGGCCGCTTGGGCGTCACCGGAATCGAGGCGAGCTCGGAGGATGTCGACGGCCTCGTCGATACGGCCGTACTCGGCCAGCAGTTCGGCTGCCCATATCGCGGTGTGCGAGTCGGCGGCCGTGGCGGCATACGGTCGCACGATCTCGACTGCCTCATCGAGGCGGCCCTCCCGGGCACGTATGTCGGCCAAGTGGTGGGCCGCGTGCCAGTTGCCGTCGCCGGCGAGGGCCCGCAGATCGTCGACGCGGCCGTACTTCGCCAGAAGGGCTGGTAGTTCTCCGCTGTTGTATCTGTCGTCGGCGAACTCGGCAGCGAAGGGGCGCAATACGTCGATGGCCTCATCGACGCGGCCCTGCCGAGCCAGCATGTCGGCCAGCTGGCGCGCAGCGGGCAAGTCGCCGTCGGCCGCGGGCGCTCGAAGGACGTTCATCGCGTCATCCAAGCGGTCGTTCTCGGTGAGCATGTCGACCGACCGGTGAAGGACATAAACCTCGTCGGTATCGATGCCGATGCGCGTTCTCAGGACGTTGATCGCCTCGTCCACGCGACCTCGTTGGACCATGGTCTTGAGCAGTTGCCGAGCGGCGTAGGTATCGTCGGCTTCAGCACCGATACGGGCTTGCAAGACATTGATCGCCTCATCGACGCGCCCCTGCCCGGCGAGAAGATCAGCAAAGCGGCGGGCGGCATATCCGTTGCCCGCCTCGGCCCAGACTGCGAGCTCGTCGAGTGACCCCTGATCGGCCAGGAGACCGACCAGGTGCCATGCGGCGGACCAGCCACCGGCGTCGGCGCGGGATTTCAGGTCCCCGATCCGGCCTTGTGCGGCCAGCAGGCCGTCCAGATGCCAGGTCGCCGACCACTTCTGAGCGGCGTCGCGGGCCTCGAGCGCGGTGATGCGACCTGTCTCGGCCAGCAGGTGGTCCAGATGCCAAGCGGTGGACCAGCCGGCCGTGGTCTGGGCCATCAAGATGTCGAAGTTCTCCAAGTCGATCAGGTCGTTGAAGCCCTGCCAGGCGGCCGACCAACCGTCTGCGTCAGCGCGCGCCTGCAGAATGTTCCGCGCCTCCGCCCCACGGCCGGTGTTGTTGAGCGTCCACGCCACGCGGTCAATGTCGTCAGGGCTGTCGGTGCCGGCCTCGGCGCGCAGCCGCAGCACCTCGATCGCCTCATCGACGCGGTCCTGCTCGACTAACAGGCGGACCGATCGGCGGGCCGCGTATCCGTCGACATCGCTATCAGAGACGGCGAGCGCTCGTACATCGTCGAGGCGTCCCTCGTTCACCAGGAGATCCACCAGCCGATGAGCTGCGTACCGGTCGTCCGCGTCGGCCTCGGCGGCGAGTGATCGCAGCATGTCGATCGCCTCGTCGACGCGGCCTCGCTCGGCTAGCCGGTCGGCCAACGACGTCCTGGACTGCCGGTCACCGGTGACAGCCTGCTGCCGCAGGACTTCGATCGCCTCGTCAACGCGATCCTGTTGCTCGAGAAATCTGACGAGTTCGGAGGGCGCCGACCAATCCCACCAATTTCCGGTCTGCGCGCGAGCCCGGAGACTATCGATCACCTCGTCGATGCGGCCTTCCTCGCTCAGCGCAGTGACCAAGCGGGAATGCGACATGGTGTCGCTGGGATGGGTGTCGACGTAGGCGCGCAGCACCTCGATGGCTTCGCCGTTACGTCCTTGTTCGCTGAGAAGCTCAGCCAGCCTCCAGGTCGCGTCTCTGTCGCCTGTGGCGGCACGGGCTCGGAGATTGTGGAGGCGGGGTCGAAGCGCCAAGTGGTCCTGGAGTACGGCGTGCCGGTACTGGTAGGTGAGTCCGGCCTGACGAAGGAGGCCGTGCTGGTGGGCGTGGGCGAGAAACGGTTGCAGTCGCCAGGGCAGGCGATTTCCCAGCGCGAGCCGGGCGTGGGTGAGCCGGTATCGGGTCCAGGCCCAGCCCCGCACGGTGAGGCCAACCATGGCCCCGTAGATCAGGGCTGCGGTGACGCCTGCCTCGACGGGCGCAACATCGGTCAAGGTGGCGAAGAGAGCGAACGCCGAGCCACCGATCAGCGCTTGTTGGGTCGCCGTGAGAGCGGCGACCCGGACGGCGCCGGGCGCCCGATGTGGCGGCGTGACCCGGTGCCAAACCGGCACGAGAGCGATGAGAGCCGCATAGCCCGACCCACCGATGAGGACGAGAGCAGCTTCGCCGAGGATCAGCGCGGCCAGTGCGGCACCGCCGAATGCATGGCTTATCTGGAGACCCAGCTTTGCGAGGCGGATGCGACGGGACGTCCGAAACACCGCCCGGGTGACCCGCGGGCTCCCCGGCGACCAAAGCGGCTCTAGCCAGCCGGCTGCGGCAACGGCCATCACGGCGGCTCCCGACGCCGCAGCCCAGGCCGTGTTTCCCCTTACCAGCAGACCGATCAGGCCCGCTATGAGCCCCGACAGAGTCACCGCGGCCATCACGGTCGATGCCCGGGTCAGCCCGGGACGGGCGGCGAACAGGTCGGTCCGAAGCTGCCACCAGCGCCAATCACGAGCACCGCTGATGAAGAGATGGTATGCCAGGCTTTCCAGCCATCGACGTGCCCGCGCCGGCTCATACGCCCGTCGCCGCCAGGAAGTTCCCCGGCCGGACGTCCTCGTGCCGGGTTGGCGCCATTCGGCGCCTCGGTCATTGTCGGCGGCGGTCCGGTCTGTGTAGACGACCGTGACGAAGGTGTCCAGCAGCCGATCGGTCACCGCCTGCTTCGAGCCGAGCTGGATCAAGTCGGCCGGCTGGGTGGAGGGTTGCCGGTACGTGGTGCGGGCCAGAGACACCATCAGCGGTGTGGACAACGCGGCCGCCAGCGGATCGGGGCTCGTTGTGGACCCGGCCTGCGGAGGATCGGTTATCAACGCCCTGAGGTGAGCGAAGACCGGTTCCCAACGGGGCTGGGCGGTCTCCGGATAAGACAGATACTCGAGCGCAGCGCCGATCTCGACCGGCTCCAACTCGACCGCCGCCGCGGTGGTCAGAAACGTTCCGGTCCGGGTAACAACGTCGTCGTACTCGTTGCTGCGGCAGGTCGCCACCAGCGGACCGCCTTCGGCCGCGTACGCCTCCAGGGCACGCATTGCCTGTCCGAACTGCTCCCGGGCCAGTTCGTCCAAACCGTCCAGCAGCGGTAGCACCCGGCGCCGCTCGACCAGCCGTTCGGCCACTCGGAGAGGGTCGCCAAACGGCTGCAGCACGGCCGCGTACTCCTCAGCCAGCCGCCGGGCGACGAACGTGTCGACACTGAGCCTTTTCCAACCTGATCTTGCAGGTCAGCGCGGGTAGGCGAGGGCCGCGGATCGATGAGGGCGAGGCTCCAGGTAAGACAGCAAATCGACCAAAACCCGATGCCCTGACCGGGAGCCTCGCTCGTGCTGTGTTACCCGTCCACGATCTCGTTGTCCAGCCGGACCCTGAACCATCTCGCCGACCGCATCCGCGGCCACCGCAACCAGCGTCGGTCCAGGTGGCGGCGTCTTGACGCGGGACGCCAAGCACTGCTCGCCCTTGCCCACCTGCGTCATGGCGATACATATACCCGGCTGGCTGCCGGGTTCGAGGTTGGGGTGAGCACCGCCTGGCGCTACGTGCAGGAAGCGATCGCCCTGCTGGCGCAAGCTGCCGACGACCTGGCCACCGCAATGCAGCGGATCCGCCGACTGGCGTACGCGATCCTCGACGGCACGCTGATCCCGATCGACCGGGTCGCCGACCAGAAGCCCTACTACTCGGGAAAGCACAAACGCCATGGCGTGAACGTGCAGGTCATCTCCGATGCCGCCGGCCGCCTCATCTGGGCGTCGCCGGCGTTGCCGGGTTCGGTCCACGACCTGACCGCAGCCCGCACTCACCGCATCATCGAGGCGCTGACCAGCGCAGAGGTGATGACCTTCGCCGACAAGGGCTATCAGGGTGCCCGCGGCAGCGTGCGCACCCCGTTCAAACGGCGCCGATTCCGGCCGAAATTGTCACGCCGACAGAAGGCCGTCAACCGGGCCCACACGAAGATCCGAGCCTGCGGCGAACGTGCGATCGCCACCCTCAAGACCTGGAAAATCCTGGTCAAGCTCCGCTGCTGCCCACGCCGAGCGACCGCAATCATGCAGGCCATCCTCGTCCTGCACCACGTCGAAGCCGACCGCTACCCAGATTGAAAATGGCTCACTCTCCCGCGGATCCCACGTCGTGATGGCCAGCAGCACCGGCACGGGTTCATCCGGCTGTCGCGTCCGGATCAAACCCAAGGTGAGCAACAGTGCGAAACCGCTCTTGCCCTTACCCGGGTCGCCGAGCACCGTGAGTTGCCGATGCCGCAGACTCCGGAACGCCGTGACGATCTGCTGGTTGATCGAGTCTCCGGAACCTCCGGCAAGCGGCACGTCGGTGTGTCCGCGCAGCGGGAACTGCTGCCAATCACCACCCAGCGGGTCGTGCACCACCGCGGCCCGGCTCGCCGCCGGCCGGCCTGTCGTGGACCATTTCACCCGCAACGGCGCCGGCCGGGTCATTTCCAGCCGTACTGCCTCGGCCGACCACTGTCTCTCCAACCGGGTCGCCAAGTCTGTCTCGACCTGAAGATCCATGTCTGGTTGAGCCGCCTGCTGGGTGAGCAGCACATGGCTTACCCGCAATGAAGCGAGTACCAGCAGCCCAACCAGCACCCACACCGCCGGCGCCCACCACTTCCAGGAGTCAGGAGGGTCGACGGTGTTCGTGGCCAGGTTCGCAACCAGGGCAAACAGCAGGCTCACCATCAGGGCCAGCGATGGCAGGCCCGGCCCTGAACCGCGTCTCATCGCACCCCCACAGAACCGGCACGTCTGCATCCAACCTAACGTGACCGGCCCGCAGCCTCACCCCAACTACGACCACGAGTTCCGGCCGCGCGCAGCTGCCGCAACCTGCGATCGGCGGCCCCGTGCGTGGGTCAAGCATCGGAGGGTCGATAACGCGTCGGTCACGCCGAGGGCCGGATGGCCACTCGTCTGACGACGTAAGTCCTCGCGACCGACGGTCGATAACCTCCTATTGTCAGGGCATTCAACTGCCGATGAGAGCACGCCCCCATAGGCTACTCGAACAGGAGTGTGTGCATGCAGGCTGAAGCCGGAATCGAATTCAGCTTACGCGAGCCGCGATCTCACTGCTGAGGTGCACTCTTTGCCTCCTCGAACAAGGCCGCGGGTGATCCGGCCACCAATTCGCCGCCCTGGTGATCGAAGCCCTTAAGTACAACCTCGCCGCTGGTCACGGAAGCGCCTGTGAAATCCAACAGTCCACCCGTCATTTTGGCATTGGCGAAACTGACGCGACCGCCTTCGACGGTTGCTTCCGTGAACCAGATGCGGGCACCACTGAAAACCGCGTCACTGAGGTAGAAGTTGCCCTCCCGGAAGCGGGCGCGATGAAAAGACACCTTGCCGCTGACGAAGTGAGCTCCGGTGAGGTCGCCGCCGTAAAAAATCGCGTCCTCGAAGCGGAAGTTCATGCCCTGCCAAGAAACGCGCGAGAATCCAGGGCGCAGATGATCACGGATCAATCGTACGATCGTCCGCCGGACAATCATTTCGCCGTGCAGATAGTCACGCTTGTCGGGATCCGCTTCGTACGGGACCTGGAGATAGACGGTTAGTACGTCGATGCACAACTGACGCTGCTGGACCCAGTCATCTGCCAACGAGCTCATGGCGTGGACGCCGGCCAGCCGAACCGCCGGACTTTCGTGACCGAGCTGTTCGGATGCCTTTCCGAAACGGCTGAGGAGCTGCTCGGCGTCGGCGCGCTTGGCGTCGCCTTCAGTGAGTTTCTGCTTGCGATAGGCGTACACGCCGGCGAGCACCGCACCTGCGAAGGTCGCCAGGGCCACTGCCGACTTGAAAACGTTCAGCGTGCGGTCGGCGCTCGAGGTGCCCGCCGCGGCCGGCGGTATGAGGCTGTGGTCGAGCCAGAAGAATGCGGTGGCAAGAACAAGAGCGGACGCCAAGACCGCCACCGAGGAAGCCATCCAGAACGGCCACATTCGAGGGGCATGCCCGGGTTCCCAGCGCTGCTCGTCATCAGCCATGCGGCCATCATGTCAGCCCCGACAGGATGACGGCAGAGCGGACGTAGGTGTTAGCGGCTGCCGCGCTTATCTACTCACCGAACGAGAAGCGTGTCGTGGACGGTTACCGTATCCGATCGTGATACTGGTTTCTCATGGATGCGATCCTGGATGCCTCACCGGACACCTGGACTGACGAGGATGCAGATTTACTGGGGGCGCTACAGCTTCGTGCCAGCCTGATAGCGGGATCTCGACCAGAGACATCCGCAACGCCGCGCAGTGAGCCCGGGATGCCGCTGCCGGTCTACTTTGAATCTACGGCACAACGGGCTGGATGGTCGGCGGGCTATACCATTCCCGGTCATATGCCTGAAATCTATTATCCAAGGGTGCGGGTCAAATGGGCGAAAGATCCAATTGGAGCCCTGGCATTCTTTCCGTTCGTGCTGGCCCTGAATGCCATCTCCTGGAGCGTTGCCGTCTGCCTCCACCTTATCCGATACGGAACCTCAAGAATGTCATCGGGAACCGCGGTCAAGTCTGGCAGTTATATTGGCCCGGCGGAACGTGTCGTCTTCGCCGGGGATGGCATCTATTTTTACCGGCTGAATGAGGCGAGTTGTAGCGCCCGAAAGCTCTACAACTCAATTTCCTCAATTCAATACGACCGCCAGGCCAGAGCTCTCAAAGTCCACCAAGTCTTCTCCGCTGAGCTCTCTCAGACGGAAGATTTAATCTTCGAAAGATCATATGCAACCATCGCCTTCGTTCTTCTGCAGTTCCTCTGCTACGGAGTACGCAATGCGCCATTGAGTGTCCCGGACTGGTTCCCGCGGAAGGCCGCAAGGTTCGGCAGGCCGATATATTGATTGGACGCTGTTCCGTTTAGGGCACCGGAAACGTACGTGACGGAATCGGCGAATACTCAACCACGGGAGCATGCTTTAGTAAATCAGCACGGGTGGCTCCATCGGCATCCGTGGCTCGCACCAACACACCATTCGGTGCATTAATCTGCCGCCGATAGTTGCGCGGCAGCGGACTCCCAGTCACGCGAGCCTGACGACAGACCCGGGATCAAGGGCTGGGCAGGTAGCGCGTCCGACTACCGTACGTTCGGTCCTCGAGTTCCACGAAGGCCAGACTGGGGACCTCGGGCACGAGTTCGCCGTACAGGTGGCGGGCGACCAGCTCGAAGGTCGGGCGGAAGGGGAACCGGTCGGTCCACGGGCCGTCGCCGAGCAGGTCCGCCCACGCCGCCAGCCGCGCCGATAGCGCGTCCGTGTCAAAGAACCAGCCGCGTTTGGTGAGGTCGCCGTCCTCGAAGCCGACACCCGCTCGCAGGGCCACCTCGACAGTCTCGCCGGGAGCGAGTCGCTGCTGCCCAGCAGTGCCCTGATCGGCGAAGGCAGGCCTTGGCGGGCGCGGAAGACGACGCAGACATCGACGACGAACGGCATTGGGCGATCATTGCATCTACGGACCGGCCAGGCTCTCGCCGAGCGCCATCAAGGTCATGTGCACGGATCTGCCGCCGATAACGCGCGGCCCGGTCGCGTACGACAAGTCGGTGCCAGCCCACTGACCGTGGCCTGTCTAGGCCACCTCAATGTAGCCACTGAGCACCGTCGCATCATGATTGCCTGTGGCTCAGGTTTTCGAACTCGCGCCGCTGCCGCGGGCCCGGCGGTTGTTGTCCGGCCGCGTCGAGAACCGTTCGACGAGGTCGTCGATCGCGCTGGTGTCCTGGGCGGGCACTTTGGCGGCGGCGGCCTGCCGGATCGCGGTCGCCTCGCCGACCAGCGGTTTGGGTGGGCGGGTTTTCATGGTGAATGCCGGGGTCTGCCGGCCGGCGATCACGAGGCGGCTGGCGGCGGTGTAGGCGTGGAGGTGGGTCAGGTCGTGCTCGTCCAGCTCCGGCAACGTGTGCCGGGCCAGAACCCGTGCGTCTTCGGGCGCCACGGAGAAGTAGATCTTGTTGCGGGCGTTCGCGGACGCAGCGGCGAGCAGGTCTTTCGGGAACTGCGCCAGGTCCTGATGCGCCAACACCATGGACAGCCGGTACTTGCGGGCCTCGGCGAGCATCGAGTCGAGGGAGTTGGCGAGGGTCAGGAAGTTCTGCGCCTCGTCGATGATCAGGGTGGCGTCGCGACGCCGGTCGGCTGGGATGTTGGCGCGGGCGGTGGCGGCCTGCCACACCTGCGCCAGTACCAGCGATCCCAGCAGTTTGCTGGTGTCCTCTCCCAGCTGACCTTTCGGTATGCGGACGAGCAGGGCGCCGCCGTCGAGGACTGCACCCATGTCGAAGCTCGACGTGGGGTAGCGCATGGTCCGTTTGACGAAGTCGCGCAGCAGGAACGCGCGCAGGCGGGCGAGGACCGGACCGATGACCTGCGAGCGCAGGGCGGGGTTGAGTTCGTCGTACCACTGCCAGAACCCGGCCAGCCCGGCTGGGTCGTCGAGTCCGACGGTCATCGCCGACCGGAACTGCGCGGAGTTCAGCAGCGGCGGGATGTGTTGCAGGGTCACGTTGGCGTGCCGTAGGAGGGTGAGGCAGGCGACGCGCATGACGTCGTCCATCCGCGGTCCCCAGGCTTTGGCGAAGATGGTGCCGAAGATTGACACGAGGTTGTCGACGACCAGGTCCGGGTCGTCACCGGACAGCGGGTTGAGGGTGGGCGGGTTGGGCTGGTCTGGGTCGAACAGCACCACCCGGCCGGCGACTGAAGCGGGGAGTCGGTCGAGGATGTCCAGGACCATGTCGCCGTGCGGGTCGATGACCACGGTGCCGCGGCCGGCTGTGATGTCGTCGACGGCGAGGTTGACGAGCATGGTGGTTTTGCCGGAGCCGGTCGCGCCGACCACGTGCAGGTGGTAGCGGGCGTCGGTCACCGGTAGGGCGACGGCGTGGCCGCCGATCTCGGCGTCGCCGAGAACCTTCGTGCCGCGCCCGCCGGTGGGTACCGCCACCGGTGTCGGCATCGACTTCGCCCGGGCCCGGTCCAAGCCCGGGACGGCCAGATCCCGCGGCAGCGCGCCCAGGACCGCGAGCTCCGGGGTCGAGGCCAGGAACCCTGCCCCGAGCCGCCGTGTCGCGAGCACGGCCACCGGTGCGCTCATCCGAGCCCGGTGGGCCAGGGTGTTGCGGGCGGCGTAGACGGCGAATGACGAGGCGACCGCGTCCGCGATCCCGCGGAGCCGGGCCTGCGCCGGGGATCCTGCGCGTTGGTTGTTCTTGGCGATGGCGTAGCGGATGGCGATGGTCCACAGCGGGTGGGCGGTCTTGTCGAGGATCGCCCGCACGTCGCGTTCCACACCCGGGTCCCGGCGTCCCGGACCGGCCGCCGCGCCGGGACGGCGCGTGGAGGGTCCCGTCTGGAAGACCTCGAGGATCCAGAGCAGCGGTGCGGCGGGGTTGATCGCTGGGACGGCGGTCTTGCCGTCGCGGAGCCGTCCTGCCGCTCGGCGGGCCCGTGCGGCGCGGCGGGGGCTGGCCGGGCGGGCGAGGACTTGTACGCAGGCGTGTTCGCCGGGTTTGAGCTGCGATCCGGCCGACATCAGCGCGCGTAGCGGGTCGTTGTCGTGATCGGTTTCGAAGGGCAGCCATTCTGCGGCGGTGGGCAGCAGATGCCCACCCACGGCAGCGGCGGTGTCGAGGGGGATGGGTGGGGGTGCCGGCTCGTCGATGGTGCAGGCGGCGCCGGGCCACGCGGCGCGCACGGCCGCTTCCACCGCCCCTCGGGGGACGGTGCCGGGTACCCACACCGAGATCAGCAGATGGCGGCCGGTCCAGGTGTACTGCCACACCAGGTGGGGGCTGCCGTAGAGGAGCCGCTTTGGCCGGGATGGGGTGAGGGTGCCGTGCAGGTTCGCCCACAGCGCGGACGCGCTGTGCGGATCGACTTCGGGTGGCGGGGCGATGGTGATGAGGCGGGCGGTGGCAGCGTGGCGGCGCTGCCGCCACCCATCGACCACGTTACGGACTACCACGAACGACACCAGCAGCCCGGCGGCCGCGGCGGCCAGCCATGGCCGGGCCGCCGCCCAGCCGGCGGCGTCCACCAACCACTGCGCCGGCGCACCGGGCGGGGATACAAGATCGGCGCCCGACCCGGAAGGGTCAGGCGCCGGCGGGGGCGCCAGCAGACACATCAGCGGCGGTGGTTTCACGGTTCCTCCTCGCCGTCGTCGAACCCGACCAGGTCGGACGGTGTCGTGGTGGCCAGGCGGTGTTCGGCCGGTGAGCTGATCGACTCGAACGCGGTCCGCTGGGTTCCGCAGATGAGCAGGCCGTGCCCGATGCGGGCGGACAGCAGCATCCGGCGTTCCCCGGCGGTGAGCCCGAAGGCGTCGGCGAGGTTGTCGATGGCCTGGGGTGCCTGCTTGAGCAGGATCTGCGTGGCCGCGTTGCTGACGACGGCCTGTCCCAGGTCGGTGCCGAGCACGTCGGCGACGTCTTGGGTGATCATTGACAGGCCTGCGTTGCGTTTGCGGGCGGCCTTACTCATGGTGAACAGGAACTTCGCGCCTTGCCCGTCGCGTAGGAGCAGCCATGCCTCGTCCACTACGACCAGGCGGCGGGTCGCCAGTCGGGCCCGGCCCGGGGTGTCGACCGATCGCCAGATCGCGTCCAGGGCCAGTAGGGTGCCGACGGTGCGGAGCTCGTCGGGTAGATGCCGCAACGACCAGACGACCAGGTGTCCGTCCGGTCGGGTGGTCGTCGGGGCGTCGAACAGCGCGGAGAACGAGCCCGCGGCCCACGGCGCGAGCCGGGCGGCCAGCTGCCGGCCCGCCTCCTCCCCATCGGCGTGGAGGATCGCGGTGAGGTCTTTGAGCAGGGGTGCCGGCCGGTGGTGGGTGGCCGGGTCGGCGGTGATCCCGGCCCGGCGGTAGACGGCGAGGATGGCGCGGTCCAGGGCGGCGCGTTCGGCCGGTGGCGGCTCGTGGCCGAGTAGCACGCTGATCAGGGTGTGTAGGAACAGTCCGCGTCGGGTGAGCACGTCAGGTCGGTTGTCGCCGGCGGGTAGGTCGAGGGGGTTGATCTTCACGCCGGGTCGGCCGAGGCGCACGATGCTGCCGCCCACGGCGTCGGCCAGGCGCGTGTATTCGTCTTCCGGGTCGATGACGACGACCTGCATGCCTTGGTAGAGGTTGCGCAGCACGTCGAGCTTGACGAAGTAGCTCTTGCCGGCGCCAGAGCGGGCCAGGACAACACTGTTGTGGTTCTCCTGCGCCCAGCGGTCCCACCAGACGATGCCTTGCGAGTCCGGGTTGACCCCGTACAGGACCCCACCTGTGGTGGGTGGGTCGCCCGGCAGCGGCGCGGGCAGGTCCGCTGAGGCGAGGGGGAAGGCTGCGGCCAGGGCTTGGGTGTCCATGGTGCGGCGCATCTGCAGGTTGTCCGAGGCAAGGGGCAGGGTGGTGGTCCAGCCGGGCAGGTGCCGCCAGGTGGCCGGCTGCACCTCGATCAGTGTGGAGGCGGCAGCGGCCTTGACCTGCGCGCATGCGGCGAGCAGTTCGGGCTCGGTGCGGGCGTGGACGGTCAGGTACAGCCCGACCCTGAACAGTTTCGCCACGCCGCGGGCCAGGCGCTGGGCCAGCTCGGCGGCGTCGTCGGCGGCGGCCTCCACGAACGGGTCGGCCAGTCTGCCGTGTCGTTCGTCGGCGCGGCGGCTCGATTCGAACCGGGCCCGTTGGTTACGCAGCCTCGATGCGGCGACCGGCGCGGGCAGCGGGTCTATGTGCAAGCTCAGGTCGAGGCGGCCCGGCCAGGACAGCAGCGGTTCCAGCCAGGCCGGGCCGACCTCGGCCGGATAGCCGGTGACCACCAGGGTCGCGGCGTAACCGTCACCGACCCGCAGGAAGCGGGGGGTGACCTCCACGGAGGCGGGGGCGACGGTGGCCGCCAGCGATGAACGCCGGCGGCCACCGTCAACCTGATGATGGTCGGCGGTGGTGCGGTTTCGGGTGAGCAGTTTCACGACGTCGCTTTCTGGGCGGGGCCTGGTGCGGGCCGGTGATGACGGTGTCGGGAGCGGCGAGCCCGCCGGGGTGCGGCGGGCGGTAGGGGTCGGCAGCGGCGGCGAGCGCCTCGGTGGCGGCGTGCCCATCGAGGGCGCGGGTGGTGACGCCGAGCCCGGCCAGGGAGCGGGCGGTGTCGTCGGCGCGCCGACGGGCGGCGTGCTCACCGCCTTCGCTGGTGCGGGTGACGATCAGGACTTGTCGGCGCAGCGGGTCGCGGCGTTCTGCCAGCTCGTGCAGGAACGCGGCGTGGTCGGCGGCGGCGTCGGCGAGCGCCGGATGCGGTAGGTCGGCCGGGGCGTCGGTCAGGGTGCGGGCGGCTGAGTGTAGGTCGACCGGCTGGGCCGAGACGACGATCTGCGTCGGCGTGGACAGGCTGTTGAGCCAGCGGCCGAACGTGTCGATCAGCGCCGTCTGCTCGTCGGCGGTGCGCAGTGCGAGGTTGACGCTGGTCGCGGCGACTATCGCCGCCCGGCTGCCGGACAGGTGGATCTCTCCGCGTTCGTCGATGGCGTCGGCGGGCAGTTTCAGCGGGGCCGGCAGCATTACCGTTGACGCCGGCGCCTGTACCCACTCCGGAACCTTGGCGGTGGTGTCGGTGGTGGACAGTGCCCGCGGCTGGCGGGAATGGCGGATCGCGGCCAGCAGCCACACGTCCATCGCCAAGCCGTCACGGCGGCCGAGCGCCAGCCCGAAAACGAGCCCGCCCAGCACGACCGCGGTACCGACAAGCATCGCCGCCGGCAGCACGTCGTGCAGGCTCTGCCAGCCGGCGTAGCCGATGACGGCGGCGACGGCGAGGATCGCCAGCTGCCGAAACGTCAGCCCGTAGAGCACCTTGTCGGGCGCGTCCACGTCGGCAGGCATGCGGGCCCGGACATTGTTGTCACGCTCGGCGATCATGGGACTGTCCTGATGCCGGGAACGCGCAGCCCGCGGGTCAGCTGCTGTACCACGACGACCCGCACGACCGCGCCCAGCATGGTGCCGCCACGACCGCCGCCGTTGGTGACATAGCGGCGCATCAGGCCGGGAATCCGGACCGTGGTCCACAGCATCACCATCACGACGAACAGGTTCAGCACGCCACCACCGTCCGAGGGCAGGCCGAGGGTGGGGAGCATGGCGTTGGGGTCGAGCAGCATCCACTGTCCGGCGAACAGGACGAACGCCTGCACGAGCGGGACGGCGAGTATGCCGGCATACGAGCGCCACCACAGCCGGGCGACCGGGTCGGTCATCGGCAACGCATGACAGGCCAGGGCGAGAGGTGCTGCGGCGGTCAGGACGATCGCGACCGCGAACCGCGCGATCATGGAGCAGGCTGTGGCGGCGAGCAGGAACACGATGATCGCCAGGCAGACCAGGAACAGTAGGCCGCCGGCCTGATCCTGGGCGGTCAGATTGTTCTTGATCGCCTGCAGGGCGCCGTTGTTGTCGACGTCGGTGTCGGTCAGCGCGATGGTGAGCGCGTTCGCCAGTTCGATCATGCGTCCGGCGATCAGCTGGGAGAAGTGCGCAGTAACGAACCCGACGATGCACCGCGGGAGTAGGTCCTTGACGGTGTAGCGGGTGTGTTCGTTGCCACCGGCGACCATGGTCAGGACACCGGCGGCGACGAACACCAGCACGAAAACGGTGTCGACGATCCAGATGGAACGGCCGGTCAGCGCTTGGACCTGCGGTAGTGCGGTGACGTCCGGGGTGAGCAGCAGCACGTGGGTGATCGCGCCGATCAGCGCGGTCAGGCTGTCGAGCAGCAGCTGGGCGAACCAGTCGAGGATCTGATCGAGCATGAAGCCCATGACCATCAGCCCCCGACGATGCCTTGAACGACCTGCAACAGGATCGGGGCCAGCACGGCCAGGCCGTAGCCGATCAGGGCGTTCTTCAGCGCGCCTTTGGCCTTGTCGACCTGGGCCGGGTCACCGCCGGCGGTCGCCCAGTACACCCCGGCCAAGACCAGGAACAGGGTGGCGACCGCGGCCAAGATCCCCATGAGGAACGTCCGCATGTTCGCGATTACCTGCGGCAACGTGTTCGCGGCCAGGACGACAGTGCCGCCGGTGTCGGCGTATGCGGTGGCCGGGACCGACAGGATCAGCAGCACCGTGGCGGTGTGTGCGACGACCCGGCCGGTGCGGCGGCCGGCGGTTGTGGACAAGGTTGTGGACAACACGTGGATCTGGGCACGCAGGCGTGCCCGCAGACAGCGGGACATGACGGGGTTCACCTCCCGCCCCGCCCCTCCGCGCAGCCCACAGAGGCAGGCGCATTGGGCGGGGCGTATCGCTCGAACGGCGGTCAGGGACCGCCACCAAGCCGCAGAGGCAGGTCCGGCAAAGAGGCGTGGGCGTCCTCGGGAGGAGCTCGTCCTCCCGTTCGGGTTCGCAAGTGATGAGGTGTCAGCGCATCAGAAGGCGCGGCACCCGAGGTCCCAGCTCACTTCGCCGGCCTGGATCTCTCGGCCCGGCGGCGGACGGAACCGACCGTCCGACTCGCGTCCGACAGCAGTTCCGCACCCTCAAACCGCCGGTTGTGAGCCGTGGCGAACACCTGCCGATCTCACAGCCTCTGACACGACCTCACAGACTTCTGACCGAGCACGCCCACGTCCTTGCGGTCCTTTGTGCCCGCTTCCATGGCCTCTGCCGCTGCGCCCTGCGGGCAAGCTGATCAGCGTTGTCAGACCTGCGCAGATCCAACGGTTGCTCCGCTGACAAACAGGCAGCGCGACCGACACCGCCTCCGTGACGGTGATCCAGGTCGCTGGCAAGGGATTGTCACGCTGCGGTGTCCGACCGCCATGGCGTCAAGTCGCTGTGTTAACAGACGGACGCGAGACGGTGAAATCTCGTTCTTCGATCTCGGCGTTGTCCGGCCGGATGCCGTGGCCGCGCCTGTCGCACATTGGGCGATCGCGCCGGGCTCCGACACCCGCGTTACACGCCGGTCGAATCTGACACGCCGGCGCCGCGAGACGTTGTCAGCCGTAGCGAGGTCGTGGCAGACGCTATGGACCTCTGACAACCGCCCTGACGGGCGCCGGTGCCACCCCGCCGGGCCGTCGCCGCCGGTTACCGACGAGATGGGCGACTCGATGTTGTAGTGCACCTCAGAGACGGCTCGTCAGACAGGCGTCGGTCACGTGCGCCGGTGAGCTTGGGCGTACGCACTACAGCCCGTGAGGCGGACTGTAGTGCGTGACCCCGTCACTGACCTGGACTGTCAGAGCTGCGTGAGATCACCGTGGCGCAATGACCGTCCAGCGCGTCGCGTGACCGTCCCGGCGCGCCATCGAGATCCTCCGACAAGGGAGCTGTGACATGACCGCGTCCGCCACCGAATGGCCCGACTCGATTCTCGACGCCGTCGACGCGGCGTTCGCCGCCCTGACCGGCGAGTTCTCCCCTCTGTCACTTGATCTCGACGAACTCGGGCTGGCACCCGGCGATGACACCGACCTACCCGCCGGTGTCATCACGTTGCCGGCGCTGCGGACGTGGCTGCTCACGCACCCGCGCGCCTACGCCGCGCGGGACGCCGTCTGGGCCGAGCTGATTCGCCGCGCCCGTCTGGACGGCCCGGCGTGGGTGGTCGCGGCGACCGCGATGGCGATGCCGGCGTTGCGCCGCTACGCCGGACAGCTACGCACCGGCTGGTCCGGCGACACCCACGACTTGGACGCCGAAATTATCACCGGCTTCCTCACCGCCCTACGCGACCGGGTGGACCTCGTGCGACCCGCGCCGTACGCGGCGTTGTGCAAAGCTGCCTGGCGCGCCGGCTACGAGCTGCGCCGTCGCAACGGCGCGGAAGCCATCCCCGTGGAGAACGTCGAGCGCCTCACCGGTCCGCGTACCCCTAAGTTCCCGTACGGCCACCCGGACCTGCTCGTGCGCCGCGCCGTCGAACTGGGCATCATCGACCCAGCCGACGAACAGGCCTACATCGACCTCCGGCTGGGCCGCCGCGCGGTCGAACCCATCGCCGCCCGCCTTGGTCTAGAAGTCGACACCTTGCGTCGCCGGGTCGATCGCATCGACACCCGCATCGCCGAGGCCCTGGACTCTGGCCTGCTCAGCGCCGCAGCGTCTCCACGCACCCGCAACAAGCTGCACCGCGAGGCACAGCGACGCCGCAAGATTCGCGCCAGCCGCGCCGGCGCCTCGCCAGCAACCGGACGAGGGTCTTCGGCCGCTGCCTGAACCCCGTCGTACCCGCCCTCAACCGCGGGAGCGGGAGTCAACCTGACCGGACAGGGCTCCGAGAGGCCGACGCCGCCCACCCCAACAGCGTCACCAGGTTCTGCCATCCACACAGCGTGAACATCGACACGCCGCCCGGGCGACAAGCCGAACAGCGTGTCCACCAAACACCGTGAACGTTCACCGTTAGGGCACTTGCTAGCTGGGATCAAGATGTCGACGGCGAGAGCGGTACGGCGGCGGAGTCGCACTCGGTCAGCAGAAGTGTGAGCAGCGCGTCTCGCTTGGGCAGCTCCGTCAGTCGCCGTGGTGTGGCGAGCGCTGGGTGCCGTCTCGGCCGACGGCATGAACCGGCGTCAAGCGCTCCCCCGCGGTCGTGCAGCCGTCCGCTTCGCTGCTGGTGGCCACCGCCTTCAGGCCGGCGTGGCTACGGGCCTGTTCGTACCCGGCCTGCGCGGCAGCGGCGTGCGCCGCTGCCAGCCGGAATTGTTTCCCTGCGGCGTTCGGGCGGCCAGCGGCGAGCAGGGTCTCGCCGAACTCCAGGTGTACCTGCGCGGCCAATCGGCGGTCGCCCAGGCCGTGGATCACCTCGAGGGCCTTGTGATGCCGGGCAACGGCGTCGGCGTATCGACCCTGCCGGCGGTACAGGGCTCCCAGCGCACCGGCCGCTTCCGCCGCGGCTGATTTGTAACCGATCCGCAGGTTGAGGCTCAGCGCCAGGCGCAGCATGCGCTCGGCCGGCCGGTGGCCCATCCGCATCCGGGTGATGGCCACGTTGCCGAAGGTGTTGTATCGCTCGGCATCGGCCCCGGTGGCGACGGCGAGGAACAGCGCGCGGCGAAACCAGCTGAGGCCTTCCGCGAGATCGCCTCGGCGGGCCGCGGCCAGGCCGAGCGTGTTCAGCGGGTTTATCATCTGTCCCGGCTCGGCGAGGGTGCGGGCGTGGTGGAGCGCTTGCCGGGCCGCCCGGTCGTCGCCTTCGACATCGCCGAGCAGGTACCGCAGGGCGGCCAGATTGGCGAGGGCGGTGTTGGCGGCACTTACCTCACCGAGCTGGCTGAAGCCGTCGTAGGCGGTTTGCACCAGTTCCATCGCCTTCCGCGCCTCGCCGGTGCGGAGCAGGCCGGACGCGAGGTAGTTCGCCATGATGGCGGTCGTGCGGACGTCGCCGTCCCGGCGCGCGATCGCCAGGCCGTACCGGTGCGCTTGGATCAGGTCGTCGTACTCGGCGGCCAGGTACCACATCCGCCACGCAGCGCGGGCCAGCTTCCATACGTGCTCCGTGGCGCCGGTGGAGTTCGCCAGTCGCACGATCGACATGTGATCGCGCCGGTTCTGCTCGAGCCAGCGGTTCTGGTCCATCTCCGCGCGCGGCAGCAGATCCGGCCGCAGCGGACGACCCAACTCCAGCGTCCGTGAGCTGTATGGGGACTCCAGCGGCCGCGCCACCGCCGCAGCGGTATGTGCGGCATGGTCGAACAGGCGGTGCAGGGCGGCGTGTCGTTCCGGCGGGTCCGATGCGGCCAGCGTGGCGGCGTACTGCCGGATCAGGTCGTGCAGCCGGTACGTTCCGGAGTCCTGCTCCTCGACCAGGTTTACGTCCGCGAGTTCACCCAGTAAGTCCTCGGCGTCGTTCAGCGGCAGGTCCGCGAGGGCGGCCGCGGCCGGCGCGTCGAACCGTTCGCCCGGATACAGGCCGAGCAGTCGGAACAGCCGCTGAAGCGGCGGCGCCAGATGGGTGTAGGAAAGTGCGAATGCCGCCGCCACGGTCCGGCTCTCGGCCGCCAGTTCGGGTAGTGCGGTGTCACCGAGGCGGTGGAGCAGGTCGGTGACCCGCCAGCGGCGGCGGGACAGGCGGGCCGCGGCCAGCCGTACCGCGAGCGGCAGCAGCCCACATCGCCGTACCACCTCGGCCACCGCAGAGGGCTCAGCGAGGGCGCGCTCGCCGACGATCCGGGTGAACAGATCGACAGCCTCCGGCTCGGTCAGTACCGGCAACGGATGTGGTCGGACGCCGTCCAGGCCGGTGAGCCGGTGCCGGCTGGTCACCACCGTCAGGTTGTCGCCACAGCCTGGTAGCAACGGCACGACTTGCTCGCTGTTCGATGCGTTGTCCAGGATCAACACGGTGCGCCGGCGGGCCAGCTCGCTGCGCCACTGCGCGATTCGCTGCTCGATCGGCCCGGCGATCCGGTCGACCGGCACGTCGAGCTGACGCAGCAAGGTGTTGAGGGCGGCGCTGGGTTCCACCGCTTCCCGTTCGCTGTGTCCGTGCAGGTCGATGAACAGCTGCGCGTCCGGATAGCGGTCCGCCGCAAGTCCGGCCAGCCGGATCGCCAGTGTGGTCTTGCCGATCCCGGCCATGCCGTCGAAGACGTGCACCGACGGGCCGGGCGGCGCGGTGCCGACCTGGCCGCGGAACCGGTTCAGAACGGCCGTACGGCCGGTGAAGTCGCCGACCGCCCGCGGCAGGCACCGGATCGGCGCCGGCGACATGAGCCCCGGGCCGGTGGGCAGGTCGCCGACCAGCATCCGGCGATGCAGCTCCTGCAGTTCCGGGCCCGGTTCGATGCCCAGCTCATCGATCAGCGCTGCGCGGGCACGCTGGTACTCGGCCAGGGCGTCGCCCTGTCGTCCGCTTGCATACAGTGCGCGGATGAACTGCCCGCGTAGGTGTTCGCGCATCGGGAACCGCTCGACCAGGCCGTGCAGTTCGGCCGACAGGTTCCGCTCGCTGCCGGCGTTGAGTTCCCTCTCTACCCAGTCCTCCACCGCGACTGCGTAGTGCTCGTCCAGGGTCGCGGCCAATCGGCGGACCGCAGGGCTGCCGATATCGCTGAGTGCCGGACCCCGCCACAGGTCCAGACCCTGGCGCAGCAGCGCACCGGCGCGGCCCTGATCGGTTTCTGTCCGGGCGCCGGCGACCAGCCGTTCGAACGCGCGGGCGTCCAGGTCGTCGTCCGTGACGGTGATGCCGTACCCGGCCGGGGTGGTTCGGATGCTGTCGGCGGGTAGTGCCCGGCGCAGCCGAGACACACACGTGTACAGCTGCGCGCGGGCAGTGGCCGGGGGCTGGTCGTTCCACACCGCATCGATGAGGGCGTCGACGCCGACGATGCGGCAGGGATGCAGCAACAGCATGGCTAGCACCACGCGGTCGCGACCGGCGGTGACCTCCGCATCCCGAATGGCAAGGGCACCGAGGATCCGGTACTTCATAAAGGACAATCTATCCGTCGTGGCTGAGGAAGTGCTGGGTAACCGGCGGGGTTACCCCTGGCTGGGTTCGTCGTTGAGGCGTCGGGCTGCTTCAGTCTTGATGGGGCCTCGTCGGCGTTACGCGCCACGATCTGTAGTTCGACGCGGCATGTTCGCGCGCCCAGCTCCGCAGTTCTTGGTCGATGCGGTTGACGTAGCCGGCATCCGTCCAGTTCAGTCCCAGCAGCGTGAATGTAGCGTGATGCTGGCCGGCACGGGTTTGGCGCCGGCTCGCTTCTGCACAGACGCGGCGTGCACGACCGCCTTGAGGATGAGCCCGCCGATGACGTCGGTAATGTGCCGTTGCGGGCCGCGGGTGCGTTCGCCCGCGTCCCCGCCGAGGGCGTCACTGCCTTCATGGCTGGCGCGGTCTGCGAGTCCAGATCCGCAGCTGACGACTACGGGTCTCGGCCTTCGGCGACGCGTACCAGGTCCCCCACCCGAGCCCCGGGTGCCGTCCGTGCTCCCGCAACGAAACCACCGATAGGCCACGTTCCACAGCGTCAGGTCATGCGGGACGTGTCGCCACGCGGTGCCGTTATGCAGCACATACAGGTCGTGCAGATGACCAGCCAGCGCGTCGGATACGCAATGGCCGCCCACCCGACCCGGCAACAGTGGCTCGATCATCGCCCACTGCGGTCCGTTAACGAGGACTCATACACCGGTTTGCAGACACATCGAGGCATCACCTCGCTCTCTGAGGCGGCGCGGGGCATCGGCGCCACACCGACGGATCGATGCTCCGGTGGTGCTGGCTGTATGGACCTCCTCTCGTCGGACGAGAGGAGATCGAGAGCTCGGCAGTAGAGACAAAGGCTAATTTCGTCACTCGCACGGTTCGGCGGCGCAGTGCATGTCGGCCATCGGGCCGCCCGTCGCAACGAAGGAGGACGTTAGTTGTGAGAAACAATCACTGCTATCCCGCCGAGCGCAACCGCCGATGGTTGGCAGCGATGCTCATCGTGGCTGTCGCAGCGGTCCTCGGGACAGGGGTTCCCGCACGCGCCGGCTCTGCGCCCGTACCGGGACCCGGAGGGGATCTGGTGAGCGTGGCCGAACTGAAGGCCCAGGTGTTCGGCGAGACCTCGGCTGAAGCCGTCACGTGGTCCTACATCCAGAACGTGAGGACCGGTCTTTACCTGGCCGTCAGCGGATCAAGCGACGCCAACGGCGCCCCGATCCTGCAGTGGGAGAAGCGGACGGGTAACCAGGAACAGGCGTGGACGTTCACCGAGACGTCCTATCCCGCCGGCTACATGGCGATTCGGAACGCGGGCACCAGCTCCTGGAAGGCCATGGGCATCAGCCGGTCGGGCCTGCACGATGGCGCCCCTGCGATCCAGTGGGACTACCGGCCGGGCCTCGAGGACCAGATCTGGGGCTTCTATGGGGGAACCCTCGGTGTGTACAGGCTCCAGAACCTCAACAGCGGGAAGTGCCTGGCGATCCCCGGCAGCAACCCCGCGCGCGGGGTGCATGCGGTTCAGTGGGAGTGCAGCTCCAATCTGGATCAGGCTTGGGCGGTGACCTCCTGGCCGTGACCGGCGAAAGGCGCTTGCCGGGTAGCGCGTCGCTTCCGGCAAGTAGCGGGCTCCGCGGTCAGGTTCGGCTGCGGAGCCCCTATCGTGTCGGGCGTCATCCGACGATGAAGCCGTTCTCCAGTTAGACGGTACTGCCGTCGGCACGGGCCCGAATGCGGCGGGCACCCGGGCCAGCAGCTCCGACAGCCGCTCGGAGGTTTCGGACTCGGTGCACTACACCCAGCCGCGCATCTACTCGGCGGAAGTCGGCTCTGCGCCGCCTGTTCGTGGCGGGCGAAGGCGCCCTTGAACTCACCGCTCTACAGGAATGCGTCCGCCTGCCGGCCGCCGTCCCGGGCGGGTGGCAGGCGGACCGGCTGCGCGGCCACGTCGACTGTGATCCTCGCCGTGCTCAACGTGCCCACCGTGGGCGTGCCAACTACGAACAGACCCTCACACCGACGACGTTGCATCAGGTCGCGGCATTAACCGGTGTCCACAGGCCCGGGAAGCTCAGCCTTCGGCGGCCCACACCCCGGCTCGGGCGTCGCAGGCCGCTTCAAGATTGTCAGGATCCGCCTTGACGTGCGCGGTCAGACGTCTGTGAGGTCATGTCAGACGTTGTGAGATCGGCATGTGTTCGCCACGGCTCACAGATTGCGGTTTGAGGGCGTCAGCGCTTCACGGCGCGGCGCGGAGCCGACATCCACATGAGCGAGCACACGCCGCAGCACCACCACAGCAAGGACCACCCAGCTCCGGACGACGCCAAACAGCTAGATCTGATCACCGGCGAGCCGCCGGTTCCGATCACCGTTTGGCGTACTGCCCGCAGCAGCGACGACACGGGCAGCAGCGTGGGCGCCAGGCTCGCAACGCGGCTGATCGCCGCCTATAGCCGCCTGGGCGAGGCCGTCGTCGACCTCACTCCCGATCACGCCTTAACGGCCGCCTGCACCACGGGCGGCCGTCGGCATCACCCGGCCTGGTTCACCGACGCCGCCAGCCTGATCATTGGCCCGGCCACCCCCACGACCCCGCCTCCTGGCATCGGCCGCGGCGACGCGGACCTCGAGGAGGACGTTCCCGAGTTGGCCACCTGGTTCGGCGACGACCTCACCGACCCTGGCCTGTCTATCGGCACATCCGTCACCGACCCCCGGCTCGACTCCTCCGTGCAGCAGGCGACGAGTCTCGTGGTCGCCTGCTGGCCCCTGGACTGGCACAACGACGCCGCCAACCGGGTCCGGCTGGCGTGGCTGCTGACCGCGTGCGCAAGACTGTTGCGTGCCGACGGCTGCCTGATCCTGGTCGTCACCGTTCCTGCTAATACCACAATGCCGCAGGACTTCAGCCCGGTGGTACAGGCCGCCGCCGGGGTGGGTTTGGGCTACCTGCAGCACATCGTCGCCGTGGCCGCCGACGTCGACGGCGATGCCTTCATTTATCACGTCACTGACGAAGAGCTGCTGTCTCTGGCCGGCGGTGACGGTCAGCGGTGGAGCGTGGCGCACCTGCGTGTGCACGCGGACCTCATGGTGTTCAGCCAGCTCGACAAGCCGCGCCCTACTGGACGCCGGGGTGGTGGTCAGCGTGGCTGAGCACCGCGCCTACGACACCGGACACCGCGCCGACAGGAGATCCGAGGGGTTGTCGGTGTGGGCGACCGCCCAGTCCACTGGGCCGGTGCAGCGTAAGGGTCGCTACGTGCCCGAGTCGGTCAGACACCCCGCTCGGATGTTGCCGGCGATCGCCGCGCACGCCGTCGAGCACTACACCCGGCCCGGCGAGCTCGTCCTGGACCCGATGTGCGGCATTGGCACCACCCTGGTCGAGGCTATTCATGCCGGCCGGGACGCGGTCGGCGTGGAGTACGAATCCAGGTGGTCGGACATCGCCGACGCCAACATCAAGCACGCCCACGCCCAGGGCGCGACCGGCCGAGGCGCGGTCGTCCGCGGCGACTCCACCGGCATCGGGTCGCTCGTACCCGCTGCGCTGGCTGGGCGGGTGGCGTTGGTGGTGACGTCGCCGCCGTACGGGCCGACCGTGCACGGCCTCGTGCGCCCCGGCACAGGCGGGGTGGCGAAGTCGGACAACGCCTACAACGACGGCACCGACAAAGGAAACCTCGCCTACCGCGACCTCACCGGACTCGCCGACGGCTTCGCTCAGATCCTCGCCGGCTGCGCCACCTTGCTCAAACCGGGCGGGGTCGTGGTGGTCACCGCCCGGCCGTGGCGCAAGGCAGGGCAGCTCGTCGACCTACCCTCGGCCGTGATCGGCGCCGGGCTACGCGCCGGCCTCACCCCGGTGGACCGGTGCGTGGCGCTGCTCGCGGCGGTCCGCGACGGCGCCTTGGTCGCCCGGCCGTCCTTCTTCCAGCTCCAGGCCGTCCGCAAGGCCCGCGCGACCGGCACGCCGATGCACCTGATCGCGCACGAGGACGTCCTCGTGTTCACCAACGGCCGACCCGCCATCAGCGCCAGCGAGATGGCCGCGTGACCGCTACCGCCCTCCGGCACTCACCGGCTTGGACTAGATCAATGAACTCCGAACCTGCTGGCCTGTTCGGCCTCTGCGCACCACTGCTCTGAAGGGATCACGATGACCAGCCCACTCCATCCTCACTCCGCTGTAACGCCGCCGGCGCACACCGATGAACCGGCCGGCGGCCCGGCATGGACGCCTGAACGCATCCGTGCGCTGGGCACGGTCACGACCGTGCCGGTCGCCGCATCGATCTTCGGCCTGTCTCGGTCGGTGGCCTACGACCTCATCCGCACCGAGAAGTTCCCCGTACCGGTCCTGCGGTTCGGCACCCGCTACCGGATCCCCGTCCAGGCCATCCTCGCTGCCCTGCACATGCCCGCCGGCCCACCCGCCCGCGAGGCCGCCGGCGACTTGATCGACGGGGTAGATCCACGCGTTGATCGACGACACGAAATCCCCAGCAGCCACCGCCCCGCACCCCGGCTTTGATCGGTAAGGAGTCGTCCACACATGGCGCAAGGAACCCTGAGCAAACACTGCTCCTGCCGCGACGAGCACGGCAAACGACTCGGCCCGCGCTGCCCACGACTGCGCCGACCCGGCGGCGAGGCCTGGAGCGCCCACCACGGCCGATGGGCCTACCAACTCGAGCTGCCCCACAAACCCACCGGCGACCGCTGGCAGCTACGCCGCGGCGGCTTCGACGACCGCGACGACGCCCTGGCCGAACTCGACCACGCCCGCTCGCTGCTCAACCTGCCCGGCACCGACACCGGCCAGCGCTTCGAGATCGCCGTCACCCTCAAGAAGGTCAAAGCCGGCCAGCCGCTGCCCTCACGGGATCAGGTCGCGCGCCGCGTGCGCGCCGGAGTGTCCGCCACCGCAGGTATGACCGTCGCGGACTACCTGCAGCAATGGCACCGCGGACGCAAGATCGAAGCGACCACGCTACGCGGCTACGAAAGCCACATCCGCGTGCACCTGATACCGCACCTCGGCAACATACCGATCGATCAGCTCCACGTTGCGCACCTGCAGGGCATGTTCGAGGCCATCACCGACCGCAACACCGAGATCGAGATCGCCCGCAGCAGCGACGACCCCGCCATCCGGGCCCAAGCCAAAGGGGCCCGGACGACGTCCCCGGCGACGATGCACCGCATCCGGGCCACCCTGCGCAAGGCCCTCAACGACGCCATCCGTACCCACCGGCTCATCGAGTTCAACCCCGCCGCGCACATCGAGCTGCCCTCCGGCAGACGCCCCAAGGCCCGAGTCTGGACTGCCGCTGCGGTCGCGGCTTGGAGGGCCACCGGGCGACGGCCCAGCGCCGTCATGGTCTGGACCCCGGCGCAGGCCGGAGAGTTCCTCGACTACGCCGAGGACCACGACATCGCCCTGTATCCGATGTTCGGGCTCATCCTGCACCGCGGGCTACGCCGCGGCGAAGCCGTCGGGCTGCGTGATGCCGACGTCGACCTCGACACCGGCATCGCCGTCATCACCCAACAGATCACCACCGACGGGTACCGGCCCATCACCAAGAAAGTCAAGAGCGACGCCGGCGACCGCAACATCACCCTCGACACCGCCACCATCAGCCTGCTGCGCACCCACTACGCCCGACGCGCCCGCTGGCAACTGGTCAACGGCCCCACGTGGCCACACACCGGCCTGGTGTTCGTCCAACCCGACGGCAACGCCTGGCATCCTGACACCGTCAGCAACCGCTTCGAACAGCTCATCGCCGGATCCGGCCTGCCACCCATCCGTCTGCACGACCTAAGGCACTGCGCCGCGACCTTCCTCAAAGCCTCCGGTGCCGATATGAAGGACATCCAGGAGACCCTCGGCCACTCCTCCATCGCCCTGACCTCCGACACCTACACCTCGATCATCCTCGAGCTCCAGGCGGAACGCGCTAAAGCCGATGCTGCTGCGGCTCTGGTTCCCCGCGCGCAGCGACGGGCCGGCTGACTACAAGACGAGCCCTTCAACAGCGGACGGACGCCCGAGGCGCTCAGGCCAGATTCGCCTGGGCGTTTGTCATGACCTGGGAGAAGCCTCACGGCCGAGGCCTCCAGCATCGAGCACCGCCGATCTGGAACACGACACCGATGTTGCGCGACCGGTCCGACTGGTACACCCTGGTGACCTTCAGTAGTCGGGGGTATTCATTGTGGTGAAGGTGGCGTCGGGCACCAGTGGTTTTGCGCTGGTCCTGCTGTGGCTCATCACGGTGATCCAGCTGGTCGGGGTGGCTGTTGCGAGTGCGGGCTTCGATGAAATCGCCGACGCCTCGCCGTTCGGACAGCCGGGCACGGCCATCGTCGCCGCGGCGATCGCCGTCGTGGCCTCCGGCGCAGCTGTCGTCGCATGGCAGGGTGCGACCCCTGCGGTTTGCACCGTTGCTGCGGTCGCGACGTTCGCCGCGGTGGGCATCGTCGCGCTGATGGCGCTCTCCTTCGTGGTCGCCGGCGGGACGGCGACCGGCTTCGCGATTCTCCTGGTGCTTGCCGCGGTCATGATCGCGATGATCGGGTGGGCGGCTCTTCAGTCGCGACGCGGTTCGGAGCGCTGAGCGCGGTGCGACAGGACCAGAACCAGTACCCGAGTCAGCTCCAGTGCCGAACCGCGGAATTGGCGCAGCTCGCACGCGATCTCGGCGGGGCGATACCGGCACACGTTGAAGGCCGCGACGCGACAGGGTGGGTGCTCGTCGTTCTCGGCGGTGACGGGCTGCCCACGCAGATCCGCGTGCGGGAGGGGTGGCGGCAGCGATTGGCACCCTAGCGGTTGGGCAGTGCGGTTCTCGACGCGAACACCGACGCGGTGCAGCGTTGCATGCGGACCTGGACCACCGCCGTGGACGATGGCGGCTGGTGGCGGCGGACAGGCCTTGAGGTCAACCCTGACGCGGAAGAAATATTCACGAGCCGGCCCCAGCCGCAACTGCCGGCCGGTCAGGTGCGGGACAGCAGTGAACTCGCCGAAGAGATCCTGGGGCTCCTCCACGATGCCCAGACCCCGCCGGTGAAACCGGCCGAGGCAGTCGAGGGCCGAGACGACAATCAACACGTCGCGGTCCAGCTCTCGTCGGCCGGCCTGGTCGCCTGCACCATCGATCCGCATTGGGCCCAGGAGCAGGACGCTGCTTCCATCGGCGCGGCCTTGGCCACGGCATTGCAAAGAGCCATCGCGAAGCGTCCGGCGTCGACGCCGGAAGGCAGCGGGACCGACGACCTTATCGGTGATGCCCTCGCGACGCTTACCTCCCTAACAAGGTCTCCTCCTCAAGGTGGCAACAGATGACGCAACCCCCGGGCAGGGGACAGGTCACCGTCGCGACCAACGCGCTGCGCCGCGAAGCCGACGAGTGGGACGAACAGAGCAGGAAGATCGGCGAGCAGGGCACCGAGGTCGCGGACATGGAGTTGGGCCGCCTGGAAGCAGGCCTCTTCCAGATCATGGTAGGCCCGTACAACGACGTGATCGACGTGGCCGCGGCGCGCTGCCGGGAGGGTGCGGCAGCCATGTCCGAGATCGCCGGCACGCTGCGCAGCGTCGCCGACACCTACGACGCCGAGGACAAAGCGTCCGAGCATCGCATCCGCAACATCTACTAACGGGGGACGCTCGATGTTCAGCCAGGCTCAGTACGAGGCCGTCATCCGCGAGATCGAGGCAGGCCTCAAGACCTTCGAGGGTCAACTCGCCCAGGTCATCCCGACGGCCAACAGCGCCACCTCCCACTGGTATGTCCCACCGCCGGTGGCGCAGGCATTCCGGTGGATCGTCGATGAGACCGTCAAGGTCGGCAAAGCCATCCTCGACTGGTTCCTCGACCTGCTGAAAGGCGCCGTCGCACCCATCTTCATGTTCGTCGACGCGTGGCGCTGGCAAGACCTCAAAGGCAAGCTCAACGGAGTCTCGGCCGACCTCACGACTCAGAACCTCGTCGTTGATGAGTCGGACTGGTCCGGCAGAGGCCGGGACAACTACCTCGCCACGGCAACCGCACAGTCCACCTCCGCCGCCCGGGTCGCCTCGATCGCCGGCACCACCTCGGCCAACCTGCTGATCTGCGCCGGCGCCGGGCTGGCGTTTTACATCGTCCTCGCCGGCGTCCTCGCCAAACTGATCGCGGCCCTGGCGGTGTCGATCGCCGGGATGGGCTCGGGAATCTTCACCGCCGCCGGGCATCGCGCTGTTCCTCGAG
>NZ_BOQL01000052.1 GCF_018332655.1 Actinoplanes auranticolor | reverse complement strand
CCCGCCCGGATGTGGCGGCACTGGGTCGGGACGGCAGTGGCTGGGCTGGGTGCCACGGGGCCTTGCGGTGCGCGTACCGGAAAAGGGAATGCGCCCCGCCCGGATGGTGGCGGCACCGGGTCGGAACATGGATCTTGATGGCGCTACGCGGGATTTGGGATGTCGGCCGGGGCGGATAGGCTGTTCGGGTGCGAGTTCTTGCAGCTATGTCCGGCGGGGTCGACTCCGCTGTCGCTGCCGCGCGCGCTCGGGATGCCGGCCACGATGTGACCGGGGTGCACCTGGCGCTGGCGCGGAATCCTCAGACGTACCGGACCGGTGCGCGGGGGTGCTGCACGCTGGAGGATTCGCGGGATGCGCGGCGGGCCGCCGATGTCATCGGCATTCCGTTCTATGTGTGGGACATGGCCGAGCAGTTCCACGACAACGTGGTCGACGACTTCGTCGCGGAGTATGCGGCCGGCCGCACCCCGAATCCGTGCCTGCGGTGCAACGAGAAGATCAAGTTCGCCGCGGTGCTGGACCGGGCGGTCGCCCTGGGCTTCGACGCCGTGGTCACCGGGCATCACGCCCGGCTGGGGGCGGACGGTCTGCTGCGGCGCAGCGTCGACATCGCCAAGGACCAGTCGTACGTGCTCGCCGTGCTCACCCGCGCGCAGCTTGACCGGGCCGCTTTCCCGCTCGGTGACTCGACCAAGGAGCGGGTCCGGCAGGAGGCGGCCGAGCGGGGCCTGGCCGTCGCCGACAAGCCCGACTCGCACGACATCTGCTTCATCGCCGACGGTGACACCAAGGGCTTCCTCGCCGAGCGTCTCGGTGCGGCGCCGGGCGACATCGTGGACGGCCGCACCGGGGCCGTGCTGGGGCGGCACGACGGGGCGTATTCGTACACGATCGGTCAGCGCAAGGGGCTTGACCTGCGGGTTCCCGCGCCGGACGGCCGTCCTCGGTACGTGCTGTCGATCACCCCGAAGACCAACACGGTGACGGTCGGGCCGCGCGAAGACCTCGCGGTCGACACCGTGACGGCGACCCGGCCGATCTGGCACGGGGAGCAGACGCCGGTCGAGTGTGACGTGCAGCTGCGGGCCCACGGTGAGGTCGTTCCGGCCGTGGTGAGCCTCGGCCCGGACGGCCTAGTGGCCCACCTGCGCACGCCGGCCCGGGGGGTTGCGGCTGGTCAGGCCATCGTCGCCTACCGGCCCGATCCGGCCGGTGACATCGTTCTCGGCTCCGCGACGATCGCTTCCGGCAGCCTGAGCACGAGTCCTGCGGGCGCGGGCCTTTCGAGCGCGAGCGGCGCCAGCAGCTCCGACGGCGCTGTGGATGGTTCGGCCGACCGGGTGTCTGCGAGTGCCGATGGGATCGGGCCGGCGCGCCGTGCCTGACTTTCCCTGGCCGGCCGGTGCGGCCACCGGGGTCGGCTCGTTGCCCGGCACCGACATCGCCGAGGCCCAGCGCCTGATCATGGGCGAGCTGCCCGAGCTGCCGCACCTGGCCGAGCTGCCCGACCGCGGTCCCGGCGCTGACATGATCGGGCGGACCGCCGGGCTGCTGGTCGAGCTGCCGGTGCAGATCTACGTGGGCCGCTGGCAGATGGCGCCCCGCCCCGGCAAGGACCAGCGCCGCATCGCCGACCTGATGGAACGTGACCTCGACCAGCTCTCCGAGCAGGCCGACCGGTTCACCGGCCCGGTCAAGCTGCAGGCGGCCGGTCCGTGGACCCTCGCGGCAAGCCTGGATCTGCAGATCGGCGGTCGCATGCTGCGCGACTCCGGTGCCGTGCGCCACCTGACCGAGTCGCTGGCCGAGGGGCTGCGCCGGCACGTGGCCGAGGTGCAGAAGCGGCTGCCCCAGGCGTCGGTGCTGTTGCAGCTCGACGAGCCTTCGCTGCCGGCGGTGCTCGCCGGGCGCATCCCGACGGAGAGCGGGCTGGGGGCGTACAAGGTCGTCGACGGGCCCGATGCCGCCACGGGTCTGCGGACGGTGGTCGAGGCCGTCGGGGTGCCGGTCATCGTGCACTGCTGTGCTCCGGCCGTACCGCTGCAGGTGGTCCGGGATGCCCGGGCCGCCGCCGTCGCGCTCGATCTGTCGTTCATCAAGGATCTCGACCCGCTCGGGGAGGCCCTCGAGGCCGGCCTCGGCCTCTTCGCCGGTGCGGCGCCCACCCGGCCGCCGGCCGACGGCCGGGCGCTGACCTCGGCGCAGGTGGCCGACCGGGCCCGGAAGCTGTGGAGCAGGCTCGGCTTCCCGGCCGCCCGGCTGCCGCAGCAGGTCGTGATCACGCCGGCTTGCGGGCTCGCCGGAGCGAACCACGCCTACGTGCGTGAGGTGCTCAAGGCGTGTCGCGACGCCGGTCGGCGGCTGACCGAGGTCTGACGCCGCTGTTGCGGGCTGTCCGGCTGCTGAAGCGGGCGACCCGGCGGCGGGTGCGCAGGTCCGCCGCGCCCGCGCGGCGCTGGAAGGCCGCCGGGCGGACGACGATCGGCTCACCCAGATTCAGGTACGAGTCGTGGCTCGCGCGGGCGTCCCACCGGCGGGTCGGGATCAGCACGTGGTCGCGGCGGTGGCTCTTGTCCTGACTGGTGATCTTCAGGACCACGATGCCGTCTCGGCGGCGGCGCAGCACCAGGCACGGGCGCAGTTTCGAGCCCCGGCCCCGGGCATAGGGCACGTCGGCCCACCAGATGTCACCGCCGCTCGGGTGGCCGGCCCGCCACCGCCGGCGCAGCAACCATCCGGCCGCGACCAGCACCGCAGCCCCACCCGCCCACAGCCACCAGTCCGCCACCGGCCGAACGTACCCGGGCGCCGCCGGCCGCGCATGTCGATGGTTTTGTCGGACCGGGCGACTAACGTGCCGGTAGAGAAGAACGAACCACGGAGGTCTCCCGGTGCCGGAAAAGCAGCCTGTCGATACGCCCGCCGACGGTGCCGAGGCGGCTGCCGTCGCCGAGCAGCTCGCGGAGGGCCGCCCGACCGCCGAGCAGGTGGCCGCGGCCGGTGCCGAGCCGACCCCGGAGGCCAGCGCCCGGCACGCCGAGCTGAGCGACGAGGTCCGCGGCCACCAGTACCGCTACTACGTCCTCGACTCACCGACGGTGTCCGACGCCGAGTTCGACAAGCTCCTGCACGAGCTGGAGGCGCTGGAGGAGCAGTTCCCGGCGCTGCGCACCCCCGACTCCCCGACGCAGAACGTCGGCGGCACCTTCTCCACCCTGTTCACCCCGGTCGAGCACGCCGAGCGCATGTTGTCCCTCGACAACGTCTTCGACGACGCCGAGCTGGGCGCCTGGGCCGAGCGCACCGAGCGGGACGCGGGCGGCCCGGTGCAGTTCCTCTGCGAGCTCAAGGTCGACGGCCTCGCCATCAACCTGACCTACGAGAAGGGCCGCCTGGTGCGCGGCGCCACCCGCGGCGACGGGCGCACGGGCGAGGACGTCACCTCCAACGTGCGGACCATCCGCGAGATCCCCGACCGGCTGACCGACGACAACCCGCCCGAGCTGCTCGAGGTGCGCGGCGAGATCTACTTCCCGGCCTCCGCGTTCGCCGACCTCAACGCCTCGCTGGTCGAGCAGGGCAAGGCCCCGTTCGCCAACCCGCGCAACGCTGCCGCCGGCAGCCTGCGGCAGAAGGACCCGCGGATCACCGCGTCCCGCGGGCTCCGGATGGTCGTGCACGGCATCGGCGCCCGCAAGGGGTTCCGGCCGGATTCGCAGTCCCACGCGTACGAGGCCCTGCGCTCCTGGGGGCTCCCGACCAGTGACCGCTGGCGGCTCGTCGGGAGCATGGCCGAGGTCCGCGAGTACATCGCCTATTACGGCCAGCACCGGCACGACGTCGAGCACGAGATCGACGGCGTGGTGGTCAAGGTGGACTCCGTCGCCATCCAGGGCCGGCTCGGCTCGACCAGCCGGGCGCCCCGCTGGGCGATCGCCTTCAAGTATCCGCCCGAGGAGGTCACCACCAAGCTCCTCGACATCGCCGTCAACGTGGGGCGCACCGGGCGGGTCACGCCGTACGCGGTGCTCGAGCCCGTGCTGGTGGCCGGGTCCACTGTGGCCCAGGCGACGCTGCACAACGCCCGCGAGGTCGAGCGCAAGGGCGTGTGGATCGGCGACACCGTGGTGCTGCGCAAGGCCGGTGACGTGATCCCCGAGGTGCTCGGTCCGGTCATCGACCTGCGGCCCGAGGACGCGCACCCGTTCGTGATGCCGACCCGGTGCCCCGAGTGCGACACCCCGCTCGCTCCGGCCAAGGAGAGCGACGTCGACATCCGCTGCCCCAACCAGCACTACTGCCCGGGCCAGCTCCGTGAACGGCTCTTCTACCTGGCGAGCCGCAACGCCCTGGACATCGAGGTCCTCGGCTACAAGGCCGCCCGGGCGCTCTACGAGTCCTCGGTGCTGACCGACGAGAGCGACCTGTTCGCCCTGACCGCCGATGATCTGCTGCGCTCGCCGTTCTTCGTCAACATGGACGGCACCCTGGGCACCAACGCGGTCAAGCTGCTGGAAAAGCTCGAAGAAGCCAAGAGCCGCCCGCTGTGGCGGGTCCTGGTGGCGCTGTCGATCCGGCACGTCGGCCCGACGGCGTCGAGGGCGCTGGCGCTCGAATTCGGTTCCATGGCGGCCATCGAGGCCGCGGTCGAGGAAGGCCGCATCGAGGAACTGTCGGCCGTGGACGGTGTGGGACCGACGATCGCGGAGAGCCTGCGGGAGTGGTTCGCCGTCGACTGGCACCGGGAGATCGTCCGCAAGTGGCGCGCGGCCGGCGTCAGGATGGCCGAGGAACGCACCGACTCCGGTCCCCGGCCGCTGGCGGGCATGACCCTGGTGGTGACCGGCACCCTGTCGACGCACACCCGCGACGAGGCGTCGGAAGCGGTGCTGGCCCGCGGCGGCAAGGTGAGCGGCTCGGTCTCGAAGAAGACGGCCTTCGTGGTGGTGGGGGACAACCCGGGGAGCAAGTACGACAAGGCGTTGTCGCTCAAGGTGCCGGTGCTGAACGAGGAAGGGTTCGCGGTGCTGCTGGGCGAGGGGCCCGAGGCGGCTCGTGCGGTGGCCGAGATCGCTGAGGACGCTCCCAAGGAGGGTGCGGACGGCGAGCCGAAGAAGGCTACGGTCCGGAAGCCGCGGAAGAAGGCTGCGGCTGAGCCGGCCGGTGACGCTCCGGTGGGTGAGGCTTCGGCGGCGCCGGGCGAATAGGCAGCCTGCGCCGCGCCGGTGGAGTGGGCTGTTTTGCGTGGCGTGGCGGCCGGACGGGTCGCCGGTGAAGATCCACCAACGGGTGAATCTGGCGAGGTTCCACGTGTGGGGCGATACGGCAACTTGGTAACGGCGAGTCTGTTTCGCGTAGTTTTGTCCATGCGGATCTATGGTGAGGATGATCGTTCGGTCGACGCCACCGTGGAGGTCGCATGGGTGCCGCAGCACAGCGCAGCTCCATGCCGGGTGAAGAGCAGCCGGCCGGCGAGCCGATCACCGACGTGCGCGCGGCTGAGGGTTCGCTGGATCATGCATTGCCCGGCGGGAAAGCGGCAGGCCGGCCAGCGCGTGCCCGAAAGCCACGACGCGAGGGCTCGCGCGGTCCGCAGCCACGCGACGACCGGTCAGCGACCACGGGGAAGTCGAGCAGGGTCCGGAGCTGGCGGTTGCCCCGGTGGCGACCGCCGATCGAGGCGTCGCTGGAGTCACCGCCGGTAGGGGTGCGCTCGGTCACCGCCCGGCGCGGCGCCGTCACGGCCGTCGGCGGGGCCGTCGTCGTCGACCTCGGGCTCTGGCTGGCCTCACCGCAGACATTCGATGAGCTGCCGACCGCGTTCTGGGTCATGGCCGCCCTCGCGCTCGCCGTGGACGCCCGGCCCTATGTGGTCGCGAACCGGCGCGCCAGCTCCGTGGTCCTTCCGTCCATCTGCTTCACCTTCGGCATCGTGCTCGCCTGGGGGTTCGTGCCCGCCCTCGCCGTGCAACTGGCCGCCATGGCCATCGCGGGCGTACGGATGCGCCAGTCCCCCCGCCGCGCCCTGCACCTGGCCGGGCAGCACGCCGTCGCCCTGGCCGGAGCCGCCGCCGTGGCCGCGCTCGCCGGCCTGCACGTCGGCGCCCAGCCGCACTGGGACGACGCCCTGCTCACCGTGGCCGCCGCGGCTGCCTGGATCGGCGCCCGCACCGGCCTCGACGCCCTGTTCGCCCGCTGCCTGAGTGCCGGACGCCGGCGGCGCCGGGTGCAGCGCTGGGGGCTGGAGCTGTTCGCCACCGCCGCGCTGCTGCTGCTCGGGCCCGTGGTGCTGGCCGCCGCTCAGGTCGGTCTCGCGCTCGTGCCGCTGGTGCTGCTCGCCCTGCACGCGGTGCACCGGATGGTGCGCTCGGCCGGCGAGTACGAGCGCGCGGCCCGGGTCGACTCCCTGACCGGGCTGCCCAACCGGCGTGCGCTGCAGACCTCCGTCGCCGAGCGGGACGCGGCGCGTGGTCTGCACCGGCCCGAGCGTGGACTCGCTCTCCTTCTCCTCGACCTCGACCGGTTCCGTACCGTCAATGACGCCCTCGGGCACACCACCGGGGACCGGCTGCTCGTCGAGGTCGCCCGGCGGCTCGCTGCGGTCGTACCCTCGCATGATCTTGTCGTCCGGCTCGGCGGTGACGAGTTCGCCGTGCTGGCCACCCGGGTCGACGGGCCGGCCGCGGCCCGGCGGCTCGCGGCGCACCTGGCCGAGGAGCTCGGCCGGCCGTTCGCCCTCGACGGCCTGCCGATCGACGTCAGCGCCTCCATCGGCATCGCCCTGCAGGGCGAACGCGGCGGCGACGGCGCCTCCCTGCTGCGCCAGGCCGAGGCCGCGATGTACGACGCCAAGGAGCGCGGCGATCACGTCGCGATCTACGCGCGCGACACCGAGCACCACACGTCCGATCTGGCTCTGCTGGCCGACCTGCGAAGGGCCGTGCAGGCCGATCCGGGCAGCGACCCGGCGGCCGACGGCATCACCGTCTACTACCAGCCGCAGATCGCCGTGGCGACCGGCGAGCTGGTCGGCGTCGAGGCGTTGCTGCGCTGGCGGCATCCGGTGCGGGGCATGGTCGGGCCCAGCGAGCTGCTGCGGGTCGCCGAGCAGACGCCCGTCATGCGGCTGCTCACCAGCCGGGTGCTGCGTGAGGTGGTCGCCCAGCTCGGTGCCTGGCGCGCGGCCGGCCGGCCGCTGCGCGCGTCCGTCAACGTCAGCGTCCGGGACCTGCACGCGGCGGACATCGCGGTGGAGATCGACACCCTGTTGCACCGGTACGACGTACCGCCGGATCTGCTGCAGCTCGAGATCACCGAGAGCGCGCTGATGGCCGACCCGCACCGGGTGCTCGACACGATCACCCGGCTGGACCGGATGGGGGTGGCGATCTCCCTCGACGATTTCGGCACCGGCTACTCGTCGTTGCAGCATCTGCGCCGGTTGCCGTTCGCCGAGGTGAAGATCGACCGCTCGTTCGTGCTCGGGATGGCCGCCGACCGGGGTGACGCCGCGATCGTGCGGTCGGTGATCGCTCTGGCCGACTCGCTGGGGCTGCGGGTCGTCGCCGAGGGGGTCGAGGACGAGCGGACCTGGCGGCTGCTGGCCGCGGCCGGCTGTCACGCGGCGCAGGGATGGTTCCACGCGCGGCCGATGCCCGCACCGGATCTGGCGGTGTGGCTGTCGCGTTATCGTCCACTGCGACCCGGCCGCGAACCCGGCGCCCTGGCGGTGCCGACGTCCTGAGGAGCGTCATGGCGATCGAGGTGCGTCCCGTCACGCCCGCCGACATCGCGTACGTGCGGCAGTCGCTGACCGCCGCGTTCCACGGCACGGTGGTCGCCGTCCACGACGAGCTGATCGACGCCGGCGACCTTCCGGGCGGAATCGCCTGGACGGACGGTGAGCCGGTGGGCCTGCTCACCTACCGGGCCGCCGGGACGGATTGGGAGGTGGTCTCGATCGCCGCGGACCGTCCCGGGTCCGGCGCCGGGGGAGCCCTGCTCGCCTGGATCCGCGACGTGGCTGCCGGCGCCGGAGCCGCCCGCCTCTGGCTGGTCACCACCAATGACAACGTCAGAGCCCTGCGCTTCTACCAGCGGCACGGCTTCGACCTGGTCGCCGTGCACCGGGACGCGGTGACCCGGGCCCGTGCCCTCAAGCCGGCCATTCCGAGGGTCCTGGACGGCATTCCGGTCCGCCATGAGCTCGAATTGGAAGTTCGGTTCTGAGGTCCTGGCTCACCCAGCCGGCAATCGGCGGGAGCGACGATCAGCACCATGCAACCACGCACGACATCCGGAATCCGATCCTCGGAATGCCGGGTTATCCACAGACCGGGGAGCCGCCGCCCGCCGCCCGCGCCGAAAGAAATAGACTTCCCCGGTCAGCGACATCCATACCAAGGGGGCACGATGGCCGCCATCTCCCGCGAAGAGGTCGCGCATCTGGCGCGCCTGTCGCGGCTCGCCGTGACCGAGCAGGAGCTCGACCAGTTCGCCGGTCAGCTCGACGTCATTCTGCAGTCGGTCGCCCGGATCGGTGATGTGGCTGCCGACGACATCCCGCCGACCTCGCATTCCGTGCCGCTGACCAACATCTACCGCGACGACGTCGTGACTCCGTGCCTCACCCAGGAGGAGGCGCTCTCCGGCGCGCCCGATTCCGCCGAGGGCCGGTTCCGCGTGCCGCGCATCCTGGACGAGGAGGACTGAGCGCCGTGACTGACGTCACCAGGATGACCGCTGCACAGGTCGCCGGCCTGATCAGCAGCGGCGACGCATCCGCCGTCGAGGTCGCCACCGCGCACCTCGACCGGATCGCCGCCGTCGACGAGCGGGTGCATGCGTTCCTGCACGTGGACCGCGACGGGGCGCTGGCCGCGGCCCGCGCCGTCGACGAGAAGCGGGCGCAGGGCGAGGAGCTCGGGCCGCTGGCCGGGGTGCCGGTCGCGGTCAAGGACGTGATCGCCACCCGTGGCATCCCGACCACCGCCGCCTCCAAGATCCTCGAGGGCTGGAAGCCGCCGTACGACGCGACGGTCGTCGAGCGACTGCGCGCCGCCGGCACCGTCATGCTCGGCAAGACCAACATGGACGAGTTCGCGATGGGCTCCTCCACCGAGTATTCGGCCTACGGCCCCACCAACAACCCGTGGGACCTCGGGCGCATCCCCGGTGGTTCCGGCGGCGGCAGTGCCGCGTCGCTGGCCGCCTACGAGGCGCCGCTGGCGATCGGCACGGACACCGGTGGCTCCATCCGGCAGCCCGGTGCGGTCACCGGCACGGTCGGCGCCAAGCCGACGTACGGCGGCACGTCCCGCTACGGCCTGATCGCCTTCTCGTCCTCGCTCGACACCCCCGGCCCGTGCGCCCGGAACGTCGAGGACGCGGCGCTGCTGCACTCGGTCATCGCCGGGCACGACGTGCGTGACTCGACCTCCATCCCGCAGCCGGTGCCCGACGTCGTCGCGGCCGCCCGGCTCGGCGCCACCGGTGACCTCACCGGGGTCAAGCTCGGCCTGGTCAAGGAGTTCGCCGGCGAGGGCGCCGAGCCCGGTGTGCTGGCCGCCTTCCGCGAGTCGGTCGAAGCGCTGGTCAAGCTCGGTGCCGAGGTCGTCGAGGTCTCCTGCCCGCACTTCGAGTACGCGCTGCCGGCCTACTACCTCATCGCCCCCAGCGAGGCGTCGTCCAACCTGGCCCGCTTCGACGGCGTGCGCTACGGCCTGCGGGTCGGCGACGACGGCAACCGCTCGCTCGAAGAGGTCATGTCGCTGACCCGCGACGCCGGCTTCGGTCCCGAGGTCAAGCGCCGGATCATCCTGGGCACGTACGCGCTGTCCAGCGGCTACTACGACGCGTACTACGGCCAGGCCCAGAAGGTCCGCACGCTCATCACGCGCGACTTCACCACCGCCTTCGAGTCGGTCGACGTGCTGATCTCGCCGACCACGCCGTTCGTGGCGTTCCCGTTCGGCTCGCGTACGTCGGACCCGTACCAGATGTACCTGGCCGACCTCTACACCATCCCGACGAACCTCTACGGCGGGCCGGCCATCTCGGTGCCGTGCGGCCTGTCCGAGGGCCTGCCGGTGGGCTTCCAGGTGATGGCGCCGACCATGGCCGACGACCGGATGTACCGGGTCGCCGCCGCCCTCGAGTCCGCGGTCGGCACCCTGACCCCACCGACGCTGGAGGCGTGAGCATGACCACCACCGCGCTGCCCACCTACGAGGACGCGATCGCGCACTACGAGCCGGTCATCGGCCTGGAGACGCACGTCGAGCTGGGTACGAACACCAAGATGTTCTGCGGCTGCCCGACGGAGTTCGGCGCGGAGCCCAACACCCAGGTCTGCCCGGTCTGCCTGGGCCTGCCGGGCGCCCTGCCGGTGGCCAACCGCGCCGCCATCGAGGCCACCATCCGGATCGGCCTCGCGCTCAACTGCGACATCGCGCCGTGGTGCCGGATGGCCCGGAAGAACTACTTCTACCCGGACATGCCGAAGAACTTCCAGACCAGCCAGTACGACGAGCCGCTCTGCGTGGACGGCTACGTCGACGTGCAGATCGACGGCGAGACCTTCCGGGTCGAGATCGAGCGGGTCCACCTCGAGGAGGACACCGGCAAGTCGCTGCACGTCGGCGGGGCCACGGGGCGCATCCACGGCGCGACCGAGTCGCTGGTGGACTACAACCGGGCCGGCATCCCGCTGGTGGAGATCGTCACCAAGCCGGTTCCCGGCCTCGGCGCCCGGGCGCCCGAGGTCGCCAAGGCCTACGTGACCGAGCTGCGCGACATCATCCGCTCGCTGGACGTCTCCGACGTGCGCATGGAGCAGGGCTCGATGCGCTGCGACGTGAACACCTCGCTGAACCGTCCCGGTGACGAGTGGGGCACCCGTACGGAGACCAAGAACGTCAACTCGCTGCGCTCGGTGGAGCGTGCGGTCCGTTCCGAGATCATCCGTCAGGCGGGCCTGCTCACCGGGGGCACCCGGATCTTCCAGGAGACCCGGCACTTCCAGGAGACCACCGGTGACACCCGGCCGGGCCGGTCCAAGGAGACCGCGACCGACTACCGCTACTTCCCCGAGCCCGACCTGGTGCCGATCGCGCCCGACACGGCCTGGGTCGCCGAGCTCAAGGCGGCCCTGCCCGAGCTGCCCAGCGTCAAGCGGGCCCGGCTCGCCGAGGAGTGGGGCATCTCCGCGCTCGACATGCAGTCGGTGGCCAACGCCGGCGCGATCGAGCTGATCGAGGAGACCATCGCCGCGGGCACCAGCGCGGCCGGCGCCCGCAAGTGGTGGATGGGCGAGCTGGCCCGCCGGGCCAACGAGTCGGGCGTCGAGCTGGCCGCGGTCGGCGTGACGCCGGCCCAGGTCGCACAGCTGCAGGGCCTGGTCGACGAGGGCAAGCTCAACGACAAGCTGGCCCGTCAGGTGCTCGAAGGCGTCGTGGCCGGCGAGGGCGACCCGGCGGCGGTGATCGAGGCCCGCGGTCTGGGCGTCGTCTCCGACACGGGCGCGCTCACGGCAGCGGTCGACGAAGCCATCGCGGCCAACCCGGACATCGCGGCGAAGATCCGCGACGGCAAGGTGGCGGCGGCGGGCGCCCTGGTAGGCGCGGTCATGAAGACGACGCGCGGCCAGGCGGACGCCAAGACGGTCCGGGAGCTGATCCTCGCCCGGCTTTCCTGATTCCGTACGGCTTCATTCGGTACTGCCTTTTTCGGTACGGTCGGCGCCCGGTCCTGTGGCACACAGGCCGGGCGCTGCCGTCCCGGCCCGGTCACGCCGCTATCCGGGCGAAGGCGGTGGTCCAGCTCCTGGGGCTCGAGCTTCCGCTCAGCCTGGGCTCTCGCTCAGCCTGGGTCGCGGGTTGGCTTGGGCTGCCGGTCGGCGACGTGCTGGGGCAGGTGGTGGGGCCGGGGGGTCAGCGGCCGGGTGGCAGGCTGCCGTTGGGGCGGGTTTCCGGGGTCACGCCGCTGATGGCCGACGGGTCTGTGGTCGGTTCGGGTTCGTCCTTGCCGACGAGGTTGCGCTGCATCGTCACGTTCTGCTCGCCCGTGCCGCCCAGCTGGATGTCGTCGTAGGCCTTCAGCGTCTGGGTCTCGTCGAAGTACAGCACCGACATCATCAGCGGCGTCGGCTCTTCCTTCTCCAGGCCGCGCAGCCCCGCGCCACCGGTTGATCCCTGCACCAACATCCGGGTCTTCTGCGGCGGCTCTGTCACCCCGGCCGACGGGCTCGGTGCCGGTGCACTCGGCGGCGCCACTGACGACGACGGCGCCGGGGACGGTGCTGCCAGGACGCTCACCTCGCGCTTGTGCGTGTGGCCGGCCAGCACCAGCGGCACCACCCCGGACAGCGGCGGCGCCATCGCCGGGTCGTGCACCAGCGCCACGTCCACCTTCGTCTTCCCGCCGCGGATCGTCGTTGCCAGGCGTTCGCCGCTGGTCAGGAGCGGGGAGGAGACCAGTTCGTCGGCGTTGTCCGGCGGCGGGTCTTCGCTCTTGTCCGGCGTGAATTCCGGGTCGCCGATGCCCGCGAGCGTCAGACCGTTGATCGTCACCGTGGTGTCGTCGAGCACGATCGCGTTCTTCTGCCGGGCCACGGCCGCCTGGATCGCCAGTGAGTCGTGGTTGCCGCGCACGTAGACGTACGGCACCCCGAGCTGGCCGATGTCGCTCACGTACGAGGTCTCGGCGTTGCTGCCCCAGTCCACGATGTCGCCGGTGTCGACCACGGCGTCGATGTCCCACTGCTTCACGACCGTGCGGATCACGCCCCACGAGGTCGGGTTCAGGTGCAGGTCGGACACGTGCAGGAGCCGGGTCGTGTTGCCGGCCGGCTCGAAGACCGGCAGCGTCGACACCGTCGTGTAGATGCGGCTGACGTTGCTGACCAGCTGCTGGAGCTGGTCGGCGTACCGGCCGTAGTTGTCGGCGATGCGCCGCGCGTCACCGACCACCGCGGGCGCGTTGACCAGCAGCCCCTCGTATCTCGGCTCGCTGATCGAGTCGGGCCGGATCGTGCCCGCGGCCAGCCCCAGGCCGCCGCCGGTCACCACCAGCGCCAGCACCCCGGACGCCGCGACCCGCCGGATGTTGCGGAAGATCAGGGCCGACAGGATCAGCGCGCACACGATCGCCGCGCCGAGCGCGCGCAGCCCCAGCTGCAGCACGCCCTTGGTCACGTCGTCCACCGCCGACTGCCCGGCGGCGCTGATCGCCGTCGGGTCGTCGATCAGCGCCTCGGTGCGTTCCTGATCCAGCGAGCCCAGATCCACCTTGAGGTGGATGGGGCCGTCGTGGCTGTCGAGGTGCAGCGAGCCCAGCGGCGGGATCTGCACCTCGGTGCCGCCCTCGACCGACGGGCTGATCGACATGTCGGCCCGGAACGGGCCCACCGCGATCTCCGACTGGGCGAACAGCATCGTGCCGACGACGACGCCGGTGAGGCTGACGGTCACCACCGCCGCCCAGACGCTCAGGCGCCGCGCCCACGGCCGCTGCCAGGTCCGCCGGACCGCGGCGCGGGCACTCAGGATCTTCTTGTTCATGGTCAACGGCTCACCTGCCCCCGTGCGCTGGTCGTCAAACAGTGACGACGGTCAGCTCCGGCCGGCTCCGCCGTCGGAGAACACCAGCCGGATGATCTGGTCGTCGTCCGGTCCCGGCTCGGCGCCTTCCTCCCGGTTGGAGGTGGTGACCCAGAGCGAGCCGTCCGGGGCCGCGATCAGCCCGCGCAGCCGGCCGTACTCGCCGGCGAGCACCGACCGGGGCTGACCCAGCAGGGTGCCGTTGCCGGTCACGTCGACCATCCACACCCGCTGACCCAGCAGACAGGCCGTCGCGACCATGCTCTCCAGCACCGCCACGCCCGCGCAGGACGAGTCCGCGATCGGCCAGCTCACCATGGGAGCGGTGAGCTTGGCGTCCGAGCTCTCCCCGTCCGCCCTGGGCCAGCCGTAGTTCTTGCCCTTCTGGATCACGTTCAGCTCGCCGGCCTTCTTCTGGTCCGACTCGCTGGCGTACATCTTCTTGGCCGAGTCCCAGGCTATGCCCAGCACGTTGCGGTGACCGGACGACCAGACCGGCGAGTTCTTGATCGGATTGCCCGGGGCCGGCTTGCCGGCGGGGGTGATCCGCAGGATCTTGCCGCCGAGGCTCTTCGGGTTCGGCGCCTGGTTACCGGTCGGCGAGCCGTCGCCCGTGGTGACGTAGAGCATGCCGTCCGGGCCGAACGCCAGCTGACCGCCGTTGTCGTTCGCCGAGAGCGGGATGCCGGTGAGGATCGGCTGCGGCTTGCCCTCGAGCTTGAGCTTGGCGACGCGGTTGTCCTTGGCCGTCGAGTAGTAGACGAAGACGGTGGCGTCGGTCGCGTACTTGGGGGAGACCGCGATGCCGAGCAGGCCGCCGTCGCCGCCCGGCTCCGGCTCGGTGAGCCGCTGCACCTCGGTGACCTTGAGTCCCTCGGCGTCGGACTCGGGGCCGACCCGCAGGATGCGGGCGGTGTCCCGCTCGGTCACCAGGGCCGCGCCGTCGGGCAGGAAGGCCAGGCCCCAGGGCACCTCGAGGTCCTTGGCGAGGACCGTGGCCGCCGCGGTGGCCTCGCTGCTGCCGCCGCCGTCCGGGCCGGTGGAGGCCGACGGGGCCGGCAGGTTCGGCGGCTCGCCGGCCACGTCGGGGTCCGGCGGGCCGAAGCTGCACGCGGTGGTCAGGGCCAGTACGGCACCAAGTGTCACGGCGCCCGCTCGGAACCGGCGACTGCGCTGGATCACACGACCTCCTCGTTTCCCCGGTCCAGGGTAGCGGGGCCGGCTGGGACGTCCGGCACACCTGGATCAGTGGCCGGGCAACCGGGGCCCGGCGCGGCTAGGTTGGCACGGTGAAGGTCTGGATCGCCCACGAGAAGGGCCGCGAACTGCTCGGCGAGATGCCGGCCGGCGTCGAGGTCGAGGTCTGCGCCGATGTGGTCACGTTGCCGTCGGATCCCGCGGACGTGCGCTTCTGGGTGCCGCCGTTCAGCTCCACCGTGCGCGCTTCCGACCTGCTGCCGAAGCTCACCGGCCTGCAGGTCGTGCAGCTGCTCTCGGCCGGCGCGGACAACTGGGTCGCTCACGTGCCGGCCGGCGTGCAGCTGTGCGACGCGGCCGGGGTGCACGACGCGGCGGTTGCGGAATGGGTCCTGGGCGCGACGATCGGCTCGCTGCGGCAGTTCCCGGCCTTCGCCCGCGCCCAGCAGCGGCGGGAGTGGGCCCCGGCGGCGTTCACCCCCACCGCGGAGCTGACCGGCAAGCGGGTGCTGATCGTGGGTGCCGGTTCGATCGGCCGGGCCGTCGAGCGCCGGCTGACGCCGTTCGAGGTCACGGTGACCCGGGTGGCCCGCACCGCCCGTCCGGAGCAGGACGTGCACGGGGTCGACGAGCTGCCCGGCCTGCTGCCCCGGGCCGAGATCGTGGTGCTGCTGGTGCCGTTGACCGAGCAGACCCGCGGGCTGGTCGACGGGTCCTTCCTGGCGGCCCTGCCCGACGGGGCACTGCTGGTCAACGCGGCGCGCGGACCGGTCGTCGACACGGCGGCCCTGCTCACCGAGGTGGCCTCCGGGCGGATCGGCGCGGCGCTGGACGTCACCGATCCGGAGCCGCTGCCCGCCGGGCACCCGCTGTGGGAGCTGCCCAACGTCTTCATCACCCCGCACGTCGGCGGGGCCGTCGTGGGCCTGCTGCCGCGCGCCTACCGTCTGGCCGGGGAGCAGCTACGTCGGTTCGCCGCCGGGGAGCCGCTCGTCAACCGGGTCGTCGACGGCTACTGAATCGTCCCGCAGCTCCTGCCCGCCGGCCGCGATGACCGCGGGCAGGTTCGCCGTGGTGACCCCGGTCAGCCGGATCACCTTGCCGTCGGTGAGCAGGGCGGACACCCGGCCACGATCGTCCGGCCCGAGCTGGTCGACCCGGGACCACGGGATGTCGACGCTGCCGAAGAGCGCGCGTACCCGCAGGCCGGCCGGGCCCACGTCGGTGCCGGCCCGCAGCGCCCAGATCAGCACCGCCAGCGGGATCAGCATGACGGGGACCAGCAGCCAGCTGGCCCCGGCGAACGGGGCGGTCCCCACGAAGGCGATCAGCGCGGCGACCACGAGGGCGCCGGACTTGCGGACACGCAGGGCAGGTCGGCTCACGTTTTCCATCCTCGCACCCGGGCGATGCGGCGTTTTTGTCGGACCGGGCGGGGATACTGCTGTCCATGACCGAGCTGCTAGCCATCGGCACCAAGAAGGGCCTCTTCCTGGCCGTTAGCGAGGACGATCGGCAGAGCTGGAAAATCGGCTCCGCGCACTTCCCCGGCATGTCCATCTACGCCGTCGCCATCGACAACCGCGGTCCCGCGCCCCGCCTGCTGGCCGGGGTGGACAGCTCCCACTTCGGCCCCAGCGTCGCCGTCAGCGACGACCTGGGCGCCACCTGGCAGGAGCCCGACGCCGCCCCGCTCGCCTTCCCGGCCGACGCCGGCGCGGTGGTCGAGCGGGTCTGGCAGATCACGCCGGCCGGATCCGGCGTCGTCTACGCCGGGGTCCAGCCCTCCGCGCTGTTCCGCTCCGAGGACGGCGGCCGGACGTACGAGCTGGTCCGCGCCCTGTGGGACCACCCGCACCGGCCCGAGTGGGGTGCCGGCTTCGGCGGGCAGGCCGTGCACACCGTGCTGCCCCACCCCGACGACCCCGACCGCGTGCTGGTCGCCATGTCCACCGGCGGGGTCTACCGCACCACCGACGGCGGCGCGTCCTGGTCGCCGGCCAACACCGGCATCAAGGCCTACTTCCTGCCCGACCAGTGGCCCGAGTTCGGCCAGTGCGTGCACAAGGTGGCCCGCGACGGCGCCGACCCCGACACGTATTACGCGCAGAATCATCACGGCGTCTACCGCACGGTCGACGGTGGTGACACCTGGCAGTCCATCGCCGGGACGCTGCCGGCCGACTTCGGCTTCCCGATCGTCGCGCATCCCCGTCGCGGTGGCACGCTGTGGACGTTCCCGCTGGTCAGCGACGGGCAGCGGGAGCCAGTCGACCTGCGCTGCCGGGTGTTCCGCTCCACCGACGCGGGCGAGCACTGGGAGCCGCGGCAGGCCGGTCTGCCGGAGGAGCCGTTCTACCAGGTGGTGCTGCGCGACGCCATGTGCGCGGACGCCGCCGAGCCGGCCGGTGTCTACTTCGGCACCCGGTCCGGCGAGGTGTTCGCCAGCCGCGACGAGGGCGAGAGCTGGACGTCGGTGGCGACCCACCTGCCCGACGTGCTGTGCGTGCGGGCCGGGAGCGTCTGATGCCGACCGTGCTGGTCCCGGGGGTGCTGCGGGCCGAGGCGGGCGGCGCGGCGCACCTCGAGGTGGGAGACGGCGGCACGCTGGCCGCGGTCCTGGACGAGATGCGGGAGCGGTGGCCCCGGCTGGAACGAAGGATCCGGGACGAGAGCGGCGCGCTGCGGCGGTATGTGAACGTCTATGTGGACGGGGAGGACTGCCGCCGCTCCGGCGGCCTGGAAACGCCGGTCCCGGCCGGCGCCGAGATCCAGGTGCTCCCGTCGGTCGCGGGCGGCTGACCGAACCGGACGCCCGCCGGAGAAGGCGCGTGGAATCTTTCGGCTGGATTGCCCTGCGGCGGTCCATACCCGACGATCTCGACGTGCGAAGCGATACCGCGCGCACGTAACCTGTCCGGGGGACAGTCGTTATCCGGTGTGGGTGCAGTGACTTCCCTGGTCGCCGCCGCCTGCTCCGCCCAGCCTTCACCGTCCGCAGAGGATCACCCCCCACGTGGCAGTGCAGCCCACAGCGCGTACCGGCACCTGGCGTCACCGGGTGGCGTTCATGGCCGCCCCGGCGGTGGGTGCCCTCGTGCTGGTCGCGGGCCTGATCGGCCTGATCCCCGGCCTGGCCGCGCTGGCCGCCGGCGTAGGCGGGGTCGCTCTCTGGGCCACCGTGGTCCTGGTACACACCGCCCTCGCGATCCACCGCCGGGACGGCACGTTCGCGGCGTGCCGCGGCGCCGGGTACATCGGGATGGGCGCCCTGGCCACCGGGGCCACCACCGCGGTGCTCGTCGCCGACCCGCCCGGCCGGGGCATCTACGTCGCTGCCGGGCTGGGCGCGGCCGCGGTTGTCTACATTCTCGGCATCATGCTGCTGCCCGGTGCGGCCTCGACGGTGGCGATCCGGCTGCGGCGCGCGTTCGACGGCCTGGGTCTCGGTGTGGCCCTGGGCTTCGCGGCCTATCTGGTCACGCCGATGCAGCACACCCCGGTCACGGCCCTGATCTGTGTCCTGCTCGCCGCGGCCGGCATCTCGATCGTCACGGTCATCGTGCTGCGGGCCCGGCTGCACCGCCCGGCTGCGCTGCGCTGCGGGGCCGGCGCCATCCTCGTGCTGCTCTCCCTCTGTGTCGCCGCCAACCTCGTCCTGTCGGACCGTGCCGGCTGGATCGTGACTCTCTTCGGCCTGCCGATCGTGGCCGGGCTGGGTCTCACCGCGGAGGGCGGCTCCCGGCGCAACCTGCCCGCCGCACCCGTGCCGCGTGAGCAGGACCAATATCTCTCCGGCTATCCATTGCTCGCCGTGCCCGCCGGCATCGGGGTCGTCGCCGCGCTGTACCACCTCGCCTTCCGCGGAGAGTTCGACAAGACCGCCGTGCTGCTGGGCATCTCGATGGTCGCCGTGCTGACCATGCGCGAGTTGCTGGTGGTCAGGGACATCCGCCACTACACCGGGCAGTTGCGCACCAAGGAGGCGCACTTCCGCTCGCTGGTCGCCGGCGCCACCGATCTGACGCTGGTGCTCGACGAGAAGCTCACCGTGCGCTGGCAGTCACCGGCCGCGGCGCGGCTCTTCGGTCTCGCCGACTCCGAGGTCATCGGGCGCACGTTCCTGCAGCTCATCCACCCCGAGGACGTTCCCGGCGCGCAGGCCGGCCTGGAGACGCTGCTCTCCGGCGAGTACGGCGACGGCCCACCGGCCCTGCTGAACGCCCGGATCCGCGACGGGCACGGGATGTGGCGCGACACCGAGTCCACGGTGGCCGACCAGCGTTCGGTGCCCGAGGTGGCGGCCCTGGTCGTGCACGTCCGGGACGTCGGCGAGCGCCGGCACCTCGAACGCACCCTGCACCGGCTGTCCTACACCGACCAGCTCACCGGCCTGGCCAACCGGCGGGCGCTGATGCGTGACCTGCTCGATCACCGGCGCCGTGCGGGACAGCACGGCACCCTGCTGGTGATCGACCTGCACGGGCTGGCCGAGATCAACGACAGCAAGGGCCGGGAGATCGGCGACGCCGTCCTGATCCAGGTGGGCCGGCGGATCCGCGGCCTGCTCGCCGAGGACGACGTGGCCGCCCGCCTGGGCGGTGACGAGTTCGCGGTGCTGACGAGCGACGGTGCGGTGCTCGCGTACGCGCTGGCCACCCGGATCGTGACGCTGCTGATGGAGCCGTACCAGCTGCCCGGCACGATCGTCGAGCTGCACACCAGCGTCGGGCTGGCCGAGCTGACCGGCGGCAGCGACTCCGAGGAAGTGCTGCGCCACGCCGACCTGGCGCGCAGCCGGGCCCGGCAGCTCGGCCACGACCGCGTCGAGTGGTACGACACCGACATCGAGATGCAGCTGCACCGCCGGATGGACCTGGAGCGTGAGCTGCTCGGCGCCGTCGAGCGCGGCGAGCTCGACCTGGTTTTCCAGCCCGTCGTCTCGCTGCGCGACGAGCAGACGGTGGGCGTGGAGGCGCTGCTGCGCTGGCGGCACCCGAAGCTGGGCACGATCATGCCCGCCGAGCTGCTGCCGATCGCCCGTGCGGTCGGCTGCGCGGCCGAGCTGGACGAGTGGGTGCTCGACGCCGCCTGCCGCCACCTGGCCGGCTGGAGCGCGGGCGGCACCGACTTCTGGCTGTCGGTGAACGTGTCGCCCCGCGAGCTGCTGACCGCCCGCTTCCCGGAACGGGTGGCGGAGATCCTCGCCCGCCACGAGCTGGAACCGGAACGGCTGGTCGTGGAGGTCCAGGAGACCTGGGTCGCCGAGGACCTGCCGGCGATAGTGGCTTCGCTGACCGGCCTGCGCAAGCTCGGTGTCCGGGCGGCGCTGGACGACTTCGGCGCGGGCCAGGCCTCGCTGTCCCACCTGCGCCGGCTGCCGGTCGACATGCTCAAGCTGGACCAGGTCCTGGTGAACACCCCGCCCGAGCCGGCGGTCGGCCCGGCGGTGATCGACGTGGTGGTCAGCCTGGGCCGCCGGCTGGGCCTGGAGACGGTGGCCAAGGGCCTGGAGACGGCGGAGCAGATCGAGCGGGCCCGCCACGCCGGCTGCCTCTACGGGCAGGGATTCGCGCTCGCCCGGCCGGCGCCGGCGGAGCGCATGGAAGCGTATCTGGATACGCACCGGGCGTCCTGAGAACGCGGATCGGGCAGATCCAGGGCGAAACCTGTCGTGCCCGGTTGCATGGCACCGACCGTCGCTCATTGCCGAGACCGGGCGGGGGCGACCAATCGCCTGGCGGCTCATCAGCGAGCTCATGAGCGGCCACCCCCACCCTGCCAGGTCCGTGCGTGGCGAAACCGTCAGTTCTCGCGGGGCGGGGCGGTGCTTCCGCGGGGGGTCAGGTGGGCGGTTCCCTCTTCGACGTCGCCGACCGGCTCGCCGGCTATCGCGGCCAGGAGCTGACGGGCCGCGTGCGCCCCGTAGGCGGCGATGTCCCTGCTCAGGGCGGTCAGCGGCGGGTGGACCAGGGAGCACAGCGGGGAGTCGTCCCAGGCCACGATCGACAGATCGCCCGGCACCGACAGGCCCATCTCCTGCGCCACCGACAGGCCCGCCACGGCCATCACGTCGTTGTCGTAGATGATCGCGGTCGGGCGTTCCGCGTTGATCAGCAGGCGGCGGGTCGCCCGGCCGCCCTCCTCGCCGGTGTAGTCCGACGGCACCGTGATCGCCTCGCTCAGGCCGAGCTTCGCGCAGACCTCGGTGAACGCCCGGGTGCGGGTCTGCGTGTGCAGCAGATCGGGCAGGCCGCCGACCCGGGCGATGCGCCGGTGCCCGAGCGCCATCAGGTAGCCGACCGCTTCGGTGATGGCGCCGGCGTCGTCGGACCAGAGCTGGGCCAGTTCGCCGGTGTCGCCGGGACCGCCGATCACCACCGCGGGTAACTGCAGCTCGTTCAGCACCGGGATGCGGATGTCGTTCTCCCGCAGGTCGGTCACGAACACCCCGTCGACCCGGCGCTCGCCCCACCACCGGCGGTAGACCTCGGTCTCGGTCTGCGGGGTGGCCACCACCTGCAGGGTCAGCGCGTACGACCGGGCGGCCAGCTCCTGCTCGAAGCCGCTGATCAGGCCCATGAAGAACGGCTCGATGCTCAGTATGCGGGCGGGCCGGCACAGGGTGAGTCCGACCGCCCGGGCGCTGGCCCCGGAGAGGGCGCGCGCGGCGCTGTTGGGGTTGAAGCCGATCTCCTGCGCGATGGCCACGATGCGCTGACGGGTCGCGTCGGAAACGCCGGGTTGCCCGTTCAGCGCGTACGACACCGCCCCTTTGGACACGCCCGCTTTGCGCGCGATGTCGGCGATCGTCGGCCGCTTCACTCGGGTCGCCTCTCTCTGCCAGGAACATCGCCAGTGGAGCGCTCTCACGCTACCTCGCTCCGCCAGGCCGCTGGTGAGGGCCGGGAACTTGATCGGTTAAGTGTTGCAGACCACAAGCGATCACGTAACCCCGCGGAAGCATACTGGCGGTTTTGTCCAACTTTACGGGTGCTTACAGCGGTTGGTAACGGGCAGAGACATCACCGTGAAACACGCTCTTGACACCGGGTGAGCCACGTCATACGGTCGCGTCACTTATCCGGTTCAGTAAATTCACACAGCACTTTCCCTGGGTGGAGGAGTAATGGAACGGTTCGCCAAGCGGGGCGTGGCGCTCGTCGCCGCCGGCCTTGCCGGAAGCCTGGTTCTTGCGGGCTGCAGTGGCCAGGACCTGGAGGGTGGCGGCAGCGACAACGCCTCCCAAGGGCAGATCACCCTGAAGGTCAACTTCTGGGGCGACATGGGTCTCGACAAGCTCAAGACCCAGTACGAGAAGGACAACCCGAACGTCAAGATCGTGCTGAACTCGGGCGAGTACAACGCCCAGCACGAGGACCTGCAGAAGAAGCTGGTCGCCGGCACGGGTGCCCCGGACATCTCCGCGGTCGACGAGGGCTTCATCGTCCAGTTCCGTGGGCAGAGCGACAAGTTCGTCAACCTGCTCGACAAGGGCGCGTCGAGCTACGAGGCGAAGTACCTGCCGTGGAAGTGGCAGCAGTCGCTGTCCACCGACAAGAAGACCCAGATCGGTCTCGGCACCGACGTGGGCGGCCTGGCCATGTGCTACCGCTCCGACCTGTTCAAGGCGGCCGGCCTGCCGACCGACCGTGAGTCGGTTTCGAAGCTCTGGACCACCTGGGACGACTTCATCAACGTCGGCAAGCAGTACGTCGACAAGACCGGCAAGAAGTTCGTCGACTCCGGCACCAACATGTTCAACCCGGTGCTCGCCCAGCAGCCGCAGGGCTTCTACGACGAGTCCGAGCAGCTGCAGATGGACGCCGGCCCCAAGGTCGCCTTCGACGTCGCGATGAAGACGATCGACGCCGGCCTCTCGGCCAACCTCGCCAGCTTCCAGCCCAACTGGGACCAGGGTTTCAAGAAGGACCAGTTCGCCGTGCTGGCCTGCCCGGCGTGGATGCTCGGGCACATCCAGACGACCGCGCCCAACCAGAAGGGCAAGTGGGACATCGCCACGATCCCCGGCGGCGGCGGTAACTGGGGTGGTTCCTGGTGGACCATCCCGAAGCAGGGCAAGAACGCCGACGAGGCGTACAAGTTCGTCGAGTGGATGGTCCAGCCGGCGCAGCAGATCGAGGTCTTCAAGACCGTCGGCAACCTGCCCTCGCAGCCCGCGCTCTACAAGGACCCCGCGGTGCTGGAGTACAAGAAGGAGTTCATGAGCAACGCGCCCACCGGGCAGATCTTCGCGTCCACCGCGGAGGGCCTGAAGCCGCAGTACCTGGGCAAGAAGAACGGCCCGACCCGGGTCGCGGTGGAGAACGTGATCACCCGCGTCCAGCAGGGCTCGCTCAAGTCCAACGCGGCGTGGCCGGAGGCGGTCAAGGCGGCCCAGAAGGCAGCCACTTCTTAAAGCGAAACGACGGCGGGGCGGCCCGGGTGGCCGCCCCGCTGCTCCCTGGAAGGAGTGGCCGTGTCCCTCACCCGTAGCGCGCCGCCGGCCGCGAGTCCCGAACCGGCGCAACGCCGCGCCGCCAAGTCCGCGCCCAAGCAACGCAACTGGCTCCACCGCTTCGACAACAAGCGCGTCCCGTACCTGTTGATCTCGCCGTTCTTCCTGCTCTTCGCGATCTTCGGGCTGTTCCCGATCGTCTTCAACGGCATCGTCGCGCTGCGCAACTGGCGGCTCGACGACCCCACCCTGACCGGCTGGGCCGGCCTGGCGAACTTCGAGAAGCTGATCCACGACGAGGCCTTCTGGAACGCGCTGGGCAACACCTTCGGCATCTTCATCCTGGCCACCGTGCCGCAGCTGCTGATCGCGCTGATGGTGGCCAACCTGCTCAACCGCAAGCTGCGCGGCAACACCTGGTGGCGGGTCGGGGTGCTGCTGCCGTACGTGACCCCGGTGGCCGCGTCGACGCTGGTCTTCGCCGTCTTCTTCGCCCGCGACAACGGCATGGCCAACTGGCTGCTCTCACTGGTCGGCTTCGGCCAGGACACCCCGCTGGACTGGCGGGCGTACAAGTGGAGCTCCTGGATCGCCATCGCCACGATGGTCAACTGGAAGTGGATCGGCTACAACGCCCTGCTCTACCTGTCGGCGATGCAGTCCATCCCGAAGGACGTCTACGAGGCGGCGGCCGTCGACGGCGCCGGGCCGTGGCGGCAGTTGTGGCGCATCACCGTGCCGATGATCCAGCCGGTGCTGATCTTCACGGTGGTCCTGTCGACCATCGGTGGCCTGCAGCTCTTCAACGAGCCGATGCTCTTCGAGGAGAACCCCGCGGCCGCGTCCGGCGGCTCGAACGGGCAGTGGCAGACCATCGCCCAGCTGATCTACAAGGTCGGCTGGAAGGACCTCAACCTCGGATACGCGGCCGCCATGTCGTGGGCGCTGTTCGTGATCATCCTCATCGTCGCCGCCCTGAACGCCCTGGCGACGAACCGCCTCGGAGGAGGACGCCGATGACCGCCACCGCACCGCGGCTGAAGCCACGCCGCCGGGCCGAGATCGGCCGCGCACCCCAGGACACCGGCGGGAACTGGCGCACGTACCTCGCCCTGGTGGCCGTGCTGGCGCTGTCGGCGTTCCCGCTCTACTGGATGTTCGTCATCGCCACGAGCACTGACGAGGCCGTCTCGTCGATCCCGCCGACGGTGGTCCCCGGCGGGGAGTTCATGAACAACCTGCGTGAGGTCTTCACCCTGCAGCAGGTGTACTTCGCCGCGTCGCTGATCAACAGCTTCATCGTCGCCTTCGTGGTGACGGCGTCCACGCTGTTCTTCTGCTCGCTGGCCGGTTTCGCGTTCGCCAAGCTGCGTTTCCCGGGCCGCGACAAGCTCATGATCGTGGTGATCCTGACCCTGACGGTGCCCAACCAGCTCGGCATCGTCGCGCTGTACATCCTGATGGGCAAGCTGGGCTGGAACGGGACCCTGCTGTCGGTCATCGCGCCGTTCCTGGTGAGCGCGTTCGGCGTCTTCTACATGCGGCAGTTCATCATGCACGCGGTGCCGGACGAGCTGATCGAGTCCGCCCGCATGGACGGCGCCCTGACCATGCGGGTGTACTGGAGCATCGTGCTGCCGGCGATCCGGCCGGCGCTGGCGGTGCTCGGCCTGCTGACCTTCGTGGCGACCTGGAACGAGTTCCAGTGGCCCCTGATCCAGCTCAACGGCACCGAGTTCCCCACCTCGATGGTGGCCCTGTCCGACCTCGCCAGCGGTAACTACGTCATCTACCGCCGGGTGCTCGCGGGTGCCTTCGCCGCCACGGTTCCGCTGCTCGTGCTGCTCGTTCTCGGTGGACGGCAGATCGTGCGAGGGATCATGGAAGGCGCCGTCAAGTCCTGACCGCGGGACGAATAAGGAGAAGCGTGACCTCGTACCGACCTCTGCACGAGGGTTGGGCGCTCAGCGGCGGCGACGTGGACAGCGTCGCCGCCACCGTGCCCGGCTGTGTGCACACCGACCTGCTCGCCGCGGGCCTGATCGACGACCCGTACCTGGACGAGAACGAGAAGAAGCTCGCTTGGATCGGGCGCACCGACTGGGTCTACGACACCGTGTTCCAGCACGAGCCGGGCGCCGGCCGCACGGACCTGGTCTGCGCCGGGCTCGACACCGTCGCCACCGTCGTACTCAACGGCGTCGAGCTGGGCCGCACGGCCAACCAGCACCGCGGCTACCGCTTCGACGTGCGGGACGCGCTGCGCGCCGGTGAGAACCAGCTGCGGATCCACTTCACCTCGGCGTACAGCTACGCCGAGGCGCACCGGGACCGGCTCGGCGACCGGCCGAACGCCTATCCCGAGCCGTTCAACTTCATCCGCAAGACGGCCTGCAACTTCGGCTGGGACTGGGGCCCGACGCTGGTCACCGCGGGCATCTGGCAGGAGATCGGCCTTCAGAACTGGTCGCTGGCCCGGCTGGCCGAGGTGCGCCCGCAGGTCACCGTGGCCGGCGGCGTGGGCACGGTCGAGGTGCGCGTGCGCCTCGAGCGGGAGACCCCCGGGCCGGTCACCCTCACCGCGACCGTCGCCGGCGAGCGGGTGGAGACGACCACGGAGGGCGACGAGGCCGTCCTCTCGCTCACCGTGCGCGATCCTGAGCTCTGGTGGCCCATCGGGTACGGGGCCCAGCCGCGTTACGACCTCGAGGTGACGGCGTCGGGGCCGGACGGCGACCTGGACAGCTGGTCGCGCAAGGTCGGCTTCCGTGACGTGCGGATCGATACGTCGCCGGACGCCGGTGGCAGCGCGTTCACCCTGCTCGTCAACGACATCCCGATCTTCGTGCGGGGCGTCAACTGGATCCCCGACGACGTCTTCGCCAACCGGGTCACCCGCGAGCGCCTGGCCGCCCGCTTCGCCCAGGCGATCGACGCGAACGTCAACTACCTGCGGATCTGGGGCGGCGGCCGGTACGAGTCCGAGGACTTCTACGACCTCGCCGACGAGCTCGGGCTGATGGTGGGGCAGGACTTCCTGTTCGCCTGCGCGGCGTACCCGGAGGAGGAGCCCTTCGCCTCCGAGCTGGCGGCCGAGGCCCGCGAGCAGGTGGTCCGGCTGGCCTCGCATCCCAGCCTGATGATGTGGACCGGCAACAACGAGAACATCTGGGGCCACGAGGACTGGGACTGGAAGGCGGCGCTCGGCGACAGGTCGTGGGGCGCGGGCTACTACTTCGACGTGCTGCCGGGCATCGTCGCCGCCGAGGACCCGAGCCGGCCGTACTGGCCGGGCAGCCCCTACTCGGGCCGCGACGACAAGCACCCCAACGATCCGGCGTACGGCACCATGCACATCTGGGACGTGTGGAACACCGACGACTACACCAAGTACCGCGAGTACCGGCCGCGGTTCGTCGCCGAGTTCGGTTACCAGGCACCTCCGGCGTACGCGACCCTGCGCCGGGCCATCTCCGACGAGCCGCTGACCCACGACTCGCCGGGAATGCAGGCGCACCAGAAGGCCGCCGACGGCGACGCCAAGCTGCAGCGCGGCCTCGACGCCCACCTGCCCGCGCCGCGCGACTTCGACGACTGGCACTACCTGACCCAGCTGAACCAGGCCAGGGCGCTGTCGCTCGGGATCGAGCATTTCCGGTCGTTGCGCCCGCACTGCATGGGCACGATCATGTGGCAGCTCAACGACTGCTGGCCGGTCACGTCCTGGGCGGCCGTGGACGGCGACGGCCGCAAGAAGCCGCTCTGGTACGCCCTGCTCCGCTCCTTCGCCCCGCGACTGCTGACCGTGCAGCCCCGGGACGGCGGTCCGGCCCTGGTGGCGGTCAACGATTCGCTCGAGCCGTGGACGGTGTCGGCGGTTGTCTCCCGCCGTACCCTCGACGGGCTCGTGCTGGCCGAGATGACGGTCGACGCGACCGTCGCACCGAACTCGGCCACGACGCTGCCGCTGTCCGCGGAGGTCGGCGAAGCCGCCGACGCGACGCGGGAGGTACTGACCGCCGTCGCCGGGTCGCACCGGGCCTGGTGGTTCTTCGCGGAGGACAAGGACATCGCCTGGCCGCCGGCGAAGTTCGACGCCGTCTTCGAGGCGGTCGGCCCGGACGCGCGGGTGAAGATCACCGCGCACCACATCCTGCGGGACCTGACCCTGTCACCGGACCGCCTGGACCCGGCGACCGAGGTGGACGAGGCGGGGGTGACGCTGCTGCCGGGCGAGTCGGCGACGTTCATCATCCGCGGCGGTGCCGGGCTGGAACCCACGGCCCTGACCACCCGCCCGGTCCTGCGCAGCGTCAACGATCTGACCTGACCACCGGCGCCGCCGCGTCCAGCCGGGGGAAACACCGGGCGCGGCGGCCCCTCGCCACGCAGTTGCGCCCCCAGCCGCGCGGCGCCGGAGGGCAGCCGGTTGCCCCGCTCGACCTCGGCCCCCAGCGCGCCGGTGGCCGCCCGGAAAGTCCCCGGCGTGCAGGGCGGCATCAACCCGGGCCGGCAGCTCGGACCGCACGCAGCCGGCCGCCTGCACCAGCTCGAGCGACGTAGAAGGTCATGTTTCCCACCCTTCGCAGCCGCCCGATCACGGAAACACAACCGCCCACAGGGGAGTCGAACCGGTTGCCGGTCGCTCCTGGGATTAAAGGCTGTGATTTCGATGATCGCTATTCCCTTCCGGTGCCGGGTGGGCCAAGGTGGTCGTCGCGTCATCGGTGCGACGGAGGGGTTTTCGTGGAGCGGCTCTGGAGCCGGATCGCAGTCCGGGTGGGCTCGGTGGGTCTGCTCGTCGGCGGCCTCGTCGGCGGTGTGTATCTCGGTGAGCGTCAGGACGACCAGCTCACCGGGGACCGGGTCGGTCTCGTCGTGCAGGCCGACGCCGCCGAACTGAGGTTGCTCAAGGAGCGGCACGGGCAGCACGCGGCGGCTCGGGCGCAGCGGCGGCAGGCTGAGGAGGAGGCCGCGGCCAAGGCCGGCGCGGCGGCCAAGGCGGCTGCGAGCAAGGCGCGGATGCTGAACCGGCGGGCCATCGAGAAGAAGGCCGACGAGAAGCGCAAGGCCGAGGCCAAGAAGAACGGGACCGTGGCCTTCGACGGGCCGATTCCCTCGTCGTGCAACGAGTTCAAGGGCAACCGGGCCATCGGATGCGCGTTGATGATCGACGCGGGCTTCCCGATCAGTCAGTTCGGCTGCCTCAACAAGCTGTGGAACAAGGAGAGCGGCTGGAACCACCGGGCCGAGAATCCCAGCTCCGGCGCGTACGGGATCCCGCAGTCCTATCCCGGCAACAAGATGAGCTCGGCCGGTTCGGACTGGCGGACCAACCCGGCCACCCAGATCAAGTGGGGGCTCGGTTACATCAAGGGCCGCTACAAGACCCCCTGCGGTGCCTGGTCGCGGTCCGAGAGCACCGGTTCCTACTGATGGGCTACACCGGCCGGATCGTGGTCGCCCGCTCGCCGGAACCGCTCACCGCGCTCGGCGACGCCGAGGTGCTCGACGAGTCGTCCTACCGGGGCGGATGGCGTGCCGCGCAGTTGAGCGGCGACCTGAGCGACGCCCTGCGCAGGCTCGTGGCCGAGACCGGGGCGCCGGCGATCACGGCGTTCATCCTCGACAGCGACGTCGCCGATGTCGAAGCGTCGACGCCGGCCGGCGGCTACTGGCACGTCCACCTGCACCTGAAGAAGGCCGCCGAGTACGGCGCTCCCGACCTCGGGCAGACGACGGCCGAGGTCACGGAGCAGGCACTGGCCTGGGCCGCCGAGGCCGGTCTCACGGCGGACGGCGAGGCGGTGCGGACGGCTCTGGAGGCCACGAACGTCCTCGCCGAGGAGACCTTCGACGAGCTGCTCACGGCGCTCGGTCTCGAACCGGCTTGAGCCCGGAAGCCGGACGACCGGCCGCCACGCACTGAGCTTCGTGCGTGGCGGCCGGTCGGCCGGTGCTGCTTCTGCTGTTTTCTGTGCCCGTACCGGATTATTCGGGGACCTTGCGGTAGGCGCCGTCGCTCGCGCTGGTCGCCATCGAGGCGTAGGCGCGCAGCGCCGCCGAGACCGGGCGCTGCCGGTCGGCCGGGGTGTACGGCTTCGGCCGGCGCTCCTGGACGTGCCGGCGCTGGGCCAGCTCCTCGTCCGAGACGTTCAGCGTGATCGTCCGGCCCGGGATGTCGATGGTGATCTCGTCGCCGGTCTCGACCAGGGCGATCAGCCCGCCGGACGCCGCCTCCGGGGAGACGTGCCCGATGGACAGGCCCGAGGTGCCGCCGGAGAAGCGGCCGTCGGTGATCAGCGCGCACGACTTGCCCAGGCCTCGGCCCTTCAGGAAGGAGGTCGGGTAGAGCATCTCCTGCATGCCCGGCCCGCCGCGGGGTCCCTCGTAGCGGATCACGACCACGTCGCCGGCCACGACCTGCTTGCCGAGGATGCCCTCGACGGCCGCGTCCTGGCTCTCGAAGACCCGCGCCGGGCCGCTGAACTTCCACAGCTCCTCGGCCACGCCGGCGGTCTTGACGACGCAGCCGTCGGGCGCCAGGTTGCCGAAGAGGATGGCCAGGCCGCCGTCGACCGTGTACGCGTGCTCGACCGAGCGGATGCAGCCGCCGGCCGCGTCCGTGTCCAGCGTCGCCCAGCGGTTGGTCGTGGAGAACGGCTGGGTGGTGCGCACGCCGCCCGGCGCGGCGTGGAAGAGCTCCAGCGCCTCCTCGCTCGGGCTGCCGCTGCGGATGTCCCAGGTCTGCAGCCAGCTCTCCAGGTCGGGGGAGTGGACCGACCGCACGCCGGTGCGCAGGGCCCCGCCGCGGTTCAGCTCGCCGAGCAGCGCCGGGATGCCGCCCGCGCGGTGCACGTCCTCCATGTGGTACTTCGGGCTGTTCGGCGCGACCTTGGACAGGCACGGGACCCGGCGCGACACCGCGTCGATGTCGGCCACGCTGAAGTCCAGCTCGGCCTCGCGGGCCGCGGCCAGCAGGTGCAGCACCGTGTTGGTCGAGCCGCCCATGGCCACGTCCAGGGCCACCGCGTTCTCGAAGGCGTCGCGGCTGGCGATGGCGCGCGGCAGCACGCTCTCGTCGTCGTTCTCGTAGTACTGCTTCGCGATGTCGACGATGAGCGAGCCGGCCCGCTCGAACAGGGCCTTGCGGGCCGCGTGGGTGGCCAGCGTCGAGCCGTTGCCCGGCAGGGCCAGGCCGATCGCCTCGGTCAGGCAGTTCATCGAGTTGGCGGTGAACATGCCGGAGCAGGAACCGCAGGTCGGGCAGGCCGAGCGTTCGATGGTGTCGAGCTGCGCGTCGGTCACGTTCTCGTTCGCGCTGGCGCTCATCGCGTCGACCAGGTCGAGCTTCTCGTGCACGACGCCCTCGATGGCGACGGTCTTGCCGGCCTCCATCGGGCCACCGGAGACGAAGACGGTGGGGATGTTCAGCCGCAGGGCGGCGATCAGCATCCCCGGGGTGATCTTGTCGCAGTTCGAGATGCAGACCAGGGCGTCGGCGCAGTGCGCGTTCACCATGTACTCCACCGCGTCGGCGATCAGCTCGCGGCTGGGCAGGGAGTAGAGCATGCCGCCGTGGCCCATGGCGATGCCGTCGTCCACCGCGATGGTGTTGAACTCGCGCCCGATCCCGCCGGCCTCGAACACCGCGTCGGCGACCAGACCGCCCATGTCCTTCAGATGCACGTGACCGGGTACGAACTGGGTGAAGCTGTTGGCAATGGCGACGATCGGCTTGCCGAAATCGTCGTCGGTCATGCCGGTGGCGCGCCACAGGGCGCGCGCGCCGGCCATCGTCCGACCGTGGGTCGAGGTCCGGGAGCGCAGCTCAGGCATTACTACATACTGCCACCGCGGGTAAGGACCGCGTCTGTGCCGGGCGACACGAAGTCCACTGCGCGGGACGCGATCATGTGTTGCGGTTCGAAACCGGTCGATCGGTCGGCTCCCGAAATGCGCTCCGGTACGGCAGAGTGTTCCCGTGCACTCACCGTCCGGCGTGGAGCTGGCCGGGCTGGCGAGCCTCGTGGTCGCGGTCCCGGCTGTCGCCCTGCTGGCCAACTCCGGCCGCAAGCACACCGGCGCCGCCCGCCGGGCCCATCTGCTGCTCGCCGCGGGCGCCGCGACAGCCACTGCGGCCGCGCTCGCCGGGTTGCTCAGCAGCCTGTTCCTGGTGCACGCCCCGATGCGGCTGGCCTCGGCCGTCGCCGTGGCGATGGCCCTGGGCACCCTCACCCTGCTGGTCGGCACGCTGATGTTGCCCGGGGCGGCGGAGAGCCCGGGCGCGGCGGTGCGGCACCTGCTCGACGGCTTCGTGGTCGCGGCGGCGCTGTGGTTCGTGGGCTGGGTGCTGGTCTCACAGCCCACCCGGCTGTTCGGCGATCAGACTCCCGCGCGCTGCCTGTCGATGCTGCTGCCGGCGGGGGTGGCGGCGATCGCCCTCGGGCTGACCGCCGTGCTCGCCATGCATGCCCACCGTCCCCGGCACGTCACCGTGCGGGTGGCCGCCGGGGTCAGCCTGGTGGCCCTGGCCGCCACCGCGCTGTCCGGAGGCATCTGCCGCGACCGGCCCGGCGTCGTCCTGCTCGGCGCCGTGCTGCTGCCCGCCGGGCTGGTGGTCGTGGCGCGCGCGGTCAAGATCGCCGATCGCCCGGTCGAGGTGGTCGGCGACGTCACCCAGCGCAACACCGGGTACGCGTTCGTGCCGATGGCCGCGCTGGTCGGCGCGTTCGGCTATCACCTGGCCGTCGGCGGCGCCGTGGACGTGTTCGGCTTCCTCGGCGTGAGCATCGAGGGCTTCGCCCTGGTCGCCCGCCAGTATCTGGCCCTGGCCGACGTCAAGCGGCACACCCTGCGGCTGAGCCAGCGCGAGACGCACTTCCGGGAGCTGGCCCACACCGACCCGCTGACCGGCCTGGCCAACCGGCGCGGCCTGGTCCGGGCCCTGCGCGAGCCGGCCGTCCGGGACCGGGCCCGAGTGCTGGTCGGCCTCGATCTGGACGGTTTCAAGAACGTCAACGACATGCGCGGCCACGACGTCGGCGACGCGGTGCTCACCGAGGTGGGCCGGCGGCTCGGCGCCAACCTGCGCGAGGGCGACGTCGCGGCGCGCCTCGGCGGCGACGAGTTCGCGGTGCTGATGTGGGCCACGCCCGAGGAGGCCATGGTCGCCGGGAAGCGCCTGTTGGCGGTGCTCAGCGAGCCCTACGACACCGAGGACGGCTCGGTCTTCCTCTCCGCGAGCGTCGGCGTCGCCGACTCGCCCTCCCCGGGCGATACCGGCGAGCTGATGCGCGACGCCGACCTGGCGCTGCGGTACGCGAAACAGCGCGGCAAGAACCGCGTCGAGCGCTACCAGAAGCGCTACGACGAGCTGCTGCGCCGGCACAGCGTCCTGGAGAACGAGCTGCGCCACGCCATCGAACGCGAGCAGCTGCGCCTGGTCTTCCAGCCGGTCGTCGCCCTGCCGTCGATGCGGCCGGTCGGCGCCGAGGCCCTGCTGCGCTGGCACCACCCTGAGCTGGGCGCGGTACGGCCCGACGAGTTCATCCCGGTGGCCGAGGAGTCCGGGCTGATCAGCATGATCGGCTCCTGGGTGCTGGACCAGGCCTGCCGGCAGCTCGCCCAGTGGCTGGCCGGCGGTCACGACGTCTGGGTGTCGGTCAACATGTCACCCAAAGAGCTGCACGCCGCCGACTACGCCGCCCAGGTCGCCGAGGTGCTGCAGCGGTATCACGTACCGCCGCAGCGGCTGGTGCTCGAGGTGACCGAGCACGCGGTGGCCACCGACATGGACGAGCTGATCCGCCGGCTGTGCGAGCTGCGGTCCACCGGCGTGCGGATCGCGCTGGACGACTTCGGCGCGGGGTATTCGTCCCTCGGGCAGCTGCGCAACCTGCCGGTCGACATCCTGAAGATCGACCACGCGCTGGTCGCGGAGCCGGAGTCGCGCACCGGCACGGCGGCGCCGCTGGTCGACGTGGTCGTGCGGCTGGGTCACCGGCTGGGCCTGGAAGTGCTGGCCGAGGGCATCGGCACCCCGGCGCAGCGGGCGATCGTCGAGGAGGCCGGCTGCCGGCTGGGCCAGGGCTCGCTGTTCGGCTGGGGCGTGCCCGCCGAGCATCTGCAGGCGCAGCTCGAGACCGTACGCTCCTCCGGCGCCCGTCCCGTCCCGGTCCAGCGGGCCCGCCCGCCGGTGCCGCCCAGCGCGCCCGCCCGCAGCCAGGTGATCATGCTGGGCCCGGGGATGCGGCAGGTCAGAGCGCTCCTGCCCACCGACCCGGCCTTCGCGGCGGAGGACGGCTCGCGAACGGGTGACCAAGATGTGAGATCAGTTGACGCACCCCGTGAGATGGGGCAGTCTTAGCCGCATGTGCTTGTCGTCCCGAGTACTTATGTGAGCGCACTGTCCCTCGGCCACGAGAGATGACGGTGCGCTAGGTCCCGTGCTTCGGCACGAGGACCTTTTTTGTTGCTCCGGGAGCGTCCAGGCTCACCCATCCCGAACGAAGGTCTGAATCGCCATGACAAGACCCACACCCGAGACCCTCGCCCACCGCGCCACCCCGGCCACCGTCGCGGCGGCAGCCGGCACCCCGGCCGTAGTCACGGTGCCCCCGACCCCCATCAGTGGGGCCGGCTCGCTCGTGCGGTCGCTCGAGGCACTCGGCGTCGAGGTGGCGTTCGGGATCCCGGGCGGGGCGATCCTGCCCGCCTACGACCCGCTGTACGACTCCAAGGTCCGGCACATCCTGGTCCGCCACGAGCAGGGCGCGGGTCACGCCGCGACCGGCTACGCGCAGGCCACCGGCAAGGTCGGTGTCTGCATCGCCACCTCCGGCCCGGGCGCGACCAACCTGGTCACCCCGATCGCCGACGCCTACATGGACTCGGTGCCGATCGTCGCGATCACCGGCCAGGTGGCCCGGCCCGCGATCGGCACGGACGCCTTCCAGGAGGCGGACATCCAGGGCATCACGCTGCCGATCACCAAGCACAACTTCCTGATCCAGACGCCCGAGGAGATCCCGCGGATCATGGCGGAGGCGTTCCACCTCGCCCTGACCGGCCGCCCGGGCCCGGTGCTCGTCGACGTGCCCAAGGACGTGCTGCAGGCGGCGACCACCTTCGCCTGGCCGCCCACCCTGGATCTGCCCGGCTACCGGCCCACGCTGCACCCGCACGGCAAGCAGATCCGCGAGGCGGCCCGGCTGATCGCCGCGGCCAAGCGCCCGGTGCTGTACGTCGGTGGCGGCGTGCTCAAGGCCGGCGCCACCGAGGGGCTGCGCAAGCTGGCCGAGTCGACCGGCATCCCGGTGGTCACCACGCTGATGGCGCTCGGCGCGTTCCCCGACTCGCACCCGCAGCACCTGGGCATGCCGGGCATGCACGGCACGGTCCCCGCGGTGTACGCGCTGCAGAAGGCCGACCTGCTGGTCACTCTGGGCGCCCGCTTCGACGACCGGGTCACCGGCAAGCTGGACTCGTTCGCCCCGGACGCCAAGGTCGTGCACGCCGACATCGACCCGGCCGAGATCGGCAAGAACCGGCACGCCGACGTCCCGATCGTGGGCGACGCCCGGCACGTGATCGACGAGCTGATCGCGGCCGTCTCGGCCACGGCGGGCGGCACCGCGGCGTACGCGCCGTGGTGGGCGCAGCTCAACGACCTGCGCGAGCGCTACCCGCTGGGCTACGACGAGCCCACCGACGGCACACTGGCCCCGCAGTACGTCATCGAGCGGATCGGCGAGCTGGTCGGCCCCGAGGCGATCTACGTGGCCGGGGTCGGGCAGCACCAGATGTGGGCGTCGCAGTTCATCCGGTACGAGAAGCCGGGCACCTGGCTCAACTCCGGCGGGGCCGGCACGATGGGCTACGCGGTTCCCGCCGCGATGGGCGCCAAGGTGGGCCGCCCGGACACCGCGGTGTGGGCGATCGACGGCGACGGCTGCTTCCAGATGACCAACCAGGAGCTGGCCACCTGCGCGCTGGAGGGCATCCCGGTCAAGATCGCCGTGATCAACAACGGCAACCTGGGCATGGTCCGGCAGTGGCAGACCCTGTTCTACGAGGGCCGCTACTCCAACACCGAGCTGGGCACCCACAAGCACCGCATCCCCGACTTCGTGAAGCTGGCCGAGGCGCTGGGCTGCGTGGGCCTGCGCTGCGAGTCCAAGGACGACGTGGACGCCACCATCAAGGCGGCCATGGAGATCAACGACCGCCCGGTGGTCATCGACTTCACGGTCGGCAAGGACGCCATGGTCTGGCCGATGGTCGCGGCCGGCACCAGCAACGACGAGATCATGTTCGCCCGGGACGTGCGCCCGGCCTTCGACGAGGACGACCTGTGACCACTTTGAACAAGCACACCCTGTCCGTGCTCGTGGAGAACAAGCCCGGCGTGCTGGCCCGGGTGTCGGGTCTGTTCTCGCGGCGCAGCTTCAACATCGATTCGCTGGCGGTGGGCGAGACGGAGAACCCGGACGTCTCCCGCATCACGATCGTGGTCAACGCCGACTCCTCACCCCTGGAGCAGGTGACCAAGCAGCTCAACAAGCTGGTGAACGTCCTGAAGATCGTCGAGCTGGACCCGCAGCAGTCGGTCCAGCGCGAGCTCCTGCTGGTCAAGGTGCGCGCCGACCGCACCGTGCGCGGCCAGGTGCTCGAGACGGTCGAACTGTTCAGGGCCAAGGTGATCGACGTCGCACCGGACACCCTCACGATCGAGGCGACCGGCAACCCCGACAAACTCGATGCGCTGCTGCGCGACCTCGAGCCGTACGGCATCAAGGAAATGGTCCAGTCCGGCCTGGTCGCGATCGGCCGCGGATCCCGCTCCATCACCACCGGCCCCGCCCTGCGCGCAGCCTGATTTTTCACCAAGATTCGAGAGGGAACCAATGACCGCCGAAGTGTTCTACGACGACGACGCCGACCTGTCCATCATCCAGGGACGCAAGGTCGCGGTGATCGGGTACGGCAGCCAGGGCCACGCGCACTCGCTGTCGCTGCGCGACTCGGGCGTCGACGTGGTGGTCGGCCTGAAGGAGGGCTCCAAGAGCCGCGCCAAGGCCGAGGAGCAGGGCCTCAAGGTGCTCACGCCGGCCGAGGCGTCCGCCTGGGCCGACGTGATCATGGTGCTGGCGCCGGACACCGCCCAGCGGAAGATCTACGCCGAGTCGATCGAGCCGAACCTGACCGCCGGCAAGGCGCTCTTCTTCGGTCACGGCCTCAACATCCGGTTCGAGCTGATCAAGCCGCCGGCGAACGTGGACGTGGCGATGGTCGCCCCCAAGGGCCCGGGCCACCTGGTCCGCCGCCAGTACGTGGACGGCAAGGGCGTGCCCGCGCTCATCGCGGTGGAGCAGGACGCCAGCGGTGGCGGCCAGGCGCTCGCGCTGTCGTACGCGAAGGCGATCGGCGGCACCCGGGCCGGCGTCATCAAGACCACCTTCAAGGAGGAGACGGAGACCGACCTCTTCGGCGAGCAGGCGGTCCTCTGCGGCGGTACGGCCGCGCTCGTGCAGACGGGCTTCGAGGTGCTCACCGAGGCCGGCTACGCCCCGGAGATCGCGTACTTCGAGTGCCTGCACGAGCTCAAGCTGATCGTCGACCTCATGTACGAGGGCGGCATCTCCCGGATGCGCTACAGCGTCTCGGACACCGCCGAGTTCGGTGACTACGTCAGCGGCCCGCGGGTGATCAACGCCGGCGTGAAGCAGGAGATGAAGAAGATCCTCGCCGAGATCCAGTCCGGCGAGTTCACCAAGGCGCTCATCGCCGACGACGAGGCCGGCGGCACCCGTCTGCAGCAGTACCGCAAGGAAGGCGCCGAGCACCCGATCGAGGTCACCGGCAAGAAGCTGCGCGACATGATGAGCTGGGTGGACCGGCCGATCACCGAAACGGCCTGACGTTTCTCTCAGCCCGGCGGACGCCGGATCGCAGTGCCGCCGGGCACCGCGATCCGGCGTTTCTGCGTAACCATTCGACTACCTGAAACATGGGCGTTACGTCCCGCTCACCGAAGCGGCGCCGTCATCGAATTGTGTACTGTTCGGCGCGCTACGGCCTGGACAGCAGCGGGTAGATTCGCCCCATGCGACTGGCTGATTCTTTCCGGAGTGAGCGCTTCGGCGCGGTTCGGATCCATGAGCTGCAGAGGGTCATCGAGCTGGATTCGGGCGCCCTGGGCGATGGTTTTTCGGCGGGCAGCCGAGTCGTGTCCTTCGAAGCTTTACGCGCGGTCGAGTCGCAAATGGTAATCGTCGTGCCGTGCATGAATGAGTCACGAAGCGTCATCGAAGGAGTGCTCTCCGGAATTCCGCACGACTGTCTCATTGTGCTGGTCTCCAACAGCGACAAGCTGCCCGTGGACCGGTACGAGATCGAGGCGCAGACTCTCGAACAGTTCTGCCGGCTGGCCGGCCGGTCGGCGATCAGCGTGCATCAGAAAGACCCCGGACTGGCCGCCGCATTCAAGGCGGCCGGGATGGAGGAACTGATCGGCGAGGACGGTCTGGTCCGCGCCGGCAAGGGCGAGGCCATGCTGATCGGGATGGCGCTGGCCGCGATGACGGGCCGGCGCTACCTCGGCTACGTCGACGCCGACAACTACGTGCCCGGCGCGGTCCATGAGTACTGCAAGGCCTACGCCGCCGGGCTGCACCTGGCCGAGAGCCCGTACTCGATGGTCCGCATCTCCTGGCACTCCAAGCCGAAGCTGCGCGACGGGCGGCTGTTCTTCAGCCGGCGCGGGCGCAGCTCCGAGATCACCAACGAATGGCTCAACCGCTTCCTCGCCGAGTATTCGGGCTTCGGCACCGAGGTGATCGCCACCGGCAACGCGGGCGAGCACGCGATGACCCTGGACCTGGGCCTGAAGCTGCGGCTGGCGGGCGGCTTCGCCGTCGAGCCGTACGAGTACATGGACCTGTTCGAGCAGTTCGGCGGGATCCTGGAGAGCGCCAGCCCGGACGTGATGGCCAGCTCGGTGCCGGTGCTGCAGATCGAGACCCGCAACCCGCACTTCCACGACAACAAGGGCGAGGAACACGTGCAGGGGATGCGGATGCAGGCCCTGAACGTGGTCTACCACTCGCCGGTCACGCTGCCGTCGGTCCGCCAGGCGATCATCGACTTCATGGTGGCGCAGGGTGCGCTGGAGGCGGGCCAGGAGCCGCCGCGTGAGCGGGTCTATCCGCCGGTGGGCAGCCTGGATCTGGAATTGCTGTATGACGGGCTGGACGCGGAGGCGCTGAGCTTCCGGCAGTTCGACGGGCGGGCGTCGGCGGGTTACACGGCGGCGCCGCCGATCGAGCGGCACTCCATTCCGCGGCCCCGGGTCTGAGCCGCGGCCCGGCCGGCGGATCAGGTGGATGCCGGCGGCGATCCCGCTGAGTTCGCCTGCCGGGACCGCTCACCCGCCGGGGTCGGTCGCCGGCCCGCGCGGCGAGCCCGCCGGCCGGACCGCTACTGCTGCTGTGGCGGCGGGTCGACCGGCTTGATCTGTTCGGTCGGTGCCTGCTGAGCTGCCGCCAGCGGCATGGACTGAGGCCCGCTGCCGACCGTTGAGGCTGTCTGCCCGGCTTGCCCGGGACCGCTTTCCTCCTGCACGGGCACGCTTTCGGGAACCGGCGGCGCGGTGACCGCGGCGGGCGGGGCCGAGAAGGGCTCGGACGGCGGCTGCTGTCCCGACCACGGCGGCACGGCCGCCTCCGGCCAGGCCTGATACTGCTGCGGTTGCTGCGGTTGCTGCGGTTGCTGCGGTTGCTGCGGTTGCTGCGGTTGCTGCGGGGCCCAGCCCTGCGCCTGCTGCGGCGGATACTGGTACTGCGCCGGGTAACCCGGCTGGGCGGTGAAGCCGGCCTGCCCCGGATGGCCGGGCGGCGGAACGTACTGCGGCTGCGGCGGACCGCCCCACTGCTGCTGAGGCGGCGGGTAGTGTCCCGGCCACTGCTGCGGCGCGACCTCCGGAGTGGTCAGCTCGTGCAACCAGTCCCGCTCGGCGCGCGACCATACCCGGCGGGCGGCCAGGTAGGCCGGGGCGTGGCCGAGCAGCGGCACCAGCAGCACCCCGAGGCCGATCACCAGCGCCAGCACGCCCAGGCGCAGCAGCTCCGTTTCGGGGTCGCTCCCGGACACGCCGCCGACCAGCAGGATCAGCCCGGTCACCAGGGTCAGACCGCCGACGATCATCGAGCCCACGGTGACGCCGTCGCGGACGAAGGACCATGCGACCGCGGCCACCAGGGCGGCGCAGACGGCGACGAGCGCGGCCGCCAGTCCCTGCGCCGTGGCCTCGCCGACACTCGCCCGGTAGGAGCCGGCGGTCACCGCCACCACGCCCGTGACCAGCAGCAGCACCGACTGCAGGCCGAGCAGGGTGGCGGTGACGGCCACGCCGAAGGGGATCCGCCGGGGCGGCTCGGGGATCGCGGAGCCGTGATCCTCGTCGATTTCCGCGGTGTCGGCCGGTGCTTGAGACATGCCGAGGAGGCTAGCGGGACCGTGCGACAGGAAGTGGTCCCGGGTATTTCGTACATGTGAGGCCGGTCACCCTGAGATGACATGCCGTAATGGACCTGGCACACCCTACGATCGCGGAAAGGTCGGCGGCCGGCCGCCTGCTAGACAAACAGGTGGAGACGTATGACTCCCGTGGTACTGATCGCCGAGGAACTGGCCCCCGCCGCCATCGACGTGCTGGCCTACGACTTCGACGTCCGCCACGTGGACGGCACCGATCGCCCGGCGCTGCTCGCCGCGCTGGCCGAGGCCGACGCGGTCATCGTGCGCAGCGCCACCAGGATCGACGCGGAGGCGGTCGCCGCCGCGCCGCGGCTCAAGGTCGTCGCCCGGGCCGGCGTGGGCCTCGACAACGTGGACGTGCCCGCCGCCACCGCGCGGGGTGTCATGGTGGTCAACGCGCCGACCTCCAACATCGTTTCGGCCGCCGAGCAGGCGATCGCCCTGTTGCTGTCCGTGGCCCGGCACACCTCCGCCGCCAGCGCCGCGCTCAAGCGGGGCGAGTGGAAGCGGGCGAAGTACACCGGGGTCGAGGTGCAGGGCAAGACCGTCGGGGTGGTCGGGCTGGGGCGCATCGGGGTGCTGTTCGCCCAGCGGATGGCCGCGTTCGGGACCCGGCTGATCGCGTACGACCCGTACATCCAGCCGGCCCGGGCCGCGCAGCTGGGTGTGCGCCTGGTCGGGCTGGACGAGTTGCTGCGCGAGAGCGACTTCATCTCGATCCACCTGCCGCGTACCCCCGAGACGCTGGGGCTGATCGGGGAGAAGGAGCTGGCCACGGTCAAGCCGGGGGTGCGCATCATCAATGCCGCCCGCGGTGGCCTGGTCGACGAGCGGGCGCTGGCCGACGCGCTCGCCGAGGGCCGCGTCGGCGGCGCCGGCCTCGACGTCTTCGTCACCGAGCCGACCACCGAGTCACCGCTGTTCGCCTTCGACAACGTGGTGGTCACCCCGCACCTGGGCGCGTCCACCGCCGAGGCGCAGGACAAGGCCGGGCTGTCGGTGGCCCGCAGCGTCAAGCTGGCCCTGCAGGGCGAGTTCGTGCCGGACGCGGTGAACGTGCAGGCCGGTGGCGTGGTCGACGAGGACGTGCGCCCGCTGCTCGGGCTGGCCGAGCGGCTCGGCAAGGTCTTCACCGCGGTCGCCGGCGGCATCGCGGCCAGCGTGACCGTGGAGGTCCGCGGCGAGATCGTGTCGCACGACGTCGCGGTGCTCAAGCTGGCCGCCACCAAGGGCCTCTTCGCCTCGGTGGTGGAGGAGCAGGTCACCTACGTCAACGCCCCGCAGCTCGCGGCCGACCGCGGCGTCGAGGTCGAGCTGGTCGTCGACCGCGAGGTCTCCGACCACCAGAATCTCGTGACGGTACGCGGCGCGCTGCCGGACGGGCGCACGGTCAGCGTGGCCGGCACAGTCACCGGTACGGGCACCCGCGAGGCCCGCAAGCTCACCCAGGTCGACGAGTTCGATCTGGAGCTCGGCGCGGGTGGCGTGCTGCTGTTCTTCCGCTACTCCGACCGGCCGGGCGTGGTCGGCGCGATCGGCTCCATCCTCGGTGAGGCGGGCGTCAACATCGCAGCGATGCAGGTGGCCCGGCGTCAGCTGGGTGGCGAGGCGCTGATGGCGCTGACCGTCGACTCCTCGGTGGACGCGGAGCTGCTCTCCGCGGTGGCCGCATCGATCGGCTCGGCCAAGGGCAGCATCGTCGACCTGCGCGACGAGGACTGAACCGGCCGACGAGGACTAACGACTCTTGACCGGTGGTGGATACACCGTGCCGTCCTGCAGGTCGAGCAGGTCCAGGTTGAGCTCACCGGCGAGTTTCTCGATCGTCTCGAGGACCGCGTCGGGGCACTGCTCGTCCAGCCGCATCTGGATGTGGTCCGCCGCGGCGTGCAGCGGGGCGCTGGCCCAGGGCGTGCCGGGCAGCGTGGCGCGCGGCCCGCGGTCGGGGTAGTTGCTGGTCAGGGCGTCGTAGAAGGCGACGACGCGCGGATCGGCGGGGCGCTGTGGGTGCTCGCCGCGGGCACACCGGGCGTTCGCGGCACGCACGTCATCCGGCATGGCCGTGTTGTCCATGGCCCACACCACGAGGTCGAAACTCACCGGCGCATGGTGCCATACCGCCGGGCGGGGAAGTCGGTTGTCGCCCCGACACGCGGGGGATGCGTCTTGCGCGACATTAGTCCGCATCGCTAGCGTTGGTCCTGCCGCGCGGGCTCCATGGCCGTGTCTTCGGGTGATGCTTCTGTGGTCGCTCCGCGTGGAGGATGCACCCCCGGCGGGCGCGAGCCACGCGTACCTGTCGTGACAGCCCCCGCGATCGTTGCCGCGATCGACGGGGGTTGTTCGCGTCCGGGGTCCTGAACGAATCTTCACCCATACTCTGGGACCGCCGTGTCAGACATCGGGACAGCGGACTAAGGTCGAGCGGTCGGACCGACTGAGGGAGTGGACGTGACGGTGGCGCGGATCGCGGTGGTGGCCGGCGACGGCATCGGGACCGAGGTGACCGCGCAGGCGCGCAAGGTGATCGAGGCCGTTCTCCCCGACGCCGAGTTCGACGACTACGACCTGGGCGCGCGCTTCTACAACCGCACCAAAGAGGTCCTGCCGCAGGCCATTCAGGACGAGCTGGCCGCGCACGACGCCATCCTGCTCGGCGCCATCGGTGACCCCAGCGTCCCGCCCGGCGTCCTCGAGCGTGGACTGCTGCTCAAGCTCCGCTTCGACTTCGACCAGTACGTCAACCTGCGCCCGTCCCGGCTCTGGCCCGGCACGGTCAGCCCGCTCGCCGGCCTCAAGCCCGGCGAGATCGACATGGTCGTGGTCCGCGAGGGCACCGAGGGCCTCTATGTCGGCGCCGGCGGCGTCCTGCACAAGGACACCCCCGCCGAGATCGCCACCGAGGAGAGCCTGAACACCCGGCACGGCGTCGAGCGGGTCGTGCGGGACGCGTTCGCCCGGGCGCAGCGCCGCGAGCGGCGCCACCTGACCCTCGTGCACAAGACGAACGTGCTCACCCACGCGGGCGGGCTCTGGGCGCGCACCTTCGCCGCGGTGGCCGCCGAGTTCCCCGACGTCACCACGGAATACCAGCACATCGATGCCGCGAGCATGTTCATGGTGAGCAACCCGCAGCGCTACGACGTGGTGGTGACCGACAACCTCTTCGGTGACATCCTCACCGACATCGCCGCTGCCGTGACCGGCGGCATCGGCATGGCCGCCAGCGGCTCCGTCAACCCGGAGCGCAAGTACCCCTCGACCTTCGAGCCGGTGCACGGCTCCGCGCCGGACATCGCCGGCCAGGGTATCGCCGACCCGGCGGCCGCCATCCTCTCCGCGTCGCTGCTGCTCGAGCATCTCGGGCACCCGGACGAGGCCCGCCGAGTATCCGAGGCGGTCGCGGCCGAGGTCGCGTCCCGCACGCCGGGCGCGCCGCTGCGTACCGCCGAGGTCGGAGACCGGGTCGCCGCCACCGCGGCCGCCTGACTCACCTGCACACCCGCGTCATCCCGCCGGTCCGCCGGCGGTCGATGAAGGCTGCCTTCAGTCCGGCCAAAGGGCGGAGGCGGGGTGGTCGGAAGGGCTTGCCCGGCTGTCGGCTTTGAACGACCGTTCGGGGTAAGTTCATGGAGCACTACGGGTGCTACCTCTTCATTCTTCGTGACAGAAAGCAGGTCAACTGCCATGAGTGGTGGTGACAACCTCGACTTCGAGATCCGTCCGAACCCGGCGCCCGTAAGCGACGCGGACAGGACCACGCTGCTGGCCAACCCGGGCTTCGGCCGGATCTTCACCGACCACATGGTCACCGTCCGTTATGCGGAGGGCAAAGGCTGGTACGAGCCCCGGGTGGAAGCCCGCGCTCCCATCCCGATGGACCCCGCCTCGGCCGTGCTGCACTACGCGCAGGAAATCTTCGAGGGACTGAAGGCCTACACGACGCCGGAGGGCGGTGTCGCGATGTTCCGCCCGGACGCCAACGCCGCCCGCTTCGGGCAGTCGGCCCAGCGGATGGCCATGCCGGTGCTGCCGCAGGCGACGTTCCTCGAGTCCCTCCGCCAGCTCATCAAGATCGACCGCGGCTGGATCCCGGAGAACGACGAGGGCAGCCTCTACCTGCGGCCGTTCGCCTATGCCAGCGAGGTCTTCCTCGGTGTGCGCCCGGCGATGGAATACCTCTACCTGGTGATCGCCTCGCCGGTCGGCCCGTACTTCAGCGGCGGGGTCAAGCCGGTGACCGTCTGGGTCACCCCGGACTACACCCGGGCGGCGCCGGGCGGCACGGGCGCGGCGAAGTGCGGCGGCAACTACGCGGCCGGTCTCTCCGCCCAGGCCGAGGCCATCGAGCACGGCTGTGACCAGGTGGTCTACCTGGACGCCGTCGAGCGCAAGTACGTCGACGAGCTCGGCGGGATGAACGTCTTCTTCGTGCTGGACGACGGCTCGCTGGCGACGCCGCCGCTGACCGGCACGATCCTGCCCGGCATCACCCGCGACTCGGTCATCAAGCTCGCCGAGCGCGCCGGCCGCCGGGTCGACGAGCGGCCGGTCAGCTTCGAGGAATGGCGCTCCGGGGCGGCCTCGGGCCGGATCCGCGAGGCATTCGCCTGTGGCACCGCCGCGGTGATCACCCCGATCGGCACGGTGCGGTCGCCGGAGGGCGAGTTCACCGTGGCCGACGGCGGGTCCGGTGAGGTGACCATGGGGCTCCGTCAGCAGCTCGTGGACATCCAGCGGGGCCGGGCCGAGGACCCCTTCGGCTGGGTGCACCGCGTTCTCTGACCCGGGCCGGCGCCGGGCGGCTCATGTCGGCCGGCGCCAGTAACGTTGCGGCATGGGCGTACCGGGTCAGGAGCAACTGCCGATCATCGCCGTCGCCAGTGGCAAAGGCGGCGTGGGCAAGTCGAGCATCGCCGTCGCGATCGGACGTGAGCTGGCCCGGTCCGGCTACCGGGCCGGGCTGGTCGATGCCGACATCGCCGGTCCCGATGTGCCGCGGATGCTCGGTCTGCGCCGTGACGTGCCGGCCCGATCGGTCACCCTCGCGCGGTGGGCCCGCGGTGACCGGGGCGGCTCCGGGCTGGAGGCCATGGAGGTGGACGGCCTCAAGGTCGCGTCCGCGGGGTTCCTCATGGCCGGCGGCCAGGGGCTCGCGCTCGGATCGGACCTGAGCGACCTCATGCTCGGCCGGCTCCTCAGGGAAACCGACTGGGGTGACATCGAGGTCCTCGTCGTGGATCTGCCGCCGGGCATCAGCTTCACCCAGCAGGGCGTGCTCTCCGGGGCCGGCCGGGTGGCCACGATCCTGGTCGTCACGCCGGCCGAGGTCTCGCATCTGGACACGGGCCGGGCCCTCAGCACGCTGCGCGAGGTACGGACGCCGGTGCTGGGTGGAGTGGAGAACATGGCGTACTTCCGGTGCCCCTGCTGCGGCGAGGAGACCGAGCTGCACGCGCCGGCACCCGACGAGCGCACCATCTGGGCCGACGGCGTCGAACGGCTGGCGCGGCTTCCGTTCCGGCCCGACGCCGTGATCGACGCGGCCGACCTCGCCCCCGTCCTGCAGGCGGTGGCGGCGCACATCGCGGCGTGATCCCCTTGCTCAGCGCGGGGTGTCCAGGAGCGTGTGCAGAACTTCTTCGGCGGCCGGCATGGTGTTGATCTCGGCCTGGACGGTGCGGGCCCGGCGGGTGAGGGCCGTGTCTTCCAGCAGCTTGGTGGCGGTGTGCGCAATCGTCTCCGGGTTGAGGTCCGCCGGCGGCACGACCAGAGCCACCCCGGCCTCGGCGGCTGCCGCGCTGTTGGCGAACTGGTCCGCGCCCTGCGGCAGGATCAGGTGGGGCAGGCCGTGGCAGAGGGCGGCGACGATCGTGCCGGCGCCGCCCTGAGTCACCAGGCCCGCGCAGTGCGGCAGCAACAGGGCGTGCGGTGCGAAGTCGGCGATGCGGACGTTCTGCGGTTGCGGGCCGAAGCGGTCCGGGTCGCTGCCCGGGCCCGCCGTCACGAGCACGTTGAGCGGCAGGTCGCGCAGGCCCGCCAGGGCGGTCCGGAAGACGTCGGTCGCGCCGAAGAACAACGTGCCCAGGGTCAGGTGCAGGCTGCGTTCGTAGGGCAGCTTGTCCACGTCCCAGGGCAGATGCTCGCCGGGCAGGACCTCGCCCGACGACGGGCGCAGCGGGCGGCGGTCGCGGAAGGCGCGGACCGCGTCCGCCTGTAGCGCCGGTGGGCAGTTGTCCAGGTACGGAACGTCCAGGATGGTGGCCGGGAGGTCCGGCACCTCCCACCGGCCGGCCAGGTCGCCGAGCCGGGCGCCGAACCAGTCCCACGCCTCGGCCGGGAGCGGGCCCAGGCCGTGCACCGCGTGCCGGGCGCCGGTGCGGGCCGCGACCACCGCGCCGGCCAGGTCGGTGACCGGATGCACCACCAGGTCGGGCTTCCACTGCTCGGCGCGGGGCACGAGGCCGGCGGCCCGCTCGAACGCCGCCGCGCCGAACATGCCCGCGATCACCGTGGCCATCCGGCGGTCCGGCGGGACCGAGCCCAGGTCCGGCATCCGGGAGCGGAAGGCCGCGTCGGATTCCGCCCGGCTCGGGCCGACGTCCCAGGTCTCCAGGCCGCGCCGGCGCGCCTCGGCGACACCCTCGGCGCCCGAGGCGACGACGACGTCGTGGCCCGCCTGCTGGGCCGCCCGGATCAGCGGGAGCAGGGGGAGCAGATGCCCATGGGCCGGCCAGGTGCTGACGAGGACTCGCATGGACGGCAAGTAGACACCCGGCGGGCCGCCTTGTCTGTCAGGCGGGCGTCAGCAGGTGCCGGCGCATGCTCCCCAGCTGCTCGTCGTTGAGGCCGATCTCGCGGACGTACTTCTCCACCGAGCCGTGCCGCTCGCGCAGGTCCTGCAGGAACAGCAGCATCGCGTCCTGCGGGCAGTCGAACATGTGGTACTTGTCGTGCACCAGCTCCGGTTTGGTCTGCAACAGGTACGCCGTCAGCGACGCCATCGCCACCTCGGTCAGCGCGTAGTCCCGGGCGATGTCCGCATCGGACACCCCGAGCAGCGACAGCGTCAGCGCGCACACCACGCCGGTGCGGTCCTTGCCGGCCATGCAGTGCACGACGACCGGGCTCGTCGCCGGATCCGCGATCACACCCAGCGCCGCGGCCAGCCCGGCCCGCCCGTCCTCGGCGAAGTTCAGATAGCGGTCGGCGAGCCAGCGCTCGTGCGGGAGATCCGGGGAGAGCTCGACCGAATCCCAGTCGACGTGCTCCAGCACCAGGTTGCGGTAGTCCAGCCCGTCGGAGTGCGGCACCCGTCCGTGCTGCTCGACCTCGAAAGGCCGGCGCAGATCGATGACCGTACGCACGCCCAGCTCCTGGAAGGCCGTCAGGTCGGCGCCCTTGAGGCGGTGCAGCGAGTCGGCGCGGAACAACCGGCGCCAGCTCACCGTGCGTCCGCCGAGGCCGGCGTACCCGCCGACGTCGCGGAAGTTGTAGCTGGTGGAGAAGGTCAGGCTGCGGGGGTGATTGTCGACGGCCACCCGTCCAACCTAACCGCCGACGGCTCTCCGCAGCCGTGTCGAATTACTCACCCGTACGGGATCGGCTGTCTCAGCTTGTGGATTATGGGCTCCCGCCGCGACGCCGCGTGGCATGCTTCGGGGCGTGACCCACTCCGTGCTGATTATTCGCACCTAGCGCGCCGGCTGAATCTCCGCCGACGTGCAGACCTCCCGCATCCGCGGGGGGTCTTTTTGTTGGGTCGTCAGTCTCGGAAAGGAACCCCCATGAACTACCAGGTGTTCGACACGACGCTGCGCGACGGCGGGCAGCGCGAGGGCATCAGCTACTCGGTCGTCGACAAACTCGCAGTCGCGCGGTTGCTGGACGAGTTCGGCGTCGGCTTCATCGAGGGCGGCTGGCCCGGTGCCATGCCCAAGGACACCGAGTTCTTCGCCCGGGCGCGCACCGAGCTGCAGCTGAAGAACGCGGTGCTGGTCGCGTTCGGGGCGACCCGCAAGGCGCACGTCGACGTGGCGCAGGACCCGCAGGTGCGGGCGCTGCTCGACGCCGAGACGCCGGTCGTCTGCGTGGTCGCCAAGTCCGACATCCGGCACGTCGAGCGGGCGCTGCGCACCACCGGCGAGGAGAACCTGGCGATGGTCCGCGACACCGTCGCGCACCTGGTCGCCAACGGTCGCCGCGCGTTCGTCGACTGCGAGCACTTCTTCGACGGCTTCCGCTACGACCCCGACTACACCGCCTCCGTGGTCAAGGCCGCGTTCGAGGCCGGCGCCGAGCGCGTCGTCATGTGTGACACGAACGGCGGCATGCTCCCGTCGATGATCACCGCCGCGATCAACGACGTGGTGGCCCGCACCGGGGTCGCCCCGGACCAGCTCGGCATCCACTGCCAGAACGACACGTCCTGCGCGGTCGCCAACACCATCGCCGCCGTCGAGGCGGGCGTCGAACACTTCCAGTGCACGGCCAACGGCTACGGCGAACGGCCCGGCAACGCCGACCTGTTCGCCGTCGTCAGCAACCTGCAACTCAAGCTCGGGCTGAAAGTCCTACCGGACGGATGCCTCGAGAAGGCGACGCGGGTGTCCACCGCGCTCGCCGAGATCGCCAACATCGCCCCCGACACCCACCAGGCCTACGTCGGGGCCGCGGCATTCGCTCACAAGGCGGGGCTGCACGCGAGCGCGATCAAGGTGGATCCGCTGCTCTACAACCACGTCGACCCGTCGGTGGTGGGCAACGACATGCGGATCCTGGTGACCGAGATGGCCGGCCGGGCCAGCATCGAGCTCAAGAGTCGCGAGCTCGGGCTGGACCTGGCCGGCCACCCCGAGACCCTCACGGCGGTGACCCGCAAGGTCAAGGACCTGGAGGCGGGTGGCTGGTCCTTCGAGGCCGCGGACGCGTCCTTCGAGCTTCTGGTACGCGGTGAACTGCCCGGTGCCGACTTCGTGCGCCCGTTCGCGCTGGAGTCGTACCGGGTGCAGGTCGAGCACCGCGAGGACGGCTCGGTGGTCTCCGAGGCCACCGTCAAGGTCCGGGTACGCGGCGAGCGCGTCATCGCCACGGCCGAGGGCAACGGCCCGGTCAACGCCCTCGACGAGGCGCTGCGCGTGGCGCTGTCCAAGCACTACCCGGAGCTGAAGTCCTTCGAGCTGGCCGACTTCAAGGTCCGCATCCTGGAGGGCTCGCACGGCTCCAACGCGATCACCCGCGTCCTGGTGGAGACCAGCGACGGCGCCCGCGACTGGACCACGGTGGGCGTGCACGAGAACGTGGTCGAGGCGAGCTGGAAGGCCCTCACCGACGCGCTCACCTTCGGCCTGGCCCGCGCCGCCGCGGAGAGCACGAGCACCGCGGCCTGATTCGTGCTCAGCCGCGCCCCGGTCGTCACCCGCAGCGTGACGGCCGGGCCGGCAGCTCAGGCGGCCGGGATCCGGAGCGTGGCGATGATCGCGCGGTGGTCGCTGGCCGGGATGTCGTGCACGCTGACCGCGCCCACGCCCAGCCGGCGGTCGGCCAGCACGTGGTCGATCGTCACCGGCGGCAGCGGGTCGCCGTCGTACGGGCCCCACGTGCCGATCAGGCCCTGGCCCGCGGCGTCGGCGGCGTCGCGGTAGCCGTCGCCGATCAGGTCCCGCAGCGCCTTGTGGTCCAGCGTCGCGTTGAAGTCGCCGAGCAGGATCCGGGGCGCGCCGTCGGGGTCCGGGCGCGGCTCGGCGTCCAGGTCGTCGCGCCAGCCGTCGAGCACGTCGAGCGAGTACGGCGCCAGCGGATGCGCCGACTCGACCGTGACGGCAACCGCGCCCGGCGGCTGGACCGTCCCGTACGCCTGGTTGAAGCCGCCGCCGTTGCGCCGTACCCCGGGGTCGGTGATCGGGAAGCGGGAGTAGAGCCCCGAGCCGCTCGCCCCGTACTCGCCGCCCAGCGACGAATACGGCAGCAGCTCACTGAGCCCGGCCGCCGCCAGACTGCGCTGACCGGTCGGGCTGAACTCCTGCACCGCCAGCACCGCCACGTCGTTGTCCCGGACCAGCTTGACGATCGTGGCCGCGTCGGCGTTGCCGAAGAGCAGGTTCGACGTCATCACGTGCAGCGCCACGCCACCCTGCGGGCCGCGGTCGCCGTCAGCGAGGGCACGGGGCAGCACCGCCACGGCGAACAGCGCGAAGGTGACCGTCGCGACCGCCGCCGCCAGCCAGCGCCGGGTGGCCAGCGCGGCGATCACCGGCACCACCGACCACGCCGCGACGTACGGCGTGAACGCGAAGAGCTGCACCAGCGCGCCCCGCTCCCAGCCGCCGAGCCGGAGCAGCGCCCAGGCCGCGCCCGGCAGCACCAGCAGCCACAGCAGCACGTGCCAGACGGCCCGCCGGACCCGGACCGGTCTCGTCACGGGTGCTGAGCTGGTGATCGTCATGGCGGCGACGGTATCCGGCCGCGGCCACCAGCACCGAACGATGCCGGGGCAGATCACATCATCGGTAGGGGTTGAAGTTCTGCCCCGCCATCAGGAACCAGGCCGTCGCGCCGACGTGCTGGCGCGGGAAGTAGCCGAACGCGAAGCCGGTGTCGAACGCGCTGGTGGCGGCCACGATGCCGGCCCCGGCGGGCAGCGGGGTGCCGGTCCAGGTGCCGCCCTCGCCCGGGTTGGACAGCTTGCCGTGGTCGGCGTCGGCGGTCAGGCCCACGGTCTGCCCGGCGCCGAGGGTCCGCTGGGCGATCGCGGTCTGCCACAGCAGCCGCTTGGCCAGCGCCGTGTCGCCCCGGTCGTCGCGCTTGAGCAGAGCCAGCGCGGTGTGGCCGTTGCCCTCCAGCCAGACCGCGTCGCGGTTGTTCTCCACGGTGCTGCCGGAGACCGGCCCGGTACGGATCTTGGCCTGGCTGCTGTACGTGACGCCGGAGACGGCACCGTCGGTGTTCGCGAGGTTCTCGGTGACCCAGTCGACGGCGTCGTCGTACCGCCGGTCGTCGAGGCTCAGCAGCGCCCAGGTCTGCACGTCCTCGGGGATGTTGCCGATGTTGATCTGGTTCGGGTCCTCGCCCGGTACGCCGCCGAGCGTGCCGGTCCACAGCAAGCGCTCCGAGCGGTTCCACATGGCCCGCACGAAGTCCTCGGCCACGTCGGCGCGGGCGGTCCAGCGCCGGTCCCGGGTCAGCTTGGCCAGCAGCGTGAAGAGCCCGTACGCGTCGATGTTGTGCTCGGTCGAGGCCCACGGCTGCGGCGTCTCGCCGTCGCCCTGCAGGCCGCCGTGGTAGCCGCCGAAGCGGTACGGCGACTCCTTGTCCGCGATCCACGTCCCCAGCGCGACGGCACCGTCGAGGTACTTGGTGATCCGGGTGTCGACGTAGAGCTGCGCCAGGGCCAGCGCCACCCAGGCCATGTCGCCGGTCGAGGAGCCGCCGAAGCCGTACGGCCACAGGAACGCCGCCTTGCCGTCCTCGCGCTTGAGGCCGGGGAAGTACGGGCCGCCACCGTAGAAGAGCATCGGCCCGGCCGCGTACGCCTGGCGGACCCGCCCGTCGGTGTACTTCTCGTCGTTGGCCTGGATCCACAGCAGGGCGTCGCCGATGAGCCGGGCCCGGCGCACGTTGGCCACCGTCGGGTTGGCCAGGTAGGCCAGCGCCGCGAGCGCGTTGTCGTAGACGAACGCGGTCGTCATCAGCTCGCTCTCGTTGTTGTAGCTCTGCAGCAGCCGCGGCTCGCCACCCTTGACGTAGGCGTCCTGCACCACGTCGAGGTAGTGGTAGGCGCGGCTCACCGGCTCGGCCAGCGACCGGTCCACCAGGTGCCGCGGCGCGCAGGTGCCGGCGACGGCCGCGTCGGGGGCGAGCAGCGGGGCCGCCACGGTGGCAGCGGCGGCCGCGGCGGGCAGCGTGAGCAGGCGCCGGCGGGAGAACGCTCCGGAGGCGGAGCTGAGGTTGGTGGGCATGGCGCGGAACTCCAACGGGGTCTGAGAGCGCTCTCACGACGAGCACTGGGCGCCATTGAAACCCCGCCGCGCCCCACCTGGCAAGCCGCGGGCCGCCGTCGATGCCGACGGCGGCCCGCGGAACGCCTCAGACCTCGGCGTCGACGACCTCACCGAGGCCGCCGGCCACCAGCTCCTCGCGGATCACCGCGGCGTCGCCCTCGACGACGACCGTCAGACCCTCGGGGTGCAGATGCTTCGCCGCGGCGGCGGACACCTCGGCCACCGTCGCGTCGAGCAGGCTGCGCCGCAGGGTCGCGTAGTAGTCGTCGGGCAGCCCGTGCACCACCAGCGTGGCGAGCGCACCGGCGATCGAGCCCGGCGTCTGCATGTCGACCGTGAGCTGCCCGGCCCGCCACGTGCGGGCCACCTCCAGCTCCTCCTCGGTGACGCCGTCCAGCCGGGTGCGGGTCACCTCACCCACGGTGTCGGTCAGCGCCGGCGCAGTCACCGCGGTCTGCACCGAGGTGCTGATGCCGAAGCGGCCGAACCGGCGGGTCATCGCGAAGTCGGCGCGGATGCCGTACGTGTAGCCCTTCACCTCGCGGATCAGGTGGTTGAGCCGGGAGGTGAACGCTCCGCCCAGCACCGTCGCGACCAGCGTCATGGCCACGTAGTCGGGGTTCGAGCGCTCCGGTGCCCGGTGCCCGAGCCGCAGCGCCGACTGCACCGAGCCGGGCCGGTCCACCAGCAGCACCCGGCGGCCGGCGGCGATCGGCACGCCCAGCGGCCCGGCGGGTGCGGACGGCTCCCCGGCCGTGCCGGCGAACGCGGCCGCCCCCAGCTCGGCGAGATCCAGCCGGCTCAGGTCACCCGCGACCAGCAGCACGCCCGGCCGCTTCAGCCAGGACTCGTGGAACGCGGTCACGTCCTCCACGGTGACGGCCGCGACCGAGGTCGGATCGCCGTGCAGCGGCCGGCCGTACCGTTCGGCCGCCCCGAAGAGATCCATCCGCAGCGCGGCGTCCGCCCGCGGACCGGGCTGTGCCCAGTCCATCCGCAGCGCGGTCACCTCGTCGTCGCGCACCCGCGCGACATCGGCCGGATCCAGCCGCGGGGTACGGGTGGCCTCGGCCAGCAGAGCCACGGCCCGCGGCAGCAGCCCCACCGGTACGGACACACCGACCCGGAACGCGTCCCAGTCGACCGAGGTCGAGAGCTCCGCACCCAGGCCCTCCAGCGCCAGCGCGAACGCCGCGGAGTCCCGGGTCGTGGTGCCCTCCTCCAGGCACTTGGCGAGCACGGTGGCCGTGCCCTCGCGGCCCGCGGACTCGCGCGCGCCGCCCGCGTCCAGCAGCAGCGCGGCGGTGGCCAGATACTGACCCGGCATGTGCGCGGCGACGACCTCGCCACCGGCCACCGAGACGCGCTGGATGTCCGGGAACGCGTACGGCCGGGAGTCGCCGGGGCCGGGCCGGGTGGCAACGAGACTCACTGGTCGGTCCCTTCGTCGGGCAGGTAGGTGAGGGTGACGCGGGACTCCGGGTTCAGCGTGCGGGCGGCGTCGAGGATGTCGCCGGCCGTGACCGACTGCCACTGCGGCAACCGGTAGGCCGCGCTGGTGGCGTCGCCGAACTGGGTCGCGTACCGGCTCAGGGTGTCGGCGCGACCGCCGACTGTGGACATCTGCCGCCACCACGAGGTGGTCAGCAGGGCCTTGGCCCGTTCCAGCTCGGCCTCGGTCACCGGCTCGGTGGCCATGCTGTCCAGCACCTCCGCGACCCCGGCCGCCAGCTGCTCCGCGTCCACGCCGTCCTTGGCCGTGGCCGTGACGATCAGCGGGGCCGGGGCGTGGGCCAGGTCGACGCCGTACGCGCCGATGTAGTCCGGCTGGGCGATCCGGGCGCCGTCGGCGAGCCGCTGGTAGAGCCGGCTGCCCCGGCCGCTGCCCAGCACCGTCGCCAGGACGGTGATCGCGTCGTAGCCGGCCGTGCCGAACGGGTGGGTGCGGTGCGACAGGTAGACCCGCGGAGCCGGGACCTTGCCGGTCACCGTCTCGTGGACCGGCTCGGTGGCCGCGCCGGTGATGTGCCCGCGCGGCGCCGGCGGGATGTCGGAGACCGACTCCAGCGCGCCGAAGTACTTCTCGGCCAGGGCGAAGACCTCGGCCGGGGTGACGTCGCCGGCCACGGTCAGCACCGCGTTGTTGGGCGCGTAGTACTGCTGGTGGAACGCCTTGAACGTGTCGAGACTGGCGGCGTTCAGGTCCTCCATCGACCCGATCGTCGCGTGGTGGTACGGATGCCCCGGCGGGTACAGCAGCGGCAGCAGGCGCAGCCACGCGTCGCCGTACGGGACGTTGTCGTAGCGCTGCCGCCGTTCGTTCTTGACCACCTCGCGCTGGTTGTCCAGCGTCTCCTGGGTCAGCGCCGGGACCAGACCGCCCATCCGGTCCGCCTCCAGCCAGAGCCCCAGCTCCAGGTGCTCGACCGGCAGCGTCTCGAAGTAGTTGGTCCGGTCCGGGTTGGTGGTCGCGTTGAGCGAGCCACCGGAGCCCTGGATCAGGCGCATGTGCTCGGTCTTGGCGACGTGCACCGACCCCTCGAACATCAGATGCTCGAAGAGATGCGCGAAGCCGGTCTGGCCGGCCGGCTCATGCCTCGAGCCGACGTCGTACCAGAGGTTCACGCACACCACCGGAGCGGTGTGATCCTCGCTAACCACCACGCGCAACCCGTTGTCCAGGCGCGCGGTTTCGATGGGCCACGGATAGCCGGTCTCGGCGACCGGCGCGGGCTGAGCAGACACGCAACCTCCCTGTAGCGGCGGCCGGCTTCGGCCGGCGCCGTCACCAGTATCCCGGCTGAGCAGGCCGGCGCGCTCCTTCGCTTCGCTTTCGGCCCCGCTTGGTGTCATCGATACCAAGGGCGGGCGTCCGGCGTAACCCCCAGGGCCGCGGCGCCCGCCCCCCGCACCGTTGCCGAGAAGGGGACCCATGACAGACATCGCATCCGACACCGACGCGCGGCTGCTGGAGCAGACGCTGTTCGAGGTCAAGAAGGTGATCGTGGGGCAGGACCGGCTCATCGAGCGGCTGCTGACCGCGCTGCTCGCCGGTGGGCACTGCCTGCTCGAAGGCGTGCCGGGGGTGGCCAAGACGCTGGCCGCCGAGACGCTCGCCGTGGCGGTCGGTGGCAGCTTCCACCGCATCCAGTTCACGCCGGACCTGGTGCCCTCCGACATCATCGGCACCCGCATCTACCGGGCGTCGCGGGAGGACTTCGACGTCGAGCTGGGCCCGGTGATGGCGAACCTGGTGCTGGCCGATGAGATCAACCGGGCCCCCGCCAAGGTGCAGTCGGCGCTGCTGGAGGTGATGGCCGAGGGGCACGTGTCGATCGGCGGCCGGACCCATCAGGTGCCGCGGCCGTTCCTGGTGCTGGCCACCCAGAACCCGATCGAGAGCGAGGGCGTCTACCAGCTGCCCGAGGCGCAGCGCGACCGGTTCCTGATGCGGGTGGTCGTCGGCTACCCCAGCGACCAGGACGAGCTCGGCATCCTCTACCGGATGGGCGGCGTGCGACCGGTCGCCCGGCCGGTGCTGGACACCGGCATGCTGCTGCGCCTTCAGGCCCGGGCCCGCGAGGTGTTCGTGCACCACGCCCTGGCCGAGTACGTGGTCCGGCTGGTGCTGGCCACCCGCGACCCGGCCCGCTTCGGCCTGCCGGAGCTGGCCGGGCAGCTGGCGTACGGGGCCAGCCCGCGCGCGACCCTGGGCCTGGTCGCGGCCGGACGGGCGCTGGCGCTGTTGCGCGGACGGGACTACGTGCTGCCGGGCGACCTGCTCGACATCGCACCCGACGTCCTGGCCCACCGGCTGGTGCTCTCCTTCGACGCGGTCGCCGACGGTGTCGCCCCCGAGTCGATCATCCAGCGCATCGTGGGCTCCGTACCGCTGCCGGTGATCGCCCCCGCCCAGGAGCAGAGCGGCCCGGGGCTGGGTGTCGCCGCATGAACGAGGGCGCCTCGATCAACGAACTCGCCCCGGAACAGCGGCTGCGGCGGCTCGAGCTCATGGTCACGCGCCGGCTCGACGGGATGCTGCACGGGTCGTACCTCGGCCTGCTGCCGGGGATCGGCAGTGAGCCGGCCGGCAGCCGGGAGTACCGGCCCGGCGAGGACGAGGTCCGCCGGATGGACTGGGCGGTGACCGCGCGCACCGCGGTGGCCCACGTCCGCTCACTCGACGCGGACCGGGAACTGGCCACCTGGGTGCTGGTCGACGCCACCGCGAGCATGGACTTCGGCACCGCCGAGTTCGAGAAGCGGGAACTGGCCGTCGCGTCGGTCGCCGCGGTCGGCTTCCTCACCACCGGAGCCGGCAACCGGCTGGGCGCGCACCTGCTCGGCCCCGGCGGGGTACGGCGGTTCCCGGCCCGCGGCGGCCGCAACCATCTGCTCGGGATGTTGCGCACGCTGCTCGCCGTACCCCGCTCCGCACCGACGACCGAGCACGTACCCCTGGCCGAGGCCGTCGACGGCCTGCACCGCGCGGTCAACCGCCGCGGTCTCGCGGTGGTGGTCTCGGACTTCCTCGACGGTCTCGACGAGGACGGGCTCGGGCCCGGCGCCCCCGCCTGGGAACAGCCGCTGCGCCGGCTCGCCGCCCGGCACCAGGTGCTCGCCGTGCAGATCCGTGATCCGCGCGAGCAGGAACTGCCGGACGTGGGGCTGCTGACCCTGGTGGACCCGGAGACCGGGCGCCGGCGGGAGGTGCCGACCGCCAGCCGCAAGCTGCGCGAGCGGTACGCCGAGGCGGCGCGCCGGCAGCAGGCGTCCATCGAGAACGGCCTGAAGCGTGCCGGTGCCGCCCACCTCGGCCTGCGGACGGACCGCGACTGGGTCGCGGACATCGTCCGGCACGTGTACGCCCAGCGCCGCCTGGGCCGAGCATCCCGAACAGGAGCACGACCATGACATGGCTTTCCCCGGAACGGCTGTGGCTGCTGGTGGCCGTCGCGGCGCTCGCCGTCGCGTACCTGGTGCTGCAGCGCCGCCGCAGCCGGTACGCCGTCCGTTTCACCAATCTCAAGTTGCTCGACCGGGTCGCACCGGCCCGGCCGCAGTGGCGCCGGCACGTCCCCGCCGGGCTGTTCCTGGCCATGCTGGCCCTGCTCGTGGTCGGCTTCGCCCGGCCGCAGTCCGAGGTGCAGGTGCCCCGGGAACGGGCCACCGTGCTGGTCGCGGTGGACGTGTCCCGGTCGATGCTGGCCACCGACGTGGACCCGGACCGGCTCACCGCGGCCAAGGCCGCGGCGCGCGAGTTCGTGGCCGACCTGCCTGAGGAGTTCAACGTCGGCCTGGTGGGCTTCGCCGGCACCGCCTCGGTGTTCGTGCCGCCGGTGACCGACCGGGCCGCCGTCGAGGCCGGCATCGACCGGCTCGCCGAGGGCACCGCCGGCCGCGCCGGTACCGCCATCGGTGACGCCATCGCCACTTCGCTGGAGGCGATCCGCACGCTGGACGCCACGGCCGGCGAGGACGTGCCACCGGCCCGGGTCGTCGTGCTCTCCGACGGCGCCAACACCGCCGGGCAGGACCCGGCCGAGGCGGCGGCCCAGGCCACCGAGCTCGGCGTGCCGGTCGACGCGATCTCCTTCGGCACCGAGAACGGGAGCATCGGCGGCAGCGCCCTCGGCGGTGGCGGCGGTGGCGGCAACCAGCCCGTGCCCGTCGACGGGCAGACGCTGCAGGCGGTCGCGGACGCCACCGGCGGCAACTACTTCGAGGCCGGCAGCGCCGAGGAGCTGCGGTCCGCGTACGCCGACATCGGCAGCTCGGTCGGTTACGAGACCGAGACGCAGGACGTGTCGGCGCGCTTCATCGGTATCGGCCTGCTGTTCGCGGCGCTGGCCGCACTGGCCTCCATGTTCTGGTTCGCCCGCCTGCCGTAGAGGAGTTCTCTGATGACAATGACCACTGGGCTGGGCGGGTCGCCCCGGGGACCCGAGTTCCTGTCACCCGGCATCGACGAGCGGGCTCCGGGCGTACCCCCGGTCACCGCCGGCGGAGCAGGCGCGCGCGCCGCCCGGCGCTGGCCGCTGCTCGCCGCGGCCGGGCTGACCGTGGTGGCGATCTCCGCCGGCACCGGCGGAGCAGCCGGTTACCTGGCCGGTTCGCCGGAAGCCACTCCTACCGACCCGGCCTCTGCGCCGCCGCCGGCCGCACCCGGGGTGCCGTCCGACCTCGTCGGCGCCGCCGCCCGGGCCCTGCCCGGCGTGGTGTCCGTGCAGGTGCGCACCGGCTCGGGCGGCGCGTCCGGCTCCGGCTTCGTCTTCGACGACCGCGGTCACATCGTCACCAACAACCACGTGGTCGCGGCCCGGGGCGGGGGAGCGGTCAGCGTGGTCGGCTCGGACGGGCGCCGGCTCACCGCCGAGGTCGTCGGCACCGACCCGAACAGCGACATCGCGGTGCTGCGGGTCACTCCGTCGGCCGCCCTGCGCCGGCTGGACCGGGCCGACCTCAGCGCCACCCGGGTCGGTGAGCCGGTGCTGGCGGTCGGCTCACCGCTCGGTCTCTCCGGCACGGTCACCGCCGGCATCATCAGCGCGCTGGACCGGCAGGTGCGGCTGGGCGGGACCGTGCGGCAGACCGCGGTGCAGACCGACGCGTCCATCAACCCCGGCAATTCGGGCGGGCCGCTGGTGAACGCGCGCGGCGAAGTGGTCGGCGTGAACACCGCGATCGCCAGCCTGGAGGGCGGCGGTTCCATCGGGATCGGCTTCGCCGTGCCGATCGACCGGGCCGCTCAGGTGGCCACCACCCTCATCGGCCGTGGATAGTCGACAGATGCGGCTGCTGGTGGTGGAGGACGAGGAAGACCTGGCGGAGGGCCTGCGGGTCGGTCTCGCCCGGACGGGGTACGCGGTCGACGTGGCGCTCGACGCCGCCGAGGCGTACGACCGGCTGACCGTGAACGAGTACGACCTGATGCTGCTCGACGTGAACCTGCCCGACGGCGACGGGTTCACGCTGTGCCGCTCGTTGCGCAACGGCGAGGTGGACACCCCGGGCGAAACCGACCTGCGGGTGCTCATGCTCACCGCCCGCGGTGGGCTCGACGACCGGGTCCGCGGGCTGGACGAGGGCGCGGACGACTATCTGGTGAAGCCGTTCGCCCTGGCCGAGCTGCTGGCCCGGGTCCGCGCCCTGCTGCGCCGGGACACGGCCGGCACGTCGTCGGTGCTGACCGTCGGCGACGTGGTGCTGGACGTGGCCCGGCACGTCGCGACCCTGCGCGGGGAGCGGCTGACGTTGACGCCCAAGGAGTTCGGCGTCCTGGAGTATCTGATGACCCGGCCCGGGCACGTGGTCTCGAGCGAGGAACTGCTCGAGCACGTGTGGGACGCCAACGCGGACCCGTTCACCCAGACCGTCCGGGTCACGGTCGGCACCCTGCGGCGCAAGCTCGGCGAGGGCTCGATCGAGACGGTGGTCGGGCGGGGCTACCGGCTGCGGGACGGGGCGGCGTGAAGCGCCCGGAGCTGTTCCGGTCGATCCGGTTCCGGCTCACGGTCATCTACTCCACGCTGCTCTTCGCGCTGGCCGCGGCGGCCCTGGCGGTCATCTACCTCGCGGTGGCGCAGACCACGGACGCGGCCCCGCTGACCACCTCCCAGGCCAAGCTTTTCGAGGGTCCGGTGTATCAGGGGCGCGTTCCCTACGCGGACATCGCGGATATCGAGGCCGCGGTCAACTACAACACCCTGCAGAACCTGCGCACCTACTCGCTGATCGTGCTGGGCGGCCTCTTCGTCGCCAGCCTCGGCATCGGCTGGGTGCTCTCGGGCCGGGCGCTGCGCCCGGTGGGCGCGATAGCCCGCACGGCCCGGGAGATCCAGGCCACCGACCTGTCCCGACGCATCCAGCTCGGCGGTCCCCGAGACGAGCTCCGGGATCTCGCCGACACCATCGACTCCATGTTGGACAGACTGGACGAGGCCTTCCAGTCGCAGCGCCAGCTGATCGACGACGCCTCGCACGAGCTGCGCAGCCCGCTCGCCATCATCCGGACGAACCTCGACGCCTCGCTCACCGCGGCGGAGGCGAGCCCGGAGGAACGCGAGCGGGCGGTCGCCGTGGTCGACCGGGCCACGACACGGATGTCGCGGCTGGTCGAGGACCTGCTGGCCACCGCCCGCCGGGACGCGCACGGCCTGTCGGACGCCGACGTGGAGCTCACCACGATCGCCCGGGAGGCCGGCGAGGAGTCCTTCATCACGGACCGGGGCCTGCGGCTGCGCTACCACCTGCCCGCGGAGCTGCACCTGATCGGCGACGCCGACGGGCTGCGCCGGGCGGTCGGCAACCTGCTGTCCAACGCCGTACGGCTGGCCCCGGGGTCCTCCACCGTGACCGTCGCGACCGGCCGTACCAGATCATGGTTGTGGCTGGCCGTGGCCGACGAGGGTCCGGGGATCGCCGCCGAGGATCTGCCCAAGGTCTTCGACCGCTTCTGGCGCGGGAAGCCGTTGTCCGGCGCGGAACGCTCCCGGCAACGCCGCACCGGGCTGGGGCTGGCGATCGTCCGGCAGATCGTGGAGTCGCACGGCGGTCAGGTGGCGGCCTTCTCCGAGCTGGGCAAGGGCAGCACCTTCGTGCTGTGGCTGCCGGCCGCCGACCGCACGGACACCGAACCGCCGCCCGCCTTCAGCCCCTGGCCCTGACAACCGGATGGCGGCCCGGCGTGATCGCCTGCCATGCTGGGCCCGTGGCGGACGACGTACGGGTCAGTGACCGGTTGACGATCCCCGCCGCCGAGCTGTCCTGGCGGTTCTCCCGCTCCAGCGGCCCCGGCGGCCAGGGGGTCAACACCACCGATTCCCGGGTCGAGCTGTCCTGGGATCTGGCCGGCTCCGAGATGCTGCCGGCCGCTCTGCGTGAGCGCGCCCTCGAGCAGCTCGGCGGCCGGCTGGTCAACGGCGTGCTGACGATCACCGCCTCCGAGCACCGCTCGCAGCTGCGCAATCGGGAGGCCGCCGCCGCCCGGCTGGCCGCCCTCGTGGCCGGGGCCATCGCGCCGCCGCCGCGGGCCCGGCGGGCCACCCGGCCGTCCCGGGGCTCGGTCGAGCGGCGGATCGCCGAGAAGAAGCGGCGCGGTCAGACCAAGCGCAACCGGCGCGCCGACACCGACTGACGAGCTCAGCTGTTGTGCGGGGCCACGGCTTCGCGGTTCTCCGCCGCCAGCGCCGGTCCCAGCAGCTCCTCGCACACCCGGATCAGCCGGGCCCGCAGCGCCGACGCGCGGCGGGCGAACTCGCGCTGGCGGGCGACGTACTCGGCCTTGCCCTCGGCGGTCTCGATCTTCACCGGCTCCTGGCCGTACGAGGTCAGGTCGTACGGGCTGGCCTGCATGTCCAGCAGGCGGATGTCGCCGGCCAGCGCGAAGCAGTCCAGCGCCAGGGCGCCCGGCACCGCGGGCCCGAGCTTGGTCGCCCACTTGTGGCAGTCCATCGCCGCGTGCAGGCAGCCCGGCTGGTCCAGGTCGACCTGGGTGGCGCGGGTCGGCTGCAGCCGGTTGAGGCCCACCGCCTCGGGGGTGAAGAACCGGAACGCGTCGAAGTGCGTGCAGCGGATCGGGTGCTCCTCGACCACCTTGTCCGTCTCGGCCTGGCCCAGGCGCAGCGGCAGGGAGTGCCGGTGCTCGGGCTGGCGGTAGACCATCGCCCACTCGTGCAGCCCGAAGCAGCCGGAGAACGCCGGCCGCGATGCCGTCGCCGCGAGCAGGCCGTGGATGTAGCGGACGCTCTCGCCGCGGGCGTGCATGTACGCCTCTGTGTCGAGGGTCACGACGCCGTCCGGATACGACTTGTACCACTTCCAGGCGGCGTGCTCGGCCAGCCCGGTCGGGGCCGCGGCCAGCCCGGTGCCCACCCCGGGGTGCCAGCGGCGGAGCTGGGCCGGGCGGGTGCCGTAGTAGTCGTACAGGAAATCCTCTATGGCATGCTTCTCACCCGCCGCCTTGCGCGCGCGGTGCCCGGCCGTCATCTCGTCCGCCCGCTCGGCGTGGGCACGGGCCAGCGGGATCCAGCTGACCGAGGGCAGCACAGTGGTCAGCGCGTGGGTTTCGCTGATCCGCATCGCACCAGCGTATCCAGCAAGTCCACTCCTATCGAGCCTCGGCGTCGTCTGTGGTGAGGAACGCCCGAACGAGGTCCGCCACCGCCGCGGGTGCGCCGGGGCCGGCGGTGTGGTGATCGACTTGCGGCATTCGGACGTAGCGGGCGTGCGGAACGAGCTCCGCCAGGCGCGGGCGCAGCCACTCCGGGCCCCGGTCCGAGGTGATGACCAGCGTCGGCGCGGCGACGCGCCGACCGGCCGGAAGTCGCTGGTCCCGGCCTTCCGGCGCCTGCAGCAGGAACCAGGCGAAGGCGGTGTACGCCGGCAGCGGGACCACGCCGACGGGCGCGAATCCCAGCCCGGTGAGGAACGTGGCCATCGCCCCGGGCCCCGGCATGTCGGCGAGCGACGGGTCGTCGAGGCCCGCGCCGGGCTCGTGGACCACGCCGGGCACCACGACCAGGCCGGGACCGGCACCGGTGCTGGTCACGTGGAGCCGGGTGCCGTCGGCGCTGGTGATAGTCGGCATGAGCAGTGAGATCACGTACAACCGCATCGCGATGCTGCGCGCCGAGCGGGGCATCTCGCGGCGTCAGCTCGCCGACGCTCTGGGCGTGCACTATCAGACCGTGGGCTATCTGGAGCGCGGCGAGTTCAGTCCGTCGCTGCACCTGGCCCTGCGGATCTGCGACTACTTCGAGGTGCCCGTCGAGGTGGTCTTCTCGCTCAGTCCGTTCCCGAGGCTCGGCACCGAGCCCGTGCCGCGCGGCGCGTAGCCTCGATCGAATCGGGTTTGGTGTTGCTCTTCTGTCAGGCGGCACAGCGTCTTCGTAGCTAATGGATGGGGTTCTCCGTGCGTTTCGCTCGTTTTGTTCATGCCGGTGGCGTGTCGTTCGGTGTCGTCGAGGGTGAGTCCGGGGCCGGAGCCAAGGGCCTGACCATCGCCGAGATCGGCAGCCTCCCGTTCGAGCAGGTGCGCTTCACCGGGCAGCGCTGGGCCCTGGCCGACGTCCGGCTGCTCGCGCCGATCTTCTCCAGCAAGGTGATCGGGGTCGGCCGCAACTACGCCGACCACGCCGCCGAGCTCGGCAACGAGGTGCCCAAGGAGCCGCTGATCTTCATCAAGCCGTCCACCTCGGTGATCGGCCCGAACGACGCGATCCGGATCCCGCCGCAGTCGCAGCAGGTCGAGCACGAGGCCGAGCTGGCCGTGGTGATCGGCGCGACCGGCGCCCGCCGGGTGGACCGGGCGGGTGCGCAGCGGGCCATCTTCGGCTACACCGTCGGCAACGACGTGACCGCCCGCGACCTGCAGCGCAGCGACCCGCAGTGGACCCGGGCCAAGGGCTTCGACTCGTTCTGCCCGATCGGCCCGTGGATCGAGACCGACCTCGACGTCAGCGACCTCGAGGTGCGCTGCGAGGTGGGGCGCAACCCGGACGAGATGGAGGTGCGCCAGCTCGGCCGGACCAAGGACATGGTCTTCGACGTGCCGACCCTGGTGTCGTACGTCTCGCACGTGATGACCCTGTTGCCCGGCGACATCATCCTGACCGGCACCCCGGCCGGGGTGAGCCAGATCGTCTCCGGTGAGACCGTGATGGTCAGCGTTCAGGGCATCGGCGAGCTGCGCAACCCGGTCGTCTCGCTGGACTGAGCGCCGGGCGACCGGCGCCCGATCCCGTCGAGCAGCAGCCGCAGGCCGTAGGCGAAGGCGTCCACGGCCTGCTCGTCGGGCCCCTTGTCGAAGCCACCGGCGTTCCACAGGTCGGTCATCGCGGGATGCTGCTCGACGTCGAACCAGTCCTCCCACAGCCGGCCGCGCCGGCTCCACCAGCTGTCGTTCGACTCGCCGCTGGCCCGGCGCAGCTGGGCGTTCTCGCCCTCCTGCCGGGCCGCGGCGGTGACGAACATGATGATCGTCACGGCGGCCGTGTTGCGCTCCGGCACCGGCAGGGCGCCCAGCGTGGACAGCACGTACTCGCTCTCGCGCAGCATCCCGGGGCCGAGCGGCGGGCGGACCCGGGAGACCTGGCAGAGCCATGGATGATCCCGGTACATCGCGATCGTGCGATCGGCGTACAGGTGGATCTGGTCACGCCAGTGCGCCGGTCGCTCCTCGCCCGGCCCGGGCAGCCGGCGGCCGGCCAGCACCTCGTCGACCATCAGCTCGACGAGCTCCGCCCGCGACGGCACGTAGGTGTAGAGGGTCATCGTCGCCACGCCCAGCCGGGCCGCCACCTGCGCCATCGAGGCCGCCGTCAAACCGTCCTCGTCGGCCACGGCGAGGCCGGCCGCCACCACCCGGTCCACGGTCAGCCGGGGCGGGCGCCCGGTGGTCGCCCGGCGTGCGTTCCTGTGCCGCCACAGCAGCGGCAGGATCCGGTCGGGATCGGTGGACCCGCTGAACTCGCTCATCTCGTATACCCTACGAGAACAGTTTCCGTAGGGCATACGAGAACAGGGGGAGAGCAGATGAAGATCCTCGTTACCGGTGCGACGGGCGGCGTGGGCCGGCTGGTGGTGGACGAGTTGCTCGCGCTGGGCGCGACCGACGTCCGGGCGCTGACCGTCAACCCCGCCCGGGCCGGCCTGCCGGCCCAGGTGGAGGCCGTCCGGGGCTATCTCGGCCGGCCCGAGACGCTGCCGGCCGCCCTGGCCGGCGTGGACCGGATGTATCTGGCCCCGCTGGTGGAGACCAACGAGCAGGTGTGCCGGCTGGCCGCGGACGCGGGGGTACGCCGCATCGTCGACATGGCCGGCGCCAAGGGCGACCACTGGCAGGTGATCGAGGACGGCGTCGAGGCGTGCGGGGTGCCGTTCGTGCACCTGGAGCCGGGGGAGTTCATGATCAACTCGGGCATCTGGTCGGCCCAGATCGCCGCGGGGGACGTGGTCCGCGACGGCTACGGCGATGTCGCCAACGCACCCATCGCGTTGGAGGACATCGCGGCCGTCGCCGCCCGGTGCCTGCTCGAGGAGGGCCACGAGGGCCGCTCGTACGAGCTGACCGGTCCGGAGTCGCTGACCCGGCGCGAACGGGTGCTGACCATCGGGGCGGCGCTGGGCCGCGAGCTCACCTACGTCGACCTCCCGCACGACGAGCTGGTCGAGCAGCTGAACCTGGCCATGGGCGAGTACGGCGCCTGGTACGCCGACGGTCTGCGCCAGATGGCCGGACATCCGCAGGCCGCGGTGCAGACGGTGGCCGAACTGACCGGCCGGCCGGGGACCACGTTCGCCGCGTGGGCGCGGGACAATACGGACATGTTCCGGTAGTCGGGCGGTCACGGAAACGCCGGTTGGTAACCCGATTTGTTCGCCACCATGGCCTCGGGTAGAGTTTCCACTCGGTACGGCAAGCCGTACCAATGGGGTATGGGGTAATTGGCAGCCCGACTGATTCTGGTTCAGTTAGTCTAGGTTCGAGTCCTGGTACCCCAGCGCGACCGACTCCCGCAAGGGCGGTGGTGCTGGACTTCTGATAGAGTTCCGCACCGTTGCTCACGCCAAAGAGCCGGAAGCAGCAGGTAAGGCACCACAGAAGTGCAGCGTTTCTGCAGTACAGCGTGTTCTGGCCCCGTCGTCTAGCGGCCTAGGACGCCGCCCTCTCAAGGCGGTAGCGAGGGTTCGAATCCCTTCGGGGCTACAAGCAGCAAGCGGCTCGTGTCGAGAGACACGGGCCGCTTTTGTCTGCTCTGGGCGTATTTCCCGGGCCGTTCTCAGGCTGGTGAAGACGGCAGACTGGCTTCTGTGACGGACATCAACGTGCGACGCGTCGACTTCGGCTACTTCATCCGGCCCGCCGAGGAGACGGGCACCGGGTCACCCAGGGTCGAGCCCTGCCTCGGTTACCTCGTCGAACATCCCGACGGCCTGCTGCTGGTCGACACCGGTATGGGTACGGACCCGGACGTCGACGCGCACTACCGCCCCCACCGCGTGCCTCTGCCCGAGGCGCTCGCCGCGGTCGGCGCCCGGCCGGAGGACATCCGGCACATCGTCAACTGCCACCTGCACTTCGACCACAGCGGTGGCAACCCGGCGCTGCCCGGCCGGCCCGTCTACACCCAGCGGCTCGAGCTGGACATCGCCCGCAGCGTCGAGGACCACACGCTGCCGTGGCTGATCGACCACCCGGGCGCGGTCTACGTCGAGCTCGACGGAGAGGCCGAGATCCTGCCGGGGGTGGTCATCGTGCCGACCCCCGGGCACACCGCCGGCCATCAGTCCCTGGTGGTCCGCCGGGGCGACGGCACGGTGATCGTCGCGGGACAGAGCCACGACCACGCGGTCGGCTTCACGGCCGACGTGCTCGCCCGGCGGGCCGGCCACGACGGCGCGCAGGCGCCGCTGCCGTTCCCGCCGGCCTGGATCGAACGGCTGCTGAGCTTCGACCCGGCCCGCGTGGTCTTCGCCCACGACAACGCCGTCTGGACCCCCTGAAGCGGTGCGGGGTGGTCGTTGGGCGGATGTGCCGCGGCGGGTACGGGCCGTCGTCGCGGTGACGGTGGCAGTGTTCGCCTACGGCACGGTTGTGCACCTGACGCAGCTGTATCTCGGCGGGCTCGACCCGTATCCGTCGATGCCGGGGTGGCTGGCCGTCTACTTCGTGTCTCTCACGCTGCTGGACCCGGCGGCGGCGGTCCTGCTGGCGTTGCGGCGCCGGGCCGGACTGGTGCTGGGTGTCGTGGTGCTGGTGACGGATGCACTCGCGAACGCCTACGCCAACTACGTGGTGGACCGGGCCGGTGGCGTCACGCCGGGCCGGGTGGGACAGGCGGTCATCACGGCGCTCGCCGTCGGCCTGCTCCTGGCCGCGCCCCGGATCGCGCCGTGGCTGAGCGGGCGACCGCTGTTCCGCCGGCCGCTCGCAGACCGCTGAGCCGCCGGCTCGCCGACGACCGGTGAGTCGCTGAGCCGCCGGCGATCGATGAGTCGCTGAGCCGACGGCGACCGGTGAGTCGCTGAGCCGACGGCGACCGGTGAGTCGCTGCGCCGCCGGGATCAGCGAAGCCGTGCCGTCGGCGATCCGCGCAGCGGCGGGACCAGGCGCGCACTGCCCGCGGTGAGTCGCCCGGCCGCTATGGTGCCGGCCGGGCGGTCAGAGGCCGCTGAGTCGTTGTCCGGCGCGGACGACCGCCATCGCGTGGCGTTCGCCGGGTCGGCGGCCGAGTCGTTCGATCGGACCGCTTATCGAGATGGACGCGATGACCCGGCCCGTCCGGTCCCGGATCGGCGCGGAGACGCTGGCCACACCGGGCTCGCGTTCCGCGACACTCTGCGCCCAGCCGCGCCGGCGCACCTCGGCCAGCGTGCGCCCGGTGAACTTGCACCGCGGCAGCAGCGGCATGACCGCCTCCGGCGGCTCCCAGGCGAGCAGGATCTGGGCCGCGGAGCCGGCCACCATCGGCAGCACCGAGCCCACCGGCACCGTGTCGCGCAACCCGCTGGCGCGCTCGGCGGCGGCGACGCAGATCCGTTCGTCCGCGCGGCGCAAGTAGAGTTGAGCACTCTCCCCGGTCGCGTCGCGCAACGCCGACAGCAGTGGCTCGGCCGCCGTCAGCAACACGTCCGGCGCCGCGTTGGCCAGCTCGCCCAGCCGCGGCCCGGGCCGCCACCGGCCCTGGGTGTCCCGCACCAGCATCCGGTGGATCTCCAGGGCCTGGGCCAGCCGGTGCGCGGTCGCCCGGGGCAGCTTGGTCCGGTCGACTAATTCGGCAAGGCTGGCGCCGTCGACACAGGCGGCGAGGATGACCACCGCCTTGTCGAGAACGCCGACACCGCTCATACTGTGTCCCACAAGCCGAAACATACCTCCCAGAATTTAGGATGTCCAGATGGTGGGAGTCACTCCCGAACAGGGGAAACCCAGGACCCTGGCCGAAAAGGTCTGGGACGACCATGTGGTGCGGTCCGCCGACGGTGAGCCTGATCTGCTCTACATCGACCTGCACCTGCTGCACGAGGTGACCAGCCCGCAGGCCTTCGACGGCCTGCGCCTGGCCGGGCGCAAGGTCCGCCGCACCGATCTCACGCTGGCGACCGAGGACCACAACACCCCGACGGGCTATGCCGATCCGGCCTTCAACACCCGCCGCGGCGACCTGATGACCATCCTCGACACCGTCTCGCGCACCCAGATCGAGACGCTGCGCAAGAACTGCGCCGAGTTCGGCGTGCAGATCCGCTCGCTCGGCGACGAGAACCAGGGCATCGTGCACGTGATCGGCCCGCAGCTGGGGCTCACCCAGCCCGGCACCACGATCGTCTGCGGCGACTCGCACACCGCGACCCACGGCGCGTTCGGCGCGCTGGCCTTCGGTATCGGCACCAGCGAGGTCGAGCACGTGCTCGCCACCCAGACGCTGCCGCAGGCCAAGCCGAAGACGATGGCGGTCGTGGTCAGTGGCGAGCTGCGCCCGGGCGTCTCGGCCAAGGACCTCATCCTGGCGCTGATCACGCAGACCGGCACCGGCGGCGGCAACGGCCACATCGTGGAGTACCGCGGCGAGGCCATCCGCAAGCTCTCCATGGAGGGCCGGATGACCATCTGCAACATGAGTATCGAGTGGGGCGCCAAGGCCGGCATGATCGCGCCGGACGAGACCACGTTCGCGTACCTGAAGGGCCGCGAGCACGCGCCGCAGGGCGCCGACTGGGACGCCGCGGTGGAGTACTGGAAGACCCTGCCCAGCGACGAGGGCGCCGAGTACGACACCGAGATCCACATCGACGCCTCCACGATCAGCCCGTTCGTCACCTGGGGCACCAACCCGGGCCAGGGCGCCGCGCTCGACGGTGTCGTGCCGGATCCGGAGGAGTTCGTCGAGGAATCGGACCGCAACGCCGCCCGCCGCGCCCTGGAGTACATGGACCTCGCGGCCGGCACTCCGCTCAAGGACGTCGCGGTGGACGTGGTGTTCGTGGGCTCCTGTACCAACGGGCGCCTGGAGGACCTGCGGGCCGCGGCCGACGTACTGCGCGGGCACCGGGTGGCCGAGGGCGTCCGGATGATGATCGTGCCCGGGTCGTTCCAGGTGCGCGCGGCCGCCGAGGCCGAGGGGCTGGACAAGGTCTTCACCGACGCGGGCGCCGAGTGGCGCTTCGCCGGATGCTCGATGTGCCTGGGCATGAACCCGGACACGCTCAGCCCCGGTCAGCGCGCCGCCTCCACGTCCAACCGCAACTTCGAGGGCCGGCAGGGCCGCGGTGGGCGTACCCATCTGGTCTCGCCGCAGGTCGCCGCCGCCACCGCCGTGGTCGGCAAGCTGGCCGCCCCGGCCGACCTCTGAGGGGGAGCAGCAACCATGGACAAGTTCACCACCCACGCCGGCACCGTGATGCCGCTGCGGCGCTCCGATGTGGACACCGACCAGATCATCCCGGCCGTCTACCTCAAGCGGGTCACCCGGACCGGCTTCGAGGACGGTCTGTTCAGCGCCTGGCGCGACGACCCGGCCTTCGTGCTCAACAACCCCGCGCACGCGGGCGCGACGATCCTGGTGGCCGGCCCCAACTTCGGCACCGGCTCCTCCCGCCAGCACGCCGTCTGGGCGCTGCGCGACTTCGGTTTCAAGGTCGTCATCGCGGCCCGCTTCGGCGACATCTTCCGCGGCAACGCCCTCAAGGAGGGTCTGCTGCCGGTCCAACTCGACCAGAAAGCCGTCGAGGCGCTCTGGGACATGGCCGACAGCGAACCGGACAAGCGGATCACCGTGGACCTCGCCGAGCGCCAGGTGCGCGTGGACGACGCCGTCTGGACCTTCCCGATCGACGATTTCAGTCGCTGGCGGCTCATGGAGGGCCTCGACGACATCGGACTGACGCTGCGCCACGAGCAGATGATTACCTCGTACGAGAAGGACCGGCCCGGCTTCAAGCCGGTGGTCGTCTGAGGCCGATTTCCTTGCTCTTGCAGGCTTTTTCGCCCCCGCCGGGTTCCCGGCGGGGGCGAAATCGTTGCGACACAACGGTTTTTTTTCTGGCAGATGTTTGTGTCTGCTGGTCAGAGGGCATACCGTGCGCGCAGAATGGCTCGCATTGGGCCAGTTCTCACGTTCGGGAGGAAACCAGTGAACAAGGCAGAGCTCGTCGAGGCGCTCGCCGCCCGACTGGGGGACCGGAAGACGGCGACAGCGGCGCTGGATGCGGTCATCAGCGAGGTGCAGAACGCCGTTACCAAGGGCGATCGCGTTGCCATTACCGGTTTCGGAGTCTTCGAGAAGCGGGCGCGCAATGCGCGGACCGCGCGCAATCCGCGCACCGGTGAACCGGTGAAGGTGAAGAAGACGTCCGTCCCCGCTTTCAAGCCCGGAACCGGATTCCGGGAGATGGTCGCGAGCGGCAAGGTGGCCAAGGCGACCACCGCGAAGAAGACCACGGCGGCAGTGAAGTCCACCGCCACCAAGGCCGCTCCGGCCAAGTCGGCCGCCACCAAGACGGCGGCGGCAACCAAGACGGCGGCCGCCAAGACGACCGCCTCCAAGGCCACCCCGGCCAAGACCGCCACCAAGGCGGCCACGGCCTCGAAGGCCACCGCTTCCAAGGCGACGGCTGCGAAGTCGACCGCCGGCAAGGCGACGGCCACCAAGGCAACGGCGGCCAAGTCGGCCGCCGCCAAGAGCACCCCGGCCAAGTCGGCGGCGACCAAGTCGGCCACCACCGCCAAGGCCACGCCGGCCCGCAAGACGGCCGCCACCAAGTCGGCGACCGCCACCAAGTCGGCGCCGGCCAAGTCGGCCACCAAGTCGACCGCCACCAAGGCGGCGACGGCCACGAAGTCGGCCACCACCGCCAAGGCGGCACCGGCCAAGAAGGCGGCGACCAAGACGGCGCCGACCAAGGCCGCGGCCACCAAGTCGACGGCGGCCAAGAAGACGACCGCCGCCAAGAAGACGACGGCAGCCGTCCAGGCCACCCCGGCCGGCAAGGCCACGACCGCACGCACCAGCACGGCTCGCAAGACCCGTTGATCCACGGGCCTCTCCGGCCCGCTCAGCGGCACGCTGAGGTACGAAGGGCGTCCACCCATACGGTGGACGCCCTTCGCGTGTTCCGGCGGCACAGTGGTCCAGCGGCCTACGGTCCGCTCCATGGAGCGCAGACTCGTCCGCCCTCGTGGTCTCGTGAGCAGGTCGCTGATCGCCGCGGCCGTCTTCGCCGGCGCGGTGGTCCCGGGCTGGACCCTCGGCGACCTGGCCGAGCACTGGACCGGCTGGGGGCTGCTGGACTGGCTCATCACCTGTGGCTGGTGCGGCCTGGCCGTGTTCGTGCTCGCCCCGTACGGCTCCTACCGCCGCCGCGACGTGCTGCTCGGGATGCTGCCGCTCTACGGCTGGTACGTCGCCAGCGTGCTGTCCTGGCGGGTCGCGTTGCTGCCGTTGCGCGACTGGGAGCCCCGCGGCGACGAACTGTGGCGGGCCCGCTGGCTCACCGGCGACCAGATCGGCTACTGGCGCACGGACCCGCTGCCGGACGACACCGTGCGTCGCCCGCGCGCCGCAGCCGGCCCTAGATCCGGCTCAGTGCCAGGAGCCGTTCGCCGGACCAGGTGAGGATCCAGCCCGTACCCTTCGGCGTCTTGTACGGCTCGCGGTCCTCGGCGCCGTCCAGCAACGCCAGGATCGACGGGATCACCTTGCCCTGGCTGCACACCGCCACCCGCGGTCCGTCGCGCAGCTCGGTCAGCCGGGCCGCGGCCGTCCTGGCCCGGGCCGGCACGTCGTGCGGGTCGGCCGGCTCCGCGAACGCCGCGTCCACCACGATCGGCAGGCCCAGCCGCTCGGCCAGCGGCTCGAGGGTCTGCTTGCAGCGCAACGGGGTCGCCGCGAAGAGCCGGCGCGGGGCGACGAGCGACACCACCAGTCCGAGCGTGCGCGCCTCGCCCCGGCCCTGCTCGTCGATCGGCCGCAGCGCGTCGTTGCCCTCGAACTCGCTGCGCTTGCCGGCGTGCGCGTGCCGGACCAGCGCCGTCACGGCGGTGACCGGCGGCAGGGCCGTGACGTGCTCGACCAGATGCCGGTCGTCCGGATAGGTGAGCTTGGCCAGCGCGTCGGCCGGCGACAGCCAGAGCACGGTGTCCACCTCGGTGGGGTCCATCGGCTCGTCCGCCGGGCCCGGCGCGGCCCGCATGAGCCAGAACTCGACCGTCTTGGGTGTGCCGCCGGGCATCGTGTACCGCACCTCGGGCAGCCGCAGCTGCGGTTCCCCGTGCACACCGGTCTCCTCCAGCACCTCGCGCACCGCGGCCGCCAGCGGATGCTCGTCCCCTTCGAGCTTGCCCTTGGGCAGGCTCCAGTCGGTGCGGTACGGCCGGTGCACGACACAGATCTCGATGCCGTCGCCGGCCGGTCGCCAGAGGACGCCACCGGCGGCCCGGACCGCTTCTGTCGTCAATTCAGCCCGCCTTGCCGATGACCCGGCGCAACAGCGCCTCCTGCAGGTGGATGTGGTGCTCCGAGGGCGAGAACGCGCGGCGGTGCCAGGTGCCGTCGCCGGCCAGGTCCCAGCCCTCGCTCTCGTCGCTCATGGACAACTCCAGCACATTGCGCAGATCCTCCTGCGCGGAGGGCAGGGTCACCCGGACCAGCGCCTCGACCCGGCGGTCGAGATTGCGGTGCATCAGGTCGGCCGAGCCGATCCAGTACTCGGCGTCGTCGCCGGTGCCGAACCGGAAGACCCGGGAGTGCTCCAGGAACCGGCCGACGACCGAGCGGACCCGGATGTTGTCCGACAGCCCCGGTACGCCCGGGCGCAGCGCGCACATGCCGCGGATGACCAGATCGATGCGGACCCCGGCCTGCGAGGCCCGGTAGAGCGCGTCGCAGGTCTCCTCGTCGACCAGCGAGTTCACCTTGAACTGCACCAGGGCCTCCCCGCCCGCACGGGCGATCTCGGCCTGCTGCTCGATCCGCTCGATCAGGCCGGCCCGGACCCCGTGCGGCGCCACCAGCAGCCGCCGGAACGCGGTCTGCCGGCTGTAGCCGGTGAGCACGTTGAACAGGTCCGTGACGTCGGCGCCGATCTCCGGGTCGGCGGTGAGCATGCCGAAGTCCTCGTAGAGCCGGGCGGTCTTGGGGTGGTAGTTGCCGGTGCCGATGTGGCAGTAGCGGCGGATCTGGTTGCCCTCCTGGCGTACCACCAGGGAGGTCTTGCAGTGCGTCTTGAGACCGACCAGGCCGTAGACCACGTGGCAGCCGGCCCGTTCCAGGGTGCGGGCCCAGGCGATGTTGGCCACCTCGTCGAAGCGGGCCTTCACCTCGACCAGCACCACCACCTGCTTGCCGGCGGCCGCCGCGTCGACCAGGGCGTCCACTATCGGCGAGTCACCGCTGGTGCGGTAGAGGGTCTGCTTGATGGCCAGCACGTTGGGATCCGCGGCGGCCTGCTCGATGAAGCGCTGCACGCTGGTGGAGAACGAGTGGTACGGGTGGTGCACCAGGATGTCGCACTCGCGCAGCCGGTTGAAGACACTGCGCGGCACCTCGCCGTCGGCCAGCTGCGGGTGGGTCGACGGGACGAACGGCCGGTCCTTGAGGTCGTCCCGGTCGCACTCGCCGAAGACCTGCCACAGCCCGGACAGGTCGAGCAGGCCGGGCACCCGCAGCACGTCCTGGCTGTCCATCTCCATCTCGCGGGTGAGCAGATCGAGCACGTGGTCGCTGATCGAGGCGGCCACCTCCAGGCGCACCGGCGGGCCGAAACGGCGCTGGGCCAGCTCCCGTTCGAGGGCCTGCAGCAGATCCTCGTCGCGGTCCTCGTCGACCTCGAGCTCGGCGTTGCGGGTGACCCGGAACAGGTGCCACTCCAGGATCCGCATGCCGGAGAAGAGCTGGTCCAGGTGCGCGGCGATGAGCTCCTCGACGGGCAGGAAGCGCGCGCCGCGGCTGTCGTTCTGCACCGTGACGAAGCGCGGCACGTTGTTGGGCACCTTGATCCGGGCGAACAGCTCGTTACCGCTGCCGGCCGGGTCCCGCAGGGCGACGGCGAGATTCAGCGAACGGCTCGAGATGTACGGGAACGGGTGCGCCGGGTCGACCGCGAGCGGGGTCAGCACGGGGAAGACCTGCTCGCGGAAGTACGTCCGCAGCCGCTCGCGTTCCGGCGCGTCCAGCTCGCTCCAGCTGACCAGCTCGATGCCCTCGGCCGACAGCTTGGGCCGGACCTCCTCGCCGAAGCAGGCGGCGTGCCGGGTGACCAGGTCGGCGGCCCGCTCGGTGATCATCTCGAGCTGGTGGCGCAGCGACGACCGGTCGCCGCCGCGCATCGGCAGCCCGGCCTTGAGCCGGCGCTTGAGCCCGGCCACCCGGACCATGTAGAACTCGTCCAGATTGCCGGCGAAGATCGCCAGGAACTTCGCGCGTTCCAGCAGCGGAGTGCCCGGGTCCTCGGCCAGTGCCAGCACCCGGGCGTTGAAGTCGAGCCAGGACAGCTCCCGGTTGAGGAAGCGGTCCTCGGGCAGCTCGGGCAGGCCCGGCTCGGTCTCGGTGATTTCCGGTGCGGTGTCGGCGGTGGTCACAGCGTGCTCCGTCGGCTCGAAATCGGTCTGCCCGGCCCGGGGCAGGAACCGCCCGTCGGCGCCGCGGCGGCGAGCCGCGGGGGGCACGGTCGTGTCGGGTGTCCGGGGCGGGGTGGTCATCGGTCCATCATTGCCCGTCCAGCGTGAACGGGAAATGAACGAAGCTCACCTGATTCCCGGAAGTTCGACCCTGGTGATCTCGCCGTCCGGACCGGCGGAGATCGTCACACGCTGGCCGAGGCGCAGCAGCCGCAACCCCGAGGCCTCGAACGCCGCGGCCGGGAAGGACAGCTCACTGCCGTCGTCCAGCAACAGCGTGCCGGTACGGCTCTGAGCGTCGAACGTCGCAACGGTCCCCTGCATGCCCCGCACGCTACCGGTGCGGGCCGCCCGCCACATCCGAGGAGCCGCACTCGGCGATGAGTCCGAGATCACGCAGCAGCGCGCTGGTGTGCTCGCCGACGCCGAGGGCCGCGACCGTGCGCAGATCGTCGGCCGTGTCCACGTCCTGGCGGAGCCCCGGCCACGCCCCGGTCAGCGGCCGGGCGTGCGAGGCGGCGTGCGCCCCGGCCGAGCCCACCCCGAAGCGGGGATCGAGCGCGGTGCCGGCCGCCGCGGTCAGCAGCACCGTGCCGGTGCCGACGGCGTCGGCCACGAAGCTGCGGCCGGGTCCGGCGGCGGCGAGGGCCTCGGCCAGCTCGGCGGGGCGCAGGGCGGGCAGGTCGCCGGTCAGCACGGCCCGGCGGTGCCCGAGGCCCGCGACCACGTCGGCACCGAACCGCATGGCCGCGTTCAGGCCGGCGGCGGGCTGGTCCGGCACCGAGCGGGCGCCCAGGGCCAGCGCCGCGGCGACCGCCGCCGGGTCGTCCGTGACGATCAGCACATCACCCACCGCCGCGCAGCCCCGGACCGCGGCGACCGTGTCGCGGACCATCGCGAGCGCCAGATCCTCGTGCCGGAAGTCGGGGACAGCGCCGCGCAACCGGCTCTTGGCCGCGCTGAGGCTCTTGACGGGGATGACCGCCGTCCAGTCCGCTCCTGACACGCCGCCAATCCTGCCACCGTCCACCGGCCGGGCCCCGGCCTGGCTACGGCGAGGTGGAGCAGGCATGATTTCGTCGCAGGTGTGGGCGACGGCGGCGCGGGGGCCCGCCGCGGGGAGCAGGGAGGCACCGTGGCTGGGCGCAAGCTCGGATTGTGGCGACGGCTGGCGGTCCTGCTCGTGCTGCCCGCCATGAGTCTCTGGACGAAGCGCACCTGGACCGGCATGGAGAACCTGCCGCCCGGTGGCGGATTCATCGTCACGCCCAACCACATGTCGCAGTTCGACCCGCTGCTGGTCGCGCACTTCATCTACCAGTCGGGCCGGTGGCCGCGGTTCCTGGCCAAGGCCAGCATCTGGCGGGTGCCGTTCGTCGGCTTCATGCTGCGCAAGACCCAGCAGATCCCGGTCGAACGCGGCAGTGTGGAGGCGGTGAAGTCGCTCGACTCGCTCATCGAGGCCCTGCACGAGGACGGGGTCGTGGTGATCTATCCCGAGGGCACGACCACCCGCGAGCCCGACCTGTGGCCGATGCGGGGCAAGACCGGCGCGGCCCGGCTGGCGCTGGTCACCGGCGCCCCGGTGGTGCCGATGGCGACGTGGGGCGCGCAGGCGGTGCACGACGTGCGGACCGGCCGGGTCAGGCTGGGCCGGCGGGTGCCGGTGCAGGTGAGCGTGGGCAAGCCGGTGGATCTGAGCCGCTGGCTGGGTGAGGCACCCACCCGCGCGGTGCTGGAGCAGATGACCGAGGCGATCCAGCTGGCCACCCGGGACCTGCTGGCCGAGCTGCGGGAAGAACCACCACCCCCGCTGTACGAGGTGTCGCGCCGCGCCTGGCGGCCCGGCACGGACGACGCGATCGAGCACGGCAAGCGAAGCGAGGGTCACGAGGACATGCGGGACGGTGGAGCATGAGGCGGGCGGCGGTGCTGGGCGCGGGCGCCTGGGGTACGGCGTTCGCGAAGATCCTCGCCGAGGCGGGGTCGGACGTGACCATGTGGGCCCGCCGCGAGTCGGTGGCCGCGGCCATCCGGGACGAGCGGGTCAACGAGTCGTCGCTGCCCGGCGTCAAGCTGCCCGAGCGGGTCACCGCCACCAGCGACCTGGCCGCCGCCCTGCGGGGTGCCGGACTGGTCTTCCTGGCGGTGCCGTCGCAGACGCTGCGCGGCAACCTCGCCGACTGGGCCGGTCACCTGCCGGCCGACTCCACGCTGGTCTCGCTGATGAAGGGCATCGAGCTCGGCACGACCAAGCGGATGAGCCAGGTCATCGTCGAGACCGCCGGGGTCGAGATGGACCGGGTGGTGGTGGTCTCGGGGCCCAACCTGGCGCCCGAGATCGCCGCCGAGCAGCCGGCCGCGACCGTGGTGGCCGGTACGGACCCGGGTCGCGCGCAGCTCGTGCAGCAGGCCATCGCGCTGCCGTACCTGCGGCCGTACACCAGTGACGACGTCATCGGGTGTGAGCTGGGTGGGGCGGTGAAGAACGTCATCGCGCTCGCGTACGGGATGGCCTCGTCGATGGGCATGGGGGACAACACCAAGGCCTCGCTGATCACCCGCGGGCTGGCCGAGACGGCCCGGCTCGGGGTGGCGCTGGGCGCCGACCCGATGACCTTCGCCGGGCTGGCCGGGCTCGGTGACCTGGTCGCCACCTGCTCCTCGCCGCTGTCGCGCAACCGGACCTTCGGCGAGCACCTGGGCCGCGGCGAGTCGCTGGAGGAGGCGCAGCGCGCCACCCGGCAGACCGCCGAGGGGGTCAAGAGCTGCCTGGCCATCCGCGACCTGGCCCGCGCGCAGCACGTCGAGATGCCGATCACCGAACAGGTCGAGCGGGTGTGCCACGAGGGTATCGACCCGCGGGTGGCGGTCAAGCTGCTCATGGGACGGGAGATGAAGCCGGAATGAGTTTCGAGGGGGACGGCACCCGCGTCGTGCACGCCGGGCTGCCCGAGCCGGTACCGGGACAGCCGTTCCTGCCGGGCCCGGTGTTCGCGGCGCCGTACCACCTGGACCCGGTCGAGGGGCCGGGTGCCAACGGCTACGGGCGCCCGGACAACCCGACCCGCCGGGCCCTGGAGGGGGCGATCGGCGAGCTCGAGGGCGGGGCCGTGCTGGCGTTCGCGAGCGGCCAGGCGGCGATCACCGCGCTGCTGCTCTCGACCCTGCGCAGCGGCGACACGGTGGCGCTGCCGTCGGACGGCTACTTCACCGTGCGCGCCTTCGCCGAGGGCACCCTGCGCGACCTCGGCGTGCGGACGGTGCAGGTGCCGACCGCCGGGCCGTACCCGTCGTTCGAGGGCGTCCGGCTGGTGCTGCTGGAGACGCCGGCCAATCCGGGGCTCGACGTCTGCGACATCCGTACGGTCGCCGCCGCCGCGCATGCCGCCGGCGCGCTGGTGGCGGTGGACAACACCACCCCGACGCCGCTCGGCCAGCGCCCGCTGGAGCTCGGCGCGGACCTGGTGGTGGCCTCCGGCACCAAGGCGCTGACCGGGCACTCCGACGTGCTCCTGGGCTACCTGGCCACCAACGACGAGGATCTGCTGGCCAAGGTGACCGTGTGGCGGGCCCAGACCGGCGCGGTTCCCGGTGCTTTCGACGCCTGGCTGGCCCACCGGTCGCTGGCCACCCTGGACCTGCGGCTGGCCCGGCAGAGCGAGAACGCCACGGTGCTGGCCGAGTTCCTGGCCGGCCGCGACGACGTGACGGGCGTGCGTTTCCCGGGGCTGGCCGGCGACCCGTCGTACGGGATCGCGAAGGCGCAGATGCGCCGCATCCCCGGCATCGTCTCGTTCGATCTCGGCAGTGCCGAGCGGGTCGCGCGGTTCCTGACCGCCTCCGAGCTGGTCTTCGCGGCCACCTCCTTCGGCGGTCTGCACACCACCGCCGACCGGCGGGCGCAGTGGGGCGACGACACCGCGCCGGGCTTCGTCCGGCTCTCCTGCGGCATCGAGGACGCACCGGATCTCCTCAGGGATCTGACGGCCGCGCTCGACGCCGCATGAGCCCACCCGCGGCGGAAAACCCATGCAGGTTCGTTACATGAGTCCCATGTCATGGAGCAGCTTCACCGGCGATCAGGTGGCGGCGCTGGCGCAGGGCGAGAGCCTGTTCGCCCAGCCGGGTGAGCGGGACTGTCCCGCCTGCGGGCGGCGCAGCGTGCGGGCGTACGTGAACGCGCCCGAGAACGCCCGGCGCCCGACCCTGGTCAGCTACGTCTGGTGCACCGCCTGCCGCAAGTTCGTCGGCACCCGGGCCAAGCATCCGGAGGGACTGGTCTTCTCCGATCCGCTGGCCACGTTGTCGCCGGCCGAACGGCGTGAGCTGGAGCGCAGCCTGACCGGCTTCCTCGCGCACCTCGACGAGCTGTGGGACGCCGGGGCGTTGCCACAGACCTTCACCGCGGCCTGACCCGCCGCCGCTCAACCGCCGTGGTTCAGCGCGAACTCGTAGAGCCAGTCGCGCTGGGCCTCGGTGTCGGGGACCGGCAGACCGCGGGCCTGCGCCACCATCTCCAGCGCCCGCTCCGGGCCGACGCCCAGCATCACCAGCGTCGCGCAGGCCAGCAGCGTCGAGCGGCCGATGCCGGCGAAACACTGTGTCACCACGAACCGGCCGGCCCGGACGTGCGCGGCCAGCCGTACGCCGAGAGCGACCACGTCGCTGTCGGCCATGTCCCGGGCCCGGGGGATGCCCCGGTCCGCGATCGGGAAGGAGAGGAAGTCGATGCCCGCCGCCGCGGCCGCCGCCGCTGCCTCGGTGAGCCCCAGCCGCCGGTCCTCCTCCCAGGTCAGCGCGGAGACGAAGACATCGACGCCGGCCCGGGCCAGGCCGGCCATCTCGTCGGCCAGCCAGTCGCCGCCGCGCGGATGGGCCATCGTCGCCAACCGTCCCGGGCCGTGCCAGGCGATCACGTGCAGTGCTGGTCTCATTGACTCCCCGTCCCCGTCTGCCGTGCCAGCGCCCGCCGTCATCAGAAAGTGGTGTACGCAGAGTAGGGTCACCCCCGGCGTGCCCGCCGCCGTCCTCCCGCGCGCAGGCAGCCTAGCTATGTCCGGCAACGAGAGGCCATTTCCATGACGACCCCTCGCAAAACCCGCGTGGCGATCGTGTTCGGCGGGCGCAGCACCGAGCACGCCATCTCCTGCGTCAGCGCGGGCAGCATCCTCGGCGCCCTGGACCCCGACGAGTACGAGGTCGTGCCGGTCGGCATCACCCGCGCGGGCGCCTGGGTGCTCAGCGGCGGCGACCCCGCGGCGCTGGCCATCAGCGGCCAGACCCTGCCGGAGATCACCGCCGACTCGGGCCGGGCCGTGGTGCTGCCGGCCGACCCGACCTCGTCCGGCCTGATGGTGCTCGACCCGGCGGACGGCGTGGCCGTGCTCGCGAACGTCGACGTCGTCTTCCCGGCCCTGCACGGCGCGTACGGCGAGGACGGCACCATCCAGGGCATGCTCGAGATGGCCGGCATCCCGTACGTGGGGGCCAACGTCTTCGCCTCCGCGGCCGGCATGGACAAGGAGTTCACCAAGAAGCTCGCCGCCGCCGAGGGCATCCCGGTCGGGCCGTACGCGGTCCTGCGCGCCGGCAGCTCCCTGTCGGAGGCCGACAAGCAGCGTCTGGGCCTCCCGGTCTTCGTCAAGCCGTCCCGGGCCGGCTCGTCGCACGGCATCAGCAAGGTCACCGACTGGGCGCAGCTGGACGCGGCCGTCGCCACGGCCCGCCGGATCGACCCCAAGGTGCTGGTGGAGGCGGCCATCGTGGGCCGCGAGATCGAGTGCGGGGTGCTCGAGGGCGAGGCCGGCGGGGCCCCCGAGGCGTCGCTGCTGGCCGAGATCCTCGTCTCCACCGAGGGCGGTGACTTCTACGACTTCGACGCCAAGTACCTCGGTGACGGCACGCCGTACCAGATCCCCGCGGGCCTGGAGCCCGACGTGGCCCGCCGGGTGCAGGAGTACGCCTGCCGGACCTTCACCGCGCTGGACTGCGCCGGCCTGGGCCGCGTCGACTTCTTCGTGACCGCCGACAACGAGATCTACCTCAACGAGATCAACACGATGCCGGGCTTCACCCCGACGTCGATGTTCCCGCTGATGTGGGCGGCCACCGGCCTGGAATACCCGAAGGTCGTCGACCGGCTGATCCGCACCGCGCTACGCCGCGGCACCGGCCTGCACTGAGCGCCCGCCCGTCGCCCGGCGTGGCCGGCGCGGGCCGGGTGCTAGACGCAGCCGCTCGGGACACCGGCGGTGATCGACTTGTCGGTCTTCACCACGGTGTCCGAGAACTCGTTGGCCCACTGGGCCGGCTGGGCGTACTGCTTCGGGACGGTGACCTGGACGGGGACCTCGCGGTCCATGGTCGTGAAGACGGCCGCGTCACCCTGCCGGGCGGCGTACCAGCAGACCTTGTTCATGTTCAGCAGCTCGGTGTCCAGCGGCACGCAGCCCGTGCCGGTGTCGTCCAGCGACGCGCACATCTTCGGCTGGGCCACCCCGCAGGCCACCGTCAGCGGCGGCTCGCCGTAGGCGGCGTTCTGCTCCGGGCCGGCGCTGACCTTGCGGGCGACCAGGTCGCGCACCTTGACGGGCAGCTGCGACGTCACCGCCAGGCAGACCTCGGCCGGGCGGGGCGCCAGCTTCGGCGCGGCCATCTGCACCGGCGCCGCCGGGACGGCCGCGGGCTGGGTGGCCGACGGGCCGGGTGCCGCGCTGCCGGTCTCCGGCACGATCTTCGTGAAGATCAGCAGACCGGCCAGCACCGCCACCGGTACGGCGATCACGGTCGCCCACAGGGCGGCGCTGCGCATCGTCCGGTCCGGTGCGGGAGGCTGGGATTCGGGGCGGGTACGCACGTCGACCATGCTCAGAGATTTACCACGGAGCACGTGACGGTCCGGGTGATGCCCGGCACGTACTGGATTTTGCTCACAATCATCCGGCCGAGCTCATCGACGCTGTGCGCCTCGCCCAGTACCACGACGTCGTAGGGCCCGGTGACCGCGTCGACACGTACCACTCCATTGATTTTGTCGATCGCGGCGGCCACGTCACGGGCCTTTCCGACCTCCGTCTGGATGAGGATGTACGCCTGGACCACGATCAGACTCCTATCCGCCGCCGCCGGCGACCCCGAACGTGAAACTACAGTACGAAACCGGTCGGCAGCGCACTTGCGGGGCAGGCTGAACTCGAGAGGAACGGTGGGACGTTGAGCATCGCGGAGACCGGGGAGTTCGGGCTCATCACCCGGATCGTCGCGCGGCTCGAGACCGGCGCCGCCAGTCTGCTCGGTCCGGGCGACGACGCGGCGGTCGTGGCGGCACCGGACCGGCGGGTCGTCGCCAGCACGGACGTCCTGGTCGAGGGCCGCCACTTCCGGCGGGACTGGTCCAGCGCGGCCGACGTCGGGCACCGTGCGGCGGCCGCGAACCTGGCCGACATCGCCGCCATGGGCGCGGTCCCGACCGCCCTGCTGGTGGCTCTCTGCGTGCCCACGGACCTGCCGGTCGAGTGGGCCGAGGAACTGTCCGGCGGACTCTCCACCGAAGCGGCCCGGGTCGGCGCGGCCGTCGTCGGCGGCGACATGTCGTCCAGCCCCACGCTGACCATCGCCGTCACCGCCCTCGGCGACCTGGCGGGCCGCGAGCCGGTCCTGCGCAGTGGCGCCCAGCCGGGAGACGTGGTCGCCCTGGCCGGGCGCACCGGGCACGCCGCCGCCGGCTACACCGTGCTGTCGCGAGGCTTCCGGACCCCCAAACTGCTGGTCGAGGCGTACCGGCGACCCGAGGTCGAGTACGCCGCCGGCCCCACCGCGGCGCGCCTGGGCGCCACCTCGATGATCGACATCTCCGACGGGCTGCTGCAGGACCTCGGCCACGTCGCGGCGGCCAGCGTGGTCGGCATCGACATCGACCGGGCCGCCTTCGAGGTGCCCGACCAGATGCGCGACGCGGCGTCGGCGCTCGGCGTGGACCCGTACGTCTGGCTCCTGGCCGGCGGCGACGACCACGCCCTGGCCGCCACCTTCCCGCCGGGCACGCAGCTGCCGCCGGGCTGGCGCGCGGTCGGCAGCGTGCACGAGGGCACCGGGGTCACGGTCGACCGCCGCCCGTGGCAGGGCGGCACGGGCTGGGACCACTTCCGCTGAAGGTGGTTAGTGTTGGTCGGCGTGGAGGAGATCAAGGTCCGCGAGGCGCGCTTCGACGAGCCCGCGGTGCAGCGACTGATAGCCGAGGCGATGGCCGAGCTGAGCCGGCGGTACGGCGGGACGGGCGACGACACTCCCGTGGCGGCCACGGACTTCGCGCCGCCCGGTGGGGCGTTTTTCGTCGCTTACACCGACTCGCCCCTTGCGGCTGAGGCCGCTCCCGGCGTCACTTCCCGCTCGGCTGCCGATTCCGCTGCCGGCGTCGCTTCCCGCTCGGCTGCCGGCTCGAGGGGCGGTGAGGTTCTGCTGGGCTGTGCCGGTTGGCGGGCGCACGGCGAGGACGCGGAGCTGAAGCGGATGTTCACGACGCCGGCGGCCCGGGGCCGTGGGGTGGCCCGCCGGGTCCTCACGGCGATCGAGGATTCCGCCCGCGAACGCGGCTGCAAGCGGGTGATTCTGGAAACCGGCGACAAACAGCCCGAGGCGATCGCGTTGTACATCAAGTGCGGCTACGAGCGCATCGAGGACTTCGGCTACTACGCGGGCGAGGAAGGCGTGCGGTCCTTCGCCCGGGTCCTCTGAACCGGGGCTTCCCGTCGGCCTGCGCTTGTCGCGGGCACGCGAAAAGCCCGCCTGGTCACAGGGACCCGGCGGGCTGCCGCATTGCTGAGGTCAGGCGCGGACGACCTTGCCGGCCTTGATGCACGAGGTGCAGACCTTGAGCTTCTTGGTGTTGCCACCACCGGCAGGGGTGCGCACCGACTGGATGTTCGGGTTCCAGCGGCGGTTGGTCCGCCGGTGCGAGTGGGACACGTTGTGGCCGAAGCCCGGTCCCTTGCCACAGACGTCGCACACGCTAGCCACGGGGTACTCCTGGGATTGAAAGCAATTGAGGGTGCCCCGGACAGCAGACATCCGGGCAACCTGGCCAGATTACCCGATGGTCGGCCGGGACAGCCAATCGCCCCTGGCCGTACCCGCCGCGAAGCCCGGCACCCGGCAATTGTCGGTGCTGGTTAGTACGCTTTTCGCGTGCTGGACTCCCTGGACGCCGCCGCGGTCCGCCGCTGGTGCGGTCGTGGGCTGGCCGCGCTCCGGGCGCACCAGCACGAGATCGACGAGCTGAACGTCTACCCGGTGCCCGACGGCGACACGGGCACCAACCTGGTGCTCACCCTGACCTCGGCCCAGCAGGCCCTGGACGACGCCCCCGAGCAGCCCACCACCGGCTCGAGCACGCTGGGTGGCACGATGCGCCTGATGGCCCGCGGAGCCCTGCTGGGCGCCCGGGGCAACTCGGGCGTGATCGTGTCGCAGATCCTGCGCGGCATGGCCGACGCCTTCGCCACGGGGGTGGCAGTGCGGGGCGGGGAGCTGACCCGGGCGCTGCGCACGGCGAGCGAGGCGGCCTACGCGGCGGTGGCCAAGCCGGTCGAGGGCACGGTGCTGTCGGTGGTGGCAGCGGCGGCCGAGGGAGCCCGCAAGATCGCGTCCGACGATCTGCTGACGGTGGCCCGGGCCGCAGCCCACGCGGCGACGGAAGCCCTGGCCCGCACTCCCCAGCAACTCCCGATCCTGGCCCGGGCCGGCGTGGTGGACGCGGGCGGCCGCGGCCTGGTCCTCCTCCTGGAGGCTCTGGTGGAAGCGCTGAGCAACACCAGCACATCTCCTGCCAAGACCGACGACCCCGCCGCCCCGTCCGCGGTACCCGCGATTTCGGAGGCTTCAGCTCCGCCCGCGACCGCGTTCGCCTCGGCGGCTCCGCCGACGGTCGGCCTGGTCGGAGCCGCCTCGGCCGCGGATCCGGCTGCGGCCAGGGCCTCGACCACGGACCGGGATCCAGCTACCGCCCAGCCTCCGGCGACCGATCCGATCCCGGCCACCGATCTGCCCCCGGCCGCCGACCGGGGCTCGGCATCCCACTCTGCGCCGGGCCCGGACGTGAGTCCGGTCGGCTCTGCCGCGTCACGGCACTCCGGACCCGTCTTTGCCGTGGTCCCTATCCACCCGTTGCGCGCCGACGCCACTGTGGCCGGCTCCGACGCTTCCGCTTCCTCCGATTCGGACCCGGCCACGGACGACGGCGCCGATGACCGATTCGGATACGAGGTGCAGTACCTGCTGGATGCGACGCCCGGGGATGTCGAGTCGCTGCGCGGTGTGCTCGGAGACATCGGCGACTCGCTGGTGGTCGTCGGGACCGGCGACGGCGAGCCACCCACCTGGAACGTCCACGTCCACGTGCCGGTCGACGAGGTCGGCGCCGCGATCGAGGCCGGCGTCGTCGCGGGCCGTCCGCATCGGATCACCGTCACCCGCCTGGAAGACCACTGGCACCAAAACGATCAGCATGCGAACCACCGGCACGAGGACAACCAGCACGACGGCAGCCAGGATCAAGATCTTCGGGCCCCGGAGCCGGTCCCATCGGTAGGCGTCAGTGCGCCGGATCCCGATGCCCGGGCCACCGTCGTCGTCGCTGCCGGAGACGGGCTCACCGCCATCTTCGCTGCCGAGGGTGCCACCGTGGTCGGCCGCAATCCCTCCATTGCCGAGATTCTCGACGCCATCACCGCCACCGGGGCCGGTCACATCGTGCTGCTGCCCAACGATGCCAACACCCACGCCGTCGCCCGGTCCGCCGCGCAGGAGGCCGCCGCGCACGGCGTACGGGTGAGCGTCGTGCCCACCCGCTCCCCGGTGCAGGCCCTCGCCGCCCTCGCCGTCCGGGATCCCGGGCGGCCGTTCGACGATGATGTCATCGCGATGGCCGAGGCCGCCGGTGCCTGCCGGTACGGCGAGGTCTGCACCGCCAGCCGGGAGGCGCTCACCGTCGCCGGCCGCTGTCTTCCCGGCGACCTGCTCGGGTTGGTCGACGGGGAGGTGCACGTCATCGGTGGCGATCTGGAGCAGGTCTGCCTGCGCCTGCTCGACCGGCTGCTCGGCGGTGGCGGCGAGCTCGTCACCCTCGTGCTCGGCGCGGACGCCCCGCCCGAGCTGGAGGAGCGGTTGCGTGCCCACGTCACCAGCGAGTGGCGTTTCGTCGAGCTGAACAGCTATGCGGGCGGCCAGCCCCGCTACCACCTGTTGGTAGGAGTGGAATGACCGACACGAAGACCGTCACCACCACCGACACCCCGTTGGAGAAGGTGCTGGGGGCGGCCAAGGCCAAGGCGCTCGCCACCCATCTCGACCTGCACACCGCCGGTGACCTGATCTACCACTTCCCGCGCCGTTACGACGAGCGGGGCGAGCACACCGACATGCGCAAGCTCGAGGTGGGCGAGCAGGTCACCCTGCTGGCGCAGGTCAAGAGCACGACGGTACGGCCGATGCGCCAGCGCCGCGGCACCATGCTCGAGATCACCGTCGGCGACGGTTCCGGAGCCACGCTGACGTGCACGTTCTTCAACCAGGCGTGGCGGGAGCGGGAGTTGCGGACCGGCCGATGGGGGCTGTTCGCCGGCAAGGTGACCGACTTCCGGGGCAAGCGCCAGCTCAACGGGCCGGCGTACCAGCTGCTCAAGGCGGACGCGACGCAGGACGAGGCGGCCGAGGAGATCGAGGAGTTCGCCGGTGCGCTGATCCCGGTGTATCCGGCCGCGGCCGCCGTGCCGACGTGGACCATCGCCCGCTACGTGCGCGAGGTGCTGGAGACCTTCCAGCCGCCGGATGATCCGTTGCCGGGTACGGTCCGCGCCAGCCGCAACCTCATCGGCATCGGCAAGGCCCTGCGGGAGATCCACCGGCCCAGCTCCGACAAGGACCTGCAACTGGCCCGGTACCGGCTCAAGTGGGATGAGGCTTTCGCCGTACAGCTGACGCTTGTGCAGCGCAAGGCCCGGGCGGCCGCCGCGCCCGGCAGGTCCCGGCCGCGCACCGAGGCCGGGTTGCTGGCCGCGTTCGACGCGGCGCTGCCCTACGAGCTGACCGAGGGCCAGGCCCGGGTCGGTGAGGAGATCGCCGCGGATCTGGCCCGCGCCCATCCGATGCACCGGTTGTTGCAGGGTGAGGTCGGTTCCGGCAAGACGCTGGTGGCGGTTCGGGCGATGCTGCAGGTCGTCGACGCGGGCGGGCAGGCCGCGCTGCTCGCCCCGACCGAGGTGCTCGCCACCCAGCATCACCGCAGCATCAGCGCGCAGCTGGGCGCGCTGGGCCGGGCCGGGGAGCTCGACGGTGATCCGAACGGCACGCAGCTCACGCTGGTCACCGGCTCGCTCGGCGCGGCGGCGCGGCGGGCCGCGCTGGCCAAGGTCGCCGACGGGACCGCGGGCATCGTGGTGGGCACCCACGCCCTGCTGTACGAAGGTGTCGACTTTCACGACCTCGGCCTGGTGGTGGTCGACGAGCAGCACCGCTTCGGGGTGGAACAGCGCGACGCGCTGCGGGCCAAGGCCGCGCAGCCACCGCACGTGCTGGTGATGACGGCGACGCCGATCCCGCGCACGGTCGCGATGACCGTGTACGGGGACCTGGAAACGTCCACTTTGTCGCAGTTGCCGCGCGGCCGTTCACCGATCGCGTCGCACGTCGTGCCGCCCGAGCGCCCGGCTTTCCTGGAGCGGGCCTGGCAGCGGGTGCGCGAGGAGGTCAAGGCCGGCCACCAGGCGTACGTGGTGTGCCCGCGGATCGGCTCCACGGAAGCCGAGGAGGACGAAGAGCCGCCGGGCGACAATGAGCCCGCGCGCCGGCCACCGCTGGCCGTGATGGAGGTCGCGCCGATCCTCGAGGAGGGCCCGCTGCACGGGCTGCGGCTCGGCATCCTGCACGGCAAGCTGCCGGCGGACGAGAAGGACGCGGTCATGCGCCGGTTCGCGGCCGGTGACCTGGACGTGCTGATCGCCACGACGGTGATCGAGGTGGGCGTCGACGTGCCCAACTCCACCGTCATGATCATCATGGACGCGGACCGCTTCGGCGTCTCCCAGCTGCACCAGCTGCGGGGCCGGGTCGGCCGGGGTTCGGCGCCGGGCATCTGCCTGCTGGTCACCGAAGCGGCGGAAGGCACCCCGGCCCGCGAACGGCTCGACGCGGTGGCGTCCACAACGGACGGCTTCCGGCTCGCGGAGCTGGACCTCGAACAACGCCGCGAAGGCGACGTGCTGGGCGCGTCGCAGTCCGGCAGGCACAGCCATCTGCGGCTGCTGTCGCTGTTGCGGGACAGCAAGCTGATCACCGACGCCCGGGCGGAGGCTCAGGAACTCGTGGCCGAGGATCCGACGCTGGCCAGACATCCGGCCCTGCTGGCCTCGGTCGCCGCCCTGGTGGACGAGGAACGCGCCGAGTACCTGGAGAAGGGATGATCCTGCACTTCTGTCCCCGCGCGGAGTGGGAAGCGGCGATTCCGGCCGGCTGGTATGCGGCGGACACGCTGGAAAGCCAGGGCTTCATCCACTGCTCGACGCCGGAACAGGTGGCGGTGCCGGCGACGGCGCTGGCCCGCGGCCGGCAGGACATCGTGCTGCTGGAGATCGACGAGAGCCGGTTGAGCCGGCCGGTGGTCTGGGAGCAGGGGGATCCGCCGGATCCGGGCGGCATGCTGTTCCCGCACGTGTACGAGGCGATCCCGGTGGCGGCGGTCGTCGCGGTGCACGAGTACCTGCCCGAGCCGGACGGGACCTTTCGGCCGCCCACCGGCCTGTAGCCGGGCCGAGCGCCGGTCTGCAGCCGCGGTTCGGGCGAAGAAAGCGAAGGGCGCGCCGACCGGGTGGTCGGCGCGCCCTATACGCGTCGCGGGTCAGCTCAGGGGGTGAAGGTGACGCGGCGGCGCCGGGCCACCACGAAGAGGACCCCGCCGCCGATCAGCAGGACCGCCGCGCCGGCCGCGATCGTGCCGGCCGCCGCGCCGGTCACCGGGAGGCCACCGTCGTCATCGCCGCCTCCAGCACCGGATCCGCCGCCATCGGTTTCGCCGCCGCCGTTCGAGCCGCCGCCGTCCCCGTCCCCGTTGCCCGGGCCGCCGCCTTCACCGGGATCGCCGCCACCCGGGCCGCCACCGTCACCTGGGGGCGGGCAGTTCTCCGGGCGCTGCCACTCGTACGTGACGTCCTTCATGCCGTCCGCTGTCACCGTGATCAGGCCGCGGCCGGCCGGCACCCGCACCGTCTCGCCCTTGCCGGGCGCGACGGTCACCGTCTGCGTGAATTCGCCGGCCCGGACCGTGAAGTCGACCGGGTACTTCGTCTGCTCACCCGTGTTGCTCAGGTTCACGTCGACCGCGCCGTCGCACTGGGAGACCGGCTGCACGGCCGGCTGATGGCAGCCCCTGGAGCCGCCGTTGTACCAGCCCTGCGGGCCCTCCGAGCGGCTACCGGGACCGTTGCCGCTGCCCAGCTTGAGGTCGCCGTAGCGCTCACCATCCTCGGTGATCTCACCGATGATGTCGCCCTCGCCGCCGAAGAACAGGTCGGCCTGGGTGTTGCAGGCCGGCAGCGGCGCGGTCAGGGTGACCGCGCGCTGCTCGTTGCTGATCGTCGCGGTCCGGTGGGCGAAGACGTACTGCGGGACCGAGAACTGCGGCTTCGGCGCGAAGTAGGTCACCAGCGTCACCGGCTCGGCGGCGCAGAGCTTGACGTCGTCGTCCAGCGTCACGGTCGCCGTGGCCTGTCCGTCCTTGACGGCGAACTCGTGGTGGAAGCGCGCCTGGGCCTGCTGCACGCACGGCGGCTCGGGCTGCTCGCACGCGCCGAGCTGGACGGTGGCCTTGTTGTCCGCGTCCTTGGTCTTCGCCCAGACGGCCACGAACGAGACCGAGGCTTCGGCGGGACTGTTCCGCAGCACCTGGGTGAAGATCGTCTTCCCGACGGTGCCGCTTTCCTGGCGGCGGTTGAGATACCCACCGTCGGCCAGGCCGGGCACCGGGGCCGGCACGGTGGACAGTTTGTCCACCTTGGCCATTTCTGTCCAGTTGTTAGTGATCGTCCAGGTGATGGTCCACTCGCCGGCGGCCGCGTTGCACGCGGCAGCGCCCGTGATACCGGTCTGGGCCGAGGGCCCATCGACCCGGGGCGGGACGGCAGCCTGGGCGGCGTCGCCCGGGGAGACGGCGGTCTGGGAGACGGCGGCCGGGAGGACGGCGGCCTGAGAGGGGGCGGCGGCCATCAGGGTGGTGAGGCCGAGGAGCGCGCCGGCGGTGATCGCCGCGGCGCGGGGGAGCAGGTTCTTCAGCACGTCCGCTCACTTCTGGGAAGAGAAGCGGGGCGCGCCGGCCGTTACCGGCCGACGCACCCCGATGATTCCTTGCTGGTGGAACAAGCGCTGGTGGAACAAGCGCTGGTGGAACAAGCGCTGGTGGACCAAGTACTGGTGGATCAGGCGGTGAAGGTCACCTTGCGCCGCCGGGCGATGAAGAAGAACACGCCGCCCGCGATCAGCAGCAGTGCCGCGACACCCGCGATGCTGCCGGCCACCGGGCCGGTGACGGGCAGGCCGGGCTCGTCGGGCTCGTCGCTGTCGCCACCGCCGCCGCCGCCGGCACCGCCGCCGTTGTCACAGTCCACCTCGCCGAGCGTGGCCTTGATCGGCTCCACGTCCAGGTCGGGGAACTCGATCGAGGCGTACGTCTCCATGCCCCGCTTGAAGGTGATCTTCTCGGTCTTGCCGGCCGCCACGGTGACGTCCTTGACGGTGTCCCCGTAGGTGACCCGCGCGGTCGCCGGCTGGACGCCCTCGGGGTTCTGCACCGTGACCGTGACGGTCTTGCAGTCGTTCTCGACGACGACGCTGGGCAGCTCGCAGTCGGCCGGCGGCGTCCAGTTGTAGAAGACGTCCTTCATGTCGGGCGCCGAGACCGTGATGGAGCCGGAGCCGGCCGGGACCACGACGGTCTCGCCCTTGCCCTTGGTCACGGTGACCATCTTGGTGAACTCGCCGGCCTTGACGGTGAACTCGATCGGGTACTTGTCGGTCAGGCCGTCGTTGCTCAGGTTGATGGCCACGGTGCCGTCACACTGCGACAGCGGCTCGACCGCGGGGGTCTGGCAGCCCTTGGAGCCGCCGTTGAACCAGCCCTGCGGGCCCTTCGAGCGGCTGCCGGAGCCGTTGCCGCTGCCCAGCTTGGTGTCGCCGTAGCGCTTACCACCCTCGGTGATCTCGCCGATGATGTCGTCCTCGCCACCGAAGAACAGGTCGACCTGGGTGTTGCACTTCGGCACGTCGACGGACAGGTCCACCGAGCGCTTCTCGTTGGTGATCGTGCCCGTGTCGGAGTCGAACTTGTACTGCGGCACCGAGAACTGCGGCTTCGGCGCGAAGTAGGAGACCAGCGTGACCGGCTCGCCCTCGCAGAGGGTGATGCCGTCGTCGAGGGTGACGGTCGCGGTGGAGCCGTCCTCCTTGACGCCGAAGGTGTGGTGGAACGAGGCCTTGTCCGCGGTGACGCAGGGAGCCTCGTCCTTCACGCACGGGTCGGTGAACTTGACCGAGCCCTTCTTGACCTCGTTCTCGTAGCCGTCGTCGGACCAGCGCGACTTGAACGAGACGGTGGCCTCCTTGGCCGCGTCCCCGGTCACCTGCTGGGTGACGACCAGCTCGCCGTCCTTGCCGCCGCTCTTGGCCGGGATGACCGTGCCGTTCTGCAGTCCCTCGACGGCGGTGGGCGTCGTCGCGAGCTCGCCGACAGTGGCGTTCGCGGGCCAGTCGTTGGTGAGGGTCCAGGTGACGATGCGGGTGCCGGTGGCGGTGTCGCACCGCGCGACGCCGTTGATGCCGGTGTCGTGGGCGCTGGCGGGGGACGTGGCGACCGTGATTCCGGTCAGGCCGAGGAGCGCGCCTGCGAGGACGGTCGCGGCGCGCCGGAGCGGGGAGTTCAACTTCACGCGTACTCCATGTGACGGCGGAACGAGGGGGCACGACACAGGGAGACAGTGCGCCACCGCCAGGGGACAGCGGGGCTAGCGACAGCGCCTCCCCGCGCCGTCGAACCGACAGCGTTTCGTCGGTGATGCGGCCTGACGATAGCCACTGGAAGGTTTCTGGGAAACAGCTCAGGACGGCTTAAGACTGTTGATGCCCAGCCGAGACAATCGATCTACTGAGTGACACGTCATCGATGCGGTAAGTGTTGATCAATGGGGACTTTCTGTCGCAAGTGGACAGCGAAAGGGCGCGCCGACCGTGACGGTCGACGCGCCCCTCCTGTGGAGCCGCTAGCCGGGGATCAGGCGGTGAACTTCACGTTGCGACGGCGGGCCATGAAGAACAGGCCGGCACCGACGGCGAGGAGAGCGCCCGCGCCACCCGCGATGCTGCCCGCGGCGGCACCGGTCAGCGGCAGGCCGCCACCGGCGCCGCTGCTGTCACAGTCCTCGGGCTGCTCGTACTCGACCGGGATGGTGTCCGAGAACTTCTCGCCGTCGACCGTGGCCGAGAAGGTCAGGTCGATCTTGAAGCCCGGCGTGGCGCTGAAGGTCTCGGTCTTCTTCTCGCCCGGCTTGATGACCAGGGTGCGGGTCTCACCCTTGCTGGTCTCGAACTTCAGCGTGAACTCGACGCCGTCGGCCGGGTTGTCCAGGCCGATCGTGATCGTGTCGCAGTCGGCCTCGAGGATCGGCTCGGGCTCGCCCGGCAGGTCCGACGGGATGACCGGCGGAGTCGAGGGCTCCTCAGTGGGGGTCGACGGCTCCTCGGTCGGGGTCGAGGGCTCCTCGGTGGGAGTCGACGGCTCCTCGCTCGGGGTCTTCTCGCACTTGCCCGCGAAGGTGACCGTGCCGGTCTCCGACGCCTTGCCGGACTCCCACACCGCCTTGACGGTCAGCGAGGAGCTGGACTCCGTGCCGGGCACGCGCTGCTGGCCGGTGAGCTCCTTGGCGTTCTCCAGCTCCTTGCCGTTCACGGCGAGGTCCGGGTTGTTGATCGTGGTGCCCGCGGGCGTGAGCGTGACCTCGGTCCACTTGTAGGTCGGCTTGTTGCCGATGGCCTGGACCTTCCAGTCCACGACCCACTCGCCGGTGACCTGGTCGCAATCGGACTCGCCCTTGACGACGTTGTGGTGGGCGCTGGCCGGGCCGGCGAGCGCGAACGCGCCGCTCAGGCCGATGAGCGCGCCGGCGGCCAGAACCGCGGTGCGGCGCAGGGGGGACTTCAGATTCACGCCTACTCCTGTACAGAGATCGAGGGGTACGGCGCGGGAAAGCAGGGCGGCAATCGCCAGGCAATGGGTGCGGCGAGAGCCAGCGACGACGCCTCCCCGCATCGTCGAGCCGACAGCGTTTCGTCGGCGGCCGACCGACCATAGCCAAGTCCGCGAATCTGAGTAACACCGAATGCAACCCTAAGCGGGTTGATACTCATTCGAGATCTTCGTTCAGCCGTGAGCTGTCGCATCAATGCGTTGGGTGATGGCGGAAGGGTAAAAGTTCACTCCGCAGTGGCCGGTCACCGGTGGTGGCGTAGCGTCACATCGTGTTATCCGCAGACCCTCGCGAGGCCGTATGACCAGGATCATCGCCGGTGCGCACGGCGGCCGACGGCTGGCCGCGCCGGCCGGTGCGCAGACCCGGCCCACGGCCGATCGGGTGCGGGAGGCCTACTTCAGCGCCCTCGGCACCATGACGGACCTGGAAGGCGCCCGGTTCGCCGACCTTTACGCCGGTTCCGGGGCGGTCGGCCTGGAGGCTCTGTCCCGCGGCGCCGCCTACGCGCTGCTCGTCGAGGCCGATGCCAAGGCGTCCCGGGCCATCCGCGACAACATCGTCACGCTCCGCGCCGGTGACATCGCCCGGTTGATCACCGGCAAGGTCGCCCAGGTGCTGGCCGGCCCGCCCGAGGGCGGTCCGTTCGACGTCGTCTTCGCCGATCCGCCGTACGCGGTCAGCGACGACGAGGTGGCCGAGGTGCAGCAGGCGCTGGTCGAGAACGGCTGGCTCGCCGACGACGCCGTCGTGACCTTCGAGCGATCGAGCCGTACGGCGGTCCGGGGCGAGCCGTTGAGCTGGGTGGACGGCATCACCGCGGAGCGCAGCCGGCGCTATGGCGAGACCACTCTTTGGTACGGTCGCCGATCATGAGACGCGCGGTCTGTCCCGGGTCCTTCGATCCGGTCACCAACGGCCACCTCGACATCATCGGACGGGCCAGCCGGCTCTTCGACGAGGTCATCGTGGGCGTCCTGATCAACCACTCGAAGACCGGGCTGTTCGCCGTCGAGGAACGGATCGGCATGCTGCGGCAGGCCACGGCCGCGTACGACAACGTGCGGGTCGAGTCCTTCCACGGCCTGCTGGTCGACTTCTGCAAGGCCCAGGGTGCGGCGGTGGTCATCAAGGGCCTGCGCGCGGTCAGCGACTTCGACTACGAGTTGCAGATGGCGCAGATGAACATCGGGCTCTCCGGCGTGGAGACGTTGTTCATGCCGACCAATCCGCTGTACTCGTTCCTGTCCTCCAGTCTGGTCAAGGACGTGGTCAAGTGGGGTGGGGACGCCTCGTCCTACGTCCCCGACTTCGTCGGCGAGCGGCTCGTGACCAGACTGCGGCAAAACTGACGGCGTGCCCTTCGCGGATGCATCATCGGGTACGGCAGTAACGTGATCGCACCCACTCAGCGTGAGTGTGAGATGACAGGAGTGAGGCGCCGGTGGATCCGCTCGACCGCATCGACGAGATCATCTCCATGGTGGAGGCGGCACGCTCGGTGCCGATGTCCCGGACCAACTTCATGTTCGACCGCGGCGAGATGATCGCGCTGCTGGAAGAGCTGCGCGCTGAGCTGCCGAGCGACCTGCGCCGAGCGGTGGCGCTACTCGAGGAACGCGACAAGATCATCGACGCAGGCAAGCGGGAGGCCGACCGGATCATCGGCGAGGGTGAGACGGAGCACGCCCGGCTGGTCTCGGTCAACGAGATCACCGTCTCGGCCGAGCACGAGGGCGCCCGGATCGTCGCCGAGGCGCGATCGGAGGCCCAGCGGCTGCGCGAGGAGGTCGACGACTACGTCGACACCGCGCTGGCCAACTTCGAACAGTTCCTGACCAGGGCGTTGTCGTCGATAGAGCGGGGCCGCGACAAGATGCACGCGCTGCGCGAGATCGGCACCTTCCAGGGTGAGGAGAACGAACGGCCGCTGCCGTTCTGAGCCCGCACCGCTCCGCCGACCCGATTCGACGCTGAGCCCGCTGCTCAGGTAACCTTTCCTGTCGGCCTACCCACAGGCTGAGGAATCATGATGCCCAAGCACACGCAGAACCACCTCGATCCCAGGCAGCCGCTGGTCGTCGACACGACGAAGCTCCCGCGCCAGCCCGGGGCGACGCGCGCCCTGAAACGGGTGGTGCCGGCACCGCCGGACCTCGGTCTGGAACTGATCTCGGTGCCCACGGGTTCCGACCTCGAGCTCGATCTGAGCCTGACGTCGGTCTCCGAGGGCGTCTACGTCAGCGGCAACGTCCGTGGCTCGCTCTCCGGCGAGTGCGGTCGCTGCCTCAACGACATCTCGGAGCCGTTCGACGTCCACATCGCGGAGCTGTACGCCTACGCGGCCAGCACCACGGAGGAGACGACGGACGAGGACGAGGTGGGCCGGATGCAGGGGGACCTGCTCGACCTGGAGCCGGCGGTGCGTGACGCGGTGGTGCTCACGCTGCCGACGAACCCGGTCTGCCGGCCGGACTGCCCGGGGCTGTGCCCCGAGTGCGGGGTGCATCTCGACGACGTCCCGGCTGACCACAGCCATGACGAGGTCGATCCCCGCTGGGCGGCCCTGCGTGACCTGTCAGCCGGGTCGCCGACGGCAGCTTCGCCGCACGACCAGAACTGAAGAACCGAACTGAGCAAGACCCCGAAATGATCGAGGAGTAGGTACCGTGGCCGTCCCCAAGCGCAAGATGTCGCGCAGCAACACCCGGTCCCGCCGGGCGAACTGGAAGGCGACCGCGGTCCAGACCGTGGCGTGCCCCCAGTGCAAGTCGCCGCACCTGCCGCACACTGCGTGCGGGGTCTGCGGCACCTACAACGGCCGTCAGGTCCTCGAGGTCTGAGCACCACGGAGTGACGAGCCCGATCATCGGGCGGGTCACACCTGAGCGGCGAACGTCCGGTGCCCGGGCTCCGGAGCAGGCCGGCCGAGTCATCTCGGCCGGGGCTGTACCGGAGCCGGGCACCGCGCGGATCGCCGTCGACCTCCTCGGCGGGGACCATGCTCCCGCCGTCGTGGTTGACGGCGCTCTGCGCGCCTGCCAGGCCGATCCGTCCCTCCAGCTGATTCTCGTCGGCCCCCTCGAGGCGGCCGACGCCCTTCGCCGTGCCCTGCCACCGGCCGACCGCGCCCGGGTGAGCAGCATCACGGCCCCCGCCGGCCCGGTCGACGACGGATCCGCCGGCCGAGGCGCCGGCCGGGTCGACGACGGATCCGCCGGCCGAGGCGCCGGCCCGGTCGACCACGAATCCGCCGGCCCGGATCGCGGACACCTCCCGCCGGCCGGTGCGCGCCGCGGCGACGGTCCGCCCATCCGGCCCGACCGGGCGATGAGCCGCGCCGCCGGTCCCGATCAGGCGCTCAGCCGCGTCGAATCCGGCGTCCGCACGGCCATACTGGCTGTCGCGCAAGGTCACGCCGACGCGGTCGTCTCGGCCGGCAACACCGGCGCCACCGTCACCTCCGCCGCTCTCGGCCTCGGCCGCTGGCCCGGCGTGCGCCGTCCCGCCCTCGCCGCGGTGCTGCCCACGGTCGCGGGACGGCTGGTCCTGCTCGACGTGGGTTCCTCCGTCGACCCGGACGAACAGACCCTCGCCATGCACGCCCGGCTCGGCGCCGCCTACGCCGCCGTCGTGCACGGCCTCGTCAGCCCCCGCGTCGGCCTGCTCACCATCGGCACCGAGCGCGGCAAGGGCGACCGCCTGCGCCGGGCCGCTCCGGCCGTGCTGGCGGCGCTCGAGCTGCCCGCCGGCGGCCGCTACACCGGCCTGGTCGAGGGCAACGACGTGGTGACCGGCACCGCCGCCGACGTCGTCGTGACCGACGGCTTCACCGGCAACGTGCTGCTCAAGGGCCTGGAGACGGCGTACGCGCTGATCCGGCCCCCGGGCCACGACGACGTCCCGCCCCGGGCGGCCATCCTGCTCGGCGTCGGCGGCACAGTCGTCGTCTGTCACGGCGCCGCAACCGCCGACGACATCGCCGCGGGCATCGCTCTCGCCGCCGACCTGCACCGCCGAGCCGCGGTGCCGGTCATCGCCGACCTGATCCAGTTCCCGGCGGGGCATCCGAGCCCCGCGGCGCACGAAGACCCCAGAGGTGGTTCATGAGCAGTAACGACAAGCGCCGGCGGCCTTCGACCGAACCACTGGAAGAGGCGTTCGGCATTCCCCTCGAACCCGAGCTGCTCGAACGCGCGCTGACCCACCGCTCGTACGCGTACGAGAACGGCGGTCTGCCGACCAACGAGCGCCTGGAGTTCCTCGGCGACTCGGTGCTGGGTGTGGTGATCACCTCGGCGCTGTTCCACAACCACCCGGACCTGCCCGAGGGTCAGCTGGCCAAGCTGCGCGCCAGCGTGGTCAACATGCACGCGCTGGCCGACGTCGCCCGCACCCTCGGCCCGCACGGCCTGGGTCCGCACCTGCTGCTCGGCAAGGGCGAGGAGACCACCGGCGGCCGGGACAAGGCCAGCATCCTGGCGGACACACTGGAGGCGCTGCTCGGCGCGATCTACCTCGAGCACGGCCTGAGCGTGGCCGGCGACGTGATCCACCGGCTGTTCGACCCGCTGATGGCCGAGTCCGCCGGGCGCGGCGCGGCGCTGGACTGGAAGACCAGCCTGCAGGAGCTGACCGCGGCGCTGGGCCTGGGAGTGCCGGACTACGTGATCGACGACGCCGGTCCGGACCACGCGAAGACGTTCACGGCGTGGGTCGTGGTGGCCGGCGAGCGCTACGGCGGCTCGGACGGGCGCAGCAAGAAGCAGGCCGAGCAGCGCGCCGCCGCGGCCGCCTGGCGCACCCTGACCGAGCGGACCGAGGCACAGACCCCGCCGCCCGCGGTGGCCGGCGGCGGCCACACCGAGCTCTCGGAGGCGGAGAGCAAGGCCGCGGTGGCCGATGGCGGCCACACCGAGCTGCCGGAGGCGGAGAGCAAGAACGCGGTGGCCGGCGGCGGCCACACCGAGCTGCCCGAGGCGGAGACCACGCCCGAGGCCGCCGAGCGGTGAGCGTGACGGTGCGCGAGTCCGGCCCGGACGTGGCCGGCGTCGCCGAGCGGCTCTGGGACAGAGCCGGCCGCTGGCGCGGTGCCGGGATCGCGGTCGGCATCCTGGCGCTGACCCGGCTGGTCCAGCTGGTGTTCCTGGTCGTGCTGGACCACGCCACCGCGGAACCGGCCGGGCTGCGCCGCAACCTGCTGATCTGGGACGGTGGCTGGTTCCAGCGGGTCGCCGCGGGCTATCCGAGCGGTTACACGTACGGCGCCGACGGCGCGCTGCAGGGCAACGAGCTGGCGTTCTTCCCGCTGTATCCGATGTTGATCCGGTTGCTGTCGGCGCTCGGCCTCGACTCCGGCAGCGCGGCCCTCACGGTGAGCTGGCTCGCCTCGATCGGCGCCGCGGTCGCCCTGCATCTGCTCGGCACCTCGCTCTACGGGCGCCGGGCCGGCTGGGCTCTGGTCGCCATCTGCTGCGGTGCGCCGATGTCGGTGGTGCTGTCGATGGCGTACTCGGAAAGCTTGTTCCTGGCCCTGGTCGCCGGCATGTTCGTCGCCGCCCACCGCCAGGTCTGGTGGGCCGCCGGGCTGCTCGGTCTCGGCGCCGCCCTGACCCGGCCGACCGGTGCGGCCGCCGCGGTGGCCCTGGCGGTCGCGGCGGTCATCGCGGTGCGCCGCCATCCCGACCGCAAGTGGCCGCCGCTGGCCGCGGCCGCCGTCGCCCTCGCCGGGGTGCCCGCCTACCTCGGCTGGGTGGCGTGGCGGGTCGGGGAGGCCGACGCCTGGTTCAAGATCCAGACCGCGGGCTGGGGCACGTCCTTCGACTTCGGGGCCAGCACGATCGACTTCCTGACCGGCACGCTGACCGTCGGGGAGGGCTGGGTGCCGATGAGCGTCGCGCTGATCCTGCTGGCCGCGCTGGCCGCGGCCGGGGTCGCGCTGGCCGGCCGGCCCTGGCTGCCGCTGGCCGTCTACGGGCTCGTCGCGATGGTGCTGGCCTACGGGCAGGCGGGTTTCTACCATTCCAAGCCGCGCCTGCTGCTGCCCGTACTCTTGACGTTGCTGCCTTCGGTCGTCGCCGCAGCCCGCGCCCGGCCCCGGGTCGCGGTGCTCGCGATCGCCGCCTGGGCGGCGTTCGGCCTCTGGTACGGCGCCTACCTGGTCGCCGTCTGGCCCTACACGATCTGACCCCACCCCCGAAGGACCCCCGTGCCCGAGCTTCCCGAGGTCGAGACCGTCCGTCAGGGACTGGCCAATTGGGTGACCGGCCGGCGCATCGACACCGTCGAGGTGCGCCATCCCCGGGCGATCCGCCGCCACGTGCCCGGCGACGTGCACTTCGCCGCCGTCCTCAAGGGGCGGACCATCACCGACGTCGCCCGGCGCGGCAAATACCTGTGGCTCCCGCTGGACTCGGGTGACGCGGTCATCGCGCACCTCGGGATGAGCGGGCAGCTGCTGATGCAGCCGGCCGGGGCGCAGGACGAGGTGCACCTGCGGGTCCGGGTCACCTTCGCCGACGACGGCCCGCAGCTGCGCTTCGTGGACCAGCGCACGTTCGGCGGGCTGTCGGTCTCCGAGGGCGGCGCCGAGCTGCCCGACGAGATCGCCCACATCGCCCGGGACCCGCTGGACCCGCTCTTCGACGACGAGCTGTTCGTGGCGCGGCTGCGCGGCAAGCACACCGAGATCAAGCGGGCCCTGCTGGACCAGACGCTGATCTCGGGGGTCGGCAACATCTACGCCGACGAGGCACTGTGGCGGGCCCAGCTGCACGGCGCCCGGCCCACCGACGCGCTCACCCGTCCCGCGGTCCGCCGGCTGCTGGCCCACGTCCGTGACGTGCTCAGCGAGGCGATCGTCGCGGGCGGGACCACCTTCGACGCGCTCTACGTCAACGTCAACGGGGAGAGCGGCTACTTCGACCGGTCGCTGAACGCGTACGGGCGCGAGGGCCAGCCGTGCCACCGGTGCGGCTCGATCATGCGCCGCGAGCAGTTCATGAACCGCTCGTCCTACAGCTGTCCGCGCTGCCAGCCCCGCCCCCGCCTGCCGTTGCGCTGACGTACGGGCTGGTGTCGGTGGCCAGCCCGAAGCCCGCACCGCGGCGGCCCATCAGCCGGCGGGCGGCGGTGAGCAGTGGCGTGGGCACCCCGTGCACCAGATGGCCGTCACCGGGCAGCACCCCGTCGCCGGCCCAGCCCTGGTACGCCGACCAGGGCCCGTCGAAGGTGCAGATCCGTACGCCCAGGTCGCGGTAGAGCGGGTGGGTCGGCACGCCCGGGTTGAGCACGATGCGGTGCAGCCCGCGCCGCGCGGCGAGCCGGACGGTCAGCGCCACCGGTCCGACGCCGCCGGATCCCGCCGGCGCCCGGTCCAGGAAGAGCCCCTCCGCGCCGTCCGCGCGCCACTCGTCGACGTCGGCGAGCACGTCGGCCAGCGAACGCCCGCCCCAGTCCAGGTCGATGCGGCCGAGGATCCGGTGCACCGAGCGGCGGGCGCCGGGCCGTTCCTGCACGACCCAGGTGTCGTGGTCCGGGGCCAGGTCGGGCGAGGGCTGGGCGTACGGGGGGAACAGGGTCTTCACGACGTCCTCCGGGGGTCTGCGGCGGTGTGTGCGACGGTCAGCAGTCCGACGAGGTGGGTCGCCGCCAGGATGGCGACGACGGTGCGGAGCGGGTCCAGCGGCAGCGACGGGACCAGCGGTGCCGTGACCGCCGCGAGCGGCGGCGCGACGGCGAGCAGGGCAGCGACGAAGGTCCGGCCCCGCGCGGCGAGCAGCAGGGTGATGGCCAGTACGCCGCTGAGCAGGATCCCGCCGGCCACCGCCAGCACTCCCTCCCGCGCACCGATCACCCCGGCCGGCAACTGGTACGCGGCCAGTGCGAGGGCGATCCCGGCGGCCAATGGCGGCAGCAACGCGGCGACGGTCACCACGGTCACGCCACCGACGTGCTCGCGGTGTTCCTCGTCGCTCTCGGCCACGTCGAGGCTGCTCTCGACCTGGCGCCGGTGCCAGCCGATCAGCGCCTCGAGCACCGGCGCGGCGGCCAGCAGCGGCAGCACGGCGGGTGAGGTGGCCGCGGGGGGCCCGGCCCGCCAGAGCAGGACGGCGGACGCGGCCTGCCCGGCGCCGAGCACCGCCCGGCCGACCGCGCCGCGCAGCTCGTCGCCCCGCAGCACGAGGGTGGCCGTACGCCGGAACGCGGGCCGGAAGGCCCGGAACGCGGCGGCCGTGACGGCGATCGGGAGCAGGAGCGTGACCGGCACCCGGGCAGCCCAGGTGTCACCGATCGCGCCGGCGACCGAGACGGCGGCCAGCAGCCAGCACGGCAGGCTCCACCGCACGACCGCCGCCTCGCTGCGGCCCACCAGGGCCGCGGTGACCGAGGCCAGGCTGACCAGACCGCAGACGCCGACGGCGATCGCCCGGCCCGGCGCGGCACCGGTCATGGCGGTCGGGGTCAGCAGCACGAATGCGCACCACAGCGCGGCGGCGGTGAGGAAGCCGAGCCCGACGAGCCGGGTTCCGGCGCCGGCCCCGCCGCGCCGGGCCACGACGGCCCCGGTGCCGGTGAGGATCTGCGTGACGCTCCAGCCGAGCACCAGCGTGCCGGCGGGCACCTGCCACGGGAGGCTGCCGAGCAGGCCGGCCGCGGCGACGGCGACGCTGAGCGGGCCGAGGTACAGGGCGCAGCGCAGCAGCAGCGTGACCCTGAGAGCGGGTGCCCGCCGCAGGCCGGGTCCGACCGCCAGGCCGGTCACCGGTCCTCACCCGCCTCGGCGAGCCAGCGCACGGTGGCCGGCCGGGCGTCGCGGGGGGCGGGCACGGCCAGCGCGAGCTCGTAGGACGGGGCCGGGGGTGGCCCGGCCAGGTCGGTGTAGAGGGCGCCGTAGACCCGGACCACCCGGTCGGCGGTGAAGCAGGCCAGGGCCCGGCGGCGGGCCGCGTCCCCCAGCGCCCGGCGGCGAGCCGGTGCGCGCAGCAGGCTGACGCACGCCTCGGCGAGCGCCGCGGGATCGTTGCCGGGGACGAGCGTGCCCGCGTCGCCGAGGGTCTCGGCCACCGGGCCCACGTCGACGCCGATCACGGCGCGGCCGGACATCATCGCCTCGATCAGGCGGTGCGGCGGGTCGGACGGTCCCGGCACGTGCACCACGAGGTGGCCGGTGGCGTACCGGTCGCGGGGGTCGGCGGGCAGCGGGTGCAGCCGGACGGCCCGGCCGAGCCCGGTGCGTTCGACCTGTTCGGCGCAGTGGTCCTCGTGCGCGGCGGTGACGCCGACGAGGTGCAGGACCGTCCCGGGTACGGCGGCGGCCACGATCGCGAACGCCTCCAGCAGCCCGCGCAGCCCGCTGTCCGGGCCGCCGCTACCGGCCCAGACGATGGCCGGCTGCGTCCTCGCCTCGGGTGCGGACGGGAAGTCCACCGGGTCCACTCCCGCGGGCACCGGGACGAGGCGGCCGGGCTCGGCACCGTGCCCCAGCGCCCACGAGTGGTGGTACGCGCTCAACGGGGCGATGAGGCCGGCTTCGGCGTACCCGGTGCGGGCCACCGCCCGGCGGAACCGGCGCAGCACCGTGCGGACCGCGGGGGAGAGCCGTTCCTCGCCGGCCCGGGGCCGGGCCACCGGCGCCCGCGCCTCGGTCAGCAGCAGCGGCATCCCGGTCCGCCACCGGCCGGCCAGGGCCGCGAGCAGCGGCGTGGTGCCGCCGACGCAGTGCACGAGATCCACCGTGGGCACCGGTACGGACAACGCCCGGGCCGCGTGGCGCAGCAGGGTGGCGGCCGTCCGGGCGTCGCGCAGGCTGAGCCGCGGCAGCCGTTCCTCGCCGGCCGACGTCCGGCCGGTGCGCCACGCGTCGAGCAGCACGTCGGTCAGCGGCACCGCGTTCAGCGGGTGGTCGGCCGACTCGGCCAGCATGGAGAGCCCCTGCAGACCCTGGGCGAACAGGCCGTCGGCGGCCTTGGAATCGGCCTCGCCCAGCAGCCCCCGGCACAGCAGGACAGCGGCGGCGGTGGCGTTGTCGTCGTTGCCCGGGCGCCGCCGGATCTCGCGGCTCAGCGGCACGGCGCAGGCGGACACGACGTGGCGGGGCAGCGGGTACGCCGGCCCGCCGGGTGGTTCGCGGTCGGTGACGGTCAGCAGGTCGAAGGTGAACCGGCCGAGGCCGTCGACGAGCGTGCGGCACCAGCCGCCGAGGGCGTCCCGGCGGAACGGGTAGCCGCCCCCGGTGAGCAGACAGATGCGCATGCGGTCAGCACCACGGGCGCGACGGGGGTGTTATCACGATGGCTGCAACGACGCAGCGGCGAAAAGTAACGGGAGGCTGTCACCTAGGCGACAGTCGGTCGCACTATTTGTCTGTTTTTCCGGGCTGTTTGCTCAAGAACGTCCGAAAAGCTGGCCCCAGACGATCGTGCCGTCGGTGCCCTTGACCGCGCCCGCGCCGAGCGCCTTGAAATCGCAGTTCAGGATGTTGGCGCGGTGCCCCTCGCTGTTCATCCAGCTGGTCATGACGTCCGCGGCGTCGCGCTGGCCGCGGGCCACGTTCTCCCCGCCCGGGTCGTTGTAGCCCTGCTCTTTGGCCCGGGTGACGAAGTCCCGGCCGTCGTCACTCACGTGGCTGATGTAGAGGTCACCATGCGTGCCGAGCTCCTGCAGGTGCAGCCGCATGGCGGTCCGGAGCTTGGTGTTGAGCCGCACCGAGCCGCAGCCGGCCTTGTCGCGCTCCACGTTGACCAGCCGGATGACCTCGGTCTCCTGGGCCGCCAACCCGGCACCCACCTTCGGGGCGCTGGTCGTCGGCTGGCGGGTCGGCTTCCTGGTGGCGACCGGCTTCTTGGCGACCGGCTTCTTGGTGGCCGTCCGGCTCGGCTTGGGCGCCGCGGTGGACGGCGCGGCGGCCGGTGCCGACGCGGACGCGGACGGCGGAGGCGGCGCGACGGACGGCCGCGCCGCCCTGGCGCCGGGTGCCCCGCCACCGGCACCCGGCGCCAAGGCGGCGACGGCGGCTTCCGGCTGCTCGGCCGGGGTGCCCGAGCCGGTGAAGCTGGCGGGCAGCAGCACAGCGCCGGCGCCGAGGACGGCGAGCACGGCGATCACGGAGAGGCCGAAGGTCACGGGCGACGGCATCGCCTGCCGGTCGCGGTGTCGCCCGGATGGTCTCTGGTCGGCTGGCCCCTGCACGTCGTGCCTCCGTGGTCCTCGAGGGATCGAGAGGTTTCGACCCGGGAGACGGTAAGCAGCCCCGCGCGGTCCGGGCAAACCGGCTAAGAAAGAAATAAGTCCTGGATAAGGCCCGCGGGGTGGCGTGATTCACTGGTCAAGCGGGTGCAACGCGGTTCCCACGGCTTGACGGACTGTGGGTATCAGCGCACCATGGAGGTGTCGCCAGTCGCGCCCATCTGTGTCCAGTCGAGTCCTGGGCACGGAAAATCTGCATCCACAGCACGTCCCCGGGTGCAGGAGTTTGTGCTCACGCGTGTCCGTGGGCACAAAGGTGTGCGGTACCACTGGGCGCGCGTTTGGCCGGCCTTTCCGGCAGCGCTTTACAAGGAGACGAAATGGCGAAGGCCCTCTACGGCCACGTAGGTGCGGCGCCCGACCGGCGCCTGCTCGACGAGGTCACCCGACTGCGTTCCAGGGTGCAGGCTCTGGAGTTCGAGATCACCCGCCTCCGGGCGGAGAACGATCGTCTCGCGGCTGCCGCCGCGGAGGCAGACGATCTTCTGCGGCTGACCGAGCCGGCGCTGACCTGAGCTTCACCGGGCGCCGTGACCCGGCGCCCACATCCCCTCGCACCACGCGACGCACCCCGCAAAGCGCGCCTCCACGGCACAAGTGGCGGCGCGCATCTTTTTGCTCCGTGTGCGCCGGCCCCGCGTGCCGCCAATTCCGACAAACGCGTCGGGTCGGGTCGAGACCGGCACGATCCGGGACGCGCGGCGTGCACGGACATGGCGTGCGCCTGCGGGTAACCTGCTGACCAGCAGAACACCGCCGACCCCCGGAGATCCGTGCACCTCAAGAGCCTGACGGTCAAGGGTTTCAAATCCTTCGCGTCCGCTACGACGCTGCGGCTGGAGCCGGGCATCACCTGTGTGGTGGGCCCCAACGGCTCCGGTAAGTCCAACGTCGTCGACGCCATCGCGTGGGTCCTGGGTGAGCAGGGCGCCAAGGCGCTGCGCGGCGGCAAGATGGAGGACGTCATCTTCGCGGGCACCGCCGGGCGGGCCCCGCTCGGCCGGGCCGAGGTGACCCTGACCATCGACAACGGCGACGGCGCGCTGCCCATCGACTACACCGAGGTCTCGATCACCCGCCGGATGTTCCGCTCCGGCGAGAGCGAGTACGAGATCAACGGCAGCTCCTGCCGCCTGCTCGACATCCAGGAACTGCTCAGCGACTCCGGCATCGGCCGCGAGATGCACATCATCGTCGGCCAGGGCCGGCTCGACGCGATGCTGCACGCCAAGCCCGAGGACCGCCGCTCCTTCATCGAGGAGGCGGCCGGCGTCCTCAAGCATCGCAAGCGCAAAGAGAAGGCGATCCGCAAGCTCGACGCGATGCAGACCAACCTCAACCGGCTCAACGACCTCACCGCCGAGCTGCGCCGCCAGCTCAAGCCGCTGGGCAAGCAGGCCGAGGTGGCCCGGCGCGCGGCCGGCATCCAGGCCGACCTGCGCGACGCCCGGCTGCGGCTGCTCGCCGACGACCTGCACACGCTGCGCACCACGCTGGACAAGGAGATCGCCGACGAGTCGGCGATGCGCGAGCGCCGCCAGCAGGTCGAGGAGGAGAACCGCGAGGTCCAGCGCTGGCTGGCCGACCTGGAGGCAGCGCACGCCGAGGACGCGCCGCTGCTCGCCGCCGCCCAGGACACCTGGTACAAGCTCTCCGCGCTGCAGGAACGCTTCCGCTCCACCGAGCAGCTGGCCTCCGAGCGGCTGCGGCATCTCGCCGCGGCGCCGGACGACGAGCGTACGGGCCGCGACCCGGACCAGCTCGAGGCCGAGGCGGAGCGGGTCCGCGAGCAGGAGGAGGAGCTGCGCGAGGCCCTCACCGAGGACCAGATGCGGCTGGCCGAGGCGGTCGAGCACCGCCAGGAGCTGGAACGGCAGCTGCTGCAGGCCGAGGGCGCGTTGCGGGCGGCCGCCAAGGCGATCGCCGACCGCCGCGAGGGACTCGCCAAGCTCACCGGCAACGTGAACGCGGCCCGGGCCCGTACCGGAAGTGCCGCCGAGGAGATCGAGCGGCTCGCGGTCGCGCACAACGACGCCCTCATGCGGGCCGAGGCCGCCCAGGCCGAGGTGGACGCGGTGTCCGCGGAGTCCACCGAGGCCGATCGGGACAACGCCGAGCTCGACGAGCGGCACGCCGAGGCCGTCGCCGCGCACGACCGCGCGGCCGCGGTGGTCAAGGAGCTCTCCGACGCCGAGCGGGCGGCCGAGAAGGACGCCGCGAGCTGGAAGGCCCGCGAGGAGGCGCTCGCCCTGGGCCTGCGCCGCAAGGACGGCGCCGGCGCGCTGCTCGGCAAGGCCGACCAGATCCCCGGCCTGCTCGGCAGCCTCGCCTCGATGCTCACCGTCCGGCCCGGCCACGAGGCCGCGCTCGCGGCGGCCCTGGGCGTGCTCGCCGACGCGGTCGCCCTCACCGGCATCGACGAGGCCGTCGAGGCCATGCGCACCCTGAAGATCGCGGACGCCGGCCGGGCCGCGCTCGTGGTCGCCGGTCCGGCCGCGCCCGGCATGCAGGGCCCGCTCGACAGTCTGCGCCCGGCCCTGCCGGAGGGTGCCGCCTGGGCGCCCGACGTCATCGACTGCCCGGACACCATCCGCCCGGCGCTGAACAGGGCGCTGCGCGACGTCGTCCTGGTCCCCGACCTGGCCGCCGCGACCCGCCTGGTCGGACAGAACGCCGAGCTGCGCGCGGTCACCCCCGACGGCGACGTGCTGGGTGCGCACGCGGCCGCCGGCGGTTCCGGCAAGGCCACCAGCTACATCGAGGTCCAGGCCGCGGTGGACGAGGCCCGGGCCAACCGGGAGACCGCCGAGGAGTCCATCGGCGTCCTGAAAGGTCAGCTCGACGACGCCCGCGCCGAGGTCGCGGAGCTCAAGGAGGCGGTCGCCGTCGCGGCCGCCGCCAAGCGGGCCGCCGAGGGTGAACGCAACGCCGCCGCCCGCCGGCTCGCCGAGCTCGGTGCCGCCGCCCGGTCCGCCAAGGCCGAGTCGGAGCGCCTGGGCGCCTCCCGGCAGAAGGCCGAGGCCAACCGCGACCGGGACCTGGCCGGGCTGGCCGAGCTGGAGGAGCGGCTGCGGCTGGCCGAGGCCACCCCGATCGACGAGGAACCCTCCACCGAGGAACGCGACACGCTCTCGGCGCTGGTGCCGCAGGCCCGGCAGAACGAGATGGAGGTCCGGCTCGCCGTCCGTACGGCCGAGGAGCGGGTCTCCTCGATCGCCGGCCGGGCCGACTCGCTGCTGCGCCAGGCCACCCAGGAACGCCAGGCCCGCGAGCGCGCGGCCGCCCGCCGGGCCGCCCGGGCGCGCGGTGCGGAGATCGCCAAGGCCGTCGCCCTGGGCGCGGCCGCCGCCATGTCGCGGGTCGCGGTCTCCCTGGCCACGGCGGTGGAGGCGCGCGACGCGCTGGCCCGCGCGCGCACCGCCCGCGAGGCCGAGCTCCAGGAGGTCCGCGCCACCGCCAAGCGCCTGGTCGCGGAGCTGGAACGGCTCACCAACGAGGTGCACCGCGACGAGGTGGCCCGGGCCGAGCAGCGGCTGCGCATCGAGCAGCTCGAGGCCAAGGCGGCCGAGGACTTCTCCCTCGACGTCGACACCCTGGTCGCCGAGTACGGCCCCGACCAGCTCGTCCCGCCCACCCAGGCCGAGGCCGCGCAGGCCGAGAAGGACGGCAAGGAGCCCCCCGAGCCGGTGCCGTTCCACCGGCCCACCCAGGAGAAGCGGGCCAACAAGGCCGAACGCGACCTGGCGCTGCTGGGCAAGGTCAACCCGCTGGCCCTGGAGGAGTTCGCCGCACTGGAGGAGCGCTTCAAGTTCCTCTCCGACCAGCTCGAGGACCTCAAGGCCACCCGCAAGGACCTGCTCACCGTGGTCAAGGACGTCGACGACCGGATCCTCGAGGTCTTCACCTCCGCGTTCGAGGACACCGCGCGCGAGTTCCAGGCCGTGTTCCAGGTGCTCTTCCCGGGCGGCGAGGGCCGGCTGGTGCTCACCGACCCCGAGGACATGCTCACCACCGGTGTCGAGGTCGAGGCCCGCCCGCCGGGCAAGAAGATCAAGCGGCTGTCGCTGCTGTCCGGTGGCGAGCGCTCGCTGACCGCGGTGGCCATGTTGTGCGCGATCTTCCGCGCCCGCCCCAGCCCCTTCTACATCATGGACGAGGTCGAGGCGGCCCTCGACGACGTCAACCTGGGCCGGTTGATTACGCTCTTCCAGCAACTGCGGGAGAAGAGCCAGCTGCTCATCATCACGCACCAGAAGCGCACGATGGAGGTCGCCGACGCCCTCTACGGCGTCACGATGCGTGCCGGCGTCACCCAGGTCATCAGCCAGCGGCTGAACCGAGAACCGGAGGATTGACCCCACATGCTCCGCCAACCCGCCCAGGCCATGCTCATCGACCTGGACGGCGTCCTGCGCCGCTGGGATCCCGCGGTGCCGGCGGCGGTGGAGGAGTCGTACGGGCTGGCGCCGGGCACCCTGATCGAGACGGCGATGTCCTGGGAGCTGCTGCGGCCCGCGGTGGCCGGCGAGATCACGGACGCCGAGTGGATGCGGCTGGTGGCGATGCGCCTGCCGTTGCCGGAGGCCGACGCCAAGGCGGCGGTCGCCCGGTGGCAGGAGCACCGGGGCACGATCGACGAAGAGGTGCTCGCCTTCGTCCGCGAGGTGCGTGCGGCGGGACGTCCGGTGGGCCTGGCGACGAACGCGACCGACCTGCTCCGCGGCGACCTGACCGAGCTCGGCCTGGCGGACGAGTTCGACACCGTGGTCAGCTCCTGGGAGCTGAAGGTGCACAAGCCGGCCCCGGAATTCTTCACCCGGGCCTGCGCGGCCCTGGACGTCGAACCGCCCTGGGTCCTGTTCGTGGACGACGACGACCGTGCCGTGCGCGGCGCCCGCGTGGCCAAGATGCCCGCGCTGCGCTGGACCGGTCCGCAGAACATCCCCTATCTGCGCAAGGCGCTCGCCCTCCCGGCCTGATCGCCGTACCCGGCTGATCTTCCGGCGGCGACGTAGGCTGGCCGCGGCTGAGAGGATGTCGATGCGTAAGACTCTGCCCGGGGCGGTTGTTCTCGTGCTCGCCCTGCAGGGCTGCTCCGCGGACGGCGGCACCCCGGCGGCGACCGAGGCGCCTGTCGCGTCGCGCGCCGCTGCTTCCGCGCAGCCGAGCGCCAGCTCGGGTCTCGGCAGCGCGCCGGCGCCGGCGGGTGCGCTGGACGGCAAGCGGCAGGTCTTGTTCCTGCCGCGCCTCGACGACAACGAGCTGCCGGGCTCGGCGCTGGCGGTGACCGTCGCCGGCCGGGTCCAGGTGATCGACGACTACGCCGAGCGGGCACTCTTCGTGCCCGTGCCCAAGGGCCGTGGCGCGAAGGAACGCCTCATCAAGACCGGCACGCTGCGGGCCGGCGGCGAGCCCTTCTGCCTCCAGCTCAGCGGGACGGGGACGGAGCCGCTGACCGTGGTCACGGCGGCGTGCGACGCGGGCGAGCCGGCGCAGCTGTTCACCTTCGAGCCGGCCGGCGAGGATGACGAGGGCCGCAGCACCTACGCCGTGCGCAACGGGGATGTCTTCCTGCAGTGGCATCCGCTGGGCGGGGCCGGCCTGGTCGCCGAGAAGCGCGGCGCCAGCCCGATGGAGACGACCTTCTCGCTGCAGGACCAGGGTGCCGCCGCGCTGCCGAAGGGCCACTGAGCCGGCTCAGTCGCCGGTGACACCGTCGATGCGTTCGCGGAGCAGGTCGGCGTGGCCGTTGTGGCGGGCGTACTCCTCGATCATGTGCAGATAGACCCAGCGGAGACTGACCACCGGGCGCCGCTCGGTGGAGAACTCGTGCTCCAGCGGCAGGCCGGCGACCGCCGCCCGGGCCGCCTCGATCTCGGCGAGGAGCGTGGCGTGGTCGGCCGCCGCGTCAGCCTGCTCCACGTCGTCGAAGTCGCCGTCCTCGTTGTCGTCCGAGCAGTAGATGGCGGGCAGCTGCTCGCCGGCCGCGTGGATCCGGAACCAGCCGCGTTCCACCTCGGCCAGGTGCCGGAGCAAGCCCAGCAGTGACAGGCCCGACGGCTCGACGGAACGCAGCTTGAGCTGCTCGGCCGTCAGCCCGGCGCACTTGGTGAGCAGGGTCTGCCGGTGCAGGTCGAGCCAGCCCTCCAGCATGGCTCGCTCGTCCCCGGTGAAGGGCTCTTTGACACGATGCGCGGTGGGCGCGGTCCAGGAAGTCACGATCACATCCTGGACCATCCCTACGACAGTTCCGACTGCACCGGGTCGTGCCGGAGCGCATGGTGCAGCTGGACATCCGCCACCGTGTGCAGCTCGCCGTCCCTGGTTGTTCCTTCGACCCGTACGTCGGCCCGGGCGCCGACGTGCCGCAGCGTGCTCACCGCGTTGCCGAAGTACGGCCCGGCCAGCCTCCGCCAGCGCACCGACGGACGCTGCACCCCGGCGCTGCGCGCGACCCCGCGGACCCCCTTCGCGGCCAGCCTCGACCAGCTGAACCGCATCAACGGCCGCATGACCGCCGGCACCTGGTTGTGGATCGGGGAGCAGGTGAGCTGGTGCACGGGCGTCGTCACGGCCGGTCCGAGGTCGGCGCGGGCGACGTAGGAGTGGTGCACGTCGCCGGAGAGCACGCTGATCGAGGCGGGTGCCGCGTACGCCCCGCCGGCTCCGACGCGGTGGCCCGGTGCGTCCGGCCCGCCCTCGCCGAGGCGCCGGAACAGCTCGGTCAGCGCGTTGAACGAGCGGGTGAACGCCGCCCAGTGCTCCAGGTCGAAGGCCCGGCGTACCCGCTCCGCGAGGGCCGCGCGCCGGGCCCCGGAGGAGTCGGCGAGCCGCTCGTTCCAGGCTTCCAGGTGGTGGATCGCCGGTGGCATCAGCCAGGGCAGGGAGGAGCCGACCACGAGGTGGTCGTAGTCGCCGTGGGCCTGGTCGACGAACCAGCCCCACTCGGCCGCCGGCAGCATCTCGCGCCGGCCCGGGGTGAGCACCCGGTTGCAGCGGTTGTCCAGCATGATCAGCCGGGTCCGGCCGATGTCCAGGGCGAAGCTCCACTGGTACGGCCGGTCGGTGTTCTCCGCCGAGGACGGCTTGTCGACCGAGAGGCCGAAGTCGTGCAGCAGCGACGTGGCGTCCTCGACCGAAGTGATCTTGGCCAGCAGCGGGTCGGCGCGCAGCTCGTCCGGGCTCATGTTGCCCAGGTGCTGATAGATCCAGTAGGAGGCCAGCCCGCTGGCGATCCGCTCGGACCACCACTGCTGCGAGGACATGTCCGCGCGCCAGGCGGCCGACGTGTTCCAGTCGTCGATGACCTCGTGGTCGTCGAAGATCATCACGCACGGCACGGTGGCCAGCAGCCAGCGCACCTCCGGATCCCGCCAGGACTCCAGGTAGAGCTTGGTGTACTCGTCGAAGGAGACCACCTCGTCGGCCGGGCCGTGGTGCCCGGCCGACCGGCGCCGCCGCAGGAAGCGGCGCACCTTGGCCGAGGTCTTGTCGGCGTAGACCTGATCCCCGAGCAGCACGACCAGGTCGGCGCGCAGCTCCGGCGAGCGGGGGTCGGTCATCAACCGCCGGGCGTACGCGTCCAGCGCGTCCGGCGGCAGCTTGCGCCCGGTGGCGTGCTGGGTGGCCTCGCGGCAGGAGCCGAAGATCATGCTCACCGGCTGAGCGGCGTCCTCGGCCTCGCGGGTCACGATCATGCTCGGCGGATACGGCGACTCCGGCTGCGGCCACACCTGCCGGTCGTCGAGCCACACCTCGTATTCGCCGGCGGTGCCCGGGGCCAGCCCTTCCACGATCACGATCGCGTAGTGGTGGCCGTAACAGGAGAAGGTGCCGGCGGCGCCGGTGCCGCCGGTGGCGACCTCGACGCGTACCTCGGCCGGCGCGGTGGTCTCGACCCAGATCGTGGCCTGGTCGCCCACCACGCGGCGCAGCACAGGGCCGATCAGCAGATGGGCGGTCAACGGTTCACCGGGTGGCGCGACATGCTGACCATCCTCCCCGAGTGGTCCGGACTTCCGCCAGCGTGCGTTCGGACAGCGGGAGGTCACCGGGCGTGGCGGGGGACACGGACGGGTGGCGCCACGGGCCCCGGGGACATCTGTCAGGATTTCGGAATGGAATACGTGGTCGCCTCCCTCATCCTGCTGGCGGTGCTGGTGGTCGGGGCCATCGGTCTGGTCGTGCCCCGGCGCCGCAGGCGCGAGTTGCCGCCGACCGGTGGCTCCGCCACCACCACGCTCGAGCGCCCGCCGACAGCACCGGTGGAGGAGCCGACGCTCCCGCCGCTGCCGGACGAGCTGCCGCCGCTGGTGCAGGCACCGACGATCGAGAAGCCGGAGCCGACCGCCGGCCGCCTGGTGCGGCTGCGGGCCCGGCTCAGCCGCTCGCAGAGCGTCTTCGGCAAGGGCCTGCTCAGTGTGCTCTCCCGCGACCACCTCGACGAGGACGCCTGGGAGGAGATCGAGGACAGCCTGATCTCCGCCGACGTCGGCGTCGAGGCCACCCAGGCGCTGGTCGAGCGGTTGCGCGAGCGGGTCCGGGTGCTGGGCACCCGGACCGTGGCCGAGGTCCGCCAGCAGCTCGCCGAGGAGCTCACCGCCGCCCTCGAGCCGGGCATGGACCGCAGCCTGCGCACCGCGCCGCACGACGGCCGGCCCGCGGTCGTGCTGGTGGTCGGGGTCAACGGCGCCGGCAAGACCACCACCTGCGGCAAGGTCGCCCGGGTGCTGATCGCCGACGGCCGTACGGTGCTGCTCGGCGCGGCCGACACCTTCCGCGCCGCGGCCGCCGAGCAGCTCGCCACCTGGGGTGAGCGGGTCGGCGCCGAGACGGTCCGCGGCCCCGAGGGCGGCGACCCGGCCAGCGTGGCGTTCGACGCGGTCAAGCGCGGCATCGACACCGGGATCGACACCGTGCTGATCGACACCGCCGGCCGGCTGCAGAACAAGGTCGGCCTGATGGACGAGCTGGGCAAGGTCAAGCGGGTCGTGGAGAAGCACGGGCCGGTCGACGAGACGCTGCTCATCCTGGACGCCACCACCGGTCAGAACGGCCTCGAGCAGGCCCGGGTCTTCACCGACGTGGTGGACGTCACGGGCGTCGTGCTCACCAAGCTGGACGGCACGGCCAAGGGCGGCATCGTCATCGCCGTGCAGAACAAGCTGGGAATTCCGGTCAAGCTGGTCGGTCTGGGCGAGGGCCCGGACGACCTGGCGCCGTTCGAACCCGCCGCCTTCGTCGAGGCCCTGCTTGGCACCGACGCGTAGTCTCGGGGGCGGCAGGCCCGTACCGCGGGGCACTTCTAGGGGAGGTCGTGGGTGACGCAGGAACGCGACCTTCGCGAGATCCCGCTCCACGGCGGCAACGTCAGCACGGTCTCGAAGGTGGGCGACACGGTCCGCCGGAACGCCGGGCCGTGGACCCCGGCCGTGCACTCGCTGCTGAACCACCTGCAACGGGTCGGCTTCACCGGGTCGCCGCACGCCCTGGGCATGGACGACCGCGGCCGCGAGGTCCTGTCGTACCTCGACGGCGAGTGCGGCGAGTACCCGCTGGCCCCGCACTGGACGACCGAGGAAGCGCTGGTCACGGTGGCCACGATGCTGCGCATGTTCCACGACGCGCAGTACGGCTTCCAGCCCCCGCCCGGCGCGGTCTGGCGCTCGTTCGGCCCGCCGCCGCCGGACACCGAGGTGATCTGCCACCACGACGCCGCCCCGCACAACGTGGTCTGGCGCCCGGACGGCACGCTGGCCCTGATCGACTTCGACCTGGCCTCGCCCGGCGCCCGGATCTACGACGTCGCGTACGCGGCCTGGACCTGGGTGCCGCTGTTCAGCGACCGGGACTCCTACACGCTGGGCTGGAAGAGGCCGAACAGGCCACGCCGGCTGCGGTTGTTCGCCGACGCGTACGGGCTGATCCCGCGGGACCGGCACCGCCTGGTCCGCACCATCCGCAAGCGGATCGTGGACCACGTGGAGGGCATCCGCCGGATGGCCGCCGCCGGTGACCCGGCCTTCGTGCGGATCGTGCACAAGGGCCACCTGCGCCGGCCGATGCGTGACCTCCGGCTGCTCGACTACGAGCGGCACACCCTGGAGTACGCCCTCCGCTGACCCGGGGCTGTGAGAGTTTCTTCACACGTACGAAACAAGCCGTCACTCGTCGGAAACCGCGCGTACACCATGCGCGAAACAGCGGGGCGAAAGGCTTCCGCCCGAACCGGCCAGCAGGGCGACGCTGCCTTCTGGACCGCGTGGGAGGACACCTTTATCCGAGAGGAGGCAGCGTGGAGATCAACACCGGCAATACCGCCTGGTTGCTCCTGTCGTCTGCGCTCGTTCTGCTTATGACTCCGGGCCTGGCGCTGTTCTACGGTGGCCTCAACCGGTCCAAAGGCGCCCTGAACATGATGATGATGAGCTTCTCGAGCATCGGGCTCATCTCCGTCCTGTGGGTCATCTACGGCTTCACCCTGGCTTTCGGCACCAACGACAGCGCGGGTGCCAACAACATCATCGGCAGCTTCAGCCAGTACTTCGGCACCGGCACCACCTGGATCGGCGAGGAGTGGATGGTCGCGGGCGCCGGCACCGGCATCCCGACCTACGCCTTCATGGTCTTCCAGATGATGTTCGCCGTCATCACCGTCGCGCTGATCAGCGGCGCGGTCTCGGACCGGCTCAAGTTCGGCGGCTGGGTGCTCTTCGCCCTCGGCTGGTTCACCCTGGTCTACGTCCCGGTCGCGCACTGGGTGTGGGGCGGCGGCTGGATCGGTGCGAAGCTCGGCGCGCTCGACTTCGCCGGTGGCACCGCGGTGCACATCAACGCCGGTGCCGCGGCGCTCGGCCTGATCCTGGTCCTCGGCAAGCGCATCGGCTGGCCCCGCGAGGTCATGAAGCCGCACAACGTGCCGTTCGTCGCGCTCGGCGCCGGCCTGCTCTGGTTCGGCTGGTTCGGCTTCAACGCCGGCTCGGAGCTGACCGTCGACAGCGTCACCGCGGTCGCGTTCGTCAACACCCAGGTCGCCACGGCGGCCGCCGTGCTCGGCTGGATCATCGTGGAGTGGCTCCGCGACGGTAAGCCGACGCTGGTCGGTGCCTCCTCCGGCGCGGTGGCCGGCCTGGTCGCCATCACTCCGGCCTGTGGCTTCATCGCCCCGCTGCCCGCGGTCGTGCTCGGCATCATCGCCGGTGCCGTCTGTGCCCTGGCGGTCGGCCTGAAGTACAAGCTCGGCTACGACGACTCGCTCGACGTGGTCGGGGTGCACTTCGTCGGTGGCTGGATCGGTTCGCTGGCCATCGGCTTCTTCGCCACCAGCCAGGTCAACGCCGTGGCCGCCCGCGAGAGCCTGTTCTACGGCGGTGGCGTCGACCAGCTGTGGCGTCAGTTCGTCGGCAGTGCGGTCGTGACGCTCTACTCCCTCGTGATCGCGGTCGTGCTCGCGCTCATCCTCAAGGCCGTCAAGCTCCTGCGGGTCGACAACGACACCGAGGTGTCCGGCATCGACGTCGGCGAGCACGCGGAGAGCGCGTACGACTTCTCGCCCACGACCGGTTCCGGCGGCGCGTTCGCGATGGCCGGGATCAACCCTGCGGCCGGCACTGAGGGGAAAGCTCCCGTCAGTGAAAAGGTCTCCGGTTAACTTTCACTGATGGCTGCGATGGAGGGACTGAGCATGAAGCTGGTGACCGCGGTCATCAAGCCGTACCAGCTCGACGCGGTGAAGGAGGCTCTGCACGCGCTCGGCGTGGCGGGTCTGACCGTGAGCGAGGTACAGGGGTACGGACGGCAGAAGGGCCACACCGAGGTGTACCGGGGTGCCGAGTACACGGTGGAGTTCCTGCCCAAGATCAAGGTTGAGGTGCTGACCGACGAGATCGACGTCGAGAAGGTCGTCGACGCGGTGGTCACCTCGGCCCGGACCGGCAAGATCGGCGACGGCAAGGTCTGGGTGACGTCCGTGGAGGACGTCGTCCGGGTCCGCACCGGCGAGCGCGGTCTCGACGCGCTCTGATTGCCTGACGAGTGAATTACGTGGTCAGCGAGCCGTCGGCGCCACCTCAGGTGCCGTCCGGCGGCTCGCTGGACACCCTTCGCGAGCACATCGGCACTGCCGCCCGGGCTGACCGGGCCGCGGCGCTCGACGCGTGGCTGGCCTCGATGTTCCCGGCCCACCTGCCCGGTGTCAGCCTCGTCGCCGTGGGCGGCCTGGGCCGGCGGGACTGCGCCCCCTACAGCGACCTCGACCTGGTCCTGCTGCACAACGGCACGGCCGGCATCGACCGGATCGCGTCGGCCCTCTGGTATCCCATCTGGGACGCGCGGCTGGGCCTGGACCACTCCGTGCGTACCCTGCCCGAGGCGCTCTCCGTCGCCCACGACGACGTCAAGGTCTCGCTCGGCCTGCTCGACGCCCGGCACGTCGCCGGTGACGCCGCCCTGTCCGCCGAGCTGATCGCCGCCACCTCGGACCAGTGGCGCCGCACCGCCGTACGGCTGCTGCCCCAGCTCCGAGAGCTCACGTCCAGCCGCTGGGCGACCCACGGCGAGCTGGCCTTCCTGCTCGAGGGTGATCTCAAGGAGGCCGCCGGCGGCCTGCGCGACCTCACCATCCTGCGCGGCATCGGCCGGGCCGGCGTCGCCGACACGATGCGCCCCGCGGTCCGCGCCGCCAACCTGCGGCTGCTCGACACCCGCGACGCCCTGCACCTCGCCGTCGGCCGCCGGGTGGACCGGCTGGTCGCCCAGGAACGGGCCGCGGTCGCCGAACTGCTGGCGGTCGACGACGGCGACGCCCTACTGCGCCGCGTGGCCGGCGACGCCCGGACCATCGCACACGCCCTGGACGACGCCTGGCGGGCCGCCGACCGGCTGCGCACCGGACGCCGCCGCGGTGCCCCGGCCGGTGCTCCCACGCGCCGCCCGGTGGCCCGGGACGTGGTCGAGCAGGACGGTGAGCTGGTGCTCGCCCGTACCGCCATCGGCCCGGTGCCCGATCCCAGCCTGTCGCTGCGCGTGGCCGCCGCGGCCGCGACCGTGCAGCTGCCCATCGCCCGGGCCACCTGCGAATGGCTCGCCTCCTTCAGCCCGCCGCTGCCGACGCCGTGGCCGCCCGCGGCCCGCGCCGCCCTGGTCTCGCTGCTCGGCTCCGGCCAGGGACTGCTGCCGACCTGGGAGGCCTGCGACCGGTACGGCCTGATCGACGCGTGGCTGCCGGAGTGGGCCCGGATGCGCAGCCTCCCGCAGCACCACCCGATCCACCGCTTCACCCTGGACCGGCACCTCGTCCAGGCGGCCTACGAGGCCAGCGCCTACACCCGCGAGGTGGACCGCCCCGACCTGCTGCTGATCGGCGCCTTCCTGCACGACGTCGGCAAGGGCCTGCCCGGCGACCACAGCGTCGTGGGCGCCCCGATCGCCGCCGAGATCGCCACCCGGATCGGCCTGTCCCCGGCGGAGGTCGCCACGGTGGAGAAGCTGGTCCGGCTGCACCTGCTGCTGCCCGACGCCGCCACCCGCCGTGACCTCAGCGACCCGGTCACCATCACCACCGTGGCCGAGGCGGTCGGCGACCCGGCCACCCTGGACCTGCTGCACGCCCTGGCCCGGGCCGACTCGCACGCCACCGGGCCGGCCGCGTGGTCGGACTGGAAGGGCCGGCTGATCGCCGAGCTGGTCCGCCGGGTGCACACCGCGCTGGACACCGGGGCGCTGCCCGAGCCGCCCGAGCCCGACGCGGAACTGCTCTCGGGTGAACTGCCCGCCGTACACCTGGACGGGGACGTGGTCGCGGTGGCCGCGGCCGACCGCCGGGGCCTGCTCGGCTCGGTGGCCGCGTGCCTGGCCATGCACCGCCTCGACGTGATCGCGGCCGACGCCAGCACGGTGGACGGCCGGGCCATCGTCGAGTTCCGCACCCAGCCGCGCTACGGCTCCCCGGCCGACCCGGTGGCGCTCGCCGCCGACCTGCGCCGGGTCGCGGCCGGGGACGTGTCGGTGACCCAGCGGCTGCGGGCCCGGGCGATGTCGGCCCGCGGCGGCGCGGCCCCCCGGGTGGTCTGGCACCGCGCGGCGGCCACCGACGCGGTGGTGCTCGAACTGCGCGCGGCGGACTCCGCGGGCCTGCTCTTCCGGGTGGCGAGCGCGCTCGACGAGGCCGGCGCCGAGGTGCGCGCGGCCCGCATCTCCACCCTGGGCGGCGACGTGGTGGACGCGTTCTACCTGGTCGGCGCCTGGGCCGAGGCGGCCGAACGCGACCGCGTCGAAGCAGCGGTCCTCGCCGCCGCGGTCTGAGGCCGTCACCTCGATCGGGTTGCCGGCGTTGCGCCTAGCGACATCCAGGGCGTACGTGAAGAGGTCTGTTGCCGCATGGGGGAGACACCCGGTCTGCTCGACGACTACCTGAGGGTCGCCCGCTACCACGTCCGGATGGCCATCCCGCCGACCGCCGTCCGGATCCGTTCGCTGGGCGCCCGGCAGCTGCTCGCCCGTTCGGGGCTCGGTGACTCCGGCGCCTCCTACGCCGACCTGCTCACCGCGGCCCGCGCCGGGGACACCCGCTGGCTCAAGCAGCGCCGGCGCGCGGTCAAGCCGGCCGTCCTCGCCGGGCTGGCCCAGACCCTGGCCCAGCAGGACATGCTGCCGGAGGACCGGACCGACGCCCTGGCCGTATACGACCTGATCCGCACCGCGCTCGGCGCCGACGCGCTGCCCGCCGCCCACCAGGGCCTGCACGTCCAGCTGGCCCTGGCCTGGCAGGGCGCGACCCGGGCGCGGCCGTTGCTCGCGGCGTACCGGCGGATCACCGACAGCGTGCGGGGCGATCTGGAGCTGGACCTGGCCAATCCGTTCGCCGGCACCGGTCCGGTGATCGGCTGGCTGACCGCGTTCCGCAAGCTGTTGCCCGAGCCGCCGCTGGCCCTGGAGCACAAGGCCGGGGTGCCGCCGTTCGACCGGCTGACCGTCGCCACCGCCGTCGCCGGCATCGACGAGCCGCAGCGGATCTCGGTCATCGTCACCGCGTTCCACCCCGACGAGGGACTGATCACGGCGGTGCGCTCGATCCTGGACCAGTCGTGGCGCAACGTCGAGGTGATCATCGTCGACGACGCGTCGCCGCCGGAGTTCGACGCCGTGCTGGCCCGGGCGGTCGCGCTCGGCGGGCGGATCCGGCTGGTCAAGCAGCCGGTGAACCGTGGCACCTACGCGGCCCGCAACGCCGGCCTGGACGCCGCCGAGGGTGAGTTCGTGGCGTTCCAGGACTCCGACGACTGGTCCCACCCGCGGCGGCTGGAGCTGCAGGTCAGGCCGATGCTGGAGGACCGCCGGCTGGTCGCCACCACCTCCGACGGCCTGGGCGTCTCCGAGGAGCTGCTGGTCACCCGGCCCGGGGTGCGCCGCAGCCGGTTCAACCCGTCCTCGCTGCTGTTCCGCCGCGGCCAGGTGATGGACCGGCTGGGCTACTTCGATCCGGTGCGCAAGGCCGCCGACTCCGAGTACATCGGCCGGATGGTGGCGGTCTTCGGCGAGGCCGCCGTGCGGCACCTGGACTCGCGGCCGCTGGCGCTGATCCGGCTGGCGCTGGGCTCGCTGTCGCGCGCGGAGATCCGGCCGTACTGGATGCATCCGGCGCGGACGGCGTACATGTCGGCGTACCAGCGCTGGCACTCGCGGATCGCCGCCCGGGCCGCCGATCCGCTGCGCCCGCGCGACGGCAGCCGCCGGCCCTTCGCCGCCCCGGACCATCTGCGGCTGGCCCGCGGTGAGGCGCCCGAGCGGCCCGAGTACGACGTCGTGATGGTCGCCGACTGGCGTTTCCTGCAGGGCGCGCAGCAGTCGGGGCTGCAGGAGATCCGGGCGCTGATCGCGCGCGGCCTGCGCGTCGCCGTGATGCAGCTCGAATCGCTGCGCCCGCCGGCCCGGCGCCGGTGGCCGCTCTGCGGGGCGTTGCAGCAGCTCGTCAACGACGGTCGGGTGGACCAGGTGCTGCCCGGCGACGAGAACCGTGCCGAGCTGATCGTCGTACGGCACGCCTCCGTGCTGCAGTTCCCGCCGGACGACGCGTGTCTGCTGCGCGGCCGGCAGGTGCTGATCGTGGCCGACGAGGCTCCGGGACGGCTGGCGGACGTCGACCGCCGGTACGTGCCGGCCGACTGCTCCCGGGCCGCGCTGCGGATGTTCGGCAGCGAGCCGCTCTGGTGCCCGCAGGACCCGCAGGTGCGGGCCGTGCTGCGCAGTGGGACCGTCGAGCTGACGCCGTACGACCTGCCGGCTGTGGTGGACGGGGAGCGCTGGTCGGCCGCCCGGGACTGTGCCGGCAAGTGGCCGGCCGTGGTCGGCACCGACCTCAGTGACGAGGCGGTCTGGCCCGGGGACGTGCGGGCCGCGCTGACCGTCTACGACGAGGTCGGCGAGTGGGACGTGCGGTTGCGGCTGCCGGACTGGCCGCGTACCGGATATCACCCCGGCGGCCCGCGGTCCCGGCTGGTCTACGACGCCGGTGATCTGGACCTGCGGACCTTCGTCCACCAGCTCGACTTCTACCTGCATTTCCCGAGCCCGGACCGGATCGAGACGTTCTCCCGGCCGGCCCTGGAGGCGGCCGCCCTGGGCTGCGTCGTGGTGATGCCCGAGCGGCACGCGGCGGTGTTCGGCGACGCCGCCGTCTACTGCGGACCGGGCGAGGCCGAGGCGACGATCCAGCGGTACCACGCGGACCGCGAGCTCTACGCCGAGCAGAGCCGCCGGGCCCGGGCCGTCGTCGCCAAGGCCCACGACCCGCAACTCTTCGTCGACCGCATCGCGGGAATCGTCACCGCGCCGCACCCGGTCGCCCCGGCCCAACGCGGCGCGTTGATCGCCCGGGCGTAACGGCGGTGTCGCCGCGGGCGTTAGGCGATCGTGTTGACCCGCGCCGGGCCCGGCGCGCATGACTCTGGAGGTCCTTCGATGAGCAGCCTGGCCCGGTTCGGCGGTCGGCTGGCGGTGCGGCTGCGCAGCCTGACACGCCCCCAGGCAGTGGTCCTCATGGTGATCCTGGCGCTCTGCGCCGGGGTCTGGTGGTCGGCCGGGGCGGGCAACCAGGGCCTCGCGCTGTCGCTGGTGGCCGGGCTGCTGCTGGCCGTCCTGCTCGGGATCCTGCACCTGTCCCGCTGGATCGGCGGGGTCCACCGCGCCAACCAGAACGCGCACCGGGAACTGCGCACGGTCGTGGAGCAGCTGCAGCGGCGCGTCGTGGCGACGGTGGAGAAGGAACGGCTCACCGCCGGCGACCGGCACCAGGAGCTGACCCGGACCGTCACCCGCGGGCTGCGGCAGAGCGGGCACGGCACGGACCTGCTGCTGCGCGCCCAGAGCCGGGAGATCGAGGCGCTGGTGCAGCTCTTCCAGCAGTTCACGCCGCGGGCGCCGATGCCGTCCTCGGGGGACTTCGCGCTGAACCCGACCGACCTGCTGGAGCTGCTGCACCTGGTCCGGCTGCGCCGGCCCCGGCTGGTGGTCGAGCTGGGCAGCGGCACCTCGTCGGTGTGGCTGGCGTACGCCCTGCAGGAGTACGGCGGCAAGCTCGTCTCCCTCGACCACGACGCCGACTACGCCCGGCAGACCCGGACGATGCTCGCCGCCCACGACCTCAACGCCGTCGCCGAGGTCCGCGACGCCCCGCTGCGCGAGCTCACGGTCAACGGCAAGACCTACCAGTGGTACGACGCCGGGAAGCTGACCGACCTGACCGGCATCGACCTGTTGCTGGTCGACGGCCCGCCCGCGGCCACCGGCCCGGACGCGCGGTACCCGGCGCTGTCGGTGCTGGCCGAGCGGCTCGCCGCCACGGCCACCGTGGTGCTGGACGACGCCAACCGCGAGGACGAGCGGGACGCCGTACGCCGGTGGACCGAGGAAGTGCCGGGGCTGACCGAGGAGCGGGTGCTGCTCGGACGGCATGCGGTGCTGGCGTACTCGCGTACCGGGGCGCCCGTCACCGTCTGAGAAAGGGGACCGGCCGGCATGCGGGGGCATGCCGGCCGGTCTTTCGGGGGGTGGGTGGAGCCTGGGCGGCGCCGCGGTCAGCGGCTGCCGAAGTCCTGGGTGTAGTACGGCGTGCCGTTGGCGGAGTACACGACGCCGACGGCGAACGTCCTGGCACCACAGTCGAGCAGGTTGCGGCGGTGGCCCGGGCTCTTCATCCACGCCTTGACGACCTCGGCCGCGCTGCGGTAGCCCCACGCGATGTTCTCGCTGCGCGCGGCGGTGTAGCCGGCCGCCTTGGCCCGGGCGACGAACGTGGAGCTGGCCGACCCGGTGTGGCTGAACTTGCCGGTCGTGGCCATGTACTTGCTGTGGCCGCGGGCCGCCCAGAGCAGCTCCGCGTTGACCCGCAGGCCCTTGCAGCCGGCCTTGACCCGCTCCTGGTTCGACAGGCTGACGACCTGCGTCTGCAGCGTGGTGAAGGAGACAGCGGCCTCGGCCGGGGCGGCCACCGCGATCATGCCGATCAGTGTGGCGGGGATCATCGCGAGGGTGGCGAGGCGACGGACCAGGGTCTTCTGCACGGGTCAACCTTTCGAGGAACACCGCCTGGACGTCTTGTTCGCCAGGTACGCCATTCCCTTCGGAAGACCCGAGGGGTGCGCTGATGCCTCTTCAGGTGCCTTGGTGTGAGTGCTCAGTTGCCGCGGAGTTGCGTGCCGTACCGGGGTTGCGGCCGCGGGCCCGGCCGGTTGCGGAACGGGAGCTTCATCGGCGCAATGCCTCCGCGAGCAGCGGTACGAGCAACCGGCTGTACGCCGTGGTGATGTGGTGCTGGTCCTTGTAGACCAGCAGGTTGCCCACGATGACCGGACACGTCGTCGCGGTGCAGAACCACGGCAGCGGGTCGATGACCGTCGCGCCCTCGGCCCGGGCCACTCCGGCGATCAGCGCCCGGCGCTTGCGGAACTGGACCGCGTCGGCCCGGCTGCGGGCGCACGCCGCGGGATCGTCCAGATGCGCCGACAGACAGTCGGGCACGTTGCGGGCCTGCCACGGGGTGTCGTTGACGTAGTACACCTCGGTGCCCGGTCCCTTGACCGCGTCGAGCGAGCGGCGCCACGCGGCCGACCAGGCGTCGTCCAGCGAGCCGGTCACGTCCAGCAGCGGGGCGTTCGGCAGCGTCGAGGCCATGATGACCTTCGCCGGGCGCAGCGAGCGGATGTGGCGCCAGGCGGACCGGCGCCATTGGACGCATTCGGTGAAGCGGCGCTTGAGGGCGTCCTCGTAGATCACCACGTCCGCGGCCGAGCAGGCGCTCTTGGTGACCACGACGAGCTTCCAGTGCCGCTGCCGGGCGATCGCCTCCAGCGCGGGGAACCAGTGACCGGCGTGCGAGTCGCCGAACAGCACGACGGTGGTGTCCGAGGTCAGATCGCCGTAGGCGCACGGGGTCTTCACCTCGGGGTCGGCGAACGCCGGGGAGCACTTGTCCGCGTACAGCCGGGGTTTGTCCTTGGCCGCCGCGGCCAGCGCGGGGGTCAGGTTCGCCGGCACGGCCGGCATCCCGGCGGCCAGGGCGAGGTTCTGCTGCAGCTTGGCCACGCCGGTCAGGGCCGGTGCCCGGTAGCCGGTGCCGCCGGTGCCGCCGACCAGGACGGTGATCAGGACACACAGACCGGCGGCGAGCACCGAGACGGCCGCGCCCGCGGTCAGCCCCCGCCAGGGCCGGTCCCGCAGCGCGACGAGGTGCCGGACCGGGTTCTCCACCAGCGCGTACGTCAGCGCGGCGAGCATCAGGGCGCCCAGGGCCACCAGCACGTTCTCCCACGTGGTGAGCTGGCGGCCGAGCGCGAACGGGGCGATGAGCAGCACCGGCCAGTGCCACAGGTACCAGGAGTACGACAGCCGGCCGATGCCCTGCAGCACCGGCACTCCGAGCAGACCGGCCGGGCGCGCGCAGCCGCCGGCGATGACCGCCGCGGTGCCGAGCACGGGCAGCAGGGCGGCGTACCCGGGGAACGGCGTCGCGGCGGTGTAGCTCAGCGCCGACACCACCACGGCCGCGAGTCCACTGCCGATCAGCAGTTTCGCGGGCAGCGGGGGAAGCCGCCGCAACCGGTCGGCACCGATCGCGAGCAGCGCACCGGCGCCCAGCTCCCAGGCCCGGGTGTGCGCCCCGAAGTACGCCCACCCGGCGTTGTGCCGGGTCTGCCAGATCGAGACCGCCAGCGAGCCGGCGGTCAGCACCGCCAGCACCGTGGTCAGGCCCCGGCCACCGCGGCGCACGACGAGGAGCAGCAGCAGCGGCCAGACGAGGTAGAACTGCTCCTCCACGGCGAGCGACCAGAAGTGCTGCAGTGGCGAGGGTGCCGACTCCGCGCTCAGGTAATCGGTGCCGATGGCGGCCAGCCGCCAGTTCATCGCGTAGATCGAGGTGTGCAGCGCGTCGGAGACGATCTCGGACAACCGCAACGGCGGCAGCCACAGCGCCGAGGCGGCCACCGTCGCGACCATCACCACGGTCGAGGCGGGCAGCAGCCGCAGGGCCCGCCGGGCGTAGAACCGCGGGATCGAGATCCGGCCGGTCCGCTGCGCCTCGCGCAGCAGCAGCCCGGTGATCAGGAAGCCGGAGATGACGAAGAAGACGTCGACGCCGACGTAGCCGCCGCCGATGAAGGGCAGACCGCAGTGGTACGCGACCACGAGCAGTACCGCGACCGCCCGCAGCCCCTCGATGTCCCGCCGGAAGCGCGCCGGTTCCGGCACCGGCGCGACGCCCGGTCCCGCGCCGGTGGGCCGGTGCCGCCGGGGCGCGGGTGTGACCGGTGCGGTGCTCATCTCGGTCACAGTCGGTGCGCCTCCGCGCCGTGGGTCACGCCCCGGGTGTCGAAGAACCGCTTGGCGATCCCGGCCAGGTGGTCGGCGTCGTACTCGCGGTGGTGCTGCACCAGGATCACCAGGTCGGCGGCCGCGGCCGCACCCTCCAGATCGTCGGTGCGGGGCACCTCGACGTCGCCGGCGTGCCACCGCAGCACGTGCGGGTCGTGGTAGCTGAGCTTGGCGCCGAGCGCGGCGAGCTGTCGGGCCAGCGGGGTGGCGGGCGACTCGCGCTGGTCGGCGATGTTGGCCTTGTACGTGACCCCGAGCAGCAGCACCCGCGCCCCGTGCACGGCCTGCCCGTCGGCGTTGAGCAGGTTCTGCGCCCGCCGCGCCACGTACGCCGGCATCGTCGCGTTGATCTCCTGGGCCAGCTCCACGAACCGGAACGGGTACCCGAGCTTGCTGCGCACGTTGTGGCTCAGATAGTTCGGGTCGATCGGGATGCAGTGCCCGCCGACGCCCGGCCCGGGATAGAACGCCTGGAAGCCGAACGGCTTGGTCGACGCGGCGTGGATCACGTCCCACAGGTCGATGTCCAGCTCGTGGCAGAACCGCGCCATCTCGTTGACCAGCGCGATGTTGACGTGCCGGTACGTGTTCTCCAGCAGCTTGGCCGTCTCGGCCTCCCGGGTGCCGCGGGTGCGTACCACCGTGTCGATGAACCGCCCGTAGAACTGCGCCACCCGCTCGGTGCAGCCGGCGGTGTAACCGCCGACCACCTTCGGGGTGTTGCGCGGGCCGAACTGCTCGTTGCCCGGGTCGATCCGCTCGGGCGAGAACGCCAGGTGGAAGTCGCGCCCGGCGACCAGGCCGGAGAGCCGTTCCAGCAGCGGGCGGACCACGTCGTCGGTGGTGCCCGGGTAGGTCGTCGACTCGAGCACGACCAGCATGCCCGGACGCAGGTTGCGCCCGATGGCTTCGGTGGCGCCGGTGACCGCCCGCAGGTCGGGTCCGTCGCCGTCGGACAGCGGCGTCGGCACGCAGATCACCGCGACGTCCGCGGCGGCGATCAGGCTCTCGTCCACGGTGGTCCGGAAACCGCCGGCGAGCATCTCGGCCACGTCGGCGTCGGACAGGTCGTCGACGTGCGAGCGGCCCGCGCCGAGCGCATCGACCACGGCCGCGTTGACGTCGAAGCCGAGCACGGACAGGCCGGCCCGGATGGCCTGCTGGGCCAGCGGCAGGCCGACGTAGCCGAGGCCGAGAATGACGGCGTCGTAACTCACGGGATGCAACTCCTTGGTCGGGCGCCGGTCAGGCGACGGGCGTGTTGGTGGAGGTCTGTTCTCCGGTGCCGCGGTCGTGCTGCGCGGGCAGCGCGCCCGTGGCCGCCACGGCGGCGCGGCCGACCTGGCGGCCCGGCAGGGCGGGCGGGGCCGGCGGTGCGGTGGTGGCGGCCCGCGGCGAGTTCAGCTCGTACGGCGAGACGAACGGCAGGTACGCGGGCAGGAAGTCGGCCAGCATCGCCTCCTGGTCGGCTGCCACGGCCGGGTCGGAGTCGATGTCGTTGAGGCAGAACGCGTCGAGGTTGCGGTGCCGCAGCAGCTCGGCGAGCTTGAACGGGGTCACCGGCGCGGCCAGGTCGGTGTAGCGGAACCGGATCGTGCCCGGCACCGCCCGCCCGGTGAGGTAGGCGTAGTACTGCTGCAGCGACGACAGCAGGGAGATGTCGTCGGGGTGCCGGAACTGGTGGTCGGCGGTGGCCTCGACGTACTCGGCGAAGCGTTCCTCGATCTCGGCGATGACGCTGCGCCGCGACGGGTGCGGGGTGTGCTTCATCTTGCGGGTCAGCACGCGGCCGAAGGCGGCCCGGATCAGCTCCCGGTTGTTCTTGCCGGCCGAGTCCGCCGGCGGGTCGGTCGGGCTGCGCGGGGCCGCGTCGACCAGTGCGGTGGACGGGAAGAAGCGGGTCAGCCCGCCGGGCGTGAAGAACAGCTCGGGCCCGACCGGCCGGCCGATGAAGACGTCGTCGTTGAGGTAGAGGAAGTGTTCGCTCAGTCCGGGGATGCGGTGCAGCCGGGACTCGATGGCCTGCGAGTTGAACGTCGGCAGGGTGCCGGTCTCGCCGAAGATCTCCTTGTGGCTGACCACCGTGATCCGCGGATGCGTGGTGTCCAGCCAGGCCGGCACCTGGTCGTCGGTGACCAGGAAGATGTGCCGGATCCAGGGGGCGAAGCAGTGCAGCGCGCGCAGCGAGTAGCGCAGCTCGTCGCGGGAGGCGTACCGGGAGTCGTTGTTGGCCAGCTTGCTGGCCCCGTGCAGCCAGGTGTTGTCGGCCAGCGCGGCGGCCTTGCGCGCCTGCCAGGCCGGGTCGCCGCCGTCGACCCAGGTGAAGACGGCGTCGATCGGGAAGCTGATCCGGTCCAGGCTGGGCGTCGTGAAGATCTCCCGGGTCCGGTAGCGGACGGGATCGTCGGGCGCGCTGAACGCGCCGAACGCGGGCTCGCCGGCCCTGACCACCGGCTCTCCGGCGGGGATCACGTCGGCGATCGGGTTCGCCCGCGGCCCGCTGAGGATGCCGTCCTGCTGGCGCCAGAACTCGATGTCGCAGCCCACGTCGAGACCGAGCAGCATGCTGCCGCCGGGATCGGTCACCGGCCAGCAGACCCGCAGGATCTCCGCGGTGCGCCGGGCCCGGCGCCCCTTGTGCCCGCTCGGGCGCACGACCTGGAGAACCCCGGCGTCGGTCCCGGTGAGCTCCTCCAGGAGGCGGACCACCAGGGCCCGGTGCTGCACCGGTACGGCCACCGCGGTCTGCAGCAGCGCGCGGGTGGGCACCCGGAACCAGTCGACGCCGGCGGCCTCCAGGGCGGCGATGACGCGGTCGAGGTTCTGCCGCCGTACCCCGGCCGGGCTGGCCGCCGGGTCCCGGCGGGCGGTGACCCAGCCCCGGCCGGCCCGGACCCGCATCGTCGGGGCGTCCGTCGCGGTCCGCATGAGCGGCAGCCGCGGCGGCGCGGACAGGTGCACGATCCGGCGGGCCATCCCGAGCCGCTGCTCCGGCGCGACGTGCGGCAGAACCCGGCGCTGGACCGTGCTCAGGATGCGCACCCGGACTCCCCAGGGCGCCAGTCGCAGGATCCGCCGCAGGGGCACGCCGTAGTCCTTCCGCCGGATGTTCGTCGGGGCCGATCGATCAGCCGCCCGGTTCCTCGTGCCTCAACGGCGTGATTCATCAGAAGGTTGCGGTCGATGTCGGCTTTTCGGACATCTGTACTATGTCGGGGTTGGGCCCATTTACTTGCGGTATACGCGATTTACGCAGGTGGCGGGGCCGAACGCCGCCCGGCCACCCCTACGGGTCCGCCCCGATGCGCCCGCTTGCGTGGGCGAGGCATGGTGGACCACGGGTGGGTATCTCTTCGGGAGGCTGACATGGGCAAGGCAATCGCGTACCTGGTGGCAACGATCGCCGGCGTCGTCGTGGTGGGCTGGATCGCGGTCCAGCTGCTGCAGGTGCTGGTCGGTGCGCTGGCCTACCTGATCGTCGGCGCGATCGTGGTCGGCGGCGGCGTCTACCTGTACGGCCGGGCGAAGCGCTCGCTGGCCCCGGGCACCCGCAACCAGCGGCGGATCGAGGCGGCGGCGAAGACGTACCGGATGCGCAACCGGTGAGCGTGCGACCGGGCGGCTAGGCTTGCGGTCATCTCCTCACCTCTGACCAACGGGAAGTTGCGCCGTGTTTGACACCTTGAGCGACCGCCTCTCCGGGATCTTCACCAAGCTCCGCGGCAAGGGCAAGCTCACCGACGCCGACATCGACGCCACCGCGCGCGAGATCCGTCTCGCGCTGCTCGAGGCGGACGTCGCGCTGCCGGTGGTCAAGTCGTTCATCGCCAATCTGAAGGAGCGGGCCCGCGGCGCCGAGGTGTCGCAGGCGCTCAACCCGGCCCAGCAGATCATCAAGATCGTCCACGAGGAGCTCATCACCGTCCTCGGCGGCGAGGGCCGGCGGCTGCAGTTCGCCAAGCAGCCGCCCACGGTGATCATGCTGGCCGGTCTGCAGGGCTCCGGTAAGACCACGCTGGCCGGCAAGCTGTCGCGCTGGCTCAAGGGCCAGAACCACCAGGTCCTCCTGGTCGCCTGTGACCTGCAGCGCCCCAACGCGGTCAACCAGCTCCAGGTCCTCGGTGGCCGCGCGGGCGTGGACGTGTACGCCCCCGAGCCCGGCAACGGCGTCGGCAACCCGGTCCAGGTGGCCAAGGACTCGATCGAGCACGCGCGGCGGACGGCGAAGGACATCGTCATCGTCGACACCGCCGGCCGCCTCGGCATCGACACCGAGATGATGCAGCAGGCCCGCGACATCCGCGACGCCGTCGACCCGGACGAGGTCATCTTCGTCATCGACGCGATGGTCGGCCAGGACGCGGTCACCACGGCCGAGGCGTTCCGCGACGGCGTGGGCATCACCGGCGTGGTCCTCTCCAAGCTCGACGGCGACGCCCGCGGCGGTGCGGCGCTGTCGGTGCGGCACGTCACGGGCGAGCCGATCCTGTTCGCCTCCACGGGCGAGAAGCTCGAGGACTTCGACGTCTTCCACCCCGACCGGATGGCCAGCCGCATCCTCGGCATGGGCGACGTGCTGACCCTCATCGAGCAGGCCGAGCAGGCCTTCGACGAGGATCAGAAAGAGAAGATGACCTCCAAGCTGCTCGGTGGCGAGCAGTTCACCCTGGAGGACTTCCTCGACCAGCTCATCGCCGTGCGCCGGATGGGCCCGATCGCCAACGTGCTGGCCATGATGCCCGGCATGGGGCAGATGAAGGACCAGATCGCCGAGCTCGACGACAGCCACTTCGACCGGGTCACGGCGATCATCCGCTCGATGACCCCGGGCGAGCGCACCAACCCGAAGATCATCAACGGCTCCCGCCGCGCCCGCATCGCCAACGGCTCCGGCGTGACGGTGATGGACGTCAACCAGCTGCTCAACCGCTTCACCGACGCGCAGAAGATGATGAAGCAGATGGGCGGCATGATGGGCCTGCCCGGCGGCAACCGGCGCAAGGCGACCAAGAGCCCGAAGAACAAGCGCAAGGGCACCAAGGGCGGCAACCGGCCGCGCGTGGGCGGCGGGATGCCGGGTGGCTTCCCGGGCGGAATGCCGCAGCTGCCGCCGGGCCTGGACCCGAACGCGCTGGGCGGGGCACAGGGCCTGCCCCCGGGTTTCAAGCTCCCGAAGATCGACTTCAACAAGCTCAACAACCCCAAAAAGCCCGGCGACGACAAGCGCTGATATTGACGCACGACAACTAGGCATGGAGCTAGTATGGTCATCGGTGATCCCCTTGAGGAGGAGCCGATGACTGCTGCTGTGCACCTGTCGGACAAGCGAGACTGGACCGTCGACGACGTGGCAAGCCTTCCCGAGGATCTTCACTATGAGTTGATCAACGGAAGGCTTGCTTTGACCCCGGCACCCATGCCGATTCATTCATTCATCGCTCGCATGACTGCAAATGCGCTGGACGTCAACTGCCCTGACGGCCTGATGCCCGGCGAGGACTCGTCGGTTCTGATCGACAGCCGCAACGAACCGCGTCCCGACGTGCTGGTGATGCGCGAGACCGGTGCGAATCGCAGCCCGGTCCTGGCCGCGGACGTGGTCCTGGTGGTGGAGGTTGTGTCGCCGTCATCGGCGGTCAGTGATCGCCACGAGAAGGCTCAGCTGTATGCCTATGCAGGCATCCCGGCCTACTGGATCATCGATCCGCTGGCTGAGCGCATCACGTTGACCGAGCTCCTCCTCGGTGCAGGCGGCTCCTACCAGCAACGACTGCAGACCGACGGCTTGCTCACCATCGCACGTCCCTGGGAAGTCACGCTTGACTTGCCGGGTTGGACCCGACGCCGTGACCGGATCCGCGAGGTCACCCCTCCGGACAAGTGAGGTGTTGATCGGGTAGGACTTACGCATGGCGTTGCATGTGCGTGGGGTTCTGCTGCCCGATGACGAGATCCGCGATCTCTGGCTGGTGGGGGACCGCATCACCCTCGAGCCCGTCGCCGGCGCCGAGACCATCAGTGACGGTGGCTACGTCGTTCCCGGGCTGGTCGACGCGCACTGTCACCTCGGCATCCAGTACGGCGCCAAGCCCATCGAGAGCCTCGACCAGGCCCGCGAGCTCGCCCACACCGACCGTGACGCCGGTGTGCTGGCCCTGCGGGACGCCGGTTCGCCGTACCCCTATCCCGAGCTCGACGACGAGCCCGGCATCCCGCGGCTGGTCCGCGCCGGCCGGCACGTCGCCCCCACCCGGCGTTATCTGCGCGACATCGGCATCGAGGTCGACGCGGCCGACGTGGTCGCGACCGTCACCGCCCAGGCCGAGGCCGGCACCGGCTGGGTGAAGCTGGTCGGCGACTGGATCGACCGGTCCGTCGGCGACCTCGCCCCCTCGTGGGATCCCGCCACCATGGCCGCCGCCGTCGAGGCCGCCCACGCCGCCGGCGCCCGGGCCGCCGTGCACACGTTCTCCGAGGAGGGCGTGGCCCAGATGGTCCGGGCCGGCGTCGACTCGGTCGAGCACGGCACCGGCCTGTCGCTGGAGCTGATCGACGAGATGGCCCGCCGCGGCACCGCCCTGGTCCCCACGATGATCAACATTCGGACCTTCGGCGGCATCGCCGACCAGGCCCGGGCCAAGTTCCCCGGGTACGCCGACCACATGCTGGCCCTGCGCGACGGCTTCCCCGAGGTGGTGGCGTCCGCGCACGAGGCCGGCGTGCCGATCTACGTGGGCACCGACGCGGGCGGCAGCATCCGGCACGGTCTCGCCGCCGAGGAGATGCTGTTGCTGCACGAGGCCGGCATCCCCGCCGCCGACGTGCTGGCCGCCGCCTCCTGGCGGGCCCGGGCCTGGCTCGGCTTTCCCGGCCTGGTCGAGGGCGGCCTCGCCGACCTGGTGGTCTACGAGGCCGACCCGCGCCGGGACCTGCGGGTGGTCCGCGCCCCGAGCCGGATCGTGCTGCGCGGCGCGGTCATCCGCTGAGGTCCCAGATCCGCAGGCTGGTGCCGACCGGGCAGGCCAGCCGGTCCGGCGTCCAGGCGCACGCGTCGGACGCCGGTGGCACCTCACCCAGCACGGTCACCTTCCCGTCCGGCAGCGTGACCTTGCCGGCCGGACCGGGCACGAAGCTCGGCAGCAACAGCAGCGTGTCCGTGTCGAGCCAGGTCACCGAGCCGGCCGGCGTCGAGAAGACCCGCTCGCCGTCCCGGTCGTAGACCACCCGCTCGCCCTCGGCCCCGCCGACCAGCGTGTAGCCGTGCACGGTGGCGACCGAGGTGCCGTTCTTCGCCCCGGGCACCTGCCACAGCTGCCGGCCGGTCGCCCCCTGGAGCACCGAGACCGTACCGGTGCCGTCCCGGTCCTGGTCGCTCACGCAGACCCGCAGCTCACCGCACATCTGCACCATGTCGACCTGATGCCCGGGACCCCGGGTGAACACCACCTCGGAACCGCCCCCATCGGTACGCAGGTCCGTCGCCCGCACCCGGAAGCCGTTCTGCTCGCAACATTCGTGCTCGTCGTTGTAGAGCCACCCGTCGTACGCGAGATAGGTGCGGGGATCGGTGTCCGGCGGGGCGGCGGTGACCGTACGCCGCAGCTCGCCGGTCGTGATGTCCCGCACCTGGACCTGGCCCGCCCGGGTGACCTGCACCAGCCGGTCGTCGGTGAAGAAGAACGGCCGGCCCAGCAGCAGGTCCTCGTTGCGGTCGAGATAGGTGCCCAGCGTGTACACCGGCCGGTCGGCCTGGGCCGGCAGCTGCCAGCGCCGTGTCCCGCTCGCCCAGTCGAACGCCTCCGTGCGGCCGTTCGCCGAGGCCCGGACCAGCACAGACTGGTGCTGGACGACCTCGTCCCCGTCCTCGATGGGCAATGCCCACCGCTGCCGGCCGTCGGCCGGGTCGTAGATGTGCATCGTGTTGCCGGATCCGTGGCGCAGGGTGACCACCAGCGCCCGCGGCAACACGTCGACGGCGAGGAGCTCATCGGTGCGGCTGCCCAGCGGCCGGGCCGGCCAGGCGACCGCGCCGGTACGCAGCTCCACGGCGGTCATGCTGATCTGGCCGTTGAGGGTCTGCCAGGCCGTGTAGAGCCGGCCGTCGGTGCCCGCCACGGTGGCGGCCCGCGCCTTGTCACCGAACTCGATCGGTGCGCCCACCGCGGGCAGCGCGCGCTTCGACGTCACCGGCGCGGACTGCCGATCGTGCCGCACTATGACGGCGCCCGCGCCGGCGGCGATCAGAGCGACCGCGGCCGCCGCCGCGACCATCGCCCGGGTCCGGGTGCGCTGCCGTCCCCGGTGCCGGGCCTGCTCCGCCGGCGCCAGCGGGATGGCGTCGGCGTGCCGGCCCAGCGAGGTGAACAGGTCGTCGAGGTCAATGGGCATGGCCGGCTCCTTTCCGGGTTCCCGCGGCCGGCGCCGGGTCGGCGGCGGCCTCCAGCGTGCCGAGCGTGGCGGCCAGACCGGCCCGGCCCCGCGCCAGCCAGGACTTCACCGTGCCGGTCGAGGCCCCGGTCTCGGCGGCGATCTCGCCCACGGACCGGTCGAGCAGGTAGTACAGGGTCAGCGCCCGGCGATGGGCCGGCGGCAGCGTCCGCATCGCCCGGACCAGCAGGACCGTGTCCTCCGACGGCGGTGCCGCGGGTGCGGGCGGCGGATCGGCCGCGGCCCGGGACCGGCGTACGCCCAGCCGCCGCCACCGGTCCGCGGAGAGCCGGTTGACGACCAGGCGCAACCACGCCTCCGGCTCCTCGTAACCGGACAACCGCCGCCACCGCTGCCACGCCCGGGCGTACGCCTCCTGCACCAGGTCCTGTGCCTCGGCCGGGTCCCCGGTGAGCCCGTACGCGTACCGGACGAGCCTGCGGGACGTGTCCCGGTAGAAATCGTCGAAGTCGTCGGTCATCTCCACCGCCCCTCGCAGATGGACACGGGACGGCCGCCCGGTCGGTTGCGCACGGGTCTCGCTAGGATGCTGCCTCATGGCTCGCGTGCTCACTCCCCGTGCGGAGGACTTCCCCCGCTGGTACCAGGACCTCATCGCCAAGGCGCAACTCGCCGACAACGGCCCGGTGCGCGGGACGATGGTGATCCGGCCGGCCGGCTACGCCATCTGGGAGCACATGCAGGCCGACATGGACCGGCGGATCAAGGAAGCGGGCGTGCAGAACGCGTACTTCCCGCTGTTCATCCCGGAGAGCTACCTGCGCCGCGAGGCCAACCACGTCGAGGGCTTCTCGCCCGAACTGGCCGTGGTCACCCACGCCGGCGGCAAGGAGCTCGCCGAGCCGCTGGTCGTCCGGCCGACCAGCGAGACCGTCATCGGCGAGTTCATGGCCAAGTGGGTCGACTCCTACCGGGACCTGCCGCTGCTGCTCAACCAGTGGGCCAACGTCGTGCGCTGGGAGCTGCGCCCGCGCACGTTCCTGCGCACCACCGAGTTCCTCTGGCAGGAGGGCCACACCGCGCACGCCACCGAGCAGGACGCCCGGGAGCACGCGCGGGAGATCCACAAGAACGTGTACGAGGACTTCATGGTCTCGATGCTGGCCATCCCGGTCGTACCCGGTCGCAAGACCAAGGGCGAGCGGTTCGCCGGCGCGACCAACACGATGACCGTCGAGGCCATGATGGGCGACATGAAGGCCCTGCAGATGGGCACGTCGCACGAGCTGGGGCAGAACTTCGCCAAGGCGTTCGACATCACGTACTCGTCCGCGGCCGGCAAGGTCGAGCACGCCTGGACCACGTCCTGGGGCACCTCCACCCGGATGATGGGCGGACTGATCATGGTGCACGGCGACGACAACGGCCTGCGCCTGCCGCCGCGGATCGCACCGATCCAGGCCCAGGTCATGGTGGTCAAGGCCGGCGAGGGCGTGCTGGAGGCCGCGGGCCGGCTGACCGACGAGCTCAAGGCGGCCGGCGTGCGGGTCAAGCTGGACGGCCGGGCCGACATCCCGTTCGGCCGCCGGGCCGTCGACGCCGAGCTGCAGGGCATTCCGGTACGCATCGAGGTCGGCCCGCGCGACCTGGCCGCCGGCAACGCCGTGGTGGCCCGCCGCATCGACGGCAGCAAGACGCCGGTGGCGCTGGGCGAGGTGGCCGCGACCGTGGCCGCCGCCCTGGAGACCGACCAGCAGCGCATGTACGACGACGCGCTGGCGTTCCGCGAGACGAACACGGTCGACGTCAAGACGCTGGGCGACGCGATCGAAGCGGCCCAGACCGGCTGGGCGCGGGTGCCGTGGTCGGTCGTCGGCACCGAGGGCGAGGCCGAGGCGAACGGCAAGGCGGTGACCGTGCGCTGCCTGTTCCGCGAGGACGGCTCGATGCCGGACAGCGACGACGAGCCGGACCTGGTCGCGATCCTGGCCCGGTCGTACTGAGCGTGCCCGTGCGTTACGCGCCGGGCCGCGAGGTCCTCTACCGCAACATCGACGGGCCGCGGCTGGCGTCCGTACGCCCGTGCCGGGTGGTCTCCGACGACGACCGCGGGCTGCTGCTCTGGCTGGCCCGCGGCTCGGCGGTGGTGATCGAGGTGGCCGAGGACGGCCGCGGCATCCGCGACATGCCGTTCAGCGAATGGACCGGCCTGCGCACCCGGCTCGCCGCCGACACCTGGCAGGGCCCGGGCCTGCTCAAGTTCATCCCGCCGGACGCGGACCACTCGGTCTGGCTCTTCCGCGACGACCAGGGCGCCTTCACGGGTTGGTACGTCAACCTGGAAGAAAGAGCAATTCGCTGGGACGACGGCGGGGTGGCGGGCGTCGACGTGATCGACCAGGACCTGGACCTGGTGGTGGCCCCGGACCGCACGTGGAAGTGGAAGGACGAGGACGAGTTCACCGAGCGCCTCGCCTTCCCGGACCACTACTGGGTCCACGACGCGGCAGCGGTCCGAGCCGAAGGACTCCGCGTGATCAAAACGATCGAGGCGGGCGATTTCCCCTTCGACGGCACCTGGACCTCCTACGACCCGGACCCGTCCTGGCCCGTCCCCACCTCCCTGCCCCCCGGCTGGGACCGGCCCGCTGCTCCCCGGGTCTGAAGTACTGGTGGTTGCATGGTGGGGCTTGGGGGCGGGGATGACCCACGCGGACCGTCAGGCTTGATATCCGCGTGGGTCATCCCCGCCCCCAAGCCCGTGCACCTCACCCACACCTGCCACCCCGCCACCCTCCCGAACCCCGAATCCACGGATTCGCGATCCCCGGACCGACCCGAACCCGAAAGTCCGCGGACTCGCTGGTGAGCGCTGACACAGCAACGCGAGCAAGCCCCGAGCACCACTCAAGCCACACCACTGCTCACCAACCCGTCGGTGCCACTTGCCGGCTGGGCTGTCGTCGTAGTTGACGTCGCTGTGCGCCGCAACGGTGAAGCCGCTTCAAACCAGCACCTCGACCTTCCCTCGCAGCTCCCACGGTGAGACAGACGGCGCAGTGAGTGCGATAGCACTCGAACTGGTCTACTGCGCGGCCTCGTCTGTTCGGCGACGGGCCGGCGCTTGTGCGCGGGACTCAGCCGTTGCCCCCACCATGCAACCAGCGCAAACCAGAGGGAACAAAGCACGAACCCGGCAATCGGCGGGAGCGACGGTCAGAACCATGCAACCAGGCACGACATCCAAGAACGAGATGCCGAGAGCCAAGGATGCAGGCCCGATTGGGACGAGCCCGGGCTCTCTGGCAGAATGGACGGGTCCGGCGTGCGTGAGGTGCCCTCTAACTCCTCCACGCACCGCCAGTCCTCGAGGCATCGGTCCCATATCCCCACGTGGGTTCCGTTCTCTCACCCACGTACCGGCTCCCAGGCGGGCCGGTCGTCATCGCAACAGGAGCGAACAAGACCGTGGCCGTAAAGATCCGGCTCCTGCGGATGGGCAAGATCCGCAACCCGCAGTACCGCATCGTCGTCGCCGACTCGCGCACCAAGCGTGACGGCCGCGCCATCGAGTACGTCGGTATCTACCAGCCCAAGGAAGACCCCTCGATCATCGAGGTGAAGTCGGAGCGGGTGCAGTACTGGCTCTCGGTCGGCGCGCAGCCGAGCGAGGCCGTGCAGCGTCTGCTCGAGAAGACCGGCGACTGGCAGCAGTTCAAGGGCCTGCCGGCCCCGCCGCCGCTGCTCATGAAGGCCGAGAAGGTCAGCCGCCTGGCGACCTACGAGGCCGAGGCGAAGGCCGCCGCCGGCGTCGCGGAGGCTCCGGCTGCCAAGCCGGCCAAGAAGGCCAAGGCGACCGAGAAGGCTGCCGACAAGGCCGACAAGGCCGACAAGGCTGCTGACAAGACCCCGGCCGCGCCGGAGGTTGCCGAGACCCGCCCGAGCGACACCAAGGCCGTCGACCCGGCCGAGCCGAACCGCGAGGCTGTCGCGGCGGACGCGAAGGACCCGGCCGGTGCCGGCGCCGACGGGAACTGACGGGGCGCTCCGGCCTGCGCTGGAGCACCTCGTCAAGGGCATCGTCGACAACCCGGACGACGTCCGGGTCCGGCTGGTCGACTCGCGCCGCGGTAAGCGGCTCGAGGTGCGTGTGCACCCCGAGGACCTGGGAACGGTCATCGGGCGTGGCGGGCGTACGGCCAAGGCGCTGCGTCAGGTCATCGGTTCGATCGGTGGGCGCGGCATCCGCGTCGACATCGTCGACGCGTACTGAGCTGCCGCCTGATGTTGCTGGTCGTCGGTCAGATCGGGAAGCCCCACGGAATCCGTGGGGAAGTGCTGGTGACGGTGCGGACCGATGATCCAGAGGCGAGATTCGCCGCCGGGTCGGCGTTCACCACGGAGGTCCCCCGGGACCGCCGGGTGAGCACCGGCCCGGCGGCTGCCGCCGTCGTGGGGATTCCCTACCAGGTGCCCGCGAAGCTCGTCCTCGAGGCGATCCGCTGGCATCAGGGCAAGGGCATCGCCCAGTTCGAGGGCGTCATCGACCGCAACACCGCCGAGGCGTTGCGCGGCGTGCTGTTGCAGGTCGACAGCTCGGAGATCGCCGAACCGGACGATCCCGACGAGTTCAACGACCACCAGCTCGCCGGCCTGTCGGTGGAGTCGGTCGACGGCACCGTGCTGGGCACGGTCGACCGGATCGACCATGCGCCCTCCTCCGACCTCATCGTGCTGAAGAAGGCCGCCGGGGGTACGGCGCTCATCCCGTTCGTCAGCCAGATGGTGCCGACGGTCGACCTGGCCGGCGGTCGCATCCTCGTCGACCTGCCCGAGGGTCTGCTCGACCTCTGATGCGCGTTGATGTCGTCTCCATCTTCCCGGAGTATTTCGCTCCGCTGGAGTTGTCGCTGATCGGTAAGGCCCGCGGCACCGGGATCCTCGACCTGGCCGTGCACGATCTGCGCACCTGGACCTCGGACGTGCACCGCACGGTGGACGACACCCCGTACGGCGGTGGTCCCGGAATGGTCATGCGCCCGGAGCCGTGGGCGGCGGCGCTGGACGCGGTCGCCGGGCCTTCCTCCACGCTGGTCGTGCCGTCACCGGTCGGTAAGCCGTTCACCCAGGCGGACGCGCACGAGCTGGCCGGGCTGGAGCATCTGATCTTCGCCTGCGGCCGGTACGAGGGCATCGACCAGCGGGTCCTCGACGACGCCGCCGCCCGGATGCCGGTCCGTGAGGTGTCGCTCGGCGACTACGTGCTCTTCGGTGGCGAGGTCGCGGTCATCGTGATCATGGAAGCGGTCACCCGTCTGCTGCCCGGGGTGCTGGGCAACGCCGATTCGCTGACCGAGGAGTCGCACGCCGCCGGGCTGCTGGAGGCGCCGGTCTACACCAAGCCGGCCGTGTGGCGGGACAGGGCGGTGCCCGAGGTGCTGCGGTCGGGGGACCACGGGCGGATCGCGCGCTGGCGGCGTACCGAATCGTTGCTGCGCACCGCGGCCCGGCGCCCGGACATGATGGCCGGCTATCCGGTCGACCTTCTCGACAAGAAGGACCGGGCCGCCCTGGACGAGGCCGGATTTCAGATCCCGCCCCCGGGTGTGGCAAAGTAGTGAGGTTGCCGTTCGCGCCCCACGCCGTGGCCGGCCGGACGAGGACCCCCTGCACCGATGTCAGCGGGTCAGGATCACCCAATCGCGCATCGAACTCCCGGTGCGCTTTGAGTACGACGAGGATGCAGCGATGAACACGCTGGACCAGCTCGACGCCCAGTCGCGGCGCACGGACATCCCCGACTTCCGGGCCGGTGACACCGTCAAGGTGCACGTCCGGGTCGTCGAGGGCAACCGCTCCCGCGTCCAGATCTTCCAGGGCGTCGTGATCAGCCGCCAGGGCGGCGGGCTGCGCGAGACCTTCAAGGTCCGGAAGATCAGCTTCGGCGTCGGTGTCGAGCGGACCTACCCGATCAACAGCCCGCAGCTCGACCGCATCGAGGTCGTGACCCGCGGTGACGTGCGTCGCGCCAAGCTGTACTACCTGCGTGAGCTCCGGGGCAAGAAGGCCAAGATCAAGGAGCTCCGCGAGAAGCAGACGGTCAGCTGAACCCACTAACGGTCCGGGCCGTATTCACTCGGACTGACGTTTGCTGCGCGGGCGCATTACGCTTGCGTCAGTGACGGATGGGAATCAGTGCCACTGCGGCAGTCGCCGTGCTGGTGGACCATTCGCACTACCGCCCGACACGTCCCTCACGGGGATCCCGGGCGGTAGTGCTGTATCCGGGGCGGTTCGACCGGACGGCGGCGGGAGATGCGTAGCGTGGAACCGATGCAGGGGTATCGACCCTCCTCCTCCGGACGTCGCCGCGGGCGGGTGATCCGGCGCAAGGAGATGCCCCTCTGGCAGGAGTTGCCGCTGCTGCTGGTGGTGGCCTTCTGCCTCGCTGTGCTGATCCGCACCTTCCTCGTGCAGGCGTTCTACATCCCGTCCGGCTCGATGGAGAACACCCTGGCGATCAAGGACCGCGTCCTGGTCAACAAGGTCGTCTACGACATGCGCGATCCGCTGCGCGGCGAGATCGTGGTCTTCCGCGGCACCGACAACTGGGCACCCGAGCAGCCGACCGAGCCGATCAGCAACACCTTCGGGGCCAAGCTCGGCCGCACCATCGGCGACCTCGTCGGGGTCAGCCGTCCGGGCGAACGCGACTTCATCAAACGGGTGATCGGCCTGCCCGGTGACAAGATCGCCTGCTGCGACGAGCAGGGCCGGATCACCGTCAACGGCGAGCCCGTCGACGAGCCGTACATCTTCGAGGACTCGCCGCTGGACGCCCCGCCGAATCCGCGGCAGTGCACCAGCCGCCGGTTCGCCGAGGTGACCGTCCCCGCGGGTGAGATGTTCGTCATGGGCGACCACCGCCTGGTGTCGCAGGACGCCCGCTGCCAGGGCCCGGTGCCCATCGACAACATCATCGGCCGGGCCTTCGTGGTGGTGTGGCCGACGAGCCACTTCACCAGCCTTTCCGTGCCGGACAACTGGAAGGCGTACGCGGCGGCCCACCCGGTCGCGGCCGCGGAAACCGGTGAATCTCCCCGGCGCGCCCCCGATCCCGTCACCGCTGCCGTTATGCTGCCGTTCCTCTTAAGTGTCGGCGTATCCGCGCGTTCCGGACTGTGGTTGCGGCCCCGGGGACGTAGGCTCCGATCGTGATTGACGAGCACACCGAGCCCACCAAGCGCAGCGGTTCGTTCTGGCGCGAGCTTCCGATCCTGCTGGGAGTGGCGATCCTCGTCGCCGTCCTGGTGCGCTTCTTCGTGCTGCAGACCTTCTACATCCCGTCGCCCTCGATGGAGCACACGCTCAACATCTGGGACCGGGTACTGGTCAACAAGCTCGTGTACGACTTCCGGGAGCCCCGCCGGGGCGAGATCGTGGTCTTCAAGGCCCCGACCGACTGGCAGAGCAGCGGTGCCGAGGGCGAGGACTTCATCAAGCGCATCATCGCCGTCGGCGGCGACCACCTGGTCTGCTGTGACGACCAGGAGCGTCTGATCATCAACGGGCACTCGCTGGACGAGCCGTTCATCTACACCGACGCGGACGGTAAGCAGGACCCGGCGGCGGACCAGAAGTTCGACGTCACCGTGCCGGCCGGCCGGCTCTGGGTCATGGGTGACCACCGCTCCGCGTCCGGCGACTCGCTGGAGCACTACGAGCAGACCGAGGGCAACATCCAGGCGGCCACGATCAGGACCGACGCCATCATCGGGCGCGCGTTCACGATCTTCTGGCCGGTGTCCCGCGCGACCTGGCTGTCCGTGCCCAGGGAGTTCGACGACGTCCCGGACCCGGCGCCGGCCAACTGACCCGGCGTCAAGATCGTCCATCGGCGCAATAGGCTGGGGGCGTGACGTTCATCGACCGCCGGGCGGCCCGGGTGCTTCTCATCGATGCCGCGGAGCGGGTTCTGCTGCTGCACGGCGGTGACCCGGCACGCGCGGACCAGCACTGGTGGTTCACCCCCGGCGGCGGCCTGAACGAGGGCGAGACGCCCGTCCAGGGCGCGGCGCGCGAGCTGCGGGAGGAGACCGGCCTGCGGACCGACCCCGCCGAGCTGGGCGAGCCGGTGCACCACGAGACCACCGAGTTCAGCTACGACAACCGGCAGTACCGCCAGGAGCAGGACTTCTTCCTGCTGCGGGTGGAGTCGTGGCAGGTCGACACCGCCGGCTTCGACGCCGATGAGCAGCGGAGCATCACCGGCAACCGCTGGTGGTCCACCGCCGAGCTGGACACCACGACCGAGCAGATCTTCCCGATCGGGCTCGCCGACCTGCTGCGTAAGGTCCTCTGATGCTCAGCCCGCCCCGCACGGTGGTGCGCCGCGAAGGCGGCCTCTACGCCCTCGAGCGCGCCCTGCAGCGCCGCGGCTTCCGGCACGTGGCCGGGGCCGACGAGGCCGGCCGCGGCGCCTGCGCGGGACCGCTGGTCGCCGCCGCGGCGATCCTGCCCGAGGGCAAGCGCGGCGAGATCGACGAGCTCGCCGACTCCAAGCTGCTCACCGCGGCCGCCCGCGAACGCGTCTACGACGAGGTGGTCACGCGGGCGCTGGCCTGGTCGGTGGTGATCGTCCCGCCGGCCGAGGTGGACGGCCGCGGCCTGCACGTCTGCAACCTGGCCGCGATGCGCCGCGCGCTCGCGTCGCTCACCACCCGCCCCGAGTACGTCCTGACGGACGGTTTCCCGGTCGACGGGCTGGGGGCACCGGGTCTGGCGGTGTGGAAGGGTGACCGGGTCGCGGCCTGCGTGGCGGCGGCCAGCGTGCTCGCCAAGGTCACCCGGGACCGGCTGATGGTGGAGCTGGACGGCAAGTTCCCCGACTACGGGTTCGCGGTGCACAAGGGCTACATCACCGACGAGCACAGCGCGGCGCTTACCCGGCACGGGCCCTGCGCGGAGCACCGCTTCTCGTACGTGAACGTGGCGGCCGTCTCCGGGCGCGGCAACCGGCCGCCGCGGGCCCGCCGCCCGGCGGATCTGCCCCCGGTCAACGCCGAGCCGCTGATGCTCTGGCCAGCAGTGGAGGGTACCGTCGGCGTGGCGTCGGGCGAGCAGCCTCGGCCGCCGGTGCCGGTGGGGGAAGATGAGGCCATGGAGGGCGAGAAGCGATGAGCGCAGAGGATCTCGAGAAGTACGAGACCGAGATGGAGCTGCAGCTCTACCGGGAGTACCGCGACATCGTCCGACAGTTCTCCTACGTGGTGGAGACGGAACGCCGGTTCTACCTGGCGAACCAGGTGGACCTGCACGTCCGCAACTCCGACGGCGAGGTCTACTTCGAGGTCGAGATGCACGACGCGTGGGTCTGGGACATGTACCGGCCGGCCCGCTTCGTCAAGAACGTCCGCGTGATGACCTTCAAGGACGTCAACGTGGAGGAGCTGGAGAAGCCGGACATCTCGCTGCCGGACGAGGCCGGTTTCGGCGGCAGCTAGGCGGGCGACCGCGGTTGTCCACAGGGCGGGTCGCGGCTGATCCCAGGAGAGAGCACCATGCCTGGCATGGTGCTCTTGCTTTCGGCGCTCATGGTCCTGGGCGGTCTCCCGGCTGCGGTTCCGGCGCAGGCCGGTGGGGCGTTCGGCTGGCCGGTCGACGACGCCTGGGTCGTGCGGCGTTTTGATCCGCCGCCACGCCCGTGGCTGCCCGGTCATCGCGGAACGGACCTGGCTGCCGCTCCCGGCTCGGTGGTGCGGGCCGCCGGAGCGGGCACGATCGTGTTCGCCGGGCAGGTCGCGGGGCGTGGGGTCGTCAGCGTGGCGCATCCCGGCGGCCTGCGGACCACGTATGAGCCGGTGGTCGTCCAGGCGCGCCGGCCCGGTGACGCCGTCGCGGCCGGGGATGCGCTCGGCACACTGGCGGCCGGTCACCCCGGTTGTCCGTCGGCGGCCTGTCTGCACTGGGGGCTGCGCCGCGGCGCGGACTACCTCGACCCGCTCACGCTGCTCGGCCTCGGGCGCGTCCGGCTGCTGCCGCTGTGATCGTGTTGCGGACTTCAGCGCAGGGATGCCAGCAGGGGCGGCAGGCGTTCCGCCAGGTTCTCGTACTCCTCGGGGCGGTTGTAGATCTGGGCGCTCAGCCGCAGCCAGCCGCGGCCGCCCCACGCGTTCACCGCGACCTCGGTCGCCAGCTTGTCGGCGATCTGCTGGCGCAGAGCGTGCGCCTCCGGCTGCGTCGTGGCGATCCCCGACGGCAGCGGCACGATCCGCATGGCGGCCTCGGCCGCGCCCGGGTCCGGCAGGTCGGTGGGCGCCAGGCCGAGACTCGCCCCGACGAGCCGCTGACCGTACGCCGCGAGCGCCGCGTTGTGCCGCCGCACGGCCTCGACGCCCAGGGTGCGCAGGGTGAACAGCCCGGCCGGCGCGGCGAGCCAGGACGAGTAGTCCATGGTCCCCTGGTATTCGGCCGACAGCGGGAAGCCGGCGTCGTGCTCCCAGGAGACGACGAGCGGCTCGATCCGCCGGCGCCAGGCCGGGGCCACGGCGAGCAGGGCGGTGCCCCGCGGCGCGAAGGCCCACTTGTGCAGGTTGCCCACCCAGAAGTCGGCGCCCAGCCGGTCGACCCGCACGGGCAGCATGCCGGGCACGTGCGCGGCGTCGACGAACACCGGGATGTCATGCTGCCGGGCGGCGTCGGCGATCGCGCGCACCGGCAGCACCTTCGCGGTCGGCGAGGTGAGCTGGTCGACGATCAGCAGCTTGGTCTTGCCGGGCCGCAACGCCCCCCGGATCCGCGACACGACCTCGGCATCGGTGGCATCCAGCGGCAGGGCGACCGTGCGCGCGCTGGCCCCGTCCCGCCGGCACTGACGCCGGACGGCGAGCGCGTTGGCGCCGTACCCGTGATCGGTGAGCAGCACCTCGTCGCCGGATTTGAGCCGGACCGACTGCAACACCAGCGAGACCGCGGCGGTGGCATTCGGCAGCAGGGCGCTGCCGTCCGGATCGGCGCCGAGGAAGTGCGCCAGATGCCGTCGGGTATGGACGATCCGGTCGGTCAGCCCCGGGTGGGCGAAGAACGACATCGGATTGCGCTCGACCTCGTCCCGCAGCCGCTGCTGGGTGCGCTGCACCCCGATGGGGACGGCGCCGAAGGAACCGTGGTTGAGGTAGGCGGTGGCCGGGTCGAGCGAGAAGAGGAGCCGCGCTCCCGGGATGGGCGGGGGCGGATCTCCGACGCTCACGCCCTGATCGTACGTGGTGCCGGCGGGTCCGTCGCTGCCGTTCCCCGGACGGGCCACCGCCGGGCCGCGGCGCGCCTTCGGTCGCCGCCGGGGCGCGGCGCGCCTGCGGTCGTCGCCCGGTTGTGAGATCCGCCCGCCGCTGGCCCTGGCGTTCCCGGCCCGCGCCTGCGGTCGCCGTCCGGTTGCGGTGCGCCTGCGGTCGCCCGCCCGGGCGAGGCCGGCCTGCGGTCGCCGGCGGGGCGTCGGCCAGTTGCCGGCCCCGGTCAGGCTCGGGGGTGGGCTTGTTTGAAGGCGGCGCGGAGGCGCTCGGTCGAGACGTGGGTGTAGATCTGGGTGCTCGACAGTGAGGAGTGGCCGAGGAGATCCTGGACCGCGCGGAGGTCTGCGCCTCCGTCCAGCAGGTGGGTGGCCGCCGAGTGGCGCAGGTCGTGCGGGCTGGTGTGGGGCAGGCCCGCGGCCTGGGCAGCCGCGGCCACGATCCGGCGGACCACCGTCTGCTGGAGCCGGCCGCCGCGGGCGCCCAGGAAGAGGGCGTCGCCGCTGGTGGGACGGGCCAGTTCCGGGCGGCCGTGGCGGAGCCAGTCGTCGAGAGCCTTCTCGGCCGGGATGCCGTACGGGACCATGCGTTCCTTGGCGCCCTTGCCGAAGACCCGGATCACCCGGCGGCCCCCGTCGATGTCCGCCTTGTCCAGGCCGCAGAGCTCGCTGACCCGTACCCCGGTTGCGTAGAGCAGTTCCAGGACCGCTCGGTCGCGTACCGCATGGGGGTCGGCCGTGGTGACGACCAGGTCCGCCGCCTGGTCGGCGCGCAACACCGACGGCAGGTCGCGGTGGGCCCGCGGGCTGGCCAGCTGCGCGCCGGCGTCGGCCGGGCAGAGCCCGGACCGGTGCGCCCAGGCGGTGAAGGTCCGGGCCGCGGCGGCCCGACGAGCCTGAGAGGTACGCGCGGCGCCGTCGGTCATCCGCTGCGCGAGCCAGCCCCGCAGCACCGTGATGTCCAGATCGGCCGGGGCGGCACAGCCGGCCGCCGCCGCATGATCGAGAAGCGAGACGACATCTCCGACATAAGCCCGCACAGTGTGCGCGGAGCGGTTGTCGACGCGGGCGAGGTGCACCGCGAAGTCGTCGACCGCGGAACGCATCGCGGGCGGCAGCGATTCGTGTACGTCGCGGGTGCTCACTGTTCTTGCTCCACGCCCTTATCATTCCGCCTTTGGGAGGTGACGTGGCAGCAGCGCGCGGACGGGCCGGGCTGGGCGGGGCGATCACGCTGGTGGCAGCCCTGGCGGCCCTGGCTTCGTGTTCGGCGTCGCCGGACCGGGTGGAGCCGCGACCGACCACTGAGGCGATCGCCACAAACGCGGCGCTGGGCGACGCGCCGCCGCCCAGCGGCCCGCCGTCGACCGGTGTCGCGTTGCCGTCTCCGCAGCCGCCGCAGGAAGTCAGCGACGCGAACTTCGTGTCGCCGTCCGGGAACATCGGCTGCTACCTCGACGAGTCGGGGGCCCGCTGCGACATCGTCCGCAAGAACTGGCAGCCACCGCCGGCGCCGGACGACTGCGACCTCGACTGGGGTGCGGGAATCTCGGTCCACCGGACGGAAGAGGCCACGTTCACGTGTGCCGGTGACACCGTGCTGGGTGGAAAGCAGACGCTCGCCTACGGCAGGTCGCTGCGGGCCGGGGACTTCCTGTGCAGCAGTGACCGCAAGGCGATGCGCTGCGAGAACACCGAGTCGGGGCACGGTTTCACCGTCGCGATCGAGCAGTACAACCTGTTCTGAGTTTTTGTCAGACCCGGCTTCTAGGGTCGGTGCATGGCCAGGTGGCAGGAGATCGAGGACGAGTTCGCCGAGTTCGCGGCGAAGGTGCGGGCCCGCTTCGACGCGGGGACCAACAAGACGATCGCGACGTTGCGCCGTGACGGTGCACCGCGGATCAGTGCGACAGAGCTGAAATTCGAGGACGGCGAGGTGACGTTCGGCATGATGGGCGGCTCGATGAAGCTGCTCGACGTGCGGCGTGATCCGCGGATAGCGGTGCACAGCCCGACCCTCGAGCCGCCGGCGGACGCACCGGAGCAGTGGCCCGGTGACGCGAAGCTGGCCGGCCGGGCGGTGGAGATGCCGACGCCGGGAGAGGATTCGGTGCCGGGGGCGGGTTATTTCCGCATCGACGTGACGGAGGTGTCCCTCACGTATCTCGGGGTGCCCGCGGATCACCTCGTCATCGAGTCGTGGGACGCGGCCCACGGATTCCGCCGCCGGGCCCGGAAGTGACGAGCCGCGTGCGGCTCAGGGACGGGTCAGCTGGACCCGGTCGGCCGGGTGCACGGTGGTGGTGCCGTCGGGTGCCGTGATGACCAGGACGGGCACGCCTTCGGCGAGGCGGTGGGCGCGGCGCTCCGCATCGGTCGGCATGCGGGCGCCGGCCTTCTCGCCGCGGCGCAGGGTGATGAGCTCGGTCGGCTCCGGGACGCGGACGAACGTCCCTCGTGGCCGGTCCACCGTGACCAGACCCTCGGTCCGGAGCTGACCGATGGCCTGGCGCACGGTGGTGCGGCTGATGCCGTACTCCTGGGCCAGCCGCAGCTCGCTGGGCAGCGGCTCACCGGGCGCGAGAGCACCCGACTGGATCTGGTCGCGCAGGAGATCGGCGAGCTGGCGGAAAACCGCCCGGTCAGCCGAGGGGTCGATCATGACCTTCACGGTACGTGGTCATGATGCTCCATAACATGGTATTTACGTCCAGACGTTCACCGAGTTGGTAGCCTGCCGCCACGCCGGGCTGCGTGACGAGTGCCGGGAACCGCCTGGTCTCGGCGGGCGCAGGATGATCACGGTATTCGGCCGATCGCGGCATATGCGACTGCCTGTTCGGCGGTGGCCTGCGGCTCCGGGGCTCGCTCCGGGTGCCACTCGACGGTCGACACCAGACCTGGCTCCACGAGCTCCGATCCACTGAGGAACGTCGCGATCTCCCGGTGAGTGCGCGCTCGGAACGGTCCGTGTTCCATGCTCGCGGCCAGCCCGGCGAGATGCTCGGCTGTCTCGGGTTCGAGCGCGTCGAAGGTGACGTGGGTCAGGGCTACGTACGAGCCGGGTGTCAGGGCGGCCTTGATCTGGTCGACGGCGGCGTACGCCCGCTGGTCGTCGACGATGAAGTGCAGCACGGCCAGGAGCAGCACCGCGATCGGCTGGTTGAAGTCGAGCACGTCACGGGTGGTCCGGTGGCGCAGGACCGTGCCGATGTCGGTCAGGTCGCCGGCGACGAACTGGATCGTGCCCTCCGGGCTGCTGACGAGCAGCGCGCGGGCGTGTGAGCCGACCAGTTCGTCGCAGTCGACGTACACGATGCGGCTGCTGGGATCGACGGCCTGGGCGATCTCGTGAACGTTGGGCTCCTGCGGCAACCCGCATCCGATGTCGAGGAACTGACGCACACCCCGTTCGGCGAGGTACGCGACCTGACGCTCCATACACCGGCGTAGTTCCTTGGCGGCCAGGCGGATGGTGGGCAGGGCCTGCTGCAACTTCGCGGCGGAGTCACGGTCGGCCCGGAAGTTGTCCTTGCCACCCTGCAGGTCGTTGTAGCGGCGGGCCGGCGACGGGCGGGAAACGTCGATGCGATCCTCGCCGAAGGAGGCGACGTGCCGCTCGACGTCACGGTGATGCTCGGCGATCAGGCCGGCGGGGTCGCGCGAGTCGGGTGAGGGTTCTGTCATGGCGATCGGGGTCCTTGGCTGAACGTCGGGCGGAGAACGCGGGGCGGGGGACTTCAGCCGCTCTGCCCGGGCCTCCACATGCGGTACAGCACCGTGTCGCCGGTGACCGCGATGGTGGGCGGGCTCATGTCCTGGTAGCCGTGCCGCTGGTACAACTTCCGGTTCTGGAGCCCGGTCGCTTCCAGGTAGGCGGGGATGCCGTCGGCGTCGAGCCGGGCATGGGTGTGGTCCATCAGCCGGCTGCCCAGGCCCTGGCTCCACCGGTCCGGGCGTACGGCGAGGAACAGCAGGTGCCAGTGCGGATCGGTGGGGTGGTGGGCTTCCATCTGCAGATCGAGGTGCTGGAACCGGGGCAGGTACTCACCGGCGAGCTCCGCCAGGTCCTTCTCGTAGCCTTCGGGCTCACTCAAGGGACGGGTGCGGTCGAACCAGACCGCGGCGGCGCCGGCGTCCGCGGTCACGACGACCTGGCCCGCGCCGTTGATGGCGTGGGCGATGTAGAGCCGGTACCAGTCCCGGGTGATCGTCTTGCGCCGGCCGGGGTCGGGGACGAGGTAGTGGATGACCTTCAGGTGGTCGAACGCTTCGGCGACGATGTCGGCCACGGTGCTGATGTCGTCGGGGCCGGCGAGGCGCAGCGTCGGGGCGGTGTCGGTGCTGGTCATCGGTTTGCCTTTCGTCAGAGGAGGGCGGACAGGCCGGAGGTGGAGGCGGTGGCGCTGCGGGCACCGCGACCGATGCCTTGGTAGACCTGCGGATTGGTACGGCGGAGGATCAGTCCCCAGGCGGTGCCGGTGGCGAAGATCGCCACCAGCGCGAGGGGCACGATGCGGGCGGGGCCGGTGCCGGGAGTGACGCCGTACAGTCCGGCGAGGTTGTCGATCGCGAGGTAGGCGACGACCAGGAGTACGGCGGTGGCGATCAGCGGTGCGATGCGGCGTTGCCACAGGTTCTCGCCGTGGGTGTTGCGGGCGAAGAAGCCGATGACGGCGATGCTGGTCAGGGTGTAGAGCAGCAGGATGCCGAGGCCGCCGGTGGTGGATCCCCAGTAGAACAACTGCACGAGGGGGTCCCAGCCGGCGATGGCGTAGAGGACCAGTACGGCCAGGGCGAGGGTGGTCTGGGCGAGGGAGGCGTTGCGGGGTGCGCCCTTGATCGTGCACCGGCCGAACACTCTAGGCAGGACGCCTTCGCGGCCGAGGGCGAAGGTGTAGCGGGCGATGGCGTTGTGGAAGGCCAGGAGTGCGGCGACAAGGCCGGTGCCGAGCAGGATTTTCCCGACGGTGAGCGCGGTATCGCCGAGCAGGACGGCGGCTTGGTTGAAGAACAGATCAGCGCCTTCGGCGGTGGCGCGTTCGATGGGTCGGGGTCCGGCGGCGGAGATCTGGACCCAGGACGCGAGGGCGTAGGCGGTGCCGATGACGGCGATGGTGACGTAGGTGGCGGTCGGGATGGTGCGTCGGGGGTCTTTGCTCTCCTCGATGTAGACCACCGATTGTTCGACGCCGGCGAACGAGGTCGCGCCGAGCACGATCAGCACGCCGAGCCCGGCGCCGGACAGGTCGCTGATGTTCATCGCGGCGGCGGAGAACGCGAAGCCGGAGGTGAGCATGAT
>NZ_BOQL01000051.1 GCF_018332655.1 Actinoplanes auranticolor | reverse complement strand
CTCGAGGAACAGCGCGATGCCGGGAGCGGTGAAGATTCCTGAGCCCATGCCGGCGATCGACACTGCGAGGGCCGCGATCAGTTTGGCGAGGACTCCGGCGAGAACGATGTAGAACGCTAGTCCCGCACCGGCGCAGATCAGCAGGTTGCCTGAGGTATTCCCGGCGATCGAGGCGGCCCGGGCGGCGGACGTGGACTGTGCGGTTGCCGCGGCGAGGTAGCTGTCTCGGCCTCTGCCGGACCAGTCCGACTCGTCAATGACGAGGTTCTGTGTCGTGAGGTCGGCGGAGATTCCGTTGAGCTTGCCTTTGATGTCTTGCCAGCGCCATGCGTCGACGAACATGAAGATGGGTGCGACGGCGCCTTTCAGGAGGTCGAGGAACCAGTCGAGGATGGCTTTGCCGACCTTGACGGTCTCTTCGGCGATCCACCGGAATGCCTGTGCCACGGGCGGTGGGACGTACCAGTGGGAGGTGGCGCTGTTGGCTGTCGGGATGACCTGGGCGAGTTGACCCTCGAAGGTCTTGAGGCCTGCCTCGATCTCGCGGATGACGGCCTCGTACTGAGCTTGGCTGAACATCGATCGTCCCCGTTAGTAGATGTTGCGGATGCGATGCTCGGACGCTTTGTCCTCGGCGTCGTAGGTGTCGGCGACGCTGCGCAGCGTGCCGGCGATCTCGGACATGGCTGCCGCACCCTCCCGGCAGCGCGCCGCGACCACGTCGATCACGTCGTTGTACGGGCCGACCATGAGCTGAAAGAGACCTGCTTCCAGGCGGCCGAACTCCATGTCGGCGACCTTGGCGCCCTGCTCGCCGATCGTCCTGCTCTGTTCGTCCCACTGGTCAGCTTCGTGGCGCAGCGCGTTGGTCGCGACGGTGACCTATTCTCTGCCCGGGGGTTGCGTCATCTGTTGCCCCCATGAAGAGGAGAACTGGTCAGGGAGGTGAGCGTCGCGAGAGCGTCACCGATGAGCTCGTCGGCTCCGCTGCCGATCGGCGTCGACGCTGGCCGCTTCGCGATCGCTCGTTGCAATGCCGTGGCCAGGGCTGCGCTGATGGAAGAACCCTCCTGCCTCTGGGCCCATTCCGGATCGATGGTGCAGGCGACCAGGCCGGCCGACGAAAGCTGGACCGCGACGTGTTGGCTGTCGTTTCGGCCCTCGACGGGCGTAGCCGGTTTCGCCGGCGTGCGCTGGGCAGTATGGAGAAGCTCCAGGGCTTCTTCGGCAAGTTCGCCGCTGTCTCGAACCTGACCGGCCGGCAGTTGCGGCTGGGGCCGGCGCGCAAACGGTTCTTCCGCGTCAGGGTCGACTTGAAGGTCTGTCCGGCGCCGCCACCAGCCGTCATCGTCCACAGCGGTGGTCCAGGTCCGCATGCAACGCTGCACCGCGTCGCTGTTCGCGTCGAGAACCGCACTCGCCAACCGCTCGGGCACTAGTCGCCCTGGCTCGGCAGGACCGGCGCCTCGACGACGGGATCATCCGTGCGCGCCAACCGCCAGCGGCGGCCCTCGATCTCGGTGTAGGACTCGACGTCGCCCTCGTACCACGGCGACAGTCGAGCACTGACGAAACGCCCCAGAGTGGGCGGTGGCAGGCCCAGGTCGGCGGCCATCCGCGGATGAGGCTCGTAATGACCGAAGATCACCACGCCGTCGGGGCGCAGGTGCTTGCGGGCGTCTCGGACGCGTTTGGCGCCGTCGACCTGCTGGGCGGCGGTGAGCACGGTGGCCCGGTTGACCAGCTGTCCGGTCAGTTCACGGAACAGGTTCGTGATCGCGGTCTGACCCTTGGCGGCGTAGGCGATCAGTTCGAGTTTGGCCGGGTCGTGGACGTGCAGCAGCGTGTTTTCGACCAGGTTCGCACTCGGCTCGATCCAGAGAATGCGGTCGCGTCCGCGGTCGTTGAGTTTCCGCTTGCCGTCGCGTTGCCGGCCGGGCGGCCGCAACACCGACTCGCTGATCCTGATCAGCCCGGACGCCCAGCGGGCGGTGTAATCGTTCGCCCAGACGACCAGGGCGATCTTGTCGCCGCGGCTGTACATCTCCTGGGGGATCTCCCACTCGTACAGATTCAGCGACCACTTACAGTCCACGTCGACCCCGGCGATCATGTAGTCGAGATCGTCGCCGTCGGCGAAGCCGAACTCACGTTGCAGCCAGATCTCGACCAAGGTCCCGACGTGGGTCTTCTCGGTCTTCAGCAGCTGGGTGTAATCCCACCGTCCGGTGCGCTGACCGTCGTAGATTTGGTCGAGAGCCTCGCGGATCGCGTACCCGGTGCGCACGCCGTCCGGATCCATCGCCTTGATCGCATTCCGGACCGCCCACAGCGGCGGGTCCTCGTCGCGGGTGGGAGGGCGGGCGTCGGTGCGGAAGGCGGCGGGGCCGGTCGCCGGGCGGGGCCGACCGGCGGTGGTCGGGCGCGGTGGCAGCACCCGGCCGCGTTGCACGCGCAGGCCGCGCGGCAGCACGGTCGGGGGCACGTCGTCGAAGAGCGCACCTTGGTCGAAGGACACCCGCGCAGAGTGCCGTCAACCGACGACCATCGTCAAACCTCAGACCCGGAGGTCGTACTCAGTCGAGGTAGTGCTTGACATGACGGGCGATGGCCGCGGCCAGCCCCGAGGGAACGGCGTTGCCGATCTGCTTGGCGATCTCCGTCTTGGACCCGCACCACAGGTAGTCCTTGGGGAAGTCCTGCAACAGTGACGCCTCGTAGTGGGTGATCACCCTGTTCACCCGCCGGTCGACGTCGAAAGGGTCCCACTGCGGGTGCAGGTACTGACCCTTTTCCGGCTTGAAGAACTCGGTCCGGATCGTCAAGGACGGGGCATCCCACCGCATCCGGCCCATGACGTCGGTCGTGCCGGTCTTCTTCTCCCGCCAGCACCGCGACAACAGGTGATCCGGCACGTCGAAGCGGCCGCCGCCGGGCGGGACGTGGTCGTAACGCTCGAGCGACAGGCGGGTGGGCTGCCGGCCGAAGTGGATGTCGCGGCCCTTGAACTCGCCGCGGATCCTTTGACCGAAATGCTCGGTCATGGTCTCCGGCAGCTCGGTGGTCGCCGGCCGTTCGTCGATACCGGCGATGCGGCTGCGCACGGTCTCCCAGGGCAGCAATCCGCCGGCGCCGTCCTTGGCGTGCGTGGGCGCCGGTAGGGGGATCTTGCCGATGCGTGACCCGATGACGATGGTGCGGGGACGACGCTGGGCGACACCGTAGTCTGCGGCCAGGAGCACGCCGTGGGAGAGTTCGTAGTCCTTGACGATGCCGTGGTCGGCTTCGTCGAGCAGAAGCTGGAATTCGCTGCTCTTGGAGAAGCGTTGGACGTTCTCGATGATGAATACCTGCGGTCGTGCGGTGACCACGAACCGCAGGTATTCCTTCCACAGCTTGTTGCGCGGGTCGTTGACGTCCTTGCTGCCGAGGTTGGAGAACCCCTGGCAGGGCGGGCCGCCGATGACCACCTGAGCATCGGGGATCTCGTCCTCTCGGACGAGCGAGATGTCACCCCAATGGGTGTGCGACTCGCCGAAGTTCGCGGCGTAGGTCGAGGCGGCGGCGCGGTCCCACTCGACGGAGAGGACCGGCTTGAAGCCTTCACGATGGAAGCCGACCGTCATACCGCCGCAGCCTGCGAACAGGTCGATCATGCTCAGTCGATCACTCACCCGCCACATGCTAGACGCCCTGCTGTCCGCGGTGACGCCGGCGCGCCGGTGGAGTAGAACACATGTCGGATGACAAATCGTGGGCCTCGTCCGCGGGCGTACGCAAGTCGATGCAGGCGAACACGGGGCGTGACACCAAGCCTGAGTTGGCGTTGCGTCGGGCTGCGCACGCGAGGGGTCTTCGCTTCTTCGTCAACCGGCGACCCATCCGGGCCGTGCGCCGTACCGCCGACATGGTCTTCCCCCGGGTGCAGGTCGCGGTCTTCCTGGACGGGTGCTTCTGGCACGGATGTCCGCAGCACCACACCGTCGCCAAGACCAACGCCGAGTTCTGGGCCCGGAAGGTGGCGGACAACCGACGCAGGGACGAGAACACGAACGCGACCCTCACATCGGCCGGCTGGACGGTCGTACGAATCTGGGAACACGAAGATCCGGAAGACGCCGCCGGTCGAGTCGCGCAGATCGTCGCTGAGCTGCGCAGTGTCGAACGCCCGAGGTAATCACGGGAACGACGGTGCCGTCCGGCGTGTTCGCGCCATTCGAACGCGGGTATCGGCATGCCCTCAGTGACGCTTCGGGACCGGTTCTGGTCAAGTCACACTGGACGCGCTGGTGTGCACGCGCACCGGCCATTCGTCCACAAATTGAGGCCGCACATCCGCCGCTGCGAGACTTTCGCACGCTTCTGCCGAAGTCTCGGCGGAACGGTCGCTCGTGATCGCAGCCCGGCACCATAATGATGTCCGTGCCGATTGCAGAAGGCTGGGGAAAGCAAAGCGTGGCGCTCCAGCGGTGGATCGAAGATCATCATCGCAACGCCTTGGGTGCCTACAGGGCGAATCCGCTGCTGGTGGGGGAACACGGTCTGCAGGAGGACAGTTTCCGGACCGGTGGATACGCCCACCGTCAGGTCCTAGAGCTGGTGCAGAACGCCGCTGACGCGCTGCGTCGCAGTGGCTCCCGCGGGCGGGTGCAGGTCCTTCTCCGCGACGGCGTCCTCTACTGCGCCAACGAGGGTGCGCCGTTCAACCAGCAGGGTCTGGAGGCGGTCTGTCATGCCTACCTCAGCGATAAACGCGGCGAGGACATGGGCCGCTTCGGCCTCGGCTTCAAGTCGGTGCTGGCCGTCACCGACACCCCCACTATCCTGAGCCGGTCGGTGTCGTTCAAGTTCAGTGCCGACGCGGCCCGCCGGTCGCTGGTCGGCGTGTCGGCGGATGTGGCCAGGTATCCGGTCCTGAGGCTGCCGATCCTCACCGACGCCGGAAGCGAGATGGCCGACGATCCGGTCCTCGCGGAACTCGGCGAATGGGCGCAGACGATCGTGCGTCTCCCGCTGACGCGTGACGTCGACTGGCTCGCCCAAGAGCTGCGAAAATTTCCCCGAGAGTTCCTTCTGTTCGCGCCGTACGTGTCCCAACTCGACGTGTACACCGACGACGGAAACGGCAGCGAATTCCGCTGTGAGCAGGTCGAAGACGACCGCTACCGACTGGTCGGAGGCCTCGACAAGGCTTCGGAATGGATGGTCTGGCACCAGACGCACCGCCCCTCGGAGAAGGCATTGTCCGAGGTCAGTGAAGCGATCCGTCGCCCCGAGGTCACCGTCAGCTACGCCGCACCGCTGGACGACACCCAGAGCCTGGGACGGTTCTGGGCGTACTTCCCGCTACAGGACTTCACCTCCGCCCGCGGTATCCACAATGCCCCGTGGCACATCAGCGACGACCGTACGAACCTACTTCCCGGACAGTTCAACCATGAGTTGCTCGGCGTCGTCGGCGAACTCATCGTCAACGCGCTCCCTCGGTTGAGTACCCCCGACGATCCCGCTCGGCACTTCGACTACATGCCCGCCCGTGGACGCGAGTTCGACAACTTCGCAGACCTGCGCCTCACTGAACTGGTACCCGAGCTGACGGAGCAGACCGCCTCAGTTCCCGACGCGGACGGCACACTCCGACCCCCGGGCGACCTCGAGTACCCGAACGCCGACCTGCGGATCGAGGTCGATTCCCTCGAGAGGTGGCACGCAACGCCGGGCAGGCCCGTGCGGAGCCCCCACCCCAGCTGTTTCAAGACCCCGACGCGCCGAGCGCGGTTGCGCCGGCTGGTACGCGGCGAAGCCACGAAGGCGGCCGCGAACGAATTGGGCGGCGCCGAATGGCTCGAGCGTCTGGTAGCGCAGGCGAACGACGAACAATGTGACACCGCGCTCGAGGTCTACATGTCGATCGGTGACGAGACGACCCGGCGGCTGATGCGGCAGGCCTCGATCATCCCTGACGGCGCGGGCAACCTCTGCCGCATCGAGCACACCGACCGTGTCTTCCTGCGGGGCAATCCGTTGAGCGCGTCCGCCGGCATCCGACTCGTCCGAGCGTCGTTCCTGCAGCGCGACGGCGTCGAGGACAATCTACGATCGATCGGATTCGAGGACGTCGACCCCGCGCATGAGCTCCGCCTGCTGGCGGGGACCGCCGCGAGTCGCTGGACAGGGCCGCAGTGGCAGGAGTTCTGGACTCTCGTGCTGAGCGTCGGCGCCCTCGAGGCGGAGGAGATCCTCCTGCAGCACGTGCAGAAGGACGCCGCACTGAGGGTGCGCTGCCGCGACGGGTCTTGGCAACATGTCGGAACGGTCGTGGTGCCCGGTCTCGTCGACCCGACTAAGCCATCTCTCGCCGTCGACATCGATTTCCACGAGCTGCATCTGGGCCTGCTGCGCGCCATCGGAGTCGCGGACCGGCCGGTGATCGCGCCGACCGCTCTGAAGGACATGACGCTGCTGGAGTACCGCCGCCTACAGCGCTCGGCCTATCTCGAGGCCCTGCCGCCGCGAGGCCGGCCGGATCCATCGACGATCGACTTCCAAGAGGGCTCCGGACCCACGCCGCTGCACGTGCTCCGCGGGTTCGCAGATTCCGGAGACACCGTGTCCAGGGCACGATGGACCCGAGCGCTTCTAGAGTTGGAAACGCCCGCGAGGTGGATCCTGCAACATCCCAACGCGGCAAAATTCGTCGCGAGGACGGTGAAGGCACCACACCTGTGGGCCGCTCAGAGATACGGACTCGTCGACACGGCCTGGGGGCCCCGCGAAGCAGAACGATCCCTGCACCCCGACCTCGCCGTACTGGGACCCATGCTCCCCGTCGCGACGTGGAGGATCGCGTCCAAGCTGACCCTGATCGAAAGCATGGCCGACGTCCCCGTCAACGTCTGGCGAGAATTTCTCACCCGAGTACCGATCGGTGGGGACTCACGCCAGCTGGGTGCCCTCGTCGCCGAGGCGTACGCACGCCTAGCGGCCACCGAGATCCCCGAGCGGGTCCCGGCCGTCGCCGGCGCCGGTCACGCCTGCGCACCCGCCGACCAGCTGCTCATCGCGACCGGCGACGACGAGATCCGAACCCTTTCCGAACAGGGCCTGCCCTTCATCACCCTCGACGACCCCGACATCGCGCAGGCGCTGACGGAGTCGTGGGGATGCCGGCCCGCCTCATCGATGCTGCGCGTCGAGATCATCCCCGACAGCCCTGGCGAACCCGTCGTCCTGCTCGACCGGTTCCGCCGTCTGCGCGACTACGGAGGCGCCGCTCTCGATGGACTCCAACTAGTCGGCTGCAGCTCCCTTGAACGCGTGGTGACGCTTCCCACGGGAACGCAGAGCAACCCCGAAGACTTCGCCGTCACCGGACAAACCGTCTACTTCGAGAACTCCCTGGACGACGACGAACTGCTCGCGCGAATCTCCGCTCGGTTCGCGCTCGGGATCGACGACCAGTCGATCGCACGCATCCTCAACGAGGCTGACAACGCGCGAGTCCAGGAGGCCATGGCAAAGGCTCGCGCCACCCCCGACCCTGCGGCTCGCCTGCTGGTGCTGCTCCCGGTCCGTACGCTCGAGGTCCGGCTCCCTGAGGGACTGCTCGAGACGGTCCGACAGGTCTCACCCGACGGCGGCGACCACCAGGTGGCGCAGTTGTTGATGCACTACCACGGCGACACCGTCCTGCAGGCTCTATGCCACGACCTGAAGGCCGCCGGATACCCGGTCCCGAACACCTGGGCAGGGTCCGGGCCAGCCATGGAGACGGTGCAGAAGCTGGGATTCCCCGCGGAGTTCGCGGGTGAGCGCAGCCAGCGACTCGACGCCGACGTCACGGTGCTCGGGCCACCGAACCTCAAGGACCTCCACCCCTATCAGGAGCTTCTCGCCGAACGGATCCGAGGCCTCGTGCGGCCCGGAGCGACACCCGATCGCGCCCTGCTGTTCCTGCCCACCGGCGCCGGTAAGACCCGGGTGACGGTCGAGGCGCTGATTCGCTCCCTGCTCGCCGGCGAGATCGTGCGTCCGATCCTCTGGATCGCCCAGAGCGAGGAGCTCTGCGAACAGGCCGTGCAGACATGGGCCACCGTGTGGCGACAGTTCGGTGACCGCCCACTGCGGCTGTGCCGGCTGTGGGACCGCAACGATGTCGCCGCTAGCGATCTCGACGCCACCGTCGTCGTGGCCACCGACGCCAAGCTCGACAGAGTCCGCGACAGCGACGGATACACGTGGCTGCAGGACGCCGCCATCGTGGTGATCGACGAAGCGCACGGCGCCATCGCTCAAGGGATCACCGCCACGCTGAGGTGGCTGGGCATCGACCAACACAACACGGCACGTCCGCTGCTGGGACTGACCGCCACACCGTTCGCCGGAACCGGCGACGCATCCAATCAGCGGCTCGCCGCCCGTTTCCTACGGCAGCAGTTCAACGTGCTCGGCGATGACCCCTACGGTGAGCTGCAGAAACTTGGCGTACTGGCCCACGTCGAGCACCGGGTGATCGAAGGTTCGGTCTACCCGATCGCCGACGCCGACCGGAATCACTTCAACAAGTTCAAGGACGTCTCCTCAGACATGCTGAACCGGGTCGGCCGCGACCGAGACAGGACACTGCGTCTGGCGGAGGACATCGCGGGTCAACCCCGCGATTGGCCGATCCTGGTGTTCACCTCCTCGGTGCTCGCCGCGCAGACCCTGTCCGCGGTACTACGGGAACGGGGAATCCGATCAGCGGCCGTCAGTGGGGCCACGCCCACACCCGAGCGGCGCCGCACGATCGAGGGCTTCCGACGCAACGACATCCAGGTGCTGACCAACTGCAACGTGCTGACCCAGGGCTTCGACGCCCCCGGAGTGCGAGCCCTGTACATCGCCCGTCCGACCTTCAGCCCCAACCTGTACATCCAGATGGTCGGCCGAGGCCTGCGTGGGCCTTTGAACGGCGGAAAAGCCGAATGCCTCATCGTCAACGTCGCCGACACCTTCGAGGTGTTCGGTGACCGCCTCGCCTACAAGGAGTTCGACCACCTGTGGCGATACCGCGGCGGTGACCGATGAGGATGATCCCCGCACCCGAGCGTTTCGGACACATCAACTCGGCTGCCGAGACCCGCATCGCGAAGCTGCTGGCCCAGGTGGAACTGGGCGAACCGGCCACCTGCCTGTACTCGGTACACCTACCCCGGCACGAGTACAAACGCATGGCCGAGATCGACTTCCTGATCGTGCTCAGAGACCTCCTGCTCGTCGTGGAGGTCAAAGGGGGCCGACTGACACGCATCGACGGTCTCTGGGTCTTCACCGACCGCTACGGCGAGGAGCACGAGAAGCGGGAAGGCCCCTTCGAACAGGCTCGCGGCGCGATGTTCGCCCTGAGAGACGGCCTCAGCCGGCGGATACCCGGACTGACGACGGCATTCGGAGCCGTCGTGATGACACCGGACCAGGCGTTGGACCGCGATCTCGAATGGGACCCGGCGGAACACATCGGACCGGCCGCGATGACGGTCACCGGCCTGGAAACGGCGCTGAAGGCCACCGTGGGTTTCTGGCGTCACAAAGTCCACCGCCCGGTCCGTGACTCCGACTACCGCGACATCCTGGCCCTGCTGCGCCCGGACTTCGACCGTGTTCCCCGGCTGTCGCTGCTCGCCCCGACCTTCGAGACCGACTACCTGGAACTGGCCCGTGAGCAGTACGACATGCTCCGAGGCAGTGAGATCAACGAACGGATCTTCTGCACCGGCGGAGCCGGGTCCGGCAAGACCCTGCTGGCGGTGGAGACCTCACGGCGTGCCGCCCAAGCCGGTGCCTCGGTCCTGCTCACCTGCCGCTCGCCAGGCGTCATCGACGTCATGCGCCGTTCTCTGGCCCACACGAACGTCACCTGCCTGCCCTGGTCGGATCTGGCCGACATCGGTCCCGTCGACGTCCTCGTCGTCGACGAAGCCCAGGACCTGCTCAACGTCGAGGACTGCCTACGACTCGATGCACTCGTCACCGGCGGACTGCGCGACGGGCGCTGGCGCATGTTCAGCGACCCCAACAACCAGACCGACATCCACGGTGTCTTCGACCCCGACGTCTACCGAGAGGTCTGCGCGAACGCCAGCCGCTACCAACTGCCCTACAACTGCCGCAACACCTCGGCGATCGTCACCCAGACACAACTCATGACCGGCGCAGACCTCGGCGTGGCCAAAGCAGGGCAGGGACCCGCGGTCGACTACGACCGACCGGACACCGACCAGGACACTAGCGCGCTGCTCGACGCCCGACTCAAGAGGCTCCGCCGAGACGACATCGACCTGAGCGACGTCGTGGTCGTGACACTGCGCGAAACGGTCAAGGACAGCTCCGCCGTGCACTCCCGAGCCTTCGCCAGAGGACTACTGGTCACCGACGACCGTGGGCCGAGACCCTCCGAGCCCGGTGTCGCCAAACTCGTCACCGTCCAGGACTTCAAGGGCCTCGAGTCCCCGCACGTGCTGGTCATCGACATCGACGACGTCACCGAACCGGCCGACAAATCGAAGCTCTACGTGGCCATGACCCGACCACGGATCTCACTGTGGCTGGCGGTGCTACCGACAGCTTGGCAGCAGCTGACCAGGACACCCGAAGGGAACCGGCGATGACCGAACCGCGGACGTTCGTCGAACTGCGCGACGACACCGTCGCCTACCTACGACGGCAGTATCTCGGGCCCCAGGACGGTGAACACGAGATCCTCGCGAACCGCCCCGATCGGTTGTATCTGGTCGGGACTCTCTATCCGCGAGGGCCCGCGGCCCCGCGGCTGGACGGCGACGTCCTCGGTGACGAGGGCCACGAGGAAGGGCTCGACGAGCCGATCGAACTGGCGAACGCCTGGCGCCCCGCGTCCGCCGCGATCTCATTCCTGCACGACGGCGCCGACATCGACTGCGAGGTGTCGGCCGCCCGGTACGAGAAGCTCTCCGACGGCGGCGGCTGGCGGCGTGTCCCGCTCACGGAGCCCTCCGTCATCCTCGACCCGCACACCGACCCGGTGACGATCTTCGGCGGAACCGCGAGTCTCAAGGCGGTGTGGCGGCCGCTGGGCGATGCCTGGCTGGTCACGGTCGCCGTCGAGAACAACGCCCGCCACGACGACGCCGCCTCTCCGCCCCCGACCGAGGACTGCCTGTTCCAGGTGGACCTGCGCTGCACCATCGGCGGCGGCGAGGTTCGGCCGTATCCGTCGGTGTCGCTGCTCAGCGAGGACCCGGAGGATCAAGAGCTGCAGCTGCTCTACCGGCACCGCCGCGTCTACGGCGTCGGCCACGGCTGCTCCGTGGCCTGGGAGACCACCGCCGACGTCGTCACCCGGGTCGCCGTGGACATGCTGCCTGGCAGCATCGTCCCGGGGGTCTCGCCGGGCACCCGGACCGCGTCGGTGCTCAGGCTCGGCTTCCTCTGCGACGAGACCATCACGGTTCCCCGACTCGCCGAAGAACTCGGCACCTTCATCGAAGACTACGCAGGTTGGATCGAACGACGCCGGGCCGAAGCGGACGAGCTGCCCGCACACCACGCCGGCGCAGCGGGCCGCCTGCTGCAGCGGATGGACACGGCCCGCGACCGGATGCGTGAAGGCGTCCGAGTGCTCATCGACAACGAGCCCGCCCGGGTCGCCTTCCGCCTGGCGAACAGAGCCATGCGCGAACAGATCCTCCAGTCACGACACGCCAAGACGTCGCCGGGCCGCCGCGGACAGGAACTGGCGAAGCGCCCCGCCGACCTCACCGAACCCGCCTGGTACCCGTTCCAGCTGGCGTTCCAACTCCTCACCGTCGCCTCGACCGTCGATCACCGCCACACCGATCGCGAGGTCGTCGATCTCATCTGGTTCCCGACCGGTGGAGGAAAGACCGAGGCCTACCTGGCCCTCGCCGCCTTCGAGATGATCCACCGCAGGCTCACCCGAGGCGTACGCGGCGGCGGAACCGCGGTCCTCACCCGCTACACACTGCGCATGCTCACCGCCCAACAGTTCCAACGGGCCGCGACGCTCATCTGCGCACTGGAACAACTGCGCCACCACGACCCCCGGCTGCGGGGGACACCGGCATTCACGATCGGGCTGTGGCTCGGCGGTGCGACCACACCGAACACCTACAAGGACGCCCACGACCGGGCCCGCACCCTACGAAGGGCAACCGAGCCGGACAACTCCTTCCAGATCAACGACTGCCCGTGGTGCGCCACCCCTCTGCTGCCGCGTACCCGAACCGCCGACACTGGGGCCTACGGCGTACGAACCACCAACAACACGTTCGCACTCTTCTGCCCGCACGCCGAATGCCCGTTCCATCCTGAACTACCGGTCAAGGTGGTCGACCAACAGATCTACGCCGACCCGCCGACCCTGCTGGTCGCCACCGTCGACAAGTTCGCCGGGCTGGCCTGGCACAAGGACGCCGGCGTGCTGTTGGGCCGCGACGACGTGCCCTATGACCCACCCGGCCTGGTCATCCAGGACGAGCTGCACCTGCTGTCCGGTCCGCTCGGCACTACCGTCGCCCTGTACGAAGCCGCAGTTCTGGGCCTCATGGGCTGGGACGGCACCAAACCGAAGATCGTCGCGTCGACGGCCACGATCAGATCCGCACCGGAACAGGTGCAACGACTCTACGGATCACCCGTCGCGCTGTTCCCGCCCAGCGGACTGGACGCCGACCACAGCTACTTCGCCAACACCGACGACGAGTCACCGGGGCGCATGTACGTCGGTCTGATGCCCCAGTCGTTCACCCAGTCCCGCGCGACCGGCCTGGCCTGTCTGGCTCTGCTCGAAGTGCCGATGCTGTTGTCGCAGGAACCACGAGACCTGGACCCGTACTGGACGGTCGTGGCGTATCACAACTCCTTGCGGGAACTGGGCCGCACGGTCACCATCGTGCGCGACGACATCGAGTCCCTGCTGACCAACCGAGCGACACGTCGCGGTGATCGTGCACGCCGTATCCGCGGCGAGGGCGTCATCGAACTCACCAGCAACGTTGCGCCCAGCGCGCTGATCAAACGACTCGCCCGCCTCGAGCGACGTGTCGACCAGAAGGACGCGGTCGATCTCGTCGCGACGACCAACATGCTGTCCGTGGGCATCGACATCAGCCGTCTCGGTCTGATGCTCATGAACGGACAACCCAAGACGACGGCCGAGTACATCCAGGCCACGAGCCGGGTCGGCAGATCCGACGTTCCGGGCCTCGTCGTGACACTGCTACGTGCGGGAAAGCCGCGCGACAGGTCACACTACGAGTCGTTCCGGGCATTCCACGGATCGCTCTACCGCCACGTCGAGCCGACCAGCGTCACACCCTGGTCCGCGGCGTCGCGTGATCGATCGCTCAGTGCCGCCCTGGTCATGCTCGTGCGTCACGGTGCGGGACTGCGTACCAACGACGATGCGGGTGCCTTCCGCCCCACCGACCCGCCCGTGGCCAAGGCCGTTCGCATCCTGCTCGAGGCCGTCGCCAGGAGCGAACCGGATGCACTGAGTGAGACGACGGCCGAAGTACAGCGACTGGTCAACGAGTGGGACCGCAAGGCACGACGGGCCGAAGACCTGGGCCTGAACCTTCGCTACGACAGCAGCGACAACGATCACCCCGTCCTGTTGTGCGAGTTCGGGGAACGGCGGGACGCCTGGCCCACCATGCATTCCATGCGTTCGGTGGATCGCACCGTCCGTGTCATCGCCATCGGGGAGGTTCAGTGAGGACCACACGACTCAGCCAGACGATCTCACCCTTCGGTGTCGGTGCCGTCCTGGACGTCCTCGGGGAGTCGCTCATGGCTGCGGACATCAGCCGCTGGCCGGTGGACGAGACCTATCGGATCGTCTCGCGACGACTCGAGGAAAGTCTCGGCGTCGCCGAACTGCGCAGCCCGCCCAGCGTCCCCTCGCGCCCGTCTAAGCGCACCCCCGGGGTGCTCTACGAACGCTTCCCCGGCTGGTTGTTCTGTCAGGACTGCCGCCGCATGCACCGGATGAGACACCACGACGAGACCGGTGAACCGCCGACCTGCCGACACTGCAGGGGTCCTATGGTCCCGATGCGATTCATCGTCGTGGGAACCGAACGCGGTCACGCCATGGACGTCCCCTGGGTCAGATGGGCCCACTCCGAACCGCAGAATCAGGAACACCAACGCTGCCGGGCGGAGGATCTGCTGTTCCTCACCCGCTCGGGCGGCTCCGAAGGCCTTTCCAGCCTGTACGTGCGGTGCGCCACCTGCACGGCTGAACGAGACCTGGGCGACTTGACCACACGCGGGTCGCTGGCCCGCATCAACGTGCGATGCAGCGGCGCCCAACCCTGGCAACGTCCCAACCCCAACGCGTGCGACGAACGACTCGAGGTCCTCCAGCGAGGCGCCACCAACGTCACGCTCAGCGAGACCACCACCGCGCTGGACATCCCTGAACCGGCGATACCCGTACGCGACGAACAAGCCGAGATCCGTCAGCACCGCAACTTCGAAGACCTGCGGTCGGCACCGAACGGCCCGTTCGCCGAGATGTTCGTCGATCTCATCGCCTCCAACCTCACGGTCAGTAAAGACCTAGTCCGCCAGGTCGCCGGTTCGGGTACCGGTCATGATCAAGAGGTCAGTGCCGCGCGGGAGGGTCTGCTCGCCGACGAGTGGCAGGCATTCAGGCAGGCCATCGACAATCCCGACGAGCAGCTCGGCACACCCACCTTCCGCGTCTCGGCGACCGCGTTCCTGGAACCGAACGCCGGCTCGGCCTTCGCCGCGCTCGGCGAGACAATCAGTCACGTCGTGCTCGCCCACCGCCTCAGAGAGGTACGGGTTCTGCACGGCTTCCGCCGATACGATCCGAGCGCCGACATGGTCGACGCCGATCTTGGACCCCGAGGCAGAGCCCGGTGGCTGCCCGCCGTGGAGGCCTATGGAGAAGGGATACTCCTGACTCTCGACGAGGATCGACTCGCCCGTTGGGAAGGCCGGGAACCGGTCGCCGAACGCGCCCTCGAACTGGAACGCAGGCGACGCGAGTCACCCATCGGCTCGAGATTTTCCGAGGCGACGCCCCGCCTTATCCTGCTGCACACCCTCGCACACATCCTCATGCGTCAGCTGGCCTTCACCTGCGGATACTCGGCGGCATCACTGCGCGAACGCGTGTACGCCTCCACAGGACCGTCACCCGAGGCCGGCCTGCTCATCTACACAGCCGCCGGCGACGCGGAGGGCACTCTCGGTGGCCTCGTCCGCCAAGGACACGCTCCACGACTGGCGACGACCGTGTTCTCCGCTCTGGAGGGCGCTGCCTGGTGTTCCTCGGACCCCCTCTGTCGAGGAAGCCGCGGACAGGGCCTGGGCAGCATGAACCTCGCCGCCTGCCACGGCTGCTGCCTGGTGTCGGAGACCTCGTGCGAGCGAGGGAACCTTCTGCTGGACCGCGTCATGCTCGTCGGTGACGGGACGACACCCGGCTACTTCGAAGAGGTCATCGCTGGCGCCCGGATCACGGCGGCTCGGTACGCCTCGACTGAGTAGCATCCGACCTCGCCGGCGTGTCCAGACGAATCAAGCTAGAAACCCCCCGGACATGACGGCGAGGCCGATCCGGGCATCGAGCGTGTGCCGTCAACCGCCGATGCCAGCGGCGCATCGATTACACGATGTGGCCAGCCGGGCGACACTGGTCAGGCGATCCGCCGATAGCTCGGCCACCGCGTCAGGCGTGGCATCGAGATGCCGGACGACCAGGTAGAACACCTGATCCTGCGGTAACTTCGACGACAGGCGACCGACGCGGCAACTGCGACATGTGAATCGATCCCGCGAGAAGACCTGCCTACGCAAATCTTCCGGGAACAACCTTTGTGACGGATGCAGCCGGTCGGCCTCCCGCACCGACACAAGCCGGTGATCTCCCGGGTTCAAATCGGGTGCATCGGCAGAGGTCTCGATCGGCAACAACTCCCGGCCCCTGATCTGCCGGGCGACACCGGCGCCGTCCTTGTCCCGGGCGACCCTGTTGAGTTCCTCCGCAGACACGGCCTGGCCGACCAGCGTCTCGAGCAACGTCTGGACCCGTTTGACAGCGGAACCCCCCGCATTACGGACGTCGGTCACCGTCTTGAAACGAACACGACGGGCCGTATCGGGGTCCTCCGACATCAAACGGTAGCGGCCGCCACCCTCCTCGATCTCGTAACCCAGTTCGCCACGAAGCTCACGCACGCGCCGAGCCCACTCGCCGATACCCGACACCGCCGCCAACTCGTCGCTACCGACCCACTCACCGCGATGCCTCATCAAGTGGGCGAGGATCCGCTTGCGGGCCCCGCCGCCCGAGTCCGATCGCGGCCGTCGACCGCGGTATGCACGAGCGATTGCCACCCGAAGCTCGGCGACCGCGTCGAGAACCGCCTCCTGCGAGCGCTCGGCGGCCACCTCGTCCGCGAGCCCTCCCAGCCGCTCGACCGCAGCGCGAAAGTCGTCAGCTGGATCTCCGTCAACCACAAGGGCACCCTATGCCGTCCACCCTCCTCCGACGCCATTTCGACACGGAGCTGGGCCAGCACCTCTTAAGTCACACTGAGTGCCGTTCGTACCCGGTAAACGATTGGGCATACTCCGCTGCTGCGACCTTGTGTGGTGTGGCCTGCTCTACCAGCCGAGCTCGTGCCAACGGTGCTGGCCGGAGAACCACACCCCGGTGATCTTCGATAGGCGGTAGGTGCCCAACCAACCGAGCGGCTTGACCACAACGTCCACACGCCATGACGAACCTCGAGTGGTCTGCGCCAGTCCGCAGGCGCGCAATGCCGCGTACCAGCCGGCGTACCGATCTCGTATGAGGATCGCCGACGCGGAGCCGTCGGAGCCCACCACGAGACCACTCGAGGTTTGCGGGGACTCACCCATCGGGGTGTTCGCGTGGTGGGCGAGGTGCAACTCGGGGATCTGGTTCCAGATGGCCTGCCATACCGGGTCCCGTTGGTATGCGGCATGCCATGACCCGTCGACCACGACGTCGGCACCCGGCCGAGTCGCTCGATCGTGGAAGCCGCCCACCTGAGCCATCAATGCCAGCAGCGGTCCGTTCGCGAGGATGTCAGGAACGTACCGGCCCCACCACCGGTTCACCACGGCCAGAACCGGGTCGTCGACAGGACGTCCTCGTTTCTGCCATCGCTCTAGTCCCAGGTCGGCTGGATGGCCCGGAGTACCCGGCCTTGCGCGCGCTGCACGCCGACCTGGACGCCGGCCTGGCTGTTCGGGCCGCCCCCACCCCAACCCGAACACCAATAGGTGTAGCAGCGGCCCCCAGTACGCGATGAGCTCCGCGTGGTAGAGGTCGAGCCCGGCATCCGGGTCTGTCATCAGCACGGGCTCCGGCGGAGCGAGGTGCCGGCCGGCGGGATCGGCGACGGCGTGCCAGGCTCGGGGGATCCACGCTCCCCACGGACCTTGATCACCAGAGGCGATGTCCGAGTGCGGCAGACTCGACCAGTCGCTGACCGCCGGCACTCCCGTCATGGCTGCCCGCCAGCTAGGGCCCGGGCGGCGACTGCCTGGTCCCATCCACGTGCGGCGACCAGGCGTGCGCCGACGAGCGACGCTTCGGTGACGTCGAGGGCGGCCGGTCCGCGGGGGAGTATCTCCCAGTCAGCCGGTACGGCGGGCACGGTGGCGGTCCAGTCGTCGAATGCGGCGTGATCGTCCTGCTGCAAGCCGGTCTCCAGTTCTGGAGGAGAGCCGGCCATGACGAGGTTCAGTACCCGCGCCAGGTCGTTGATCTCCGTGGCGCTGCGGACGTCCCCGCCGTTGGCAGGGGCCACGATTTCGAGCAGGGCGAGTGCCAGCGAGCGACACCGTACGAACGGGCGATGCAGATAGCTGTTCGGGAAGTCCTGCCGAAGGAACGCCCGCAGAACGGGTGTGTAGTCGTCGCCGTTGCGGAACAACTCGGCACCCCACCACAACCGCATCATGGCTTGCTTCTGTACAGGTCCGTTCCAGCGTTCGTCGTTGACCGCTGCGGCTGAGTCGGCCCAGCGCCAGGTGACGTAGGCGTGATGGCGCACTGCGAGCCATGTCCACAGCACTCGGTCGCTGGCCTGGACTCTCGTGAGACGTAGCGCGTAGTGCAGTCGTGGCGCCAGCCATCGGTCGCTGGCGGCACGGTCCTCCGCCCAGTCGGCGCCGTCGGATCGCTGAGCGACCGATGCCATGAGGTCGTCGACAACGTTCAGGCCGATATCGGCGCCGCTCCGGTGTCGCACGGGCTCGGTGAGCGCCACGTCGCCGTCGATGTGCTCGATGAGCCGTCGACGCTGATCGTCGGAGAGGTGCTGTCGGAACCGGCGCAGAGAGTCGCTATCCATCGGCGACCTCTCGACTGGCGGTCGTCAGCGCGTCGGTGTATCCCATCAGTGCATCGATGGCCACGTCCACACGGGCCGACAGGTCGGTGTCGGACACGCGGGCGTCTGTGCTCCCGGCGAGCCGTTCGTACAGTTCGTCCACGTCACCGACGCCGGACATCCACGCGGCGATCGCTTCGCACACCTGCCGGTAGAGGGCGGTGGTGGGCGGTTCAAACGTCCCGTCGTCGTAGACGATGATCTCCGCCATGGCGGCGCGGAACAACGACGCGACCGCGTGGCGGGCGACCGAGGCGCTCAGGATGTCGCGCACGCGACGACGTTCGAGCCGTGCGGCGTTGTTGTGCAGCAGCTTCTGGAGTCCCTCGATGCTCTGATTCAACAGCAGCCGCGGTTGCGCGGCGAGGTCCATGAAGGCATGGGAAGCAGGGTTCTCCCGCGCTCCGAGCGGGGCGTCGGGCGAGGTGAAGTCCACCCAGTCGATGTCGAACGGTGGGCCACCGGGCGGCACGGGAGCCTCGTGCCGTTCGAGGACCACAGTCCACGGCTCGCTCGACCCGATCACGCGGTTCCTGCCACCGATGGTCGCGCCGACGTGAGCTTGAAGGGCGAAGCTTCCGGCGACGGCATCGGACGGGACGGCCAGACGCCCGCTCGGCGATCCGTCATGAGTGTCGTCGAGAGGGTAGGGAATGCGAGTATTCGCTGCGGCGGAGGACAGCAGGACGTAGGCCCGCACCGCGTCGGCCTCCGCAGGGATGGGCTCCTCCGCGCTCACGGTGACACGGCAGTCGAGCCGCTGCCATGTCAGACCGTCCAGGCGCAGGCGCAGGTGCTCGTCGTCCACGCGGCCGGCCATGATGACCGCACCGTCGACTCGGACGTCGTCAACGGCACACGTCAACGGCGCTTTGAGCGTCGGCCAGGGATAGCGGATCGTCACGGTTGACCGCCCGTCTGAGCCTGCACGAGCTGTGTGGTGCCTTGAAGCAGCACATCGATCGCCGACTCCTCGGCCGGGATCGGCAGATCGCCGCTCGAGACACCGTGCAGTGCGACCTTGATGTACCGACCCCGCGGTGTCCCCGGCATACGCAGGATCCCTTCCTCGAGGGATCCGCCGCCCTCGTCGACCTCGAGTACCGCCCAGTCGACGGTGTTCCTGCGTCCGTCCAGCCCCACGAATGCCAGCGCCGGGCGAACGGCCCACCCTTCGGACCGGTTCTTGGCGCGCACCGTGAAACGAACATCCCACCGACCGTCGCGCACACACCAGTCGGTGACGTCGACCTCGGGTTTGCGTGGCGCCCCTCCGCGAGCGCCCACGCCGGGCTCGGCCCTGAGGAAGCGGAAATGGCGCAGCAGCGATTCCGGAGGCTGCTGAGCACGAACCGGCGGCGCGCCGAACAGGCTGACCAGGGCATCGAGGACGCCCTTCTCGATCCCGCGGAGATGGGGCAGCCATGGAGCTTGGTAGTGGGCGGTCAGGTTCGCCTGTGACGCCTGGCGACGACCGGTGCCGGGGATCCACCGGTCGTGAGACGGGGGTTCGGAGTAGCGCAGGAAGTCGTCGGCCCACAACTGCTCGGGGGAGGGATCCCGAGGATCGATTGCGGCGCCCGCCAGGAGGAAACCGTGGTACTTGTACGCGTCGAACGAGCGGTCGACGGTCTGCACCACCATCTCCGGGCGGCGCACGAGGCAGACTCGGTTCTCCAGGGTGTCCGGCTGATCGTCGGAGGCAGTGACCACCAGTTTGGCCAGGTGTACGAAGGAGTCATGGCGGTCCCCGGTGCGTCGACGCGAGATGGTGATGGGGACGTCTCGCACCACTACAGAGTTCGGGCCGACCAGCTGGTCGTCGACCTCCCCGCGGTCGAAACGTCGCAGCGCTGTCACGAGTTCGGTGTAGGTCTCCTCCGGATCCACGACCTCCGCACGCGTGGCGCCCCCGTCGATGACCTCGATGCGTACCTGAAGCCCGCCCCGGGTGAGCAACGGCCAGAAGTTCTCCTCCACGCCGGCGCGCAGGTCGCGCGCCAAGGAGGTCAGCTCCTCCGGGCCGCCGAGGCCCCGTTCCGGCTGGTCCGGGTCGTAGAAGCCGACCAACAGGGCCGTTGTTCCCGGCCGCCGGTCCGAGCGGTTCAGGCACAGTGCATGCACCAGAGCGGGATCGTCCCAGACGGAGCCCACGTAGCCGTTCCGCTGGTCGCGGCCGAAGAAGCCTCGGCCCTGATACCCGATGCCGTCGTGGCGGTGCATGACGCCTTGACTCACGCCCAACACCCGATTCGCGGTGCGGCCCTCGACGGCGTCCCGCGGTGCCAGCACCGAGTTGAACAACACCGTCTGTAGCCTCGAGAACCTCCAGTAGACGGCCTTGCCCAGGCCGAAGGATCCGCCTGCCGCCTTGTCCTTACCGCTGAAGAGATCCAGCCGGCACAACTTGATGAAGTTCCCGTAGTCGTCGGGAGGGACGTGGTCGTCGGGGAACTCGGGCCCGGTCAGCCCTTGGCAGCCGTAGTCGGCCACCCGGAGCAGGAGAAGCGATTCGGATTGCTCCACGGCTTCCAGACCGGCGAGGATCTGACCGGCTGCCACCGCGCCGCCGGAGCTCGCGCCCATCGATTGGAGATGCGATCGCAGCTGCGACCACTCCAGCGCGTGCAGGAACCGGTGACGGTCGTGACCCGTCAGACGGATGAAGCTGAAGACCAGCTCCGCCGGCTCATCTCCGCGGCGCGCGTCGTTGGTGTTCTGGGCACTCTCTCGCGCCAGCGACTCCAACCCCGCATTGACGGTCCACTGATTGGCGTTGCCGTAGTTGCCGTAGGCGGGGCTCTGGGGTTCCCACTGCCACCTGGTTGCTCCACCGTCCACGGACGCCTCTTCGGTCACTCGCGCCGAGCTCGGACATGGCCGACGCAGGGCGTCTGGAAGCTGTTCTGAACGTTAGCCAGCCGGTCGTCTGAACGCCGACTCACAGTGCGGACCACGTTACGTGCCCTCACCTCACCACGTGGCGCGTTCCCGAGATCTGTCTCAGGTCCTGCTGCAGTCCCGCGGCGATGCCGTCCGGGCGGTGGCCGCCGGCCGGGTCTCCACTTCATCGACGCCCATAACGACCCCTTATGGTGTTGAGCCCCACGCAACACCGAAGACCGGGTCACTCGGCGGAAATCAGCAGCACATGGTCACTGCCTCGATGTTGGACCGGGGCGGTGTCGAGAATATGGACCACGAAAACGCTGCAGGCGCTTCAAGCAGCGCCTCGACCCTTCGCAGCGTATCCACCTTTATTGTCCTGCCCACACGATAAGGCTGCCGTTGGCGGGAGGGCGATAACCGCTGGCTCCGGGCCGACCGAACCGTGCATCATCCTGCGCGCAGGGCCGTCGTCTCAGGCGGACCATGCCAGCACACGACTGACCTGCCTCCAAACCTGGCCGGACTGGCGCGTGGCCTGAGGAGCGGACCAACATCACCGGCACGCCACTCACCGCCACCAGCGCGCCACGTCCCATACCGCTTCGATGGTTGCGGTCACGGCGGTTGCACCGCCCCGCTGCTTGATCCACCACGCCGACGCACCGACCAACGTAAAGAGTTCGGCACGGTCAGCGATGGGTGGCCACAGCGCGAACACATCCACCCGAGATAGCGGTAACGTTGGGTGGATAGGTCGCTAGCTCGGTGCAGTAGTGCCGCTATGGCGGTAACCCGCTTTTCCCTATCGGCCAGTTGACGCGCCCGGTCGAGGCGGGGCTGATCTCGTCACTTGCCAACACCGCGGTCAGTGCTACGGCGTTATCCTGCGCCGATGAAGGTGACTGCCCTGCGCGAGTTCGACGACGGTGCCGCGATCTGGGCAGCAGCAGAGCTGCGATCGTTAGCGCGAGCCAAGGTGGCCGCTATTTGGGCACATCAGCGTGCTTCCTGGCCGGGACTCCGCGATTACTTCGCTGTAGTCTGGGGGATCACAATGATTCCTTTGCTGTCGGAGATCACCTTGCTTTCACAGCCCGCAGCCGGGCTGGTGACCACCGTCGGCTTCACAAAATCGCCGCCGACGGCGACGCCGTCGAGACTGGTCAGTAAGCAGGTCGATGGCAGCCCGGCGGCGGCTCGGTCAGTGACCACCACGGTGACCGCGGTGGGCTTGTCGACCACCGCGGTAGGGCTGTCGAGGGTGGCCCAGGTGAACGCCACCAGTGCGGCGGCGAAGATCGCGGTGCCCAGGATCAGACGGTTGGTGAGCGCACGGAACCGCTCGCCGGTGGCGATCTGGTGGGCGACAACCTCGATACGGTTGACCGCCTGCAGCGAGCTGACGGCGCGGTCCTGGACCAGGCGTAGGTCCGCGTTGGACGACCCGTCACCGGCTTGCATCTGGGCCAGCGACGCTTGGGAATCCCGGTACTCCGCGTAGATCTCGGCGAGCGAGTTCTTGCCGTCGAACAGATACGACCGCAAAGCGAGGAGTGACCGGACGAGACTGTCCTGGTTGGAGTCGACGATGGCCAGGCCCCCAGTGCTGGGGCGCTGGCCGCGCAGCTCGCGCTCGGATAAGTCGCGGATGCTTGGGCGGGGCGTGATCATCACCCGGGCGGCGGCGATGATTAGCATCACCACGGTGCCGAGCGCGAGACCGCCACCGGCCACGGCTGCGACCCGGTGCAGCGTGTCGGCATCGGCCAGGACTCCGAGGTCTTTGAGCTGAAAGCTGCCGATCAGGATGGCGCCGACCGCGGCCGCGGCGGCGATTAACCACTTGGCAGACTCCCGGAGGTTCGCCACGGCGGCTGGAGCACTTGCCGCGTACGAGTCGTCGGCCACGCCTTCCCCTCACGTCGTTGTACTACATTCCGCTCGCTAAATGTACTACACTTGAGCTTGAGGAGGCCTAAATGACCGATGCACGCGAGCCAGTCGTCACGAGCGACCGCGTCTACACGATGCGCGAGCTTAATCAGCAGACCGCCGAGGTGCTGCGGCAAATCAACCAGGACGGCCGGCCCGCCGCGATCACCCGCCACGGCCGGTTTGTCGCCTTGATCACCCCGCTAGCCGACCGCAACATCGAGGCGGTCCTACTGGACCAGCTCCTCGAGTCGACCGACAGCCGGGAGCAGCTCCTCGGGCAACGCCCCCTGGACACCGCGCGGACGACGAGCGAGGTTGCCGCAGAGCTTGGCCTCACCCTGCCCGACTTTCCACAGCGGAAAGTCGACTAACTAGGTCCTGCGAGCCGCCGTGCTAGCTCGTCGTTGCTGAGGACCCGGAGTACGACGAACGTCTTGTGTCGCCGACGCAGCTTGATCCGCTCGGTGGTGGTGAGGTGGCGATAGACGAAGACGAAGTCCCGGGACCGGTCGAGCGGGGAAACCGCCGGGTCGGATCCGAAAGAGAGGAAATCGGGGAGATCACGATGCCGGACCGCCCGCCTCCACCAGACGCCTGGGTGCTCTTTGAGGTTACCTTCGATCTCCGTCTCGGTGGCAGGCACCCGAAGTTCCTCCTCGGCGAGCCGCATGAGCTCGCCCTGCACCAGGGCGTCGGCGATCATGTGCAGGTCCTCGATGGCGTCGGGCGACCAGTCCACCACTCCCATCCGGAAATGTATACCGGTGCGCATGCCGGGCGGCAAGGACATGCCACCCGTCTCGGTGAAGCGAGGAGGGCGCGATGACATCATCGTGGACGGTCTACCGCGACAGTGCCGGCGACTCGGTTGAAACGGATATCAAGCTGATGCCGCCGTACGACCTCGGCACTCTTCTGGAGCTTCTCGACCGGCTGAAAAACGGCGGAGTCCTATCCGGGGAGAGCCGGGCTCACCCTGGCGCGCTATGCGAACTGCGGGTAGCCGGGCGGTACCCGGTGAGCGCCGTCTACTTCGCCCCCGACCACCGGAGCGCGGTCCTGCTCGCCGTGGGCTTTAACCGCTCCGCGCGCGACGACGCGGTTTACCGGACGGCCGTGCGGCGGCTGCGCAACTATCTGCTCGAGCTGGATTCGAACGGGCTGCCCGCCGTCCGCGATCGGGCGGAGGAACCTGTCATCGCCCCGCGAGACGCGGATTTCGGCTTTCCCGCCTCGCCGACCCTGCTCGGCTATCCGGTCACGCACCAGGTGCTGCTCCGGTTCGCCGACGTCGACGACGGCACCCGTTACGTCGAGGTGGTCAAGCCCGGTTCAGGGGTGGTCGCGCTAGCGTTCACCTCGGACGACGTTGATGCGCTGTTCGAATTCTTGCCGCTCCTCCTTCCGGAGCGCCATCCGGAGCACACTCGCTTTACCGACCATCCAGACGACCGGCCGGAGTGACGATCGGCCGGAGTGAGGCGAAGGAGCGACGAATGGGTGACACGCCGGGGCACGAACTCTGGCCGCTGCGGGCGGAGGACATTGTTCCGGAGGTCCGATGGGGATTCGAGGATGCGCGTGTGCGCGCAAATCTGGTCTCCGCGCTGACACATCTGCGCCGGCAGGTGGCACTGACCACAGCTGAGCTGGCCCGGCGGTCGGGCATGCCGCAGGAAGCAATCGTCGAGTTCGAGGCGGGCGCGGCGGATTACTCGGTGGAGTTCGTCCAGCGCCTGTGCCGGTGCATGGGTGTACGTCTAACGCTGAGCCTGGAGACCGACATGCAGTCCTCGGCCGAAGGAATGGACTCGCCGCCAGCGATCGGGCGGCTGCGGTGGGATATCAGCCCGGCTCAAACCTGGTTCCGGGCAAGCCAACCGGACGAGCAGCCGTGACCGGCCGACGGACTTTTCGCCGGCCTGGGGATCAGGAAGACCGGACTACAGCACCGTCACCGAAGCCAGCGACGGTCTAGCACACACAATGAAATGTTCTCGTTCTTATGCCGCTGATAACGCGCGGGCCGGTTATCGCAGTAATCCCGCGTTATGCGCCAAATCCGTCATCGACCATGGGCTTTGCGGCGGGTGCGGACGATCACTCCGCCGAGCCAGCTGACGTCAAATCTAATCGAGTTTAGTCATCATCAATAACGCATCCGTTCACCGTCCTGGTAGCTCGCCAGCTGCTCGGATGCACCGTGGCGTCATCGGACGCTCCAGCACCCATGCCGAGAGTGGCAAAGCGACTCATGTGGGTCGTTAACCGCTGCCCATGCTCCTGCGCCTGACCAGCCCGGACCCCGCGGGATGAGTAGTGTGCCAGTCGGACATCCAGCAGGAACGCGCGATGTATCGCAAAGCAGAGCAACTAGGGACTTTTAATCCATAGGTTCCGGGTTCGAGTCCCGGGCGGCCCACCCGAGACGGATACCCAAACGGAGGGGGTTGCCGCTGGCGGACGGCCTCCGGACACTTAGGGATCCGATTGAGCCGTGCCGCCGGGTCGATGGGTTCTGGCGAGGGTCGGCGACTCCTGGGTGTAGTGGGTCAAGGGCTGGCTCAGGGTGTTGATGAGAGTCCTTGAAGGTGGCGGTTGGTGGTCCGACCCGCCTTCCGGGCGTAGGCCTGGGCCAATGTGCGGTGGGCGCGGTCGTCGGTTCGTCGGGCAAGGGCGTGGAGGTCTGCCGAGGCGGTGTCCGGGTGCCGTTGGCACCAGCCGGTCAACAAATCGTCTCGTGCCGGTGGTGGTGCGTCGGCGGCTGCGGTGATAACCACTTCGGCGGTCTCGTCGAGCATGTCCTGCCAGGTCGGCACGGTGATGCCTTCGCGGCGCAGATGTCCTGCGACCAGCCCTGTGCCGAGCCGGGTCAACTGGGCCTGCCGGTCGTTCAGGGTGATCGCGCCGAGCAGGTGGAGTTGGGTCAGCAGGCGGTGCACGTCGTTGTCGCACTGACGGCGCCAGATGTCGGCGTGTGGTGAGCCAAGGTCCACCACCATTGTGTCCTCGGCGACCCGGAACGCGATCTCCTCGAGGTCGGCCGTGTCCACCTCGCCCTGAGCGAGATAGAGACCCATCAGCAGCGCGAACGTCACTTCGTCGAATCGCCAGCGGATCATGGATTCGGCGTAGCCGGAACCGCAGACGGCCTCGCCGAGACTGAAGAACGCCTCGAACACCCGGTGCGCCAAGGCGAGTGGATCGGCGAGCAGCTTGGTGGCGCTCTTCACCGGTACGAGCTGCCCCTTGACCACGCGGACGACACGGGCGGACCGTGCCCAGGCGAATACGACGGAGGTTTCGTACAGTTCTTCGCTGCTCTTGGTTGTGAAGACCTTCCCGCCGATCTGGGGATCGACGACGTCCGCGACGTCCAGCAGGGAGATCAGTTCACGGGCGTCGGCGAGACGCAACCGGCCGGTCGCGGTCAGCGTTCGTCCCGGGGTTGCCCAGTGGGCGAACCGCTGTATCCGGGCCAGCGTGACCGATTCGGCTGCGAACCTCGCCAAGGTGGCATCTTCGGGCATGGCCACCAGGGGAAGCGGCTGCGGACGCTCATCGTCGGCGGCGGTCAGGTGATTGGCCATGACTTGGTCGAGCAGTTCCTGATCGACGGTAATCCGGCCGGCACGGACGTCGTTGATATAGCGCTCGGCCGCTGGTGGGTCGGCAGGGTCGACATCCGCGGCCAGCATTTGCATGCCCCAGAACTTCGCCAAGCCGTACCGGGATGGGTCACTCATGGCTACATCGAAGTCACCAGCCAGCGTGTCCAGCGCCGCATGCAAGTGATCCGGCTCCGCACAACGAAGATCGGCCAGATCTTCGGTGAACAAGAAGTCGACGAACGCGTGGACGGTCGGCACGACCGCCTGCCACTCGCCCGGCGGCATCGTCACCTTCCGCGGAAACCAGTCGAGCAGCGCCTCACGCAGATCGGCCGGATGCCACCGGCACAGGATGCCGTCACCGGCGTCCCAGCGGTGCTCGATCAGCACCTCGACCACGAACGGATCGACCGTACGTCGTTGCCGTCGCGCCCATCTGTCGAAAGCTTCCACCAGTCGATCCCGCGCCGGGTAGAACACCTCGTCCGGCGCAGCCGTGAACACCATCCGCATGACGTCGTACCGTACGCGCAGGGTCTGGTGGAGTCCGCGAAGACTGCGCGTAAGCGAGTTTTGTATCCGGATCGTCAAGGGCGAACAACCCTCACTGCGGACTGCTCACCCGCCTTGAACTGCGAGAACGTATTGGCAACAACTCGCCGACGACAGTCAGCGGTTGGTTCGCATGGTGTTGCCTCCGGCCCACCCTGACCTGCGGTTCCGGTACGAGCCGCGTCAAGCGCGAGCGGATCGAAACAGCCGCGGCGCGAAGTCGATCAGGTTCTTCTGCCACGTGTCCCAGCCGTGCGGGCCCGGAGTGACTCCGGCGAACTCGTATTCGATGCCGACCCGGTCGAAGGCCGCCATCGAGGCCAGCGTGATCTGGTAGGTGAAGTCAGTCCGGTTACCGGTGTATATGCGCAGCAGCTTCGTCCCGCTGTTGATCGCCGCCGGGTCGTATCCCGTCGGGTCGGCTTCGGTGGAGAAGCTGATGCCCGCGGAGAACGCCCCGATGTAGGCGAACTCGCCCGGGTGGTTCTTGAGGACGTCGAACGTCTGGAACCCGCCCATCGACAGGCCGGCGAGTGCTTGCTGCGCCGGCTCGTCGGAGATGTGGTAGCCGGCCCGCGCCGCCGGCACGATGTTCTCGAGGAGTTCCTTCGGGAAGTTGGAGACGTTGCCGTTGCCCATCACGACGACCATCGGCACGAGGGAGCCGTCCCGGAATTCGTTGTCGAGGATCTGCTTGGCTCGTCCCATCTCCAGCCAGTCGGTGTAGTTCTGGCCACCGCCGTGCTGGAGGTAGAAGACCGGATACGGCGTCGGCCGCGCGGGGTCGTAGCCGGGCGGTGTCCACACGTACGCCGAGCGTTCCTCTCCGGCCACCGTGCTCTGGTAGGTGAGCCGGTTCACGGCACCGCCCTTCCCGGCGGGGACGTCGGCGAGCAGACGCGACCGCTTTCCGGGGACGAGGAATGTGCTCCACGTCGGTTCCGTGGTGATGCTCGTCGGGTTCGACGTGTCCTTCTTCGACGCCAGGTCGACGATGAACTTGTAGTAGTAGAACCAGGGCTTGAGCGGTCCCACGGTTACGCGCCACCGGTCACCGGCGCGGGTGAGCGGCACGTTGACCCAGCTTCCGCCGGGCGCCCAGTTGCCCCAGAGCGTGACGCGCTGCGCACCGGCGAACTCGGTGCCGGTCTCGGCGGTGACGAAGGTGTCCCCGTTGGCTTCCCTGGTCAGCCATGGTGTCGGGGTGGTGCCGGGCGCCGGCGGCGTGAACTCGTGCCGCGGCACCAGGTGGCCCGGGCTGGGGCGGTGGTTAGGCACCGGGCGGAAGAGCCGCGGCGCGAAGTCGGCCAGGTTCTCCTGCCACGCCTTCCAGTTGTGGCCGGCGTCCGGGTTCACCCCGTCGAACTCGTGCCTGACCTGTGCCTTCTCGAGCTTGCGCAGCAATCGGTAAGTGGGGTTGTACGCGGGATCGGTCAAGTTCCCGGTGTACAGCCGCAGCAGCTTGATCTTCGCGTTGACCGCCTTGGCATTCACGCGGAGACCCTCATCGGCGAGGACGGCGCCGAACGAGCCGACATAGGCGAAGGCGCCGGGGCGGGTCAAGGCGGTTCGCACCGCCCGTACGCCGCCGGCCGACGCACCGGCAATCGCCTGTTGCCGGGGGTTGTCGGTGACGTTGTATCTCCTGTCGATCGCCCGCGGGAGCCGGGAGCGCGAGACGTCGTCCTCGTCGCTCATCACGACCACCATCGGCTCGATCCGGCGCTGCACCGAGAGGTTGTCGAGGATCTGTCCGGCGCGGCCCAGTTCGGCCCAGTCGGCGTGGCCCCCGCCTTCGCCGGGAACGAGGTACAGGATCGGATACGGGCGCCGGCGGTCGGCGTCGTATCCCGGCGGCGTCCACACCGTCGCTGACCGTTGCTCCTGCGCCGTACCGCCTGGATAGGTGATGGTCGCGATCTTTCCGCCCTGCCCCGGCGCCACGTCGGCGAGGTATCGCGCAGAGTCTCCCGGGACGAGGAAGGTGCTCCAGGTCGGGTCCGAGGTTACCGAGGCCGGGTTCGTGGAGTCCTTGACGATCTTGGTGCCGTCACCCCGGAGGCGGTAGTAGTACAGCCCTGCCGGCAGCGGACCGATCATCGACGTCCAGGCGGTGCTGTTGCCGGACCGTCCGAGCCCGAGTTCGGCCACGTTGAAGGACGGGCCGAAGTTGCCCTCGACGACGACGGAGGACACATTGCCCATGGTGCTCTGGATGTCCTCGGCCGGGACGGCGAAGGACGCGAAACCATCGGACACGGTCAGCCATGGTGCGGCCGCTGCTGCCGCTGCCGGCTGCGCGCCCGCGGCAGCGGTCGCGGCGCCCAGCGAGACGGTGACGAGCGCCGCCAGAAATCGGCGTGCGCCCCGCCGGTGGTGGAATGTTGATGACATTTACTCCACTCCTTGCTGGCCCTTCGCGTTCAGACGACGCACCGGAACACCTTGCGACGAGGAAGTCGAGGCAGGCCGAAACTTTCGGACTTCTACCGGAAGCAATGATGGGAATCTATGCGTTACCTCTTCCGGCGGTCAAGAGGACCGTGCTCGAGCGGCAGCAGAGTGTGATCACGCAGCCGTCCAGGAGTTCATGCGCCCGTGACCGGCCGGGGCCGGCCCCGGTGCCCGCCCGTTCACGTGATGTTCTGCCTGAGGCGGCACGGTGAGCCACGGCGGGCCGCGCCCGTAGCCGTCCGCAGAACCAAGCCACCGACCCTGGAGGTCATGTGCGCACCACATCCATCCGTGTGCGGGCAGTCGCATCCGCTGCGGCTGCGGTCACCCTCCTCGCGGCGGCACCGGCCGCCGGCACCACCGGCGGGCCGGACCGCGACCGTACGCCCGCCGGGGCGAGCTGCGCGCCGGACGCATCACTGCTCGGCTTCTCCGACGCCCTGGACAAGACCACGTTCGCGGGTACGCAGGTCGCCGGCTTGTCCGCGCTGACCCTCACCGGCCGGTCCCGCGCGCTCGCACTGGTCGACAACATCGGCACCAGCCCCGCGCGGCTGTACGACCTCCGCCTCAGCACCGGCCCGCGCGGCGTCGACGCGAAGGTCCGGGGCGTCGCCGTTCTCACCCGGCCGGACGGCACGCCGTACACGGGCGCCGATCTTGACGGCGAAGGGCTCGTCGCGGAGCGTGGCGGGGCCACCGTGCTCGCCACCTCGGAACGGGAGCCTTCCATCCGGCGGTTCCGCCGCTCCGATGGCCGCGAGCTCGCCGCGCTGCCGGTGCCGGCCCGGTTCCGGGTCGCCCCGGCCGGCGAGGCGGCAGCGAACCAGACGTTCGAGGCGCTCGCCATGACGCCCGACCAGCGGGTGTTGTACGCCGGCATGGAGGGCCCACTCGCCGCGGACGGCCGCGACGCCGAGGACCGCGGCCTGCAGCGAATCCTGCGGTACGACGGCCGCGCGGGCGGCGGTTACACCCCGGGCGCGCAATACGCCTACCGCACCGATCCGGCTCTCGGCCTCGTGGAGCTGGTCGCTCTCGGCGGCGATCAGCTGCTCGCGGTCGAACGCGGCTTCGTCGCCGGCGTGGGCAACACCGTACGGGTCTACCGGGTTTCCGGCACCGGCGTGCCCGACGTCTCCGGTGTCACCTCGCTGGCCACAGTGACCGACCCGCGATCCTGGCTGGGCAAGGAGCTGCTGGTCGACGTTGCGACCTGTCCGCCGTCCGGCGCTACCGCGAAGCAGCCGCAACCGAACCCGCTGCTCGACAACATCGAGGGCGCCGCGCTGGGCGGCCCGCTCCCCGGCGGTCGCCGGCTGCTCTACCTGATCTCCGATGACAACGGCAGCGCCACGCAGATCACCCGGGTGTACGCGTTCGCGGTCGCGCTGCGGCCCCAGCCGGCCTTGACGGGCCGGGCGATCCTGCCGGCGACGGCGTACCAGCCCGGCCAGGTCTCGGGCACCCAACTCCCCCCGGCGCCCGTCAACGGCATCGCGCCGCCTTTCCCCGGCCAGCCGGTCCCCGGCTTCTCCGCGGTGATCCCGGCTTCGGCCGGCGACCGGTCCGGCCGCCGCCTGCTCGCCATGCCGGACAACGGCTTCGGCGCGAAGAACAACTCGGCTGACTTCCTGTTGCGGGCGTACGACATCACGCCCGACTACCGCACGCACCGGGTCCGGGTGAACGGGTTCATCAGCTTCCGCGACCCCGACCGGAAGGTGCCGTTCCCGATCGTCCACCAGGACACCGGGGAGCGGCTGCTGACCGGCGCCGACTTCGACATCGAGTCGCTGGCCCGGGACGCGCGCGGCGACCTGTGGATCGGCGACGAGTTCGGGCCGTACCTGATCCGCACGGACCGCACCGGCAAGGTCCTGCAGGCTCCGATTCCGCTGCCGGACGGCAGCAAGTCGCCGCAGTCGCCGGACCTGGCGCCGGGCGAGACGCCGACCGTGCCGGCCAGCCGCGGCTTCGAGGCGATGGCGGTCAGCCGCGACGGCAGGACCCTGTATCCGATCCTGGAGGGCGCGAAGACGACCGACCCGGACCAGCGGCGCCGCGTCGTGTACGAGTTCGACGTGCCCGCCAACCGGTACACCGGCCGCACGTGGTCGTTCCGCGTCGAGGACCCGTCGCTGGTGATCGGTGACGCGGCGGTGCTGGACGGGCGGCGGCTGCTGCTGATCGAGCGGGACAACGCGATGGGCCCGCAGTCGCGGGTGAAGCGCCTGGTGGTCACCGACCTGAACGCAGCGGACGCCGACGGCAACCTGTCGCGCCGTACGGCCGTTGACCTGCTGCGCATCGCCGACCCGGCCGGTGTTTCCACGCCGGCGCGGCCCGGTGAGTACGGCGTCGGACCACTCTTCTCGTTCCCGCTGCAGTCGGTCGAGTCCGTCCTGCCGCTGGACGGGAACCGGGTGCTGGTCGCCAACGACAACAACTTCCCCGGCAACGACGGACGCATTCCGGGCCACGCCGACGACACCGAACTGATCGTCGTCGACGTACCCGGCCTGCGGTAACCGCTTCGAGGACGGGCGGCCCTCGGCGAGACGCCGGGGGCCGCGAACCCGTCACTGTGGTTCGAGGAGATCGCCGCCGGCCGGAAGGCCGTCAGGGACACCCGGTCGATGCCAGGGTGCGCCTCAGGCGGCGGCGATGGCGCGGTTGTAGGTCAGGAACGCCGCACCGCTGCTGAGCACGGTGTGGTCCGTGAGTTGCCAGGCCCGCGGATCGAAGGTGGCCTTGGCGGAGAACAGCGGGATGCCGGCGCCGATGGTGAGGGCGCCCACCTTGAGGATCAGCTGGTCGATCTGGCTGTACAGGGCGCCGGCCAGTTCGCCGCCGCCGAGCAGCCAGATGTCTTTGCCGTCCTGGCTTTTGAGGTCGCGTACCGTCTGGGCCGGGTCCGTGGCGACCAGCTCGACGGTGGGGTCGGGGCTCTCGGTGAGGGTCCGGGAGAAGACCAGGTGGCGCAGGTGCGGGAAGGCGTTGGTGACCCCGGCCTCGAGTCCGATCTCGTAGCTGCGGCGCCCTTCCAGCACGGTGTCGAAGTGGGTGCCTTCGGCGGTGACGGACAGGGCGGCGCGGGCCGGGCCGGGCAGGGTCTCGGGGTAGTGGGTCACGATGTGCTGGATGTAGTCGGCGGGCAGGGGCCAGAAGCCGCCCGGGCCGGTGGGGTCAGCGCCGTCCGGACCGGCGATGAAACCGTCGAGGGTGGTGGCGATGTAATACACCAGCTTGCGCAACAGAAAGCTCTCCTCCGTGAGGCGGCGGGAAAGTCGGGGCCGGCCACATCCCGCACATCAACGCGCCGCCCGGGCGGATTGCAGGATGCCCGGGCGGCGCGACGATCAGGTCATCCTACGACTCGGCGACCCGCAGCTCCGCGATCTTCAGCCCATCCTCCGCGGTGAGCCGCATGCGGTTGAAGCCGGCCGCGCCGTTGAACATCGCGTAGGTCATCGTGATGTTATCGGCGACTGCGTAGTGCAGGACCAGGTCGGTGTACTGGTCACCGTTGAGGTCCTCCGCGACGAACTTGATTTTGGTTGCGCCCAGCCCGCCGGGAGCGCGCCACTTCTCCGCCCGGGTCACCGTGCCGTTCAGGCCGGAGAAGATGTGCAGGCTCGCTCCGTTGTTGGACTTCGTGCCCTTCTCCTGGCGGAACAGCGCCAGCTCGGTCAGGCCGTTGTTGTCCATGTCGATGGCGACCGGGTTCCCGACCGCGGAGACGGCGAAGTTCTTGTCGGACCACTTGGCCACCGCGGCGCCGAGGCCCGTGGCGGTCGACAACCCGACCCACATCTGCAGGCCCTTGGTGGCGTCCTGCTGGATGCTGATGATGTCTTCCCGCTTGTCGTTGTTGACGTCGCCGGTCACGTGCCGTCCCGCGATCAGCACGTCGGTCGACGCGAACTCCTTGGACGCCCAGTTACCGGTGACGGGCTTGGAGAGGTGCAGGATGACCGGCTTGCCGGCCTTGTTCTTGGCGAAGACCGCGAGCTCCGAGCGGCCGTCGCCGTTGTAGTCGCCCACCGCCATGTTCTTGAGCTCGTAGTTCTTGCCCGCGCTGTCCGCGTTGCTCACCCACACCGCCAGCGGGGCGCGCACGGTGCCGTCGACGTTGGTGAGGAACCACCCGTTGACCTGGGTCGGTCCCCAGTGCAGCAGCAGCGCGTCACGCTTGGCGTCGCCGTCGAAGTCACCGGAGACGATGCGCGAGTTGGCGAACTTCCACACGCCGGCGGCGGACTTCCACAGCAGGCGGTCCTTGCTGGTCCACCGGCCGATCTCGGACCGCGTCCGGATCTGGACCGAGGTGCCCACGGCGTGCAGCAGGGTCAGCTCGCTGCTGTCCTTGGGGAGCGCGTCGCGCTTCTCGATGAAGTCCCAGAGCTTGGCGATGGAATTGGTGGCCAGCGCGGCCGTCGCGGCGCGGGCGACGTTCTTGTAACCGCTCGCCACGGCGTCGTCGCGGACCCAGGTGACGTAGTCGGCGTACACCTTCATGATCTCTTTGTTACGGCGCAACCGGTCGCTCTCGACCAGATCGAAGATTCCGGTGCTGATGATCCGCTTCCAGGACTCGGGGGTGCCGTTGAGCACCTCGTCCGCGAGCGTCGCGTAGGTCAGCTTCCAGAACTGGTCGCCCCGCAGCTTGCGGGAGAGGTCCCGCAGGAAGATGTCGTCGCTGGTGGCCATCCACGCTTCGTCGTCCACCTTGGCGTTGACGCCGACGACGTTGGCCGCGTACTTCCGCGCGAACCTGCGCTTCGCCTCCGCCTGCGCCGCCGCGTCCTCCGCCGTGTCCTCCTCGATGATCCGCTGCTGGTCGGCAGCGAACGCGGTGGCCAGGCCGCCGGTCAGGAAGGCGTCGACCTTGGCCACGTCACCCGTGAAGGCCGCCTGGGCGGCGGCGATGGTGCCGGTGAACCGCGGCTTCTCCTGGGTCAGGAAGTTCCACACGGAGATGGTGAAGTCACGGTCGCTCGAGGCGATCAGGCGCGGGGTGACCGCGATCTCGACCATGTCGGAGGCCTGCTGCCGGCGGGATTCCGCGGCCTGCGCGGTCTGCCGGTCCCGGATCTCGTTGTCGGTGTCGCGCTGGGCGGCCTCTTTGATGCCGCGGCGGATGTAGAGGGTGCAGGCCACGCAGACCTCGGCCTCCGGGTCCCAGTCGCTGAGCGACAGCAGGGCCGTGCCGCGTACCTCGGTGCCGGCCTTGGCCAGCAGCCAGAGCTCGAAGGTGAAGTCCCGGTCGTTCAGCCCGAGCGGATTGCTCGGCTGGGCGGTGTCCAGGCCGACGATGGACGCGGCCTGGATCTTCTCCGCGGGGGTCGCCTCTTCGAGGGCGCCGTCCTCGTCGGCCTCATCGGCCGCCACTGCGGATTTCTGGACGACCGGTGGTGCTTTGGGGGCCTGCGGAGTCGGCTCGGCCGCGGCGAGCCGGACCGGCGGGTCCTCCGGACCGTACGCCGAGGCGGGTACGGCGATCAGCGCGGAAAAGGTGGCCAGAGCAGCGACGATCGCCGCCCTGCGAACTCGTGGGGTAAACATGCCCGGTCAGCCTCCGAGGTATCGGGCCGTGCTGGATGCAGTCAAGAATCTGGGGTGCCGGACTACGGCTGGCACACGCGCGCCACGGCGGTCCGGTCGGCCCAGGGCATGCCGCTGATGGCGTTCGACGGCGCGTCCGGGCCCGCGGAGCGGTGGCTCTCGACGATGTCCCAGTAGTCCATCTCGTTGAGGTCCTTGGCGCCCCAGACGTTGAACAGGGTGGCCCACGTCCCGGCCTTGGGGTTGTTGTTGATGTAGCTGTCGACGTGCTTGTCCCACGTCTGGCCGTTCGAAAGCTTGTACGTCCACAGTGCCCGGAGCGTGCAGTCGGCGGGAAGCGTCAGCTTCTCGCCCTCCCAGAGCTGGTTTTGGAACAGGCAGAGGTCCTCGGACGAGCACCGGTCGGCCGCGGCCAGGGCGGCCTTGGCCGGCCCCGACTTGGCGGCCTTCACCGCACCGGCCGCCGTCGGCAGGGAGATCTCCGCCCCGTCCGGTGTACGGACGGTGCCCGGCCCGACCTGCACCGATCCGGGGTTGTTGGCGAGCAGGCCCTGCAGGCGGTCGTCCGGGCCGGCCGAGGCGGCACCGGACGGCATGCCGGCGCCCAGAGCGCTGGTGGTGAGGATCACGCAAGCGACCGCGCCGAGCGTACGCGCCCAGGTTTTCCGGTGGCGGCGAGAAAACATCGAGACTCCTTGGGGATAGCAAGTCATGGACGGCAGGCAGCATCGCGCGAGGTCACCGCGCTCTTCACGCAGTGCTCGCGACCCGTCGAGCCGTTGTTGATCCGTTATTGCGGCGGCGCCGGTGTCGACACGGCGATCCGCATCCCTACGTGGACGTACGCATCGGTATGGGCATGGTGGCTCCAGTCCTCGGAACGCTCAGGACCCCCGTCTGGTCCCCTACACGCGTGGACACTAGTCGATGTCGCGCGATCAGGTGGCCCCGTCATCGGCCGCAGCCCGGCTCGGTTCACGGGGCATCGCTCGCGGCCCGCGTCGGGCAGAATCCGAACGGCCCGGCACTCACGATCGTGAATGGGCCGGGCTCGATGACGGGAAAGGGTGAACATGGGGGTACGTCTCATCATCGCCGCGGGCACCGCGGCGACGATTCTCTTGGCCGCACCGGTTGCGGCCTTCGGCGCGGCGCCGCCCGAACGGCTCGGCACCGGCACGACCGCCACATTGGACGATCCGCCGGACGACGAGTTTCCCAGCGATCCCGAGGAGCTCCCGCCGCCGCCGGAGGCCACGATCCTGGAGAAGGAGCAGGCCGGCCTGGTCGTTGGCATCCCGGCATCGTCCTGGGAGGAATACGCCAAGGGCGACTACCAGTTCACCGTCGAGCTGTGGCGCCGTGCGATCTTCGACTCCGAGGTACGCGCCGGCGCGGAGCTGGCGATCGGTACGTACGACGTGGAGACGCAGCGGTGCGACGCCTGCACCACGTTCATCCGGACGAACATCTACGCCGCCGCCGACCGCGACCTCAAGCAGGAGACCACCGACCGGAAGGCGGCCTTCGAGGCTCGCTACCGGCGCCAGGCGGTCGCCGACATGGTGGACTACACGTTCCCGGACGCGTCGGCCGTCGGCTCCGGTGACCGCAACTTCGCCTTCTCCATCTGGGAGCACCTGCGGGCCACCAAGCCGTGGGCGACCCGGTCGATCGCCGCGGCGGCCACCGCGGTGACGGCCACGCCGGACGCACGGGTCGAGTTCCTGACCGCGTTCGGTGCCAGCTACTTCTACCCCGACCAGGCCGACCACCTGGCCGACATCTACGCGGGCGACCTGGAGGCCAAGGCCGAGGCCGAGCGCCGCGCGAAGCGCAAGCACGCGGGCATCGCGGTCGGCGTCTCCTTCGGGCGTCCGGGCGACGAGGACGAGTCGTGGTACCTGGTGAGCGACAGCGTCTTCCTCGACCGCCTCTACACCAGGATCGCGGGCGACCCGTTCTACAAGCTGACCGCGACCGAGATCGCCATCGTGCTGTTCGACGAGGGGCCGGCCCAGTGGCGGGAGTTCGTCAACCAGGGCATCCATGACGTGGCACTCCGCGACGAGGAGCGCCGCCGGGTCGAGCGGTACGAGGCCACCCGCGCGGTCGTGACCAAGATCCGCGACGAGGCCGAGAAGCTGGCGTACAAGAACCGTGCCGTGGCCGCCAACGCGGCGCTCGCGACCGGCAAGCTGGGCCCGCTGGTCACCTTCGAGCAGACCTACGACCGGCTGCCGCCGGACGCGAGCGACTTCGCGGCGTTCTACGACAACGGCACCGCGGCCTCGACGGTGTGGGTCTTCGGCCAGGCCGGCCGCAAGGCGGGCACCGTCCGCCGGGTGTGGAGTGCGCCGGCCGGTTGGCGCACTGCGAACGCGCAGCCGATCAGCGGTGAGTTCGACGGCAAGGCCGGGCGGGACGCCGCGGCGCTCTACAAGGTGGGGAACTTCAGCTACCGGCTCGAGGTGTTCGGCAACGTCGACGCGTTCACCGGCGCACCCCGTACGGCCTGGACCGTGTTGCCGGCCACCGCGACCACGGGCTACACCCTGCAGGCGCCGGTCGCCACCGACCTCAACGCCGACGGGCGCTCCGACATCGCGGTCTACGGCACCAACGCGGCCAAGCAGCCGATTCTGCTGACGCTGTTCGCCAACGCCGACGGCACGTTCCGGCAGCAGGTCGCCACCGTGCCCGCCGCACTCGTCGCCGGCCGGGTGGTGGCCGGCGATGTCACCGGCGACCGCAAGGGTGACCTGGTGACGTTCGTCCAGCACGCGACCAAGGGCGCGCAGATGTGGCTCGCCGTGGGCGGCGACAGCGGGTTCGCCGCACCGGTGGAACGCTGGTCGAACACCGGGGTGAAGCTGGCCGAGGCCGGCACGCCGGTGATCGGCGACTTCGACCGCGACAACAAGGCGGAGGTCGTCATCATCCGCAAGAAGACGGCCACCACCGCGGGCGCGTGGCTGTTCGACAACATCGCTTCCGGCACGGTCAGCTTCGCCGAGAAGTGGGCCTCGCCGGCGGCGTGGACGTTCGACGCGCTGTCGCCGGTCGCCACCGACGTCAACGGTGACGCCCGGGTCGACCTGGTCCTGATGCGGCGCGACGACACCGCGAAGGCCTCGGTCTGGACGGTCCGTGCGAAGTCCGGTGGCTTCGACCCGGCGGTCCAGCCGTGGACCTCGGCCAAGGGCGCCTGGCGGATGGCGAACACCCGCATCGCCCGCTGACGGGTAGCGCACGAAGAAGGCCGGGTCACCTCGCGGTGACCCGGCCTTTCGTCGCTGCTGAGATCAGCCGGCGGGCCGGATGTCCTCCTCGGCGGCGCGAGCGTCCTCGACCACCTGCTCCCAGTACGCCGCCCGGTCACGGGCGTTGCGGCTGTCCCGCTCCCACGCGTCGCGGTTGTTGCGGGCCGGCTTGCTCATGGCCTTCCAGTTCGGACCGGTCTGCCGCAGCGCGAGCTGGTAGATGGCCGACCACTGCCGCGCCTGCGCATCGGCGGTCTGCTTGGCCGTCAGCCATCCCGACGCCGACGGGGCGGCCCCGGCGGCCACCTGACCCCACTTGTCGGCTGCCTCCTGCTGCAGAGCCTTCTGCGCCTCACCACTGGCTCCCTCGGCGGCCGTCTGCGCGTCGCGCGCCGCCTTCTGCAGCCGGTCCACCGCGGCGAACCACCGCATCTCCTGCTCGGCCGTGGTGAGCTGGAATCGCTCGAGATCCAGCTTGGCGAAGCTCGACCACGCGTACGTGTAGAAGTCGACGATGTCGCTGTCGGTGGCATCCCGCCGCAGCGCGTAGGCCGCCGCGATCTGCACCTGCTCGCCCTGCGCGGTGTCCCGCATCAGGGCCACGTAGTCGCGATCGAAATCGCGCAGCGCCGCGGCGTTCGCGCCGTTCTCGTCCCGCGCGCGCTGGTCGGCCGCTCGCGCCTCGTCCAGTCCGAAGCGGACGAAGTATTCCTTCTCCGCGCCGGAGGCCGTCCGGGCGGCATTCGCCGCGCTCCACACCCAGGGCGACGTCTCGTACGCGTGGGTGGCCAGCACCCGGGCGATGATGTGGTCGTTCATCGCCGCGTCCTTCTCGGCGCGATCGGTCGCCTGGCACCAGCCGGTGGGAATGAACTCCTTCAGCGCGATCTGGCCGCGCGGCGAGTTGATCGCGGTCGTCGCCGCGGCCCGCACCGCGCCGTACGGGGACGCGACGGCCAGGTGGACGGTGAGCGCCTCCGGCGGAAGCAGCGAGGTCAGTGAACCGCTGGTGAACTCACAGGGATCGAGGCCCGGATCGGCGGCGAACCCGGGCGAACCCGGAATCACGCTGATGACGGCGGTGGCGGCGACCAGGGTGCCGGCCAGCCAGGTGCGAATCATGTTTTGTTGCTCCCCCGTTGACTCGGATCGATGGACCATCATCGTGGCATCGATCGATGCCCGGCGGGGGGCGCACGGTTCGCGCCCCCCGCGGACGTAGACGATGGCCTATGTTCAAGCGGTTCGCGGACCATACGGGGGTCCGGGTATGACGGAGTGGAGCCGCTTTGCTGAGGAGAACTCTGCGCCGCCTCACGGTGACCGCAACCGCGGTGGCCGTGCTGGCGGGTCTGGGCGCCGAAGGCGCCGTCGCCGCACCGACCTCACCACCTCCGGCGCCCGCGCCGGCCGCGGGCAAGCCTGCCGGGGAGTCGCTCAACGACCTGTTCAAGTACCCGACCTTCGCGCCGAGGACCGCGCGCACGGGCAACACGGACGATGTCACGTACCAGTTGATGTGCTGGTATGCCGAAGCGCACGCCGACCCGGAGGTCCGGGAGGCGGCAGCCGCGGCCCTGTCCGCCGGGGACGCCGCGATCGTGGCGTTCCTGGCCCCCAACGGCGGTTACACCCAAGCGGTCAAGAAGGCCGAGCAGCGCCGGCAGAAAGCCGACCAGGCGCTGATCACCGAGATCCGGGCCCTGCGGGGTACCGGCGGGCCGACCTTCAACGCCGAGGTCGAACGCGTCCTCGCGCCGGCGGCCAAGCCGCGTGACCGCGAGGCGTTCAAGGCCTACGGCGCGCAGATCAGCCGGGAGCGCGACGCCGAGCTGACCAAGCAGCAGGCAGACCGGGCCGCCGAGCTGCGGGGCCGGGTGCAGCTGATCATCGACTCCACCGACGAGGCGGAGAGCCCGAACACGCACACCGCCGCGGTCGAGGCGCTGGCCGGCGGGGACGCCGCGATCACCGACTTCTTCGAGCGGGGGCTGGCCGAGGCCGGGCAGCTGGACGCGGAGCTGCGCGAGGATCTGGTCGCCAGCCGCGAGGCGGAGCTGAAGGCCATCGAGGAAGCCGCCGACCTGGCTGTCCGTTCCCGCAAGGCGAACGACGCCCGGGTCCGGCTGATCCAGGCGCACGGCGCGGGCGTCAAGGCGCTGCAGCAGTCGGCGAACGCGATGACCAGCGGTTCGATCAACGGCCGGCGGGCGGCGCAGATCCTCCAGGCCAGGGGGCCGCTGCGCGACCTGGAAGCGGTCAAGGCGGCCGCCGCGGTCAACCTGACGGATGCCCGTAACTTCGCCACGGAGGCCCGCAACGCGGCAGCCGTCGCTCAGGCGGCGGCTGACGTGCTGGTCAATGAGGCGAAGCTGCCGTACGGCGCGGAGTGGGCCGACATGGCGGAGGGCTTGTCGCTGTCCGCCGAGGCCGCGTACCAGGCGACCCAGACCGCGGTGCACGCGATCGACGCCACGATCGCCACCCACAAGGCCATCGGCAGCGCCGACGAGGCGACCCGGCGCGCCGAGCAGGCCCGCCGCTGGAAGCTGCAGGCGATCCAGCACAAGGAGGCGGCCGCGAAGCTGGCCGCGGTGGCCAAGAAGCAGGCCGACGCGGCTGACAAGGCCGCCCAGCGGGCCGAGGCGCACCGGCAGGCGACCGCCGTGCAGACGGCGGCGGCGTGGGACCACGCGGCCAAGGCGCGGGCGCACCGCGACGAGGCGATCCGGCAGGCCGACATCGCTGCCGACCAGCGTGAGATCGCCGAGGCGGAGCGGGCCAACGCCGAGCGGTCCCATGCCACCGCGAAGGCGCAGGCCGACGAGGCCAACCGGCTCCGCGGCCTGGCCGAGGTGGACCGGAACAACGCCGCCGGTGAGCGGAAGCGCGCGGAGGCGGCGGAAGGCAAGGCGCGGACCGCGCGGGACAATGCGGCGGCTCGCGAGGAGAGCGCCCGCCGGCTCCGTGAGCAGGCCCGAGACGCGGCCGAGGAACGCGATCTGGCCAGGAAGCAGGCCGAAGCGGCCGAGCTGGCGGCGAAGGCCAACCTGACCGGTCAGGACAAGCGGGACGCCGAAGCCGCGGCTGCGGAGGCGCGGCAGGCGGCCGACGCCGCGCAGCGCAACGCGGACTCGGCCAAGGCCAACGCGGACGGGGCCACCGCGGCCGCGTCGAAGGCCGACGCCGCAGCCATCGAGACGGAGCGTGCGGCCGACCGCGCCCGGGAGGCGGCGAGCAAGGCCGCCGCCGCCGCTGCCGCGTCCGACCGGGCGGCCAGTGGCGCCGAGGCCGAGGCCGCGAAGGCCCGGAAGGCGGCGCGCGCCGCCGAGCGGGAAGCGGCCGCGGCGACGGTGCAGGAGGTCAAGGCGGCCAAGGCGGCCAAGGCCGCCGACCGGGCCGCGCAGGGTTCCGCCACCGCGGCCGTGAAGAGCCTGTGGGCAGCGGACCGTACGCGGGACGAAGCGATCGCCGCGACCAACGAGGCGGCGTCGGCGACGGTGCAGTCGGAGAACGCGCTGCGGTCGGCCAATGCGGCCCGGGCTTCGGCGACCGCTGCGCTGATCCCGGCGTCGAACGCGGTCGAGCTGCTGGCCCCGTTCACCGCGACCGACATCAGCGCGGTGTTCGCCACCCAGGTGGCGAACATGGCGGTCCAGATCAGCGAGGAGCAGGCCCGGGCCGCTGAGGCGCGTGCCGTCGAGGCGCAGTCCGCCGCGGACAGCGCACGCCTGGCGGCCGAGGCAGCGCAGCTCGACATGAAAGAGGCGTACCAGGCGGCTGCCGATGCCGCGAAGTCGGCCGCCGAAGCGGCCCGGGACAATGCGCGCGCCAAGCGGGCGTCGCTGCGGGCCAAGGAATCAGCACGGTTGGCGCGCGAGTCGGCGGCCAGCGCCCGCAACGCCGATGCGCAGGCCCGGCGGGATGCCCAGGACGCGCGTTCGGCGTCCAACCGGGCGTACGAGGACGCGCGGATCGCCGGCCTCAACGCCGACCAGGCCGAGCGGCTCAGCACCGACGCACGCAACCGGGCCGACCAGGCGTTGAAGGACGCCGACGACGCCCAGCGGTTCGCGACCGAGGCTCAGGAGCACGCCAACGTCGCCGACCAGTCCGCCAAGGACGCCGCGGCCTTCGCCACGGAATCGGCGAAATACGCGGAGCTGGCGAACCAGTACGCGGACGAGGCGCAGGCCGAGGCCGACCGTCTGGAGGCCGAGATCCGGGCGTCGGAGAACGCCGACCTGGACCAGGCCTTCGGTGGGTGGTCGCCGGCGATGCTGGCCGACGCCAAGGACTATCTGACGGCGGCGCAGTTCGCGTCGATCGAGCCGTTCGTCGCCGCCTCCCGCGGCGACGTGTCGCAGTTCCTGACGCAGTACGGCCCGCAGCTGATCGGCGACTTCTTCAACGTCGACGACATCCGGGCGTGCTTCGGCGGCAAGGTGCTGTCCTGCCTGATCCTGGTGGCCGAGCAGCTCGGTCCGATCAAGGCGTTCAAGGCGCTGAAGCTGCTCTACAAGACCACCAAGGCGATCAAGGGCTTCTGGGACGCGGTCAAGAAGGCTCGCAAGATCATCCGCAACGTCGAGAAGAAGCTCGGCGACTGCAAGAAGGGCCTGATCAAGGAGATCGCCGGCGACCTCGTCGAGGTCGCGGCCACAGCCGCAGCCGCGAAACGGTCGGCTGCCGCTACCGATCCGCCGAAGAAGTGCAAGGTCAAGTACGACGACGACGATGTCGAGATCTACTACCGTGCGATGTCCGATGAACACTGGGACATCCTCGATCGGCCCAACGGTCGCGTTTCCGCCACCTCGGAAACGTTCATCTCACCGACCGAGGCATACTCGCGGAAGTACGACGGGGTGCTGGTCAAGCTGATCGTCAAGAAGGGCACCACTGCCCAGCTGGAGGCCATCGGCATCCGCGACGACTCGGAGGCGACGCGCCGGGCGTACCCGAAGATGCCGGCCCCGGAGAAGTTCGGGGGCTGGTGGAAGAAACACGCGTACTTCAAGGGGGAAGGCGCGAATCACATCAACATCGGACTCGGCCGGGAAGATGCGTTGGGGATCTTCAACAAGAACCTGGTCGACTACGAGAGGTTGCGATGACGCCGCAGGACCGTGATGTGATCTTCTCGCTCGTCGTGGTCCCCGGCCGGGGCGCCGCGGGGTCGGAGGAGGACGTCCTCCGGCACTTCGGCACGACCGACGGCGTGGGCCTGAGCCTCCGCCTCCTGAGCGAGGCGATCGCCGAGAAGTCACCCGCCGACCTGGAGGCCGCCCTGATCGTCAGCGGCACCTTCGGCACCGTGCCGCAGCACCTGCCCTACCTGGTGGCCCTGGTGCCGGAGGACTGGCACAAGCAGCACGAGAACGTCGTCGCCATGCTCAGTGACCTGAGAGCGCCCGAGGCGGTCGACGCCCTGCACCATGCCGCCATCTGGGCGCCGGCCTACCTCGACTGGAACGAGGCGCGTCCGCTGGCCACCAAGGCGATCTGGGCGCTCGGTGCCATCCCGGGCGCCGAGGCGGAGCGGGCACTGACCTGGATCGCCGACGAACCGGACGAGGTCGTCCGGGACGCCGCACGAGCGCAACTGGACAGACGACGCCGTTGACGGAGCCGGCCAGCTGAGCAATCCGGACGGACGGTGGCAGCCGGCCACCGTCCGTCCGGCCCAACACCCAGTCAGGGGCACCAGTGCAGGACCCAGCCACACCGCAGATTCGACGAGGCTTCCAGGCTCCCGTCGAGCCGGCCGCTCCGCCCGCCGCACCGAAGCTGTCCCGTCGGCGCACGGCGATCCTCGGCGGCGCCGTCCTGGCCGTCGTCGCCATCACCACCGCGATCGGTGCCGTCGTCACCCACGAGCCGGCGCAGACCGCGGCCCAGGTGATCAGCGACGTCAGCAGGCCGGTCCAGACCGTCACCACTGCGGCGCCGGCCACTGCCATCACCACTCGGGCTCAGATCGACAGCCCTGGCGGCCGGGCCGAGGAGACTCTCAACAAGGCGGCGGCGGCTCTGCTCAAGGGCGACCAAGCGGGCTGGCTCGCCATGGTCGACCCCGGCAAGCCCAAGGTACGAGCCTACTACCGTCAGCTCTACACGTCACTGCGCGGGCTCGACGTGACCGCTCTGCAGTTCCACCGCCTCATTCCCAAGCCGGTGGGCTGGGGAGACTCGAGCTGGACCGAGGACTTCTTCCTGACCTACTGCTTCAGCGCGAACAGCTGCCCGCCGTTCAGGTACCTGAACCCGGGTGGTCCGGGCGCGCCGATGATCGCGCAGGGCCTGACCATCCGGCAGGTCGCGGCCCTGGACTACCGGATCACCGCCGTCGGCGCGCCCCGGCTGGCCTCCGAATCCTGGGCCTCACCGCCCTGGCAGGTCACCCCTCTGGTGCAGGCCAAGGGAAAACGCGTCACCGTCAGCGCCGGCCGCGGCGACGCCAAGCGGATCAAGGAAGTGCTCGCGGCCGCCGAGCGAGCCGCCACCAGGGCCGACCACTACGCCGGACTCGTCGGCAACCCCCAGACGCGGTACCGCGTCTACATGGCCACCGACAAACAGTGGCGCACCTGGTTCGGCGGCTCCCAAGGTCGCTGGGCCATCGGCTACGCCACCTTCCCGCAGGGTGTCATGACCGAGATCATCATCAGGATGAGCGCGGCCGGCAGCGGCAGCAAGCTGCAGAACCTCCTCCAGCACGAGATGGGCCACGCGGTCACCGTGGGCGGCGCCGACCTCGGCGGCCAGGCGATCGCCAACCCGATGATGTGGCTGCAGGAGGGCATTGCCGAGTACATCGCCTACGCACCCCGCCCGGCGACCGCGACCAGCCGCCTGCCCGAAGTCCGCGACGCGCTGCGCCGCAAACGGCCGTCCAGCATCGTGCTCGGCCAGCTGTCCGACAACGCCGGCCGCAACGAGGCCAGCGCCTACTACGGTCTGAGCCACTTCGCGGTCGACTGCCTCGCCGACAAGTACGGCGAACGCAAACTCTTCGACTTCGTCACCCTGACCCTGCGCGAGCGAGTGGGCGTCGACAAGGCATCCGCCCAGGTCTTCGGCACCGAGTTCCGCCCCATCGACCAGACCTGCCGCACCTGGATCCGCCAGCGAGCCTGAGCGATCCCCAAGACATTGATGTTCTTGACTTGCCGATGCCGAGCACCCACCGCCGCCCACGCCCACGGCGACCGCTACGCCGCCAAGGTGTCCTTCCTCAACCCGGAATGGCACGTGGTCGTCGTCTGGCTCGCCAACCAGTTCGAGGCACAGGTCGACCTGTCGGCGTCCCGAGGCTTCTGGCTCACCTACAGCGCGACCGACGACCTGTACGTGCAGCTGCGGCCCGCCTCGCAGTGGAGCGGCGGCGCCCAGTGGGCCACCGCGATCCCGTCGACCCGGGGCCGGACGGTGACCAGGTTCTTCAGCTTCCGGCCCGAGGCGTGGACCTCAGTGCCCGCGCTCGGCGCGCCCGCGCACTCCTTCGCCGATGCGATCAGTGAGGCGCGGGGGCTGGTCTTCGTCGGCAAGACGCCCAACGAGCTGACCTTCCGGGGCCTGCGGTTCCACCGCTACACCCCGCCGTGCCTCTGATCGCGCCTACGCGGGCTTGCGGCCGACTCCCACCAGGTTGTGCAGCGGACGCGTCTCGCCCGGCTCGGTCCGCCAGCGGGTCACGTCCACCAGGCCCGGCTCGACCAGCTCCAGGCCCGCGAAGTAGCTGGCGATCTCTTCCGGGCTGCGCATCGCGTACGGCGGATTGGCCGTCGCGTTCCAGATCTTCATGACCTCGTTGAGCTCCGGGTTGGTGTTGGTCCCGTCGACCACCACCAGATAGCTTCCCGGCGCCAGGGCGTCCATGACCCTGCCCACGATGGCCGCCGCTTCCTCGGCCGAGGGCAGGTGGGCCAGGATCCCGGACAGCATCAGCGCCACCGGCTTGGTGAAGTCCAGCGTGCGCCCCGCCTCGCGCAGGATCGTCTCCGTGTCGCGCAGGTCCGCGTCGATGTAGTCCGTCGCGCCTTCCGGGCCGCTGGTCAGCAGCGCGCGGGCGTGCACCAGCACCAGCGGGTCGTAGTCGACGTAGACGATGCGGGACTCCGGGGCCACCTCCTGGGCCACCTCGTGCGTGTTGTTCGTGGTCGGCAGCCCCGTACCGATGTCCAGGAACTGCCGGACGCCGGCCTCGCCCGCCAGGTAGCGGACGGCCCTGTTCAGCACCGCGCGGTCGGCGCGGGCGATGTCGACGATGATCGGGTATTCCTCGGCGATCTGGTCGCCGAGGTCACGGTCGACCGCGTAGTTGTCCTTGCCGCCCAGCCAGTAGTTCCAGACCCGGGCCGTCTGCGGGACGGTGGTATCGATCTTCGGCGCCTGTCCGTCGGTCATCGGCGATGCCCTTCAACTCGATCTGTCTACTGTGGAGTGCGGTCGGATTGTAAGGACAGGTCGTCGATGATCCTTTCCAGGATGACGGCGGTGTCCAGCAGCGGCGCGGCCTCGACGAACAGGCGGTTCGCCGCGTGGAAGTAGAATTCGACGTCCTTGCGGCTGTGTAGGTACAGCGCGCTGGTGAGCTGCTCGAGGTAGACCATGTCCGGCAGGTCGGGCTGCGGGAAGCGCAGGATGGTGAACGATCCGCCGGCCGCCGCGTGCCCACCCGCGGTGAGCGGGAGCACCTGCAGCCGTACGTTGGGCGACTTCGTCACGATGCCGAGCAGCGCCTCGAGCTGGTCGCGCATCACCCGCTTGCCGCCGACCGGGCGCCGCAACGCCGCCTCGTCCACGAGCGCCCAGAGTTTCGGCGGGTCGGGGCGGGTGAGCATCTGCTGCTGCGCCAGTCGCTGCCGGACGCGACGAGCGCTCCCGGCTCCCCGGGGCATCACCGCCCGGGCGTACCCCTCGGTCTGCAACAGGCCCGGCACGGACTGCACCTCGTAGGTCCGGATCAGCGAGGCCGTCGCTTCCAGGCTCAGATACCGCTCGAACCAGTTCGGCGTCACGTCGCTGTAGGCGTGCGACCGGCCCGGCGCGTTGGCCTCGCGGACCCGGGCCAGCAGAGCCGCCCGTTCGTGTTCGTCGTGGACGCCGTAGCGGGACAGCAGGTCGAGGACGTCCCGCTCGGCGAAGGTGGCCCGGCCCAGCTCCATCCGGTCGATCGCCGACTCCGGCAGCTGCCGCGGTCCGCCGGCCTCGGCCCTGGTCAGGCCGCTTTCCTCGCGCAGCCGCCGCAGGTAGGCGCCCACGAGAACGCGCACGGCTGTGGGGGTGTCGCCGCCCCCGTCCCGCTGGGGTGATGTGTCCACCGTGCACCTCCGGCCGCGTCCCGGAGCCAGCATGCCATCGGAATTCATCTGAAACCAGTACACGGGAGACGGCCCGCCCGAGCGGGGGTCACTCCGCTCGGCCGGGCCGTCCATAACCAGGTGTTGTCTACTTCATTGCCGCCCGGGCGGCCGCCGCCCGCTGCTGCGCCTGCACGGCAGCCTCGATCCGGGCCGCCGGCGCGACCGCCGCGGAACGCGCCTGCGTGCCACCCCGGACGTCCTCGCAGTTCTTCGCGGTGCCCGCGGCCTTGATCAGGCACAAGTCACCGAGGACGGTGGCGTGGGCGCCGCCGTCGAGCTGGTCCCGAGCCGCGTCGCTACCGGACGGCTGACCCGCCACGGCGTCCTCGCCGACGAGGGCGTCGTCGCCCTTGTGGCCGGCGATGGTGTCGTTGCCGGCCTTGCCGAAGAGGTAGTCGTTCCCGTCGCCACCGGCGACGGTGTCGTTGCCCGCCTCACCGAGAACGATGTCCTTGCCGGCGTCGCCGGCGAGCCAGTCGTTGCCCGCATCGCCGTAGACCACGTCGTCACCGGTCGATCCGGTGATGCGGTCGTTGCCCGCGTCACCGACGAGCACGTCGTTGCCGGCGGCACCGGTGATCGTGTCGTTGCCCGCACCGCCCTCGATCCCGTCGATGCCCGCGGCGCCGGAGAGGGTGTCGTTGCCCGAACCACCGAGGATCTCGTCGTTGCCGGCTTCGCCGTAGGCCTTGTCGGTGCCGGGCCCGGCGTCGATGCGGTCGTTGCCGGCGCCACCGGCCAGGTGGTCGTTGCCCGAGCCACCGAAGAGCGTGTCGATGCCGCCCCGGCCGTACAGCTTGTCGTTGCCGGTGCCGCCCTGCAGCTGGTCGGCCGCCGAGCCACCGGTGAGCTTGTCGGTGCCGGAACCACCGTCGGCGAGCATGTAGACGGAGGTCTTGTTCAAGACCCAGTCGTTCTTGTCGCCGAGGGCGACGCTGAGCCGCGACGTCTTCTTCTTGGTCTTGCACTTGACCTTGGTCTTGTCGCCCTTGACCGCCTTGCAGCCCTTGCCGGCCTTGATGGCGACCTTGTCGTTCAGCGTGACGGTGCGGCCCGAGATGGTGATGGTCAGCCCGTTGCTCTTGCCCAGCAGAGCGTTGAACTGGACGGTGGACGAACCGACCACCTTGGCCAGGCCGGCGGACGCCGCCTGGGCGGGCACAGCGAAGAACGCGGTCGAGGCGACCGCCGCCGCGGTGACGCCGGCGACCGTCAAAGCCTTGCGGTGGAACAGGAACATGCAGAATCCCCCGTGTCGAAAAGCGTGTTGTGGTGATCGGCGGCGACTATACGTGAGGCATGCTCGCACTCGGGTGCCGACGTATGCCTGTTCGTTACCTGAACGAGCGTTGATCGTCATTGGACCTGCTTACGCTCCGGCGCATTAGAACCTTGGAAGGACAAAACTCCATGCGTCGATCCATGCCCGCAGCCGGGGTCGCTCCGCGATCCCGGTCAGGGCGTCACGCTCTCGGTGCGGCGTTCGTGGCCACCACCCTCGGCCTCGGCTTCACCGGTCCGGCTCGCGCCGCGGAAGCGCCGACCCGCGCCGCGGAAACTGCGCCGGTACGCGCCGCAAAAGCGGTGCCGGGACCATTCATCAGCGAAATTCACTACGACAATTCCGGCACCGACAGCGGTGAGGCGATCGAGATCGAGGCGCCCGCCGGCTTCGATCTGACCGGCTGGCGGATCGTGCTCTACAACGGCAACGGTGGCGTGGTCTACGACACCGACACGTTCGCCGGGAGCGTTCCGGCCGCCGGCGTGGTCGTGCAGAGGTATCCGGTGGACGGGATCCAGAACGGCCCGGACGGGGCGGCCCTGGTCGACCCGGCCGGTGCGGTCGCCGAGTTCCTCACCTACGAGGGGGCTTTCGCCGCCACCGCCGGACCGGCGGCCGGCACCTCCGGTGTCGACCTCGGCGTCGTCGAGGGTCAGAGCACCACTGCGGCCGACTCGCTGCAGAAGATCGACGGCGTCTGGAAGGCGCCGGCCGCGAACAGCTTCGGCGCGCGCAACGCCGTCGCGCCGGACCCGGATCCCGATCCCGACCCGGCCCCCGGCTGCACCGTCGCGACCGACCACACCATCGCCGAGGTGCAGGGCACCGGCGCGGCCACCACGCTGGCCGGCACCCGGGTCACCGTCGAGGGCGTCGTGACCGCCGACCACCGCACCGGTGGCTACAACGGCATCTACGTGCAGACCGCGGGCAGCGGCGGGGACCGCCCGGTCGCCGCGGGCACGGCCTCCGACGCCGTCTTCGTCTACCTGCCCACCGGCACCGCCCCGGCCGTCGCCCTCGGTGACCGGGTCCGCGTCACCGGCACGGCCACCGAGTTCAACGCGTTCACCCAGCTCAGCATCGCGGCCAAGGCCGACGTGCAGGTCTGCGCGCACGACGCGCCGCTGCCGGCGCCCGTACCGCTGAGCCTGCCGCTGGCCGACGACGCCCGCGAGTCCGTCGAGGGCATGCTGGTCGCCCCGGTCGGGGCGTACACCGTCTCCGACGTCTACAACACCAACCGGTACGGCGAGATCGTGCTCGCCGCCGGCAACGCCCCGGCCCGCGTGCCGACCGACGTGGCCCGCCCCGGCACCGAGGCCGCGGCGCAGGTCAAGGCGGCGAACAAGCTCGGCCGGATCCTGCTCGACGACGGCCGGACGACGAACCTGGCCTCGGCCGGGCTCGCGCCGCCGTACCTGTCGAAGACCGACCCGGTCCGGGTGGATGACACCGTCGAATCGTTCGGCCCGGCCGTCCTGGGCTTCGGCTTCAACGAGTGGCGGCTGCAGCCGACCACTCCGGTCGACGCGGGAACCCCGGCACCGGCCCGCACGACGTTCAAGGACACCAACCCGCGCACCGCGGCGCCCGCCGCGGTCGGTGGTGACATCAAGGTGGCCAGCTTCAACGTCCTGAACTACTTCGTGCACTTCGGTGAGCCGGCCCGGGGAGCCGCCGACGCGGCCGCGCTGGCCAAGCAGCAGGCGAAGATCGTCTCGGCGATCACCGCCCTGGACGCCGACGTGGTCGCGCTGATGGAGATCGAGAACTCGGTCCGGTTCGAGGCCGACCAGCCGCAGCGGGCGCTGGAGACGCTGGTCGGCGCGCTGAACGCGGTCGACGGCGCGGGCACCTGGGACTACGTGCGCTCGCCGGCGGACCTCCCGGCCGCCGCCCAGCAGGACTTCATCACCACGGCCATCATCTTCAAGCCGGCCGCGGTCACCCTGAAGGGCGCCGCCCGCTCGATCAACGACGAGTCGGTGTGGTCCAACGCCCGCGAGCCGATCGCGCAGACGTTCACCTCCGGCGCGATCACCTTCACCGTGGTGGCCAACCACTTCAAGTCCAAGAGCGCCTCGACCCCGCCGAGCGGCGACAACGCCGACAGCGGTGACGGGCAGGGGCCGTACAACGGCGACCGGGTGCGGCAGGCGAACTCGCTGGCCGGCTTCGTCGACCAGCTGAAGGCCGGCAGCGGCAGCGACCAGGTGCTGCTGCTCGGCGACTTCAACGCCTACACCCGGGAAGACCCGATGCAGGCCCTGTACGACAAGGGCTTCACCGACGTGCACACCACCGGGGCACCGGGCGGGTACTCGTACGTCTTCGGCGGCGAGACCGGCTCGCTCGACCACGGGCTGGCCACCGCCCCGCTCGCCGAGCGGGTCACCGGCGTCGACATCTGGAACATCAACTCCGTCGAGTCGTACGCCTACCAGTACGACGTCTACGCACCGTTCTACGACGCCGGTCCGTACCGGGCCAGCGACCACGATCCCGTGGTGATCGGCCTGGAGACCGGGTTGACCAAGCCGGTCGACCTGCAGCTGCTGACCATCAACGACTTCCACGGCCGGCTCGAGCCGCCGTCGACCGCGGGCGGCCAGCCGGTCGGCGGCGCCGCCCAGCTCGTCGGGCTGGTCGACCGGTTGCGGGCCGCCAACCCGAACACCGCGTGGGTCTCCGCCGGAGACAACATCGGGGCGTCGACCTTCGTGTCGGCGATCGACAACGACAATCCGACCCTGGACGTGCTGAACGCCGGCGGGCTGACCGTCGCGGCGGTCGGCAACCACGAGTTCGACAAGGGCCTGGCCGACCTGCTGGGCCGGGTCGAGGACCGGGCGAAGTTCCCGTACCTCGCGGCCAACGTCTACAAGGACGGCAAGCGGGTGCTGCCCGGGTACTCGGTGCAGAGCCTGGGCGGCGTCGAGGTGGGCTACATCGGCGTGGTGACCGAGCAGACCGCTTCGCTGGTCGCGCCGGGCGGCATCGCCGGCGTGGAGTTCCGGGACCCGGTGGCCGAGGCGGACAAGCTCGCCACGGAGCTGTCCGACGGCAACGCGGCCAACGGCGAGGCCGACGTCCTGGTGCTGCTGGCTCACGAGGGCGCGGCGTCGGAGCACATCGGTTCCGCCGCCGAGCTGGTGGCCGACCCCGTTTTCGGCCGGTACACCCAGGTCAGCCCCGAGATCGACGCCATCCTCAGCGGTCACACCCACCAGCCGTACGCGTTCCAGGTGCCGGTCCCCGGCACGTCGCGGACCCGGCCGGTCATCCAGGCCGAGGACTACGGCGTCAAGCTGGGCAAGGCCGTGCTCACCTACGACCCGGCCGCCCGCGCGGTGACCGCGTCCACGGCTGAGCTGCTCGCCGTCACGGGCGTCACGTCGAATCCGGCGGTCGCCGACCTCGTGGCCAAGGCCAAGGCCAACGCCACCGAGCTGGGCAAGCAGACCCTGGGCAAGATCACCGCGGACATCCTGCGCGGCTACACCGCTGCCGGCAACGAGGACCGCGGCATCGAGTCGGTGCTGGGCAACTTCATCGCCGATGTGCAGCTGGACCAGACCCGCGACGCCGGCCGGGGCGGGGCGCAGATCGCCCTGATGAACCCGGGCGGCCTGCGGTCCGACCTCAAGTACGGCACCGACGGCACGGTCACCTACGCCGACGCGTTCGCCGTGCAGCCGTTCGCCAACGACGTCATCACCCAGACGCTGACCGGCGCCGACATCAAGCTGGCGCTGGAGCAGCAGTGGCAGCCGGCCGGTGCGTCCCGTCCGGTGCTGCACCTGGGCGTGTCGAAGGGGCTCACCTACTCCTACGACGCCGCCCAGCCGCAGGGTCAGCGGATCATCGCCTCGTCGCTCAAGCTCAACGGGGTCACGCTGAACCCGGCGGGCACGTACCGGGTGACGACGAACTCGTTCCTGGCCACCGGCGGGGACAACTTCGCCGCCCTGGCCGGGGGCAGCAACAAGGTGACGACCGGCGACAACGACCTGACGATGCTGGTCAACTACTTCGCCGCGCACACGCCGGTCACGGCCGACCCGGCGCCGCGGGCCACCGCGGGCGTGTCGGACTCCACCGCACCGACGGGCACGTTCACGCTGGACGCGACGGCGCTGTGGCCGGGTCAGACGGTCACTCTGACCCAGACCGCGCTCACCGACGACGTGAGTGCGCCGGCGGGGATCCGCCGGGTCGTCACCTGGGGCGACGGCAGCGCGCCGCAGACCCTGGCGGCCGGGGCGAAGACCGCGACCCACACCTATGCGGCCGCGGGCCGCTTCCCGGTGTCGGTAGCGCTGACCGACGAGGCGGGCAACACCGGGCCGGCCGGCTTCACCGGTACGTCCACGGTGGTCGTCGCGGCTCAGCCCGGCCGGTACGCCCTGGACCGCAGGTCGATCTGGGCGACCCAGTCCGTCAAGCTCAGCCTCAGCGGCGTGAGCGGAGCGAGCAAGGTCTCGGTGGCCTGGGGCGACGGCGCAACCTCCACGATGTCGCCGAATGTCGGCAGCGCGGCGCACGTCTACCCGAAGGCCGGCACGTTCACGGTCAAGGTGACGCTGTTCAACCAGGCCGGGGCCGGCACGCCGGTCACGGTCGGGTCGGTCAGGGTCACCAAGGACACCCACAAGCCGGTCGTGACCTTCACCGTGCCGAAGAACGCCGGCAAGGCGTCCGCCTGGTCGAAGATCACGGGTACGGCGACCGACAAGGGCGTCGGGGTGGCCCGGGTCCGGGTGAAGCTGATCGAGCAGCGCAACGGCAAGTGGTACTACTACACCGGCCGTACCTGGGTGAAGACCACCTCGAAGAGCAAGGCCTCGGCCAAGGCGACCGTCCTCACCGTGACGCCGACTGCCCGGGGCACCTGGAGCCTGGGTCTCAAGGGCGTCAAGAAGGGCACCCTGACGGTCACCTACTGGGGCTCCGACAAGGCCGGTAACACCTCGGCCGGTAAGAGCTATACGCGGAAGATCACCAGGTAACGCCGTACCGGAAAAGGAAGGCCCCGACCGTCCGGCCGGGGCCTTCCGTCGTTTCCGGGCGCGGAGCCGGGAAACGGGCGTCGCCGGCCCGCGGAGACCGCGGGCCGGCGACGTTGTGTCGGGTCAGGTGGTGCTGGGCGTCAGCGACGCGGGCGGTTGTTGTTCCAGTGGCCGCCACCGTGGTGGTCGTTGCCGTTGTTCCAGTGGCCGCCACCGTGGTGGCCGCCGCCGTGCCAGTCACGCTCGACGTCGAGACGCCAGATCACCCGGAAGCCACGGCGCACGCGCTCGCACTCGTAGTCGTCCCAGCGGTCGAAGCGCTCGCCGATGCGGCCGACCCGCTCGCACTGGAGGCGGGTGCGGTAGTAGCCGGCGACCCAGTCACGGTCACGGCCGCGGTCGGTCTTCGCCTGCTGCTGGGTGCTCTGCGTGACGGACGTGGTTCCCTGGGCGGTCGACGAGGACGCCGCGGCGGGGCCGGCGGCCATCGTCACACCGGCGACCAGCGCCATTCCGGTCATGGCCAGCATTCGTGTTGCCTTACTCATGGAACCACCTTTTCTCGGCTGGTTTATTGCTAGATCCACAGAATCATGATCTAGAGCCGGAATTGTGGACCTACGTCCACATTAACCCGATTAGGTGATATTCCGTGTCGCGGGCGTACCGGGCAGAAGACCCGAAAATCGTTCCCGGGGCCCGCTAATCCTCCGAACGGCCGATGAGCGCTCAAACCGGCGGGCGTCAGTACTCATACTTTCGGCCAATTAGAACCGGTTCATACCCATTGGCGGCGCGGTCATTCACCACCTATTACCGCGAAATTGCCGCGCCGGATAAGGCGTGTGAATCGTGCCGTTCAGTTGATCTAGAGAGCGCTCACTAGCGTGAATTTTGACCAGCTGGTAGAAAAGATGAAGACCGCTTGGAGGTAGCGATGAGCAAGCTTTCCGTCCAGCTGTACTCAGTCCGGGATGCCTTCGCCCAAGACCCCGCCGGCACCCTCGCCCGGCTCGCCGCCCTCGGGTTCACCCAGGTGGAGCCGTACGGCGTGCGGGAGAACCTCGCCGTACTGCGCACCGGGCTCCCGGCCCACGGCCTGACCGCGCCGACGGCCCACGCCCAGCTCCTCGACCCGCGCGTCGATCAGCCTGCGGTGTTCGCCGCCGCAGCCGAGCTGGGTATCGGCATCGTCATCGACCCCATGGTGGAGCCGGCCCGCTGGCAGGACCCGGCCGACATCACCGCCACCGCGACCGCGCTCAACGACGCCGCCAAGGTGGCCGCCGAGCACGGCGTCACCGTCGGCTACCACAACCACTTCTGGGAGCTGCAGTCCCGGATCGGCGACCGGACCGCCTTCGAGGTGCTCGCGGAGCAGCTCGACCCGGCCGTGGTCCTTGAGGTGGACACGTACTGGGTCACGGCCGGCGGCGCGGAGGCGCCGGCCCTGCTGCGCCGCCTCGGCGACCGGGTACGCGCGATCCACGTCAAGGACGGCGACCTCGCCACCGACGGCTCCGGCCAGGTCCCCGCCGGCCAGGGCCGGGTCCCCGTCACCGACGTTCTCGCCGCGGCGCCGCAGGCCCTGCGGGTCGTCGAGTTCGACCGCTACGACGGCGACATCTTCGCCGCCCTGGGAGCCAGCCTCGCGTTCCTGCGCGACAGCGAGCAGCACGAGGGGGCCGCGCGATGAGCGCCGGCGCGGTGCGGGTCGGCGTCATCGGGGCCGGCACGATCAGCGAGACGTACCTGCGGAATCTCACCAGCTTCCCGGATCTGGACGTCCGCATGGTCGCCGACCTCGACCCCGGCCGGGCCGCCGCCCAGGCCGCCAGGCACGGCGTCCCCGCCGCGGGCACGACCCAGGACCTGCTCGCCGACCCGGCCGTCGAGCTCGTCGTCAACCTCACCGTCCCGGCCGCCCACGTCGACGTGGGCCTGGCCGCGCTGGAGGCCGGCAAGCACGTCTGGGCGGAGAAGCCGCTCGCACTCGACCGGCCATCCGCCCGCAAACTCCTGGACCGCGCCCGCGAGCTGGACCTCCGGGTGGCCAGCGCACCGGACACAGTGCTCGGGGCGGGGCTGCAGACCGCCCGGCGGGCCGTCGACGCCGGGCGCATCGGCGAGCCGCGGACGGCACTGGCCCTGTTCCAGTCACCCGGGCCGGAGAGCTGGCATCCCGCGCCGGAGTTCCTGTTCCAGACCGGCGGCGGTCCGCTGCTGGACATGGGCCCGTACTACCTGACCGCCCTCGTGCAGCTGCTGGGACCGATCGGCCGGGTCACCGCGACCGGCGGACGGGCCCGCGAGACCCGGGTGATCGGCTCCGGCCCCCGAGCCGGTACGGAGTTCCCGGTCACCGTCCCGACCACCGTGACGGCACTGCTGGAGTTCAGCCGGGGCGGCTCGGCCCAGGTGGTGCTGACCTTCGACTCGGCGCTGCCCCGCACCACCCTCGAGGTCGCCGGCACGCTGGGCACCGCCGTACTCCCGGATCCCAACCGTTTCGACGGCCCGACGGTGCTGCATCCGCTCACCGGGGGCGACCCGCAGGAGCTGGCGCCGCAGGGACATCCGGCCTCGCGCGGCACCGGCGTGCTGGAGCTGGCCCGCTCGATCCGGGCCGGCATGCCGGAACGCGCCTCGGGAGCGCTCGCCTACCACGTGCTCGACGCGATGCAGTCCATCGAGGAGTCGATCGCCGACCGGCGCCCGGTGGTCGTGCAGAGCACGGCCGACACGCCGCCCGCCCTGCCGGCCGACTGGGACCCCTACGCCCGGACCCTCTAGTCGAGCGGGACGGTGAGCAGGTCCTGCAGGTAGAAACGCAGCGCGCCGACCAGGTCGACCGCGGTGCCGTCGGACAGCCACTGCACCTGAAGGCCGTCCATCAGCGCGACCAGGTTCAGGCCCGCATGCTCGGGGTCGACGCCCGCGCGCAGTTCGCCCCGGGCGGCCAGCACCCGGAACGAGGCGGTCGCGTACTCCCGGGCCATCCGGTAGTGCCGTTCGAAGTAGTCGTGCGCGGGATGGTCCGCCGCGACTGCTTCGGCGGCCAGCCGGGCGTACACGTCGACGATGCCGGGGTGCCGGACGTTGTGCTCGGCGAGCGCGACCAGATGGGCCAGCGCCTCCCGGCCGGGCGGTACGGCCAGGCGCTCCCGCTCGGTGTCCTCCGCGTCCCGGCGCTCCAGCACGGCGGCGAGCAGCGACTCCTTGGTCGGGAAGTAGTACAGCAGGCCGGCGTGGGTGATGCCGACGCGGCGGGCGATCTCCCGCAGGGACGAGCCGTGGTAGCCCGCCTCCGCGTACACGGCGACGGCCGTCGTGATGATGTCCTCCCGACGGATCCGGCCCTTCAGATAACCCCCGGTCACCCGGCCATCATGCCGTACCAGTGGCTCGTCGACCGGCGCCCGCCCGGTCCGCAGTCATGATCGACAGGAAGCCGGCCACCGAGGCCGACCAGGGGAACCGCTCCGCCTGCGCGCGGGCGGCGACCCGGCGGTCCGGGCGGTCCAGCAGAGCACGGACCGCGGCACCGTAGGACGCGTCAGTCGTGGCGGCGAGACCGGCCGTCCCGATCACCTCCGGCAACGCGCTCGCGGCGCTGACCACTACCGGCGTACCGCTGGCCAGGGCCTCGAGCGCGGCCAGGCCGAACGTCTCGATCGGTCCGGGCGCCAGGGCCACGTCCGCCGTCGCGAGCAGGGCGGCCAGCTCGGTGCGGTCGCGCAGATGACCGGCGAAGCGGACCGGCAGGCCACGTTCGGCCGCCTCGGCCTGCAGGGCGGGCCGCAGCGGCCCGCCGCCGGCGACCACCAGCACCGCGGGCACTCCGGCGGCACGGACCTCGGCCAGCGCGGCGAGCGAGCGCCGTGGCTGCTTCTCCGCCGACAACCGGCCACAGTGCACCAGCAGCGCGTCGCCGGGCCCGGCCCACCGGCGCCGCAGCGCCGGATCGTGCCGGTCCGGCGAGAACAGATCAAGATCAACGCCCAGCGGTACGCGAGCCACGTCACGCACCCCGAGCCGCTCGAACTCGGCCGCCGCCCAGCCCGTGGTGCACACGATCCGGTCGAAGCCGGCGGCGCTGCGCGCGTTGAGCCGATCGGCCAGCCACCGCCCGTTGCCGCCGCCGAACAGCCGCAGCAGCCCGTCCAGGCTCTCGTGCGACACCATCGTCGACGGCACGCCGTGCCGCCGCGCCCAGTTGCCGGTCCAGCGCAGCGTCGTCCGGTCGGAGACCTCCAGGTGGTCCGGCCGCAACCGGGCCAGGGTGTCCGCGACCCGGCGCCGGTCGAGCAGCACCCGGTAGCCGCCCATCCGCGGCACCTCGGGCCCGGGCAGCGTGATGACCCGGCCCTGCTCGGTCTCGGCGTCGGCGAACCGGTTCCCGGGCACGACCAGGACCGGCGAGTGCCCGGCGGCGAGATAGCCGGCACCCAGTTCCCGCAGCGCGGTGCGCAGCCCACCCGAGCGGGCCGTGACGAAGTTGGCCAGCCGCACGATCCTCATGCCGGCACCAGCACCCGCTCGGCGGCCGGCTGCAACGCGGCCTCGTAGTGCCCGATCAGCTCGTCGCCGACGGCGGCCCACGTCCGGCCCTCGACCGCGACCCGGGCCGCGGCACCGAACAGGGCGCGCCGAGCGGGATCCCCGGCCAGCCCCGCGATCGCCGCGGTGAAGCCCTCGGCCCGGAAAGGCGGCACGAGATGCCCGGTCAGGCCGTCCGCGACCAGGTCGAGCGGCCCACCGGCAGCCGGCGCGACCACCGGCAGCCCGCTGGCCATCGCCTCCTGGATCGCCTGGCCGAACGTCTCGTACGGGCCGGTGTGCGCGAACACGTCGAGGCTGGCGTAGATCCGGGCCAGCTGGGCACCGTGCCGGGCGCCCAGGAACACGGCATCGGGCAGGGCCTGGCGCAACGTACCGGCCGCGGGCCCGTCGCCGACGACGATCAGCCGTACCCCCGGCAACCGGCTGGTCTGCGCGAGCAGATCCACCTGCTTCTCCACCGCCAGCCGCCCGACGAAGCCGACCAGCACCTCGCCGCCCGGGGCCAGCGCCCGGCGCAGGCCGGCGCTGCGGTGCCGCGGATGGAACCGCACGTCGTCGACCCCGCGCCGCCACAGGTGCACCCGGCGCACGCCGTGGCTGTCCAGCGCCGTCACCGATTCGGTCGACGGCGCCAGCGTCCGGAACGCCGCGTTGTGGACGGTCCGGATCCACCGCCACGCGGCGTGCTCGGTCATCGCGACCTTGTACGCCCGGGCGTAGGCGGCGACGTCGGTCTGGTAGACCGCAACGGCCGGCAACCGCAGCGCCCGGGCGGCCGCCGCACCCCACGCACCGAGCACGAACGGGCTCGCCAGGTGCACGACCTCGGTGCCGTGGGCGCGCAGCGCGCTGGTCAGGGCCGGGGTCGGCAGCCCGAGCCGGATCTGCGGATAGCCGGGCATCGGCAACGACGGGATACGCACCACCGGATAGGGCAGCTCACCGACCGCCCCACGACTGCCGGGCGGCGGCTGGGGAGCGATCACCAACGGGTCGTGCCCGCGCCGCACGAGATGCTCGGCGGCCCGGACGACCGAGTGTGCGACACCGTTGACATCCGGCAGGAAGGACTCCGTGACCAGCGCGATTCGCATGGGCAGAGGATGGGTGGCGGTCCCGCTCCGCCAGGCCACAAGGTTGTGACGGGGACGGGAACGGTGGGCGACAAGAGCGCTGTTCGCCCGTTCTTCGCCTCGCCGACGTCGGCTGTTGCCGCGACTTCAGCAGAGTGATCACCGTGGACCGACGGAACCTGCTGCGCGCGGCTGTGGCCGCTCCTGCCGTGCCCCTGCTGACCGGATCGGCCGCCGAGGCGGCGGACAAGACCCGCGGCGGTACGGGTGAACGCTTCGCGCTCGCCGTACTGCCCGACACCCAGTACCTCTTCGACGCCGACAGCCCGGACCCGGCGCCGCTGCGCGAGACTTTCCGCTACCTGCTCGACCAGCGTGAGGTTGTCTTCATGACCCACCTCGGCGACGTCACCGAGCACGGTACGGCCGAGGAGATCGGACTCGCCGGGGAGTGTTTCCGGCGGCTGGACGGGCGGCTGCCGTACAGCGTGCTGGCCGGCAACCATGACGTGAAGTCGTCCACGGACGACCAGCGTGGTGACTCGGCGTACCTGAGGGCCTTCGGACCGCACCGCTTCGCCCGGATGCCCACCTTCGCCGGGGCGTCCGCCGACGGCTACAACAGCGCCCACCTGCTCGCCGCGGGCGGCCGGCAGTGGCTCGTGCTCGCCCTGGACTGGCGCATCTCCGACCGCGGTCTGGCCTGGGCGCAGAACATCCTGGACAAGCACCGGCGGGTACCGGCGATCGTCACCACGCACGACCTCGCCTACGCCGACGATGCCGGTGTCGCGGCCCTGTCCGCCCACGGACAGCGCCTCTGGGACCGCCTGATCAAGGGCAACGACCAGATCTTCCTGACCCTGAACGGGCACTACTGGCCGCCCGGACGCACCGTGCTGAAGAACGACGCCGGGCACGACGTCCACGTGCACATCACCAACTACCAGGACCGCTACTACGGCGGCGCGGGCATGGTCCGGACCTACACGTTCGACCTGGCGCGCGACACGATCGACGTCGAGACCTTCGCACCCTGGTTCCTCGCCCGGCGGCCGGCGGAACGCACGCAGCTGGAGGCGGAGACCATCGAGCTCACCGGGCCGGCCGACCGGTTCAGCCTGAAGATCGACTTCGCCGACCGGTTCGCCGGCTTCGACCCGCCGGCGCTGCCCGCACCCCGGCCGGCCGCCGCGGTCGTGGACCGGCACACGGCCGCCTACTGGCGCTTCGACGCCGCCGGGCAGTCGGTCGCCGACGGCGCCACGGTCCGGGACCTGACCGGCAAGGGCAACGACCTGACGGTACGGCGACTGGCCAACAGCGGCCCCGACGTCCTGACCCTCTCCACCGAGCACCACCCCGGCCAGCCCGCGCACGCCAGCCTCCGCTTCGACGGCGGCAAGGGCCCCGACCGCGGCGCGATCCTGCACACCGGTCCGGACGCCGTGCTGAACGGCATGACCTTCGAGGGTGGCTACACCATCGAGGCGTTCGTGAAGCTGCCCGACCCGTTCGTCGGCGACCACGCCTGGATGGGCATCCTCAGCTGGGAGGGCCGCAGCGGCGACGCCGGCAAGCACAGCGGCTGGTCCCCGCTGGAACCCACCTGCAGTCTCAACGTGTCCCCCGAGCGCTTCCTGCAGTACGTCGTCTACCCGGCCGACCGGGACGCCGACCCGACGTCGTGGAGCCATGCCCTGCCGGTGGGCCGGTGGATGCACGTGGCGGTGGTGAACGACAGCCGCCGGACGACCGTGTGGATCGACGGCTCGAAGATTCTGCGGAATCCGAGCGAGGCCTCGCACGGCATCGCCACCCTGGGCCGCCCGTTCGTCCTCGGTGCGACGTCCTTCGACCTGCGCTACGGCCAGGGCTTCTACGGCTGGCTCGGCGACGTGCGGATCACCGCCCGGGCACTGGCCCCGAGGCAGTTCCTCCAGCGTTTCCGGTGACCCCGCCGTAGTGTCGAGGCATGTCGACGATCGCCACCAGCGACGGTGTCAACCTGCACTACACCGACGAGGGCAGCGGACCGCCGGTCGTGCTCATCGCCGGCTTCACCGCCTCGGCCGAGACCTGGGAGCTGCAACGCCGGGCCCTGCTGGGCGCCGGCTTCGGGGTGCTCGGCCTGGACCGGCGCTCGCACGGCGGTTCGGACAATCCCGCGTACGGCCAGCGGATCGCCCGGCACGGCAAGGACATCCGCGACTTCCTCGACGCCGCCGGCCTGGACCGGGTCGTCCTGGTCGGCGCTTCGATGGGCGCCAGCACGATCTGGGCCTACTACGACCTGTTCGGCGCCGACCGGCTGCGCGGCATCGTCACCGTCGACCAGACCCCGAAGATGGTCAACGACGAGGTCTGGCCGCACGGCTTCTACGGCCTCACCCGGCACAACCTCGGCACCTTCTTCGAGGACGGCGTGCCGGACACCGGCCACGGCCTGCCGGTCGCCGAGTCGGTGCAGCGGTTGGGGCGGTTGGTCGAGGCCCTCGGCCGGGTGCCGCGGATGAGCGACGCCCGGGCCCCGGAGACGTGGCCGCTGCTGCAGGACCACGCGGAGCAGGACTGGCGTGACGTGGTCGCCCGGGTCGCGGTGCCGAGCCTGCTCCTCGCCGGCCGCCACAGCCAGTTGTGGCCGTGCGAGCACGCGACCGCCGCGGCCGCGACCAACTCCCGCGCGGCCGCGCTGATCCTCGAGGACAGCGGGCACGCGGCCAACATCGACCAACCGGACCAGGTGAACGAGGCGCTGCTCAAGTTCCTGGCGGGCCTGGCATGACCGGCTCACTCGCGGCGGCCCTGCCCGGGCTGGACGTCATCGTCGACCCGGACGTGCTCGGCTCGCTGAGCCACGACGACGCGGAATGGGCCCCGGTGGGCCGCCCGGTCGGGGCGATCCGGGCCCGGAGCACCGAAGAAGTGAGCGCCATCGTCGCAGCCTGCGCCGCCCGGGACATCCCGGTGATCGCGCGGGGAGCGGGCACCGGGCTGTCCGGCGGCGCCAACGCGGTCGACGGCAGTCTCATCCTGGACCTGACCCGGATGAACAAGATCCTCGAGATCGACCCGGACAACATGATCGCGGTGGTCCAGCCCGGCGTCGTCAACGACGACCTGAAGGCCGCGGTCGCGGCCCACGGTCTCTGGTATCCGCCGGACCCGGCGAGCGCACCCTGGTCCACCATCGGCGGCAACGTGGCGACGAACGCGGGCGGCCTGTGCTGCCTGAAATACGGCGTGACCCGCGACTACGTGCTCGGCCTGCAGGCCGTCGTGGGCGGTCCGGCCGGCGCATACGGTACGGCGGTGCGCCTCGGCCACCGCACGACGAAGGGAGTGGCCGGCTACGACCTGGTCAGCCTGTTCGTCGGCGCCGAAGGAACGCTGGGAGTGGTCACCGAGGTCACGGTGCGGCTGCGTCCGGCTCGCGCGGCTGCGCCCCGTACCGTCGTCGGGGCTTTCGACAGCCTGGTGGCCGCCGGCGACGCGGTGGCCGCGACCACCCGCCTGGGTCTGCTCCCCACCGCGCTGGAATTGCTGGACCGGACCTGCCTGCAGGCGGTCGAGCAGTGGAAGCACCTCGGCCTGTCGGCGACGGCGGAGGCGCTGCTGCTCGCGCAGATCGACACGCCGGGCGAATCAGGCCAGGCGGAGGCGGACGCGCTGGCCCGGGTCTTCCGGGACGCGGGCGCCCAGTGGGCCGAGCAGTCGACCGACGAGTTCGAGGCGGAAGCGCTGTTCGCCGCGCGCCGGCTGGCCTACCCGGCGATGGAACGCCTGGGTCCGGTGCTGACCGAGGACGTGTGCGTGCCCCGGTCGGCCGTGCCGACGATGCTCGCCTCGATCGAGGAGATCGCGGCCCGGCACGGCGTCGCGATCGCGACCATCGCGCACGCGGGCGACGGCAACCTGCACCCGCTGATCCGAACCCCGGCCGGCGACGACGCGGCCCGGCGGTCGGCCCAGGCGGCGTTCGATCAGATCCTGACGGCGGCGATCGCCCTCGGGGGTACGGTCACCGGCGAGCACGGGGTGGGCCTGCTGAAGCGGCGCGGCCTGCGCCAGGAGCTGGAGCCGCCGGTGCTGGCGATGATGCAGGCGGTGAAGCAGACCCTGGATCCCCGGAACCTGTTCAACCCCGGCAAGGTGACCGGCGACCCGGACGCTGTAGCCCCCGCCCCGGCGCCGCCTGCCGGATCATGAACTGGCCCGAACAGCCGGTCGACGCGCCGCGGGAACCGTCATAGGCTGTCCGCCCGGCGAACGTGGGGTGACGGAAGGCAGACCGATGTTCAACACCGCGGTCGACGTCCGAACGGACGCGGACGGAAACGTTGTGCTCCAGCCCCATGGCCCCCTGGGCGCGGACTCCGCGGTGCAGTTCCGCCGGATTCTCGTGCACACGGTCCGGAAGGTCCGCCCGCTGCGCCTGGTCCTCGACCTGGCCGACGTGCCGGAGGTGGATGCGATCAACCTGGGCACGCTGGTGGCCCTGTGCGACCTGGCGGACGACCATCACGTGGTCGTGTCCATGCAGAACCCGTGCGCGGAGGTGGCCATCCAGCTGGCCGCGGCCGGCGTGCCATCGCGACACTTCCACACCGCCGGCCAGGCAGCCGTCAGCTAGCTGCGGGCGACGGTCATGGAGGAGACACCGCTGGTCGCGTCGATGTCGAAGCGGTCGGTGGCGGTGTCCCACCCCGGCCCGGTGAAGACGGCGCCCCCGGGTACGCCGGACTTGGTCTGCCCGTCCACCGTGACCTCGCCGGCCCCGTTCCTCGCAGCGACCCGTACGGGAGCAGTCCCGGTGAGGTTGACGACCAGCTGACTGGCGCCACCACCGACCACAACCCGCTGAGTCCCGCGGGCCGCCGGCAGCGATACCTCAGCTCGGCTGGTGCCGGCCGCGAAGTCGACGTCCCCGCCAGGTCCACCCTTGAGATCCACGGTCTGATCACTGGCGCCGCCCGTCAGCCGGACACTCCAGCGCACATCATCACTGAGCACAATGGTGATCAGAGCGGGACCGGTGAGCCCGGTGCCCCGCAGCCCAGCGACAACGGTGCTCCCGTTGACATCGACCTTGGGCACCACCTTGGACTCCGCGGGCGTGGAGACCTCGAAGAGATCAGGCCCGAGATCCCCGACGGTGACCCGGACGACGTCAGACGGGTTGACGAGGGAGAAGACCGCCGGCTTGTCCTTGGCGGCAGAGACGGCACCGCCCCGCACAACATGATCGGGTTCGCTCGGCGCGGCCTGCCCGATACCTGGCAAGCCGAGACCGGTGCCGGAGCCAGGCCAGGTAGCAGCCGGATTCGGAAGACCCTCACCCTCATCAGGCCCGACGTAGCGAGGCTGATGGGCCGGGTTGTAGTCCCGGCCGCCACCGTCCGCAGCCGAACACCCGGCCAGCAAGCCCACGGCCACAGCGAACGCACCCACCCGGACAATCACGTTCACCTATTACCCACCGTCCCTAGCGACTACACGACCACGCCGCCAGACTCCCCCACGCCGCCGCTGCCTTCCGCCACCCCTTCTCTCATGCCTGCAACAGAGCAACGGGAGCTGCGGGGTCGCAACTATCGCCCGTGCGGCCTCCCTGTCTCCATCCGCTGCCTGGACCCGCCCAGCCTCCCGATCAGTCCCGCCGGCCCCTCTCCGCCCCGTCCCGACCGACAACCCGAGGAGCCCTTCCCCGCAGTGCCCCCGCCTTGCCCCCCTTGCCCTGCCTGCCCCGCCTTGCCCTGCCCGCCCCGCCCGGCCCTGCCCGAAAACGAGCCGGGCCCGGCCGAAAAGCGGGATCGCCCGGGAACGCAAAAGAGCCCGCCCCGGTCAGGGGCAGGCTCCAACACACGCGTGGGGGTATAGA
>NZ_BOQL01000050.1 GCF_018332655.1 Actinoplanes auranticolor | reverse complement strand
GGCGCTACCCCGTCATCGTCGACCGGCTACCAGGTGACTGGCAGGCTCTCCACCCGCTCCAGCGGACCGGTGACACTGGTGCGCACCTGCGCAGCGGGCACCGCGAGCCGCAACCCCGGCAGCCGGCGCGGAATCTCGCGGAAGACCAGCTCCAGCTCCAGCCGGGCCAGGTTCTGCCCGATGCACTGGTGCACGCCGTGTCCGAAACCCAGGTGGTGGCGGGGCTCGCGGCGCACATCGAGCTCCTCAGGGCGCGTCACCAGGTCCGTGGTGAAGTTGGCGGCGGCCGCACCGATGAGCACGCCCTCCCCAGCACGGATACGCACACCGGCGATGTCGATGTCCTCGACCGCCACCCGGGAGATGGCCTCGATCAGCGACACGTACCGCATGATCTCCTCGACTGCGCCGGCGGCAAGTCCGGGATCGTCGCGCAGGGCGGCGAACTGCTCCGGGTGCTCGAGCAGCGCCATGATGCCCAGCGAGATCACGTTGGCGGTGGTGTCCTGCCCGGCGATCAGCATGAGCATCGCATACTGGACCAGCTCGGCCCGCGTGAGGCGGCCATGGCGGACCTGCTCGGCGATCAGATCGTCGAGCAACCCGTCGCCGGGTCGCCGCAACTTGGCACCGACGACGTCGTCGAAGTACGCGGTCATGTCCGCCATCGCCTGCTCGGCGTGCGCCGCGTCCGGGTCGAACAGAGCCCGGGCGGGCTTCTCGAACGCCTCCCGGTCCTCGTAGGGCACGCCCATCAGCACGCAGATCGCCATCGACGGCACCGGGACGGAGAACGCCGAGACCAGATCGGCGCCCGGACCGGCGGCGATCATGGCGTCGATCCGCTCGTCCACGATGGCCTGCAGGACCGGTCGCAGTGTCTTCATCCGGCGCGCGGAGAAGCTGGAGATCAGCATCGCGCGCTGTCGGGTGTGCACGGGCGGGTCCACACCGATCAGCGCGTCGGTGTAGCCAGTGTCCTCCAGCCCGGCCATGTCGGGGCTGACGAACGGGAAGCCGTCGCGATGCGGGTCGATGGACACCCGCGGATCGGCGAGCAGCTGCCGGGCCTGCGCGAATCCGGTCACGAGCCAGGCTTCGCGGCCGTCGTACAGGGTGACTTTGGCGAGCGGTCCCCGCGCGCGGAGGGCGTCGTTGCGCGGCGACGGCCGGTACGGGCACTCACGCCCGATGGGATAGGCGGGTGCCTCGGTGTCCGGATCGGTCATCGGTTTCTCCTCTGCAGACGGGCGGCGAGGTCAGATGCTGCGGCGCCGCCAGCGCGCCCGAGGCCGATCGGTGTTGGTGTCCGCCGTCGGCGGCGCACCCGCGGCGTGGTTGGGCTCCTTGATGCGGTCATCGACGAAGGAACAGTGGTTTCGCATCGCGTGGTCTCCGCTCAGCAGGCGTGCCAGGGCCCCTTCAGCGTGGCGGGCACCGGTGCCGATGTCGTCTCCGGATGTGCGCTGGGAATTCCGGTGTGCACGTGTCTGAGCTGCGCATCGTGCGATATCCTGAGCGCGCCGGGGGGCATCTCGAAACGAAGGATGTGGAATGAATTCCACTGTGTCCACCGGAAATGCCTCGCGAACGGGCGCCGGGACCGTGAAGACGCGCGCGTTGACCGTGGCCGCGGCCGTGGTCGCCGCCGTGCTGCTCTGGATCATCGCCGTCCCGATCGCCGGCACCGACCTGTTGACCGAGACTGCCGCCGACAATCCCCCCGCCGAGGTGCCGTTAGCCGGTGTGATCATCTCCCCGCTGGTCATCGGCCTGGTCGGCTGGGGCCTGCTGGCCCTGCTCGAACGGTTCACCCCCAAGGGCCGCCTGATCTGGACGATCATCGCGGTGGTGGTGCTGCTGGTGTCGTTCGGCGGCCCCGCGACGGCCACCACGACCGGCGCAATGCTGTGGCTGTCGGCCATGCACGTGGTGGTCGGTGGCATCCTCATCGCCGGTTTCACCCGGCGCTGAGCCGTGCGGAACGTGCCTGCGCCGGGTCGGTGCGGGCACGTTCGCGCCGGCGACATTCCGCCGCACCAGCGGCGGTACCGCAGGTCAACCTGATAGCGCGTCGCGCAGGGCTGCGGCGAAGGCGAACGGGTGCGTGACGTGGGCCACGTGGCCACCGGGGAAGTGCCGCAGCGGCAGACCCAACGCGGCGGCGAGGGCCTCGTTGGGCCGGTACGCGAACTGGTCACGACCGGTGGTGCTGGCGGCCAGCACGAGCCGGTCCGCCGACGCCGCCAGCGCGCCCGTGTCGAGGCGGTGCCCGGGGAAGGTGCGTACCTCGTGCTCGAACCAGAAGAGCAGATTGCGCCGCAGCCGCTCCAGCAACTCCTCGAGCAGCTGCGGCGGTAGCTCCGAGCCGGGGGGTGGGCGGGTCTCGGCACCGAGACCCACGTGCGCTCTGAAGGCTTCCTTGGCGGCGGCTAGCCCTTCGGCGCGGTAGGTGGCGTAGAGGTTGTCGTAGTAGGCGAGCCAGTGGTCGGCGTCCGGCAGCACCGAGGCCAGCGGCGGCTCGTGGGAGACCAGTCGTCGGACCCGCCCGGGGTGCCTCTGCAGCAGGGACAGCGCGACGATGCCGCCGGAGCAGCTGCCGAAGACGTCCGCGTGCCCGCCGCCGAGCTGGTCGATCAGATGCCTGGCGTCGGACACGTCGTCGTCGACGCGGCGGGCGTCGTCCACGTCGGTGAACACCCTGCTGCGTGAGAAGCCTCGCCGGTCGTAGGTGATGACGGTGTACTGCCGGGCCAGGTCGTCGGCCATCGGGGCGAAGGGGGCGGCGTCGCCGTTGCCGGTGGGGATGAGCAGCAGAGGCGGGCCGTCGCCGCGTACCTCGTAGTAGATGCTCGCGTCCGGCAGGCTCAGCCGGCCGGTCCTCGGGGTGGGCATGCGTGCCTCCAGGAAGCAGATGTCCCTTAACGGTAGGCAGCAGCCGCCGCGCGAGGCATCTCCCGGCGAGCGCACTGCGGACGGCAAAGCGCCGGACCGGCAGAGGCCGGCCCGGCGCTTCGGTGCGGGTGTGTCAGGCGAAGCTGATCGACGTTCCGGCGGCGTCGCCGACCTCGTTGAACATGCCGATACCGCATTCGACGACAGTGCAGTCGACCGCCGGTCCCGGCTCGCCGTCGGGGCCGACGGTGCCCGGGAAGGTGCGGGCCACCGTCATCGACGCCGTGGCGGTGCCGTCGGCTGCGGGGCTGACGGTGACCAGGCCCGCCTCGTTGCAAGAGAAGACGTCGCCGACCACGCCACACTGGCCGATGGTGTACGTCGTCCCGACCTGCAGGCCGGTCGCGGTCACAGCGATGGCCGCCCCGTCGGTGAGACCGGTCGACGGGCTGACCGAGACGGCGGCCGCAAGTGCCTCGGATTCGGCGGCACCGGCCATCGGGGCGGCGAAGGTGACGGTGGCGGCGACCATCGCGGTGGCGGCGGCACCGGTGAGGAGACGACGCTTGATCGTGTTCACGGACACGTGAGCTCCATTCGCTGGATGAGAGGTGTTCTCGTGCTGTCTGACGGCGCACTCCGGAGCGCAGTACAACCGGTCGGCCCAACCGGTTCTAACTGTTATGACGATGCGCGGACTGCCAACTCATCGGTCCTGCGCCAACAATCTCCCGCGAAACACCTCAAGCGTCGCTTAAGGTAGCGCTTACCAGGGCGCGGAGCCTGGCCTTGTCCGGCTTGCCCACCGGGGTGTGCGGCAGCTGATCGACCACGACCAGGTGTTCCGGTGCCTTGAATGCCGCCACACCGCGCGCGGTGAGGAACGCCCTGACCGCCGTCAGAGTCAGCGAGCGCTCCGGATGCAGCCGTACCACGGCGCAGACCCGCTCGCCCACCATCGGATCCGGCACCGCGACAGCGGCCACCTCGGCCACCTCGGGCAGCTCCTGCAGCAGCTGCTCGATCTCACCGGCGGAGATCTTCTCGCCGCCGCGGTTGATCAGATCCTTAACCCGCCCGCACACCACGACGTGGCCGGCCGCGGTGATCCGTACCAGATCGCCGGTGCGGTACCAGCCGTCGGTGGTGAACGACTCCGCATTCTGCTGAGGGGCCCGGTAGTAGCCGCGTGGCGTGTATGGCCCCCGGGTCAGCAGCTCACCGATCCCGCCGGGCGGCACCGGCGTGCCGTCACGGTCCACGACCAGCAGCTCGTCGTAGGCACTGATCGGCGCCCCCTGCGTCATGGTCGCCACCTCGTCCGTGGCGTCCGGCCGGGTGTAACAGATCAGGCCCTCGGCCATGCCGTACACCTGCTGCAGTCCGCAGCCCAGCGCCGGACGGATCCGCGCCGCGACATCCGGCGAGAGCATCGATCCGCCCACCTGCACGTACCGCAGGCTGCTGAGGTCGTGGCGGGTCGCCGCGGCGGCGTCCATCCAGCGCAGTACGACAGCCGGCACCGCTGCCGTCACCGTGACCCGTTCGGCCTCGATGGCGGCGAACACCGCGTCCGGGCGCGGAGAGCCGACCATCACGACCCGGCCACCGGCGGCCAGTGTGCCGAGGATGCCGGGATTGGCCAGCGGGAAGTTGTGCCCGGCGGGCAGCGCCGCCAGATAGACCGTCCGCGCGTCGAAGGCGCAGGCTGCCACCGCGCAGCGGATGTTGTATGCGTAGTCGTCGTGGGTCCGCGCGATGACCTTGGGCACGGCTGTCGTGCCGCCGGACAACAGGAACACCGCGACCTCCGCCCCGGTGGGCGCACGCACATCCAGGCGCTCGCGCCGCTGGGCTGCGTCGTCGCCGGGTGCCGGCTCGAGCAGATCGCCGAGTCGGGCACTGGCCTCCCGGCGCGGCTCACCACAGACCAGCACGCGTGCCTTGTCGGCCAGTCGGGGCAGCACCCGGTGGGCCAGGGCCTCGTGGTCGTAACTACGCCACATGCCGGGCACGATGACCGCACGGGCGTCGACATGCGCCCCGATCGCGCCCAGCTCGCTCTCCCGGTGCGGCGGCAGCATCATCACCGGGGCCACGTCGGCGCGCAGACAGGCCAGCAACACCACGACGAACTCCCAGGTGTTGGGCAGCTGCACGAGCGCGCTGTCACCGCGGCGCAGCCCGAGCCGGTCCAGGCCCTCGGCCAGCCGGTCGGCGAGCACGGCCAGCTCCCGATAGGTCAGCCGACGGGTGTCGTCGGCCACCGCCACCCGATCGGGGTGGTCATCGGCCCATCGCCACAGTTGTGCGCCGAGGGACTCGCCGCGCCAGCATCCGGCGGCGCGGTAGGCGTGGGCGAGGTCTGCGGGCCACGGCACGACATCGGAGGCCATTACGAATCTCCTTCCGCGGCATCCGGCGCCGCCGGCAGCAGCGCGCCGGCGTAGGCGGCGATGCCGTCGACGGTGGGCTGATCCCACAGCAGCGTGGCGGGAAGTGCCACGGAGAAGTCCTGCTGCAACCGGTGGCGGACCCGGGTGGTCATGAGCGAGTCGAGACCCATCTCGGTCAGGGGACGGTGACTGTCGATGTCCGCGGCGCTCAGCCCCGACTCCTCGGCCACCCGGCGGGTCACCGCGTCGACGAGTGCGGCATGCCGCTCGGCACCCTTGAGCGCGACCCACGGTGCGTCGGCATGCGCCGGTGCCGTCCGGACCACCGCCACGGTGGCGAGCTCGCGCAGCAACGGTGTCCGGGGCGGCTCACCCGCGCTCGGTGGAAGCACCCGCAGCACGGCCGCGTAGGCGTCGTCGCCGCCGGTCAGCCGCTCCCAGGCGTCGAACGCCTCAGCGGCGGTGATGTCCGCCGTGCCGTGCGCGGCCAGCTCGAGGTCGATCGCCTCGGACGAGGTCGACATGCCCAGCCCGCGCCACGACGTCCAGCCGATCGCCAGGCTGCCCCGGTCACCGGCCGCGCGCCGGTGAGCGGCGAGTGTGTCCAGGTACGCGTTGGCGGTGGCATACGACGCCTGGCCGGGCAGACCCAGCAACTGCCCGGCGGAGGAGAACATGACGAAGAAGTCCACGCTGCCCGGCGGGAAAAGCGTGTGCAGCACCCGCGCGCCGCTCACCTTGGGACGCATGACCGTGCGCAGCGACACCTCGTCAAGGTCACGCAGCAGGCGGTTGTCGAGCACCCCGGCGGCGTGCACGATGCCCCGGATCGCCGGCAGCCCGAGCGCGGACGGGTCGAGCAGCCGGCGCGCCGCGGCGGCGTCGGCGATGTCCAGGGCGAGCGGGCGGACCGTGACGCCGAGTCGTTCCAGCGCGACCACCGCGTCGATGCGGGCCCGCACACCCGGGTCGGACACCTCGTCCCAGCGCTCGCGCGGCGGTAAACCGTCGCGACCGGCGAGAACGAGGCGACGGGCGCCGCGTCCGGCCAGCCACCGGGCCACCTCCAGCCCGAGCACGCCCAGGCCGCCGGTGACCAGGTACGTGGCGCCGGGATCACAATGCTGGTCGCTGACGGCCATCGAGCCGGCCCGCGCACGCAGGCGTGGCACGCTCGCCACACCGCCGCGTACGGCCACTACGTCCTCGCCGCGAATCGTGCGCAGCACCTCAGCGACGGCGTCGGCGTCGGCGGGATCCGCTCCGATGTCGACGACGCCGCCCCACAGCCCGGGCTGCTCACCACCGATGATCCGGCCCAGTCCCCATAGCGCGCCCTGATCCACCGCCGTAGCGGCGTGAGCCTCCAAGACGCCCTCGGTGATCGCCCACAGCCGTGTGACCGCCGGGTGCCCGGCGGTGCGGGCCAGCAGCCAGGCTGCGTCCTCCGCGACCGGCGGGGGCACCACCACGACCGTGGCCGGTGCCCGCAGCCCCTCCGGGGAATCGAGCACGGGAGAGCCGAGCGCGGCGGCCAGCCGGGTGCGTAGCGGCGACGGTGGCCCGAGCACGACCAGCTCCGACCTGTCCTGCTCGTGCGGTGCGGCCGCGGCGGCGGGGCGCCATCCGAGGGTGTACACCAGTGTGGCGTCCTGCTCACCGGTCTCCATCCGGCCGTAACGCAGCTGCTTGAGGCGCGCCACCGGCGCGCCGGCGGTGTCGGTGATGTCGATGTCCACCATTTCCGCGCCGGTGCGGTGCACCGTGACCCGTGCCGAGCGCGGCGCGCTCGACGCGAGCGTAATCCGTTCCAGGTGCGCGGGCATGCGCAGCACCGCAGCGCCGGGGAAGACGACCGACGCGATCGACAGTGCGGCATCGAGGATGGGCGCCCACCGGTGCGGGCCGTACGAGCCGCCGTCCAGGTCCACCGCGGCGCTCAGCACGTCGGGGCCGCGGCGCAGCGACCGTACGTTCCACGCGAAGCCCATGGCGGCGACCCCGAGGGTGGACAGCCGGTCCACGACGTATTCCGGTGCCAGCAGCTCCTCGGCCTCAACGGTGTCGGCGGCGTCCGGCAACCCGGCGTGGGTCACGACCGTGGCGGTCGTGTGGGTCAGCCATCCACGGTCGTCGTCGTGGTCGCCGGCGATCCGTGAACTGAGTCGTAGCGCGCTGTCCTGCAACGACACCTGCAGGTCACGGCGCTGGGCCAGGCTCACCGGCACGCGCAGTGCCACGTCGGTCAGGTCCGGCCAGGCGCGCCGCGCCGACGCCGCCGCGAAGAACGTCTCCAGCAGCACGGCAGCGGGCACGATTTCGACCCCGCGGACCGGATGGCGCCCGGGATACGGCCTCGACGCCAGATCGACCACTGTGGACCAAGCCTCGACCACACTGGTGCCGCGCACGCTGACCTGTTGGCCCAGCAGCGTGTGCGACAGCGGATCATGGGTCGTCACCGCCGGGCGCTGCGCCGGTTCATCGACCCAGTACGGCTTGTGCTGCCAGGCGGTTCCCGGCAGGTCGGCCAGCTCGCGACGCGGCCACAGCGCGGCCCAATCGACCTCCGCGCCGTGGCAGTACAGCTGGGCGGCGGAGCTCAGCAGGCTCCGCAGCTCCGGTCGGCCACGGCGCAGCGAGATGCCCACGTACGCGTCGCGGATCCCGAGCGAGGCGAGGGTGTCTTCGACGGAGTGTGCCACCACCGGGTGCGCGGAGATCTCCACGAAGAGCCGGTAGCCGTCCTCGGCGGCGGCGGTGACCGCGCCGGCCAGACGGACCTGGTCGCGCAGGTTACGCGCCCAGTAGGCACCGTCGCGGGCCGTGGTGGAGCGCGGATCCTCCATGGCCGTGCTGTAGACCCGGATCCGTGGCTGGCGCGGCGCGAGGTCGTGCGCAGCCGCGGCGAGCTTGTCGAGCAGCGGATCCATCTGCGGGCCGTGGAAGGCCACGTCGGAGTCGACCATCCGCACTGCGAACCCGTCGGCGCGCCACTGTTCCCTCAGCTCCGCCACGGCGGCCGGGGCGCCGGAGACAACCGTCCAGCCGGGCGATGCGGCGATGGCGACCACCACGTCGTCGCGGGCGCCGAGTCGGCGCTGCGCCTCGTCCGGAGCGATGTTGACCATCGCCATCGCGCCCGCGCCGATGGCCGGGCGCAGCAGCACCGACCGCCGGCAGACCAACCGGGCGCCCTCCTCCAACGTCAGCATGCCGGCGGTCACGGCAGCGGCGATCTCACCTACCGAGTGGCCGATGACCGCGTCCGGGCGTACGCCCGCCGTCCGCCACGCCGCACCCAGCGCGACCTGCACCGCGAAGATCATCGGCTGCACCACATCCACCGGCTGGCTCTGGTCGGCGGCCAGCAGGCCGCGCAGCGAGAACCCCAGCTCCGCGGCAAAGACGGGCTCCAGCCGGTCGATGACCGCGGCGAAGACCGGATGCTCGGCGACGAGTTCCCGGCCCATGCCGGTCCACTGCGAGCCGTGCCCGGAGAAGACCCACACCACGCCACGCCCGGCGTACGGGAGCACCTGACCGGTCACGGCGTTACGCGCCTGCGCGGCCACTTCACGCAGGCCGGTGACCAGTTCGCTGCGGTCGCCGGCCATGACGGCGGCGCGCTCCGGCAGGTGCGAGCGCCGCAGCGCGAGGGTGTGACCTACGGCGGCCAGTGACGCGTCATCGCCGACGAGCCGGTCCGCCAGCTGTCCGGCCTGCTCGGCCAGCGCCTGCGGGGTCGCCGCCGACAGCGGGTAGAGGTTCACCCCGTCGTCGTGGGCGGCGTCGGGGTCGATCGTCGCCGGTGCCGGAGCCTGCTCCAGGATGACGTGCGCGATGGTGCCGCCGTATCCGAACCCGGAGACCCCGGCGCGGCGCGGACCCGGCCCGTCGGGCCAGGCGGTGAGCTCGGTGGCCACCCGCAGGCCGGTGGCGTCCCAGTCGATCGCCGGGTTCGGCCGGGTCACGTTGAGACTCGCCGGGACAGTGCCGTGACGCAGCGCCAGGACCGCCTTGATCACACCGGCCACGCCGGAGCCTGCCTCCAGGTGGCCGATGTTCGGCTTGACCGAGCCGATCAGGCAAGGCGAGCCACGCCCGACGCCGAACACCGACGCCATGGCGGCCGCCTCCAGCGGATCACCGACCCGGGTGCCGGTGCCGTGCGCCTCCACGTAGTCGACGGTCGCCGGGTCGATCCCGGACGCGGCATACGCTCTGCGCAGCAGGTACATCTGGGCGTCGGCGTCCGGCGCCATGATGCCGTTGGTCCGGCCGTCCTGACGCACGGCGCTGCCGCGCACCACCGCCAGCACCCGGTCACCGTCACGCTCGGCGTCGCGCAGCAGCTTGAGCACCACCACGCCGCCGCCCTCGCCGCGGCCGTACCCGTCGGCCGTGGCGTCGAAGGACTTGCTGCGCCCATCCGGCGAGGTAGCGCCCGCCGCGTCCAGCACCAGCGACAGGCCGGGTGCCGCCATGACCAGCACGCCGCCGGCCAACGCGAGTTCGCACTCCCCGGCACGCAGCGCCTGCGCCGCGAGGTGGATGGCGACCAGCGACGATGAGCAGGCCGTGTCCACCGCGACGCTGGGCCCGCGCAGGTCGAGTGCGTACGAGACGCGGTTGGCCACCGCGCAGTAGGCGCTGCCGATGCCGGTCCACGCCTCGATGCTGGGCAGGTCCTCCAGCAGCCGGCGGCCGTAGTCGTCGGCGCCCACGCCCATGAACACGGCGGCATCGGTACCAGCCAGCTCACGCGGGGGCACCCCGGCATGCTCGAGTGCCTCCCAGGCCAGCTCCAGCACGATGCGCTGCTGAGGATCCATCAACGTCGCCTCGCGCGGCGTGACGTCGAAGAACTCCGCGTCGAAGCCCTTGATGTCGTCGAGGAACGATCCCGTGGCAGGAGCGTCACGTACGGCGGCGGCGTGCGCGGGACTCTGCCGGGCGTAGAACTGCCAGCGTTCGGCCGGCACCTGGCCGATCGTGTCGCGGCCGGCGCTCAGCAGCTCCCAGAAGTCCTCGGGCGACGTGACGCCGCCGGCGAACCGGCAGGACATGCCGATGATGGCGATGGGCTCGGGTGTTGGCATCAAGTTCTCCTTGGGCGCGCCAGATCTGGTGTGGGCGGCGGCTGTCTCAGCGGTGACCGACGACCAGGGCATGGCTGAAGCCGAAGCCGTCGTGCCGCTCGGCCCGGGTGAATCCCGCGGCGAGCACGGCGCGCTCCATGTCGGCTGCGGAGTAGGCCATGCCCTCCCCGGAGGCCAGCGTGAGGAAGTACGCCGACAGGAACCCGGCGCTCAGCGGACCGGTGCCCGCGTCGTCGGAGACGAAGTTGTAGACGAGGCACCGGCCACCCTCGGCGAGCGCGGCGCGGCAGCGGCGCAGCAGCTCCACGTTGCGTTCCAGCGACCAGATCTCGAAGATGTGAAAGACGAGGATGATGTCGTGCCCGCCGGGCAGCTCGCCGGTGAACAGATCCCCGGCGTGGAACCGGATCCGTCGCCGCAGATCAGGGTCGCTCAGGCGCTGCGCCGCCAGCTCGACGACGCTGCCCTGGTCGAAGACGGTCGCCTCGAGCCCGGGGTAACGAGTGGCCAGGGCGATGCTGTTGGAGCCGTCCCCGCCGCCGAGGTCCAGCACCCGGCGTGCGTCGCTGAGATCGTAGGCGTCGAGGAACTGTCCGATGGACTTGCGCGACGCGTCGCCCATGTTGGCGTAGAAGACGTGCTGCAGCTCCGGGTGCGCCCCGAGCCGTTCGTAGAGCGTCGAGCCGGGACCGTCGATGTGGCGCAGGCCGACGTTGGTGCCCTTGCGCACGGCCTCGCTCAGCTCGCCCATCGCCGCGTTGATCACCCGGTCCTGCACGTCGATCAACGCCCCGAGGTAACGCGGAGCGGCGCGCAGCAGCTTGGCCCGGACCAGCTCCGTGTTGACGTAGCGGCCCTCGCGCAGCTCGATCAGACGCAGACCGGCCAGCCCGAGCAACAACACCCGGGCGGGTTGCTCGGGCACGCCCAGTGCCGTGGCGACGCCCGGCACGTCGAGCCCGCCGTCGGTTTCCAGCCGCTCGAACAGCTCCAGCTCAAGCCCGGTACGCAGCAGCTCGAACGCCGTGGTGCCGTGTATGAGGATCCGTAAATAGTCGGCTTGGGAGAGGGTGATGTCGCGTTCGGTGGCCATCGTTCTCCGCTCAAGGCATGCAGATGGGTCGCCCGCGGCAGGGCGCGGCGACGGGATGGCACCGATCGTGGCGTCGACGCCGCGGCCCTGGCACCTTCCGGGGTGCGCCGCCGGGACGCCGGTCCGCTGCGCACTGCGGAAGGTGCGCGGCTGTCCGGCAGCCCGGGAGGATCACCAACGACTTCGCTGCGGAAGGCGGTTCCTCGTGCGCGACTCAACAGGCGGTGGCGGCCGGGTCACCATCGTGGGTGCCGGCCCGGCGGGACTGTTCCTTGCCCGTACGGTGCGGCTCCGGTCACCGGGCACCGTCGTCGACGTCTACGACCGGCTGGGCGCCGCGGGCGCCTCCGGCTTCGGCGTCTCGCTGTCCGAGCGCACCCTGCGTGCGGTGGCCGAACACGACCCCGAAACCCATCAGCTGATCACCGCGGCGAGCGTGGCGCAACGCGGGATCACGGTGCGGCTCGCCTCGCGGTCGGTGACCTACCCCGGCTTCGAGGTCAGCACCATCTCCCGCCACGCGCTGCTGTCGGTGCTGCGCGACCAGGCCGACGCGGCCGGTGCCCGTCTGCACTACGGACACGAGCTACAGCCCGGCGAGGCGTCCGGGGACGTGGTTGCGGTGGCTGACGGCACCGCCTCGACGCATCGCGACGCCTTGCGGCAGGAGTTCGGAACCCGTACACGCACCGGGGCGGCCCGCTTCATCTGGCTCGGTACCACCGCGGACATCGGTGACACGGCGGTGATGGCCTTCGAGCGCACCAGCGCCGGGCCGATGGCGGTGCACATGTACGCCTACGGCGGCGGGATGAGCACCGTCGTGGTCGAGATGGACGACGACACCTGGCGCCGTGCCGGGCTCGATCAGGCAGTGCAACCGAGCGGCGCCATCGACGCCAAGGCACTGGCCTTCCTCGCCGGCGTCTTCGCCGTCCCCCTCAAAGGCTGCCCGCTGATCAGCGCCGCGAGCCGCTGGCGGCGTTTCACGGTGGTGGAGAACGCTCGATGGTCGCACGGCGCAACCGTGCTGCTCGGCGATGCCGCGCACACCGCCCACTTCACCGTCGGTTCGGGCACCAAACTCGCCCTCGAGGACGCGCTCGCCCTCGGAGCGGCGCTGAGCACCCACGAGCGTCCTGCCGACGCGTTCGCGGAATACGAACGCCGGCGCCGGCCGGCGGTCGGGCGTACCCAGCGCTGGGCGGCACCCAGCATGCGCTGGTGGGAGACGTACGGCACCCGGCTGCACCTGCCCGTGGAGCAGTTCGGGCTGAATTTCCTGACCCGCACGCCGGCGATGACCTACCCTGCCTTGCGGCGGCGCTGCCCGCAGCGTCTCGAGGAGGCGGAGACCGCGTTCCGGCGTGCCGCCGGCGAACGGGAACCGGCGGACTCCGGCAACGCCGTCACCACCCCGCTGAGCATTGCCGGGCTGCGCATCGCCGGGCGGCTGGCCGTACCGGCGGCGCCCGGCCCGGTCCCGCGCACCGGCACGATGCGCCCCGGCCCGGGCGGTCTCGTCCTGCTGGGCGAGCAGATCACACCGCACCGCTTCGCCACCCTCTACTGCGGATCGGCCGTCGAGGTGCTCCTGAACCGGGCCCGAGTGCTCCGCAGGCATGGCGTGAGCCTGTTCCTGGTGCTCGCCGACCTCGGCAGGACCGGTTGGTGGGAGCGCACTCTGCACGACGCCGAGCTGATCCGCGCGCGGACCGGCACGCCCGTCGCGGTCGCCGTGCCTTCCGGCTGGGAGTACGACCTGGCCCGGGACGTGACGGTCGACCCCTGGCCGTACCGGATCCATCTGGCGCTGATCGCCGGCCGCATCGATCTTGTGGTGCCGCTGCCGCTGCCCGCGGCCCAGCGCGAACAGGCCTGAGCGCGACGCCGGCTGCGCGGGCCGGCGGCCCGCGCAGCCGGCAGCTCAGGCGCTGTGCGAGGTGCCGGCCAGCACCATGGCGACGAAGGTACGCAGATCGGGATCCTCGAACAGCGTGGCCACGTCTACGTCCAGACCGAGTTCGTCCTCGATGCGCGCCACGATGCGCACCGCTGAGATGGACTGCCCGTGCAGTTCCAGGAAGGTCGCGCCGGTACGGTCAGCACCGTCGCCCAGCACGTCACGCCAGATGCCGGCGATGCGCCGCTCCAGCTCGGCCGGGGTCCGTTCGTCGGGGCTCAGCATGTGGTTGTCCCTCACTCTTCTCGGCTCTGATCGCTGCGGGAAACGCTGGTAGTCAGGGTCGGCGCGGCGCCGGGCCGGTCGCATCTTCGCCGATGCGCACCGCGCGAGCGGCGCCGCACTTGGCAAGATGCCTCCGCTTCCGCCTTCCCAGAAGACTGCAAGGCGTGGAGATGCGAACACCTCTGGAAACATCCGCGGCGCCAGACGACGGCGACCCGGCGGTGGTGTCGCGTGTCCAGGAAGGACTGTGGTTCCTCAGCCGGCTATGGCCGCCGCGGATCCCGCTCACGCTCGCCCGGGCCTACCGCATCGAGGGACCCGTCGACCGGAAGCTGCTGCGCGAGGCGTGGGAAGCTGTGCAGCGCCGCCACGAGGCGCTGCGGTCGTCCCTGCACGACGCCGGTGGCGTTCCCGTGCCACGCATCGCGCCGGCTCCGCACGCCGACGGGTTCCGCTTCGTTGATCTGCACGACACCCGCGGACCGCAGGCCGAGCACGCGGCAGCGCTGAACGAGCCGCTCGACCTCGCGCACGGTCCGGCCGCCCGGCTCACCCTGATCGCCGTCGACGAGCAGGAGCACCTGCTGATCCTCGTCGCTCACCGTGCCGTCGCCGACGAGGATTCCCTGTCCGTCGCGATCGACCAACTGTGCCGGGGGTACGCAGACGGCGAGCAACCCATCGGCACGCGTCAGTACACCGACCACGCCCGGCAGGAACGGGCCGCTGAGCGTGGCCCCGGTGAGCACCGGCTGGCCCGGTGGTGGGCCACGAACCTGCGGACCACCGTCCACCCGCCCGGGCGACGCGTCACGCAACCAGCTCGGACGCTGCGCGTCGACTGGGGCACACAGCTGGGCGACGCCCTGCGGATGCTGGCCCGGGCCGAGGGGACCCGGCCGCTGTCCGTGGTTCTCGCCGGCCTGCACGTGCTGCTGGCGCGCCACCAGGGCCACTACGGCACCACGGTCGCCCTCCCAGTCTCCCTGCGCGGTCCTGACGATCAGGACGTGATCGGGCCGTTCACCACCGTGCAACCGGTCGCCGCCGACCTGTCCGACACCCCGCGGTTCGACGAACTCGTGCGCCGGCTGACAGCGACGGTCCGCGACACCGCCGTGCGCCGCCGGATGCCGTTCCCCAGGCTGGTGCGGGCGGTGAACCCGCCCCGCCCGCCGTCCGGGCTGCCGCTGGGTGAGGTGTTGCTGAGCGCCGAGGAGGTTCCGGACACGCCCCGGACCCCGGGACTGCGGTGGTATCGCGCGCACGCCCAGACCGGGTCGCCGGTCGCCGGGCTGTCGCTGCGCATCGACGGCACCGGAGCGGAGGTGACCTACGCGCCGCAGTTTCTCGGTGAGGATGAGGCGCTGGGACTGCTGGACCAGCTGCGCACGCTGCTGAGCGTCGCCGTTCGCGATCCCGGCGCGCGGATCGACGACCTTCCGCTGGAGCCACCGGTCACGGTGGCTCAAACCGTCGCGGATCCCGGCGGCGATGACACGGTCATCGACCTCATCGCCGCGCAGGCTGCCCGGCAGCCGGCCGCGACGGCGGTCGACGGCGACGAACCGTTGACCTACGGCCGGCTGTGGGAACGTTCCGGGACGCTGGCGGCGCGCCTGCCGGACGCCGGGCTGATCCGCGGCGCGGCCGTCGCGGTGTACCTGGCCCACGGACCCCGTCAGGTCACCGCGTCGCTGGCCGTGCTGCGGGCCGGCGGGTCCGTGAGCTGGCTCGCTCCGGGCGACGCCGGGGAGCGCGCCCGGCTGGTCATCGACGATCTGCGCCCACCCCTGATGCTCGTGGACGGTGCCGATCCGGGCGCCGCCGCGCTGGCGGGCTGGTACCGCGAGCAGGGTTACGGCGCGGTCCTGGCGATCACCGATGACGACGGCAGCCCTGCGACGACCGAGGCGGCGCCGGTGGAACCGGATGCGCCGGCGTACGCCGCCTACACCTCCGGCTCCAGCGGCCGGCCCAAGGGGATCGCGCAGACCCATCGGGCACTGGCCCAGTTCGCGACCTGGCTGGCCACCGCCCTGCGCCTGGGACAGGCGACCCGGCTCGCGCTGTGGGTGGCCGTCGAACACGATCCCAGCATCTGCGAGACCTTCGCGACGCTGGTCGCCGGTGGCACCCTGTGCCCGGTACCGGAGCGGGTCCGCAAGCACCCGGAGCGCTTCGCCGCCTGGCTGGCCCAGGAACGGATCACCGCCCTGCAGATCGTGCCGACCTTCGCCCGGGAACTCGTGCGGTCGCTGGCCGAGCGAGACGCCGACAGCGGCCTGGAGGTGCTCGTGCTGATGGGAGAGGCGCTGCCCGGTCACCTCGCCACCGCCGCCGCGGCGACGCTGCCCATCACCCGCCTGCTCAACCTCTACGGCCCGACCGAGACGATCGCCGCCACCTGGCACGAGCTGGACGCCACGGATCCCGGCGACGTGGTCCCGATCGGCCGGGAGATCCCCGGACGAGAGGTCCTCGTCCTGGACCCGCACGACCGGCCCTGCCCGCGAGGTGTCGTTGGCGAGCTGGTGATACGCAGCCCGTACGCGATCCGGACCTACCTGGGCCATGCCGCCGGCCCGCGCCCGGCGTTTCGGCCGGTGACCGGCCTGGCCGCCGAACCGCCCACCTACCGCACCGGTGACCTGGCTCGGCGCACCTTCACCGGCGACCTGCAGTACGCCGGCCGCCGCGACCACCAGGTCAAACTCGCCGGCAGCCGGGTGGAGCTGACCGCCGTCGAGGCCGCGCTCACCGAGCTGCCGTCCGTCGCGGACTGTGCCGTGCTGCCCGTCACCGGTCCCGGCGGGCTCGTCGACCGCCTGGTCGCCTACGTCGTCGTGGCGGGCGCCGCCGATCCCGGCGGCTGGCGCGCCCACCTTCGACGCCGCTTCGGTCCTGCCCTGCTGCGCCTGACGTTCGCCGCGATCGAGGTCGTGCCGCGCAACGTCGCCGGCAAGGTGGACCGGGCGCGCCTGCCGGTGCCCGGGGTCGCCGACGACCCCGGGCACCGGCCGTTGACCGAGCCGCACCGCCGGATGGCGGCGCTGTGGGCGGCCGCCGGCGTCGACAGCCACGGCGAGAATACCGATTTCTTCGCCGCCGGCGGAGACTCCGCGGCGCTGCTGCGGGTAGCGGCGGCGACCGGCACGGACGTAAGGGACCTGTTGGATCACGCCACGGTCGCCGGCATGGCGGCCGTGGTCGAGAACGCTGACGCCGAGCAGAGATGGGATGCACAGCATGGCCACCACGAATAGGAACACCGCCCGGGTCGCGCTCAACGGCACCACGCTGACGGCCGAGGACGTCCGCCGGGTCGCCGAATGGGGCGCGCGCTGTTCGGTGCCGCAGGACGCGCTCAACGCGGCGGCCTTCAGCCGGGAGCAGTTCGAGAAGCTTGTCCGCGGCGGCGTGCCCGTCTACGGCGTGACCACCGGCTACGGCGAAATGATCTACATGATGGTGGATCCGTCGAAGGAAGTGGAACTGCAGACGAACCTGGTCCGCAGCCACAGTGCCGGCGTCGGCCCCCTGTTCTCCGCGATCGAGTCCCGCGCCATCCTCACCGCCCGGCTCAATGCCCTGGCCAAGGGCTACTCGGCGGTCCGCCCGGAGCTGATCACCCGGCTCGAGACGTACCTCAACCTGGGCATCACCCCGGCTATCCCCGAGATCGGTTCGCTGGGCGCAAGCGGGGATCTGGCCCCGCTCTCACACATCGCCAGCACCGTGCTCGGCGAGGGATACGTGCTCAGCGACGGCGTTGCGGTGCCCACCGCACAGGTGCTTCAGACACATGGACTGCAGCCGATGGAACTGCGCTTCAAGGAAGGCCTGGCGCTGATCAACGGCACCTCGGCGATGACCGGCCTGGGCGCGCTGGTCGTGGTCCGCGCCATGGAACAGGTCCGCCAGGCGGAGATCATCTCGGCGTTCGTGATCGAGACGCTGCAGGGCTCGATGGGACCGTTCGAGAGCGAGGGCCATGACATCGCCAAGCCGCACACCGGCCAGATCGAGTCCGCCGCCAACATGCGCTCGCTGCTCGGCGACAGCGCGCTGACCGTCTCGCACGCCGAGCTGCGGCACCAGTTCGCCGAGCGCAAGAACCCCGACCAGGCCGTCCAGCGCACGGACTTCTACCTGCAGAAGGCGTACTCCCTGCGCGCGGTGCCCCAGGTGCTCGGCGCGGTGCGCGACACCCTGGCGCACGCGCAGCGCGTCGTGGAGACCGAGCTGAACTCGGCCAACGACAACCCGCTGTTCTTCGGAGGCGGCGAGGTCTTCCACGGCGCCAACTTCCACGGCCAGCCGGTCGCCTTCGTCATGGACTACCTGACGATCGCGCTCACCCAGCTCGGCGTGATCTCGGAGCGGCGCACCAACCGGATGCTCAACCGCCACCTCAGCTACGGCCTGCCCGAGTTCCTGGTCGCCGGCGAGCCCGGCCTCAACAGCGGCTTCGCCGGCGCCCAGTACCCGGCGACCGCGCTGGTCGCCGAGAATCGCACCATCGGCCCCGCTAGCACCCAGAGCGTGCCGTCCAACGGCGACAACCAGGACATCGTCAGCATGGGACTGATCTCGGCCCGCAACGCACGCCGGGTGCTGAACAACAACGACCTGATCCTGGCCGTCGAGCTGCTCGCCGCGGCCCAGGCCGTCGACGTCTCCGGACGCCACGACGGGCTCAGCACCGCCGGACGCGCCGCGTACGAGCTCACCCGCTCGATCGCGCCCACCCTCGATGTCGACCGTTACATGTCCGACGACATCCAGGCCATCGGCGGTGCCCTCTCCCGGGGTGAGCTGCTGAGCGCCGTCACGGCGGCACAGGTGGAGCTGTGCTGACCCGGCCCGCAAACCGTCCACCCGGCGAGAGGAACCGATGATGAGTGACACCGCGCGAGACGACTACGACCTCGTGGTGGTCGGTGGCGGGCCCAGTGGCTCGACCGTGGCGACCCTGGTGGCCATGCAGGGCCACCGGGTGCTGCTGCTGGAGAAGGAGACCTTCCCTCGCTACCAGATCGGCGAGTCCCTGCTGCCGTCCACGGTGCACGGCATCTGCCGGCTGCTCGGCGTCACCGACGAGCTCAAGGCGGCCGCCTTCATGGTCAAGCGGGGCGGCACCTTCCGGTGGGGTCGCAACGAGCAGCCCTGGACGTTCGCTTTCGGCATCTCCTCGCGGATGTCCGGCGACGCCGCGACCGCGTATCAGGTCGAGCGGATGAAGTTCGACCAGATCTTGCTCGACAACGCCCGGCGCAAGGGCGTCGAGGTACGCGAGCAGGTCTCCGTGCTCGACGTCGTCGAGCACGAGGGCCGTGTCATCGGTGTGCGCGCCACCGGTCCCGACGGTGCCGCACAGGAGATTCGCGCCCGTTGGGTCGTCGACGCCTCCGGCCACAAGAGCAGGATCCACCGCCGGGTCGGCGGGCCACGCCACTACTCGGACTACTTCCGCAACCTGGCACTGTTCGCCTACTTCGAGGGCGGGCGCCGGCTGCCCGCGCCGAACCAGGGCAACATCCTCGCCGCTGCGTTCAAGTCCGGCTGGTTCTGGTACATCCCGCTCACCGACACGCTCACCAGCGTCGGTGTCGTCCTGCACAGTGACGCGCTGGAGCGGGCCCAGGGCGACCGCGAGGCCGCCCTGGCCGAACTGATCGCCGAATGCCCGCTCATCGCCGAGTTCCTCGCCGACGCCAAGCGGGTCACGACGGGACCCTACGGCGAGATCCGCATCCGCAAGGACTGGTCATACCTCAAGGACGAGTTCACCCGGCCGGGCATGATGCTCGTGGGCGACGCCGCCTGCTTCATCGACCCCGTCTTCTCCTCCGGCGTACATCTGGCCACGCTCAGCGCCCTGCTGGCCGCCCGCACCATCAACACCTGCCTGGCCGGCGATGTGGACGAACAGCAATGTCTCACCGAGTTCGAAACGCGATACCGCCGCGAATACCGGCTCTTCCACGACTTCCTCGTCGCGTTCTACGACACTCACGAGGACGAGGACTCCTACTTCTGGAAAGCGAAGAAGGTCAGCGACAACCGCACCGCCAGCGCCCAGGAGTCCTTCGTCGAGCTGGTGGGCGGAGTCGCGTCTAGCGAGAACGCGCTCATCGCCAGCGCCGCGACGCCGCGCCGGCGTGACGCCGACGCGAGGGATCTGGCCGCGGTCGTGGACACGGCGGTCGAAATCGCGGGTGAGGACCGAGACCTGCTGCGCACATCGATGATGCGCGGAGTGCTCCGCGAGGGCGTGCGCGTGCAGACGCAGGCCGTGACCGGCGGCAACACCGACGAGCAGATACCGGTGCGCGACGGCGGGCTGGTGCCCTCCCCGGACGGCATGCACTGGTCGTGGCCGGCCGGCGGTGCCGCGACGTGACCGGGCCGACGTTGTGGAGCGGTCCGGACGCGGCCACCGGCCTGGCCACCGCGGGTGGCTTCGCACTGTCCAGCCAACAGCGCTTCCTGCACCTGGTGGACAAGGGCGACGGCTTCGGCCCGTTCGGTCCGCGCTACACCATCGTCGGTGGATGGCGGCTCACCGGCGCCGTCGACGACGGCCGGCTGCGCGCCGCGCTCGGCGACGTGATCAACAGGCACGAGGCGTTGCGGACGACGATCGTGCGCGACACGGCCGGCGCCGGGCAGCTCACCCAGGACGTGGCGGCACCGGACCTGACCGTGCTGAGCCTGACCGGCGGATCGCCGCGGGGCCGGGACCGGCGCGCCGAGGAACTACTCAACGAGATCGAGGCTCAGGAACTGCAGCCGGACAGGGTGCCCGTGCTGCGTGCCGTGCTGGCCCGCTTCGACGGCGACGACGCGGTGCTCGTGCTGGCGGCTCACCACACCGCGGTCGACGGATGGTCCATCCAGGTCGTCGTCCGCGATCTCGCCGCGTGCTACGCCGCCCGCGGAGCCGGCAGCGAACCTGAGCTGCCCGTCGTGCGCCAGTACCGCCACTACGTGCGCTGGCAGCAGCAGTCGGTCGACGAGCCACAGGTGGCCCGGGCGCGCCGATTCTGGCGCGACAACCTCGCCGGGGCGCAGGTCACCCCGCTGCGGATGGACCTGCCACGTAGCCTGCAGACCCCCGGCACCACCGCCTGGTACCGCTACGAGAGCGGTGCGGGTGTGCAGGCCGCCGTCCGCGCGTACGCTGCCGCGCAGCGCAGCTCCCCCTTCATGGTGCTGCTGGCCGCCTACCTGCTGCACCTGCGAGAGAACACCGGCACCGACGACGTGGTCGTGCCGACGTTCGCGGCGGGGCGTCGACCGGCGTGGACGGCGGAGATGGTCGGGTCGTTCTTCAACATGCTGCCGTTACGGGTCGACCTCGGCGGCTGCCGGGACTTCGCGGCCGTCGTCGCCCGGGTCCGAGCGCAGTGCCTGGCGGCGTACACCCACGAGCTGCCGTTCCTCGACATCCTCGGCGAAGCACCCGACCTGATGCGCGCCGCCGCCGAGGAGTGGCACGCGTCGTGCGTCTTCCAGCTCGTCCAGTCCCCGTACATAGCGGTGGGGGAGCGGGTCGGGGACATCGGCTACCGGGCCATGCGCCGGCGCCTGCTGTCGCAGGCGCGTGGCTCGCAGATTCCCGACGGGGCGCTGTGGGCGATCGAATTCGACGCCCAGGGCCGCACGTTCGGCAGCATCGGGTACGGCCGCGGCCAGTTCCGCCAGCAGTCCATCGACGACCTGGTAACCGGCTACAACCGCACCCTGGCCCGGCTGCTTGACAGTCCGGAACGCCTGTAGGCGCCGCGGCGCCGCACCGGCGAAGGTGCTCCCGGCGGCGCCCGGCAGGACCATGAGAGTGCTCATTCACCCAGTTTCCCGGCCGGTGCGCGTACGCACCGGCCGGGAGCCCCATGCCTGGAGGTGGCGATGCCCGCAGAGGCAACCCTGACCGAGTTCCCCCACCCACTCACCGACCGCGGCGGGCCCAGCCCCGAGGCGGAGGTGGCGGCCGTGTTCCGCCTCGTCGCGGCCCGCCGGCCGGCGGCCACGTCGTTGCTGGAGGCCTCCGAGGCCGCCGGCACGTACCTGACCCAGCTCGGGCGCCGCTTCGAGCATGTCGAAGTCGTCACCACCGCAGCCGCCGTCGGCGCGGCCGCACACCGGGCGCTGCCCTCGGCGGCGATCCACGAAACCGCAGTCGAGGACCTGGACCTGCCGCGCCGTTTCGACGTGGCCACGGCGCTGGGCACGGCGCTGGCCACACTGCCGCTGTCAGGTCTGGTTTCCGCGGTGACGGTGCTCGCCCGGCACCTCAACCCCGGCGGTCTGCTCCTGATCGAGCCGTTCTGGCTGCCCGATCACGCGACCCGCAGGTCCACGGATGCCCGGACCGGACGTGACGAGCACGGTCGGACCGTGTCGGCGGTCTACCAGGGCGCACCGCGCGACGGCGGGCACGTCGTGCAGCGCCATGCGCTGATCGCCGACCACGACGGCGTCCGGCACATCAGCGACACGCGGACCCTGTACGCCTTCGGGCACGCCGACTACGCGACCGCGCTCGCCGCGGCCGGCTGTGGCATGGACTTCCTGCCCACCGGCCTCGCCGGCCGCCCGCTCGTCGTCGGTGTGCGCCGCTAACCGTCTCCATCCCTGCCAGCCGCGAGGAAGTGCTCATGCGAGTCCTGTTCGCTGTCGACCCGTCGATCGCCCACCTCTACCCGATGGTGCCCATGGCCTGGGCCCTGCAGAACGCCGGACACGAGGTCCGGCTGGCCTCGTTCGGCGGCTTCACCGACCGCATCGCCGAGACCGGCCTGACACCGGTGCAGCTCGGTGACGCCGCCTGGGCGGCGCGCGTCGCCGACGACCCGCTGGAGCCCAACGGCCCGGTCGATGCCCAGCGCTACGCCGACATCATGGGTCTCAACGCCGAGGAACGCGAGTACTGGTACCTGTTCTACCAATACCTGCTGACCCCGATCTCGGACTACCTGCGCGTCGATCGCCCCGAGGCGCAGGAGCTCGTCAAATTCGCTCAGGACTGGAAGCCCGACCTGGTCGTCTGGGACCTGACCCAGGCCGCCGGCGCGATCGCCGCACGGGCCTGCGGAGCCGCCTCCGCCCGGCTGGTCTTCGCCTGGGATCCGGTCGGCTGGAGCCTGGACCGGCTCGCCGGGCATGCCGACGAGCTGCGCGACGCCGGCCTCGACGAAAACCCCCTCGCCACCGTGGTACGCCCCCTCGCTGACCGCTTCGGCGTCGAACTGGACCAGGAGCTGCTGGTCGGGCAATGGACCCTGGACACCGCTCCGCCGGGTCTGAGCCTGCCCACCACCACCAAGAAGGTGCCGTTGCGATACGTGCCGTACAACGGTGCGGCCACGGTCCCGCAATGGCTGCTCGAACCACCCACCCGCCCGCGCATCTGCCTGACGCTCGGCGAGTCGTACCGTCGGTTCATCCGCGGTGACTTCGACCGGACGCCGATGCTGCTCGAGGCGCTCGCAGAGCTCGACGTGGAGGTGGTGGCCACCCTCAACGACGTCCAGCTCGACGGCGCGGAACCACCGGCCAACGTGCGCCTGGTGGAATACCTGCCGCTGAACCTGATCCTGCCGACCTGCTCGGCCGTCATCCACCACGGCGGCCTCGGCACCTTCCAGGCGTCCATCGCGGCGAACCTGCCCCAGCTGGTCTGCGACACCCTCGAGAGCATCATGCTGCGCTTCGAGGAGCCCGACGCCGCCGAGGACGGCACCCAGGACGACATCGGCGTCTACCGCTCCGGCGTGGAGTACGGGGTACGCGACCCCGAGGAGGCCCCCAAGGAGACGATCCGCTGGGTGATGCCGGCCAAAAAGCTGGAGGCGACCCCCATCTCCAACTACGTCATCTCCCGGGGCGCTGGGGTACGGCTCAACCACCACGCGAACACCGTCTCCGAACTGCGCGAGACCATCGCCCACGTGCTGCAGGACCCGGCCTTCAAGCGGGGAGCGCAGGCGGTGCACGACGTGTGGCAGGCCCTGCCCGGCCCGGCCGATGTCGTGCCGGTCCTCGAGACCCTGACCGCGGAGGCCCGCCGGCGCCGCTGAATCGCCCCCTACCGGACGACAGAACGCCGGCGCCGGATGATCCGGCGCCGGCGTTGTCGTGTTCGCGGTCAGTCGTTGAGAAGGTCGTAGCCGCGCCGCCGGAGCTTCGCGAAGTCCGACAGGTCCGGCACGGTCCACCCGTCCAGGTCGTACTCACCGAGGCAGTCGTCGACGAACGACTTGTACTGCTGCACCCGACCGCCGGCCAGGCCCGCGGCCAGCACCTCCACCCTGGTGTTCTCGTGGTTGCCGGCGTAGTTGCGCTCGTACAGCTCGTGCCGGCCGCCGAACTCGGATCCGACCGCGTCCCACAGCAGTTTCATCACCTTGACCCGCTGCTGGGCGTCCGCGCCCTGTGAACCCCGCAGGTACTTGTCGAGGTACGGCCGCGTGTCGTTGTTGCGGAAGTCATCGGCGCTCGAGGTGGTGTAGATGAGTCCGCTGGCGACGTCCTGCAGCACGATCTCGCGGACCCGCGGATAACCGGTCTGCATGAACCACCGATATGCCATGCCGTACAACGGGTTCGGCAGCACCGCACCGTTGTGCCACGGGGTCGGATTGCGTGCCGCCGCGTCCGACAGCGCAGCGAACATGTCGCGCCAGGCCAACACCTCGCCCAGACGCGCCTGTACACCGCGGAAGTCCGCCGTACCGTTGATCTCCAGGGCTTTGGCCAGCAGCCCGGCCAGGAACTCCAGCTTGACCGTCAGCCGGGTGCAGCCGTGGAACGTGAACCGCTCGGTGAACCCCGAGTTGCCCGCGAACGACTGGACCTTGGCCACATCGCCGTAGATGAAGACGTTCTCCCAGGGGATCAGCACCTTGTCGAGCACGAAGACGGTGTCGTTCTCGTCGAAGCGTGACGAGAGCGGATAGTCGAACGGGCTGCCGGTCATCGCCGCCGAGGCACCGTACGACGGGCGGCAGATCATCTTCACGCCGGACGCGTCGAGCGGCACGGTGGCCACCAGCGCGAATTCCCGCTTGGCCACCGGCAGCCCGTAGTGGGCCAGGAACGTGGCATGCGACAGCGGCGCGCCGGTGGCGACAACCTTGGCGCCGCTGACCACCAGCCCGGCGTCCGTCTCTTTCTCCACGTGCACGAAGACGTCGCCGACCTCGTCGATGCGCCGTGAGCGATCCACCGGCGGATGCACGATGGCGTGGCTCCAGTAGAGGACCTTCTCCTGCGCACGGCGGTACCAGGCGCGGGCGTTCGCCTCGAACGGGGCGTAGAAATCGGCGTTCGCACCCAGCGTGCCCAGAAACGACGCCTTGTAGTCCGGGCTGCGGCCCAGCCAGCCGTAGCTCATCCGGGCCCACTGCCGAATGGCGACCTGGTCGGCCACCAGGTCTGCGGCGTTGTGCGGCGTGGTGAAGAAACGGTGCGTCCAGCCGGCGCCGCCGCCGTCGAGAGGCGCCGTCAGCAGGTCGCGCTGCAGCGGGTCGTGCAGCGAGTCGTACAGCCGGGCCGTCATCCGGATCGGGTTGTAGAACGCGGGATGGGCGGTGACATCACGCACGCGGTCGCCGTAGAGATAGACCTCGCGGCCGTCGCGCAGGCTCTCGATGTACTCCGCGCCGGTCAGCGGACGGGTGGCGGCCGTCATCGCCCGGTCTCGCGGTAGGTGGGTCCGAGCCGGCGCGGCATGGCGATCTCCTTCAGTCGTGGGTAGGCCGTCGACGACCGCGCACAGGCCGGGCGGGTCCGCGCCGCGGCGTCGACCGGCCCGCTGCCGTTGCCGCGGCGGCGGGCCGGTGGCCCACGTGAATTCTCGTTTCCGCGACACGGCCGGGCACCTTCGCCAGTGCCCTGTCGTCTGCGCCCGCCACGCACACCGCCGTGGTAGAGCAACCTCGGATGCGCTGCGGACAGCCCGGCGACCCGACGATGGCAAGGCGGCGTCGCCGTGCTCCGTTCCGAAGGCGCATTGGGGAGTGTGGATCGAATTGAACGACAACGACGTGTCCGGCGAGCCGACGGCCTGCCGGGTGTGCGGCGGGCCCGTGCGCCGCTGCCTGGATCTCGGGCGCCAGCCGGTGTCGAACGCCTTCCTGCTGCCCGAGCAGATCGCCGATGAGGCGTTCTTCCGCCTGGAGGTGGGCATCTGTACGCGCTGCACGCTGGTGCAGCAGCTGGACGTGGTCGCGCACGAGCGGATGTTCAGGCCGGACTACCCGTACCGCTCGTCGACCTCGGCCCGGCTGCGCCGGCATTTCGCCGATGTCGCGCGGACGCTGCACACCACCGAGCTGACCGGCCCGGACGACCTGGTGGTCGAGGTGGGCAGCAACGACGGGATCATGCTGCGGACGCTGAGTGATGCCGGCGTACGCCACCTCGGGGTGGACCCGTGTGTCGGTGCCGGCGACACCGCGGCCCAGGGCGGGGTCCGCATCCGGATCGACTACTTCAACGAGCGCAGCGCCGCGGAGATCCGTCGTACCGACGGGCCCGCGAAGGTCATCTTCTCGGCGAACACCATCAGCCACATCGCCGACCTCGGGTCCGTGTTCGGCGGTGTCGACGCGTTGCTCACTGCAGATGGTGTCTTCGTCTTCGAGGACCGCTATCTCGCCGACATCATCGCCCACACCACCTTCGACCAGATCTACGACGAACACGTGTACCTGCTCGCGGTGCGCTCCGTCAGCGAGGTGGCCGCGGTGTTCGGCTTCGAGCTGATCGACGCGCAACGGCTGGGCGTACACGGCGGGTCCATGAGGTACACCGTCGCGCGCGCCGGCGCGCGGCCGCGCACCGCCCGGGTGGATCAGCTGATCGGCGAGGAACGCGCGCTGGGGCTGGGAGACCCGGCCACGTTCGCCGGTTTCGGTGCCCGGCTCGACGTCATCGGCAAGGACCTCGTCGCGCTGCTCACCGAGCTTCGCTCGGCCGGCATGCGGGTCGCCGGGTACGGCGCGACGTCGAAGAGCGCGACGGTGACCAACTACTGCGGGATCGGTACCGACCTGGTCCCGGTCATCTACGACACCACTCCGGAGAAGCAGGGCCGGCTCACTCCCGGCGCGCACATCCCGGTGGAGTCGGCGGCGCGTTTCACCGACCCGTATCCGGACTACGCGCTGCTGTTCGCCTGGAACCACGCCGAGGAGATCATCGAACGGGAGCGCGAGTTCCGCGACCGCGGTGGTCGCTGGATCCTCTACGTGCCCGACGTGCATCTGCTGTGAAGCGATAGGAACGGGGCCTCCGAGAATGATTCGGGGGCCCCGTTGCTGTCGTGTGACGGCTCAGGCCACCGTTGCCGGCGATCGCGGCCTGGCGTCGTCGCCGATCCGTGACTCGTGCTCGGTCACGGTCTCCGGGATCCCCCGCATGGCCAGCCGTAGCAGCGGTGCCGCCATCAGCGACGTCACAATGGCCAACAGCACGATCGTGGTGTACGTCGCGACGTCGAGCACCCCCAGGCGCAGCCCGGTGCTCGCGACCACCACCTCGACAACGCCACGCGCGTTCATGCCCGCGCCCAGAGCCAGGCCCTCGCGGCCACCGAGGCCGCCGAATCGCGCGCCGACGTAGGCCCCGGCGAACTTGCCACCGATCGCCACGGTGAGCACCACTGCTCCGGCCAGCGCGACCTTCGGCTCGGCCAGCGCGGTGAGGTCCATCCGCAGCCCGGCCGTGGCGAGGAAGATCGGGGCCAGCACCGCCATCACCATCGTGCGCAGCGCAGCCAGCTTGGTGTGGTCGGCGGCGCCGGGCGCACCGACCAGCAGTCCGGCCACGAAAGCGCCGAAGATCGGTTCCAGGCGCAGGGCGTGGGCGATCGTGGCGCCGCTCAACATCACCAGCACTGCTGCAGCCACGCTCGCCCCGGCGCCGTCGGCCGCCGCCGCGCGCCGCATGATCAGCCTCACCAGCACCCGCCCGAGCGTTGCTGCAGCGGCCGCGAACCCGATCGGAGCGAGCACCGCGAACGTCATCCCGCCGAACGTGACCGCCCCTGTCGCGGCCGCCGCCAGGATGGACAGCAGCAGCCAGCAGACGGTGTCGTCGACGGTGCCCGCGGTCAAGATCACCTGCCCGATCCGCCGGTGCAGCAGGTCCATGTCGGCGAGCGTCTTGGCGATCACCGGCAGGGCGGTGACCCCCATGGCGACGCCCAGGAACAGCGCGTAGATCCACCGGTCGGTGCCGCCTTCGCTGCCCACGGGGGTGGGCAGCAGCAAACCCAACCCCACCCCGAGAGACATGGGGATGGCCAACCCCCACAGACTGACCGACAGCGCCGTGCGGCGGTACCGGCGCATCGTGTCGGCCTGCAGGTGGCTACCCGTGACGCCGACCAGGAGCAGCACGCCGAGCTGGGCGACGCCGTCGATGACGTGCATCGTGGCGGCGTCACCCGGCAACAGCGCATGGGCCACCCCCGGCAGGAACTCGGCCAACAACGACGGGCCGAGCAGCACCCCGGCCATCAGCTCACCGACCACGGCCGGCATACCCAGCCGCCGGGCCAGGGCGCCGAGCAGCCGCGCGGTGAGCAGCAGCACCACCAGGCCGACCAGGAACCGCAGCATCGTGTGCGAGTCCATCGGTGCCGGAAAACCCGCCGTCATCCGGCGGGCTCCTGTGGCACCGCCGGGCAACGCGCTGGGTCTCCGGCGGGGCTGCTGTGCCCGGCCCGCCACACGCCGGCCTGCCGCGCGGCGGCGAAGGCCGACCAGCCGACCAGCTCCACCAACTCCCTGTCGCGGCGTTCCCCGCGGCGGAAGTCGGCCACCATGGCGTCGGAGACCCGGTACGAGGACACGGCGGCTGTCAGCGCGAGACGCCCGGCTGCACGGTCCCAGGGCCGCAGCTCATCGACGGCGTCGTCGCATTCGGCGCCGGTCAGTGGCCGGGCCCGCCCGGCCCACGCCGTCAGCCGCTCGATGACCATGTCTCGTACGTCCGGTGGCACCGCGTGCTCCCCGGCACGCTCGAACGCGGCCGTGGCACGGGCGTACGCCTCCGCCAGGGAAGCGCGCTCGCGCAGCCAGCTCATGTCCGCCGGCAGCAGGGCGGGCGCCAGCAGGTCCAGGTCGGCACCGGGTGGGCCGGCCCGGCGTGCCAGCCGGCCCATCACCCGGGCGCCGACCCAGCGTCCGGCCCGGCCGGATCCGGCCGGCAACGGCGACGGCTGCAGGAAGACGTTGACCATGCGGTTGAGGTATTCGAAGGCCACCGCGACGGCGTTGCCCTCGGCCAGCTGCAACGGAGTCCACCCCGCCGGCGCGGCGTGCGGCCCGCCCTCGTGCGCCCAGCCCGCCACGGACCGCAACTCGCCGTCGGCCACCTCGCGCAGCCGGCCTTCGGCGACCGCACGGGCGTCGGGACCCGACAGCAGGCCCTGCAACGCGCTGCCGTGCACGTCGACGCAGTACGGGCACCGGTTGCGCAGCGACACCCCGGCGGCGATCGCCTCCCGAGCGGCCCGCGGCAGCGCCCCGGTGACCAGCAGCGATTCCCGCAGGACCAGCCAACTGGCGGCGATCAGATCCGGCGCGGGCGAGTGCAGCGCTATCGGCGGGGCCAGCATGCCGAAGTCCTGTTCCACACGCCGGTAGACGTGGCCCACGACGCCACCGGCACCCTGGGGCTTCGTCGCCTGCACGTGCCTGATGTGGGTCATTGTCACGTACCGCGACGCCCCGGCCAGCAGACCCATGGCCGTGGTGGTGCCCCGCTCAGCCACGGCTCGCCACCGCCACGGTGGGTGCCGCGCTCGGCGACGGCGCGCCGTAGGTCACCTTCACACCGCGCTGCTGCGCCGCGCGCACCAGGCCGGGGACGGCTCGCTCGGCCAGCGCGGCGATGGTCAACGCCGGGTTCACGGTCAGCGCGCCCGGCACCGCCGAACCGTCGGTGACGAAGATGCCTGGGTGCCCCCGCAGCTCGTGCCGGTCGTCGAGGGCGGATGTCTGCGGATCGTCGCCGATACGGCACGACGAGAGCGGGTGCACCGTGTACGCGCCCACGAGGTCGTTCGACCACGGCGCGACCCGGGCGATGCCGTCGCGTTCGAGGATCTCCTTCACGTCGGCGTCGGACAGCGCCCAGCCGCGCCGGGTGTTCTCGGTCGGCTGGTAGCTCAGTGCGCCACGGCCCAGCATCTGCTGGGCGATACGTTCGGCGTTGCCGGTTGCGGGCGGCGGGCCGAACACACCCTCGTTGTCGTCCTCGGTCATCGCGAAGACCGTCAGCCAGGACTGCCACTCGCGCAGCATGTCCTTCTTCTCGCGGCCGAACCACGTCGGTCCGCTCGCTCCGGGCGCCTGGGCCAGGATCGTGCCCAGACCCGGCGGGAAATACAGCTGTTCCAGGGAGAAGCGGCTGTACTCGGGCAGCGCCGGGTCGAGCTTGTCCCAGGAGGCGACGCACGGACCCTTGCCGAGCTGGTGTGCGCGGTACGCGAGCCCGTCGCCGCGGTCGAGGCCGAGCACCTCCCGCGCCCGTTCATCGTTGATGACGGCGGTGTTGAGCCGCTCGCCGTTGCCGGAGAAGTAGCGGCCGACCGCGTGCGGCATCGGGCCGAGCTCAGCCTCCGAGCGCTGCAGGATCACCGGAGTTGCCCCGGCGCCGGCGGCCAGCACGACGAGTTTCGCCTCGATCGTGCCGCCCGGGCTGCTGAGCCGGTAGTCGGTGTCGTCGACGAGGTTGTAGTGCACCCGGTAGCCGCCGTCACCGGTCCGGCTCAGCCGCTGCACCTCATGCAGCGGCCGGATCTCGGCCCCGTTGGCGACCGCGGCCGGCAGGTAGTTCAGCAGCAGCGAGCGCTTGGCGTCGAACTTGCAGCCGGCCATCATCCAGTTGCAGTTGGTGCACTTGGGTTTGTCGATGGCCGAGGGCACCGGGTTGGCGGTACGCCCGGCGTGCGCGCAGGCCGCAGCGAACAGCCCGCCGGCGTACGGCACGTCGCGCCAGTCCTGCGCGGTCACCGGCAGCGCCTCACTGACCCGGTCGTACCAGGGATCCATTGCCGTCCGGTCGATCGCGGCGGGCCACATCCGGCGCCCGATGCTGCCGTGACGCTCGAACACGAAACCGGGAGCGCGCGGCATCGTGGCGAAATACACGACGCTGCCGCCGCCCACGCAGTTACCCGCGAGCACACTCATGCCGTCGCCCACGGTGAAGTCGAAGATGCGGGTGTAGGACGAGCCGAGCTTGAAGTCGTGGTCGAAATCGTCTGCGGTCAGCCAGGGCCCGCGCTCGAGCACCAGCACGCTGGCACCCCCGGCGGCCAGGTGGTAGGCGGTGATGGCGCCGCCGAAGCCGCTGCCGACCACGACGACGTCGAACTTCTGCGTGGCAGTCATGCCGGGCTCCCGGTGGAGGTGGTGTCGGGGTGCGGGTCGGCCAGCGCCCGCTCGTAGGAGAACCGCGGGAACCGCCAGAGCCCGTCGGGCTCGGGGGCCGCGAACCCGATCAGCGAAAGGCCGGGATGGCCCTGCGCGAGGGCGTCGGTCGTGGACAGGTGCGGTGCGCTGTCGAAGGCCATCGTGCAGAACAGGGCCGCGCCGAACCACACCTCGCGCTCAGGGTGCCCGGGATCGGTCAGGTCCTGCACCAGGGCGGTGCGCTCGTCGAACGACAGCGCGACGAATGCCGGGACCGTCGGGTCGAGGCGCACGTCATGCTTGCGGGCGTAGTCCCCGGCGTGCATGTTGAGCAGGCCGGCCATCCCGTTGAGCGCATCGGCCAGGCCCAGCGCAGGATCGGCGAGGACAGCCAGCGCGCCGGCAGCCACCGCGCCGTCCTCCGCGGTGACCCCGCTGATCGCGCGGTCACCGGGGAACCGCTGTGCACCGGGGATGATGGTGTCGGCGAACGCCTCCAGGGTCTGTGTCGGTACCGAGTCGACCGGTCGGTCGTCGTCCATGGCAGGTCTCCTTCCTCCGGAAACGGGTAGGTCAGCGGCCGGCGGCCGCGGCGAACTGGCCGGGGCGGCGGCCCTCGCCGGCCGGGCCGCGATAGGCCTGGGCCACGCTGAGCCAGTGCTCCGCGAGCGGGCCGGACGCGAACAGTCCCAGGTCGTCGCGGTGTCGGCGGCGAGTCACCAGCAGGCACAGGTCGACGGCCTCGCCGGTGATCGTCTCGGCGTCGTCGGCGCCGATGACCCAGCGGTCGCCGGAGGGCGCCAGCAGTTCGAAGCGTGGGCCGGCCGCCGGCACCAGCAGACCCCGCGCGTGATAGCCGAAGTCCCAGGTGAGCGCGGCGAACTCGGCGATGTGCCGCAACCGGTCGGTGTGCCGGCGGGTGACGCCGAGCGCGTCGGCGATGTCCTGGCCGTGGGCGAAGATCTCCATCATCCCGGCGGCGGCCAGGACGCGGGCCGGCAGTGGGCGGACCAGCCACGGTACGACGCTGTCCGCGGGTACGGCCGCGAGTGCCTGCACGGCCGCCGCCGACTCCACCCGCCAGCGGTTGAGCAGGGCGTCGGGCTCGTCGAGGAAACGCTGCAGTGCGGCGCTCACGTTGGCATTGAAGTCCGGTCCGAGGTGCGCCATCGAGTCGCGGAAGGCCTGCGGGCTCGCGGCTGCGGTGGCCGCCATGCGGAAGACCGCGCACAGATGGGCCACCTGGTGGCGGATCGTCCAGCCCGGCGCCGGGGTGGGCTCGGCCCAGCCCGCGGGTGTCAGATCCGCCATCAGGCTGGTCAGCTCTGCGCTGTCGGCGGCCAGATCGTCGAACACAGTCGTCTTGTCGGTCATGGCGTCAGCGTGCCCAGGACGCCGATTCGGCGTCCTCTCTCACAGTGCGCCGGGGCTGCACTACGCACGGATGGAGAAGATTCGCCGACCGGGTTGCCACACGATGAAACGGCCGCGGACCCGTGGTGATGCCCTACTCGGTGAGGTTGGTCGATGCCCACGGTTGTCGGATCCTTACGCAGGCTGGCGCTGACGCCCGCATTCGAGGCAGTCGGTTTCGCCGCGAGGAAGTTCCCGGTGGCGCCCTCTCCCACGGTGACCGCCCTCGAACGGATTCCGCAGGCCGTCGTGTGCGGCTTCGAGTGGGGGATCGAGACCCGCGGCCAGCACGAACTGGAGCGCCGGCTCGACCTGCTGGAGGCCGGGGTGCGCGGCTTCGGCTACGAGGGCGCCACCATGGCCCTGACGGTCCGCGACGCGATGGCCGGCGGACGTGGCCGCCGCGCGCAGGCGCTGCTGACGGGGCCCGGTGTGCCGCACACGTTCCTCAACTACATCGGGATCGGCTTCGCCATGGCCCGGCTGCCGCGGGTGCTGTGGCGCGGTGTGCTGCCCGATCTCGGCGGGACCCCGTACTACCCGACGATGAGCTGGCTGGCCGTCGACGGTTACGGCTTCGACCGTGCCTACTTCGACACGCCGCGCTGGGTCGACGCCCAGCACCGGCCCCGGCCGTACCCCTGGGAAGGCGCACCCGGCTACTTCCTGCGTGCGGTCGACCAGGGCATCGGCCGTGCGCTGTGGTTCATCCACGGTGCGGCACCGGCTGCGGTCGCTGCCGCAGTCGCTCGTTTCCCCGGCGACCGTCGCGAGGACCTGTGGAGCGGCGTCGGCCTGGCGGCGACCTTCGCCGGGGGCAGCGACCTCACGGGGCTGACGGCCATGCGGCACGCCGCCGGGTCGCACGCGGCCGCCGCCGGGCAGGGCGCGGTCTTCGCTGCCCGTGCCCGGACCTTTTCCGGCACCGTCCCCGAGCACACCCACGCTGCCGTGAGTGCGCTGGCCGGGCTGAGCGTCGACGCGGCGTCCGCGCTGGCCGACGACGTAGCGGTCGGTGGTCTGGCGGCGGAGGGTCCCGACGTGCCGGCCTACGAGGTGTGGCGGCGACTGATCCGCACGCGTCTGCACGTTCCGACGGCGACATCACACGACGAGGAGCCTTACTGATGGGGTTGATTGCGAAGGTACGGCGGCGGGTGCTCACGCCGAACGTGTCCGACACCAAGATGGCGGTGCGGGGTTTCCACGTGAAGAACCCGGCCGCCTGCGACCTTCTGGAGACGATCGGCGCCAGCTTCGTCGGCGGGTACGCCCGAGCGGCCGAGGCCCGCACGGCCGCCGACGCGGAGCCCGGGTTGGACACCGTGGCGACCCGGTTCCGCGGTTTCGCCTATGAGGGCGCCGCCATGGGATTCGCCGTCCGCGACGCGTTGCCCTTCGGCGGTGGCCTGGTACGGCAGCTGCTCGACGGCGCCGGCGACCGGCACGTCTACATGGCGTACGTCGGCGTCGGCTGGGCCATGGCGCGCCTGCCCCGATTCCGGTGGGCGTCGCTGTACGCACCCGACCCGCTGCTGCACTGGCTCGTGATGGACGGCTACGGCTTCCACCAGGCGTACTTCCGCACCCAGCGATACGTGCACGAGCAGTACCGCGAGACAGACTTCCCGTATCCGCTGGGTGATACGCACCCGTACGCGAACCGCGGCATCGACCAGGGCATCGGCCGCGCGCTGTGGTTCGTGGGCGGAACGTCGGTGGAACACGTGCACCGGTTGATCGAGGCGTTTCCCGCCGAACGCCGGCCGGATCTCTACAGCGGAGTGGGGCTCGCGGCCACCTATGCCGGCGGCGCCGACCGCGGCGAACTGCACGACCTGTTGCGGCGCTCGGAGCAGTACCAGCCGCACCTGTCGCAGGGCTCCGCGTTCGCCGCGTCGGCGCGCGCCCGGGCGGGCCTGATCGTCGCGCACAACGACCTGGGCACCCAGGTGCTGTGCGGAATGTCGGCGGTCGAGGCTGCCGCGATCTGCGACATGACCCGGCCGGCCACCGATGAGGACAACGAGATGCCCGCGTACGAGCTCTGGCGACGGCGGATCCGCCGCGAGTTCGGCGGCGTGCGCTGAAACCGCGCTGCTCGCTTCCGCACGACCGCGGCTGCGAGCTCGAGAACGATATGGAGGCTCGGGGACATATGACGAGGATCGCCGTTGTCGGCATGGCCTGCCGATATCCGGACGCGACGTCGCCCAGGGAGTTGTGGGAGAACGCCCTCGCCGGGCGCCGCGCTTTCCGGCGGCTACCCGACCAGCGCATGCGGCTCGCTGACTACTGGTCGCCCGATCCCACGGCTCCGGATCGGTTCTACGCCCGCAACGCCGCCGTGCTCGAGGGCTGGACGTTCGACCGGGTGGCGTACAAGGTCGCCGGCAGCACCTACCGGGCCACGGATCTCACCCATTGGCTGGCGCTGGAGGTGGCCGCGGCGGCATTCGCCGACGCGGGCTTCCCGATGGCGGCCGGCCTGCCGCACGAACGTACCGCCGTGATCGTGGGCAACAGCCTCACCGGCGAGTTCTCCCGCGCCGGGCAGCTGCGGCTGCGCTGGCCGTACGTGCGGCGCACCGTGGCGGCCGCGCTGACCGAACAGAAGTGGGAAGAGGATCGCCTCGCGGAGTTCCTGGACCGGCTGGAGGCCGATTTCAAGGCGCCGTTCCCGCCGGTCGACGAGGACTCACTGGCCGGCGCGCTGTCCAACACCATCGCCGGGCGGATCTGCAACTACTTCGACCTCAAGGGCGGCGGATACAGCGTGGACGGCGCCTGCTCGTCGTCGCTGCTGTCCATCATCACCGCCTGCCGCGCCCTGGCCGACGACGACGTCGACGTGGCGGTCGCGGGCGGTGTGGACCTGTCCATCGATCCGCTGGAAACGGTGGGCTTCGCCAAGACCGGTGCGCTGGCCACCGGGGAGATGCGCGTTTACGACCGCAAGTCCAGCGGCTTCTGGCCGGGCGAGGGCTGCGGCATGGTCGTGCTGATGCGCGAGGACGAGGCCCGCGCCGCAGGGCACCGCGTGTACGCCACGATCGCCGGCTGGGGCATCTCGTCGGATGGCAAGGGTGGCATCACCCGGCCCGAGGTCGACGGCTACCGGTTGGCACTGCGCCGCGCCTACGAGCGCGCCGGCTTCTCGATCGACACGGTCGCCCTGTTCGAAGGGCACGGCACCGGCACCAAGGTTGGGGACGCCACCGAACTGGCGGCGCTGGCGGACGCACGACGCGCCGCCGAGCCGAACACCGGCCCGGCAGCGATCAGCTCCGTCAAGGCGATGATCGGGCACACCAAGGCCGCGGCCGGGGTTGCCGGATTCATCAAGGCGGTGCTGGCGGTGCACCACGAAGTGCTCCCGCCGGCCGTGGGCTGTCCCGACCCGTTGGAGCTGCTGACCGCGGACGACGCCGTGCTGCGGGTGCTGCGCCACGCCGAGGCCTGGCCGGCCGACCAACCGGTCCGCGCGGGTATCACCGCCATGGGGTTCGGCGGCATCAACACCCACGTCGTGGTGGAGAACGCACAGCCCACACGGCGCGCAGGTCTGGACGCCCGGACCACGGCGCTGACCGGCTCCATCCAGGACGCCGAGCTGCTGGCCTTCGACGGAGACAGCTGGCCGGCCGTACGGGACAAGGTGAGCCGGCTTGCCGACGCCGTGGGACGGGTCTCCTTCGCCCAGCTCGGCGACCTCGCCGACGCGCTGCGCCGGCAGACCGGCGACCGGCCGTTCCGGGCGGCAGCGGTGGTCACCTCCCCGGAGGACGCCGAAGCCCGGCTACGCCGCATCTGCGAGCTGCTCGACGCCGGACAGTACAGCCTGCTCGGCGGTGACGGACCCGTCTTCCTCGGTCACGTCACCCGGCCGGGCCGGCTGGGGCTGCTCTTCCCCGGCCAGGGTTCCGGCACCGGCATCAGCGGCGGTGTCCTGGCCCGCCGCTTCACCGAGGTCCGCGACGTCTACGCCGCTGCCCGGCTGCCCACTCGCGGCGACGTGGTCGCCACCGAGGTCGCCCAGCCGCGGATCACCACGGGTTCGGTGGCCGGACTGCGCACGCTGGATCTGCTGGGGCTCTCCGGCACGGTCGCGATCGGTCACAGCCTCGGCGAGCTCACCGCACTCCGCTGGGCCGGCGCGATGGACGACGACACGCTGCTGCGCGTCGCCACCCGGCGTGGCCAGGTGATGAGCCGGCACGCCGCGTCCGGCACGATGGCCGGCATCGCGGCCCCACCGGAGGTGGTGGAGTCACTGATCGCGGAACTACCCGCGGTCATCAGCGGCTACAACGGTCCCGCGCAAACCGTCGTCGCAGGGCCGGAGGACGCCGTGCAGGAGGTCTGCCGTCGCGCCACTCATGCCATGCTGCGCGCCGTACCGCTCGCGGTCTCGGACGCCTTCCATTCGCCGCTGATGGCCCCGGCCGCCGGCCAGTTCGCCGCGGCACTGGCCGACATCACGTTCGGTCACCTCGACCGGCGGGTGATCTCCACGGTCACCGGCACCGACCTTCAGGCCGGTACCGACCTGGGTGATCTGCTCCGTCGCCAGATCACCCAGCCGGTGCTCTTCCACCAGGCCGTGACTGCGGCCGCCGCCGACGTCGACATGTTCGTCGAAGTCGGCCCCGGCCAGGTCCTCTCCCGGCTGGCCGAGGCCGCGACGGGTGTACCCGCGGTGTCACTGGACACCGATGACGAGTCGCTGCGCAGCCTGCTGCGGGTGGTCGCCGCCGCGTTCGTACGCGGGGCCGCCGGCCTGCCCGACGTGCTCTTCGACGACCGGCTGGTCCGCGCGGTGCAGGTCGACCAGGAGCTCGACGTGCTCGGCAACCCCTGCGAGAGCGCCCCCAGGGTGGACGTGCTCGGTGGTGTCGGCCAGGGCGCCTGGTCGGCGCCGGTGGGCACGACCGCCGGCCCGGGCCCGGCGGACACGGCGGCTGATTCGGTGGCGGCGGACGACGCACAGGTCGTCGAGTCGACCGCCGACCTGCTGCGGCGACTCGCGGCGGCCCGCGCCGAGCTACCCGTGGAGATGGTCCGCGAGGACAGCATGCTGCTGGACGAGCTGCATCTGAGCTCGATCACGGTGGGCTCGATCGTCAACGAGGTGGCGGCCCGGCTCGGCATCCCGCCCGCCAGTACGCCGCTGAACTTCGCCACCGCTTCGGTGCGTGAACTCGCCGACACCCTCGACGGGCTGCGGGCCGCCGCGGCGGCAGGCACCCTCGACGTCACGGACACCGTGGCGGGCGCGAGCAGCTGGGCCCGGGCCTGGACGGTCGATCTGGATCCGCGCCTGCTGGCCGGCAGCGGCGACGAGAGCGGCGTCAGTGGCCGGTGGCGGCTCTACAGCGATCCCGGCCACCCGTTCGCCGAGGAGCTGCGACACCGGCTGGAGAACGCCGGCATCGGCGCGGGCGTGCTCGTCTGCCTGCCGGCCGAGTGCGAGGAGGAGCATCTGGAGTTCGCGCTGCGCGGAGCTCAGGAGGCCATGACCGGGGGCGCGGGGGAGCGCTTCGTGCTCGTCGAACACGGCCGCGGCGCGGCCGGGCTGGCGAAAACACTGCGCCTGGAGAGCCCTGGGACGCGCGTCACGATCGTGCACACCCCGCCGACTGCTGACGCGGTCACGCGCGTGGTGAACGAGGTGCGCGCCACCCGGGACTTCGTCGAGGCAGTCTACGACGCAGACGGCGTGCGCCGGGTGCCGACGCTGCGAGCCATGCCGTATCGCGCGTCGCGAGCGGCCACGCCACTCGAGCCCACCGACGTTCTCCTGGTCACCGGTGGCGGCAAAGGCATCACCGCCGAGTGCGCTCTGGCCATCGCCGTGGACACCGGCGCGAAGATCGCGGTGCTCGGCCGCTCGGACCCTGATCATGATCCGGAGCTGGCCGCCAACCTGGAGCGGATGGCCCGCCACGGCGCGACAGTGCGCTACGCGCGGGCCGACGTCACCGACCGGGCACGGCTCGCCGGCGCGGTGGCAGAGCTCAGCGCTCAGCTGGGCCCGATCACCGCAGTGCTGCACGGCGCCGGCCGCAACGAGCCGGCCGGGCTGCCGAGCCTGCGCACCGACGAACTGCGCCGCACCTTCGCCCCGAAGGTCGACGGTCTGCGCAACGTGCTCGACGTGCTCGACCCGCAGCAGCTGCGACTGCTGGTCAGCCTGGGCAGCATCATCGGCCGCTCCGGGCTGCGCGGCGAGGCACACTACGCCGTCGCCAACGACTGGATGGCGGGGCTCACCCGCGAGTTCGGCGAACGTCACCCCGGGTGCCGCAGCCTGTGCCTGGAGTGGTCGGTGTGGTCGGGCGTCGGTATGGGTGAGCGGCTGTCGGTCATCGAGAACCTGACCCGGGAGGGCATCACCCCGATCACCCCGGCCCAGGGCGTCGACGTGCTGCGCCGGCTGCTCGGCGACGCCGACGCGCCGCCGGTGGTGGTGATCAGCGGGCGCACCTCAGGCATCGACACAATTCGATATGCTCGGCCCGAGCTGCCGATGCTGCGCTTCGTGCAGCAACCGCTGGTCAGTTACCCCGGCGTGGAACTGGTGACCGAGACCGAGCTCAGTGTCGGCACCGACCCGTATCTCGGCGACCACCTGCTCGACGGCAGCCTGCTGTTCCCGGCGGTCATGGGCATGGAGGCCATGGCCCAGGTGGCTGCCGCGGTCACCGGTCAGCACCAGGCCCCGGTCATCGAGGACGCGGAGTTCCTGCGCCCGATCGCGGTGGCGCCGGACGGTTCAACGCGAATCCGCATCGCCGCGGTGGTCACCGATACCAACACCGTCGAGGTCGTCATCCGCAGCGAGGAGACCGCGTACGCCGCCGACCACTTCCGGGCCCGGCTGTGCTTCGTCGCCGAGAAGGTCCCGCAGGGCCCGCCCGAGCAGGCCGTGGAACAGCTCCCGGAGGTGCCGCTGGACCCGCAGACCGAGCTGTACGGCGACATCCTGTTCCAGGGCGGGCGGTTCCAGCGGTTGCGTCGTTACCACCGGGCCGCCGCCCGCGAGGTGGACGCGACCGTGCAGCTGGGTCCGGCAGGCTGGTTCGCCGGCTACCTGCCCGACCGGCTGCTGCTCGGCGACCCTGGGGTACGGGACGCGCTGATGCACGGCAACCAGGTCTGCGTCCCGCACGCCACGCTGCTGCCCTCGGGCATCGAGCGGGTGTATCCGGGCGGAGCGGCGATTTCGGGCACCGGTGAGTTGCGCTATTGCGCGAGCGAGCGGCTGCAGGACGGCGACACCTACGTCTATGACATCGCGGTCCGCGACGCCGACGGTCAGGTCGTCGAGCGGTGGGAAGGACTCACACTGCGGGCCGTGCGCAAGAACGACGGCTCCGGCCGGTGGGCAGCACCCCTGCTCGGCACCTATCTGGAACGCGTCGGCGGGCAGCTCACCGGTGGCAGCGCGCAGGTGGCCGTGGAGCCGGACGAGGTGGCCGACCCGCAGCGGCCGCTGTCGTACGTCGAGACGAGGCGATCCCGCTCAGCCCGGGCACTTTCCCGGCTCACCGGGCAGGTGACGCCCGTGCGGCACCGCACGGACGGGCGCCCCGAGATCGACGGTGGCACGGTCTCCATGGCGCACGGTGCCGGGGTCACCCTCTGCGTGCTCGGCACCGGCGCCGTAGGCGCCGACATCGAAACGGTCACTGAACGGTCGCTGACCGAATGGCGGGGATTGCTCGGCACGAACGCCGCCCTGCTGGCCCAGCTCGCTGACGGGCCGGGCCTCGATGTCACCGGCACCCGGATCTGGGTGGCGCTGGAGTGCCTGCAGAAGGCCGGGCAGCCGCCGACGGCGCCGCTGACGGTGCTGCCGGCGCATCAGCCGGGATGGCTGGTGTTCGCCTCGGGCCGGCTGCAGATCGCCACGTTTGTCGCCGCCCTGCGCGGCGGGCCGGACCAGACCGTCTTCGGGATCTTGTCGGAAGGACGTCGAGCAGGATGAACCGTCACTTCGAGTACCGGCACGTGGTGGGTTTCGAGGAGACCAACCTTGTCGGCAACGTCTACTACGTCAACTATCTACGCTGGCAGGGCCGCTGCCGGGAGATGTTCCTCAAGGACCGGGCCCCGGAGATCCTGGCCGACCTGCAGGACGACCTCAAGCTGTTCACCCTGCGGGTCGACTGTGAGTTCTTCGCCGAGCTGGCGCTCTTCGACGAGCTCTCCATCCGGATGCGGTTGGTGGACCTGGCACAGACCCAGATCGAGTTCGGGTTCGACTACGTGCGTCTGGACGACGGCAGCGAGACCCTGGTGGCCCGCGGCGCCCAGCGGATCGCCTGTATGCGCGGTCCCAACACCCGTACGGCACCCAGCCGCGTGCCGGACGCGCTTGTCGAGGCCTTGGCCCCGTACACGGCGGTGCGAGCCTGATGACGTCCTCCGACGACGATGCGGTTCAGGCCACCCTGCTCGACGAGCGCCGGCACCTCAGGCGTGCGTTCGGCGCCTTCGCCACCGGGGTCACCGTGGTGACCATCGGCGGCGGCAACCCGCACGGCATGACCGCCAACTCGTTCACCACGGTGTCCTTGGATCCGCCCTTGGCGCTGGTGTGCGTCGACCGCCTGGCCGTGATGCACGCGCGGCTGGAGGTGGCGTCGGTCTTCGGTGTCTCGGTGCTGGCGGCCGGGCACGAGAAGGTGGCCCGCTATTTCGCCGACGGCGACCGCCCGACCGGTCCGGCGCAGTTCGCCGACGTGGACTGGGAGCCGGGGCAGCGCACCGGCGTGCCGATGATCTCCGGGGCGCTCGCCTGGTTCGAGTGTGAGGTCTGGCGTCAGTACCACGGCGGCGACCACACCATCTTCGTCGGCCGGGTGCTCACCGCGGAGCGGCACGGCGACGACGCGGGACTGCTCTTCCACTACGGGGAGCTGTGCTCATGACGGGCGCCCGGGCCCCGGGTCCGCCACGGTGGTCAGCGCTGCGGCAGCTCGTGGTCATGTCTCGCGACCGGCTGGGGATGATGACGGCCGCCGCGGCCGGCTACGGCGACGCCGTGCGCATCCCGGTCGGTCACAAGACCCTGCATTTCTTCAACCACCCCGACACCGTGAGGCACGTGTTGGCCGACAACGCCGGTAACTACCGCAAGGGCATCGGTCTGACCCACGCCAGGCGTGCCCTGGGCGACGGGCTGCTGACCAGCGAGGGCAAGCTCTGGCACAAGCAGCGCCGGGTGGTCCAGCCCTCGTTCCAGGCCAAGCGCCTGGCCCGGCAGGCCGGCACGGTCGCCGAGGAGGCGGATCGGCTGGTCCGCCGGCTGCGCAAGCAGATCGGCGGCGATGCCATCGACATGGCGCCGGCAATGACCGACCTCACGCTCGGCATTCTCGGCCGTACTCTGCTGGACGCCGATCTGACCCCCTTCGACGGGCTGGGTGCCGCGTTCGACGCGGTGCAGAACCAGGCGATGTTCGAGCTGACGTCGTTGAGCACGGTACCCATGTGGGTACCGCTGGCGCACCAGCGGCGGTTCCGCCGGGCCCGCAACGAGCTGCAGATGGTTGTCGACCACCTGGTGGCGGGGCGACGCGAGGACGCGGCCGGCCGCGATGACGTGCTGTCCCGGCTGATCGTCTCGGCCGGGCAGGAGAGCGACCCGCGGGTGGTACGCACCCGGCTGCGCGACGAACTGGTGACGCTGTTGCTCGCCGGTCACGAGACTACCGCGAGCACGCTCAGTTGGACGCTGGCGATGATCGATCAGCATCCGCAGGTCGGCGAGCGGCTGCGTGAGGAGGCGGTCGCGGCCCTCGGGAGCCAGCTTCCGACGCATGCGGACCTGCGCCGGCTGCCGTACACCACCATGGTGGTGGAGGAGGCGATGCGGCTCTATCCGCCGGTATGGTTGCTGCCGCGGCAGGCGCTGGCGGCGGACGAGATCGGAGGCTTCCACGTGCCCGGGGGTGCGGACGTGCTCGTGTGCCCGTACACGCTGCACCGGCACCCGGCGCTGTGGGACGACCCGCAGCGTTTCGATCCCGAGCGTTTCGACCCGGCGCGGGCGCGCAGCCGGCCCCGCTACGCCTACATCCCATTCGGCGCCGGGCCGAGGGTCTGCGTCGGTAGCAACCTCGCGATGATGGAGGCGGTCTTCGTGATCGCGATGCTGTCGCGTGAGTTGCGGCTGGTGACCGCTACGGGACACCACCTCGAGCCGGAGCCGATGCTGTCGCTGCGCATGCGCGGCGGCCTGCCGATGACAGTGCACTCGGCGTGAGGGGTGTCTCGCGGATCATGGGAATGATCCGCGAGACACCCTCGTCGGTGGGTCTAGGCGGCCCGCGGGGCCGATGGCAGGACCGGAGCGAGTGACCGCGGCAGCGACAGCACCACCGGCGGATCGAAGGTGCGCAGGGGCCGAAGGTTGACGTCGATCGTCCGCAGGGACGGCCGTTGGTGCAGGACGAGCGGCCCCGAGCGGGCCGCGCAGTCGTGTCGAGCCATGGGCCGTCCCGTGTCGACCGGATGCACGACGATGTGCCAGGTTCCGGGCCGTATGCCGTCCAGTCGGTAAGGCCCGGGTGCCGATGTGACGGTCCAGCTTTCCGGGAGCCCCTCCGCTATCGACTCCGGAAATAGTCCGACGAATACGGCGTCACCGTCATGCGCACATAGAGTGTGCAAGCGGCCACTGATCGTTGAAAGTTGCGCAGTGGGTGAGGCGCGGGAGAGGGGAGCCTCGCCGCGCCGGCGAAAGGCCATCGGGGTGAGCCCGACGCTGCGGTTGAAGCGCCCACTGAAGGTGCTCACGCTGGTGTAACCCACCGAGGTGCCGATGTCGGCGACCGTGCGGGTGGTTGAGCGCAGCAGTCGCTTTGCTTCCTCCATCCGCAGCGACGTGAGAAATCTCCCCGGTGATATCCCGGTGACTTTCTGGAACACCCGAGTGAAATGGAATTTGCTGAACATGGCGGCGCGAGCCATGTCATCCAAGGATAGATCGTCGCCCAAATTGCTCCGCATCATGGAAATGGCTCGACCCACCGCCTCTTCCGTCGACAAATCAATTCCTCTCGGTGCATCGGTGTTGCGGATGCCGCACGTCAGTTGCCAAGCCATTCTCAGGTCGAGAAAATGGTCGGCAAGATCATCTCGACGAGTGCGGATCAATGCTAGCGGTGTGTTATGGAGCGAGCAACACCCCGTTACCGTCGGCATCGCGTCTCAATACCGGCCGGTAACGCCGCTGCGGGGTGGATATTTGCGCTATCCGCTCTTGGGCTGTGTTATGGGTCAGGCCGTCGAATGGAACCAATGTCCAGCGTCAACGGTGAATGCGTGTACCTGTGGTGCGGATCTCCGCCTGGCCGTCGGGCCGCCGGGGACCGGTGTGCCGAGGGTCGGCCGTGCATCGCTTCAGCACTATGGGGGAGTGCTGCCCGGAAGCTCCGGGTGACCGATTGACCCGATAAGAACCCTGGAGGCACCCAAATGCGCATATCGGAACTGAGCGGCAGGAGCGGTGCTTCGATTCCGACGATCAAGTTCTACGTGCGCGAGGGCCTGATGGCTCCCGGCAGAGTGATGAACGGCCGGCATGCCGAGTATGACGACGACCATGTGGCGCGCATTCACCTCATCAAGACCCTGACCGTCATGGGCAGGATGACCATTTCGGCGGCCCGCGACGCGCTGCGAGCCATCGACGAGCGTGGCATCGAGGTGCGTGGGCTGTGCAGCGTCGTCAACGACGCGCTCTTCGGTGAGCCGGCCGGCACGGCGGATCTCCCCCTGCGAGGAGGTGTCCGGCAGCGCATCGACGCGTTCATCGCGCAGCTCGGTTGGCAGGTGGACGACGACTCGCCCAGCCGGGTCACCCTTTCTCAGGTCTTCACCGCCCTGGAGCGCCTCGGCGGTGACGGCGCCCATGCCGACGTGGAGGCACTGGCGCCGTACGCGCTCGCGGCTGCCCGCCTCGCCGATCTCGAGAAGCGGGCGCTGCCTCGCAGCGTCGACTCCACTCAGGAAGCCGGGCGCGCCGTCGCCCGTGCGGTCCTGCATGAGGTCGCGCTTTCCTCGTTGCGGCGGATGGCGCGTGAGCACCTGATCGCCTCCTGGGACGAGGAGCAGGGGGTGCGGCCCGTCCGGCCGGATGACGCCCCCACCATCCGAACGGTCATATGACTTTCTGTGATCATGGCAGAGCAATTGGTGAGAAGACATGTGGCACCCGGCTCCGTGATGATGACTGTGGTTCGGGATCGCGTCCCGGCGGGATTACCGTCGGGCCGAACCCGGTCAGCGATCCGGCAGCGCGAATGTCTTATCGGGCGCACGTTGGGAAAAGGGTCGTGATATCACCGCGGCGCGTATGCCGGCGATCACCGTCCCGGGCGGGAGTGCCGATTGCCGCATTCGTGCCGCGGGTGAACGGCAAGCAGTCCTTCCTTCGCCGATCATCGGCCATGGACGCTGATCTCGAACCGCCTCATGTCCGAATGCGGTGCTGAGCCCCGGCGTCGCCGCGCGGCGACGGGCCGAAAAGTATCGCCGCTGAAAGGGAGACCTCTTGTCCTCGCAACCGGTCGGCGTATTGCGTCGGCTCATACCCGCGATCGCCGTCCTGCTTCTGCTGACCGGCGCCTATGGACTGGCCCGGCTGCCCTCGGCTTCGAGCGCCGACCGCGCATCGCTGGCCTCGCATTTCGGGTTCACCGAACTGCCGATCGCGATGCCCGAGGGACTGACCTACCGCACCGTCCGTGACGTCAATCCGGAATACGAACACATTCGTTCCTGGATCTCCTCGGTCGGCGCCGCGATCGCGGTGAACGACCTCGACGGCGGCGGCCGTGCCGACGATCTCTGCCTGGTGGACTCGCGCAGCGACGCCACGATCGTCACCCCGGCGCCCGGCACCGGCGGCACCTACCGCCCGTTCGTGCTCGACCCGGCGCCGCTGCCCGTGCACGACGCGATGGCGCCGATGGGCTGCCTGCCGGGCGACTTCAACGAGGACGGCCGGATGGACCTGCTCGTGTACTACTGGGGACGAACGCCGGTCATGTTCCTGCACCGTTCCGCGACGGGACCACTGAGCAACGCCACGTACCAACCGACGGAGCTCATCCCGCAGGCCACGACGCCCGGCTACCAGGGCGCGCTGTGGAACACCAACGCCGTCACCGCGGCGGACTTCGACGGCGACGGCCACGTCGACCTCGGCATCTTCAACTACTTCCCCGACACCCAGGTGCTCGATGAGCAGGGCCTGGCCAACGTCCAGATGAACGACTCCATGTCGCACGCCCGCAACGCCGGCGGCGCCCACGTGATGCGCTGGACCGCGGCCGCAGGCGGGAACCGCCCGTCGGCCACATTCACCGAACAGCAGGCACTCGACCCGGCCGTCGCCACCGGCTGGACCCTCGGTTCCGACACCGCGGACCTCGACGGCGACCTGCTGCCGGAGCTCTACCTCGCCAACGACTTCGGCCACGACCGTATGTTCCACAACATCTCCACGCCCGGGCAGATCCGCTTCCGGCTCGTCGACGGCGAACGCGACGCGGTGACCCCGAAGTCGCTGGTGCTGGGACACGACTCCTTCAAGGGTATGTCGGTGGAGTTCGGCGACCTGCTCGGTGCTGGCCGCTACGACGTCTTCGTCAGCAACATCACCACCTCGTGGGGGCTGGAGGAGAGCAACTTCGTCTGGCTCAACGCCGCCGCGAGCCCCGCAGAGGCGAGGAGAAGCCTGGCAAACGGCGACGCGCCGTTCCGTAACAAGGCGGCGGACATGAACCTGGCATGGGCCGGATGGGGCTGGGACGCCAAGATGGCCGACTTCGACAACGACGGCGATGTCGAGGTGGTGCAGGCGCTCGGCTTCATCAAGGGCACCATCAACCGCTGGGCGTGGCTGCAGGAACTGGCCATGAGCAACGACCTCATGCTGCGCAACCCGGCGATGTGGCCCAAGGCCGAACCCGGCGACGACGTCGCGGGCTCGCAACCATTCGCGTTCTGGGCCGCCGAGGGCAACGGCCGCTTCGCTGACATCGGCGCCGAGCTCGGCATGACCGACTCGACGCCCAGCCGCGGCGTCGCGGTCGCCGACATCGACGGCGACGGTGCCCAGGACTTCGCCGTGGCACGTCAGTGGGGCGCACCGGACTTCTACCGCAACACGACGACCGACACCGGCGACTTTCTCGGCCTGCGGCTCTACCGGCCGGCGGTCGGCGGCGCCGCGGACGTCATCGGGACTCCGGCGTACGGCGCTCAGGTGCGGGTCACCACCGCCGACGGACGCGTGCGGGTGGCGCAGGTCAACGGCGGCGGCGGTCACTCCGGCAAGCGCAGCTTCGACGTGGTCGTCGGGCTTGGTGACAACGGCGACCAGCCGGTCACGGCCGAGATCACCTGGCGCGACCTGCAGGGCACGCCGCACACCCGGTCGCTCCCGCTCGGCACCGGCTGGCACGACCTCATGCTGACCGCTGACATCGAGGAGCTGACGTCATGACCACTGTGCAACCCGCGCGCACCGAGCTCCTCAACTCGGCCGCACCACCGGACGACACCGGCCCCGTGGCGCCGACCGTCGCTCCGAAGGCCAAACCGGACCCGCGCTACCTGGCCCTGCGCAACTTCGCCATCTCAATGTCGGTCTTCAACATCCTGGGCTACGCCGTCCTCGGCTTCGAGCAACCGTGGTCGTGGCCGTTCTTCGCGCTCGCGATCGGCTACTCGGCCGAGATCCTCATCGAGGCCATCACCGCCAAGGTCCACAACCGGGCCCCCGCGTACGCCGGCAACGGCTTCCGCGGCTGGTTCACCTTCCTGCTGCCGGCGCACATCACCGCGCTCGCTGCCAACATGCTGCTCTACGCCAACGACCGGTTCTGGCCGATCGGGTTCGCCGTGCTCGTCGGCATCGGGCAGAAGACGCTGTTCCGGGCGCCGGTCAAGGGCCGCATGCGCCACTTCATGAACCCGTCGAACCTCGGTATCTCGGCCGCGCTGCTCTTCTTCCCGTGGGTCAACGTGGCGCCGCCGTATCACTTCACCGAGAACGTACCGGCTATGATCAGCATTCTGATTCCGGTCGTCATCATCACCTCCGGCACGGTGCTCAACGCCATGCTCACCAAGAAGGTACCGCTCATCGTCGGCTGGCTCGGTGGTTTCGTCATTCAGGCTTTGTTGCGCTGGTGGATTTGGGACGTGGCGATCTGGGCGGCGCTGATCCCGATGACGGGTGTCGCATTCGTCTTGTTCACCAACTACATGATCACTGATCCGGGAACCACGCCGTCACGAGCCAGAAACCAATTCATGTTCGGCGCCGGTGTGGCCATGGTCTATGGCCTGCTGCTGGTTTTCAACATCGTTTACACATTGTTTTTCGCGGTGACCATCGTCTGTCTAATCCGCGGCGTCAGCCTGTGGGTCCTGTGGTGGCGCGAACGTCGTGACTCGGCCGTCGCACACACCGTAGAGGCTCCGACGATCGCACTTGCTGGTACTGCCGCAGTCCGCTGATTCATAGCGCTGGCTGCGCGAATGGCTCCCATACCTGGCCGGTTCGGACTTTGTCCGGGCCGGCCAGGAGTGTGTGGCGCGCCCGCAGCCGGGCTAGGCACCGCTGCGGGCACGACCTCTCGCAACATGCGGTATTGAGGGCAATCTCTGAGATGCCCGGCACGTTCAGTACCGAGAAGATTACCCGAGTCAACGCATCGTTAAAACGAGCGTTCAGCATCCGAAAAAGCATCGACTTTGCCCGATTCGCCGGTGAGCGACGCATCTTCACGCTGGGGAGAATTGATGGTCAGTCACTTCGAGAATGCCGTCGTACGCGCGGTAGAAATGATGCGCGCCAACATGGGTGAACCAGTCACCGTGGACGACATGGCCCGGGCGGCGATGTTCAGCAAGTTCCACTTCACGCGGATCTTCCAGCGGGTCACCGGGATCTCCCCGGGCCGATTCCTTTCCGCCATGCGTTTGCAGGAGGCCAAGGACCTGCTGTTGTCCACGAGCATGAACGTGGCCGACATCAGTGTGCATGTCGGCTACAACAGCGTGGGGACCTTCAGTTCCCGCTTCACCCGCAGCGTGGGGCTCCCCCCGACCGAGTACCGCCGCAGCCGCGGCGTCAGCCACATGGTGCTCAGCGCCGAGCCCGAGGAAAACAGCTCCGAACACTCCGAGGGCGTGGTAGCGGGCTACATCTCCGTGCCGTCCTCCGCAGAGGTCGACGTCACCTTCATCGGCCTTTTCAACACGTGGGTACCCGAGGGCCGGCCGGTCCGCTGCGCCATCCAGCGGGGCTCCGGACGCTTCATCCTCGACAAGGTTCCGGACGGAATCTGGTATCTGCTCTGCCAAGGCGTCGTCAAGGACGCACCCGAGGCCGGTCCCGACAGCCTGATCCCGCCCGCGTTGCGCGTCGGCAGCTTCGGTCCCATCCGCATCCATCAGGGCAACGCGGTCCACGCCAACGTCCGGCTGCGCACCGCACGCGTCTACGACCCGCCGCTGCTGCTCGCCCTGCCCGATGAGCGGACCGTGACGCCGATCCGCCCGCACCGCCAGCACGTCGGGCTCGTCGGCCGCGCCGCGTGAGTCGGCCCTCGCGCTTTACCCGGTCGCGGCGGCGTGCCGCGCACCGGTCGATCCCGCTACGAGGAGGCATCTGATGACCAACGAACCACCCACGCATCCGGAGCTGGTCCAGCGTGCACGCGATCTCGTACCGCTGATTCAGAAGTTCGCCGGCTGGTCGGAAGAGAACCGGCGGGTGCACGACGAGGTCATCGACGCGATGTCGGACGCCGGCATCTTCCGGATGCGTACCCCCGCCCGTTACGGCGGGTACGAGTGCGACACCAGGACCCTCGCCGAGGTCGCCACGGAGCTCGCCCGAGGCGACGGCTCGGCGGCGTGGGTGGCCTCCGTGCACTGGATCCCGACGTGGATCGCCTCGCTGTTCCCTGCCGAGGTACAGGCCGAGGTCTTCGCCGACCCCGACGTGCGGATCTGCGGCACGCTCAGCCCGACCGCGATGGCCGCGGCCGCACCGGGCGGTGTGGTCGTGAACGGTAAGTGGGGCTTCATCACCGGCGCCATCCACAGCCAGTGGCAGGAGATCATCGCGGTACAGGTGGGGCCGGACCGAGAGCCGGCACCGATCGTGGCGTTGGTGCCGATGTCCGATCTGCAGATCGTCGACGACTGGCAGACCTCGGGGCTGCGCGGCACCGGCAGCGTCAGCACGATCGCCCAGGACGTGTTCGTACCGCAGCAGCGCATCATCCCCCTGGGCGCCGCCATCCAGGGCCTCACCGGCGCGGGCGGCACCGACGGGGCCATCTACCGCGCGCCCTTGCTGCCCGTGGCATCCGCCTCATCCGCAGGCACGACCCTGGGACTGGCCAAGGCGGCGTACGCCGCCTTCCTCGAGCGACTCGAAGGCCGGCGCATCACCTATACCGACTACACCAGCCAGCAGGAGGCGCCGCTGACCCACCTGCAGGTCGCCGAGGCCGCCACGAAGATCGACCAGGCCGAGTTCCACGTCCACCGGCTCACCTCGACGGTGGACACCAAGGCCGCCCGGGCACACCTCTGGACGCTCGAGGAGCGGGTGCGGGCACGCGCCGACATGGGCGCCGCCGTGCGGCTCGCCCGCGAAGCCGTCGACATCCTGGCCGACGCCAGCGGCGGTTCCTCCATCTTCACCGACGTGCCCATCCAGCGAATCCGTCGCGACATCCAGGCGCTGAGCCTGCACGCGCTCATGCATCCCGACACCAACGCGGAACTGTACGGCCGCATCCTCTGCGGCCAGCCGCCCAACACCCAGTACCTGTGACCGTCCCGCAGACCGGCGCCCTCCGCCGGCCACGAGCAAGGAGCAGACCATGACGAACCCCAGCGTGGCCGACCACGCCGCCGTCGCCACCCTTCCCAACCGGATCGTGCAGGCGTGGGCCGAGCAGGACCCCGACAGCTTCGCCGAGGTGTTCACCGACGACGGCACAATGATCCTGCCGGGCGTGTTTCTGCGCGGACGCGATGAGATCCGGACCTTCATGGGCGAGGCGTTCGCCGGGCCGTACAAGGACACCAAGGTGACCGGCGACCCGATCGGCCTGCGCTTCCTCGGCGGTGACGTCGCCATCCTGCACACCGACGGCGGTTTCCTGATGGGCGCCGACACCAAGGTTTCCGACAGCAACGCCGTCCGGGCAGCCTGGCTCGTGGTCAAGCAGGACGGCACGTGGCGTCTCGCCGCCTACCAGAACAGTCCGAAGTTCGCCGCCTGACGCACCCATTCGGCACCGGCCCCCCACCACCACGGTGGGGGGTCGTGCCGGTGTGTGCGCCGCCCTGCGCGCACCGGGCATGAAGGAGGGGACGGTCGGCAGCTCCGTCCCCTCCGCACCCACCGCTGCCAGTCATCTACCAGCAATGAGGCCCACCACCATTGGGCGCTTGAAGCCCGAACCCGGTCCACCTCTGGAGTGCGACGGCCCGCTTGCCCAGGCCGCATCCGCAGAGGTGCCGCCGCTGCCGCGGCGATGACAAGGTCGGGACATCGGACGCCACCGGAAGACATCGAGGACATCGTGACTGGTTACGACATCAACCGGATCCGCGGCGACTTCCCGATCCTCAGCCGCTCGATCCACGGCCAACCCCTGGTCTACCTCGATTCGGCCAGCACGGCGCAGACGCCACGCCAGGTGCTCGAGGCGATAGACGCGCACCAGCGTGGCCACCACGCCAACGTCGGGCGCTCAGCACACACGCTGGCGACCGCGGCGACGGCGGCCTACGAGGACGCCCGCGCACAGGTGGCCGGCTTCCTCGGCGGGCACGATCCGGACGAGGTCGTCTTCACCAAGAACGCGACCGAGGCGCTGAACCTTGTCGCCGGGGCGTTCCGTCCCCGCAGTGAGGACACCGGCGGCGATCCGCGCTTCCTGCTCGGTCCCGGTGACGAGATCGTCGTGACCGAGATGGAGCACCACTCCAACCTGCTGCCGTGGCAGCAGCTCTGCGAGCGCACCGGTGCCACGCTGCGCTGGCTGTCGTTGACCGACGACGGCCGGCTCGACCTCTCCGACCTGGACGCCGTGATCGGGCCGCGCACCCGGCTGGTGTCCTGGGTGCACGTGTCCAACATCCTCGGCACGGTCAACCCGACACAGTGCATCGTCGCGCGGGCACGGGCCGTCGGAGCGCTGACGGTGCTCGACGCCTCCCAGTCCGTGCCGCATCGCCCCGTCGACGTCGGCGTGCTCGACGTGGACCTGCTCGCCTTCAGCGGACACAAGATGTGTGGCCCGACCGGCGTGGGCGTGCTGTGGGGACGCGCGGACGTGCTCGCCGCCATGCCGCCGTTGCTCACCGGCGGCGGCATGGTCGCCGACACCTCGATGATCGGCGCGGCGTTCCGGGCCGCGCCGGCGTGCTTCGAGGCCGGCACTCCGCCGATCGCACAGGCGGTCGGCCTCGGCGCGGCGGCGCGCTACCTCACCGACGTGGGCATGACCGCCGTCGCCCGGCACGAGCAGCGACTGGTCGGGCACGCCGTCGACGGCCTCGCCGACGTTCCTGGGCTACGCCTGTTCGGCCCACCGGATCGCGCCGGGGTCATTGCGTTCGTCGTCGCGGGCGCCGACGCACACGACGTCGGCGCGTACCTCGACCAGGCCGGTGTGCAGGTACGTGTCGGCCGGCACTGCGCCGGGCCGGTCTGCGCCCGCTTCGGCGTGCCGGCCATGGTGCGCGCCTCGTTCCACCTCTACACGACGATCGCGGACGTGGAGGCCCTGGTCAAAGGCGTCGACGCGGCCCGCCGGCAGCTTTGCTGAGATTGGAGTCCCGTGGCAGACATGCTGCTCATTCCCGGTGCGCTGTTCGACCAGGGCTCGCCGCCGGCGGCGCTGGACTGGTTGATGAGCCAGGATCAGCCGCTGCCGCGGATCTGGTTCGCTGACGAGACGCCGCAGCGGCCGGTGGCGCTCGCCCCGTACCGAATCGACCGGTACCCCGTCACCGTCGCCCGATTTCGTGCGTTCGTACAGGCCACGGGATTCCGCACCGACGCGGAGGACCGGGGCTTCGGCCTGGTCTACGACGAACACGGCTGGATCGAGCGCTCCGGCGTTCACTGGCAGGAGCCGGGCGGACCCGGCACGGGCAGCGTCGCTGCCGACAACCATCCCGTCGTGCACATGTCCTGGCGCGACGCCAGCGCCTACGCGCAGTGGGCCGGTAAGCGCCTGCCGACCGAGCCCGAGTGGGAGTACGCGGCGCGCGGCGCGGAGTTCCGGCTGTGGCCGTGGGGCGACGACTGGGACGACAAGCGCGCCAACACCGCCGAGCTGCACGCCACCAACGGACTCACCACGCTCGAGGCGTGGCAGCAGTGGTGGCAGACAGTGTGCCGCCGGGACGGACCGCTGCCCCAGACCACCGCCGTCGGCAGTTTCTCCCCGCAGGGCGACAGCCCGTTCGGCTGTGCCGACATGGCCGGCAACGTCTACGAGTGGACCTCGACGCTGTCGCAGCTCTACGACGAGGCGACCGTGTGCGACCCCACCGTGCGCAAGGCCATGGGTACCTACCGGGTGATCCGTGGCGGGTCGTGGATGAACTTGCGATACCAGGTGCGCTGCAGCGAGCGCATGCACGGCGACCCGCTCGGCTGGTCAAGTTTCGCGCACGGTTTCCGGTGCGCACAGGACGCCTGAACACCCTGGAGGAATCGTGGTGAGGATCCAAGTGCCCTCGGTCTGGAATCCGGAGGGGCGCACCGATTTCGAAGCCGACGAGGGTCCGCTTCCCGAGGTCATCCGGCGCTTCGCCGAAGCGTATCCGGTGATGCGCCGCCGCCTGCTCGACGCGGCCGGCGAGCCGCTGCTGTACGTCAACGTCTGCGTTGGTGACGAGCTCATCCCTCGACATCTGCGCCGGGACACGGTCGTGCCGGCGGGGGCGACCGTCACCATCATCGCGCCGATGGCGGGCGGGTGATGCCGGCGTTGCGCCAGATGCGTTTCGTGCGTCAGGGCCCGCCCGAGGTCCTCACCGCGTGGTCGGGCCGGCTGAGGCCGCCGGCTGCCGGTGAGGTCGTGGTTCGGCTCGCCGCGGCCGGGGTCAACGTCGTCGACCTGCACCAGCGCAGCGGGGCCTACCGGGTGCCGCTGCCGATGGTTCCCGGCATCGAGGGCAGCGGCACGGTGGTGGACATCGGCCCAGGCGTTTCCGGCGTGGCTGCGGGGGACCGGGTCGCCTGGTTCGGGGTCGCGGCCTCGTACGCCAGCCACTGCCTGGTACCGGCCGATCGGCTACTGCCGGTGCCGGACGAGGTCGGGCTCGTCGACGCGGCCGCCGTGCTGGTGCAGGGGATGACCGCACACCTGCTCGCCATCGACGTCGTGGCGCTGAACAAGTCCTCGACGTGTCTCGTGCTGGCCGCCTCCGGTGGCGTCGGCGGCCTGCTGTGCCAGCTCGCCGCCCGGGCCGGTGCCACCGTCATCGCAGCGGTGGGCAACGCGGACAAGGCGCACGCCGCGCGTGCCGCGGGAGCCGCCCACGTCGTCACCTACGGCAACGGCACGTTGGCCGCCGAGGTGCGGACACTGAACGGCGGTGTCGACGTGGTCTACGACGGCATCGGCCACGACATGGCAGCCGACGCGCTGCCGTGTCTGCGCCCGCGGGGCAGCTACGTCCTCTACGGCGCAGCCGGCGGCCGCGCCGTGCCGCTCGATCCGCAGACACTCAGGGCCGCAGGGTCGCTGTTTCTGACCGCCCCCTCACTGGCGCACTACGACGACACCCGTGCGGCGGTGCTGCGTCGCGCTGCCGCCGTGTTCGCTCTGGTCGCCGACGGGACGCTGCGAGTTCGGGTGCATGCCAGCTATCCCCTCGAACAGGCCGCCGACGCGCACCGTGCGCTCGAGTCCCGAGCCACGATCGGCAAGATCCTGCTCGTGCCCTGAGGTTCGTCCCCGCGACGGCGGTCCGGTTCCCACCGGGCCGCCGCCGCTATCCCTTTTTCCGAGAGGACGTCGTCATGAAGGCACTCGTACTGGCGGGCGGATCCGGCACCCGGCTGCGGCCCTTCAGCCACTCCTTGCCCAAACAGCTGATCCCGGTGGCGAACCGGGCGGTGCTGTCCTACGTGCTCGGCAACGTACACGCGGCCGGCGTGACCGACGTCGGCATCATCGTCAGCAACGGCGCCGAGGCCATCCGCCAGGCGCTCGGCGACGGTGCGGACCACGGGCTGCGTCTCACCTACCTGACCCAGCCCCAGCCGCTCGGACTGGCCCACGCCGTGCGGGTGGCCCGGCCCTTCCTCGGCGTCGACGACTTCGTGGTCTACCTCGGCGACAACATGCTGGCCGACGGCATCGCCGAGACCGTGGCCCGGTTCCGCCGGGACCGGCCCGCCGCCCACCTGGTTGTGCAGAAGGTCGCCGATCCCCGCGCTTTCGGTGTGGTGGAGCTCGACGCGCAGGCCCGGGTACGGCGCCTGGTGGAGAAGCCACCCGAACCACGCAGCGATCTCGCGCTCGTCGGGGTCTACGTCTTCACCGCGGCCCTGCACGCTGCCGTGGACGCCATCACGCCCAGCGCGCGCGGCGAGCTCGAACTCACCGACGCGGTGCAGTGGCTGGTCGACCGGGGCGCGGACGTCCGCGCCGACGAGTACGCCGGCTTCTGGAAGGACGTCGGCACCGTCGCTGATGTCCTGGAGTGCAACCGATACGTGCTGGGCGGCCAACGGGGCCGCATCGACGGCCGCGTCGACACGCACAGCACGATAGGTCCGGGCGTGGTGGTGGAGACCGGGGCGAGGGTCGTGCGCTCCCGCATCCAGGGACCGGCCATCGTCGGTGCCGGCGCTCTGGTCGAGGACAGCCTGCTCGGTCCGCACACCGCCGTCGGCGCCGGCTGCCGGGTGCAGGGCAGCGAGGTCGCCGACTCCGTGCTGCTCGACGGCGCGAGCGTCACCGCGGTGCTACGGCTCGCCGGGTCGATCCTCGGCCGGGGGGCGGTCGTGACCGGTGGCGGATCGGCCGGCCACCGGCTGGTCCTCGGCGACCACGGCGCGGTCACCCTCGATCCGTGACACGACGATGGGGCGCCCGCCGGGCGCCCCATCGTCTGCGTTGCTCTCAGCTCTGCAGCACCGCCTGCTGACGTTCACGCTGGACCCGGGCCTCGGCGCGGTCCTTGCGTGAACGCGACCAGCGGCGCATCGCCGGGCGCTCGACAGTGACGAAGAGCAGCTGCGCGACCAGGACGCACAACACGTAGAGGGCCGCGACGACCAGCACCACGGTGCCGGTACCGAACTGCTTCTGGGTGTACATGCCGACCACACCGTTCTCACCGTTGAGTGCGGCGTGGGCCATGAACAGCACGGTGATGTGGGTGACGAAGAACGCGTACATGCGGTCGCCGAGCCACACCATGAACCGGCTGTTGACCAGGGTGCGGTGCCCGAGCATGTCGGAGTACGCCATGGCCGGGATGAGGATGGCGATCGGGACCAGCGGGATCACCGTGTAACCGTGGAAGATCGGCACGTCCAGGGTGGCCAGGTAGACGCCGGCGGTCAGCAGCGCCGCCGGCAGCGCCGTGATGCCGATCCAGCGGCCCGTGAGCAGGATACGCGCCATCAGGATGCCCAGCACGAACTCGATCGCCCGGGTGAGCGGGAAGTAGAAGCCGAACCAGTGCTGCGGCCAGGAGATGTCGGGCGCGGTCAGCGAAGGCGGCCCACCGGGCAGGAAGTTGTGCGCCACCAGCGGCACCAGCGCGGCCAGCGCGACCATCGCCACGGCCCAGGCCCAGAGCCGGTTCGGCCGGATCTTCTTGATCAGGAAGTACAGCAGCGGGAAGATCGCGTAGGCCAGCACATCGATGTTCGCCGACCACATCGGGCCGTTGAGGTTGCCGAACAGCACGTCCTGCGATGGAGACCACGCGGTCACGAGGAAGAACCCGGCGATCGCGGCGAGGGTGTTGATCGGTACCTCGGTGGGTAGCCACAGCGCCAGGATGATGAGGTAGACCACGATGTGGTTGGGGATGAGCTTGAAGAACCGGCGCCGCCAGAACTTGCCCGCCGTGTCGCCGGTCGCGGCCGTCCAGGTCACCACGAAACCGGTGAGGACGAAGAAGAAACCCACCCCGAAGACACCGCTGTTCGCGGCATAATGGATGTAGCTCATCATCGCCATCGGGTCGGCGAACAGACCCAGCGCGATGATGTGGGTGCTGAAGACGCCGAAGCCGGCGAGAACGCGCATCCCGGTCAGCGACGGCAGTCGCTCTCCCGGGCCACCGGCCGGCGCGCCGCGCCCGTCGGTGGCCGTGGTTGGTACAGCGGTCATGGTTGTCTGCCTCCAGAAGCGATTGCCGTGGGTAGGTGGGTCACGGCCGGATGCGGCCACGGAAAGCCGTTCCGGGCGGCACGGGGCCGCCCGGAACGGCGAGGATCCGAGTTGTGGTGGTGTCGTCGGGTTCAGCGCTGGACGGACTCGGGCTGCCGCGCCGCGCCGGAATTGCGCAGCACGCGCAGCACCATGCTCGGGCGCATCAGCGCCTCGACCGGGTCGACCAGGCCGGCCGAGCGCATGAACGCCTCGGTCACGCCGGAGTCGCGGGTCGCGGCGATCTGTACCCGGTGCATGTACGCCTGCATGATCTTCCAGACCCGGGTGCGTTTGCCCTCGACGCCCGGGAAGCTCAGATTGATGCCTTCGGTCAGACCCCAGGCCGGGTCGATGATCCGCCCGACCGTGCGGGTGAACTCCAGCGCGTCCGGAACCCGTCCGGCCCGGAGTTCGTCGCGCAGCGCCAGGGCCTGCAGTGCGGCCAGGCTTTGCGCCTGGGCGAAGACCGGGTTCGGGGTGCAGACCGCATCGCCGAGCACAAGCAGCCGTTCCGGCATCCTGGCCATCTTGTCGTAGCGGCGGCGCAGTGTCGTCGGGAAACGGAACAGCACCGGATCGTCGATCGGCTCCGCTTCGATGATGGCCTCGTAGATCTCCGGAGCGGCGAGCGTCTTGACGAACGCGTTGAAGCCTTCCGGATCCGTCGGCGGGTGATCACCGAGCAGCCCGTACGTGGTCAGCTCCACCAGCCCGCTGTCGGTCTTGGTGAAGATGGCGCCGCGTGGCAGCTCCGGGTTGGCCACGCAGATGATGGAGTGGTCCTTGCCGAAGGGGTCGGTACGCAGCTTGTAGTGCCGCGTCACGTAGCCCAGTCCGATCTTGGAGCCTTCCTCGGCGACCCGGCCGAATCCCTTGTTCTCCAGCCAGACCGGCGTGCGGGAACCACGCCCTGTGGCGTCCACGACCAGATCGGCCTGCAGGGTCTCCTCGGTGCCGCCGTCCCGGCGCTGAACCCGGGCACCCACGACCCGGGTGCCGGCAGCGTCGAACTCCAGCCCGGTGAGGTCGTAGCGCTGGTAGAACGTGACGTTGCCCAGCGCCTGCACCCGTTCGCGGACATGGTGCTCGAGGATCGGCCGTCGACAGCCCACATTGGTCAGTCCGGCGCGGACCTGCTTGAGCGGCAAGCCGTTGAAGTACCAGCGCACCGTGCCCGACAGGTCCGTCTGTGGGCATCCCGCGGAGATCATCTGGGAGGTGATCTCCGGGAAAAGCTCCTCCATGGCCCGGGCGCCGCGGGCCAGCAGACCGTTGATGTGGCGCGCTTGCGGTGCCCCACGACGTGGTTCCCGGACACCGACGATCTCGTCGCGGTCCACGATGATGACCTCGCGGTAGGCGTCCGACAAGGCGCTGGCGGCGAACAGCCCCGTGATGCTGCCTCCCAGCACCACGACGCGGTCTCCGACTGGTTTACCCATGACGATTGACTCCCTTGGCGGTGACGGATGATCCCAGCAGCGGCGCGTGCAGCGGCCGATCCGGCAGATGCTGCGGTGGTCCGGCCTGGCTGCCCCGGCGATCGGGCACGAGTGGATCGTGTCAGTGGCACGACCGGCCGGGCATCTTCTGAACTGCCCACACCTGAGGTCAGCCCCCGCGGGCTCTGCCGGCGGTGGACAGTGCCAGCAGCCACTGCGCGGTGTCGTCGAGGGTGACGCTCTCCAGCCGGCACGGGCGGCGCTGGGCGTTGCGGGAACGGCTGATCAGGCCGGCTTGCTCCAGGACCTGCAGGTGCCGCCACACCGCCTGGGTGCTGATGGCGAACGACGCCGTGAGATCCGTCAGAGTCGTGTCCCCGGCAACCAGCCGCAGCATGATCTCCCGGCGGGTCGGATCCGCCAGAGCGGCGAAGATGCGGTCGAGTGCGTCCTTGGCCACGCTGCGGTGCCTCCCGGTCTGCCGATCCCGTACCAGATTCGGCTGCGGCCGCGTCCCCGAGCACCTCCGGCTGTGCGCTGCGCACGCCGGCGCGGGCAGCGCATTCGTGGAGATGCACGGCTCGCGTGCTGAGTGCCACCGTCGTGGGCGACGTCCACCAGAAACGACAGACGGAGAACCGCATGCAGCCGTTCCGCGTCACCATCCGGCAGACCGAGCTCGACGACTTGCGCCGTCGCCTGGCGCAGACCCGGTACGCCCCCGACGTACCCGGCGTCGGCTGGACCCGCGGGGTGCCGGCCGACTACCTGCGGCAGCTCGTGCAGCACTGGCTGACCAGCTACGACTGGCGGACCGCGGAGGCGCAGCTCAACCGCTACCCGCAGTTCACCACGACCATCGACGGGGCCAACGTGCACTTCATGCACGTCCGCTCGCCCGAACCCGATGCCCTGCCGCTGGTGCTGACCCACGGCTGGCCCGGCTCGATCGCCGAATTCCTCGACGTCATCGGTCCGCTGACCGACCCCGTCGCCTACGGCGGCCGGGCCGAGGACGCGTTCCATCTGGTGATCCCCTCCATCCCGGGATTCGGCTTCTCCGGCCCGCTGAGCGAGCCCGGCTGGGACATCAACCGCGTTGCCGCTGCCTGGGTGGAACTGATGGCGCGGCTGGGATACGACAGCTACGGCGCCCAGGGCGGCGACTTCGGCTCGCCGATCTCGCTCGCCGTGGGCCGCCTCGATCCCAAACGGGTCGTCGGCGTGCACTGCAACATGCTCACCGTCTTTCCCTCCGGCGACGAGTCGGAGCTCGCCGGGCTGAGCGAGGCGGATCTGTCCCGGCTGGGCGGGCTGGCCCGCTTCGACGCCGACGGCTCCGGCTACCGCAAACTGCTCTCGACCCGGCCGCAGACCGTCGCGTACGCCCTCAACGACTCGCCGGCCGGCCAGCTCGCCTGGATCGTGGAACGGTTCAAGGAGTGGACCGGCGGCGCCGTGCCCGACGAGGTGATCGACCGCGACCAGCTGATCACCAACGTGATGATCTACTGGCTGACCAATACCGCGGGTTCCTCGGCGCAGCTGTACTACGAGATCACCGAGAGCCAGCGCCGGCTGACGGCCGACGCCAACGGCGACATGCTCGACGGCTACCGCGAGCAGCCGCTGACGGTGCCGCTGGGCGTGGCGGTGTTCCCCCACGACTGTTTCAACCCGGTGCGGGCCTTCGCCGACCGTGACTTCGACACCATCACCCACTGGACCGAGTTCGAGCGCGGGGGACACTTCCCCGCCCTCGAGGTGCCTGACCTGCTGGTCAAGGACGTCCGGACGTTCTTCGCCAAGGTACGTCGCGCCGCGGGCTGATCCGTAGCGGTCCGCCGAGCATTTCTCGCCGTGGACCGATGAGTTTGGTGCGCAGGCGCCGTCTCAACAGATGCCCGGCGGATCAGCGAATCCGCCCGGCAGCGCGGGGCCGGCTCCCGCTCTCGCGCGCGCAAGGACACAACGACGTACCCCCGGTGCCGTGCCGGATCGTCGCGGCTCACGACGAGAGGACATAGAACGTGACCACAGAACCCTCGATGCCCATGGCGGGACGGCGGGAGTGGATAGCCCTCGCCGTGCTCTGCCTACCCACTCTGCTGACCACCGTCGACATCAGTGTCCTTGTCCTGGCCCTGCCGCGGCTCAGCGCCGACCTCGGCATGGGAGCGTCCCAGCAGCTCTGGGCCACCGACATCTACGCCTTCATGCTCGCCGGCTTCATCGTGCTGATGGGTACGCTCGGCGACCGGATCGGGCACCGCCGGGTGCTGGTCGCCGGAGCCGGGGCATTCATCGTCGCCTCCCTGGTCGCCGCCTACGCGAGCTCGACCGGGATCCTGCTCGGCGCGCGCGGCGTGATGGGTATCGCGGCGGCGACCGTGATGCCGTCGGTGCTCGCCCTCATCGGCCGGATGTTCCCCAATCCCGCCCAGATGGGCGCGGCGATGGGCATCTGGGGCACCTCCATCATGCTCGGCGTCATCCTCGGCCCGGTGATCGGCGGACTGCTGCTCGGCGCGTTCTGGTGGGGCTCGATCTTCCTGATGGGCGTACCCATCATGGCGTTGGTCGTGGTGGTCGGGCCTCGCTTGCTGCCCGACACTGCGAATCCGAAGGCCGGTGGCCTCGATGTGCTCAGCGCCGTCATGTCGCTGGCAGCGCTGCTGCCGTTCGTCTACGGGCTCAAGGAGGTCGCCCGCGCGGGCTGGGCAGCCCAGCCGGTGGCCGCCATGGTGGTCGGCGTCGCCTTCGCGGTGATGTTCGTACGCCGTCAGCGCCACCTCACCAACCCGATGTTGGACCTGCGCCTGTTCGCGATGCCTGTCGTCGGCACCACCGTGGTGCTCGGTCTGGTATTCGGCTTCATCATGGGCGGCACGGGGCTCATCACGACGCTCTATCTGCAGCTGGTGGAGGGCATGACGCCCGTCAAGGTGGCCGTGTGGATGTTGATCCCCTCGGCGGCGATGATCGTCGGCGGCAACCTCGGCCCCGCCCTGGCCCGCAAGATCAAACCGGGTTACGTGCTGGCCGGCGGTATGGTCATCGCCTCGGTGGGCGCCGTGGTGATGACTCAGGTCAGCGTGGCCGGTGGCCTCAGCACGCTCATCATCGGCCTGGTCATCCTCTATCTGGGTTCCAGCCCGACCGCCACGCTGGCCAACGCCGTCATGATGTCGAACGCCCCGCCGGAGAAGGCGGGCGCCGTCGGGTCGCTCTCGTCGACCGGTGGTGAGCTCGGCGTCGCCCTGGGCGTCGCGCTGCTGGGCAGCGTCGCCAGCGCGGTGTACGGCTCGGCGGTGCAGGTGCCGGCGGCCCTGCCGCCGGAGCAGGCCGTGCCCGCGGGGGAGAGCATCGCCGCGGCCGCCGCGATCGCACCCTCACTGCCCGGGCCGCTGGGCGCCGAGCTGCTCGGCTCCGCTCGCGACGCGTTCACCCAGGCGCTGCACGGCGTCAACGTGATCACCGTGCTGCTGCTGCTCGGCCTCGCCGTGCTGCTCGCGCTCGGGCTGCGGTCGGTCGGCCCCATGGCGGGCCCGCCCGGCATGGGCCACGGCGCCCCGCCGGAATCCACAGGGGACCCGGCCGTCGCCGATCCGGCAACGGGCGACAGCGCCGGCATCCACCCGGACACCGAGGCCCGCGCCGAGGATCTTCGCGACCGGGTCTAGTGCCAGCGGACCAGCCCTCCGGCCGCTCAGCGTGGCGCGGCCGGAGGGCTGGTCCGGCTGAGCACTTCCGGACACTCTGTCCGGGCGAAATGATCCCACCGCACTCGACTGAGGACAGAGCGTCGGTATACTGAGCCCTTCTTCTGCGGCCGACGTGAGGAATGACTGATGGGCAAGGTTGATAACACCGTCAACAAAACCCAGGAAGTCGACGACTTCATGGCGAAGCTCGAGCACCCGTTCGCCGAGGGCATCGAGCTGTTGAGGACGCACATCAAGGAGACCAACAGCGAGATCACCGAGCAGATCAAATGGAAGGCGCCGTCGTTCTCCTACCACGGTCAATACCTGACGACGTTCAACCTGTGGTCCCGCAAGGACGTCTTCCTGGTGTTCCACAACCCGCACATCATCTCCATCCCCAGCGAACACCTCACCGGTGACTACCCCGACCGCCGGCTGTTCTTCTTCACCGATCTGGCCGACGCGAAAGCCAAAAAAGCCGACGTGCGCCGGATCATCGAAGAATTAATCAAGATGATCGACAAGTGATCATTCTCCTGCACTCCTCCAAAGCGATGCGGTTCGCCGCCGACGCCGGGCATCGGCTGACAGTACCGGCGCTGCTCGATCGCGCCCGGGTACTCGCAGCCCAGGTGCAGGCTATGGACGCCGGCCCGCTCGCCGAGATGATGAGCGTGACCGCCGGCGTCGCCGAGAAGACGGCTGCGCAGATGGCCGAATGGAGCGCCGACGGTCCGCAGCGGCCGGCGCTGGACTGCTTCATCGGTGACATCTACAGCGGCCTGCAGGCCAACGAATTCACCGCGGCGCAACGCGCCTACGCCGAGGAAAAGCTTTTCATCCTCTCAGGCATGTACGGCCTGCTGCGCCCCAGCGACGGCATCCGCCCGTACCGGCTCGAGATGGGCTACCGGCTGCCGGGCCCGCGGTTCGCCAGCCTTTACAAATTCTGGGGCGACGCCATCGCCGCGCTGTTGCCCGGCGACGTTCCGATCGTCAATCTCGCAGCGCAGGAATACAGTCGCACGGTAACGCCTTTCGTGGCCGAGAACCGGGTCATCACGCCGAAGTTCCTCACCGTGGACCCCGCCACCGGAAAGACCAAGTTCGTCGTCGTGCACGCCAAGATAGCCCGAGGGGCGTTCGCCCGGTGGCTGATCACCGAAGGCATCGACGACACCGATCGGCTGGCCGATTTCACCGAGGTGGGCTACGAGTTGGACCCCTCGGTCAGCACGGCCGCGCAACCCGTCTTCGTCGCCAAGGAATTCGGCGGAAAAGGGCTGAGCATCCGGCTGAAGTGAGACCTGAGCGCATTCCCGGAGGTGCGGGGTACCGGTGATCCGGCGACGCTGGCTGAGTATTCGCCACGGTCGTCGACCCCGGCGCCGACGTTTCAGGGAGGAACGCTCACGTGAGCCACATCGGACAGCGTGCCGTCGTACTGGGCGCGAGCATGGCGGGTGTGCTGGCCGCCCGGGTGCTTGCCGAGGCCTACGAACAGGTGACGATCGTCGATCGCGACGAGGTCCTCGGTATCGACGTCCCGCGCAAGGGGACACCCCATACGGTGCACGCCCACGGCCTGCACGCGCGCGGCCAGCTCATCCTCGAGGAGCTCTTCCCCGGTTTCACCGACGAACTGCGCGCAGCCGGGGTACCGACCGGCGACCTCGGCGAGATGCGCTGGTTCTTCAACGGTCGACGCATCCAGCCCGCGCACACCGGCCTCGTCTCGGTGACCGCGCCCCGCCCGGTGCTGGAGAACCACGTCCGCGAGCGCGTCGCGCAGCTGAGCAATGTGACCTTCCTTCAGCAGTGCGACGTCCTCGGCCTCGAAGCCACCGATGACCACGAGCAGATCACCGGGGTACGGGTGCAGCGCCGCGCCCCTGGTGCCATGCCCGAGACCCTCGACGCCGACCTGGTCGTAGACGCCACCGGCCGGGGCTCGCGCACACCCGCCTGGCTCGAGGAACTGGGCTATCAGCGCCCGGAGGAGGAACGGGTCAAGGTCGGCCTCGCCTACACCACCCGGCACTACCGGCTGCGCCCGGAGATGTTCGACGGCGTGCAGTCGATCAATCCGGTGGCGTCCCCCGCCCACCCACGCGGCGCGTTCTTCGGCCAGGTCGGACCGGACACCTGCATCCTGTCGTTGACCGGGGTGCTCGGCGACCATCCACCCACCGAGCCGGCCGCATTTCTGGAGTTCGTCCGCTCACTGCCGGTGCCCGACGTGTACGAGGCCGTCCGCGACGCGGAACCGCTGGACGATCCGGTGTGCTTCAAGTTCCCGGCGAGCGTACGCCGCCGCTACGAGCGGCTGCTGCGCTTCCCGGCCCGGCTGCTCGTGACCGGCGACGCGTTCTGCAGCTTCAACCCCGTCTACGGCCAGGGCATGAGCGTGGCGGCGATCGAGGCTATGACCCTGCGCGAGCATCTGCGCCGAGGGGCGACACCGGACCCGCTGCGTGTGCTGGCCGACATGTCCCGCGCCGTGGACACCCCGTGGGACATCTCCGCGGGCGGTGACCTCGACTTTCCCGGCGTGCAGGGCGAACGAACCCTGAAGGTTCTCGTCGGCAACGCCTACATGGCGCGCCTGCAGTACGCCGCCACCAAGGACGCGAAGGTCACCGAGGGCTTCATGCGGGTGGCCGGACTGATCGACCCGCCGCAGGCCCTGATGCGCCCGGCGATGATGTGGCGGGTGCTGCGCCACGCCCTGCGCCGCCCCGGCCCGGGAACATCGTGGCTGACTGACGGCGAACGACCCGAGCCCGTCACCGCACGCCCCACAGTCTGACCCGCCGCGGCCGTTCGCATCCGCATCGCAACTCCCGCCAGGTCACGCACCTCGCACCCGTCCTGACACCTCCGGCCCGGCCCCGCCCGTCGGACTCACGGGCGGGCCGAGGCCAGGCCAGGAAAGGACGCCATGTCCCTCACCCAGCAACCACGTCTGCACCCGGCACCCGTGGATCCTCACTCACCGCTGTCCCGGCTCAGCCGACTGCTCGATCGCGACTCCGTGCTGGCATTGCACACCCCCGACGACAGCGGAGCGCTCGCGGTGACCGGCACCGTGGCCGGCCAGCCCGTCGTCGCGTACGCCACCGACCCCACCGTCAAGGGCGGCGCGCTGGGCGCCGCCGGATGCCGACACATCGTCGGTGCCATCGCCGAGGCGGTCGCGCGGCGGGTCCCGGTGGTCGGGCTGTGGCAGTCCGGCGGTGCCCGCCTCGCCGACGGGGTGGCCTCCCTGGACGGTGTCGGGCGGATCTTCGCCGCGATGACGGCAGCATCGGGACAGGTCCCGCAGCTGTCCGTGGTGCTGGGCCCGGCGGCCGGGGCGGCGGCGTACGGGCCGGCGCTCACCGACATCATCGTCACCACCGCCGAGGCCCGCATGTTCGTCACCGGCCCGGAGGTGATCCGCCGGGTCACCGGCGAGGACATCGAGATGGAGGCGCTGGGCGGCCCCCAGGTGCACGACCGCAAGTCCGGCGTCGCCCACGTGTACGCCGGCACCGAGGCCGAGGCGTACGTGCGTACCCGCGCTCTCATCACCCTGCTCGGGGACCCGGGGATGTTCGACCTGGAGACCGTGCCCCGCCACGGCGACCTGCGCGAGGTCCTGCCGGCCAACAGCCGCAGCGCATACAACGTGAAAGATCTGCTCGGCGCAGTGCTGGATCCGGCCAGATTCGAGGAACTGCAGCCGCGATGGGCGCCGAACGTGGTCATCGGCTTCGGCCGGCTGGCCGGGCACACCGTCGGCGTGGTGGCCAACAACCCGCTGCGCAAGGGCGGCTGCCTCGACGCGCTGGGCGCCGAGAAGGCGGCCCGCTTCGTGCGCCTGTGCGACGCGCTCGGCGTGCCCTTGCTGGTGCTCGTCGACGTGCCCGGCTACCTGCCCGGCGTGGAACAGGAGTGGGCCGGCGTGATCCGTCGGGGCGCGAAGCTGCTGCACGCGTTCGCCGAGGCGCGAGTGCCCCGGGTCAGCCTGATCACCCGGAAGGCGTACGGCGGCGCGTTCATCGCGATGAACTCCCGGGCGCTGGGCGCCACGGCGGTGCTGGCCTGGCCGGACGCCGAGGTGGCGGTGATGGGCGCCGACGCGGCCGTGGGTGTGTTGCATCGTCGACGGCTGAGCGCTGCCCCGGCCGACGAGCGCGAGGCGCTGCGGGCCGAACTGGTCGAGCGGCACCGGGCCACCACGGGCGGCGTGCAGCGCGCCGTTGCGCTCGGCGTGGTGGACGAGGTCATCGATCCGGCGCTGACCCGCATGTCTCTGGCGCGGGCCCTGGCCACGGCGCCAGCACGTCGGGGAGGCCACACCAACATTCCCTTGTGACCCTGTCCAGCCCTGGCTCGCCACCGCGCCCGGAGGGCAGGACCACGTTTCGACATTGGTGCCGAGATCACCGATGACTTTCTCCGCGGGCCGTCGTCTCAACAGGTAGACGGCTGAGGCCGGCCGGGGTTCGCGGCCGGCGGGATTCCATATCGATGAGGTGGACCGGTGACGGTGATCGAAAAGAACGACGTGGCAGTAGCGGCGCGGGCTGGTGACATCTGGAAGGTGTACGGCAGCGGCGCGGCGGAGGTGACCGCCCTGCGCGGCGTGACCGCCGAATTCAGGCGTGGGCAGTTCACCGCCATCATGGGCCCGTCGGGCAGTGGGAAGTCGACGCTCATGCACTGCCTGGCGGGCCTCGACGTCGCCACCAAGGGCACGGTGCACATCGGCGACACCGAGCTCAGCGGTCAGGGCGACAAGGTGCTGACCCGGCTGCGCCGTGACAAGATCGGATTCATCTTCCAGCAGTTCAACCTGTTGCCGACGCTGAGCGCGGCCGAGAACATCCGCCTACCCCTCGACATCGCGGGCACCAAACCGGACCCGCAATGGTGGGACACGGTGATCGACACGGTCGGCCTGCGCGACCGGCTCTCACACCGTCCGAGCCAGCTCTCCGGCGGCCAGCAACAGCGGGTGGCGTGCGCCCGCGCCCTCATCACCCGCCCGGAGGTCATCTTCGCCGATGAGCCGACCGGCAATCTGGACTCCCGCTCCGGCGCCGAACTGCTCAAGTTCCTGCAGCTCAGCGTCCGCGAGCACGGCCAGACCATCGTCATGGTCACCCACGACGCGGTCGCGGCAAGCTACGCCGACCGGGTGGTCTTCCTCGCCGACGGCCAGATCGTCTCCGAGCTGGACAACCCGACCGCCGAGGCGGTGCTGGACACCATGAAGCGCCTCGACGTGCTGGTCGCCGCGCCGCGACAGAGCGACGAGAACGTGACGGCACCCGCGGCGGCCCGCTGATGCTGCGCTCCACACTCAAGAGCCTGCTGGCCCGCAAACTGCGGCTGGTCCTGTCCGGCATCGCGGTGATCCTGGGCGTGATGTCCGTGTCGGGCTCCTTCGTGCTCACCGACACCCTCAGCCGCTCCTTCGACGCCCTGTTCTCCGACGTCTACTCCACGACCGACGTCGGTGTGCTCGCCAAACCGAAGGTCTCCGTCGCCACGGTCGACGGCGTGGAGGTCCCCGGCACCATCCCCGCCGCGACCCTCGACAAGGTGCGCACCGTCCCCGGTGTGGCCACCGCGACCGGCCGGATCGCCGCCGACGGCGCCCGGGTGATCGGCGCCGACGGCAAGGTCCTGGCCAGTGTCGGAACGCCGCGGCTGGGCATCAACTGGGTCGGCGAGGACGACCTGGTCAAGCTCACCGCCGGACGCGGGCCCAACGCCGACGGGGAGATCGCCGTCAACGCCGCGGTGGCCAAGGCCGCCAAGCTCAACGTCGGTGACCAGGTCGGCGTGCTGACCCTGTCCCCGAAGCAGCAGTTCACCGTGGTCGGCGTCTTCGGCTACAGCGGCGATCGAGACAGCCTCGGCGGCGTGCAGGAGGTGGCGTTCACCGAGCCGGTCGCGCAGAAGCTGATGCTCGGCCAGTCCGGTCTCTACAGCGAGATCCGGGTCGCGGCCGCCGACGGCACCACCCCGGCGCAGCTGCGCGACAGCGTGGCCTCCGCGGTGGGAGCCGACTACTCCGTCCTGACCGGCGACCAGCTCAGCGAGGAAGCCGCCGGTGACCTGCAGACCGGGCTGGCGTTCTTCAACAGCATCCTGCTCGGCTTCGCCGCCGTGGCGCTGTTCGTCGGCGTCTTCCTCATCCTCAACACCTTCTCCATCATCGTGGCGCAGCGCACCCGGGAGCTGGCCCTGATGCGCGCCCTGGGAGCGAACCGGCGCCAGCTCATCGGCTCGGTGCTGCTCGAGGCTCTGGTCATCGGCTTCATCGCCGCCGTGGTGGGCCTGATTCTCGGCGTCGGTGTCGGGGCGGCACTGGCGTCGGCCTTCAGCGCGTTCAGCGGCGGCCTCGAACTAGCCGGCGTCGGAGTGCCGCCCAGCGCCGTGATTAGCGCTCTGGTCGTCGGTGTCCTGGTGACGATGATCGCGGCCGTGCTCCCGGCACTCCGTGCCTCGCGCATCCCCCCGGTGGCCGCCATGCAGGACGTGGCCAACCCGGACCGGCCGCTCACCAAGATCACGATTGCCGGCGGGGTGGTCACCGCGCTCGGCGTGATCCTGCTCGGCGTGGGTCTCGCGGCGGCCACCGGCGACAGCGTCCTGCCGACGATCATGGGTGGCGTGCTGGTGACCTTCATCGGGATCGCCATGCTGACCCCGCTGATCAGCAAGCCGGTGGTCTCCGTGCTCGGCCGGATCTTCGCCTGGTCCCTGCCCGGCCGCCTGGGTCGGCTCAATGCCGGCCGTAACCCGCGCCGCACGGCCATCACCGCCGCCGCGCTCATGGTCGGCATCGCGTTGGTCACCGGCATCACCGTGACGATCGAGTCGACCAAGAGCAGCCTGGCCGGCAAGGCCGAGGACACGGTCCGGGCGCAGCTGGTGATCAGCGGCGATCAGAACCCGTCCTGGCCCCCGTCGTTCGACGCCTCCGTGCTCGATCGCGCCGCCACGCTACCGGGCGTGCGCGGCGCGGCCGGCCTGTCGTACGACCTGGCCCAGGTCAACGGGGAACGCCGCCCGGTCAACGCAGCGACCGATCTGGCCCGCCTCGCCGACGTGTACGGGGCTGTCCCGGCCGCCGGGACGCTGACGACACTCCGCCCCGACCAGGCCGTGATGAGCGCGCAGGAGGCGGCAGAGCGCGGGGTCAGCGTGGGCCAGACGGTGAGCGTGCAGCTCTCCCGGGGACCGGTGCACCAGTACACGCTGGTAGGAACGTACGAGGAGGACACGCTGCCGGCCGCCTATGTGTTGCCGGCCGCGGCGAGCGCCGACTTCGGTAATCCCCAGCCGATCTACGGCTTCATCCGCCTGAGCGACGGCGTGCCGGTGGCCCAGGTCCTTCCGCAGGTGCAGGCACTGCTCGCCGACAGCCCGGAGGTCTCGGCCGCCGACCGCAGCGTCTTCATCGAGCAACAGACCAGCGGCTTCGATCAGATCATCATGATGATCCAGCTGCTGCTGGCGCTGGCGATCCTGATCGCGGTGCTCGGTGTGGTGAACACCCTCGCGTTGTCGATGCTGGAACGCACCCGCGAGCTCGGGCTGCTGCGGGCGGTGGGCCTGAGCCGGGCGCAGACGATGCGGATGGTGACCGTGGAAGCGGTGGTCATCAGCGTCTTCGGCGCACTGCTCGGCGTGGTGGTCGGCGCATTACTCGGCACGGCGGTGGTACAGGCGCTCGACGGCGAGGGCATCACCGAGCTGGTCCTGCCCTGGGGTCAGATGATCACGTACCTGCTGGTCGCCGGGCTTGTTGGTGTTGTCGCCGCCATCCTGCCGGCGATCCGCACCGCGCGCCTGAACGTCCTGGGGGCCATCACCCACGACTGATCGGCGCGTTGGGACTGTGGCCGGGACCCCCGCCCGGCCACAGTCCCACCGGCGAGTCCGCGGGCGGCGCCCGCAGCGACGAAGGAGAGGACCTGTGGTGGACGCCGCGAATTGCTGTGCCGCGATTCGCGGCCTCACTGTCAGGTCCTGCAGTAACGAGACGATCCCAGGCCGGCGGGCGTCGGCGGCTCATTCCACGCGTCCGAGCCGCACACGGCTGAACGTGGGCGCCGCGATCTGGGGTCCCGCGGGCAAACCCGACACCACTCGCGAGGAGGGCGCACGATGAAATTCATGCTGCTGATCTACAGTTCAACCGAAGCCGGGGATGCCAGGTCGTGGCCTGAGCAGGATCAGCGATCGAAGGGTCGCGCGGCCCTCGTGGAGGAACTCTTCGACTCAGGCGAATACGTCGACGGCAACATGCTGGCGTCCCTGGACCGATCCCGCACGGTGCAGGTGGACGCGCGGTCAGCGACGGACGGACCGTATCTCGAGGCCGAGGGATACCTGGCCGGATACGACGTCGTCGATTGTGAGAACCTCCACCGGGCCGAAGCCATCGCGGCACGGCTGTCTGATGCGACTTCGTGTGTCGTGGAGATCCGACCGATCATGCATTTCGGTTCCGATCTCGTGACCGGTGTGTAGTCGGTATCCGGTCGTCACCTGCGCGGTTACCAGTGTCCTGTACATGGATGGCATCGCAGCGTTGTCCTGGCGTGAGTGACTGGGCGTTCTGACCCGTCGGCGTTGGCGTCCCGGTGACTTCGCCGACGGTTGGCGGTATGGGGATGATCGGCCACCGCTGTGTGGCCGATCACGCTCGCTGATTGTCTGTTGCGGCCGTCGATGCACTCGCGGACTGTGCCGCTCAAACCGGTGACTCTGAACCGCGGCGACACAACCCCCGTGTCGCCTAGTTGTGCGGCAGGTGCATGACCCGGATGAACGGCACCAGCAGCCACGGACGGGGACCGCTGACGGTAACGTCACGCCGAAGTAGAGCGCGGGCAATGCTGGTTCTGCCGAACAGCATCAGATTGAGCCCGGCCGGCCGGAACGTGATGCGCGCGTCGGCGGGCTCGCCGCGATCGCCGATGCGTACCCGTCGACCCTCCAGGACCAGCAATGTCGGCGCGGTATACGCCGAGCGGAAATCGACGCTGATCGGCCGTGCCGACGTACGGGAACCGGTCTCCAGCAGAATGCCGTGATCGTGGCGGATCATGCCGACGAGGAACTGCTCGAAGAACAAGCCCGCGTCGGCGTCCGGTATCGGCCAGGCACGCCCCAGAGCCTTCGCCATGTCCCAGCCATGCAGCAGGAACTCGTTGACGAGATGAGCGAGCACACCCACCGCCGGCACGCGCGCATCGCCCAACCACGGGATCGGCATTTCGGGATCGCATGCCCGGCTAGCGCTCAACAGACGTGCCAACGCGCTGTCGAGGTCTCGGGCCAGCCGCTCCGGCGAACGCTCGCACAGATTGGCCAGCACGATGGCGTTGGCGCGATTCACGGTATCCACGGTGGTCGCCGAGAGAATGCGGTGCAGATCGGGCACCGGTAGCGTCTCGGCATCCGGATCGAAGAATGTCACATAGAGGGATACCAGAGACAGTACGTGCGCGGCGGAATCCGCGACAGTCCAGGTTCGGGTGGCCATCGCATCCGGCCTTTGTACCGATGCCCGGGTGAGTGCACTGAAGCGCATACCGCTACGCAGTAACGCATCCTGGACCTGTTCCCAACGACTCTCAGCCACACTGCACTGTCACATGATGCGAGGTCCGGACGCATCTTCGGTATTGCTGAACAGATGGGACAGATGCGTCGACGAAGCTAGGCCGCGCTCGGTCGGGCCTCCGCGCCAGACACGGCGACCCAACCGAAGATCCTGCCGGGCCAGGCACTCTGTCGTTCAGTCGGGCGAGTACAGGTAGGTGCGGAGCGGTTAGGCTATGAGCAGTTCGACGTCGACGATCTGCCCTAATAGGTAGTTATTTGTGTCGATCCTCGGATGCAGAACTTCGTCTATGTATTAGGCCGCTGACCAGCGATTATTTGGTCGGTGGCCTTAATCGTTCCGACGCCCAGGTGGGCAGCCATCGGCTGCATCGACTTCCGCTGCCCATCCAGCGTCAACTCACACAGATACCGCACCCCGGTCTCACGCTGATCCACCCGCGGCAACCCCGCGAACACCCCAACAGCAAAATCCTGAAGCTGCTCCCGAACCCGCGCCAGCCCACTTTCATCCACGCGGCGCAGCCGAGCATCATCCTCGTGAAGCTCCAAGCGACACACCGCAACGACCTAACAAAGTCCTATTCAGGTGACCGCTACGCTGTTCATGCCGCCAACCTACTCTTACGTAAGAGTTGATACTTCAATCGTGACGTGTGCCTCGAAAAAGCCGATCGCCTGCCCCGGCGTACCAAGGCAGGCGATGGGTCAGTGGTTGTGCAGGTCGATCTGGTTCTGGATTTGCCGGGCGAACTGTTCTGCCGTGGCCAGTTGTTCGCGCAGGGCTTGGACGCGGGTCTGCGCCGCGGTGTGGAACATGGACAGCCGGTCCTGCAGGGCGGCGCGCTGGTCACCTTGAGTGGTGGCGAGTTCGTCGAGGGTCTGCAGCAGGTCGCGCATCTCTTCGAGGGTGAAGCCGAGCGGTTTCATCTGCTTGATGACCCGGAGCCGGTCGAGGTCGGTTTCGGTGTAGAGGCGGAATCTGCCCTCGCTGCGCGCGGACGGCACGACCAGGCCGACCTCTTCGTAGTGGCGGATGGTGCGGATGCTGAGCCCGACGCGTTCAGCCGCTTCGCCGATCTGCATGTGCCGTCCGGTCATCGTCTCAGTGTGCCGCTTGCTCATCAGTGTCCCGCGCTCAGCTTGCCGGCCAGGTTCTCGTGGAAGTCGGCGCTGGCCGAGTTGAGGCCGACGATCTCCACGCGCTTGCCGCGGGAGGCGTACTTGGTGGTGATGGCGTCCAGCGCGGCGACCGAGGAGGCGTCCCAGATGTGCGCGGCGCTCAGGTCGATGACCACGTGTTGGGGGTCGTCGGCGTAGTTGAACTGGTAGACCAGGTCGTTGCTGGAGGCGAAGAACAGCTCACCGCGCACGTGGTAGATGCGGGTGGTGTCGTCGGGGTCCAGGACGCTGGTGACTTCGGCGAAGTGCGCGACGCGTCGGGCGAAGATCACCATTGCGGCCAGTACGCCGAGGACGACGCCGATGGCGAGGTTGTGGCTGACCAGGGTGGCGATCACGGTGGTGAGCATGACGATGGTCTCGCCCCAGGGCATCCGCTTCAGCGTGGCGGGGGCGATGCTGTGCCAGTCGAAGGTCCCCACCGACACGATGATCATCACGGCGACCAGGGCGGCCATCGGGATCAGCCCGACCACATCGCCGAGCACTACGACCAGGATCAGCAGGAAGACACCGGCCAGGAACGTCGACAGGCGGGTCCGGGCGCCGGACGCCTTCACGTTGATCATCGTCTGGCCGATCATGGCGCAGCCGCCCATGCCGCCGAAGAAGCCGGTGACGATGTTCGCCACGCCCTGCCCCCAGGACTCGCGGGTCTTGTTGGAGTGGGTGTCGGTGATGTCGTCGACCAGCTTGGCGGTCATCAGCGACTCCATCAACCCGACCAGGGCGATACCCAGCGCGTAAGGGGCGATCAGCCGCAGCGTGTCCAGGGTGTACGGGATGGCGGGCAGGCCGAGGGTGGGCAGGCTGTCGGGCAGGGTGCCCTCGCCGGCAACGTTGGGCACGACCACGTGCGCGACGACGGTGAACACGGTCAGTGCGACGATCGCGACCAGCGGCGCGGGCACAGCCGTGGTCAGTTTCGGCAGGAACACCATGATGGCCAGAGCCACGGCGACCATCGGGTAGACCAGCCACGGCACCCCGATCAGCTGCGGCACCTGCGCGGTGAAGATCAGAATGGCGAGGGCGTTGACGAAGCCGACCATGACGCTGCGCGGGATGAATCGCATCAGCTTCGCCACGCCGAGCACCGCCATGACGACCTGGATGGCACCGCCGAGGACCACGGCGGCGATCAGGTAGTCGAGACCGTGATCTCTGGCGAGCGGTGCCACGACCAGGGCGATCGCGCCGGTCGCGGCGCTGATCATCGCAGGCCGGCCGCCGGTGAAGGCGATGGTGACGGCCATCGTGAACGACGCGAACAGGCCGACCCGCGGGTCGACGCCGGCCAGGATCGAGAAACTGATCGCCTCCGGGATCAGCGCCAAGGCGACCACCAGACCGGCCAGGACCTCGGTGCGCAGCACCTTCGGCGAGGACAACCAGTCAGGACGGGACAGCCGCGGCGGACGGACCGCCGACAACAGCGAAGACATACAACTCATTTCCACTCGAACCGCACGCCAACGGGCGTACGCCGACACACCCGTCCGGGTGTGCTGCTGAACTACGGGTCACCGCGCGCGAAGTGTCACCGTGGCGCCGGCGGTAGGCGTCTTCGCCCACGAGACTCGTGGCCGAGGGGCTAGGAACGCCGCACCCCGACAACGCCCATGACTCTACTCTTCGGTGAGAAGAGAGTTGAACTGAGGAGTGCGTGGCGATCATCACCGTCACCCGGACGCGTCGTGACAGGGCACGTGGACACTGCGTCTTACCGCAGGCCTCACCTGCCCCGGGCCGGATCGCCGCTGCCCGGCCCGACATGCGGCGATAGTTCTTCAGGGTCGCTCATGCCTGCCGATGTTCTGCGCTGTCAACACCCGGTCCAGGCGCGCGGAAGGAGATCTAGTGCGTCCTCGACATATGGGCCTGTGGCTGGCTGCCGCAGTGTTCTTCTCCCTGGCCCTCGGCGGCTGCGAACTACCAGCCGCCTCAGTCGACAAGGACCACAAAGTGGCCGCGCCGCCCGCGAACCAGCCCGGGAACAGCTGGCTGATCGTCCAGCCAGGCGACCGGCGAGAGCCTGAACCCTTGCCCGCAGCCTTGCCTGACGAGGCTGAGATCCCCGAGGCGCTGCACGTTCCCAAGCTCCCGCACGTCGTGCACGCCGAGCCGGTTGACCCGCGCTGTACCGGTAGCGTCACACCCGGCGAGATCAACGTGCTGGAGGTCGAGCCCGGCGCCACGACCGCGACGGTCAGCTGGTACCACCCCGGAGATCCCTCGGTGGTGCGCTACCGGATCACCAGCATCTCGCAGAAGCTCGTCGTCGGCCGCCAAGCCGAGCTCGAATGGCAGGAAGCCGAACCCGGCGAGGGATGCCACACCCTGACCGCGACGGTCAAGAACCTGCAACGCGACACCCCGTACGTGTTCTCCGTCGACGTGGTCCGCACCGCCACCTGGCAGAACACCACCCACGCCGTCACGAGCGCCCGATCCGGTCCCGTCTTCACCCGCTGACCCACTGGCGATGCGGGCAAGGTCGCTCACCTGAGCCGACCAGGCGCTGGTCTACTCGGCTGCCCGTCGCTTGAGGGGCATGCGGGGCTATGGGCAGCCGCTGCTTCGCGAGGGGCTGTCTACTGCTGGTCCTGCGCGGATTGCTCCGGGGGGCAGCAGCAGGCCAGATACCCCTGCAGTTCGGCCAGGCGTGCGTCCATCGTGACGGGGTCGGCGCGGTAGCGCACGAGCTTGCCGTCGCGGGTCGCGGTGACCAGTCCGCCGCGGCGCAGGATGGCCAGGTGCTCGCTGGCGGTCGACTGGCCGAGCCCGCAGCAGTAGGCGACCTCGCCCACGGTGAGCTGTCTGCCGCCGGCGAACGACGTCATGATCTGTTGGCGCGTCTCGCTCGCGAGGGCCTTGAGGAAGTCTTGGACGGGCCCGTCGAGGGCCAGGGGTGTGGTACTACGACAGCCTGACGCTGTTCTCGCCGGCTCGGTTCTCGTCGCTGCCCGGCTTGCGGTTCCCGGGCGACCCCCAGCGGTACCCGCTGCGCGATGAAGTGATCGACTACCTCGCCACGGACACCGCGCACCTGCAGGCCGAACTACGCTTCGCCACCCCGGTCGACCAGGTGCTGCCCGACAACGCCGGATTCATCGTCACCACGGCGGACGGCTCGGTGACCAGGACACGAACCGTGGTAGCGGCGACCGGCGGATTCGGTGTCCCGTACCGGCCGCCGTTGCCCGGCCTGGACGCCTTCACCGGCACGGTGCTGCACTCATCGCAGTACCGCAACCCAACGCCCTTCACCGGCTCTCGAGTCCTGGTGGTCGGTGGCGGCAACTCCGCGGTGCAGATCGCCGTCGAGCTGGCCGCCGTGGCGCAGACCAGCCTCACGACCCGCGGCCCGCTGCGCTTCCAGCCACAGCACATCCTCGGCCGTGACTTCCACTGGTGGCTCAACCGCACCGGCCTGGATTCCTCCCGGCTGGGCCCGCGCCTGATCAAGGGATCGGTGTCGGTGATTGACGACGGCCGGTACCGAGCGGCGATCGAAGCCGGGCGGCCCGATCATCGCCCGTTGTTCACCCGGCTCGACGGCAACCGAGCGGTGTGGCCCGACGGAACCTCCGAACGCGTTGACGTGGTGCTGCTGGCGACCGGCTACCGCCCGCATCTGCCCTTCCTGTCCGATGCCGGGGCGCTGGACGCCTATGGTGTGCCGATGCACGACGGTGGCGTGTCGACCGCCGTACCCGGCCTCGGTTTCGTGGGGCTCGAGCGGCAGCGTAGCTTCGCCTCGGCCACCCTGCGCGGTGCCGGCCGCGACGCGGCCCACGTTCTCGACGCTCTGCTGCGCCGGCCGGCGGCAAGCGCGGTGGCGCGCGGGTGAGCACGGTCGCGGTCGCTGCGCTGCTGGTCGCGTCGATGCTGGCGATCGGTACGGCGTTGACGGCCGGGGATTTCCGGATGCTCCTACGACGACCCGCGGTTTTGGTCGGTGCGGTGGCGCTCAATGTCGTCGTTGTGCCGGGGTTGGCCGTAGTGCTGACATGGCTGGCGGATCTCGGACCGGACGCGGCGCTCGGCATCGTGCTGGCTGCCGCCGCATCGGGCGGCGGTACAGGTGCGTTACTGACGCTCTACGCCCGCGGGGATCTGGCCATCAGCGCGGCGCTGCAAGGCATCCACGCTCCGCTCGGCCTGGTCAGCGTCCCGGTCTGGGCAGCGGTGGGAGGGCACGATGTTCTTCCCGCCGGCGCGGGCGGGATCCTGCTGGTCGGGGTGGCTTTGGTCGGTCAGGTTGTGCCATTGGCCGCAGGCATGTGGCTGTTGCAGCGTCGGCCTGATGTCGCCCGCCGGGTACATCAAGGTGCGCGGCGCGTTGCCGACGTGCTGCTGGCGGTGCTGGTGGCGTTCTTCGTCGTGACCGGCGCCGGCCGGCTGCCGCAGCTGGGGTGGAGGACCGTCGCTGTCGTCGCCGTGGTCGTAGCGGCGTGCCTGGCGCTCGTGCTGCTGCCCTGGCCTGTTCCGGCGGCGGTGCGCCGGGCCGTCGCGATGACGACCACCGTGCGGAACCTGTCGTTGGCTCTGTTCGTGGCTTCCGTCGCCTCGACCACGGTGGTGCTGACCCTCTTGGCGTATGGGTTGGTGATGTACGGGCTGTCGCTGCCGGTCGCGTGGTGGCTTGCCCGCGGCACGTCACCGGTAGCGAAGTCTTGACGGCCCGTTGCGAGCGGTCAACAGCAGGCGCCGCCTGCTGCGGGCGCCAGGCTGATCAATCCGGTGACGCTGGGCAGCGCACCGGGTTCTCCGGTGAGAGTGGCGATCTCCAGCGCGATCTCGGGGTCGAGGCCGACTTCGGCTGCCGCGGCACGGACAGCATCGCTGGTGCTCGCCGACGTGGGTAGCAGGGCCATGGTTGCAGCGGCGAGCTTGGCCGGCACGTCGGGGGAGAGGCCGAAGCGATCGGCGATCTTGCCGGAGGCGGCTACGGCGGCGAGGTTGGAGCCGCACACGCCGGTCTCTGGCAGGTCGAGCTGGACATCCTCGGCAGCGTCGAAGTCACCGGCCAGCGCGGCAACAATGGACCGGACCTGCTCGTGGCCGGTGGCCATCAGGAACGTCGGCGCCCGGCCGTAGGACTTCATGCCCACGGCGTAATAGTTCGGCTCCGGATGCGACAGCTCCCGGTATCCGTGCGGCTCGACGGTGCCGCACGAGTGTTCGTTGGGGTCGATCAGGTCCGCCAGCGCGCGGGTGCAGCCGAGGATCGGGTCCAGGTCCAGGCGCAACTCGGTGGCGATGCTGTGGTCCGGGCGGAATCCGGTGGCGGACACGACCCGGTCGGCAGTGATCGTTCGCCCGTCCGCCGCGAGGAGCTCGATACCTTCGCCGCTGCGGCGCACGGTGTGTACGCCGAACGCCTCCGCCAGGGTGACCCTGCCGGTCTCCACCAGGGCTCGCAGCCCGCTACCGAGCGCCCCGCGGGCGGGCAGCTCGTCGTCGTCCTCGCCGCCGAACGCGCGCTCCACGGACCCGCTACGCACGGCCCAGGTGATCTGGGTGCCGGGCGCAATGTCGGCGAGGTGGGCGAGATCCAGCAGTGTGTTGGCTGCAGAGTGCCCGGAGCCGACGACGATGGTGTGTCGACCGGCATGTGCGTCTCGGTCGGCGCCGAGCACGTCAGGCAGGGCGCGGTCGATCACGTCGGCGAGGTCCGTCTCGCCGTGAGCGGGAAGGCCGTTGAGTCCCAGCGGGTTCGGGGTGCACCACGTGCCGGAGGCATCGATGACCGCACTGGCGATGATGTCGGTGCCGTCGGCCAGGCGGACGATGAACGGCTGGTCGACGCGGCCGTCGGTGCGGACGCGGTCGACAGCCACCCGTGTCATGGCGACAACGCGGGCACCGAAGCGCAGGTGGCCTGCGATCGCGGGTAGCTTTGCGAGGGGTTGCAGGTAGTCCTCGATCAGCTGCGCGCCGGTAGGCAGTGTCTCGTCGTCGGGGGCGGCCCAGCCGGCGGCGTCCAGGAGTCTGCGAGCGGCGGAGTCGATGTTGTAGCGCCACGGGCTGAACAGGCTGACGTGGGCCCATTGCCGCACCGATACGGCGACCTCGGTGCCTGCTTCCAGAACGAGGAAGGCCATGCCCTGCTCGTGCAGGTGCGCGGCGGCAGCCAGCCCGACCGGCCCGGCACCGATGACGACGACCGGCGGGTCCTGTGGCTGCTGCGGAGCCGTATCGCTGGTGTCGCTACTCATGGGCGCAAGCTCCTTCGTGTCGGCAGACGAACGTTATGAGCCGCAGGCAAGCTCTCCGCGGCGGTTTTGCGTTCGACCTGTCTTCTCCGACCATCTCACATCGACGTGCGAGCGGACGGAGCGCCGGCGGAGGGTTTGTCAGTGTGGCAATGCGGCTGCCTGCTGGTGGTGCGCCTGTTCCACCAGCACAGATGGCCATCAGGTGAACAGCCGCCGGAACTCTTGCAACCATAGACAACCTCAGTGAGCATTGAGTCAATGGACACTGAGCGGACCTCATTGAGGGAGCGGGCGCGGATCCACGCCGCGCTCGGCGACCCGGCACGCCTCGCGATCGTGGACGCGCTGAGCCTCGGCGACGCCTCGCCGGGTGAGATCGCTCATGACCTCGACATGCCGACAAACCTGGTCGCGCACCACGTCAAGGTTCTGGCCGAGGCCGGGCTGCTGGAGCGCACCCGCTCGGAAGCCGACCGGCGCCGTACCTACCTGCGGCTGCGTCCCGACACCCTCACTCTGCTCATCCCACCTCGGCTGCCGGACTCCGCACGGGTCGTCTTCGTGTGCACCCACAACTCGGCCCGCTCGCAGCTGGCCGCCGCACTTTGGGCGGACCGTACCCACCGGCCCGCCGCATCCGCCGGCACCCACCCGGCGCAGCGGGTGCATCCCCGGGCGGTCCAGGTCGCCGGCCGGCACGGCCTGCGACTGAACCCGACCGGCACCGCGCACATCGACGACGTGGTCACCGACCAGGACCTGGTCATCGCGGTCTGCGACAACGCCCACGAAGACCTGACCAGCACTGTCCGGCCACGGCTGCACTGGTCGGTTCCCGACCCGGTACGGGCCGACACCGATGCGGCCTTCGAAGCCGCCTACACCGACCTCGCCGGGCGCATCGACCGTCTCGCGCCCACTCTGACCGGAGACCCGTCATGACCGACACCACCGCGTACTGGCGTGCGGACCTGTCCATCGACCAGACTCTCGCCCTGAAGACCGCCGCAGCCCGGCTCGCCGCCGAGTTCGACGGCACCTACGGGACCGAGACGATCGAACGGTTCCTGCACTCCAGCTACGACCAGTTCGCCACCATCGGCAGCATCCCCAACTACCTGCCGCTGCTCGCCGAACGCTTCGCCCGGCAGCGGTTGCAGGCCCTGGCCCGTGTGGAAGGCCACCACCGTGACGGCAGGCCCGTCGTGCTGTTCCTGTGCACCCACAACGCCGGCCGTTCGCAGATGGCACTCGGCTTCTTCACCCACCTCGCCGGTGACCGGGCCGTCGCCTGGTCCGGTGGCTCCGAGCCGAGCACCGAGGTCAACGCCGCCGCGGTCGCGGCCATGCGCGAGCGCGACATCGACATCTCCGGTGAGTACCCCAAGCCGTGGACCGATGAAGTCGTCCGGGCCGCCGACGTGGTGATCACGATGGGCTGCGGCGACGCCTGCCCGGTCTTTCCCGGCACCCGGTATGAGAACTGGGACCTGGAAGACCCCGCCGGCATGGACGTCGCCGATGTACGGCCCATCCGCGACGACCTCGAACGCCGCGTCCGCCGGCTCCTGGACGACCTGCACGTCCCCGCCTGACCTGTCTGCCCATCACCTGGAGAACCTCTACTCATGAACACTGTTGCGACCTGGCGGCGTCTGCTGGCCGAGTTCGTCGGTACCGCGCTGCTGGTGACCGCCGTCGTCGGCTCCGGCGTCATGGCGAGCACCCTGTCGCCGGACGACGTCGGCCTGCAGCTGCTGGAGAACTCGGTCGCGACCGCGTTCGCCCTCGGCGCGTTGATCCTGACCTTCGGGCCGGTGTCCGGGGCGCACTTCAACCCGGTGGTCTCGGCTGCGGACTGGTTCCTCGGCCGCCGGACCCGGACCGGTCTGACCGCGGGCCAGCTCGGGGGGTACGCCGTCGCACAGACGCTGGGGGCGATCGCCGGGTCGGTCCTGGCGAACCTGATGTTCGACTTGGCCGCGGTGGACTTCTCCGGCAAGGACCGGGCCGCCGGCCATTTGTGGCTGGGCGAGGTCGTCGCCACCGCCGGGCTGGTCATGCTGATCTTCGCCCTGGCCCGGTCCGGCCGGGCGGCGGTTGCTCCGGCTGCGGTCGGCGCGTACATCGGCGCGGCGTACTGGTTCACCAGCAGCACCAGCTTCGCCAACCCCGCGGTGACGGTCGGGCGGGCGTTCACCGACACCTTCGCCGGGATCGCCCCCGCTTCGGTGCCCGGCTTCATCGTCGCCCAACTCATCGGTCTCGCGGTCGGAGTGGGTCTGCTGCTGGCCCTTTATCCGGGCGTGGGAGAGGCGGCCGACGAGGTCGTCGTGGCGCACGACAGCACCGACGCATCGGCATCTGCGGGCCGCCGATGACCGAACCACTACGCCGGACGGACACGTTCGGTGGGCTGATCAACTCCGGCCGTACTACCGGCCATCACCAGATGCTCGACCTCAACACGAACCGACACCACCAGGAGACACATCCGATGAGCAAGCCCAGCGTCCTGTTCGTCTGCGTGCACAACGCCGGCCGTTCCCAGATGGCCGCCGGCTGGCTGCGCCACCTGGCCGGCGACACCGTCGAGGTCCGCTCGGCCGGCTCCGCGCCCGGCAAGACGATCAACCCGGCCGCAGTCGAGGCCATGGCCGAGGTCGGTATCGACATCACCGACCAGACGCCGAAGAAGCTGGAATGGGAGACCGCCGAAAGCTCTGACGTGATCATCACCATGGGTTGCGGCGATGCCTGCCCGATTTTCCCCGGCAAGCGTTACGAGGACTGGAAGCTCGAGGACCCGGCCGGCAAGGGCGTCGAATCCGTGCGCCCGATCCGCGACGAGATCAAAACCCGGATCGAGAAGCTGCTCACCGAGCTGGTCCCGGCGGCCTGACATGGACGAGGTCGGAAACCTGATCATCATCGGCT
>NZ_BOQL01000049.1 GCF_018332655.1 Actinoplanes auranticolor | reverse complement strand
TTCGATGTCTCCATCAAACCCAGTGCGGAACACCCAGCACAACTCCGAGGCCGGGCAGGCTCAGGTGGCGCTCAGTGTCCCGGTGCCGGCCAAAATGCTCGGCCTCCACCTGTCCCAGCGCGGCGATCTCGATATTCAGAACGTTGATCAGCTGGACTTGGCTGGACACGATCGCCGCGTAGGCGTTCTGCACCGGCCGCGGCTGACGCAGCTGCTCTGCCTTCAACCTCTGTTGGATCGCGGTGGCCCGGCCCTCGAGATCACGGCGGCCGGCCCGGCGCAACGCGGCCACGACCGTCAGGCGCGGCAGTCGGACGGCGCGATCCGGATCCGGTGCACGGTCCAGCAGTTCGAGCGCTTTCACCGGCGGCCAGATCGTCGAACGCCTGCAACGCGGCGGGGAAGAACTCCTGCAACGCTGACGGTAGGCGAAGCACCTGCCGAGTGCGATCCCAGATCAGACTCTGATGCGCCGCGCCAGCAGCTTCACCGCTTCCGCGATCGGGCTGTCCCGGCGACCTGGTTCCAGCTCGCTGGACCGTTAACCAAGTTCATCCAAGATTATAAGTTGCCTGGGGGTCAAGGAGTCACATCCCATCCCGCCTCCTCGCCAACGGCAGGGATCTAGTCGCGGATCATCAAAAGGGCTAGCTTGGCTCCATGAAGGACGTTGGGTGGGTTCCGCAGATTGGCTCGTGGGTTTCGGTGTTAATCTCAATGACCGCTCTGACCTTGACGGGACTTACGTACCGGGATAGGCGAAAGCAGGATCGCCGGGACCTCTTCCTAAGGGTCCATGAACGTCTGGTCGAGCCGGATTTGCAACGTGGCCGGCGGTTGATATTTACCCGAGCCCAAACCGTAGAAGCGGTCATAGATTTGCGCGAGCACGAACCCGAAATATATGACCAGATCAATCGTGCAGTTGCCATGCTAGATATTGCCGGTATGTACATCACAAAAAATTATATTGACAAAGACGACTTCATGGCTGAATGGGGTCCTGCGTACGGCCGCATTTGGCTCGCGGCACAGCCGTTTCTCGAAGTACGACTCGGTGGCATCCGAAGCGGCGGGAGCGGATGGCCACACTTCCGTTTGCTCGGACCTGAAGCGGCCAATGCACTTGAACCGGAGCGGTCACCCGACCTGTCGGGTGATGATGGCTGAGTGCGGTGGATGCAGGGCTTCGCCCTCCCCCGATGCATGGCTAACGGGCTGACACACGCCCGGGCACCCATGCACGGTGGTCGTGCAGAGTGGATGCAGCTGGTCCCACCTGATGCTTGACGTTTCCGTCCCAGCACATGCGCGACACGAAGCCTTGAGTTCATGGTCGTTCTGGTTACAACCGGTGACAGACCCGAGTGAAGTGCAGCGGCGCACGAACGGCCCGAGTCCTGACATCAACCGTTGGTGAGGCAGCCTGCAGGGCTAGACTTCCGCGATGCTCGATGACCTGAGGCTGGAACCGCTGCTGTTTCCCGTCGAGTTCAGTTCACACCGTATGCGAATCCTCATCAATGGCGTTGACGTCGTTGCAGCGGCGTATCCGCCCACCGGCTGGTATGGGAGTCCCGTAGCCGGATTCATGCCCTCGCACCTGCTCGGAACGGATGGGCTCACTGCCTCACCGGAAGCCCGAGAGATCGCGATCGGCGGATCCGACACGACCGAGGACCAACTTACTGTCCGCGTTCAACAAGCCGGTCCCGAAGTGGTTTGGGACTGCTGGCGTTTGGTCGATATCGACACCGTGCTCAAGGAGGAGCCAGAGATCGGGCTGGGTACCTTCCGGTTCGACCCGCAGACCTACACCCATGAGATAGCCCGAGCAATCGAGCGGGCCAACCGAATGTGGTCAGCCCGATCGGTCGCCGAGAACCTCCAGGCCGTGTTGTGGCGTGAGGGATGGGACCAGGACGGCGGAGCCTGGATACGCAAATTCTCTGCGATCCGTGCCCCGGAGGAACGCCCGGACGTCGTCGAGCTCAGCTACTACGCCCGCGACCTGAGCGGGCAGCAATACGCCATGCCGGGCCGATATCACATCAGGTTCCCTGTCGACGGTTCTGACCCGGCTGCTCAGGCCCAGGCCATCGCGCACCGACTGCGCCATGAGGATCTGAAACCGCTATCCGTCCACCAGCCCTCTCGACGACGCTGACGATAGTCCTTGGCCGCCCGCGATGCGCTCCACGTCGCAGACCGTGATGGTTCCAAGATGGCATCGTCGGAATCATGTCAAGCATCAGGTGGGACGCCAGTGTCAAGCATCAGCCGTGACAGGACAAACGTTGGGCACTGAAACTGCCGAATACATCTCTCCTGGATCAAGGCGCCGCGCAAGCGCGGCGCGGCCGGACGCGCTCGGCCTGCTGGCGGCCTCCGGCCGGCATCGGCCGGCGCCCCGGCCTATGCTCCTGGACGGCGTAGGAGTTCAGCTCATGTTTCTGGCAGCTGCGCTTCGGCTTCCGGGACGGCTGTGACGAATTCTGGCGATGCCCCACCTCGGCTGTCGGTGAGCTGTAGACGGACCTGTTTGGCCGCCGTCTTCGCTGCCCTGGCTCGTTCCCTCTTGCCCAGTACATTGAGTCGGTTTGAGAGGTTGTGCAACGGTGTGGCGAGGTTGGGCAGGTAGGCGTCGTTTGCGAACCCCGACCTGCTGCGACGCCGCCGGTGGCGCGAGCAGACACTGTCCTATCTCGAGGACGACAGCGTGGATCCGATGGTCCTGCGTCGGCTGGCTGCTCGGGATCCCGGGCAGGCGAGTGTCGTGTTCCGGCGGCTGCTGAAACGGCCACGGTTCGACTGGAGCCGGGACGGTGACGCACTGATGCGCGAGGTCAAGCCGGGCTATTTCGATCGGCCGCCGCGCCCACGGGTGAGCCCGCTCAGCGAGCGTTTGGCAGAGTTCGCCAAAGGCCGCCGCTCAGGAAGGATTGGGTCGGCGGCTATTCGTAGTGGTATCGGCAGGAGATGATGGTGATCTCGTTGGTCTCGACGGCGTACACCATGCGGTGTTCGTCGTCGATGCGCCGGGACCGCTTGAGAGTCTTACGATCTTGGGTCTGCCGGTACAGGTAGTCGTCCCAGGCGTGATCGGTCCAGCTGAGCTTCACTCCTCGGGGCCGAACTCGCGCTCGGTGGCTCGGCCGGCCCGCCACTGCTGGACGTCAACGAGGTGGCGACGCTGAGCCGGTAGGCGCGGGCGCTGGGTGCCCGGATGCTTGGGGTGGGTTGACGACGAAGGTGCATCTGGGTTGTGCGCCCTGCAGCCAGACCCGCGTCAACCGAGGTAGATCGCGGAGCGTGCCGGCCACGCGACGCCAGTCTTCCGGCGTCTCTGGTGGCCCGCCCTCCAGACAGGTCATCACCACCAGACCGTCGGCGAAGACCGGCCGTCCGTAGTCGGGATCGGCACCGGTACGGCCAGACCTTCACGGTCAAGATAGACGAAGCTCGGTCTCCCACGCGAGATCAGCGTCACTCCCGGTATCGAGACGACCGACCGCAAACTGTCTGTCGACGCGCACGCTCCACACGTCCTTGGCGACTCCGCCGGCGAGCGATTCGTCGCGAGCGACGTCTTCGCCCCACCTGGCAAGCGCCACCTACCCCATTGGCCAGACCTCGCCGGGGTTTCGAACGCACTGTTCCCGGCTGATCCCTGGGCACCCGACGAGCAGCCGTTGTGTTCATGCCCGAGGTGACTGTGAGTGCCGGGCTCGAACCGGGCGGCCCTCCCGTCCGCTGTGCCCGTTTCTGCAACGTCAGCGAAAGTACCGCTCACAGACCGAAACTCTCGCTTGATATTCCCGCAATTTCCTGTAAACCTGAACCCATCGAAGGATGTGATCGTTCTCATCGGCTCGACCTGCCCGGATCAGTCACGAACCATCCCCAAATCCATCGTTGACGCCGTCTCGACGCAAGCCGAACGGCCGCGCGCCCACGCGGTCCACGTCGTGACGATCAGACCCCAATAGCTCGGAGGTGCGCCTCGATCAACTAGAACCGAGCATCTTCAGCCGCCACCCCGTCCGCCGTGGCGGCTGGTCCGCTCACCGTCAGCGCGCTTTGCCTGTCCTGCAGAAGCTCATTCATCCCATCGTTGGAGGATCAATGGTCTCCCGGAACCGTCCCGCCGGGCGTCGACTTCGAACACCATCGATTTTCGGTATCGCCGCAGCCGTCGCGGCAATCACCGTGTCCCTGCTTCCCCAGTCTGCGCATGCGGCCGAGTCCACTCTGGCCGCGGCCGCGGCCCAGTCGGGCCGGTACTTCGGCGCAGCCGTCGCTGCGAACAAGCTCAGCGACAACGCGTACACCACGATCTTGAATCGGGAATTCAACAGCGTCACTCCCGAGAACGAGATGAAGATCGACGCGACGGAGCCGCAGCAGAACAACTTCACGTTCGGCAATGCGGACCGGATCGTGAACCACGCCATCTCCCGGGGCTGGCGGGTCCGGGGACACACCTTGGCCTGGCACTCGCAGCAGCCGGGCTGGATGCAGGGCATGGAGGGCACCGCACTACGCAACGCGATGCTCAATCACGTGACGAGGGTGGCCACCTACTATCGCGGCAAGATCGACTCGTGGGATGTGGTGAACGAGGCCTTCGAGGACGGTAACAGCGGCGCCCGCCGCAACTCGAACCTGCAGCGCACCGGCAACGACTGGATCGAGGCCGCGTTCCGGGCCGCCCGCACCGCCGACCCGGGCGCCAAGCTCTGCTACAACGACTACAACACCGACAACTGGACCTGGGCCAAGACGCAAGCCGTGTACAACATGGTGCGCGACTTCAAGCAGCGTGGCGTGCCGATCGACTGCGTCGGATTCCAGTCGCACTTCAACGCGCAGTCGGCGTACAACAGCAACTACCGCACCACGCTCTCCAGCTTTGCCGCCCTCGGCGTGGACGTGCAGATCACCGAGCTGGACATCGAGGGTTCCGGCCAGTCGCAGGCCAACACCTTCCGCAACGTGGTCAACGACTGCCTGGCCGTGGCTCGCTGCAACGGCATCACCGTGTGGGGGGTGCGGGACTGCGACTCGTGGCGGTCCAGCGGCACTCCGCTGCTCTTCGAGTGCAACGGCAACAAGAAGGCCGCCTACACAGCCACCCTGGACGCGCTGAACAGCGCCGGCCCCACCACGCCGACCACGCCGCCAACCCCTCCCACTACTCCGCCCACCGGTTCACCCGGCTCCGCCGGCGAGATCGTCGGCACCCAGTCGGGTCGGTGCATTGACGTACCCGACGCCGCACGCGACAACGGCACCCGGGTGCAGCTGTACGACTGCAACCGGCAGCCCAACCAGTCCTGGACATACACCTCGAACAAGCAACTACAGGTGTACGGCGACAGATGTCTGGACGCATCCGGTTCCGGCAACGGCGCGGCCGTGCAGATCTACAGCTGCCACAGTCAGACCAACCAGCAGTGGAACGTCAACTCCAACGGCACGATCAGCAGCGTGCAGTCCGGACGATGCCTCGACGTCTGGAGCACCGCCAACGGAGCACAGGTCCAGCTGTACGACTGTCACACCGGCGCCAACCAGCAGTTCCGGCACAATGCCACCGGCGGTCCCACCACCGGCCCGACCACTCCGCCGCCGACGACCACTCCGCCGCCGACGACCACCTGCGCTCTTCCGTCGTCGTACCGCTGGTCCTCGTCGGGTGCGCTGGCGCAGCCGCGCTCCGGATGGGTGTCACTGAAGGACTTCACCCACGCGCCGTACAACGGCCAGCAGCTGGTCTACGCGACGACGCACGACACCGGAACGACGTGGGGCTCGATGAACTTCGGGCTCTTCTCGAACTGGAACCAGATGGGTTCGGCCAGCCAGAACCAGATGCCGTTCGCGGCCGTCGCGCCGTCGTTGTTCTACTTCGCCCCCAAGAACGTCTGGGTCCTGGCCTACCAGTGGGGCGGGCCGGCGTTCTCGTACCGGACGTCGACCGATCCGACCAACGTGAACAGTTGGTCGTCGGCGCAGACGCTGTTCACCGGCAGCATCTCCGACTCCGGCACGGGCCCGATCGACCAGGCGCTCATCGGCGACAGCCAGAACATGTACCTGTTCTTCGCCGGTGACAACGGCCGGATCTACCGGGCCAGCATGCCGATCGGCAACTTCCCGGGCAACTTCGGCTCGAACTACACGACGATCATGACCGACACCACCAACAACCTGTTCGAGGGTGTGCAGGTCTACAAGCTCGAGGGCGAGAACCGGTACCTCATGCTCGTCGAGTCGATCGGCTCGCAGGGTCGCTACTTCCGTTCGTACACGGCCACCAGTCTGGGCGGTACGTGGACGCCGCAGGCCACGTCTGAGAACAACCCGTTCGCCGGCAAGGCCAACAGCGGTGCGACCTGGACCAACGACATCAGCCACGGTGAGCTGATCCGTACCAACGCCGATCAGACCATGACCGTGAACGCCTGCAACTTCCAGTTGCTGTACCAGGGACGGTCTCCGAACTCGGGCGGTGACTACGGCCTCCTGCCGTACCGGCCGGGTCTGCTGACGCTGCAACGCTGACGACCGGACAACGCCGAGCGGACGGGCTCGGCACCGAGCGAGCCCGTCCGCTCTTCCCACCTCACCACCGAGAGGTAGCGACAGTGCGAGGACACAGACACCACCCACCGCTTTCGAGGAACACCCATGCTGACCGAGCGTCCCGCGGATTCCCGAGACGGCTGTTCAAGATCGCCACCGCCGGGATCGCCGCCGCCGTCGGGTTGTTCGCCATGGCGCTGACGACCGGCACGGCGTCGGCCGCCGACAACCCGTTCCAGCGTGGCCCGGACCCCACCCGGGCCAGCGTTGCGGCCGAGAACGGCCCGTTCGCCAACGCGTCGGTCAGCGTCCCATCCGGGTACGGTTTCAACGGCGGCCGGATCTACTACCCGACGGACACCAGCCAGGGCACCTTCGGGGCCATCGCGATCTCGCCGGGTTACACCGCGTTGTTCTCCGCCGAACTGGCCTGGATGGGGCCCTGGCTGGCCTCCCACGGCTTCGTCGTGATCGGCATCGAGACCAACAGCCGTAACGACTTCGACACCGCCCGCGGCACCCAGTTGCTCGCCGCACTGGACTACCTGACGCAGCAGAGCCCGGTACGCGACCGGGTCGACCCCGACCGGCTGGCCGTCTCCGGCCACTCCATGGGCGGCGGTGGGGCGCTGAGCGCAGCCATCCGGCGCTCGTCGTTGAAGGCAGTGGTCGGGATCGCGCCGTACTCGCCGTCGTCGAACCTCGCCAACGACCGGGTGCCCACGATGATCTTCTCCGGGCAGGCGGACACGGTGGTCACCCCGTCCTACGCCCTCGGCCTGTACAACAGCATCCCGGCCACGACGGAGAGCGTCTATCTGGAGGTCGCCGGCGGCGATCACGGGTTCATGGTCGGCCGGTCGAACCCGGTGATGATCCGGACCATGCTGCCCTTCGTCAAGATGTTCATCGACAACGACACCCGGTACAGCCAGTTCCTCTGCCCGTTGGCGGACTCCAGCGGCGTGGTCACCTACCGCAGCACGTGCCCGTTGTTGCCCGCGGCGCCGACCCCTCCCACTACTCCGCCCACCGGTTCACCCGGCTCCGCCGGCGAGATCGTCGGCACCCAGTCGGGTCGGTGCATCGACGTACCCGACGCCGCACGCGACAACGGCACCCGGGTGCAGCTGTACGACTGCAACCGGCAGCCCAACCAGTCCTGGACATACACCTCGAACAAGCAACTACAGGTGTACGGCGACAGATGTCTGGACGCATCCGGTTCCGGCAACGGCGCGGCCGTGCAGATCTACAGCTGCCACAGTCAGACCAACCAGCAGTGGAACGTCAACTCCAACGGCACGATCAGCAGCGTGCAGTCCGGACGATGCCTCGACGTCTGGAGCACCGCCAACGGAGCACAGGTCCAGCTGTACGACTGTCACACCGGCGCCAACCAGCAGTTCCGGTTCGCCTCCCTCACGCGATGATCATGACCAATTGCCAGGGTCGCCGCAGCCGGTGAGCCTGGGTGCCGGGAGCCGGGCTGGCCTGCTGCCGGTCCGGCCACCGTCGCCGTCTGCCGGGACAGTGGTGCGCGAGCCCGCACGGTGGCGCGGGTGGCGACCGGTCGTGGGTCGGATCTGCTGACGGTGGTCGGGTCGTTGCTGGGGGCGCAGCCTGGTGAGAGTTTGCGGATGCGGGGCTGGTGGTCGTCGCGAGCACTTCGGCCCGGCGACCCTCGAGGTGATCGAGGGCGAGCCTGGCCGGCTGGTCGAGATGCCGGGGCTGGGGCCCGAAGCGTACGGCGAAAATCACTGTGGCGTAGCAGGAGCAGAAGGCGATCAAGGAGGTGATGGCCTTTCATCGACGAAATCTGGAACGGGTTTCGCATCCTGTCGGTTCGGGCCCACTCCACCCCTGGTCTGCGGGTTCATGCCGGCCGGAGCCGGCGGCGTTGCGATGCCCCGCAGAAGGTCGTCCAGCAGTGTGCCGATGAGGCGCTCCTCCATCACCGATCGGCCGGTATCGGTCATCGCCTCCGCCAAGGAGGGATCCCAGTGGCTGGCTGCCGGAGCGCCGGTCAATGGCAGACCGATCGTGTCGGCATCGAGGTAATCGGCACTGGACATACGCCATGGCACGGCTTCCGGATAGCGGGCGAGCGCGGCGGCGGTCAACCGGATACCGGTCCAGTCGAAGTCGTTGCGCCATCTGATCACGGTGCCTGCCGCCCGGCTCGCCAGCAGAGTGTGGACCGCGGCGGACGGCACTCCCTCGGTACAGATCAGCGGGGCCGTGGCGTGTCCCGCCGCGGCTCGCAGCACGGCCGGGTTCTCGCACACATAGATCGCCGGGACCGGCAGGGACAACGGGGCGAGTCGTAGCTGGTGCAGGGTCACGCGGAACGGCACATGAGCCATCGTGGCGGAGGACAGCCAGTCACCGAGAGGACCGCCGGTGGCGGGAAGATTGAGGACCAGGGCTTGGCTGGCGAGGTCGTCGGGTACCAACCCGGCCATTTCCCAGAGTGCCCGTTCCTGTTCAGCTCCGGTCGGTGGCTTAACCTGGTGCCAGGCGGCCAGCGCTCGGAGCACGAGTCCGCGTATCGGTCCCTCCGCAAGGGCCTTGGTGTCGCCGAGGATCCGTTCGGCGAAGACCGGCATCGGTTCGGCGGCGACCGGCAACGCGTCAAGTGTTGTCAGCACTCGGGAGAACGGCAGTTCGCTGCGGGCCATCCGGGTGAGTGTCCCGTCGCGGCGCAGGTTACCGATCCATTCCTCGAACCAGGGCCAGCCGGCGTGGCGGCTGGCAGCGGCCATGGTGAGCATCGCCTCCCGCGCTTCGGCGAGGGCGGCGCGCTCAGCTGGTCGGTCCCGGAACGGACCCACCGCCGACGGCAGATCGATGCTGTGGGCGTTCCGCAGAAAGGTATCGATCTCGGACAGGCGGACGGTGACCCGGTTGACGCCGGCGGGCCTGTGCACCCCGGTTACTCCGATGACGACATGCCGTTCCGCTTCGTCCGGCGCGGTCAGGGAGACAGTCCCGGCGAGACTTCCGCCGGTGCGCTCCAGGCTGCGCCGGGCGGCGGCCAGCAGCCGCCGCCAGCCCGGATCGGTGGTGAGGTCAGGCATGTGAGGGAACGGTACGGGTTGACGGCGAGCCCAGTGCAGCGGCGAGCGTCCCGTCGAAGTCGGCCACATTCACGGTGCCGTCCCACACCAGCAGGACGGTCGACACGGTGTGCTCAACCGTGGAGTGCGACAGGTCGTAGTGCGCGCACCCGGTCACCGCCGGATGGGTGGCCCACAGGTCGTATCCCGTCATGAACAGGTCCAGGTCGAACTGTTTGGCAAGGGACATCAGCTCACCGCGCCCGTTGTCGTCGACACCAGCGAACGCCTCGTCAAGGCCGAGCAGCCGGGGCGCGTCCGGGCGGGCCGACCCGAACAGCGCGTTGGCGGCCGCGAACAGCGGCAGGTGCAGCGACACCGACTGCTCACCACCGGAGAGCTGGCTGTGCCGGGCACGGGTGAGCGGCTCACTGACACCGCCGGGCCGATGCAGGGTGAACGCGAATGCCCGCCACTGCCGGTAGTCCAGTACCTCGGTCAGCAGTTCCCGGTAGGGCTTCTCCGGCGCCTGTGCCCGGGTCGACTTGATCCTGGCCGCGAAGTGGCGGCGCAGGGTGGCCAGCTGGCCGGGCCCGAGTCGTGCCGGGTCCCGTTCCAGCAGTTTGCATACCTCACGCTGCTCCGGGTCGAGGTTGTCGGAGAGCCGCCAGCCCACGCCGACGGTCAGGCCGGACGACATCCGCCGGGCACGCATCTGCTGGTCCATCGCGTCGACCAGGTCGCGCGCCTCGATCGTACGGCGATGGATCTGCCCGGCGAGCTGGCCCAGCAATGCGTCCTCGAAGACCCGCTGCTCGGCGTCGGTGAGCAGTTGCTCCTGGTCGCGGCGTTCTCCGGTGATCCTTTCAGCGAAGTGCGCCACCGGTGTCAGCCCCTGTTCGTCGGCGACCCGCACGACGATGACACCCTCGTCGGTGTCCCATTCCGGCCGATGGTCGAGCCCGGCGGCCGGTAGCTGCGCCTGCAGGTCGGTGAGGGCGCTGGTCAGCCGGGTCGCGCTCTGCTTCAGTGAGGTCTCGGTCGGGCTCAGCTCACGGGTGGCGGTCAAGATCGCCTCGTGCAGCGCCACGACCGCGGGATCGAGGTCGTCCTCCGCGGTGTCGGCGGCCGGCCACCGCAGGTGCGGCGGGCAGCGCATCAGACCCAGAAGATCACTCTGGGCGTACGGGCGGAGCCGCAACGCCTCACGCCGTGCCTCGGTGATCGCCTCCGCCACGGACCGTTCACCGACCTCGACCCGTGCCACCGCGCCGGCCCGGCTCTGCAGCGCCGCGCTGTGCGCGACCCTGACCTGTTCCAGAGCCTGTTCCGCCACAGTGACCGCGTCCTCAGTCTCGGCCACCTCGGCCAGCACCCGGGTCGCCTCGGCCCCGATGGCCGCCGACAGGGTGCGCAGTTCTTCGTCCTTCTCGGTGTGCCGGGCGTGCGCTGCCCGGCCTGCCTGCCCGGCCGCCTCGGACCGTTCCTCCGCCTCGGCGAACCGCTCGGCGGCCTCCCCGGCCAGCACGTCGGCGCCGTCCGCGCTCTCGTGGGTGTGCCGCAATTCCACCCCGAGCCGGTCGAACCGATCCAGCGCCGCGGCGGTCGAGTCGAGTCGTTCCATCGGCAACGACCGGTCGACGCCGGCCCGGCGCAGCCTGGTGGTGGCGGCGGCCTGGCCGGCCACGGCCGCGTCGAGTTGGCCCGCGGCGTCGAGGGCGGCCTCACGGCGTACCCGCAGAAGGGTCGCGGCCCGGTCCAGTTCGCGTTCGGCTTGGGTGATCGCGGTACGCAGCGGCAGCGCTGTGCCCGCCCGGTCCACGGCGCTCAGAACCTCCCGCCGGGACTCGCGGCCGGCCTCGACCTCGTCGATCTCCCGATCGAGGGCGGCAAGCCGGCGGTCGCAGTCGGCGATCCGCGCGGCGCGCCGCGCCGCGCGGGCGGTCGCCCCGATGTATTCGCAACGATCTTTGGTGAACCGGCCGACACCGGAGCCCTGGGCCCAGCGGCCGTCGCCGGTCACCCCGGACGGGCCGGTGATGTCGCCGAGCGCGATGCCGCGGAGCACGGCCGTGATCCGTTCGGCCGGCACCAAGTCCTGGTTTTCGGGCATGAGCACGTCGGCCAGCGTCGCGCCGGTCTGCTCGCCGGAGCGCAGGTAGGCGTCCTGGTCGTTGTCGTCGGCGGTCGGGTGCACGAGTGCGTCGAGCAGCCCGGCCGCGTGCAGGGCGGCCTCGATGCCGGCCGCCTCCGTCTCCGGTGTCCCATCGGCGAATCGGACGAGACGCCACAACGGCGCGCCGGCTCGGTTCTCCCGCGAGGCCGGCCGGGTCGGCGACGGTGGCGGCGAGTCGTCGTTCTCGGCCGCGATCAGCGCCCGCTCGTCCACCACCTTCCGGCGTTCGATGGCCAGGCTGTCGGATCGGGAGCCGAGCGCGGCCACCTCGTCCCGGATCGCGCCGGTCGGGACGGCCATCCGGTCGTGGTAGAGATCGCGCAGCGAAGGGCTGGTCACCGCCCCGGCGAGAGTGTCCGGCAGATCGGCGACGCCCAGAGTGGTGAACAGCCCGGCGTGCTCGGTTCCCCAGCCTCGTACCGCCTGGGCGGTCTGCTCCCGGGCCACATCGAGGACGTCTCCGGCCTGCTCCTCCGCCGCGGTGGCGTCCTCCGCCGCTGCGCGTGCCGCGCGGTCGGCCTCCGCGGCCCGCACGTGTTCGCGTTCCGCCTCCGCCAGGCGGTTCGTCAGTTCCCGGATCGCTCGCACGTCCGCCCAGCGCGCCGCCGACCGGGAGGCCAGCCGTGTCGCAAGCCCGTCGGCGTCCGCGTCCCCGGCCCGCCATTCGATGCCGCCGCTTTCCGCCTCCGACGCCAGTTCGGCCGTCACCCGGCCGACCTTGGCACGGGCGTCGTGCAGCGCCGCGGCGGCTCGCTCAGACTCCGCCCGCCGTTTGGTGGCGACGTCACGCTCCGCCTCGACCTGCCGGTCGGCGCGGCGGGCGGCATCCGCCAGGTCGTGCACATGCCGTTCCAGGTCGGCAAGTTGTTCGTGCGAGCGGTAGGCGGCCGAGCTCTTCAACCGGCCCAGATGCGCGCGCAGCCTGCCGGGCTCACCTTCGACCGCGCGCAGCCGCCGCTCCGCCTCCGCCGTCTGCTTGTGTGCCGCCTCGGCTTCGTCACGTGCCGTGGCCAGCGCCTCCCGGCGTACCTTCGCGTTGTCCCGGCGTGCGGTTAGCGCGTCGGCGGCGGCTCGCGCGTGGGTCCGCAGGTAGGTGGCGTAGACACCGAGGAAGGAACCGGTCGCGGCGTCGGCCGCGACCAGACCTTCGAGGGTACGGGCGACCGCTTCCATGTCGTCGAACGAGCGTGCCGCCTCCACCAGCAGATGATCCTCCACCGGGCGCAGGCCGCGTTGCAGGGTGCGGGACAGCTCCACCGGGTTCAGATCCTTCGCCAGCTGGGGCTTGCGCAGTGTCAAGACCAGGTCGAGCAGCTGCTCGTAGCGGGCCGGGCCCAGCCCGAACAGCTTCGCGTCCACCAGGTGCCGGTACTCCTCGGCCGAGTCGCGTACCGCCTCCACGCCGAGCCGGTCGATCAGATCTCGCCGGGACACCGGCCGGTCCTCGTCATCCAGCAGCGACAGGTCCACCCCGACCCGGCCGTCCGCGACGAAGTGCCAGCGGGTTACCCGGTCGTTGTGCCGGTGGGCCCGCAACCCGATCCCGATCGTCACGAACCGGTCGCCGTCCCCGAACTCCATCCAGACGTACGCGTACGCCGTCTCCTGCCCCCGGTAGAGCAGATTGGACTTCATCGTCCGGTCCTCGCCGGCGAACGGGTTCAGCCGGCGCGGCTCGATCCGCCCGTCCAGCACGAACGGGAACAACACTTCGAGGGCCTTCGTCTTGCCGGATCCGTTCGGCCCGCGCAGCACGAGCCACCCGTCGACGAACAGGAACTCCTCGTCGCGGTAGTCCCAGAGATTGATGATGCCGGCGCGAGTGGGGGCGAAACGAGCCAAGGCGGATTCCTCGATCTAGAAGAGGGTGCGTTGTCTGACCTGGGCCACGGTGCTGCGATAGCGGCCGATCAGCGGGCGGGCCAGCACACCGCCGGGCACGGGGAGCACCGCACCGAACCGGGTGAGCAGCCCGACCGCCTCGGTGCGCAACCGGCCGGGATCGGCGTGCCAGGCGGCGCCGAAAGCGGACCCGTACCGGTGCAGGATCTCCGCTGTCGCCTCCCGCAGGAAACTGTCGGTGATCAGTGGCAGCCGCCACTCCGGGTTCTCCGCCTCCGCCGCCTCGTCCTCCGTCGTCTCACCGGAGTCGAGGCCCAGTGGGACGCCCGCCGGCAACCCGGCGTCGATCTGGCCGATCAGCTTCTCCCGGGCCTCCGCCGGATCAGGCACCGGCATCCGGCGGGTCCTGCGGCCGTCCGGATCGGACACCCGGTCGGCGATCGCCACCGCCAGCAGCACTGCCGCCTGCGCCACCGAGCCGGTACCCGGGAACCGCTCCGCCGACCAGCCGGCCGTGTCGACCAGCAGCACTCCCTCGGCCCGCCGCTCCAGGCGCAGCCCGGTGAGCCGGAAGAGGTCAGCGGCCAGCGCCTGACCCCGTAGATGGTTGCCGACCTCGGCGGAGACGTCGTCGTAGTAGACGACGGGCTGTTCCAGCACCGCACGCCGGGCGGCCTGCGCGGCGGCCCGGCGCTCCGCGTTGCCGCTGCTGCTCAGCGAACGGTCCAGCAGGGCGGTCACCGAGTCGATGTGCTGCAGCACCCGCGGCGGCCGGAACAGTGCCAGCACGGCGTCACGCGCGACGTCGTACAGCGCCTCACCCGCGCCGGGATCGCTCGCCCACGCCGAGCTGGAGCCGTCGGCCAGCCGCAGCACACCCCGCTCCTCCAGCCAGGCGACCGCGTCGACGAACGCCCGCCGGTCCGCGCCGGAGTCCGGGTCCAGCCCCAGCCCGGTGATCCGGCCGGCGTCGACGGCCACCGCCTCGGCCAGCTCGCTCAGCGTGATCTGGATACCGGCCCGGCCCAGCGTCGCCAGGCACAACGACAGATAGGCGTAACGCTGCCGGTCGAACGGGCGACCGGTCCGCGAGACCGCCGGCCGGTCCGTCCGCAGCCGGTCGGCGGTGCGGACCAACCGTGCGGTGGCCCCGTGCAACTCCAGCCGGTACCCGAACGCCTCGGACAGGTCACCGCGCAGGTCGGCGGCGAACCGCCGGATCCGCGGCAGCGTCTTCTCGTCCGGCCAGGTCGCGGTGATCAGCGGGTGCCGCAGCAGGAGCCGGACCGCGCGCTGGTAGTCGGCGAGTTCCAGATCGGAGACTTCAGCGGCAAATCTCACACAGTCACCGTCTCTGTCCGGCGCGCGGCGGTGTGCGCGGCCGTGGTCACGGACAACTCGAAGCCGTCGATGTGTAACCTGCCCGACTCGGTGGGCACCGTGGTGAACCGGCCGGGACAGGGGGTGAGCGTCAGGCGCACCCCGAAAGCGGCGGCCGCGAGAGGAACCTCCCGCCGGCCCGCCTGCCGCGTCGTCAAGGCGATGTCGAGAAGCTGGCGCAGCGCGCCGGCCTGCGCGCCGGTGAGCGTCTCCGCACCAATGAGGCTGGTGGCCGCCTCCGCCTGGCGGCGCTCCTCGGTGACCTGCCGCTCCCGCAACGCCCGGCGGGAGGACTCCGACCGTTCGATCCGGGCGATCCGACCGTTGCCCTGCCCCGGCATCCGGCCACTCTGCACCAGCGTCCGGGACAACTCCACCGCCGGCGCCTCCCACCAGGACAGTCGTCCCGGGATCGCGTCCGGATCGAGGTACGCCACCCCGACGTGCCGTGGCGCACCCAACCCGAACACCACGTCGAAGACGGCATGCGCGGCCTCGTCGGAGCCGGTCGCGATGAACCAAGCCGCCAGATGCCGCAACTGCGACTCCCGGCTCACCCCACCCCGGCGGGCCTCGGTGACCCGGCGCAGCAGAGCGAGCACGTCCCCGATCGCTGCCATCGTCGCGCCGGACAGCCGGTCGGCCTCACTGGGCCGGTCGGTCTCCGGCGCCAGCCAGGAACGCAGCCCGCCCCAGCGGCGGCGCCAGTCCTCGATCCGCTCGACCGGCGTCGCGAAGATCCGCTCGTCAGCCTCGGCCGCTGCCTCGATCATCCGCTGCAGACCGGTCGCCTCGACCTCGTGTACGGCCTCCCGCAGGCGCGGCGTGTACCGCTGCAATTCGTCGTGAAAGTCCCGTAGATGGGCGAGGAGTGCGTCCTTGTGGGTGAGGAAGACCTCCGGGCGTATGTCATGGGTCCGGCTCAGATCGCCGAGCATGTGATAGAAGCGGGCGGCGCGTTCCGCGACGTCGGCCAGAGCCCGGTCGAGTCGGTTGAGCTTGCGGTAGACCTCCTCGGCGTCGCCGTCCTCGTTCGCCGTGGCGAGGGCCTTGAGATCGGCGAGCAGATCGGCGAAGACCAGCCGGGACAGTGTGCTGTCGTCCAGCCCCGCGGCGAGAACGGACTCGACAGCGCGGTGGGCACGGTAACCGGCCTCGGTGAACTGATACACCGAATGTCGGTTGCGGTATTCGGCAAGCGTGGCGGCCCGGGTGCCGTCCTGGCCGCGGTCCAGCACACCCCAGTCGACGAGGGCGTCCAGCAGCCGGGGAAGATCAAGGCCGGCAGGGTCAGGGCAGTCGTGGTGGATCCCGGCGAGACCGGCCAGGGCGGCCTGCACATCCGCGGTGTGCAGGACGACGTGATAACTGGAACGGGCGGCGTCGAAGGCGCGCAGAAGCCACAGGTACGCGAGCCGGTTGTCGGCATTGACGTAGCTGAACAGCCGAAGGCGATCGTCGACCCCGAAATCGTCCAGCCCGAACGAGGTCCGCGGTTCCGGCATGCGGCCACGATACCGTCGGTGCCCGACCACCCTCGGACACCGGGTGGGGGCGTTCACTTGCGCGGGTGAGCTCGCCCGGCGCTATGCGGAAGTGGCGGCTGAGCTCTGACCTCGGAGCAGGTAGTCGGTCTCCATGATCGAGTCCCCGTCCTCCTTGCTCGCCAGGACGGCGTTGCCGCGCTTGGAGAGGATCTCGGTCGGGGTGTGGTCTTCATCGACTCGCTCGATGAGCGGAAAGAGGGATTGCGCGCCGCGCTGGCGCTGATCGCTGAAGTCACGATGCCTCCCGGAGTTGTACCGGATGCGGTACCACTTGGGGGCGGTAAGCCCGTTGTCGTTCTGCTCACCGCACCGTGCGCTATCGCCTACTGGGTGAGCTGGTCAACTTCCCGGCAGCGAGTCGCCCGGAAGGACGGTGGCGTGGTTCGCACGGTGCAACGTCCGGCCCACCAGCGGTCTTGGCCTGCGGGCACCCGCAGAGTAGAGCTTCGCCCAATCTCTCGCTGTCACCCGAAAGCGGGAGACTCAGGTGGCCAAAGCGGTAAGAACCGCCCCCTCAGCTGTAGCAGACTACGTGCCCGACATCAACGAAGTGACCTTTGCGAGCTACCGGCGAGCACTGCGGAGCCGCAACAGGTCTGTGCAGACCATCAATACCTACCGCAAGGTGATCCGTGAGCTGGCTGACTTCCTCGACGGAGCGGACCGCCTGACGGCTACGAAAAGCGACATGGAGCGCTTCTTCGAGAAGCGGCTCGCGGAGGTCAGCGCGACCACCGTCGCCATCGGGTTCCGATCACTCCGGGCCTTCTTCGGCTGGTGCGTCGAGGAGGAGATCATCCCGTCGTCGCCCATGGTCAACATGAAGGAGCCGACGCCCGATCCGGGATGAGATCAAGACCCGGATCGAGAAGCTGCTCACCGAGCTGGTCCCGGCAGCCTGACCGGGACGAGGTCAGGCCACCGGGCGGTCGCTGGGTCAGTCGTCGTACTGCAGCGTCAACTGGACGGTCTTGGGCTTGTCGGGATTCACCCGCACTGTCGTCGCCGACGTGAAGTCGTCGCCGCCGTGCCAGCCGGACCGGAATTCGGTGTCGGCGACATACCGCAACCGGACGGGCTGAGCCGCCACCCCGCTGAGGGTGCGCGTGTAGCTCATCGCCGCGACATAGTCGCCCGTCTTGGCGTTGAACACGTCGACATGCAGGTAGCCGTTCCACGCCTGGCCGTCGCTGCTGCGCGCGGTGACGTTCATGCCCGGACCGACCCGGGTGAGGGCGGCGTCCGCCACGCCGGGTGTGTCGACGCCGGCCAGCACCGGGGTCGCGGCCTTGCGGTTGGTCGCGCCGCCCGACCAGGAGGAAGCGTACGACTCATGGTCGTAGAAGTACGAGAACTGCAGCGGCCACTCGTACGGACCCAGGTTGGGAATCGTGTACTTGCCCTCGCTCCAGTATTCGATGCAGTGCGGGCCGCCCATCGGGTTGCTGTCGCCGGGGCGCACGGGCAGTACCGACGCGCACCCGTTGAGGAGCGTCTCGCCGGTCGCGGCGTCGGTGACGACGCCGGTGATCGAGGCGGCCGGGTCGAGCCTGATCGTCGGAGCCGCGCTGCGCTGACCAGCCACGACGGTGATCTTCTGGGCCCGGTACTGAATGCCGGTGCCGCCCCGGGCGCCGACCCACTGCAGGCCGTACGAGCCGCGGTCGGGGCTCGCGAGCAGGGTGTACGTACCGGGCGCCAGCCCGCCGAGCAGAACGGTGCCGTCGTCCTTGGAGTAGTTGTCGCCGCCGTACTGGCACATCTCCGAGTCGAGCGAGCCGAAGGTGAGCGTCAGCGGCATGACGCACACCGACGGCACCGGCTCACCGGTGGCCCGGTCGAGCACGGTCGTGGTGATCGCACCGGTCGGTTTCAGCGCGACGGCGACGTCGGTCTGCACTCCCGGGGTGACCCGTACGTCGGTCAGCGTCGTGCCGGCGTGCAAGCCGTCGCTGGAGGTCACATAGATCTCGTGGACGCCCGTGGTCAGCCCGTCGAGGGTGAGCACACCGTCGGTCGCGCCGCAGGTGCCGGGGAAGGAGGAGTAGAGGCTTGCGCAGACGGCGTCGACCGGCGCGCCGCTCACCGCGTCGGTCACCGTGAGCCGGACGCCGCTGCCCGGGGCGTAGGTGTCGTCGACGTCGACCGTGGCCCCGGCGTCGACGTCGATCACCGTCGCCGAGGAGAAGGTGAATTTTCCGTACGCCCACTGCCATTGCGCGTCGAAGTTCGACCGCACGCCGAACTGGATCTTGTACCGCCCGGGTGTGACCGAGGGGAACGCGTAGTCCCCGTCGGCGTCGGCTTTGACCTGGCCTGCGCTGCCGCCCTCGATGGTCCACAGATTCACGGTGATCGCGCCGCTGCCGGTGTGCGTGATCGTGCCGCTGATGCTGCCGGTGTCGCTCGCGTGTGCCGCGCCCGCCGGTGCCGCCGTGACCGCGGCGAGCACCGTGGCCATCACCGCCAGCATCTGCCTCAACCTGCCCGTTCTCATCTGCACCATCCCCGCTCCTGTGCGCTGTGTCGGTGGATTCTGGCACGCTGCCCATCGATGCGGTGCGACGGTCCACAGTGGCAAAACTTACGGTCCGTCGAGGCCGGATGGGACCTCGCGGGAATCGACGGATGGCTACGATCCGCACGCCCGACAAGTAGAAGGGACTCCCGTGAGAGTCGCTGTCCTCACCACGGTCGCCATGGCCGTGACCGCGGCCGTTGCCGCCCCGGCCCACGCCACCACGACCGCCGACCGGCCGCCGCAGTTCAGCGTCGGGCCCTCCCTGTACGCGTACACCGACAGCGCCACGCCTGACGAGGCGACCTACTACCCGGGCGACAGCCAGGCGCCGGTCGGTACCTGGACCGACGAGGACGGCGGCACCCACGTGAGCCGGGTCCACGCGAGCTTCGACGTGGGCGGGGTGAACCTGGCGCGTCTCCAGAGCGCCACCCTCGAGCTGCCCGAGCAGTACGGCGACTGCACCGGTGTGCGTGACCTCGTCGTGCGGCAGACCGAGCCCTTCGAGGTCGTCACGTGGAACGCCCCGCCCGCCACCAGGGGCGTGGCTGTCCCGGTCACACCGGCCGACTGCGGGCCCCGTCCCACCGCCGACGTCACCGCCATGGTCAGCCGGACGCTCGCCAAGGGCAGCACCACGCTCTGGGTGCAGATCCGGGTGCCGCAGGGCCACGAGGCCGATCCGGCGTACCGGCGGACGCTGAACTTCAGCGACGTCCGGCTGCAGGCGACGTTCACCAACCAGGCGCCGCTGAAGCCGGCCAAGCTGTTCCAGTACAACGACTACACGCCCTGCGCTGCCGATTTCGCGGAGAACGGGGACTTCTCGGTATACGCGAGCATGGTCGACCGGGATCGCGATCCGTACGACACGTTGACGCCCGAGTTCGAGTACTGGCCGGTCGCGGACCCGGCGGCGGTGGTCCCGATGAGCACCGGCATCCAGTCCGGCGGCAACGGCACGTTCGGCGTCGGTGATGTGCCGGGCCGGACGCTCGCCGAGGGGACGTACGGATGGCACGCCCGGGTCTTCGACGGTCAAGCGTACTCACCGTGGAGTGCCAGCTGCACGTTCACGATCGACCACACAGTGCCGGGCGTGCCGAGCGTCGCCTCCCCCGACTACCCGGAGAACACCGCTGAGCCGGTCGTCCGCAGCCTCGCCGGCACCTTCCTGGTGACGGCGAACGGATCCGCCGACGTCGTCCGGTTCGGCTACGGGCGCAACGGCAGCTTCGAGGGCAGCGTCACCGCCGACCAGCCCGGTGGCGCGGCGATCCTGACCTGGCGGCCGCAACCCGGCCGTCATGCGTTGACCGTCTGGAGTTTCGACGCTGCGGGCAACCGTTCGGCCCCTCGCAGCTACGTCATCAACGCCGCCTGACACCGAGCGCTTCGGCCGTCTCCCGCCGGCCCACCGCACGCGGGTCGCCCGTCACCGGGCGTCCCCGGCGGTGGACCGGCCGTCGGGCGGGGTGGCGAGCGCGGCAGCGTTGCGCAACAGGTTGAGCTTCGCGTCGTTCTCGCTGCCGGCCGCCGTCGTGTAGGTGACGATGCGCAGGTCGGCACCCGGGACGGTGAGGACGTCGCAATCGACCGTGATGTCGCCGACGGTCGGGTGCGTGATGGTCTTCTCGTCGCTGGCCAGCGTGGCTGTTGCCACCGTGCGCCAGAGCCGGTCGAACGACGGGGACGTCCGGCGCAGCGCGGTGATCAGCGCGGCGAGTCTCCCGTCGCCGGGATATCGGGCAGCGCCGTCGCGGAGATCCGCGACGAGCGCCGCCTCGAACGCGTCCCACCCGGCCGAGGAACGCATCGGCCGCAGGTAGGCGTGTCCCTCGCCGGTGCCGAACAGCATCCGCGCGAGGTTGCGTTCCCGTTCCGGCACGGTGGAGGGGTCGCCGTGCAGCCTGGTCCACATGTCGTTCCACCAGAGCAGGGTCCAGTCGGCGGCGAACACCCCGATCGGGACGTCGCCGAGCCGTGCGCAGAGCCGCTGGATGCCGGGCGGCACGTGGTCGTCGACGACGCTGTCCTGCGGCGGCAACAGCCCGGCCGCCCGGTACAGCTGGTCGCGCTCGCCGCGGGTCAGCTGCAGGGCGCGGGTGATCGCGGCGACGACCTGGGCCGACGGGTTGGTGGCGCGGCCCTGTTCGAGGCGGAGCACGTACTCGACCGAGAGGCCGGCGAGCTGGGCCAGCTCCTCCCGGCGCAAGCCACGGGCGCGGCGCCTGGGGGACCGGGGCAGTCCGGCGTCGGCCGGGTCCAGCCGGTCCCGCCACCCGCGCAGCAGGACACCGAAGCTCACCACATTCACCCCTCCATGATCGCCGATTCTTCGACCACGGCGGCCATCCGGTCCAGCGCGCGTTGCATGTACCGGCTCCACAACGGCGTGAACGGGCCGGCGATGATCCATCGGCGCCCGGGTAGCGGCTTGAACTCGTACGTCCATCGGATGATCGTGCCCGTGCCGTCCGGCAGGAACGAGAACTCGCCCCGCACACCGGCCGCCAACCGGGCGAGGACATTGGTGAATCCGGTCAGCTCGTAGGCGAACCCGTGACCGTCGACGTACTCGGTGAGCGCCTCGCTGACCCGCGAACCGTCGGTGAAGACCGGATTGCGGGACACGCCCGCCCGGTCCCACGCGGCGGTCTGGCCCTCCACGCGCGCCACCCCGGGCAGCGGGCCGAAGGGGCGGAAGACCCGGGACAGATCGATCGGCGCGACGATCCGGAAGGCCGTTGCCGGGCTCGCGGTGGTGCGAGCGAAGACGGTGATCGGGACAGTGCGGTCGGTTCTGGTGATCAGTGCTGTCGTCATAGATCAAGGATCGACCGGTGGCGGTGCGGCGGGCAGACACCCGTCCGTCCGTGGTATCAGCAGTACACAGCCTCGAACCGTCAGTCCCACCAGAATTCCCACTGCGCCGCGTCGATCAGTTCGACCGCGTAGTCCTCCAGGGATTCAGTGCCCTGGGAGATGTTGTCGGGGCAGAAGGCGAGATGCTCGGCGGCGACCAGGCGAGCCTGCTCGAGATCGCCGGGTGGGGCGGCCACGCTGAGAATCATCGTGTCGAAGCCGAGCGCGAGCAGCCGGACGCCGAACCGGTCCTCCCAGCTCCGCAGCACCGCGGACAGCCTGGCGGTGTCACTCTCATGATTCACCGCCCCGGTCCAGCCGATCAGGGCCGGAACGTCGGCGCTTCGCGCGGCGCGGACCAGCCCGAGCCGGGCGCCGGTGACCCGATCGAAGTCGACCAGCAGCTCGGCGAGCTCCGCGGCGTGCCCGTCCGCGTCCGCGGCGCCGCCGGATCCGGCCAGACCGGGCCAGCCGTCGACGAACGGTGCGACGATCTCGCGCATCTCCGCCATCTCCTCGTCGAGCGGTATCTGCCCCTCGAACCACTCGCGCAGCAGCACGGCCGGATCGTGGTCGCCCGGATCACTGGTGACCAGGCGGGGGGTGAGCTCGCCGCTCTCCCAGGGTCGCAGCGGCACTTCCTGACGCAGGCCGTGCAGGAAAAGCGGCCACCAGCCGCTGCGTGCGCGCTGCGCGTGCGCCGTGCTCCACCAGCCCGGCTGCACCGGGGATCGGCTCACCCAGAGCAGGCCCTGCGCGGACTGCCACGCCCCGCCGGCCGGATCGTTCTCCAGCCGCGGCTGGTCGTCGTCCCTGCGAAACATCCGCCGGAGCCTGGTCAGAAGGTGCGACATGGGAACACAGCTTTCGATGGTGGGATCAGGCGGTGAGCAGACGGGCCGAGATCTGTTCGAACCGGCTCCGGAGGCCGTCGGTGGTTGTCCGGTCTGCCGCCACCAGCCGTACCCGCGCGGGATGGCTGAGGATGGTCGAGCGGCGGGCGAGGTCGAGCGTTGCCCGGCGGAAGTCGGCGGGCAGCTCTTCGTCCTCCGCCACCAGCAGGGCGGCCGACAACCAGCGGACGGATCCCTGGCCGAAGTAGCCCCACAGGGGACGGCGGGGCTCGGCCAGGGCGACCGCGCAGACGATGAACGCCCGCCCGACGAACGGAATCTTCGGTACGGCGGCAGCCGCGTACGCCCGGGCCGCGGCCTGCCGTGGACTCTCGCCGGAGCGACGGCTGTCGAGCAGGACGAACGCCTGAGCCGCCTCATCCCTGTCCGCGGCCGTTGACGAGGTGGAGGCGGCGATCGTCCAGAGGCGGGTCGCGGTCTCCTCGTCGGTGAACATCTCGCCGGCCAGTAGATGACGCAACGGCCTGCTCCAGTCGTTGCGGTCAGCGAGCACGGAACGCGTGACCGTGTCAGCGAGCGGATCACCCGCGGCGCGCAGCGCTCGGACAAGGGTCAACAGAGCCGGCGGCACCGTGGTGTACGGCGTCGGCGCGACGAACAGTTCCGGCCAGCGTTCGGCTACCGCCGCCAGGTCTTGTGCCCGTGCACTCGACGTGGCGGTGAGCAGGTACAGACATGCCGCCGTACCGGGTTCGGAGACGGACCGGTGGGCCGAACAGGCTCGCAGCCCGGCAAGGTGACCGGGGGCCATCTCATCGAGCAGTTCGACGGCGGCCTCACGGCAACGGGCATCCTCCGGGTCGAAACCGGGCCAGGGCGGTAGCCCCGCCGCCCGCCGGGCCCCGTCGACGGCCTCGTCCCATTCCGCGAGGACCGCGCGGGATTCGTCAGGACCGATCGCCGGCCTGGGGGAAGGGCGTCGGCCGTCGGACGGGTACGTGAGCCGGTTCAGCTCGGACCGCAGCCTGAACGGCAGGTAGGCATGCAGCCGGGCGAGTTCGGCCCGGAGCCACGCCGGCACGGTGCCGTCTCGAAGGGTGTTGACGATGGCGCGCTGTACCGGGAGATCGGGATCACCGACCGCCGCCGGTAACGCGTAGCAGAGGGCTTCCATCCGGCGTTTCTGCACGGCGGGATCGGGGTCGGGGGTCGCGCGCATCTCGGTGGCCAGCGCGATCGCCGCGGCACCGGGCGCTGTGCCGGCGCGCGCGGCCAGACGCAGGTAGACGTCGATGCTGTCGCCGCGCAGGGCGAGCCGTCGGCAACCGGGCAGCGCGGCCGGATCTCCCCAGGCCCACAGCAGGTCTGCGGTAGCCGCACCGTCGGCCAGGAGTTCGCCGATCAGCCGGCCGGCCGCGGGGTGCCCACTGTCCAGCGCGGCCCGGGCGAAGGCCGACGGATCCTCGGCGAAGACCGTCCGCCACGTCGACAGCAGGTGGTCGATGTCGTCGGTGACCAGCAGGTGCCGCCGGCCCAGGGCGAGGAAGGTCTGCCGGTGTACGGGCGCCAAGCTGCTCGAAGCGAGAATCGTGTGCAGCAGCGCCTCCTCGCCATCACGCAAGGGAACCGGCAGCTTGGTCGGCGACTGCCCGACCGTGAGGTTCGGATCGCTGAGCAGCGCCAGCCGGACTCGCCAATCGTCGAGCTGGGCCGGGTCCGCCGCGGTGGGACGGGCGTCCCGGACGAGCAGGAACGCCTCGGTGTCGCTCCGCCCACCGAACACGGCGTAGCCCGCTGGTTCCAGCCGGCGTAGCGCCCGCCCGACGGTCTCGCGGTCACCGCCGAAATAGATCGCCTGGGGACGCCGCAATGATCCCTTCCGGTCGAAGGCCGAGGCCGGGGTGTGCCAGCCGGCGTACGGGGTGTCGGGCGGCAGGCCACGCCGGCGGATCTGCTCGCGGGCCTCGTGATGCACCTCTTCCTGGGTGACCAGCTCATCATCGGGCGTCACGAACAGCAGGTCCGCGGATCCCCGGAGAGCCGCCAGCAGGACAGCTCGATCACTGGTCGCAGGCATGACGGCGATCCTATGCAGGACCCGTCCCCACGCGGCGGTCAGGAGCGGGCCGGAGGCCAGGTCTGCAGGGCCATGTCGGCCACCAGCTGAAGCTCGTCGGCGGCGGTGCCGCCGGCGGCCTGGACCGCGATCCCGTTGGCCACGGTCATCAGGTACCGGGCCAGCAGCCCCGGATCGGCCCCGACCGGCAGGTCGCCCTCGTCGACGGCCCGCTGGAACCGTTCCCGCAGGTAGGCGGTGCCTCCCTCGCGCCAGGCGGCGAGCAGGTCGCGGGCCCGGCGGCCGGACTCGCCGGCCGCCAGGGAGCCCTGGACACCAAGGCATCCGGCGGGACAGTCCGGCTGCGTGGTGGACCGGATCGCGCCGGCGAGGAACGTCGTGGCCACCTCGCGGGCGGTCGGCTGCCCGAGAGCCCGGGCGACGTAGGACGCCGGGCCCTCGGTGTACCGCTGCAGTGCCTGGCGGAACAGCTCCTCCTTGTTGCCGAAGGCGCGGTACATGCTCGTACGCGTGATGCCCATCGCCCCGGTCAGATCGTCGAGGCTGGCTCCCTCGTAGCCCTGGGCCCAGAAGACCCGCACCGCCCGTTCGAGGGCCTCGTCGGCGTCGAATCCTCGCGGCCGGCCGATCGGACTTGTCCGCTTGCTCTCCACCGCCCCAGCGTACCCCTTCGGTACCGACCGATTCCGAAGTGCTACGGTGGCGTTCGGTACCGACTGATACCGAAGTCTGTGGAGGTAGCGCTATGGGGCAGGTTGTTCTCATCACCGGAGGGACCTCCGGCATCGGGCTGAGTCTCGCGGAGTCCTTCCTGGCCGAGGGGGCTTCCGTGGTCGTGTGCGGCCGATCGCAGACCGCGCTCGATCGCTTCAGCCGGGCCCATCCGGAGGCCCTGGCCGTCCAGGCCGACGTGACCGTGCCGGAGGCCCGAGCCGCCATGCTGGCCGCGATCGACGACCGGTTCGGGCGGCTCGACGTGCTGATCAACAACGCCGGGACGTTCGTCGTGCGGGACTTCGCCGGGGACGACGAAGCCACCGTGGCGCTCGATCAGGAGATCGATCTCAATCTCACCGCACCCATCCACCTGACCGGTGAGGTGTTGCGGCGCTGGCCGCCGCTGGCCGCCATCGTCTTCGTGACCTCCGGCTTCGCCCTGGTCTCACCCACCCGCGCTCCGACCTACGGCGCCGTCAAGGCCGGACTGCACGGCTTCGCCGACGGACTGCGCCGCCAGCTCGCGCCCCAGGGCACCCACGTGCTCGAGGTTCTCCCGCCGACCACGGACACGCCGATGAACGCCGGCTCCACCGGGCCGAAGTTGCCACCGGCCGAGGTGGCCGCGGTGACGCTCAAGGCCCTCCGGCAGCGCCGGCCGATGGCGCTGCCGGGTCAGACGAGACTGATGCCCACGATGCTGCGGATAGCGCCACGCGCCCTCGGGCGCATGGTCGCCAAACTCTGACTGCTACGGCGTGAGCGTGACCGTGACGGTCCGCGTGTAGAAGTCGCGGGCCGCGGTGCCCTGCTCACGCGGCCCGTAGCTCGACTCCTTCTCGCCGCCGAACGGGGCGTGGAAGTCCACGCCGGTGGTCGGGGCGTTGACCTTCACCATCCCCACGTCCAGCCGGTCCGTCAGGGTCAGTGCCGCCCCGAGATTCTGCGTGTAGACGGCCGCGACCAGCCCGTGCCGGACGTCGTTGGCGACCCGGGCCGCGGCTTCGGGCGACTCCGCGCCCAGCACCACGCAGACCGGCCCGAAGTATTCCTCACTCAGCAGGTCGTCGCCGGCCGGTACGTCCACCAGCACCGTCGGCGCCTGGAACCAGCCGTCGCCTTCGGGCTGCCGGGCGCCGGTCAGCACCCGGGCGCCGCCCGTACCGGCGCGGTGCACCGCTGCCCGGATCGCCTCACGCGGCCGCGACTCGATCAGCGGGCCGACCACCGTCGCCGGATCCGCCGGGTCGCCCACGGGGAGTGCTTCGACGGCGGCGGCCAGTCGCTCGGCGAACGGTGCGGGATCGCCGACCACGATCACCCTGCTGGTGGCGGTGCACTTCTGTCCGGCGTACCCCATCGCCGCCGCAGCGATCGCGGCCGCGGCCGCGTCCTGATCGGCATCCGGCAGCACGATGGCGGCGTTCTGCCCGCCCATCTCGCACTGCACCGGGATGCCGCGCGTGACCGCCCGCCGGGCCACCGCCTGCCCGGCCGCCACCGATCCCGTGAACGAGACGGCATCGGCCGCGTCGACGACCGCTCCGCCGGTCTCGCCGAGGCCGGTCAGCACCGTCAGCACGCCGGGCGGGAGCGTTCCGGCGAACAGCTCGGCCAGCCGCAGCGCCACCGCGGACGACTGCGGTGCGGGCTTGAGCAGGACGGTGTTGCCGAAGGCGAGGGCCGGTGCGGCCTTCCAGAGCGGGATCGCCACCGGGAAGTTCCACGGGGTGATCAGCCCGACGACCCCGTGCGGGCGGCGCCGGGTGTGCAGCAGCGACACGCCGTCGGCCGGCGGGTACACCTCGCCCTCGGGGTGCAGCGCCTGCTGCGCGAAGTAGCGCAGGATCGCCACGCCACGGCCGATCTCGCCGCCCGCCTCGCCGCGCGGCTTGCCGACCTCGCGGACCACCAGGTCGGTCAGCTCGCCGGTGGCCGCTGCAACAGCCTCGGCGCAGGCGTGCAGAGCGGCTGCCCGCGCGTGCGCCGGTTCACGGGCCCAGCCGGCCGCGGCCTTGCGGGCCGCGTCGGCCGCGGCCGCCACCTGCTCCGGTGCCGTGTCGGGCACGCGTACGACGATGTCCGACGGCGCTTGCGGGGAGTGACTCTCGATCGTGGTCATGCTCGTCCCTTCCCGGTGGTGGCGTCGCCGACCTCGACGACGGGGTTGGTCAGCGTCCCGAGTTCCGCCGACGTTATCTCGATCGTGTCGCCGGGTCGCGTGGTGAAATCGGCGTCCGGGACCACGCCGGTGCCGGTCAGCAGCACCACGCCGGCCGGGAAGGTCAGCGCCCGGAACAGCCAGTCGGCCAGGTCCGTGAAGCCTCGGGCCATCTCCGCCGTCGAGGTGCTCGCGGTGTAGGCCTCTTTGCCGTCCCGCAGCACCCGCAGCCCGATCGGGAACGGACCCGGGCCGACCGCCCAGCTCGGCACGATCGCCGGGCCCAGCGCGCAGGAACGGTCGTAGACCTTCGCCTGCGGCAGGTAGAGCGGGTTCTCACCCTCGATCGACCGGCTGCTCATGTCGTTGCCCAAGGTGTAGCCGAACACCTCGCCGGCCGCGTTGAGGACCAGGCCGACCTCGGCCTCGGGCACGTCCCAGCCCGAGTCGGCGCGGATCCCGACGGCGTCGCGGTCGCCGACGACCCGCCACGGACTGGCCTTGAAGAAGATCTCGGGGCGGTCGTTGTCGTAGACGTCGTCATAGAGCGAGCCGTGCCCGGACTCCTCCTTCCGTCCGTCCCGGCTGCGCAGGTACGTCACCCCGGCCGCCCACACCTCCTGCTGGTCGACGGGGGGCAGCGCCTGATCGCCGGGCATGTCGCCGTGGGCTGCGCGGGCGGCGGCATCGACCACGGCCCGGGCCTGGTCGAGCGGTACGGCGAGCAGGTCGGCGAGAGCACTGTCGAGCAGGCCCCACTCGCCGTCCTGGCATACCGCCCACCGCGACGCGTCGCCGTCGCGCAGGTGGTGAAGGGAGATCGGCATTGGCTATCCTCAGTCTGTAGTAATGCGGGAAGTGTGCGCGGTTACCCTCGGCAGGTGCCGGTCCGGCATTTCGAAGGGACTATCGACATGCCCCGTGTGGTACCGGCGGTCATCCGCGCACTCGACATCCTCGAACTGTTCCTGGACCGACCCCAATTGTCGGCCCGAGAGGTGATGGAGCGGCTCGATCTGCCCCGCACCACGGTGCACGAGCTGCTGGTCACGCTCGAGGCGCGCGCGTACCTGATCTCCGTTCCGGGGCAGCCGGTGCAGTACCGGCTCGGCATGCCCCTGTTCCAGCTCGGCGCGGCCTTCGCCGGCCGGCTCGACCTGGTGCGCGAGGCGCAGGGCGTCGCGCGGGACGTCGCCGCCGCGTGCGACGAGGCCGTCCACGTGGCCGTGCTCGACGGCGCCGATGTCATCTACCTGGTCAAGGTCGACAGCACGCACCCCGTCCGGATGGTCTCCGCGGTCGGGCGGCGGTTGCCGGCGCACTGCACGGCGGTCGGCAAGGTGCTGCTGTCGGACCTCGATGAGGCGGGCCTGGACGCCGTTCTGAAGAAGGGCGCCCTGACGGGCATGACGCCCGAGAGCATCACCGACCCGGAAGGGCTGCGGGCCCATCTCGAACGCGTCCGGGCCGAGGGCGTCGCGTTCGACAACGGCGAGTCCGACAGCGCCATGCGCTGCGTCGCCGCGGCGATCCGGGACCATTCCGGCGCCGCTGTCGCCGCGATGAGCGTCTCCGCGCCGATCATCCGCTGGACCCCGCAGACGCAGATCGCCTGGACCGAGCTGGTGCGCGGCGGCGCGGCCACGCTGTCCGCCCGGATGGGGTACCGGGCCCAGTCCCGCTGACCGATTTGCCGGTTCCGGCCGGAAACCGCATTGAAACATTGACACCTCTCTCGGTGGTCCTCTAGCGTCGCGTCCACTCAATACGATATCTCGAACTGAGTTCGAAATCTCGAACGGCGGTGGCCCGTGACCCGATCGCACCGCAACGTCAGCGCCGCCTCGGCCCACCTCACCGCCGTGACGTCCGGGGCTTCGGTATGTCGACGCTGTTCGCCGAGCACGCCTCTGGCGTGCGGCGGTGCGAGGAGATGAGGGAGGCGAATACCTATGCAGGACAACCCGGCGTGGTCCCGGCGCGGTTTTCTGGGAATGGGGGTGGGGGTGCTCGGTGCGGCCGGTCTGGCCGCGTGCGGAGCCGAATCCGATGCACCCGCCAAAGTGGCGGCCGACGTTCCGAAGGATCTGATCGACGCCGCGGCGCCGTTGAAGGGCGCCTCGATGGGGGTGCTCTCGCAGAAGCTTTACTCGACCAAGGCCAACGAGGCGCTCGACCGCTCGATCGAGAAGTTCGCCGGCGTCACCGGGACCAAGATCGAGAACAGCCTGGTCCAGGCCGACGCCGGTGACGTGGTGGCCAAGATCCACGCCGAGGTCGAGGGTGGCGTGGCGCGTGACCTGGCGTTCATGACCGACTCGCGGTTCATCGCGCAGTTCCACGGGCTGGGCGACCTGGAGGACGTGACGGACGTCGTCACGGCGCTGACGGCCAAGTACGGCGAGCCCTGCGCCGAGGCCAAGAACTTCTGCGTCTTCGACGGCAAGTGGTACGCGATCCCGTACCACTTCATCGGGATCGGGTCCTTCCTGCGCAAGGACTGGATGCAGGAGAAGGGCATCGCCACCAAGGACGTCTACTCCTGGGAGGAGCTGCGCGACCTGTGTCTGGCGATCTCCGATCCGGCCAAGCGCCGGTTCGGCTGGGGCATGATGATCAACCGGTCCGGTGACGGCAACGGGATGATCGAGGCGCTGATCAACTCGTACGGCGGAGCGATCGCCTCCAACGACGGCCGCAAGGTCACGTTCGACTCGCCCGAGACCGTGCAGGCGGTGACCTTCCTGGGCGACATCTACACCAACCCCAAGTTCAAGCCGATGCTGCCGCCGGGCGTCGCCAGCTGGACCGACACCAGCAACAACGAGAACTGGCTGGCCGGGATCCTGGGCTACACCCGCAACAGCTTCAGCGTCTACGCGGACTCCAAGACCAAGAAGAACCCCGTGTACGCCAACACCCACGTCTTCTCCGACTGCATCGGGCCGGCGACCGACAAGTCCCTGCTGCTCGGCCAGTCCCAGGGTTTTGTCGTCTTCAAGGGGGCCAAGAACCCGGCCCTCGCCAGGCTCCTGGCCCAGTACCTGGTCACCGCGCCGGCACTGGTCGGAGTGGCCCAGGAAGCACCCGGTCTGGCCATGCCCGCCTGGGAGAAGGTCTGGGACGCCGACCCGTTCTTCACCGGCGGCGACCCGGCGTTCTCCATGCTGCGCACCATGTCCCAGCAGCCGCTGCCGCTGTCCACCAAGAATGGCCTGAAGTTCCCGCAGAAGGCCAGCGCCGGCCAGCAGGCCGTCGTCGCCGCCTACGTCCTGACCGACATGATGCAGCAGGTCGTGCAGGGCACGGCGCCCGCACAGGCCGTGAAGGCCGCCCACGCGAAGATGGTGCAGATCTTTGCCCAGCAAGGGCTGCCGCAGTGACGGCAGTCCGCTCAGCACCGGCGCCGGCGACGGGGACCTCCCCGTCGCCGGGGCCCGGCTCCCTCACGACGACCCAGCGGCGGCTGGGCCGGGACTGGCGGCTGGCGGCCCTGTTCCTGACGCCGACGGCCGTACTGGTCAGTGCGCTCGTGCTGGTGCCGATCGTCCAGTCGGCGATCACCAGCACCACCGAACGGCACGGCCAGGAAAGCGTCTTCGTCGGCCTGGGCAACTACCTCTCCCTCGCCGGCGACGACCAGTTCCGTACGGGCGTGGTGAACTCGTTCGTCTTCACCGCGTACGCGGAGATCTTCAAGGTTGTGCTCGGCCTGGCCGCAGCCCTGCTGCTGCACCGTCAGCGCCGTGGGCGGGCCGTGCTGACCGGGCTTCTCCTGGTGCCGTGGGTGGTGCCGACGGTGGTGACGGCGTTCAGCTGGCGCGCGCTGCTCGACCCGATCTTCGGCAGCGTCAACACCCTGCTCACCGCGTCCGGGATCGGGCCGCTGCTGGCCGATGTGCATCTGATCGACAGCTGGCCCGCGGGCTGGCTGTCCGACACGTCGCTGGCCATGCCGTCGGTGATCCTGGTCAACGTGTGGAAAGGCGTGCCGTTCTTCGCCGTCTGTTTCCTCGCGGGGCTCAAGGCCATCCCGGCCGACCTGTACGAGGCGGCGGCCATCGACGGCGCCTCGCCGTGGCGCCGATTCGTCCACGTGACGCTGCCCGGACTGCGTCACGTCATCACCGTGACGGTGACCCTGTCGTCGATCTGGACGTTCAACAACTTCGACCTCATCTGGTTGCTGACCCAGGGCGGCCCGGGTGACGTGACCGCGCCGTACGTGCTCGTCGCGTACTCGAAGGCGATCCTGCAGCTGCAGTACGGCGCCGGGGCGGCGGTCACGCTGGTCATGCTGCCGGTCATCGGCGCGCTGGTGTTCGTCCTGGTCCGGTTGCTGCGCCAGGACGCCGGCACCAAGCGGCCCCCGCGGATCCGGATGCCGCAGTGGGCCGGGACGGTGCGGACGGCCCTGCCGTGGATCGTCACCGTCGCCTTCACCGGTCTGCTGGCCTGGGCGTCGCCCCAGATCTTCTGGAAGGCCGCGGTTGTCCTCGCGGTGATGCTGCTGATCGCGGTGGCCGTCGGCAAGGCGGTCTCGGCCCTGAACTCCCGGGGCGGTCGCCGGGCCTCGTCCCTGGTGGCGAACCTGGGATCCGGGGTCGCGCTGGCCGGGTTGCTGGCCTTCGTGCTGAGCCCGCTGTACTGGATCGCCGTCACGGCTTTCAAGTCCGAGGGTCAGGTCGTCATGCGCGACAACGACCTGTGGCCGACGCCGTGGACCCTGGAACAGTTCAGTGCGCTGTTCACCAACCAGCCGTTCGGCCGCTGGTACCTCAACACCGTGCTGGTGTCCGCGGCGTCCACCGCGGTGGCCCTGATCTGTGCCGCCCTGGCGGGCTACGCCCTGGCCCGGCTGCGGTTCCGCGGCGCGCAGGGCTTCACCGTCACGGTGCTGCTGACGTACGTGATGCCGGGCGCCCTGCTGTTCATCCCGCTGTACCAGCTGCTCATCGGGGCACGGCTCACCGACTCGTTGTGGTCGCTGGTGCTGACGTACCCGACGTTCACTATCCCGTTCGCGACCTGGCTGCTGACGGGATACTTCGCGTCGATCCCGATCGAGCTGGAGGAGGCCGCGCTGGTCGACGGCTCCACCCGCGTCCAGGCGTTCCGCCGGGTGGTGCTGCCCCTGGCCAAGCCGGGACTGCTGGCGGTCGCGCTGTTCACCCTGACCAACGCCTGGAACGAGTTCCTGTTCGCCTTCGTGTTCATCACCAAGGACGAGTACAAGACCCTCCCGGTCGGGATGCAGTCGATGATCGCCGGCGACGTCGTACCGCAGGGACAGCTCGCCGCGGCGTCGCTGCTCGTCAGCATCCCCGTGGTGATCATGTACTCCTTCGGCCAGCGTTTCCTCACCGAAGGGCTCACCGCGGGCGCGGTGAAGGGCTGAGCGAGGCTCGCTGTGACCGTCGACCCGGGTCCGTGGGGGTGCGGACCCGGGTCGACGGCCGCGGTGAATTACGCCGACGTAGTTTGTTTTACCTGGTAGCGGCCTTGATCGACAGGACGTAGCGTCGATCGGGTGGAGCCCAGGGTCCAGTACGCGATGCAGACGGCCGACGGCGCGTGGCGCGTCGAGATCGTCAAGCGCGGACGGACCCAGTGGTACCGCGTCGTGCACGAGGACAACATCCTGGACTGGCTGAGCATCGCCGCCGTCCAGCGCATCCTCGGTGAGGCCGGCATCGACATGGCCGATCTGGGCGAGGCCGCGGCCTGACCTCGGCTCGTCAGCGGGCGGCCTTCTACGCCGCACCTCGGTGCCCGTCGGGTGAGGAAGTAGCAGCCGGCTCTTAAGCTCGGGTCGTGGACCGACAGCCAGAGACCACCGACCCGGCTGCCCTGCTGGTGCCTGCCCGGGACCTCCGGACCGCCGCGGTCATCGCCGGTCGCGCCGATGTCGTCGCCAAGGTCGACGAGGTCATTCTGCTCATCGCGGGCCGGGTTGAGCCGGCCGGCACCGAGCGGGACGGCGACAAGGCCAACACAGTCGTCCGGATCCTCGACGGGCTCGGCTTCTGACCGGGCTCACTCCGGAGACTCCGCGTCACACCAGGATCGTCGCGACGACTGTCACCGCCGGCACGAGGCGGTGAGGATCTCGGTGGTCGGGCTGCCGAACGCGGTATCGCGCACGAGGTCGGAGCCGTCAGCCTGCCCGACCCACTCGCGGCTCAGCAACCCCGTCCCCGGCGACGGGTATTCGGGCCGAGGTGTCCGCGCAGCACGAGCAGCCGTCCGGGTCGTCGGTGGCGGGCGGAGCGCAGTCGTCGCACTGCTCACCGCGCCAGGCCCCGACCCCTTCGCGGACGGCCACGGCGGCGATGACCAGAGCGGCGACCGGGTCCGCCCAGGACCAGCCCAGGGTGGCGTTGAGCAGCAGCCCGATCAGCACGATCGCGGAGAGGTACGTACACAGCATGGTCTGCACGGAGTCGGCGACCACGGTGGCCGAGCCCAGCTCGCGGCCGGTGCGCCGCTTGGCCAGGACCAGCAACGGCATCACGACCACGGAAGCCGCCGCGATGCCGATGCCGACCGGGGACACCCTGGCCTCGTCCGAGCCGAGCAGGGTGCGGACCGCGTCGACGCCGACCCAGGCGGCGAGGGCGAAGAACGACACGGCGATCAGCCGCAGGGCCAGCCGCTCGCGGGACTCCGGCACCCGGGACCGGAACTGCCAGATGACGATCAGCGCGCTGGACACCTCGACGAAGGAGTCCAGGCCGAAGCCGAGCAGCGCGGTCGACGACGCGGCCACTCCGGCGGCGACGGCCACGAGGCCTTCGAGGGTGTTGTAGCCGGCGGTCGCATAGGCCAGGTGCAGGCTGCGCCGGTTGAGCTGGGCGCGCCGGGCCGGGCTCAGCGCCGTACCGGTGGGGGCGCTCACCGCGGCACCGCCGTGACCGCCGCGCCGGAGGCCGGGCACAGCGTGACCGCGGTGCCGGTCACGGCGAGCAGGCCCTCCGCCGCGGCGAGCAGGTCCATCAGCTCCGGACGGGTCAGGGCGTAGAACGACTGCCGGCCCTGGACCCGGTAGTCGACCAGGCCGCAGCCGCGCAGGCAGGCCAGGTGCTTGGAAACCGTGGACTGGGCCAGCCCGAGCTCGCCGGTCAGGTCGACCACCCGGGCCTCACCCGCGGCCAGCCGGGCCACGATCCGCAGCCGGGTCTCGTCGGCGAGGGAGTGGAACAAGGCCACCGCCGGGGTCACACAGCCGTCCTGATTCATTGCCATTCCGGGATGATAGCCGAGTCGGGCGATCAATATAGGACCTACCTCCCGCCGAGCTCGGTGCAGTGCACGATCGTCGCGTCGTCGGCGGTCGCCGCGCGGCTCGCCTCGGCCTGCCGGACCCGATGGATGATCGCGGCGGGCCCGTTCGACGCCAGGCCGGCCACGATCTCGGGCCAGCCGGCCAGAGCGAACTCGTCCACGATCCGGGCGGCGCCGTTGCTGAGCAGAGCCGCGCTGGTGAGCTCGGCGACCGGGCAGCTGCCGGTGAGCGCCTCGTCCGCCGCGCGCGGGTCGTCCTTGGCCACCCAGAAGCCGCCCGGCTCGTTGCGATGGCTGCGCAGGTCGGCCAGGACCCGCCGGTACTCGTCGGTGTCCGCACCGGCGGCCGCGAGCGCGGGCAGGTACGACCGGCTGATCACCACCTCGCGGGAATCGTTGACGACGAGCGGCGTACCGGCCGCCCGGTCCAGCACCACGGTCGCGTCACCCAGCACCAGGTAGTCGGCCCGGCCGCCGGACACCCGCAGGACGGCCACGGCCGCCGACGGGCTGAGCCGGGCGGCGACGTCACAGGTGTCCCGGTGATCGTCCGTCACCTGCCCGATGGCCTGGGCGAGCAGCGTCCTGAGGCCGGTGTCCGGCCTCACTGCCAGCAGGCTGAGCAGGCTGCCGCCCAGGCGCGCGGCGTACCAGACGACGCCGTGCCGGCAGAGCGCTCCGGCGCCGGGGATCCCGGCCCCGTCGACCAGGACCGCGGCCATCGGTACGGCGCCGGCGAAATCCTCGTTCACCCGCCCGGCCCGAGCAGCGGCGCTGACCATCGCCACCCGCATACCTGCCGCCGTCCTCCGCCCGACCGAGAAGCCGACCCTAACCGCCGGAGGTGACCGGGGTCCGGGAGCCGGTGTAGGTGTCCGGGGCGGGTGCGAAGGGATCGCCGTACTGGCGCATCGCGGTGCGGGCGTGGACCTGCTGCAGGGTGGTCACCCGTTCCGGGCAGCCGCGGCCCAGGAAGCTGACCGCCCAGTGCAGGACCGCCGACACCCGGTTCTTGAAGCCGACCAGGTAGAACAGGTGCACCACCAGCCAGATCAGCCAGGCCGGGAAGCCCGACAGCCGCAGCCCGCCGATGCTCGCCACCGCCGAGAAGCGGGAGATCACCGCCAGGCTGCCCTTGTCGAAGTAGTGGAACGGCTGACCGGCCGGCCGGCCCGCGAGGCGGCGCTTGATCTGGCCGGCCGCGTGCCGTCCGCTCTGGATGGCCACCTGCGCGACCCCGGGGAGCTGCCGGCCGTCGTCGCCCGCCAGCGCCATCAGGTCGCCGACCACGAAGATCTCCGGGTGGCCCGGGACGGTGCCGTCCGGCTCGACGTGGATGCGCCCGGCGCGGTCGGTCCGCGCGCCCGTGACCTCGGCCAGCCGGCGGGCCAGCGGCGGTGCGGACACCCCGGCGGCCCAGACCTTGGTCATCGCGGGGATGCGCTCGGGACCGCGTACGGTCTCGACCTCGATGCCCGTCGGGTCGACGTCGACGACCTTGGTGTTCAGCTCCACCTCCACGCCGAGCTGGTGCAGCTCGCGCAGGGCGCGGGTGGAGAGCCGGTCGCCGAAGGTGTTGAGGACCGCGCCCACCGCGTCGACCAGGACCACGCGGGCCCGGTGCGGGTCGATGTGCTTGTACTGACCCGGCAGGGTGCGGTGGGCCAGCTCGGCGATCTGGCCGGCCATCTCGGTGCCGGTCGGGCCGGCACCGACGATCACGAACGTCATCCAGCGTTCGATGTCGGCCGGGTCGGTCTGCAGGTCGGCGATCTCGAACGCGTGGAAGATCCGGGCGCGCAGCTCCAGGGCGTCGTCCACGCTCTTCATGCCGGGGGCGTCCTCGGCGAAGCCGTCGTTGCCGAAGTAGGACTGCGAGGAGCCGGCCGCGAAGATCAGCGTGTCGTAGCCGACGGTGTAGGAGACTCCCGGGCCGGCCACGTCGACGGTCTTCGCCTCGACGTCCACGTCGCGGACCCGGCCGAGCCGCACGTCCACGTTGCGCTGCCTGCGCAGGATCTCGCGGATCGGCGGCGCCACCTCGCCCTCGGACAGGATCCCGGTCGCGACCTGATAGAGCAGCGGCTGGAAGAGGTGGTACGTCGTACCGTTGATCAGGGTCACGTCCACGTCGGCGTGCCGCAGCGCCTTGGCGGCGAAGAGACCGCCGAACCCCGCTCCGACGATGACTACCCGGTGCCTGTTCGTCGTTCCTGACATGTTCCCACCTTTCCTCCGGTACAACACCGGGGACGGGTGGCGCCTGCCCGCCGGGCGGCCCGCAGCCCTGTGATCTGCGGAACCCCGGGGGAGGGGGTGGATCAGGCGCGGGTGCGGGCCGCGCGCGGCGCGAAGCGGTCGAATCCGTTGTTGCGGCTGCGCCGGGCGGGGGACGCGGCGACCGGGGCGGCCGCGACCGGCGCCGGCGGTGCGACGGAGAACACGGGCTGCGAGGGCTTGCCCGGGGCCACAGTGGTCGCCGGCGGCAGGGCCGGTGCTGTCGCGGCGGGTGCCGGGCTGGGGACCGGCGGGGGCGGCGGGGTGTAGCTGCCGGCCGGCTCGTCCGGGCCGCGCGTCCATCCCGGCCGGTAGGTCAGCAGTGCGCCCGAGACGGCGCAGATCGCCAGTACGCCCATCAGGATCATTGTTTGCGTCATCCCGCCACGACCTTCCGCTCCACGCCCGAGCCGTTGGTTATCTAACCAATGACGGTAGCAGTGCATGTGTTTTCAACCAATTGCCCGAGCCGAGGAGGCCGGTATCGATCGGACGGGGCCTATCCTTGGCCCGTGACGCCTTCCACGCCGGAGGCGGGCTTCGGCGGCTACCTCAAGGAAGCGATCCAGGCTGCGCGGTTCCCGACTCCGACCCACTTCGCCCGGGCGGCCGGCACCGATCCCTCGGTCGTGCTGCGCTGGCTCAGCGGTGAGCAGCGGCCCACCATCAGATCCATCGAACGGATCGCGCCCGTGCTGGGCCGCAGCATCAACGAGATCGTGGTGGCCGCGTACCCCGACCGGGTCGGCGGGCCTCCGCCGGCGCCGCCGGTCACCCATCCGATCGTGCACGAGCTGGGCCGGATCCTCGCCCCGGATTCACCCGTTCCGGAGGCCGACCGCAAGGCGCTGGAGGCGGTGCTCGACCGGATGCTCGACCCGTACCGCAAGGTCCTGCGCCGCCGCCGGTCGGCGTGACCGTCACGATCAGCTTGCCGGGTGTCGCGCCGGGGAGCGGATGTCCGTAATCTCGGACCATGACTGAGCGGGCCCGCGCCGATCAGGGGTCCACCGTGGGCGGACTGCATCTCCAGCTGAGCAAACTGCTGCTCGGTTCCCTGCTCGCGGCGGTGGCTGCCACCGGCGCGCTCATCATCACCGTGATCGTCGGGATGCCGCCCGGGCATCCGCCACCACCCCCGCCCGGCGGCATGCCCTCGCCGCCCCCGCTGACGTCGCTCGCGGTCTTTCCCGTGATCACCGGACTGTTCGTGCTGGCCTGGCTCGCGGTCGTGGTGGCGTTCTCCCGCGACCAGATCCTGCGCCGGATCGACCAGCTGCGCGACGGCCCGGTGACCGACGGGCGGCAGTTCGACGAGATCCTCGCCGAGCTGCGGACGCAGCTCGCGGCCGACCGCGAGCGGGAGCTGCACGTGCTCGAGGAGCGCATCGCGGAGCTGACCGAGGAGTACGGCGAGCAGCGCGAAACCGACGGCTACCTCAACGGCATGCGCGTGGCGACGGGGGAGGAACCGGTCCCGGCCAAGGTCCACTCGATCCGCCGGACGCCGCCGCAGCGCTGACGCGAAGGTGATTCGAGCGCCTCGTCCGTTTCCGCAGCCCTTCGCCGGGGGTACAGGACGATAAGGAACATCCCCGAGCCGAAGGGTCAGCGAAGATGGTGACCGTACGTCTGTGCACCACCCGGTCCGTGTCCGCCCGGCCACAGGAGGTGCAGCGATGAGCGCAGTCGCAAATCCCGCCACCGTCGCCGAGTGCCTGCGCGTGGGCGCCGGCTTCTCGCAGGGCGACCGGAACTGGATCGCCGAGCAGTTCGGCACGCTCGACGCCCGGCTCGCCGGATTCCACGCCGACACCACCGAGCTGGAGGTGTCGGTCAAGGACCGCGAGGCCCCGGGGCAGAAGGTGACCCTGGAGTGCTGGATCGCCGGCCGGCAGAAGGTCGTCACCACCTCCTCCGAGGAGGACCTGCACGCCGCGCTCAACGACGTGCGCGACGACCTGCGCCGCAAGCTCAACGATGCGAAGACCAAGCAGGAGCCGCGGCACAACCGCCACCTGCGGGAGAACGCGCTGCCCGATCCGGCGGCGATCGACCCGGGCGACCTGCTGAAGAACGACCAGATCTGAGCGTCGCGTCCTGCCCGCCGCTCACCCGGCGGGCAGGACGCGGAACCGCAGCAGGGAAGCGAGCGGCACGCCGGACAGATGCAGGCGCTCGAGCCTGACGGTACGGCCGCCCGGCTCCTCGAACAGCCGCACCCCGTCACCCAGCAGCACGGGTGCGATGCAGGTCAGCACCTCGTCCAGCTCGCCCGCCGCCACGCACTGCCGGGCGACGTCCGCGCCGAGCACGTTGACGTACTTGTCGCCGGCCGCCTCTTCGGCCCGCCGGACCGCCTCGCCGAAGTCGCTCACGAAGGTGACGCCCGGCCAGGCCGCGTCCGGGACGTGGTGGGTCAGCACGATCTGCGGGCCGGACCAGCCCCCGCCGAACGCCTCACCCTCGGCGGGCGTGTCCTTGTAGGGGTCGTCACCGCGGAAGGTGCGGTTGCCGACCAGCAACGACCCGATGTCACCGATCAGCTCGTCCACGTACGGATTGGGTCCCAGGTACGGGGTCAGCCACGACATGTCCCCGCCCGGCCCGGCGATGAAGCCGTCCAGCGACATGGTGACGGAGTAGAGAAGTTTGGCCATGCCCGCCAGTCTGCCGCTTGAGTTCGAGCCGGGTTGAGGGTGCAGGGTGGTCCGATGATCGATCCGCTGGTCTCCGTACGCCTGGCCCGTCCGTGCCGTGATCTCGCCGCCGTGCGCCGCTTCTACGTCGAGGGCCTCGGGCTGGAGGTGCTGTACGAGGGCTCGGGCCCGCACGACATCGTCATGCTCGGCTGGCCGTCGGCCTCCTGGCACCTCGAACTGGTCGGCGGGTCGTCGAGCGAGCCGGCGCCGACCGAGCAGGACCTGCTCGTGCTCTACCTGGCCGGGGCGGTCGACGAGGAACTGGTCGCCCGGCTGGTGGCCAACGGTGGCACCCGGGTGGCCCAGGGCGACTACTGGGACCGGTGGGGAGTGACCGTGGCCGACCCGGACGGATATCGCCTCGTTCTTTCCACCCGGAGCTGGTGACCGGTGGCAGAAGATCCGGCTGCGCAACCTCTACGCCGGCCGGTGGCATGACGTCGGCACGCCGGCTGAGCTGCGTACCCCCGTGGACGGCACCCTGCTCACGCACCTGGCCAAGGTCGGCGCGGGCACCGCTGCCCGGACCGGTCAGCAACATCGCCTCCTGGAACCATCCGATGAGCGTGCTCGTGCACGCCGGGCTGGTGCAGCTGCTGGCCGGCAACGCCGTCATCGCCAAGACCCCGTCGCAGGGCGGCGCCGTGTGCCTGACGAGCTGGACTTCGGGCCGCTGATCAGCGCGGCCGAGGCCGGCGAGCTGCGCCGCAAGGTCGAGGAGGCGGTCCGCGGCGGCGCTTCGGCGGCCGGGGTGCCTCCTGGAAGGGCGCGTTCGTCGGCGGCGACCTGCTCGTGCACGCCGTCACGGTGGGCGAACCCGGTGAGCGTCTGTACGGCAACTTCCCCGACTACAGCAGCTACCCGCCCGACATGTGAGCGCGCGGCTGCACCAGACTGGTCGCCATGGCCAGGACGATGCGGATCCACACGCGCAATGCGACGTTCCAGCAGTGGGAGGCCCTGCTGACCAACCGGAACAAGCGGCAGCGCGCCGGCGAGTTCCTGGTCCAGGGCGTCCGTCCGATCTCCCTGGCCGTGGAACGCGGCTGGGAGATCCGGACGCTGCTCACCTCGGACGGGCCCGGCCTGTCCAAGTGGGGCCGCGAGGTCATCGAGACCGCCGGCGCGCCGCGCGCGGTGGTGGCCGCCGAGCTGATGCGCGAGCTGGGCGGCAAGGACGAGGACGCCCCGGAACTGCTGGCCGTGGTGGCGATGCCGCCGGACGACCTGACCCGCCTCACGCTGGGCGCCAACCCGCTGGTGCTGGTCTTCGACCGGCCCACCACGCCGGGCAACATCGGCACGCTGGTGCGCTCGGCGGACGCGTTCGGTGCCGCCGGGGTGATCGTCACCGGGCACGCCGCGGACCCGTACGACCCGAAGGCCGTCCGGGCCAGCACGGGCTCGCTCTTCGCGGTGCCGGTGGTGCGGGTGCCGAGCCACCGGGAGGTGCTGGACTGGGCCGGCGGGCTGCGCGCGGACGGCGTACCGGTGCAGGTCGTGGGCACCGACGAGCGCGGTGCGGTGGAGATCGCCGAGCACGACCTGACCGGGCCGACGGTGCTGGCGGTCGGCAATGAGACGCACGGGCTGAGCGCGGGCTGGCGGGAGGTCTGCGACCAGATGGTCCGCATCCCGATCACGGGCGCGGCCAGCAGCCTGAACGCGGCCTCGGCGGCCGGCGTGGCGCTCTACGAGGCCGCCCGCCAGCGGCGCCGCCGTTAGCTCCGGGCGGCCCGCTCGACGGCGGCCGGGGTGACCGGGGTGAAGAAGTTGACCAGGTTGCCGTCGGGATCCCGCACCAGCAGCGACCGGTTGCCCCAAGGCATGGTGGTGGGCTCGGCGACGATGTCGTCGACGGTGCCGGCCAGGCCGCGGTACACGAGGTCCACGTCGTCGACGAGGAATTCGATGATCACGGTGTGGTTGTCGGCCGGCCGGGCCGCGCCGGGCGCGAACAACCCGACGGTCCGGGTGCTGCCGATCGCGAGCGTGGCCCGGGCGGTCGCCAGCTCGGCGAAATCCTCGGTGAACCAGCGCGCGGACACCCCGGTGACCTGCTCGTAGAAGGCGACGAGGCGGGCGGCGTCGGCGGTGATGATGCGGATCGAGACCATGTCCATGCGGTCACGCTAGAACTGGTACTGGACAGAAACGGTCCACTATCCGCGCTAGATTTCCGGCCATGGCCCGACCCACCGCCCAGGTCCTCACCCTGCTGGAGCTCCTGCAGTCGGGCGGCACCCGCACCCTGGCGGAACTGGCCGACCGGCTCCACGTCGACCCGCGCACGGTACGGCGGTACGTGGCCCACCTGATCGACCTGGACGTGCCCGTCGAGTCGGTCCGCGGCCGGTACGGCGGCTACCGGCTGGCCTCCGGTTTCCGCATGCCACCACTGATGCTCAGCGACGACGAGGCGCTCGCCGTGCTGCTCGGCCTGATCGCCGGCCGCCGGACGGGACTGGCGACGACAACGGGTACGGCGAGCGAGACGGCGGCGGCCAAGATCCGGCGCGTGCTGCCCGAACGGCTGGCCCGCCGGCTCGACACGGTGCTCGACTCGCTCGCCTTCACGGCCGCGCCCGGCGAGTTCGCGCTCCCGGAGACCGCTGTGCTGCTGGCGGTGGCTGATGCCGTACGGCACTGCCGGCCCGTCGCGATCACTTATCAGGCCGGCGACGGGCGGCGCAGCGTGCGGACGCTGCATCCGTACGGGCTGGTCGCGCACTCGGGGCGGTGGTACGTGACGGGCGTCGACCCTGAGGCCGGGGCGGACCGGACGTTCCGGCTGGACCGCATCGCGGACGCCCGGACGCTGCCCGGCTCGTTCGAGCGGCCGGCGGGGGTGGACCCGGCGCAGCGTGTGTTGTCCGGGCTGGCCGGAGCCCCGTACCGGCACCGGGTGAGGGTGCGGATCCAGGCGACGGCCGAGCACATCCGGAGCCGGCTGCCCGCCGCGGTGGCCGAGCTGTCCCCGGACCCCCGGGGCGACGGGTGGGTGCGGGCCGAGCTGCGGGCGGAACGGCTCGACTGGATCCCGGGGGTGCTCGCGTCGCTGGACCGGCCGTTCGTCATCGAGCGCCCGGATGAGCTCCGGGGGCTGGTCGCGGCACTGGCCGACCGACTCGCGGCCTCTGCCCGCGTCACGCCGGATGCCACGTAGCGCGGTCGCGGGGGGTGGGCGGCGGCCGTACGGTCGCAGCATGGTCCCCACCCTGCGTTCGATCGTCGACCCGGCCGCGCTGGCCCGCGTGGCCGCCCGGGAGTACGGGCTGGACGTCACCGGCTGCGTACTGCTCCGCTCGCTCGTCAACGACGTCTACCGGCTGGATACGCCGGCCGGTCCGCGGGTGCTCAAGCTCTACCGGGCCGGGTACGGGTCCGCCGGCTGGGAGGTCGAACTGGCGGCGCACGTCGGGGCGGGGGTTGCTCAGGGCGTACCGCTGCTCGACGGCCGACCGGCCGGGTCGCTGACGGCGGCCGAGGGTTCGCGGGCTTTCACGCTTTGGGAGTGGGTGCCCGGCAGCAAACCGCCCAAGCCGCGCACCGACGAGCTCTATCACCGTTTCGGCGTCGCCACGGCCGCGTTCCATGAGGCCGCCACGGGTTTCCCGGGTCCGCCCGCCGTCGACGTGGCGGCGCTGGTCGACGAGGTTCTGGCCGGGGTGCCGGACGCCGCGGACCGGGCGCTGATCGCCGGGCTGGCGGCGGAGGCCGGGCGCCGGGTGCGCGGCGCCGAGCTGGAACGCGGCCTCTGCCACGGTGACGTGACCCTGGACAACGTGCACCGGGACGGCGACCGGATCATCTTCTTCGACCTGGACCGGGCCGCGGACGGCTACCGCGCGGCGGATCTCGCCCCGGTCGCGGGGACGCCGCACTGGCCGGCGTTCCTGGCCGGCTACCGCACGGTGCGCCCGTTCCGGGCCGCGGACGAGACGGCCGTGCCCTGGCTGGGCGTTCTGCTGCGGATCGACTACCTGCACTTCCACCTGTACGCGAAGCCGGCCATGCGGGGCACGGAGTCGCTGACCGAGGGCTGGGTCGAGCAGAACCTGACCGGGCTGCGCGCCGCGGGGCGGCGGCTCGGGGTCTCAGCTGGTGGCTTCGCCGGCCGATGAGAGGGGCAGTCTGGCGGCACCGCCGTGGCGTCCGGTCCGAACGAGGAGACCATCGTGCGCAAGCAGCGCAGCGAGACGGAACGGCAGGTCGCCGAGCTGTTGCGGACCGCCCGGGAGTCGCTCGGGCTCAGCCTGGCCTTCATGACCCGGATGGACGGCACCACCCAGCATCTGGAAGTGGTCGAGTCACCGCTGCCGTGGGTGTTCCGGGACGGCAACACCCAGCCCCAGGCGACCACCTTCTGCCAGGCGATCATGGATGGCAAGCTGCCGGCGGTCATGCCGAACGTCAAGAATTTCCCGGCCGCGATGAAGCTGCCGTCGGCCCGGATGCCACGGATCCGCAGCTTCGTGTCCGTGCCGATGGTGCTCAGTGACGGCACCGTCTACGGCACCTTCTGCGCTGCCGGGTTCGCCGCCGACAAGGAGCTGAGCAAGCGGGACAAGGCGTTGATGGAGGTGCTGTCCCACGCCGCCTCGGTGATCATCGAGCCCGGCGTCCGGGAGCGGAGGCGCAATGCCGAGATCGAGAACCGGCTGCGGCCGGTGATCGACGGTGGCGGGCCGCTCGTGCTCCTGCAGCCCATCGTCGACCTCGCCACCCGCCGGCGGGTCGGCACCGAGGCGCTGAGCCGGTTCCCGCAGGAGTGGAAGATGGCGCCCGACGTGTGCTTCGCCGACGCGGATCTGATCGGCGAACGCGAACGCCTCGAGGTGCTGGCCCTGCGGCGGGCCGGGGAACACCTCGACCGGGTGTCGGGCTACGTCGCCATGAACGTCTCGCCGCAGACGCTGTTCACCGACGACTGCGCCGATTTTCTGGCGCGGATGCCGCTCGACCGGGTCCTGCTGGAGCTGTCCGAGCACGAACCGATCGAGGACTACGACGCGCTGAAGGCGGTGCTGGCCCCGCTGCGGGCCCGCGGCATGCGCCTGGCCATCGACGACGTCGGCGCCGGTTTCTCCTCGCTGCGGCACATCGTCATCACCGCGCCCGACGTCATCAAGCTCGACCGCAGCATCGTGACCGGCCTGAGCGCCGACCCGGTCCTGGCCGTGGTGGTGCACTCCCTGGTCGACCTGGCCCGGGCCACCGGGGCCCAGGTGGTCGCCGAGGGGGTCGAGACCGAGGCGGACGCCGCGACGCTGGCGGAACTGGGCGCGGACCTCGGCCAGGGGTGGCATTTCGGCCGCGCCACCACTCCCGAGGACCTGCGCGACGACTACCCGGTGGCCGCCCCGGCCGCCGCGCTGGGCTGACCGCTCGCCGGACACCGCGGCCGGATCACCCCGGTCCGCCCGATTGAGCTGGGAAGACTGTCCGGTTGTGGGCAGTGCCGAGGGGCCGCGCGTCAGTACGCTCGGCCGCGATGGAGCTTCTGGAGCGTGGTGGCGCTCTCGCCGAGCTGGACGCGCTGCTGGCCGAGACGGCCGGCGGCGGGCGGATCGCTGTCGTCTCCGGTGAGGCCGGCGCGGGGAAGTCCAGTCTGGCCACCGCGTTCGCCGCCGCGGCCGGATCGCGGGCGTGGGTGCTCTGGGGAGCCTGCGATCCGCTGCTCACCCCGCGCGCGCTCGGGCCGTTGCACGACATCGCCCGCCAGGTCGGTGGGGCGCTGCGGGAGCGGATGGCCGCGGGGGAGCGGGGTGCGGTCTTCGACGCCCTGCTCGACGCGCTGGACGGTCCCCGGCAGCGCCGCCGGCCGGTGGTGGTCATGGAGGACCTGCACTGGGCCGACGAGGCCACCCTTGACCTGGTCGCGTTCCTCGGGCGCCGGCTCGCGCTGTGCCGGGTGCTGCTGGTCCTCACGTACCGTGATGACGAGGTCGGTCCCGACCACCAGCTGCGGACCGTCCTGGCCGGACTGCCGCGGCCCCTGGTCCGGCGGTTTCCGCTGGCGCCGCTGTCGGTCGAGGCGGTCGGCGAGCTTGCCCGCCGCGCGGGCCGGGCTTCCTCCCCCGTGTACGCGGTGACCGGCGGTAACCCGCTGCTGGTGACCGAGGTCCTCGCCGCGGCCGACTCGGCGGTGCCCGCCACCGTGCGCGACCTCGTGCTGTCCCGGCTGTCCGCGCTGTCGCCGCCGGGACGGGAGGCCGCGCGTTTCGTGTCCGTCGTGCCGTCGCAGGCCGAGCCGGCCCTGCTGGCCTCGCGCGGCGCCGGGGTCGAGGAGTGTCTCGCCGGTGGCGTGCTCGGCGCCACCGCCGACGGAGTGGCATTCCGGCACGAGCTGCTGCGCCGGGCGGTCGAGCAGGAGCTGTCGCCGGTACGCCGGGCCGCCCTGCACGCCGACGTGCTCGCCCAGCTCACCGGCCGCGCCGGGGTCGACCCGGCCCGGCTCGTGCACCACGCCCACCACGCCGGGGACGCCGCCGCCGTGCTGCGCTGGGCGCCGGTCGCCGCCGTACGGGCCGCCGCCGTCGGTGCCCACAAGCAGGCCGCGGCCCACTACGAGCTGGCGCTGCGGCACGCGGGCGGCGCTTCGGCGGCGGAGCGGGCCGACCTGCTGGAGGCGTACGCGACCGCCGGTTATCTGGCCGGTCAGATCGTGGCGGCGCTGGAGGCCCGGCGGCAGGCGCTGTCGCTGCGGGAGCAGGCCGGGGACACGGTCCGGATCGGCGAGAACCTGCGCTGGCTGTCCCGGCTCAGCTGGTGGCGCGGCCACACCGGGCAGGCCCGGCTGACCGGCGAACGGGCGGTCGAGGTGCTCGAGTCGATCCCGCCCGGCCCGCAGCTCGCGATGGCCTACAGCAACCTGTCGCAGCTGCACATGCTGGCCGGCGAGGTCAGCGCCATCGAGTGGGGCGAACGCGCCATCGCCCTGGCCCGGCGCTTCGGCGACCTGGACACCGAGGTGCACGCCCTGGTGAATGTGGGCTCGACCCGGATGGAACACGACTTCGCGGTGGGCGGCGCGGAGCTGGAACGGGCCCACGCGCTGGCCGCCGCGGCCGGGCTCGACGACCACGCCACCCGGTCGCTGGCCAACAAGGCCTGCCAGGCGGTCGAATGGTGCGACTTCGACGTCGCCGAGGACGTGCTGCGGCGGGTGCTGGACTTCGCCGAGGCCCGCGACCTGGACGGCTATGTGAAGCATCTGCTCGGCTACCGGGCCGAGATGCTGCTCGCCCGGGGCGACTGGGCCGGTGCGCAGGCCGACGCCGAGACAGCCCTGTCCGGCCCGGAACATCCCGGGCCCTCCCGCAGCACCGCACGGGTCGCGCTCGGCCGGCTGCGGTCGCGTCGCGGCGGCCCGGACGCCGCCGACATCCTGCTCCGGGCCGCGGGGCCGGCGTACGAGGCGGACGAGGTGCAGTTCGTCGGGCCGGTCGCGACCGCGCTGGCCGAGCACTACTGGATCGCCGGAGATCCGGCGCGCGCGGCGGCCGAGGCCCGGCGCGGGTACGCCGTGGCGGTCCGCGTCGGTCACCCCTGGTTCGCGGGACAGCTCGCCTACTGGCAGTGGCGGGCCGGGGAGCCGATCGCGGTGACCGAGCTGATCGCGTTGCCGTACCGGTTGCTGATCGAGGGTGACTGGCGGGGCGCTGCCGCCGACTGGGCGGGCCGGGGCTGTGCGTACGCCCGGGCCGAGGCGCTGAGCTGTGGGGACGACGAAGCGGTCGCGGAGGCGCTGCGCATCGTGGACGGTCTGGGCGCGGCGGGTACGGCCCGGCGACTGCGTGCCGAGCTGCGGGACCGGGGGGCCAAGGTGCCGCGCGGGCCCCGGGCGTCGACGACGGCTCATCCCACCGGGCTGACGGCGCGGCAGCGGGAGGTGCTGATGTTGCTCGCGGAAGGGCTGAGCAACGCCGACATCGCCGCGCGGCTGACCCTGTCGGCCAAGACGGTCGACCATCACGTGTCGGCGGTGCTCGGCAAGCTCGGCGTACCGTCGCGGGGCCAGGCCGCCGTGGCCGCCCGCCGCCTCGGCCTGCTCGCGCCCCGCTGACGCAACATGGGGAGAACTCCCCACGCGCGCCGCGCCCTCTCGCTCCTAGCGTCGGCGGCATGACGAGTTCACTTGCCCTGGAAGGCATCAAGGCACGCCAGCAGAAGACCTGGGCCAGCGGCGATTACGGTGCGGTCGCGGCCCTCATCCAACCCATCTCCGAGGCGCTGGTGCAGGCGGCGGACCTGTCCGCCGGGTCGCGGGTGGTCGACGTGGCCACGGGTACGGGCAACGCGGCCATCGCGGCGGCCCGGTGCCTGTGCACGGTCACCGGCATCGACTACGTACCCGAACTGCTGGACCGCGGCCGGGCCCGGGCCGCCGCCGAGCACCTCGAGGTCGGCTTCGCCGAGGGCGACGCCGAGGCGCTGCCGGGCCGCGACGGCGAGTTCGACGCCGTCCTGTCCGTGGTCGGGGTCATGTTCGCGCCCGATCAGGAGCGCGCCGCCGCCGAGCTGACCCGGGTGTGCCGGCCGGGCGGCACGATCGCCCTGGCCAACTGGACGCCGGACGGCTTCATCGGGGAACTGTTCCGCACGGTCGGCCGCCGGGTCCCGCCGCCGCCCGGGGTGCGCGCGCCGGTCGAGTGGGGCCACGAGCCACGGCTGCGGGAACTGTTCGGCGACCGGGTCCGCGACCTGCGGGTCACCCGGCGCGAGTTCGTCTTCCGGTTCGCGTCCCCGGAGGCATTCGCCGACTACTTCCGGGCCCACTACGGGCCGACGCTGAAGGCCTTCGAGGCACTCGACGAGGACCACGGCAAGCTGCTGTACGCCGACCTGGTCGACCTGATCAGCCGGTACGACGTGGCCACGGACGGCACGACCAGGGTGCCGTCCGCGTACGTCGAGGTGCTGGCCACCCGCGTCTGACGCTCAATCGACCGGCCGGCGGGGCCGGGGAACGGCGGCCCGCAGAGTCCCGTCCCCGACCAGCTCGGTCAGCACCTCGTTGAGGGCGTCGACCTGGGCCTCGGTGTGCGCCGCGGTCAGCTGGACGCGGAAGCCGATCTCGTCGCGCGGCACCCCCGGGTACGGCGCCAGCGTGACGTACTGCCCGGCCTGCCACAGCCGCTCGGAGACGGCGATCAGGTCGTGCTCGGGAGAGATGGGGATCTCCACGACCGGGGTGTCGTCCCTGTTCAAGGTGTGCACCCCCAGCCCTCGGACGTGCGAGAGCAGCTTCATGGTCAGCCGGTAGAGGTGCGTGCGCAGCTCGTCACCGCGCTTGTCGTTGACGTCCAGGCCGGCGCTGACGGTGGCCAGCGACGCCACCGGGGACGGACCCGAGTAGAGGTAGGTCGGCGCGGCCACCTTCAGCTTGTTCTTCACCGCGGTCGGCAGCGCCAGGTACGCCAGCAGCGACGAGTAGGCCTTGGAGAAGCCGCCGACCAGGATGATGTCGTCGTAGGTCTCCCCGCTGTGCTTGACGATGGCGTTGCCCCGCAGGCCGTACGGGGACTGCTCCATGGGGCTGCGCTCGCCGATGACCCCCATGCCGTGGGCGTCGTCGACGTAGAGCACCGCGCCGTTCTCGCGGCACAGCCTGGCGTACGTCCGCAGGTCCGGGATGTCGCCGGTCATGCTGTTGACGCCGTCCATGCAGACCATCACCGGCCGGGCGGTGGCCTCGCGGAGCAGCCGGGCGAGCTCGTCGAGGTCCCCGCTGCGGAAACGGCGCAGTGTCGCGCCCTGGCCCCGCGCGAAGACACAGCCGTCGTAGATGGTCTTGTGGGCCCGGCTCTCCATGATCAAGGTGCCCTGCCCGGCGAGCGCCGGGATGACGCCGAGATGGATCTGCGAGATCGTCGGCAGCAGCAGGACGTCCTCGGCACCCAGCAGGTCGCTCAGCCGCTCCTCGAGCTGCGGATAGAGCTGGGGGCTGCCGAGCATGCGCGACCAGCTCGGGTGGGTGCCCCACTTGCGCAGCTGCGGCTCGACCGCGCCGATGACCTCCTCGTCGAGGTCCAGGCCGAGATAGTTGCAGGATGCCCAGTCGACCAGCCAGTCCTGGCCGATCCGGATCCGCCGGCCGTCGATCTCGTCGATGACGGCGTCGTACATGCGGCTGTGCAGGCGTAGGTCTTCGATGTCGTGCGTCAGTGCCGGCACGAGTAAACCCCTCTCACATTGAGAATCAGGCAAGCCGTACCCGGGTGGCCCGGCGAGGAACCTGTGCAATGCAGAATGCAGGCGCGATCAGCTCAGACGCCTGTTGCGCTGGTGCTGTGCGGTCGGAGCGGCTCAGTGAACCAGGTCCGGCCCACTGTGCCGTTTCGCCCGATCATGAGGCTTTCGCGTGGTGGAATCGGTGCATGCGGATGACGGTGGGGGCCGAGCACACGGCGTACCGGGACGGGTTCTAGCCGGCGATGCAGAGCGACTCCGCCGTACCGGCGCTGCTGCGCCCGGTCCTGCCGCTGGCCGACCGGATGCGCACCAGCACGCGCCTGGCCGCCCTGATCCTGGTGCTGATGATCCCCGGCATCGTGGCCACCTCCGCCTACGTCCGCGAGGCCCGGGCCCAGATCGCGTTCAGTGAGGCCGAGCGCCAGGGCCTCGAGGTGGTCCGGCCGGCCCTGCTCGCGCTGGCCGCCACGGTCGCCGCGAAGGAACCCGATCTGGCCGGCGTCCGGGCCGCCGTGGCCGCCCATCCCGACCTGCGCCTCGAGGACTCGGTGCGGGCCGTGCCGGGCCGGCTGGGACCCACCCCGATCCAGCGGTTCGCCCTGGCCACGGCGCTCGCCGGGCTGATCACGGACGCGGGCAACAACTCGAACCTGATCCTGGACCCGGACCTGGACTCGTTCTACGTGATGGACGCCCAGATCGTGCAGCTGCCCAAAGCGCTGCTGGCCGCGGCCAAGATCGCCGCGGCCGACCTGACCGGCGGGACCAACGCCATCGCCACCCAGGCGGTCCGGGCCGGGGAGCTGGCCACCGCGGCCGACAACCTGAGGTACGACGTGAGCACCGCGCACGCCAACACGGCGATGGACGGGCTCGAGAGCCGGCTGACCGAGATCGCCACCGCGGCCGACGCCATGACCAAGCTGGCCGGACAGCTCACCGACAATCTCGGGCGGCCCGGCCCCGCCGACGTGGGCCCGGTCGCGACGGCCATGTCCGGCGCGGTCGGCCCGCTCGCCGACGTGCTGGACGATCTGCTCGAGACCCGGGTGGACGGTTTCGCCCGGGAACGGCTCATCGTCCTCTGCGTCACCATCGGCGGGTTCGTGCTCGCCGCGTGGTTCGCCGTCGGCGTGCTGTGGCGCACCCGGCACGACGTCGCCCTGGCGGTCCGCGGCGTCACGGCGATCGCCGACGGTGACCTGGAGACGCGCCCGGTCCCGGCCGGCCGGGACGAGCTCGGTGACATCGGCCTGGCCCTGACCACCGCGCGCTCCCGGATGCTGGCCCAGGAGGAGGAACTGGCCCGGGCGCAGATCGTCCGCGAGGAACAACTGCGGACCAGCTTCCAGCATCAGCGCCAGGCTGAGCTGCGACTGCGCGACCGGGCCCAGCACATCATCGACGGGTCGACCACGGTCATCGCCGAGGAACTGCGCCGGGTCACCGACCAGGTCGGCGACGTCCGGCGGGCCGCCGAGACCATCGACAGCGGCATCTCGGCCACCGGCGCGGCCACCGAGGCGGTGGTGGCCGACGCCCGGCGGGCCGAGGACGTGATCGCCTCGCTGGAACAGAGCCTGCGCCGGGTCGCGGAGACGGCCACCCTGGTCAAGGGCATCGCGGGCCAGACCCGGCTGCTCGCGCTCAACGCCACCATCGAGGCCGCCCGCGCGGGCGAGCTGGGGCTGGGCTTCACCGTCGTCGCCGATGAGGTCAAGGAGCTGGCCAACAGCACCTCGGTCTCGACCGAGCAGATCGCCGGGACGATCAGCGAGCTGGAACGCGACACCAAGCAGATGGCCGACACCATCGCCGCGATGGTGGCCGGCATCGCCGGGGTGGGCGACGCCGCGACGTCGCTGCGCGCGGTGGCGGCGGATCAGGGCACGGTGGTGGGCCGGCTGGCCGACCAGATGGGCCGCACGATCGGCCGGGTCGAGGAGATGTCCGGCCTGTCCGCGCAGCTCGAACGCCGCGAGAGCGACCGGGTGACCATGTCCGGCAGCGTGCGGGTGCAGCGGGCCGGGGAGACGTACACCACCGGGCTGATCAACGTCAGCCGCGGCGGCATCCGGGTGCGCCTGGACCCGGGCAGCCCGCTGAGCATCGGCGACGCCGTCCGGATCGAGGGCCTGGGCCCGCTGCACGAGGCGATCCCGGCCCGGGTGGTCAGCCTCGGCACCGGCGAGGAGGCGGGTGAGGCCGGCCTGCAGTACATGATCCCGGACGACGCCCTGGCCGAGCGGGTCGACCGCTACGTGGCCGACCTCATCGAGGGCGCCGCCCTGTCGGCCACCTAGGACCGCGTCGGCCGGCGCGCGGGATCAGTGTCAGGGGAACGTCCGGACGTAGCGGCGCTGCCACGGCGTCTCGACCGCCCCGCGGTGATAACCGGCACGGACGAATGCGACCGCCTCCGCCGCCGGCACCCCGTCGAGCACCGCCAGGCAGGCCAATGCCGTACCGGTGCGGCCCTTGCCGCCGCCGCAGGCGATCTCCACCCGCTCGTCCGCGGCCCGCTCCCAGGTTTCCCGCAACAGCTGCACCGCCTGCTCCCGGTCGGCCGGCAGCCAGAAGTCGGGCCAGCGCAGCCACCGGCTCTCCCACGCCGACGGGGCCGGCTCGGCGCCGAGGAGGTACACCCCGAACTCCGGCGGTGGCCCGGGCGGCAGCGGCCGGCGCAGTCCGCGCCCGCGCACCAGCCGCCCGGACGGCAGGGCCAGGATCCCGGGTGCGGCCGGATCCCAGCTCATGCCGCCGGCAGGGACGACGCCACGGACGACAGCCACAGCACCACGGCGCGTGCGCCCGGGTCCGGATGGCCGATCACCCGGTCGCCCAGGTAGCTGGACCGGCCCAGCCGGGCCCGGATCGCCGTCGTGCCCTGCGCGCCGTTGCGGGCCGCGTCGACCGCGGCGGCCAGCGCGTCACGGCCGGAGGCGCCGTCGCGCAACGCCGCCGCCATGGCCTCGGCCGCCGGGGCCAGGGCGTCGACCATGGTGCGGTCGCCGACCTCCGCGCCGCCGACCTCGCGGACGCCGTCGGTGCCGGCCCGCAGCGCCGCCGACCACGCGCGGGCCGGGTCGTCCAGGCCGGTCTCCTCCAGGGCGGCCGCCGCGCGCAGCAGCAGGATCGCGTACAGCGGGCCGGAGGTGCCACCGATGCTGCGCCGTACGGTCGCCGACGTGGCCCGCAGCACCGCCGCCGGGCCCTGCTCGCCGGGGTATTCGGGGCACTCCGCCAGCACCGCCGCGGCCCCCCGGGCCAGGCTGATCCCCATGTCGCCGTCGCCGACCTCCCGGTCCAGGTCGGTCAGCTCGTCGCGGTGCGCGACCAGCGTCTCCGCGACCGCCTCCAGGGCCCGGCGCACCGGGTCGCCGGCGGGCAGTGTGCCGGTTGCGCTCCCGGCCGGAGCCGGCGCCGCGATGACCGCGCCCTCGGCCGCCGGGACGGTGTGCGGCCAGGCCGGCGCGGTGGTCGGCGCGTCCAGCGCTTCCAGCAGCTCGTCGTCGACGGCCAGCAGGCTGACCGAGACCCCGGCCATGTCCAGCGCGGTGAGGAAGTTCCCGGCCCACAGCCGGGTCACGTCGTGGGCCTCCTGCAGAGCGGCGCGCTCCACCCCGGGCTCGCCGTGGATGCCCAGTCCCCACTCGGCCTCGTCGGCGTCGAGCAGGAATCCGGGCTGGCCGGCGGCGGGCACGGTGCACGCGCTGAGCGCCAGGCCCATCGTGCCGACCGAGTCCGCGACGCGCTGGGCCCGGCGGGCCACCTCGGCCAGCGGCAGACCGGCCGCGGCGGCGGCGCCCGCGACCTTGTGCACCAGGACGGTGCCGGCGAGACCGCGGCGGCCGGCGCCGCCCTCGGCGGCCAGCGCGACGTCGTCGGCCACCACGACGGTGGCCACCTCGACGCCCTCGGCCCGGGCCAGCTCGGCGGCGAGCCCGAAGTTGAGCCGGTCGCCGGTGTAGTTCTTGACGATCAGCAGGACGCCGCGCGGGGTGGCCACCGCCCGGATGGCGTCGAGCACGGCATCCACGGACGGCGAGGTGAACACGTCACCCGCGACCGCGCCGGTCAGCATGCCGGCGCCGACGTAACCGGCGTGGGCCGGCTCGTGCCCGGCGCCGCCGCCGGAGAGCAGGGCGACGTGCCCGGCCCCGCGGACGGCCTCGATGTCGGTACGGACGGCGGTGGTCGAGCCGGCCAGGCGGGCGATGCCGGCGGCGGTGAGCGTGAGTCCGTCCAGGGCCTCGCTGACGACATCGTCAACGGCATTGATGAGCTTCTTCACCCGGATCATTCTCCACCCCATGACGCGGATTGACCCGGTAACATCGCCGCCGTGCACAGCAACTACAGCGAGCGACGCCGGATGAGCCCCCTCCGGTTGCGCTAGCACGTGCCTCCAGCCGGCGGGTCGAATCCCGCCGGCGTCACCCCGTACCGGCACCTGTCGACCCGTCTCCGCGTACCAGTCGATGGGTTGTCATGAATCTCGAAGCTCTGCTCTCCGCCCGGCTCGCCCCCGCGTTCGCCCAGGTCGCGCAGGCGACCGTCGATCCGGCCGTGCGGCGCTCCCGGCACGCCGACTTCCAGTCCGGCGCGGCCCTGCCGCTGGCCGGCCCGCTCGGCCGGTCCCCGCGTGACATCGCGGCGCACGTGCTGGCCGCGGCCGACCTCGCCGGGATCGCCACCGCGGAGATCTCCGGACCCGGTTTCCTCAATCTGCGGCTGACCGACGAGGTGATCGCCGCCGGCGCGAACGACCTGGCCGCCGACGCCCGGCTCGGCGTGCCGCGCACGACGCGTCCCGAGCGGATCGTGGTCGACTACTCGTCGCCGAACATCGCCAAGGAGCTGACCGTCGGGCACCTGCGCTCGACCGTCATCGGCGACGCCGTCGCCCGGCTGCTGGAGTGGCTCGGCCACGACGTCGTGCGGGCCAACCACCTCGGTGACTGGGGCACGGCGTTCGGCATGCTCATCGAGCACCTGGGCGGTGGCCACGCCGGCGAGATCACCGATCTGACCGCTTTCTATCAGGCCGCCCGGGCCCGGTTCGACGCCGATGAGGACTTCCGCACCCGGTCCCGGCTGCGGGTGGTGGCGCTGCAGGGCGGCGACGAGGACACGCTGCGGCAGTGGCGGCACTTCGTCGCGGCGTCGCAGCGGTATCTGCTCGCCGTCTACGACCGGCTGGGCGTGACCCTCGGCGCCCGGGACTTCGTGGGCGAGAGCTTCTACAACGACAAGCTGGCGTCCGTGGTGGCCGAGCTGGCCGCCCAGGGCCTGCTGCGGGAGAGCGAGGGCGCGCTGTGCGCGTTCCCGCCGGGCTTCACCGGCCGGGGCGGCGATCCGCTGCCGCTGATCGTGCGCAAGAGCGACGGCGGTTTCGGGTACGCGGCCACGGACCTGGCCGCCCTGCGGTACCGGACCGGTGACCTGGGCGCGACCCGGCTGCTCTACGTCGTCGGCGCCCCGCAGCGCACCCACTTCGCGATGGTCTACGCGGTGGCGGCGGCCGCGGGCTGGCTGCCGGCCGGCGTGCGGGCCGAGCACGTCGGCTTCGGCTCGATCCTGGGCACCGACGGCAAGATGTTCCGGACCCGCTCCGGTGAGCCGGTCAAGCTGGCGGCGGTGCTGGACGAGGCGGTCGCCCGGGCCGCCGCGCTGGCCCCGTCGGCCGAGGTGGCGCGGGCGGTGGGGACCGGCGCGGTCAAGTACGCCGACCTGTCCGGCGACCGGATGTCGGACTCGGTGTTCGACTGGGACAGGATGCTGGCGCTGACCGGCAACACCGGGCCGTACCTGCAGTACGCGTACGCCCGGACCCGGGGCATCCTGCGCAAGGCGCCGACGGCGCCGGGACCGATCCGGATCATCGCGCCGGCCGAACGCGCCCTGGCGCTGGAACTGCTCGGTTTCGCCCGGGTCGTGACCGGGCTGGAGGAGTCGCTGGAGCTGCACCGGCTGGCCGGCTACCTGCACGGGCTGGCCCAGACCTTCAGCGCCTTCTTCGAGGCGTGCCCGGTGCTGAAGGCGCCGGCCGGGATCCGGGAGAGCCGGCTCGGCCTCTGCGAGCTGACCGGCCGGACCCTGCGCCAGGGGCTCGGCCTGCTCGGCATCGAGACGCCGGAGCGGCTTTAGGGCCTAGAGCGGGCGGCCCTCTTCCTTGGCCACGCCGAGCAGCGGCCGGTTGGCGCCCGCCGGGTCCCAGGTCGGGTCGGTGACGGCCGGCTGGGCCCAGTCCAGCCGGCCGAAGCCGGGCCAGATCCGCTGGGTGAGCGCGCGGGTGGTGTGCACCCGCCGGCCGGCCCGGCGGCGGCGCTCGGCCAGCACCGCGCTGAGGAACATCCACGCGGGGGTGTCGGGCGGCGGCGGCTGGGAGATCTTCTCGGCGACCTCCTGGGCCAGGCTGTGCGCGAAGCGGCCGTTCTGCGGCTGCCGGATCTCGCCGGCCCGGGCCAGGTAGTGCCGGGCGGCCAGGGCGAGCTCGTCGTCGAGCCCGCTCAGGTCCAGCTCGGCCGCCCACCCGGCGAGCTGCGGCGGCATCGAGGGCACCCAGCCCCACGGCGCCGGGGACCGCTCGTGGATCACGAACGTGCCGGCCGCCTGGTCGCCCAGCCGCCGGCCCTGAGCGGAGAAGATCATCGTGGTGAGCGCGACCGCCCAGGTCAGCGGCGGGAACAGTAGGCCGGGCCATTCCACGGCCACGCCGACCAGGGTGCGGGTCAAGGCGTGCCGCAACCGGATCGGACCGCCGTCGACCCGGACCACCCGCAGGCCCAGCGCGCGCTTGCCGATGCTGCGGCCGTTGGTCAGGGTCTCGGCGATCGTCGGGTAGGCGATGAACACCAGAATGACCCCGACGGTGAAGGCGGCCTGCATGAAGGCACCGTCGGCCACGCCCGGCGGCAGCAGCGACGAGCCGATCCCGATGATGATGACCGTCAGCATGACGAACACCAGCTGCATGCCGATGTCGATGATCAGCGCCAGGCCGCGCGAGCCGACCCGGGCCGGGCGTACGTCGACCTCGACGGCCTCGCCGTTGACGATCGGCTCATCGCTCCCGCCGGTCGCCGGCCCCGCCACAGTCATGCGGGTAGTTAACCCGATCGGCGTTGGCTACGCTGCGCCGGTGGACCTGGACGCGTACGTCGCCGAGCGCCGCGGGGAGTGGAACCGCCTCGAGGTGCTGGCCCGCCGCCGCCGGTTGTCCCCGGAGGAGGCCGACGAGCTGGTCCTGCTCTACCAGCGGGCGGCCACCCACCTGTCCGTGGTCCGCAGTCACTCGCCCGACCCGATCCTGCTGGCCTCGCTGTCGCAGCTGGTCATCGCCGGCCGGTCGGCGGTCACCGGCGGGCGCAGCTTCTCCTGGCAGCCCGTCCGGCACTTCTTCACCTCGGCCTTCCCGGCCCAGCTCTACCAGGCCCGCCGCTGGTGGCTGACCGTGATGGTCGTGGACGTCCTGGTGGCCTGGGCCCTGATGTGGTACTTCGCCTCGAACCCGGACGTGATCAGCCTCTTCGGCACCGGCCAGGACCTGCGGCGCTACGCCGAGCAGGACTTCACCGGCTACTACAGCGAGTTCCAGGCGCAGAACTTCGCGGCCAGCGTGTGGACGCACAACTCCCTGATCGCGGCCCAGTGCCTGGCCTCGGGCGTGCTGATCCTGCCGGTGATCTACATCCTCGCCCAGAACATCTTCGCCCTGGGCCTGGCCGGCGGCGTGATGATCTACACCGGCCACGCGGACACCTTCTTCGGCTTCATCCTCCCGCACGGCCTGCTCGAGCTGACCTGCATCTTCGTCGGCGCGGGCGTGGGCCTGCGGATCGGCTGGGCCTGGATCGCGCCCGGCCCGCACCGCACCCGCGGCCAGGCGCTGGCCGAACGGGCCCGCGGCGGGATGCTGGTGGCGCTGGGCCTGGCCGTCACGCTGGGCGTGGCCGGGCTGCTGGAGGCGTACGTGACCCCGTCCGGCCTGCCGACGGTGGTGCGGGTCGGGATCGGGGCGGTGGTCTGGGTGGCGTTCCTGGCGTACGCGCTGGGGGTGGGCGGGGCGGCGCAGCGCCGGGGCGAGACCGGCGACCTGGCCCCGGAGCACTCGGTCACCCCGGTCCCGACCGCCTAGGGCTGCAGCTGGGCCCGGATGCCGGCGAACGACTTGCGCCGGTCCTTGAGCGACCAGATGGTGACCCAGCCGACGCTGCCCGGCTCGGCCCAGTGGCAGACGGTGGCCACCGCGGGCTGCTGCTCCCGGGACAGGCCGCACGTGCCGACGCCACCCGGAGTGCCGGGTGCCGCCGGGCGGACGTCCTCCAGCGTGACCGAGTTCGCGGTGAGCATCCGCAGGGTCGCGGCCGGGTCGGCCACCTGACCGGACGCCGCGCTCACCTCGACGGTCTCCGAGATGTCGTCGGGGTCCAGGTACGCCGCCGCCACGGACGCGCCCGTGGGCGCGAACACGTGACGCTTGAGGAACTTCTCCGCGCTCTTCGGACGCTTGAGCCACTTAGCCGTGGTCGTGCGCGGCAACCCGTTCATCTCGGCCGGCAGGACGAGGCGGACGACGGGCGGCGCCGCCGACGGGCTGGGCGTGACGGTCGGCGCGGTGGCGGGCTTCGGGTCGGACGCGGAGCAACCAGCGAGCGCGAGCAGGCCGCAGAGCAGGAGAGGGAGGCGCATAGGGCCGAAACAATAGCGGGCGGGTGGGCATAGTGACCCGATGGACTCCTTCTCCGCGCCGATCCTGCTGGCCGCGGCCGCACTGCACCTGGGCTTCCAGCTGACGGTGTCCTGCGTCGTGTATCCGGCGCTGGCCGACGCGCCCGAGTCCGCCTGGCGGGAGATCCACGACGCGCACAGCCGCCGGATCACGCCCGTGGTGGTGGTCGTCTACGGCCTGCTGGTGGTGGCCTGTGGCTGGGTGGTGCTGGCCGGACCGGACGCCTGGACGCTCGTCTCGGTGCTGGCTGCGGCGGTCGCCGGGCTGCTCACCGCCTTGGGCGCGGCACCGGCGCACGGCCGGCTGGGCCGGGGCTGGTCCCGGGAGCTGCTGCACCGGCTGCTCCTGATCGACCGGGTCCGGACCGTGGCGGCGGCCGTCTGTGCCCTGGCCGCCTTCCTGGCCGCCCGCTGAGCGGCGCCCCACACAGTCATCGTGCGGCGGGGCACCTCGGAGCCGGACTACAGCCGGCCGGCGGCCTTGAGCATCAGGTAGACGTCGGCGACCTTCGAGGCGAAATGCTCGCGCAGTTCGTCCACGACCAGCACGCCCTGCTGTTCCAGCAGCGCCCGCACCCGGCCGCGTTCGGCCAGCGCCAGCTCCGCCGCCGCGGCCACGTGGACGTCCGCCGCGGTGGCGCCCTCCGGCGGCAGTTCGGCCAGCTGCGCGGTCTCCGGGTCGCGCACGCTGGCCAGCACCACCCGGTGCCGGGTGGTCAGCCGGGACAGCATCGGCAGCAGGCCCTCGACGATCGGGGCCGCGTCCAGCGCCGTGAAGATGACCACCAGCGAGCGTTTGTGGTCGCGGCGCAGCAGGTCGCCGGCCGCCAGCCCGAAGTCCGTCTCGACCAGCGCCGGCTCCAGCGCCGCCATCGAGCTGATCAGCCGGGGAAGCTTGGTGCGGTGGCCGCCGCCCTCGACCTTGGCGCGGACCGCCGTGTCCAGGGCCAGCAGGTCGACCCGGTCGTCGGCCTTGGCCGCCAGCACGGCCAGCAGCAGCGCCGCGTCGATCGCGGCGTCCAGCCGGGGCTCGTCGCCGATCCGGGCCGCCGACGTGCGGCCGGTGTCCAGCACGCAGATCAGCCGGCGGTCGCGTTCGGGGCGCCAGGTGCGGACCACCACGTCATGGGTACGGGCACTGGCCCGCCAGTCGATCGAGCGCACGTCGTCGCCGATCACGTACTCGCGCAGCACGTCGAACTCGGTGCCCTGGCCACGGCCGCGGGTCACCACGGCACCGTCGAAGATGCGCAGCTTGGCGAGCTTCTCCGGCAGCAACCGGCGGGACGGGAAGCGCGGCAGCACGCGCAGCGTCGACCCCGGCGTGACGGCGTCGTTCCACTTCTGCCGCCGCTGCCGGTACGCCAGCCCGAGCGGCCCGTACGAGCGCAGCGTGACCCGCACCGCCCGCCGGTCACCGTGCCGGGTCGGGGTCAGCGTGGTGGTGAGCTCCTGCTCCTCGCCCGGCATCAGGTTGAGCCGGTGCTCGGTGTTGTCCGCCCCGGCCGACGGGACCCAGCGGTCGCGCAGCCGCAGCCACATCGGCCGCCGGGAGCCGTTGCCCACGGTCAGCGGCATCGTGGTCGTCTCGCCCAGCCACACCGTCGCCTCACCGGCGCGGCGCAGCGTGACCCCGGTGAGCGGTGCCGCGGCCAGCACGTCCAGCCCGGCCGCGAGCACGGCCAGCCCCAGCACGGCCGCCGTCAGCAGCCACGGGCCCGGCAGCAGCGCGGGCAGCGGGACGCCCAGCGCCAGCAGCAGCGCGAAGCGCCTGGTGATCACGCCGGCTCAGCGGGGCGCGGGTACGGCGCCCAGCACCGTCCGCAGCACCGAGTCGGTGGAGACGCCGTCCAGCTCGGCCTCGGCGCGCAGCCGTACCCGGTGCCGCAGCGTCGGGATGGCGAAGGCCTTCACGTCGTCGGGCAGCACGTAGTCGCGGCCGCTGAGCCAGGCACGGGCCTTGGCCACCGCGAGCAGCGCGGTCGTGCCGCGGGGGGAGGCGCCCAGCTCCAGCGCCGGCGAGACCCGGGTGGCCCGGCACAGGTCCACGATGTATTCCAGCACCGGCTCGGCGACGGCGACCCGGCGAGCGGCCTCGCGGCCCGCGGCCAGGTCGGCGGCGGTGGCCACCGGCCCCACCCCGGCGGCCTTCAGGTCCCGCGGGTCGAAACCGTGGTGGTGCGCCTTGAGCACGCCGAGTTCCTCCTCGCGCTGCGGCAGCGGCACGGTCAGCTTCAGCAGGAACCGGTCCAGCTGCGCCTCCGGCAGCGGGTACGTGCCCTCGTACTCGATCGGGTTCTGGGTGGCGACCACGATGAACGGCTCGGGCAGCCGGCGGGTCTCGCCGTCGGTGCTGACCGTGCGCTCCTCCATGGCCTCCAGCAGCGCCGCCTGGGTCTTCGGCGGGGTCCGGTTGATCTCGTCGCCGAGCAGCAGGTTCGTGAAGATCGGCCCGGGCCGGAAGTTGAACGCGGCGGAGCGCGCGTCGTAGACCAGCGAGCCGGTCACGTCGCCGGGCATCAGGTCCGGGGTGAACTGCACCCGCTTGGTGTCCACGTCCAGGGCCGCGGCCAGGGCCCGGACGAGTAGGGTCTTGGCCACCCCGGGTACGCCCTCGAGCAGCACGTGGCCGCCGCAGAGCAGCGCGATGACCACGCCGCCGACCACCGCGTCCTGGCCGATGACCGCCTTGGCGACCTCGGCCCGGAGGCGTTGCAGCGCGTCGCGCGCTGCGATGGCCTCCACTCCAGCGGAAGACGTCACGTCACATTCCCCTCGTCAGGTGCCTGTTGCCAGTTCTGCTGCCCCGTCACGAAGCGGACCAGGTTCTGCAGGGTCGTCGCGGCGCGGGCGAGCTCCTCGTCGCTGTCCTCGATCCCGCCGCTGAGCATGTGCCGTACGTCCAGCACCGGCTGACCGACGGTGGCCGCGACCCGCTCCGCCACCTCGTCGGCCGAGACGTCCGCGGGCAGGCCGTAGTGCTCGGCGAGCCGGACCCGGGCCGCGCCCTGCAGAGTAGCCAGTGACGTGCTGCGCGCCCCGGCCCGCCGGTAGAGCCCGCCCAGTCCGCGGACGGTCTCGGCGGCCCGGACCCGGACCGGCAGCGGCTCGGCCACCGGGGCGCCGAGGCGGCGCGCGGAGGCCGCGGCCAGCGCGAGCGCGGCCAGAGCCAGCAGGGCCAGGGTGGCCCACACCGCCGGCGGGAAGGCGCGGGCCAGCGGGCTGTCCGAGACCCCGTTGCCGCCGCCCTGGGCGGACTGATCGGCTTCCCCGCCGTCCTGCGGCTCACCGGTCGGCTCCTCGTCGCCGGAGGGATCGCCGCTGTCGTCCGGGTCGTCGCCGTCCGGGTCGGGATCGGGCTGCTCCGGCTGCTCCGGCTCGGTGGGCCGGCCGGAGTCGTCCGGGGCGGGCTCCCGCTCGTGCAGGTCCAGCCAGATCACCGCCGGGCTGCGGCCCAGCAGGCCGCGCGCCAGCGTCCGGTTGCCGTGCTCGTCCGAGCGGTCGTTGCGGAACGGGTCCGCGGCGCCGACCAGGGTCATCGCGACCTGTGAGGAGCGGAATTCCACCAGCCCGTCGCCGTAGCAGCGCACGGCGTCGTAGGCGGAGACGTCGTAGCGCCAGCGTTGCACGGCGGCCGGGCCGGCGGCGTTCGCGAAGTCGGTCGCGCACCCGGGCTGCGGCGCCGTGGCGGTCCAGCGCGGCCCGCCCACGGGGACGCTGAGGCCGGCCGCGGCCAGCTCGTCCTGGCCCGGCGCGACCAGGACCACGCGGACCTGCTCGGGCAGCGTGGCCAGCCGTTCCAGGTAGTCGGGGTGGACCAGGCCGGGGGTGGTGACGAAGAGGGTGACCGACCCGGCCGCGGCGGCCTCGGTGATCGCCTCGGCGCTGGAGCTGCGCACGGTGACCTGAACCCCGTCGCTGGTCAGAGCGTCGGCGAGCAGCCGGGCGCCGTCCCCTTCCGTGCTGGTGGGGGAGAGGAAGGAAGCGTCGGTCGGGTCCGGCTGCTGCACGACGTGGGCGACCCCGGTCATCGTGGCCAGCGCGGCGACGAAGCCGAGCGGCAGGGCGAAACGCAGCCAGCGGCGGGACTTCACGACGTGACCCCCCGCATCCGCGTGCGGACGTCACCGGTGAGGGCGCGCATGCGTTCGTCGTGGAAGGGCAGGGCGGGGCGGTTGCCGTACCAGATCTCGGAGAACAGGTCGGTGGCCCCGGTGAGCGGGCCGGCCACGGCCGGGCGCTGCACGGCCGCGGCCGCCGCGACCTCGGCGGCGGTCGTGCCGGGCAGCGGCGCGACCACGCCGGCGGCGGTGAGATCGCCGACCACGTCGCGCAACCGCTGCCGGATGGCCTCGGCATAGCGGCCCTCGGCGGCCAGCCGGTCGGCCAGCAGGGTGCCGTCGGGCAGCACGACGGTCGGGGCGAAGACCGGCTCGACCTTGGTCTTCGCCTTCCGGGCGGCCTTCGGTTTCCGGGTACGCCGCCAGCGCGGCAGCCGCCAGCGGGGCATCCGCAGGCGCGGCATCCGGGGCAGCCGGGTCGGCACCCACGCCGGGTACCAGTACCAGAGCGCGCCGGTCAGCCCGGCGACCGCCAGCAGAACCAGCAGCAGGACCTGCGGCGGGACGACGTCGAAGACCGCCGCCGCGAACTCGTCCCAGACCCGGGTCACCGGGCGTACACCAGGACGGCGGCCTCGTCCTCGCCGCGGCTGCGGGCCCGGCCGATGGCGATGTCCAACCCCTCGGTGCGGATCCGCGTCTCCAGCAGCAGGACGGCGGCGACACAGGCCAGCGCGGAGTAGGCGACGGCGTTGGCGAGCACCCAGGCGGCCGGGATGAGCCAGGTCAGCCAGGCCGGCTCGCCGCCGCTGAGCCGCGTCAGCACCCACACCCACCCGCTGCCCAGGGCGAAGCGGATGACGAACCAGGTCAGATAGGCGCTGAGCAGGGTCCAGAACCCGCGCAGGCCGCCGCGGGTGGTGAGCTGGGCCGAGCGCCACAGTGCACCGAACGGATTGCCGGCCCGGTCGATGACCAGGACCGCGGAGGTGAGGCTGAACAGGCCGTACAGGATCAGCCAGGGTGCGAAACCGGCGAACAGCGCCACCCCGGCCAGCACGCCCAGCACGAGGGCGACGCTGATGGTGGCCAGCGGCCGGGTCCGCGCCCACAACTCCCGATGGCGGAGGGGCCGCCCGAGCAGGGCAGGGGCAGCCGCGGCCGCGGCGAGGGCGCCGAGCAGCGTGAGGATGACGGTCTCGGTGGCGAACCCGAGCGCGGTGACGGACCACCACTGCCCGAAATGCCCCCGCGCGGGCCCGTAGTAGGGAGGGGTGACGGACGCGGCAGCACGCAACGGCACCAGCAGCGCCTGCTCCAACAGCCCGAGCACGGCCGCCAGGGCGAGCAACGGAAGGGCCCGCGCCCGCAGCAGCGCCATGGCGGCGTCCAGCAACTCACCGAGCGTCATCGGACGCAGCGGCAGTTCCGGCTGCGCAGGCATGGCGGCGATCCTACGAGATGCCCGCCGGGCCCGGCATCTGCCGGGTCCCGCGGCAGCTCTCGCCTGAGAATGCATCGGCGGTTATGGTGCCTCGTGGGCGCCCACGAGGCGCGTGCACTTTTCCCTTCGAAAGGTTCCTGATGACCCTTCCCGCAGGCGTTTCGCGGCGTGGTGTGCTTGCCGCCGCAGCTGCCGGTGCCGCCGTTCCGCTCGTGCTCGGTGACGCGGCCGGCGCCGCTCCCGCGACGCGTCCCGGTCACGGCCCGAAGACGTACGACCTGACCGTGCTCGGCACCTCCGACACCCACGGCAACGTCTACAACTGGGACTACTACAAGGACCTCGAGTACGACGACAGCGCGCACAACGACGTCGGTGTGGCCAAGCTCGCCGCGCTGGTCAACCAGATCCGGGCCGAGCGGCGGGGCAAGGCCACTCTGGTGCTCGACGCCGGCGACACGATCCAGGGCACGCCGCTGGCCACGTACTACGCCAAGCAGGAGCCGATCACCACGACCGGTGAGAAGCACCCGATGGCCAAGGCCATGAACGTGCTGCACTACGACGCGGTCACGCTGGGCAATCACGAGTTCAACTACGGCCTGCCGCTGCTGAACCTGTGGATCCGCCAGCTCGGCTTCCCCGCGCTCGCCGCCAACGCTCTGGACGCACGCACGAAGCGGCCGGCCTTCACCCCGTACGTGATCAAGAAGGTCTCGCTCGGCCACGGCGCACCGACGCTGCGCGTCGGGATCCTCGGCCTGACCAACCCGGGCTCGGCCATCTGGGACAAGGGCAACGTCGAGGGCAAGCTGATCTTCGAGGACATGATCGCCTCGGCGGCGAAGTGGGTGCCGGTCATGCGGGCCCGCGGCGCCGACCTCGTGCTGATCTCCGCGCACGGCGGCGACAGCGGTACGTCCAGCTACGGCCCGGAGCTGCCGATCGAGAACCCGAGCGCACTGATCGCCGAGCAGGTCCCCGGCATCGACGCGATCCTGTTCGGGCACGCGCACGCCAACGTCCCGCAGCGTTTCGTCACCAACCAGCAGACCGGCGCGCAGGTGCTGCTCACCGAGCCGTCGAAGTGGGGCCAGCGGCTGAGCCGGATGGACTTCACGCTGACCCGCGACCGCGGCCGGTGGACCGTCACCGGGAAGAAGTCCGACCTGCTCAACACCAACACGGTCACCGAGGACCCGCGGGTGCTCGCCGTGGTCAGGGCCCAGCACGCCAAGACGGTCGCGTACGTCAACCAGGTCGTGGCCACCTCCACGGTCGAGCTGACCACGGCGGAGTCGCGGTACAGGGACACGCCGATCCTGGACTTCATCAACAAGGTGCAGACCGACACGGTGACCGCGGCGCTGGCCGGCACCCCGTACGCGTCGCTGCCGGTGCTCTCCCTGGCCGCGCCGTTCAGCCGCACCGCGGTGTTCCCGCAGGGCGACGTCAAGATCCGCGACGTGGCCGGCCTGTACGTCTTCGACAACACCCTCGAGGCCGTGGTGCTGACCGGCGCCGAGGTGAAGGCGTACCTGGAGTTCTCGGCGAAGTACTTCGTGACGCTGCCGGTCGGCGCCACCCCGGACCCGGCGACGATCAGCGACCCGGCCGTGCCGGACTACAACTACGACGTGTTCTCCGGCATCGACTACGACATCGACATCAGCCGCCCGGTCGGCGACCGGATCACCCGGCTGGAGATCGCCGGTGCCACGGTCGCGGCGGACGCCCAGTTCGTGGTCGCGGTGAACAACTACCGGCGCAGCGGCGGCGGCAACTTCCCGGGCATGGTCAAGCCCCAGGTCTACAACGCCCAGCAGGAGATCCGGCAGCTGCTGATCGACTGGGCACAGGCCAAGGGCGAGATCAACCCGGCCGGCTTCGCCGTCACGAACTGGCGCCTGGTCCGCGCGGGCGTCCCGGTCTTCTGACCAAGGGGTACGCACGACAGGGGGCCGTCGTGATGTTCCCCCCGGAACACCCACGACGGCCCGCCCACCCCATCCCGGCCGGCCACTCTTACGGCCGGGAATTCTCAATCCGCCTTCAGCGACCCGGCCCGGAACGCCACTTACCGTCCTCATCAGCAGTCAGCGTCAGCGTGCCGGTGTGCCCGTCTTCGAGCGTCAGCCGGCACAGATAGTCACGCATGCCCTCCGCATCGCGCTCAGCCACAGGCCGGCACTGCGCCGCGGTGACATTGATCCGGGCGTCCCGGAGCTGACCGTCACCGACGACGTTGCGCTGCACGGCCTCGAGCCGCTGGTTCTCCCGGATCTCGGTGACCACCGGGCCGACCAGCACGGCACTCACCACGAACCAGCAGAAGGCGCCGGCCGCGACGGAGATGACGAACGCGATCCAGTACGGGGCGGTGCTGTTGCGGGTCCGCCGGGCCTGATCGGCGCGGCGCTTGGCGGAGACGGCTCCGAGGATGCCGAACAGCAGGGTGAAGGCGGCTACCGGCCAGACGGCGGGCGCTTGGGCGCGGGAGGCGTGGCGCATTTCGTCGGGGAAGGGGACGAGGAGGCCGCCGTATTGGGGCAACGGGTGGTCGGGTGGGCTGACCGGTCCGGGGACCGGCGTGGCGGCGGCCGGTCCGGTGGCAGCCGGTCCGGTGGCAGCCGGTCCGGTGGCAGCCGGTCCGGTGGCAGCGGGTGCCGGCCAGGCGGGTGCGGGTTCTGGTCCGGCTTCAGCGGGCGCTGGCCAGGCGGCGGCGGGTGCCGGCCCGGCGGCTGCCCACGGCGGTGCTGTGGGATACGCGCTCGGCGGAGGATAGGCGGCGGCTTGGGTGGGGCCGCCGGGGTACGTCGGACCGCCGGAACGCGTCGGGCTGCCGGCCTGCATCGGGCTGCCAGCGTGCGTCGGGCTGCCAGCGTGCGTCGGGCTGCCGGAATGCGTCGGGCTGCCGGGCTGCGGATACGGTACGGGCTCCGGGTAGCCGGCCGCGCCCTCCTGCGGGTAGGAGACGGCGGGGTAGCCACCGGTCGGCTGCTGCGGCGGGTACTGGGCGTGGCCCATCGTGAACTGGGGATAGTCGTGGGGCGCGACCGCGTTCTCGGGGCCGGGGGGAACCTGAGCGGGCATGCGGGGCCTTTCCGGTGGCGGCTCGGAGCAGTGCCGTGCCAGAGCCCATCCCATCGGTCCCGCCGCCCCGGACATGAGAACTCCCCGCCCGCACCGCCTCCGCTGGGTAAGGGGAGGTAAGTCATGCGGGGAACTCATCGTCGCGGCGGCGGTGGCCGGCCCGCTCTGCACGGGCCTGAGCCCCGCCCGGGCGATCCGCCCGGCGCACAGAACTGACTCGGTACTTGCCGGGTCGTGCCGGCCCAGGCTGATGACGGCTCTTCACCGGTATGCCGCCAGCCGCCGGTAGCGCTGCGTGGGTTGGTCACGCTGTTCGCTTGCGCTGCTTGCGCCAGTCACCCGGCCATGCTCGGCGACGCTGGTTGCTTGGCCGTGCGGGGTCGCTTGGCCGTGCGGGGTCGCTTGGCCGTGCGGGGTTGCTTGGCTGTGCGTCGCTCGGTCGCGCCGGTCGCTGGTTACCGCATCGCGCTGGCTCGGTTGGGTGCGCTGCCACTCAGTTGCGCTGGTCGGCCGACCGTACCGATCGCCCGGCCAACTCGGCCCGGCTCAACCGGCCCAACCCGGCCCGGCCCGGCAGGCCATCCACGGAAGCCGGCTGATCGAACGACTGCTCGACCCCCGTCCGCCCAAGGTCACAGCTGACCGGTCGGCCCCGTCAGCCGTTCCCGCTACCTGTGCCCGAGCCGCCGCCGTCCTCGCCGCCGCCGCCACCCTCCGGCGGTGGCGTGGTGGTCGGGTCCGTCGGTGGAGTCGTCGTGGCCGGCTCCGTCTCGGGGGGCGGGGTGGTCTTGTCCGGGGTCGGCGAGGTGGACGTCGAGACCGATGCCGACGGTGACTTGCTCGGGGTCGGCTTCTGGGTCGGCTTCTGGGTGTTGACGTTCCCCGGATTCGCCGGGCGGGTCGTCTCGGTCGGCTCGGTCGGCTCGATGGGCTCGTCGGACTCATCGTCGGCCGGGGTGGACTCGGCCGGCACCACCGGGTTCGGCCGCTGCTCCGCGTCGGCGTCGCCGCTCTGCAGCGCGATCGCCAGGGCCAGCCCGCCGGCCAGGATGAACAGGCCGATCACGGTGAGCAGGACGGCGAGCTCGTTCTTGGTGCGGCCGCGCTTGCGGGGTGGCGCCTGTAGCGGGGGCGCGGCCTCGAGCAGGTTGCGCTGGCCGGGCATGGTGCGGCGGGGTGCCGCCGGGCTCATCGGCCGGGTCAGCGAGGTGCCGCTCATCGATGTGCCGGTCTGTCCCGGGCGGCCCAGCCCGGTGCCGGTCATTCCCGCACCGCCCATTCCCGCACCGGCCAGTCCGGCCCCACCCAGGGCCGTGCCGGTGGTCGACGGGCCGGGCATCGTCGGGCGGCGCAGGGCCGTGCCCGTCATCGAGGTGCCGGTCTGCGAGCGCCAGTCGAGGGTGCCGGCGGCGGCCAGCGCGGCGGCGGCGAACTCGGCCGCGTTGAGGAAGCGGTCCTCCGGCTGCTTGGCCATCGCGCGGCTGATCAGCTCGCGGACGGCCGGCGGCACGGTGGTCTCGGGCAGCGGCTCCGGGTCGTCCTCCAGGTGGCGCAGCGCCACCTGCAGAGCGTTGTCACCGTCGAACGGCGGGTGACCGGCGAGGCAGTGGTACGCGACCGCGCCCAAGGCGTACACGTCGGTGGCCGGGGTGACGTTGCCCTTGGCGACCTGCTCGGGGGCCATGTAGAGAGCGGTGCCGACGATCGCGTTGAGGCCGGTCACGCTGGTCACGGCGGCGGAGCGGGCCACGCCGAAGTCGACCAGGATCACCGTGCCGTTCGGCTTGACGATCAGGTTGCCCGGCTTGACGTCGCGGTGCACGGTGCCGTTCTCGTGGGCGGCGTGCAGGGCCTCGGCGGCCTGCGCCACGATCGACATGGTCTCGGCGACCCCGAGGCGGCCCTGCTCCTTGAGCCGGGCTGACAGCGGCTCGCCGTCCACGTACGCCATCACGAGGTAGGCGCAGTTGTCCTCGTCGTTGGCGTCACCGGCGCTGTAGTCGTACACCTCGACGACGCCGGGGTGCCGGAAGGCGGCCATCATCCGGGCCTCGCCGTAGAAGCGGGCGGCGAACTCCGGGTCCGACAGCATGGCGGTGCGCAGCACCTTGACGGCGATCGTCCGGCCGAGCACCACGTCGGTGCCGCGCCACACGTCGCCCATGCCACCCGTGGCGATGCGCTCGTCCAACCGGTAGCGGTTGTCCAGGAGACTTCCCGAACTGAGCACCAGCGGACCTATCTACTCGGGTGTCGCCACGGACGGATGACGCGGAACGGAGGCCCGGCTGCGAGCCGGGGCCAACTGTACAGATTCACGTCACCTCCCGGCGAGGTCGGTCGGTTGCGGTCAGGGCGCGATCCGGGCTCATCGGCGGGTCAATGGCGGGACCGTACGGCCCGCCGCGGAGTCGGTGATCAGCTGGTTGAGGCGCCGTTGCCGGGTTTCCTCCCGCTTGGCGCTGACCACCCAGTGCACGGCTGCCCGGCGGTACGACGCGGGTTGCGCCGAGAACCACTTCCATGCCGCCTCCTCACCCTGGAACCGGGCAGTCTGCTCGGCGTCGAGCACCGCGTCGGCGGGCTGCTCGTACGAATACACCGCCACCCGTTCGGGCTTGCGGGACCCGAAGGCTTGCAGCCCGGCCGGATGCATCAGACCGGCCGCGGTCAGCTCGGCGACCTTGGCCACGTTGACCGCGCTCCACACGCTGCCCTTGCGCCGCGGGGTGAAGCGGACCTGATAGCGCTCGTCGTCGATGCGCCGCCCGATGCTGTCGATCCAGCCGAAGCACAGCGCCTGCTCGATCGCCTCGGTGTGCTGCACCGAGGGCTTGCCGGTGTGCTTCTTGTAATAGCCCACCAGCAGCTCAGGGGCATCGGCGTGGTGCTCGAGGAACCAGGCACGCAGCTCGGCCGCATCGGCGAAGAACACGGGCTCCATGTCGACGAGCCTAGGCGTGGGGTCCGACAGAAAACAGCGACCGCCGGGCGGCAGAGGGGCTCCGTCCGGCGGCCGCCGCGGGTCAGTTGTCGTAGGTCGGTGTGACGACTACCACCGCGTCCGGCTCCGACTCGGCCAGCTCCAGCTGCTCGTTCTCCGCCTGGCGCTCCAGCGCGGCCCGGGCGGTGGTGGCGGCGGCCCAGCCCAGCGCGACGCCGAGCAGGCCGACCCCGACGAGCAGGCCCCAGGGCAGGCCGGGCTTGCGGCCGGCCAGCGCGTTCGCGGCCAGGTTGGCCCGCTCGTACGCCTCGTCGCTGACCGCGGCGAGCTTGGCGGCGGCCTTGTCGGCCAGCTTGCCGCTCTGCTTACCGGCCTTGCCGGCCAGCTTGCCGCTCTGCTTGCTCGCCTTGTCGGCCAGCTTGGTGGCGGTGGCGGCGGCGACCGCCGCCTTGGCGCTCGCGAGGTCCGCGGTGTGCTTGCCGGCGTCCTTGGCGCTCTCGCCGGCGCCCGTCATCGCGGACGACAAGTAGTCCCAGGCCTGCGCGGCTGTGCGCTCGGCAGTGTTCTTACGAGAGAGCATCTTCTCGGTACCTCCTGCGATCGCCGGTGCCGGCGGGTGGGTCGTCGACATTCATCGAGGGTGCCCAAGCGCCACGAAATGCAAACGTACCGGTGAACGGGTGGGGTGAGTCGGATGTGGACAGCATCACGTCGGCTAAAACGGTGGACATCGCTGGGTACGCTTGCGTCGGTTCATACGGGGCACACAGGTGCCTGTCAGGTTCACGCATTACGGTTCGGGCAGTTTCACCGAACCCGACGGGGGTAGTCATCGCCGCCCCCGACGACAGCGGCATCAGGTACGGCCGCTGTCGTGCAGAGGAGCAGACGCTCGGGGCATCCCGGGCGGGTGGAGGTAGTGGCGTGACGCTGTCGATAACGACGTCGACACTCCCCGCAGGGGTGGTGGAGATCTCTCCGGCTGGTGAGATCGACGTCGAGAACGCGTACGAGATCAAGGATGCCGTGGCGAGTCAGCTCGCCGCCGGGCGTCCTGAGCGCATCGAGCTCGACATGCACGGCGTGACGTTCATCGATTCCGTGGGGATCAGTGCCCTGGTGGCGGCGTTCCAGCTGGCCAGCGTCAGCGGCGTCAAGCTGGTCGTCACGCGTCCCAGCCGTTTCGCCCACCGCCAGCTCTGGGTCACCGGCCTGCTCGGTCTCTTCGGCGCGCCGCAGCCGTGCGTCGACTGTGACGAGCCGGCTCATCAGCCCCTCGTGTCCGGCGCCTGACCGCGAGTGATCATGGGTCTTAATCCTTCCTGAGGCGGCTTGTCCGGGTCTCGGCGGTAGGGGATAGTGCCCTGCGTGGCGAAACTTCCGATGGGCACCGCCATCCTCCGGCGATACGTGCTGATCGGCGCCATCGGCCAGGGCGGTGTCTCCACCGTCTATTCGGCCGTCGACGCCCGCCAGGGTCGCAAGCTGGCGGTGAAGGTGCTGGCCCCGAGCCTGGCCGACGACGCGCAGGCCCGCGAGGACGTGCGGCGCGAGGCCCTGATCACCGACCGGCTGCGGCACCCGAGCGTCCCGCGGGTCTTCGAGTACGGCGAGGCGCCGCTGCCCGACGGCAGCGTGGTGCCGTACGTGGTCCTGGAACTGCTCGCCGGGGTTCCGCTCACCGAGCGGCTGGCCCGGGGGCGCCTGGAGTGGCCGGAGGCCGTCCGGATCGCCGCCACGGCCGCCGACGTGCTCGCCGTGGCGCACCGCCGGGGCGTCGTGCACCGGGACCTGAGCGCCCGCAACATCATGGTCAGCCCCGCCGGCATCAAGATCATCGACTTCGGCCTGGCCACGGCCGCGCTGCGCAGCGGTGACTCCGGCGCACACCCGGTCGTGATCCGCCGCAACGGCCCCCGCGGGGACACGACCCGCGACACCCTGTCCCGCAGCGCCGCGGTGCACGGCGCCCCGAGACGCGATGGCCCGAAGCACGGCGGCCCGAAACACGGCGGTCTGCGGCGCGGCGGCCAAGATCACAGCGGCTTGGACCACGGCGGTCACGACCACGACGCGGGCACCCTGCCCTCGCATCCCAAGACGGCGTTCGCCCGGCCCGCCGACGACGTCTACACCCTCGGCGTGCTGCTCTACGAGATGCTGACCGGCCGGTCGCCGTACCCGCCGGCGGTCGCGGCCATGATCGTCACCGCCGGCCGGGCCGGCCACCTCGCGCCGACGCCCGTCCTGGCCATCCCCGGCCTGCCGCCGCCGCTGCGGGATCTGGTCCGCGCCTGCATGGCGAAGCGGCCCGAGGACCGCCCGCTCAGCGTCGACGTCGCGCTCGACCTCTGGCGGATCCTGGACGGCGTCCACCTGCCCGAGCCGTCGATCAACTAGCGCCGCGACCCCGGAACGTCGACAAGCGCTGAAAGCGCCCGGAACGTCGACAAGCGCTGAAAGCGCCCGGAACGTCGACAAGCACCGAAAGCGCCCGGAACGTCGACAAGCGCCGCGACCCCCGGAACAAGAGGCGGAAGCCGCCGGCCCCGGGCGGAGTCCGTGCTTCAGATCGCGGGCGTCTGCACCACGATCGACTCGAGGTTGAACTTGACGTCCGTGGCCTCGGCCGGCGACCGGATCGGGGTGACCACCGCGAAGCCCTCGGCCAGCGCGGCCAGGTCGGTGCCCGGCTCCAGCGGCTCGTCGGCGGCCTGCACCGCGGTGCGTACGAAGCCCTCGCCGGCCTCCGCGATGCTCATCTGCACCTGACCGAATCTGGCCAGCGTGGCCCGGCGCAGCCCGCGGATGCCGTCCACGTGCAGGTCCGGCACGTTCACGTTGAGCACCGTGCCCGGCGGCGTGTGGGTCAGGGTGGGCAGCAGCTTCATCGCCAGGCCGGCCGCGCTGTCCCAGTGCCGGTTCTCGTCGTCGGCGTGCTCCAGGTCGGCGATGGCCTGGCCGCCGCTGGCCGCGGTGCCGTTGGCGGGGGAGAGCACGTCGAGGGAGATGGCGAGGCCGTGCAGCCCGGCGTGCGAGGCCGTCAGGGTGGCGCCGACCGTGCCGGAGTGCACGACCGCCGCGCCCGCGTTGGCGCCGCGGTTGATGCCGGAGAGCACGATCTGCGGGGGCGGGCCGAAGGCGCTGCGCAGGGCGAGCAGCACGATGAAGGCGGGGGAGGCCGCCACCGCGTACGCGGGCACGTTGCGCACCCCGGGCAGCTCCCGCTGCGACACGACGATCTTGCCGTTCTTCTCCACGGCCGTCATGGCGGCGCTGGTGCCGCTGGCCTCGGTCAGCGGCGCGGCGACCACGATGTCGAGGCCCTGGCGGGCGGCGGCCCGGGCCAGGTGGCGCAGCCCGGGCGCGTCGATCCCGTCGTCGTTGGTGATCAGGATCCGAGGCGTGGTCATACCGGTACCTTCGTGTCGACGGGCGTCAGTCTCACCCGCTCGGTCAACACCTGGACGGCGTCGATGCGCCCGGTGCCGAGCCCGTGGCGGGTCACGTTGAGGGCGCCGGCGGCGGCGCCCGTGCGTACGGCTTCACACAGCGTCCCGCCCTGGGCGAGCACCGCAGCGACGCCGGCGGTCATCGAGTCACCCGCCCCGCGCGACTCGGCGGCCACCATCTTGGGCATGTCGACCTCGTACACCTGGTTCTCGATCAGGGCCAGCGCGCCCTCGTCGGCCCGCGAGACCAGGGCCATCTCCGCCCCGTCCTCGCGCAGCTTGTACAGCGCCCGGGTCAGTGACTCGGTGGAGCCGTCCTTGACCATGCCGTCGCGGATCAGCTCCTCGTGGCTGACCTTGACCACGTGCGGGCGCGCTTCGAGCGCGGCGGAGAGGTGGGCCGCGGACAGGTCGACGATGACCTTGCAGCCGTTGGCGCCCAGGTCGGTGGCGAGCCGGCGGTAGATGTCGGCGGGCACGACGGAGGGGTGGGCCGGTCCGCTGAGCACCGCGATACCGGCCCGCAGCCCCTCCGCGAGCGCGAGGCTGTAGAGCTCGTCCATCTCGTGCCGCGACAACGGCTGGCCCGGGTCGTCGGCCAGCTCCTCGCGCTGGCCGCTGCGTCGGTCGTGGACGTACCAGCCGGTGCCGGAGTCGCGCTTGATGGTCTTCAGCGTCACGCCGTGGAACTTCAGCAGCGGCTCCAGCACCCGTCCGACCTCGCCGCCGGTGGCCGAGCAGAGGGTCACCTGGGCCCCCAGCAGCGTGATCATCCGGGCCTGCCAGACGCCCTGCCCGCCCGGGTGCACGTGCAGCTCCGCCTTGTCGTGCTGCTGCTCGAGCGTCACGGTCAGCTGGGGCGCAGGCACGAACACCATGACGCCTTTGTGGCTCATGAGCACAGTCTTACGGACGGGCCCGCCGCCGCGGGCGTGATCGCTGATTTAGCCGGCCGGCTTGATCCCCAGCACGGCGCCGTTCGCTCCGGGCGCGTCGAAGCGGACCGTCCGCACCTCACCGAAGCCCGCGCCGGTCAGCCAGGCGGCATACTCCGCGTCCGAGTAATTACGCCCGCCCACGGTCTCGACCAGCATGTTCATCCCCATCAGGGCGGCCGGAGCCGGTCCGGTGCGGTCCGCGTCGAGCAGCAGCTCGGAGATGATCACCAGGCCGCCCGCCGGCAGGGCCGCGTAGGCCTTGGCCAGCAGCGCCTGGTTGGTCGGCGCGTCCCAGTCGTGCAGGATCATGCTGAACAGCACCGTGTCGTGGCCGCCCGGCAGGTCCGGGTCGGCGAGGAAGTCGCCGGGCCGGGTGGTGATCCGGTCGGCGAGCCCGGCCAGCTCGATCTTGCCTGCGGCGATCTCGACGACATGCGGGAGATCCAGGACCGTCGCGGTCAGGCCGGGCTGCTGCCGGCAGAGCTCGATCGGGTACGCCCCCGAGCCGCCACCCACGTCCAGCAGCCGACGGCGTCCGGCCAGGTCCACCGCACCGCCCAGCGCCCGCGCGGTGAAGATCGACGTGGAGTACATCGCTTCCCAGAACGTCGCCAGCAGCTGTGGGTCGGCGGTGGTGAACATCGACTCCTGGGTCTGCGGATCCCAGGTCAGCGGCCGGTCCGTGCGCAGCGCCTCGCCGATGCGGTGCCACGGCAGATAGGTGCGGCGGTCGCAGTAGGTGACCTGCCCGCCGAAGTAGTACGGCTTGCCGCGGACCAGGAACTCCTCGGCCAGGGCGGTGTTGCGGTAGCCGTCGCCGGCCCGTTCCAGCAGGCCCAGCGAGGCGCAGGCGGTCAGCAGCAGGTCGGCCGGGCGCTCCGGAAGCCCCAGCTCCTGCTCGGCGGCGGCGACGGTGAGGGTACGGCCGCCGGCCAGCAGGGTGAACAGGTCGAGCTCGACGGCGGCGGCGAAGGTCTTGAAACTCCAGAAGCCGGTGACGAGGTCCATGAGGGGTGTCGGCGTCAACATGACGCAGATCATGGCAAAGGGGCGCTCGGGCCCAGCCGGGCGGTTATCGGGCGGCGGCCTCGGTCAGTCGCGCAGCGGCGTGACCAGCGACGGGTCGTTGCGCAGCAGGTCCTCCAGGCGGACCCGCCACCTCCCGGCCTCGATGTCGGCGGTGAACCGGTCGTTGTCGCTGCTCTGCACCGACGCTTCGAGCAGGCGCCGGCGGGTGGCGGCCAGTTCGCCGTACACCTCGGTGCCGAGGCGGCTGAGCACCCAGCCGGCGTACGCGTCGTAGCCCGGCCCGGCGGCCGTCCGGACGAAAGCGCGAGCGGCCTCCCAGGCCACCCGGGGCTGGTGGATGACGGATTGCGTCATGGCGATCCCCTCCATGGTTGGCATCAAGAGGAGTGTAGGGAGCGCAGCGCCCTCAGCGGGATGCTTCGAACGGCTTGCTACCAACCCGCCGGGGTGCACGGGCCGCCCGCGCCGACCGGTTCCACCTGCAGTGTCGCGTGATCGATGGCGAAGTCCTGATGGAGGGCCTCACGAGCGGTGGCCAGCACCGTGCCCAGCTCGGCGGTGGGCTCCAGGCTCAGGTGCGCCGAGGCGACATCCATCCCGGAGGTCAATGTCCAGACGTGCAGATCGTGTACGTCGCAGACGCCGGGCACCGCGGCCAGCCGCGTCCGCACGTCGCCCACGTCCAGGCGCTCGGGGGCGGCCTGCACGAGGATGCGGACCGCGGCGCGACCGAGGGCGAAGGTGCGGGGCAGGATCGACAGGGCCACGATCACGGCGACGATCGGGTCCGCGTACGACCAGCCGGTGACCGCGATGATCGCGGCCGCGACGATGACGCCGGCCGAGCCCAGCAGGTCGCCCAGCACCTCCAGATACGCCCCGCGGACGTTGAGGCTCTCCTTGGCCCCGGCCCGCAGCAGCAGGAAGGCGACGATGTTGATCAGCAGGCCGCCGGTCGCGACGATCAGCATGGCACCGGCCGGCACGTGCGGCGGGTCGGAGAACCGGCGCACGGCCTCGATCAGCACGTAGACGGCGACGCCGGTCAGCAGTACGGCGTTGGCCAGTGCGGCCAGCACCTCCAGCCGGTAGAGCCCGAAGGTGCGCTGGGAGTCGGTGGCCGCCCGGCTCGCGGCGTGCATGGCGGCGAGCGCCATCGCAATGCCGAGCACGTCGGTGAACATGTGCCCGGCGTCGGAGAGCAGCGCCAAGGAGCCGGTGGACAGCGCGGCCGCGGCCTCGACGAGCATGAACGCGGCCAGCAGCCCGCCCGCCCACCACAGGCGGGCGCGGTGCCGTTCGCCGGCGCGCAAGGCCTGGCCTCCGTGGTCGTGCCCGGCTCCCATGAGCCCTACCTTCCGTCGCCGCGCTGAGCCTCGGCCAATATATGTTCACATCGCTATGTATGCAACTTGAACTTGAATGCCATTCCGTGGGTACAGAGGGGTGCCAGAAAGTTCCCGCCTGGAAGGAATCACCCCTTGTCCAGAGGCACTCTCGCACTCGTCACCACGGCCGCCCTGGCCGTGGTGCTCGGCGCCGCTCCCGCCGAGGCCGCCCACCGCGGCGGCTCCCTGCAGTCCACCATCCAGCTGCCCAACGGCTTCCAGCCGGAGGGCATCGCGATCGGCAAAGCCCCGTACGCGTACTTCGGCTCCCGCGTCGACGGTGACATCTACCGGGCCAGCCTGCGTACCGGTCGGGGTGAAGTCATCAGCCAGGGCCCCGGCACGCAGTCGCTCGGCCTCAAGATCGACGACCGCGGGCGGCTCTTCGTCGCCGGTGGCAGCGGCGGCAACGCCCGCGTGATCAACGCCGCCACCGGTGCGGTGCTGAAGTCCTACACGCTGCAGACCGTCCCGTCGTTCATCAACGACGTGACGCTGACCGGCGGCGCCGCCTGGTACACCGACTCCGCCAACCCGGTGCTGTTCAAGCTGCCGCTGGGCCGGCACGGCAAGCTGCCCGCCGAGGCGGTCCGGGTGCCGCTGACCGGCGACATCACCTATCAGACCGGCAACAACGCCAACGGCATCGCGCCGACCCCCGACCGCCGGGGGCTGATCATCGTGCAGTCCAACACCGGCAAGCTTTTCCGTACGTCGTACAGCGGGCGCACCACCGAGATCGACCTCGGCGGCGAGTCCGTGCCCAACGGTGACGGTCTGTGGCTGCGCGGCAGCACGCTCTACGTGGTGCAGAACAGGCTCAACGTGATCACCCGGATCCAGCTCGACAAGCGCGCCACCAAGGGCACGGTGGTGAGCCGCACCACCGATCCGCGCTTCGACGTGCCCACCACCATCGCGGAGTACGGCAAGTACTTCTACCTGCCGAACGCCCGCTTCACCACGCCGGCCACGCCGGAGACCGAGTACACCGCGGTCGGGGTCAAGCGCCCCTAACGAGCCGCACCGTGCCAGTCGCGGGTCCCCACCGTCGTGAGGCGCTGGGTGGCCCGCGACAGGGCCACGTACAGGGTCCGGGTGCCGCTGGCGTCGACCGCGATCTCGGCCGGCTCGACCAGCACCACCGCGTCGTACTCCATGCCCTTGGCCTGCAGCGCGGTGACCACCTGGATCCGCTCGGGCAGCCCGGCCACCCACCCGGCCATCTCGTCGCGGCGCAGCACCGGCGTGATCACGCCGATCGTGCCGTCGACGTCGGACAGGTGCTTCTCGGCCGCCTCGCGGACCGCCTCCGGCAGCTGTGCGGCCCCCACGACCAGGTCCACCGGCTCCACGCCGGTGCTGCGCACCGCCGAGGGCAGCGGCAGATCCGGCATGATCGTGCGGATCACCCGGGCGGCGACCGCGAAGATCTCCGACGAGTTGCGGTAGTTGGTGGTCAGCGAGTACGTGTTGCGGCGCCGCGAGCCCAGCGCCTTGTCGCGCGCCCGGTCCAGCTCCTCGGCGTCGCCGGACCAGGCGGTCTGCGCCGGGTCACCGACGATCGTCCAGGACGCGTACGCGCCGCGCCGGCCGATCATCCGCCACTGCATCGGGGTGACGTCCTGCGCCTCGTCCACCACCACGTGGGCGTAATCGCGGTAGTCCTCGTCGCGCACGATCTGCGCGCGGCTCAGCGCCTGGCGGTCGGCGTACGTGCTGACCTCCTGCACCCCGTCGCGGACGTGGAACGGGTTGTTGCGGTTCTTCCTGGCCGGCTGCCGCGGGCGGCCCATCAGCTCGTCCAGCTCGTCGAGCAGCGCCACGTCGGCGATCGTCGGCCCGTGCTCGGCCAGACCGTCGAACGAGCCCTGCAGCAGCGCGATCTCCTCGCGGGACAGCAGCCCGTTGGCGTACCCCCGCAGCCGGGCCGGCTCGGCCAGCCAGCGCAGCACCCGCATCGGGGTGAACCGTGGCCACCAGGCCCGCAGAAAGTCGCGGAAGTCGGTGCGGTCGGCCAGCTCCGCCTCGAACTCCTGCTTTTCCGGCAGGGTCTTGACCGAGCCCTTGGCCTGCGTCCACAGCGCGTCGAAGATCCGGTCGAAGCCGGTGCCGCGGACCTCGTTGCGGCGGGCGCCGCGCGGCAGCGCCTTGCGCCGGATCCGCTCCAGGTCGGCGGCGTCCAGGCGCAGCAGCGCGCCGCGGTAGAGCAGTCGCAGCTCGGTGGGGGCGCCCGGCACGGCGTCGTGCGAAGCGCGCTCCAGCACCCGGCGCATCCGCAGGGAGCCCTTGAGTGCGGCCACCGCGGTGGGGTCGGTGCGGGTGGCGTCGTACCCGGCGACCAGCGAACCGAGCGAACGCAGGGTCGCCGTGTCCTCGCCCAGCGACGGCAGCACCGTGGCGATGTAGTCGACGAACACCCCGGACGGGCCGACCACCAGGATGCCGCCGCCGGCGAACCGGCTGCGGTCGGAATAGAGCAGGTACGCCGCCCGGTGCAGCGCCACCGCGGTTTTGCCCGTGCCCGGACCTCCGGTGACGATCGTCACACCGGAGGCGGGGGAGCGGATCGCGTCGTCCTGCTCGCGCTGGATGGTGGCGACGATGTCGCGCATGCCCCGGCCGGTGGCCTTAGAGAGACTGGCAAGCAAGGCGCCGTCCCCGACCACCCGCATGTCGGCGGGCGCGGCCTCCGGGTCGAGCAGGTCGTCCTCGATGTTGGTGACCCGTTCCCGCGCCGACTGGATCATCCGGCGCCGCACCACCCCCAGCGGGTCGGCCGGGGTGGCCCGGTAGAACGCCGCCGCGGCGGGCGCGCGCCAGTCCACGACCAGCGACTGCGACTCCTCGTCGCGGATGCCCATCCGGCCCACGTAGTGCACAGCGCCGCTGGTCAGGTCCAGTCGGCCGAAGACCAGGCCCTCGTACTCGGCGTCCAGGGCGTGCCGGCGGCGGGCCCGGTGGAACACCATGGCGTCCCGCTCGACCAGGGCGCCGAAGGTGCCGACGCCGGCGAGCTGGTAGCCCTCCTTCTCGGCCCGGGACGCGTCCTGGCGCAGATCGGCGAGCCGGGCGTACACCCGGTCGACGTGCTGCTGCTCGACGGCGATCTCCTGCTGCAGGACGGTGGCGTCGCTCAAGTCCGTTGTGCTCCCCGCTGGTGCTCCGCGTGCTCTTGCCGCCGCCCGGCACCGGAGCCAGGGGGCAATCGAACTTACTCCTGTTGCGGTACCGGCGTCGACGTCGGCACGCCCGGACCGGCTGGACGGGGCAATCCCGGCCCACAACAGTTAAGCAAGTGCTTAACCGTTCACCCGAGCTGGACCGGATGTTCGCGGCGCTGGCCGATCCCAGCCGGCGCGACATCGTGGAGCGGCTCAGCCACGGCCCGGCCTCGGTGAGCGAGCTGGCCCGGCCGCTGGCGATGTCGCTGCCGGCGGTGCTCCAACACCTGCACGTGCTGGAGACCAGCGGCCTGGTCCGCTCGGCGAAAGCCGGCCGGACCCGCACCTGCCGGCTGGACCCGGCGGCGCTGCGGACCGCCGAGCAGTGGATCGCCGACCGCCGCACCGGGCTCGCCGCGAACCTGGACCGGCTCGGTGCCTACCTGGCCGTCCATCCCGAGGATGAGGAACAGACATGAGCGTCGTGCCCGAGACGATCACTCTGGACCGCCACCATCCGGCGTCGCTGGAGCGCGTCTTCCGCGCCTTCGCCGACCCCGCGGCGAAAGCGCGCTGGTTCCGCGGGCCCGAGGGCGGGGACCCGCAGGGGGAGACGACCTTCGACTTCCGCGAGACCAGCGCGGCGGGCGGTCGCACCCACCTGGTCCTCACCGACCAGGGCGTCTACCTCGACGGCCGGGATTCGGCCAAGGCCCGGCCGAGCGGCATCGACGCCCAGCTCGCCCTCCTGGCCGAGGTCGCGGGTCGGGACCAGCTCTGAGCGTGCCCCGGTCCACCGCCGCGAATCTCGACCTCTTGGCCGAGGTCGCGGGCCCGGGTTAGTTCTGAGCGTGCCCCGGCCCGCCGCCGCCCTCCGCGGGCTCGATCGGGCTGAGCGCCGGTCCGGCGCTGTCGGCCGGCAGGTCAGGCGGCCTGGTCGTAGCGGCTGCGGTGGGCGCGGGCCGACCGGCGGCTCGGGGTGCTCTTCGCCGCGCGGTCCACGACGGAGAGCAGGGCGGCGGAGACCTCGGCCGGGCGTTCCATCATCAGCATGTGACCGGCGCCCTCGAAGACGGTCAGCTCGGTGCCCGCCAGTGCGCCGGCGATCGACTCGGCGCAGGGCGGCGGGGTGAGCCGGTCGCGGTCGCCGACCAGCGCGGCCGCAGGCACGTCACCGAGGGCGGCCAGGGTGTCCAGGCGGTGCTGGGCGCCGACCGAGGCCCGGAAGCCGCCGATGGACCGCAGCGAGGCCCGGCCGAACGCCGACATGGTGACCTCGAGGTCGCCGGGCTCGTGGTCCTCGCCGAAGAGCAGCCAGCGCACGGTCGGGCGCAGCACGGGCAGCATCGCGTTGTGCGGCCGCCACGCGCCCAGCCGGGCCAGCAGGCCGGCCCCGGCCTCCTCGGCGACCCGCAGCACGGGCGTGATGGTGCTGGGCAGGCCGTAACACGTGTGGGTCGCGCCCTCGGCGGTGGTCGAGACGAAGACCAGCCCGGCCACCCGCCCGGCGAACTCCTGCGGGTACGAGTCGGCGAACTCCATGATCGTCATGCCGCCCAGCGAGTGCCCGGCCAGCACGATCGGCCCGGCGGGGGCGAACGCGCGGAGCACCTCGGCGAGATCGTCACCGAGCTGGGCCAGGGTCGCCGAGCGCAGCCGGGTCGCGGAGGAGCGGCCGTGCCCCCGGGCGTCATAGGCGACGACCCGGGCGTTGACCCGCTCCAGCGCCTTGCTCTGGTGGTGCCAGGTCCGCCGGTCGAGACACCAGCCGTGCAACAGCACCACGGTCACCGGCGCGTTCACCGGTCCGCTGGTCTCGACATGCAGCCGTACGCCATCGGCGAGGGTGAGCTCCGAACGCTCGGACATGGGCACCTCCGTGATCCGCACGGCCCCCGTTGTACCCACGGGTAATAAGCATCACGCGCGATCGGCCGAATTGCCAGACCTATGGAAGATCTTGCGTCCGGTGGCCCATCCCAGTCGGTGGGCGAACCGACGTGATCTGGCTCGCACAGGCTGTCCCGGGCTGGTCACTCGTAGAGAATCAGTGCCATGACGGCTTCCTCACCTGCGGAACAGGCCGCGCCGGTGTTTCCGGCGGCCGCCTCCAGCCCTTCGACCCTGGCCGGAACGGTCCCTGCCCCGGGGCCCGATGCCGCCCCGCTCGACAGCAACGAGCTGAACGCCCCGGTGCGGATCGTGCGCCCGGCCGACGCGCTCGCGGAGCTGATCGCCGGCAACCGCCGGTTCGTCAGCGGCCGGCCGCAGCACGGCCACGAGGTGTCGGCGGCGGCTGCGGCCTCCGGTGGGCAGCTCCCGCACGCCGTGGTGCTCGGCTGCATCGACTCGCGGGTGCCGCTGGAAGCGATCTTCGACCAGACCTTCGGCTCGATCTGCGTGGTCCGCTCCGGCGGCCACGTGGTGGACCGCGCGGTCCTCGGATCGGTCGGCTTCGCGGTGTCGGCGCTGAACGTGCCGCTGATCATGGTGCTGGGCCACGTCCGGTGCGGTGCGGTGGACGCCACGGTGACCGCGCTGCGCGCGGGAGAACGTCCGGACGGCGACGTGGGTTACCTGGTGGACGAGATCGCCCCGGCGGTGCGGTCGGTCGGCCTGGACGACCCTGACGCGACGGCCAAGGCGATGCGGGCCCACGTGGCGCGGACGGTGCAACGCATGCAGGACGTGGCCGGCGTGCCGGCGGCGATCGCGGCGGGCAAGGTGGGGGTCGTGGGGGCGGTTTACGACCTCGACACCGGCCTGGTCGAGCTCCTCAGCTGACTGCTTAGCTGTTGACCGCCTGGCTCGGCGCTCAGCTGTTGACAGCCTGGTCCAGCGCTCAGCTGTTGACACCCTGGTCCAGCGCTCAGCTGTTGAGCGCCTGGCCCGGCGCTCAGCGGTCGACCGCTCGGCCGGGCGGTCGGCCGTCGACCGGGCGGCGCGCCGCCCGACCGTCCGGCCCGCCACGCCCGCCGCCGGGCCGCGGTGGGCTGATCAACTTGTCGTGATCTTCGGTGGACGCAAAAAGGCGCTCCCCGGACCTGGAGGTCCGGGGAGCGCCTTTGAAGCGAGGTTGCTCAGCCCTCGAAGACGCCGGCGTCCGCGAGGCGCTTCTCGGTCGCGCCCCAGCCGTGCTGCGGGAACGAGGCGTCCAGGCTCTCGATCTCGGCGCGGATCTTGGCGCCGTGGCCGGCGGCCGCGAGGGAGCGGATCTCCTCGACGAAGGCGTCCGAGTCGGTGCGCAGGTGGTTGGTCTTGCCGTTGGTCAGGTTGCGCACGTAGGCGAAGCGGCCTTCGGCGAGCGGGATGAGGTACTTGAACTCACCGAGCACGCTCAGGGCCCCGCCCTGACCGGCCTGGCCGGCGCGGACTGATGCGCGGGCGGTCTTTGAGGTGTTGCTGGCCACGGCGGTACTCCTAGCTAGGTATTCCTCGGCAAAGTTGTCGGCAGAAAATGCCGCAGCCAGCCTACACGAGCCCGGCATGCCCGTGCCGCCGGACGGGGTTCGGCCGTTAGGTCAGGTGTGCCTCGACGGCCATTCACATGTCGATATTGCGGTTTCTCTGGCGCACCATCCGTACCACCCGGCATCATGGAGCACGATCAACCGCGGTCGAGGTCGTAGGGGAAGACGCACCTCGGTCTCCGGGAGGTCACCGTGCCAACGTGTGGCGTCGTATACGTCCACTCGACTCCACTCGCCGTGTGCCAGCACGTCGAGTGGGCGATCGCGCGCGTCCTGACCGCGCCGGTCAATCTGCACTGGACGGCGCAGCCGGTTGATCCCGGCATGCGGCGTTCCGAGTGCAGCTGGACCGGACGGCCCGGGACTGGCGCCGAGCTGGCTGCTGCCCTCCGGCAGTGGCCCATGATCCGTTTCGAGGTCACCGAGGAACCGAGCCCCGGCGTGGACGGGGAACGTTTCATGCACGTCCCGGGCCGAGGACTGTTCCGCGGCACCATCGGGGCCTCGGGTGACATCCAGATCGGTGAAGATCGGCTGCGAGCCATCATGGCGGCGGCCAAGGCTCCGGAGGCGCTTTCGCATGCCCTGGAGAAGGCGCTCGGCACCGCCTGGGACGCTGAGCTGGAGCCGTACCGCTATGCCGGGGATGGCGCGCCGGTCACCTTGCTCACCCGGGTGGGCTGAGCGCGAGACGGTGGTTCCGTCAGCTGGCTGAGCCCGGCGGTCGTCTGCCGGTCGTGCCGTTACTGCGGGATGCGGAGCCGGCCGGTGGCCGACGGGCCGGTCACCCCGTCGGCCTGGCTGGAGGTGCGCAAAGCGGCTACCTGCCGGCCTGGCTGGAGGCGCGGCAAGCGGCCACCCGCCTGACCTGAACGCCATGTCGCCGTGGAGCGTGGGATGGCGCGTTGTCAAGGGGGCAAGCCTTCGCCGGTTATGGGGGTGACCCGGTTTGTCTACGGGGTCGGGAGCTGATCGAATGGCAGCCGTGAAGAGGGCGTTTCGCGTTGCTGTGGCCGTACCGCTGGCTTTGTCCGTGCTGGCCGGGTGCGGCAGCAGTGATGCGCCGCAGCAGCCGCAGCCCGCCCCCGGCTCCGCGTCGCCGCCGGGCCCCGCGCCCTCCGCGAGCGCCGCACCCGCCCCCACCGGCGATCCCGCCGCGCGGGCGCGGGCGACCGTCAAGACGCTCACCGACGTCCAGCTCGCCGGCCAGGTCCTGATGCCCTACGCCTACGGCGCCGCCGCCGACCGGGTCGACGAGACGGCCGCCGCCGGCAACAGGCGGATCGGGGGCGTCGACACCCCTGCCCAGATGATCACCAAGTTCGGTCTCGGCGGGCTGATCCTGGTCGCGTTCACCCCGGATGATCCGACCGGGGCGACCAACCCGGCCACGAACGTGGACGATCCGAAACAGGTGCGGGCGCTGACCGACGGCCTGCAGCGGGCGGCGACCGGCCTGCCCGGCGGGGCGCCGCTGCTGATCGGCACCGACCAGGAGTACGGCGTGGTCACCCGGGTCAAGACCGGCGTGACACTGCTGCCGTCCGCGATGGCCTTCGGGGCGGCGGGCAAGCCGGAGCTGACCGAGGGCGCCTGGCGCGCGGCCGGCACGGAGCTCGCCGCCATGGGGATCAACCTCGACTTCGCGCCGGTCGCCGACACACTGGGGCCGCAGGGCAGCTCGGTGATCGGCTCGCGGTCGTTCGGCGCCGACCCGAAAGCCAATGCCGCCCAGGTCGGAGCCGCTGTGCGCGGTGTCCAGGGCGCCGGCGTGACAGCGGCGCTCAAGCATTTTCCCGGCCATGGGCACACCACCGGCGACAGTCACGACGATCTGCCGGTGGTCGCGCAGAGCCGGCCGGAGTGGGAGAGCCAGGACCGGCCGCCGTTCGCCGCCGGGATCGCCGCGGGCGCCGGCGTTGTCATGTCCGGGCACCTGGACGTCGAGGGCCTGGACAAGGGCGTCGCCGCGACCTTCTCGCGCAAGATCATGACCGACGTGCTGCGGGGTGAGCTGAAGTTCGCCGGGGTGGCGATCACCGACGCCATGAACATGCCGCCCGCGATGAAGTGGCCGGCGGGCGAGGCAGCGGTGCGCGCGCTGAACGCCGGCAACGACATCCTGCTCATGCCGCCGGATCTGGCCGGTGCCCGGGACGGCATCCTGGCCGGGCTCAAGGACGGCAGCCTCAAGCGGGAGCGGCTCGTCGAGGCGGTCACCCGGGTCCTCACGCTCAAGTTCCGTACCGCCGCGCAGGTGCGGCCCGAACTGTCCACGCTCGGCTCGGCCGAGCACCTGCGGGCCGTCGGCGCCGCCGACGCGGCCGCGATCACGCTGATCAAGGGCCCCTGTTCCGGGCCGCTGGTGTCCGGGCCGGTCACGGTCAGTGCGTCCGGCGGCCGCGACGCCGCACGGATCACCCTGGTCAAGGCGTTGCAGGACGCGGGCGTGACGGTTCAGGCCGCGGGCGGCACGGTCGTGCACCTCGTCGGGTACGGCGACCGGCAGACCGACCTGAGCCCGGACGCGAAGGTCACCGTCATCATGGACACCCCGCAGCTGCTGGCCGGATCGCGGTCGCCGACGCTGCTCGCGACCTATTCGTCCAGTCCGCTCGCTCTGAGCGCGCTGGCCGCGGTGCTCGCGGGCAAGGCGCCGGCGCCCGGCAAGTCTCCGGTGGCGGTCGGCAAACTACCGCGCAGCGCCTGCGTCAAATGATCCGCAGGCCAGGCCAGTCGCGTGTAGTGGCCAGGTCAGGCGAGTCGCGGGTTGCGGCTGGAGCAGGCAAGTGGCCCGTAGCGGCCCGGTCAGGCGGGTCGCGGGTTGCGGCCCGCTCAGGCGAGCCGCGGGTAGTGGGCCGGTCAGGCGAGCCGTGGGTAGTGGTCCGGTCAGGTGAGCCGCCGGTAGCGGCCCGGAGCTGATCCGTGGCGGCGCCGGAACGCCGTGGCGAACGCGAACTCGGAGCCGTAGCCGACCCGGCGCGCGACGGTGGCCACAGTGGCATCCGAGTCGCGCAGTAGCCGTGCCGCCACGGTCATCCGCCACCAGGTCAGATAGGCCAGCGGTGGCCGCCCGACCAGGGCGCGAAACCGACGGGCGAAGGGCGCCCGGGACAGCCCGGCGTGCGCGGCGAGGGTGGCCACCGTCCAGGGGTGGCCCGGATCCGCGTGCATCGCGTGCAGCGCCGCCGCCGTCACCGGATCCCGCAGGGCGGCGGCCCAGCCTGTCGGTGCGGCGGGCTGCTCGGCGTACCAGCGGCGCAGCAGGTAGAGCAGCAGCATCTCCAGCAGGGCGGGCACAACGGCGTCCGTGCCGAGGCGGGGACGTTCCAGCTCTGCGGTGAGCAGGCCGACGGCCGCGCGCAGTTCCTCGGTCGGGCTCAGGTGGACGACCTCCGGCAGGTCGTGGACCAGCGGATGCACCTGGGCGGGGTCGATCTCATAGGCGCCGCAGAGCGTGACTACCTGCGGCCGAGGCCGGGCCAACAAAGCGGGCCCGGGATCGGCTGTGCACGGAGCGGGCACGGCGTCCGCCCTGTCGGCGAGGGCGTGCGCGCGACCGTGCGGCCGGAACACCACATCGCCGGCACTGAGCCGGACGGGTGCGGCACCGCCGGGCGGCAGCAGCCACGGCGATCCGTGCAGGACCACCTGGAACCCCATCGCGCCGGGCACCTCGGCGAACTCCTGCGCCCACGGCGCGTCCCAGCCGAGCAGCATCGACCGCGGCCGCCCGGTCCGCTGCACGGCGAGCACATCACTGAGCACATCCATCGGCGCCCCCGGCCGAGACGATCGCGAAGGTTTCCGGGATCCTGAAGCATAGGGCGTCCTCGCCGGTCGGCCTACGGTCGGTGGGCATGAGAGCAGCGCGCATTCACGAGTACGGCGGCCCGGACGTCATCGGCGTCGAAGACCTCCCGCAGCCGGTCCCCGGGCCGGGCGAGGTGCTGATCCGGGTCGCCGCCACGTCTTTCAATCCGACGGAGACGGCGCTGCGCTCCGGTGTGCTGGCCACGATGCTGCCGATCGTGCTGCCGGTGACCCTGGGCTGGGACGTCGCGGGCACTGTGGACGGCGAACCCGTCCTGGGGATGCTCGAGGCGGGCGCAGCCGCCGAGTTCGCGGTGGCCCCGGCCACGACCCTGGTCCGCGCCCCGGCCACCGTTCCGCTCGCCGACGCGGCCGCGTTGCCCCTCGCCGGGATGACCGCCTGGCAGGCCGTGACCGGGCACGCCCGGATCGCGCCGGGCGAACGTGTCCTGGTCAACGGCGCCGGCGGCGGCATCGGCGGCTTCGCGGTCCAGCTCGCCAAGCATGCGGGCGCGTACGTCCTGGCCACCGCGAGCTCCCGCAGCGCCGCGATCGTCCGGAGCCTCGGCGCGGACGAGGTGCTCGACTACACCGCGGGTCCGCCGGCGGTCGGTGAGCCGGTGGACGCCGTGCTGAACTGTGCGGCGATCGAGCCGGCCGCCGCGGCTGCGCTGGTGCCGCTGGTCCGGCCGGGTGGCCGGATCGTCACCGTCGCCACCCCGATCGAGTCCTCCGCGTCGGTGACCGCCCGGCACATGGTCACCCGCAACGACCCGGCCGATCTGGCGATGCTGGTGCGGCTGGTGGACGCCGGTGTGCTGCGGTTGGTGATCACGGCCCGCCGTACGCTCGAGGACCTGCCGGAGCTGCACCGGCTGGCGGAGTCGGGCGGCACCCACGGCAAGATCATCGTGACGCCGGCGCGGTGAGCGGTCAGAGCGGGATGTTGCCATGCGTGCCGCGGGCGGCCGGGGCCGCTGCCAGGGCTTCCGCGATGCGGCGGCGGGTCTGCTCCGGGGTGATCACGTCGTCCACCACGCCGATCTCCAGGGCCCGGTGGACCCCGCCGGCCGTGTGCAACTGTTCCTCGACCAGCGTCTCGCGGAGCGCCTCGTGCTGCTCGGGCGGGGCCGCCGCCAGGCGCTTGCGGTGCAGGATGTTCACCGCCGCGCTCGCGCCCATGACCGCGATCTCGGCCGGCGGCCAGGCGAACACGGCCGTCGCGCCCAGCGCGCGGGAGTTCATGGCGATGTACGCGCCGCCGTACGCCTTGCGGGTCACCAGCGTCACCCGGGGCACCACAGCCTCGGCGAACGCGTGCAGCAGCTTCGCGCCGCGGCGCACCACGCCGTCCCACTCCCGGCCGAGCGCGGGCAGGTACGGCCTTCACGGCGCTGGACGCGTCCAGGCAGCCACCGAGACGCAGCGGATTGTTGGCGACGACGCCGACCGTACGGCCACCGAAGCGGCCCAGCGTCGTCGACACGTTCGGCGCCCACTTGGCGTGCAGCTCCACGCCGGGCTCGTCGAGCAGCGCCTGGACCACCGGCTTCACGTCGTACGCCCGGTTGGTCTCGGCCGGCATTGCCCGGGCCAGGTCGTGGCCTTCGGTGCTGCGCGCCGCGACGTCGGCCGGGGTGAGCCGGCCCTGTCGGCCGAGCAGGACGGTCAGCTTGCGGGCCTCGGCCAGCGCGGTCCCGTCGTCCTTGGTGGTGATGTGCACGACGCCGGAGCGGCGGCCGTGCGGCTCGGGACCGCCGAGGCGTTCCATGTCGACCTGCTCGCCGGTGACGCCGCGAACCACCTCCGGCCCGGTCACGAAGATCCGGCCGGCCTTGCTCATGATCACGATGTCGGTCAGCGCCGGCCCGTAGGCCGCGCCGCCGGCGGCCGGGCCGAGGACCACGGAGAGCTGCGGTACGCGCCCCGAAGCGCGCACCGTCGCCGCGAAGACCTGCCCCACCCCGTCCAGCGGCCTACACCTTCGGCGAGCCGGGCGGGCCCGGAGGGGTGAGGCCCAGGCGGGACAGCCGCGGTGAGGAAGGGGCCACCCCGCGCGCGGACCGGACGGATTACGCGTGGGTCAGGATCGGGCGGTCACCTTGCGCGCGAGGGCCGGACGGATCACGCGAGAGGTGAGGATCAGAGGGTCAGCCCTCGAGAGAGAGCCGGACGTCTCACGGGTGAGGTGAGGACCAGGCGGCGAACCCGCGCGTGAGACCGGACGGCTCACGCGCGGGTGCGGACCACAGCGGCTACGCCCGGGTGAACACCAGGGCCACGTTGTGCCCGCCGAAGCCGAACGAGTTGTTCAGCGCCGCCGGGATGTCGAGCTGGCGGGACTTGTGGGCTGCCACGTCGAGCGCCAGCTTGTCGTCCGGGTCGTCCAGGTTGATCGTCGGCGGGACGACGCTGTCGCGGATCGCCAGGATGGTGGCGATCGACTCCAGGGCGCCGGCCGCGCCGAGCAGGTGCCCGGACATCGACTTGGTGGAGGTCAGGACCGGGTGGTCGCCCACCGCCGTGAGCAGCGCGGCGATCTCGGTCATGTCCCCGACCGGGGTCGAGGTCGCGTGCGCGTTGACGTGCACGATGTCGGCCTTGGTGATGCCCGCGTCCTCGATCGCCCGGCGGATGGCCCGGATCGCGCCGGCCCCCTCGGGGTGCGGCTGCACGATGTCGTAGCCGTCCGAGGTGATGCCGGCCCCGGCCAGCCGGGCGTAGATCGTCGCGCCGCGGGCGATGGCGTGGTCGGCGCGCTCGAGCACGAGCGCACCCGCGCCCTCGCCCAGCACGAAGCCGTCGCGGCCCTTGTCCCACGGCCGGGAGGCCTTCTCCGGCTCGTCGTTGCGGGTCGACATGGCCCGCATCGAGGCGAAACCGGCGATCGGCAGCGGGTGGATGACGGCCTCGGTGCCACCGGCCATGACCACGTCGGCCCGGCCGGAGCGGATGATGTCCAGGCCCAGAGACAGGGCCTCCGCACCGGTCGCGCAGGCGCTGGCCATCGAGTGGACGCCCGCCTGGGCGCCGAGCTCGAGACCGACCCAGGCGGCGGGGCCGTTGGGCATGAGCATCGGCACGGTATGCGGGCTGACCCGGCGCGGCCCGGAGGCCTCCAGGATGTCGTCCTGGTTGAGCAGGGTCTGCGCACCGCCTATGCCGCTGCCGAAGCTGACGGCGAAGCGCTCCGGGTCGAGCCCGGAGTCCTTCAGACCGGCGTCGGCCCAGGCCTGGTGGGCGGCGATCAGCGCGATCGCCTCCGAGCGGTCCAGCCGGCGCAGCTTGACCCGTTCCATGACCTCGGACGGGTCGACGGCGAGCTCCGCCGCGATGCGGACGGGCAACTGCCCGGCCCACTCCTGGGTGAGGGCTCTCACCCCGGAGCGGCCGGCGAGCATGGCGTCCCAGGTGGACGCGACGTCCCCGCCGAGCGGGGTCGTCGCGCCGAGCCCGGTGACGACGACGTCTGTGGTGCTCATGTCAGTGGTTCGCCTCGATGAAGGAGACGGCGTCGCCGACGGTCTTGAGGTTCTGGACCTCGTTGTCGGGGATCTTGACGCCGAACTTCTCCTCGGCGGCCACCACGACCTCGACCATGGACAGCGAGTCGACGTCCAGGTCGTCGGTGAAGGACTTCTCCTCGGCGACGTCGTCCGGGTTCACCCCGGCGACCTCCTCGAGGATCTCGGCGAGGCCGGAAGTGATCTCAGCGCGGGTAGCCATGTTCGGTGGTTCCTCTCGATGGTGGGGAAAACTCGCGGGCGGACTGCTGCCGGTCTTACGGGCAGCGGATGACCTGACCCGCGTACGTGAGGCCGCCGCCGAAGCCGAAGAGCAGGACCGGGGCGCCCGAGGGCACCTCGCGGCGCTCGACCAGCTTGGACAGGGCCAGCGGCACGCTCGCCGCGGAGGTGTTGCCGGACTCGACCAGGTCCTTGGCGATGACGACGTCCGGGCCGAGGCCCAGGCGCTTGACGATGCCGTCGATGATGCGGGTGTTGGCCTGGTGCGGCACGAAGGCGGCGAGCTCCTCCGGCCGGACGCCTGCCCGCTCGCACGCCTGCAGCGCGAACGGGGCCAGCGCGGTGGTGGCCCAGCGGAAGACGATCTGGCCCTCCTGCTTGATGTACGGCTGCCAGCCCTCGATGCGCAGCACGTCGCCCTTGTCCGGGGCCGAGCCCCAGAGCACCGGACCGATGCCGGCCTGCTCGCCGTCGGGGACCGCGGAGACCACGGCCGCCCCGGCGCCGTCGCCGAAGAGCACGGCGGTGGTGCGGTCGGTCCAGTCGGTGACGTCGGACAGCTTCTCCGCGCCGATCACGATGGCGTTGCGGCTGGCGCCCGCCCGGATCGCGTGGTCGGCCGTGCCCAGGGCGTACGAGAAGCCGGAGCAGGCGGTGTTGAGGTCCATCGCCGCCGGGGCGGTGATGCCCAGCCGGGCGGCGACCCGGGTGGCCACGTTGGGGCAGCGGTCGATGGAGGAGCAGGTGGCCACGACGACCATGTCGATGTCGGCGGCGCTCAGCCCGGAGCCGGCCAGGGCCTTCTCCGCGGCGAACGTGGCCATGTCGGCGACCGACTCGGCGTCGGCGATGCGGCGCTCGGCGATGCCGACCCGGTCGCGGATCCACGCGTCGTTGGTGTTGACGATCTTGGCCAGGTCGTCGTTGGTGACGATGCGCGAGGGCTGGTAGTGGCCCATCGCGACGATGCGGGAACCCGCGGTCATCGTGTTGCTCCTTCGTTCGCGACGGACGTGGTCACTGCTGCGGCCCGCCGATGCGGGCCACCGGCCGGCCCGGGGCCACCGGGTCGTCGTGGTGGGCGAGCCACTCGGTGAGGACCCCGGCGGCGTGGGCGCTGACCTCGACCGGTCCCTGCCGGGTGACCACCTGGCCGACGACCTGGCCCTGACGCAGGTCCACGCCTTCGGCCAGACCCTCGGCGGGCTGGAACAGCCCGGCGCTGGGGGCCACCACGACCCGGAACAGCGGGGTGGGTTCGTGGGTGGAGACGGTGCCGTGCCGCGCGATGAGGTCGCGGGCGGCGCTCAGGTCGTCCGGCGTGTTGAGGGTGACGATCTCCGGGGCGTTGTCGCCCTTGAGCTCGCGTTTGGCCAGGCCGGCCAGGGTGCCGGCCGGGGGCAGCTCGATGATGCCGGTGACGCCCAGGTCGCGCAGGTTGCGCAGCACCAGGTCCCAGCGGACCGGGGCGGTGACCTGGCGGACCAGGCGGCGCAGCATCTCACGGCCGTGGTTGACGGCGGCGCCGTCCAGGTCGGACAGCAGGATCCGGGCCGGGTCGCCGACCGGCACGCCGGCGGCGACGGCACCGAGGGCCCGCTCGGCCGGCGCCATGTACGGCGTGTGGAACGCCCCGGCGACTTTCAGCGGAATGACCCGGGCCTTGGCCGGCGGCTCGGCGGCGAACTTGGCCAGCGCGTCCAGCGCCCCGGCGACGACGATCTGGCCGGCGCCGTTGCGGTTGGCCGGGTAGAGCCCGTGGTGCTCGATCGCGGCGATCACCTCGTCGGGGTCGCCGCCCAGCACGGCGCTCATGCCGGTGGCCTCGAGCGCGCAGGCGGCGGCCATCTCGCGCCCGCGGATCCCGGCGAGGGTGATGGCGGACTCGGCGGACAGCACCCCGGCGAGGGCGGCGGCGCCGAGCTCACCGACGCTGTGCCCGGCGACCAGGGCGACGTCGTGCAGGGGCAGGTGCTCGGCGGCCAGCAGGGACGCGGCGACCAGCAGCGGCTGGGTGCGGGCGGTGTCCTTGATGTCGTCCGCGTCGGCCTCGGTGCCGAGGTGGATCAGGTCGACGCCGGCGAGCGCGGACCACCACGTGAGCCGGGCCTCGGCCCCGGGCAGGTCGAGCCATCCGGAGAGGAAGCCGGGCTTCTGGGAACCCTGGCCGGGCGAGAGTACGGCGAGCACGGGGTCGACTCTTCCGGATGCCGGCTCGTTCCGGGGTTGCTGCACGGGACCAAACCCTACGACCGGCGTTGTAGCTTTCCTACAAACACCCCCATATTTCGCCCAGATTAGGCATGATATCGGGGCTCTTCCGGTGGCGTCGGCCGGATCGGGGAGTCCGGTGATTTAGCTCGCAGGATCGAGGCGCCCGATGGTCAGGGCCATCCGCAGCGCGAACGCGTCCCGGCCGTCCAGCGGCGACAGGCTGGTCACCTCGGCGACCCTTTTGAGGCGGTACCGCACGGTGTTGGGGTGCACGAAGAGCTCCCGGGCGGCGCTCTCGAGCACACCGCCGGCCGCGAAGAAGGCGTCCAGGGTCTCGAGCAGTCCGCCGCCCGCGCGGGACAGTGCGCCGTAGACGTCGTGCCGCAGCGCGCGCCGGGCCTCGGAGTCCCCGGCCATGGCGCGTTCCGGCAGCAGGTCGTCGGCGGCCACCGGGTTCGGGGCGCCGGGCCAGGCGCGCGCCGCCCGGAAGCCGGCCAGCGCGGCCCGGGCCGACTCGGTGGCCTGGTCCAGCGACGGGACGGCCGGGCCCACCACGATCGGTCCCTCGCCGAAGCTCGCCGCCAGGTGCCCGGCGGCGACCAGCGGGTCGGCGACCCCGCCGAGCACGACGACCAGCCGGTCGCCGTGCACCCCGCCGATGACCTCGACCCGGGCCCGCCGGGCGGCCCGGTAGACGGCGTGCAGCACCGCGGTGATGTCGCCGCCGGGGGTACGCCCCACGACCACCGCCACCGGCGGCGCGTCGGCCCAGCCCAGGGCGGCGGCGCGGCTGGCCAGCACGTCGGAGGAGTCGCCGCGCAGCAGGGCGTCGACCAGCAGGGCCTGCAGCCGGGCGTCCCACGCGCCGCGGGACTCGGCGGCGCGGGCGTAGACCCGGGCGGCCGAGAAGGCGATCTCCCGGGAGAACTTGAGGATGGCCACCGCCAGGGCCTCCTCCTCGCCGGCCGCGGCCAGGCTGGTCACCTCGGCCTCGGCCACGTCGATGGTCACCTTGATGAGGGCGACGGTCTGGGTCAGCGTGATCGAGCGGGCCAGAGCGCGCGGGGCGGCGGCGAAGACCTCGTCGGAGATCTCCTGGGTGCCGGCCGCGGTGCCGCCGGAGCGCAGCCACTCGACCAGCGACCGGACGCCGGCCTGGGCGACCAGCATGACCCACGAGCGCTGGTCGGCCGGCAGGGCCCGGAACCAGGGCAGGGTCTCGTCCATCCGGGCGACGCTGGCGCTGGCCAGGGCTCCGGCGCGGCGCTCGACCCGGCGCAGGGTCGCGGCCAGCGGGGGGCGTTTGGCCGTACCGCTGGATTTCGCCTCCTCTGCCACCCGGCCAGCCTGTCACGGCCCGGCTCAGGGGCGGGCGCCGGTGCCTGGCATGTCTTCACATGGCCGGGACGGGCCTGCTGGCTGTACCGTTCCGCGCGGTTGCCGAGCTTTCTTCACCTGAACCCTTTGGGTTATTTGTCCGATATAGCGGTGCGCCTTCACCGCGATTTCGGTCGGTGACCTGGCAGGGTGTCGTCCTAGCACCACACGACTCGTCGGTGCGGGGATTAATGACGGGCAGCACGGTGCCGATGAGACCGGGTAGTCCGGACGGCGGGCAGGAGAGGGGGCAGGGGATGACGGAACGCGAGGACAGCCGGCTGTACGCCGACGCGGAGCAGGTCGCCGCGGAGGAGCCGCTTCCCCCGGCCGCCTCCGCCCAGACCGGCGAGGAACCGGTCGACGACGTCCCGCACCGGGTCGGCTGCCGCACCGAGCTGCGTGGCTGGGCCGGTGCCCACCTGCACGGCGCGGTCCGCCCCCGCCGCCGGGCCGTGAGCCGGGGCCGTCCGCCCGGCCGCTGGTGCTGAGCCGGGATCCCGCTCACCCCTGGGGGTGACCGACTGCGGTGTGGCGGGCCCGTTCCGCCCCATCTCCCGGCCGGTCTCGGCACCGTGGGGCCGTGGACGACAAGAGACGGCTCATCCTCGACCAGGCGTTGGCCCTCGTCGACGAACACGGCCTCGGCGCCATGTCCATGCGCGCCGTCGCCGAACGGGTCGGGCTCACCTCCATGGCCCTCTATCCGTACGTCGGCGGCAAGGACGCCCTGCTCGACGGGCTCGTCGACCTGCTGCACCTGGAACTGGGCACCGAATACGGCGACGACCCCGGCGACATCGACTGGCGGCAGCGCCTGCGCGCCCTGGGCCGGGCGGTACGGGCGTTGTCCCGGGCGCACCCCGGCGCGTACCCGTTGCTGCTGAACCGCCGCTCCGCCGGCGCCTCCGCCTCCTGGCTCACCGCCGCCCTGCGCGGCTGCCTGCACGACGCCGGCGTACCGGGGGAGCAGGTGCCCCGGCTCACCCGGATGATCTGCGCGTTCCTGCTCGGCTACACCGTCGGTGAGGTGACCGGGGGCCTGCCCTCCGACGAGGCGGCCCACCACGACGACGCGGCGGCCGAGTTCGACGCCGACCTGGACGACCTGGTACGGCTGGTGGAGGTCACCGTTAGCGGCACGTGACGCCGTTTCGCATCGCTGCCCGCGGGCCGTGGCCTATAAAGAGGCTTATGTCCGACGGGTACGTTCTGGAGCGGTACATCCAGCTGCGCCGCGCCGCGTTCCTGATGTGCGGCGACTGGGCGCTCGCCGACGAGCTGGCCCGCACCACGCTGGCCCGGGTGCTCGCCGATCCCGACATCACCGAACCGGACCTGTGGGCGTACGCCGATCTGATGGCCGCCTTCAAGAAGCCCCGGGGTCGGCGCGAGCACGTCTTCGTCGCTCCGGAGCCGGCCCTGCTCACCGAACCGGTCCCGGCCGACCGGGCCTCGGGCGGCGGTCAGCTCCAGCTCGCCACCGCGCCCGCCGAGGTCGACGCCGTGCACACCGTGCTGGTGCTGGACGCGCTGCACAGTCTCAGCCCGCGTTGCCGGGCCGTGCTGGTGCTGCGGCACTTCTGCGGCCTGGCCATCGACGAGACCGCCGACGCGCTGGATCTGGACGACAGCCGGGTGCTGGCCTTCGAGGCCGAGGGCCTCGGCGCGTTCGAGAGCCTGCTGGCCGCCGCCCGGCCGGTGGACGCGCGATGAGCGCCCTGCTCACCGCGGTGCTGGAGAAGGCCTGCGACAGCGAGCCGCCGCCCGGGGACGCGGTCCCTGACATCAACCGGCGGGCCGACCGCCTGCGCCGCCGCCGCGCCGGGCGGGTGCTGCTGGCCGGCGTGATCGCGGTGGTCCTGGTGGTGCTGCTCGGCTTCGCCCTCACCAATGTTCTGCTGCCCGGCCACAAGCCGCGCTCGACCGCCGCGGTGGCCGTGCCGCAGCCCCGCCCCTCCGCCGTGCTCGACCCGGTGCTGTCCGTGCTGGCGCCGCCGGTCGACGCGAAGGGCTACCGCATCGTCCCGCGCCCGCCGGCCTCGGGCACCGGCTGGCGGCAGTACGCGGTGCTGAACGGGGACGGCGAGCCGCGGGGTCTGGTCGAGGTCGCCGTCTACGACGCGCCGGCCGGGCTCTGCCTGCCCGTGCAGGCCGAGCCGGATGCCTGCGCCCTGCCCGACCGGACCCGGGCGGGCATCGAGTACGCCCGCTACGCCGACACCGGCGACGTCGACTGGCAGATCAACGAGGTGATCGCCCGCCGGGTGGTCGACGGCCGCACGGTGGTGGTGATGGCCACCGGTGAGCGTGGCACCGGCGACGCCGAGCGGGGAGAACCGCCGCTGACGACGGTGGAGGTGGCACAGGCCGCCACCGACGACCGGCTGCCGGACGCTTTCGGGGTGGGCGAGCGCTGCAATCCGCCCGCTTCCGACTGCCCGATCCTGCGGGTCCCGGTGCGTCCGGCCGGTTGAGGTCAGACCCGGCGGCGGATCAGGTACGCGATGCCGCCCAGGCCCAGCAGGATGGTGAGCAGGACGGCGCCGTTGAGCAGGAACAGCCGGCGCACGTCGGCGAGCACGTCGTTCACGCCCTCGACCGGGTCCAGCGCCTCGGCCTGCACGTCCTCGCCGATGCCGCCGCCGATGCCGCCACTGACCACGTCCGGCTTCTCCTTGAGCGGCACACCGCTCAGGCGCAGCGACTCCGACATGGTGAGCCGCCCGTAGAACCAGCCGGCGGTCTTCTTGCCGGTCGGCTGCTTGGCCGGCCGGAACGCGCGCGGGCCACCGGCGGCGTTCGGGTAGAGGTCGTAGACCTGGTTGGCCTTGTCCTTGATCAGCACCGTGACCGTGAACTTGGGACCGAGCTTCTTCGCCTCCGGCTTGGAGGTGGTCGGTGCCGTGGTGGCCAGCCAGCTGACCTCGCTGAGCAGCGCCTTGAACAGATCCGGCTTCTCGCTCTGCTGCACCGTCAAGGTGCCGCCGGGGAACTTGCCGGCGATCTGCACCGCCGTGGGCCGGGCCGGCGCCTTGGGCGCGGCCAGTGCGGCATCGGCGGTCAGCCGGACCGGTGCGGCCTGCGCGGCGCCGGCCGGAGCCACTCCCGCACTCAGCACGACACTCGCCGCGAGCATCCCGGTCGCCGACAGCAATCGGGCGATCACCCCTTGAACCACCGTCCGGCCTCCCCGCCCCGTGGATACATACGTGCGCCGACCGGATCGGCGCGCCCCGGAAAGGACCCGTCGCCGGCACGGCCCAGTTCTCACAGCTTCCCCGCAGATGGTCTCGGCCGCATCTCGGACCGGGACGAATTGGAGCTATCTGGGATCGACTGCATCGGTGAACCGTGGCCGCTGATCAGCGGGCGCATAGTACCCAGCGAGGGCAAGCCGAGGGGGTTCCGGTCACCCGTGCTGCTGACGTTCATACCCCTTTGACGGGCTGAACTGGCCAGGACGTTGCCTGGTGGGGTACGCGCGCGCCGTGATCCGGGCGCGCGCGTACCGAAATGGTCACGAAACCTCAGGCCAGGCGGGACCGGGCCGCCGCCAGCCGGGCCAGGGTCCGCTCGCGGCCCAGCACCTCCAGCGATTCGAACAGCGGCAGACCGATCGTGCGGCCGGTCGTCGCGACGCGTACCGGGGCCTGGGTCTTGCCCAGCTTGAGTCCGCGCTCCTCGCCGACCCGCTCGAGGGCGGCCTTCAGCGGCTCGGCCGACCACGTCTCCAGCGCGCCGAACGCCGCGACGGCGGCGTCCAGGATGTCGCCCGCGCCCTCCTTCATCGCCTTGTTCCACGACTGCTCGTCGCGGACCGGCTCGGTCAGGAAGAGGAAGTCGACGTAGTCGACGATCTCGCTGAGCACGGCGATGCGGGTCTGCGCCAGCGGCGCCACCGCGGCGAACACGTTGGAGTCGAAGGCCGACGGCTCCCACGGCGGTGCCGGGATGGTGTCGGTGCCGCCCAGCCAGGGCGCGCACACCGCGGCGAACTCCTCGGCGTCCAGGGCCCGGATGTAGTCGCCGTTGAACGCGCGCAGCTTCTTCACGTCGAAGAACGCGGGGGAGTGGCTGACGTCCTCGAGCCGGAACTCCTCCTCGACGACCGACCACGGCACGATCTCGCGGTCGCCGGAGGGCGCCCAGCCGAGCAGCATCAGGTAGTTGCGCATGGCCGCGGCCAGGTAGCCCTCGTCGCGGTACGACTCCAGGGCGACCTTGTCACGCCGCTTGGAGAGCTTCTGCCGCTTCTCGTTGACGATGACCGGCACGTGTCCCCACACCGGGGGCTTGACCCCGAGCGCCTCCCAGAGCAGCTGCTGCTTGGGGGTGTTGGGCAGGTGCTCCTCGGCCCGGATCACGTGGGTGATCCCCATGGTCATGTCGTCGACGACGTTGGCCAGCAGGAAGACGGCCGAGCCGTCGCTGCGCGCGATGACGAAGTCCTCGAGCAGCTTGTTCTCGAAGGTGGGCTCGCCGCGGACCATGTCGACGACCACGGTCTCGCCCTCGTCGGGCGTGCGGAAGCGCAGCGCCCGGCCCTCGCCGGGGCCCAGGGCCCGGTCGCGGCAGAAGCCGTCGTAGCCGATGTGGGTGTTGCCGGTGCGGGCGATGACGTCGTCACGGGCGCAGTCGCAGTAGTAGGCGCGGCCCTCGCCGTAGAGGCGGGTCGCGGCGGCGGTGTGCTCGGCGGCGTACGTCGACTGGAAGTGGGGGCCCTCGTAGGAGCCTCGCTCGATGCCGATCCAGTCGAGCGCCGAGAGGATGCCCTCCGTCCATTCCGGACGGTTGCGGGCGGCATCGGTGTCCTCGATGCGCAGGACGAAGACGCCCCCGGTCTGCTGGGCGAAGATCCAGTTCTGCAACGCCGAACGGGCGCCGCCGACGTGGAACATTCCGGTCGGAGAAGGGGCGAAGCGTACGCGTACTGTCACCCGACCAGCCTACGGCGCGTGTCGAGCCCCTTGTCAGCGACCTTTTATCACGTCTTATATTGACGACTATTAGTTAACCTTCTTAAACTTCAGCGGCCCGATGTCATCCCCGACGGCGCCCCCACGCCGGACAGAGAGGTCCCCTGATGAAGAGAAGACTGGCCGCCGCAGCCGCTGCGGTCGCCGTGGTGGCCGCCGGCGCGATCGCCATGCAAGGCACGTCCGAGGCCGCTGTGCTGCCCAACAACTTCAAGAGCGTCGGCTACCTGCCGTCCTGGGCCGGCAGCGTCTCCAGCATCCAGTACAGCAAGCTCACCCACATCAACTACGCCTTCGTGCTGCCGAACGCCAACGGCACGCTGCAGGCCGTACCGGACCCGGCCAAGCTGCAGTCGCTGGTCTCGCTCGGGCACCAGAACAACGTCAAGGTCGGGCTGGCCGTCGGCGGCTGGAACGACGGCAACGACTCGGCCTTCGAGGCGCTCGCCGGCAACGCCGGCGCCCGCACCACCTTCGTCAACGCCCTCATGGGCCTGGTCGGCCAGTACAACCTGGACGGCATCGACATCGACTGGGAGTACCCCGACCCGGGCACCTCGGGCAACAACTACACGGCCCTGATGCAGCAGCTCAGCACCGCCCTGCACGGCCAGGGCAAGCTGCTCACCGCGGCGGTCGTCTCCGAGGGCGGCACGGCCAACGGTGTGCAGCCGGCGGTCTTCGGCATGGTCGACTGGCTCAACATCATGGCGTACGACGGCGGCAGCCCGCACGCCAACTACGACTGGTCGATCGCCAGCGTCAACTTCTGGAAGAACCGCGGCCTGCCGGCCGCCAAGGCGGTGCTCGGCGTGCCGTTCTACAGCCGGCCCGGCTACAAGACGTACGCGCAGATCGTCGCGACCAACCCGGCCTTCGCCAACCAGGACTGCGCCACGATCGCCGGCGTGCAGGAGTGCTACAACGGCCTGCCGACGATCCGCCGCAAGACCCAGTGGGCCATGGCCAACGCCGGCGGCATCATGAACTGGGAGCTCTCCCAGGACGCGACCGGCGCCAACTCGCTGGTCAGCGCCATCTACGCGACGGCTACCGGTGGCGGCACGCCGCCGACCACTCCGCCGCCCGCGGGACGCACCGGCCGGATCACCGGCATCGGCGGCAAGTGCGTCGACATCGCCGCGGCGTCGTCGGCCAACGGCACCGCCGTGCAGCTCTACGACTGCAACGGCAGCGCCGCGCAGAACTGGACGGTGGCGACCGACGGCACGGTGCGCGGGCTGGGCAAGTGCCTGGACGTGGCGGCGGCCGGCACCGCGAACGGCTCGCTGGTGCAGATCTACGACTGCAACGGCACCGGCGCCCAGCAGTGGCAGGCGCAGAGCAACGGAACGCTGCGCAACCCGGTCAGCAACAAGTGCCTGGACGCGTCGAACAACAGCTCGGCCAACGGCACCCGGCTGCACATCTGGGAGTGCTTCGCCGGCACGAACCAGCGCTGGACCCTGCCCGCGTGACAGCTGATCCGCGCGGTTCCCGGACTCAGGGGACCGCGCGGATCCGCACCACCATGACCGCGCCGAGCAGGGTGACCACCGCGTCAGCGCGTACAGCGTGGAGTAGCCGCCCAGGTGGGTGACCAGCGGCGCCGCGATCGCCGGCCCGAGCACCTGCGGCGCCGCCGTCGCGATGTTGATGACCCCCAGATCCTGGCCCGGTCCACCGCGGCCGGCAGCACCTGGGTGATGAGCGCCGTGTCCACGGCCAGATAGACGCCGTAGCCCGCGCCCAGCAGCACCGAGGCGGCCAGGGCCACCGGCCAGGTCGGCCAGATCGCCAGCAGCAGGGCCGCGACGGCGATGACCACACCGGACCACACCACGAAGATCTAGCGCCGGCCGGACCGGTCGGACAGCCGGCCGCCGAGCACCGCCGTCGCGACCATGCCCGCGGTGTAGAGCAGGATCATGATCAGCAGGCCGGTGTCCGGGTCGGCCAGCCGGATCCGATCGGTGAGGAAGTACAGCACAGCGGACGACGGCACCCTCGGGCAGGGCGCGCCGGGTCGTGGCGGACAGCGGGGCGAACGGCGTGACGACCGGGTGGCCGTCGGCGAGCTCCCACACCCCGTCGATGCGGCCGTTCACCACCAGCGTGGGGGAGATCCAGCCCTGCGGCCGGGGAAACCGCCGACTTCGGCCCGCTGCTCACCGTTTCGAGCCGGCGCAGGCTGCCCACCATCTCAGGTGCCGGTGGCCGGGACACGACGTGTCGAGGTGGCGTGGCGGGTCCGGCTGAGGCAGGCTCGGCTGTTCAACCGCAAGGGACGACACGGAGGCCGGCAAGCATGGGAAAGATCATCGCGGTGGAGTACGTGACCCTGGACGGTGTCTTCGAGGAGCCGGCCTGGAGCGGGCCCTACTTCAACGACGAACTCGGCGCCTGGCAGGACCGCAACCTCACCGAGGCCGACGCGCTGCTGCTGGGCCGCCGGACGTACGAGGGCTTCAAGGCCGCCTGGCCGCAGATGGAGGAGGCGACCGGCGACTTCGGCAAGAAGATGAACGGGATGCCGAAGTACGTCGCCACCACCACGCTCACCGAGCCCGAGTGGAACGCGCAGTTCCTCCAGGGCGACGTGGTCGAGGCGGTGACGAAGCTCAAGACCGACCCCGGTTCGCTGCTGATCAACGGAAGCGCCTCGCTGGTGAACCTGCTGACCCGGCACAACCTCATCGACGAGTACCGGATCATGGTCTACCCGGTCGTGGTCGGCGAGGGCCGCAAGCTGTGGGACGAGGGCACCAAGGTCGCACTCGCGCTGAACAGCACGTTCACCACCACGACCGGCGTCGAGGTGCTCAGCTACCTACCGGCCTGACTTTGCGACGGTGAACCGTCCCACCAGCTCGGTCAGCCGCCGGGCGGTCGCGTTGAGCTCGTCGGCCGCCCGGTGGGACACCGCCACCGCGGACCGGGTGCTGTCCACCGCGCCGCTGACCGCGGTGATGCCGACCGCGATGTCCTGACTGCCGGTCGCCACCTCGCTGATGTTGCGGGCCATCTCGGCGGTCGTCGCGGCCTGCTCCTCCACCGCCGCAGCGATCGCGGTCTGGTAGTCGTTGACCTGCGCGATGGTCGCGGTGATGGCGTTGATCGCCTCGACCGCCCGGGCGGTGTCACCCTCGATCGCGGCGACCCGGGCCGTCACGTCGTCGGTCGCCCGGGCCGTCTCCTGGGCCAGCTCCTTGACCTCGCCGGCCACCACCGCGAAGCCCTTACCGAGGTCACCCGCGCGGGCGGCCTCGATAGTGGCGTTCAGTGCGAGCAGGTTGGTCTGCTCGGCGATGCTGGCGATCAGCCGTACCACGTCGGCGATCTTGGTGGTGGAGACCCGCAGCTCGTCGATCACGCCGCTGGCCGTCTCGGTCAGCCCCACGCCGTCGCGGCCGGCCCGCGCCGCGTCCTGGGCGTTGCTGGAGATCTCGCCGATCGAGGCGCCCATCTCCTCCGCACCGGCCGCCACCGTCTGCACGACGTGGCTGATGCCCTCGGCGGCCACGCTCGCCGCGCCGGCCTGCCCGGACGCGTCCTCCGCCGAGGTGGTCAGCTCGCTGCCGGTGGCCGCGACCTGCCCGGCGGAGCGGGAGACGCCGTCCGAGGCGTTGGTGACCTCGACCATCACCTCGCGCAGCTCGGCCACGGCGGTGTTCAGAGCCGTGCCGGCCCGGCCGATCTCGTCCTGGGCGCTGGGCGGCACGGAGACGGTCAGGTCCCGCTGGGCCAGCCGGGCCAGGGCGGCGGTCAGGCCGCCGAGCCGGCTGGAGATGCGGCGCGCCTGCCAGGCGGCGAAGAGACCGCCGACCACGGCCAGCAGTACGGCGGCGATGAGGAACGCGGTCAGCATGGTGCGGCGCCCGTCGCGGACCGCGTTCACCGCGCCGGCGGCGTCGGCGTCGTAGCCACCGACGGCGATGGCCCACGAGTACGGCGCGTAGTAGGCGACCGTCGTGGTCGTGGGACCGGCCTCCGCACCCGCGGAGCCCGGCAGCCGGTACGTCCTGCGCCAGGTCTGTCCACCCTCGAGCTGCGGTGCCTGCCCGACGATCTCCTTGACGTACTCGGTGCCGGCGGCATCCTTGGCGTCCAGGTCGGTGCGTCCGACCGCCCCGTCGAGACTGGAGGCGATGACCCGGCCGGTGTCCGCCTTGGCGGTGCTGTAGACGGTGACCCAGCCGTTCTCGCGGACCGAGGTGGCAGCGATCGCATCGGTGAGGTTCTGCAGGGCGGCCGCCTGTTGCACGCCGACGTACAGCGCGCCGATCACCTTGCCCGAGGCGTCCTTGACCGGGTCGTAGGCGGAGATGTACCAGGTGTCGACCACCTGGGCCACGCCCCGGTACGGCTTGCCGGCCTTGATCGCGGCGGCCACGGCGTTCGGCGTCCCCTCGGCGGTCACCGCCGGGATGAACGTGCCGATCGCCCGGTTGCCGGTCTTGGCCCGGACGTTGGTCGCCACCCGCAGCAGGTCGCCGGCGTCGTTCATCCGCTGGAAGACAGTCACCGTGCCGCCCAGCAGCGACTGCACGTCGTCGACGAACGGCGTCGGCTTCTTGACGTCGGTGTTCTGGCCGAGCCACCGGCCGCCGACCGTCGCCCGCGGCAGGGTCACCGACTGCTTGGCCTGCGACAGCTGGTTGGTCGCGGTCCACGTTGTGGTGTCGCCGTCCAGGCGTAGCCCGCCGCGCTGCTTGAGCAGCGCGTCGGCGGCCTGCATGTCGCTGTCCACGCCGCTCTGCACCTCGTCGCCGACCGAGCCGACCAGCCGGGTCACGTTCCCGGTGGTCTGATCCAGGTCCTCGGCGTTGAGCGCGGTGACCGCGGCGCCGGTCTTGTCGGCGAACGCGTCACTCTGCCAGGCTCCGACTCCCACGAGGACGGCAGCGGTGCTGACCACCCCTCCCAGACCGAGCGCGAGCAGTTTGTGGCTGATCTGGAACCCCATGTCCGGCCCTTCGGCCCGATCCGGACATATCTGAGGATCTTGGCGCAGAAAAAGGGGAGCCCGTGGGGCTCCCCTTTCTCCGTCGTCCGATCGCCTAGCTGTCGCCGCCGGTCTCGCCCACCGGGGCGGCGTTGACGTCGTCGATCGCGTACTTCTTGGCCGCCTCGGCCGGCACGTGCGCCGGCACCTTGCCGCGCAGCGCCAGCTGGCGCAGCGTGGCCACGGTGACCGACTCGGCGTCGACGCGGAAGTGGCGGCGCAGCGCGTGCCGGGTGTCGCTCATGCCGAAGCCGTCCGTGCCCAGCGACGTGTAGTCGTTCGGGATCCAGCGGCTGATCAGGTCGGGCACGGCCCGCATCCAGTCGCTGACCGCGACGGCCGGGCCCTCGGTGCCCTCCAGCTTGGTCCGGATGTACGGCTTGCGCGGCGCGTCACCGGGGTTGAGCAGGTTGTGCTCCTCGGTCTCGACGGCGTCGCGGCGCAGCTCCGTCCACGACGTCACCGACCACACGTCCGCGCCGACGCCCCAGTCCTGAGCGAGCAGCTTCTGAGCCTTGAGCGCCCACTGCATGCCCATGCCGGAGGCGAGCAGCTGTGCCTTCGGGCCGGTGGTCTCGGGCGCCGCCGCGTACCGGTAGATGCCCTTGAGTAGGCCCTCGACGTCGACCTCGGCCGGCTCGACCGGCTGCAGGATCGGCTCGTTGTAGATGGTCAGGTAGTAGAAGACGTTCTCCTGGTGCTCGCCGTACATCCGGTGCAGGCCGTTCTCGACGATGTGCGCGATCTCGAACGCGAACGCCGGGTCGTACGCCACCACGGCCGGGTTGGTCGCCGCGAGCAGCAGCGAGTGCCCGTCCTCGTGCTGCAGGCCCTCACCGTTGAGCGTGGTCCGCCCGGCGGTCGCGCCCAGCAGGAAGCCGCGGGTCATCTGGTCCGCCGCCGCCCACAGCTCGTCGGCGGTGCGCTGGAAGCCGAACATCGAGTAGAAGATGTACAGCGGGATCATCGGCTCGTCGTGCGTGGCGTACGAGGTGCCGGCCGCGATGAAGCTGGCGGTCGAACCGGCCTCGTTGATGCCCTCGTGCAGGATCTGCCCGCTCGTCGACTCCTTGTACGACAGGAAGAGCTCGCGGTCGACCGAGGTGTAGGTCTGGCCGTGCGGGGAGTAGATCTTCTTGGTCGGGAAGAGCGAGTCCATGCCGAAGGTGCGCGCCTCGTCCGGGATGATCGGCACCCAGCGGGCCCCGAACTCCTTGTCGCGCATCAGGTCCTTGAGCAGCCGGACGAAGGCCATCGTGGTGGCGACCTTCTGCTTGCCCGAGCCGCGCTTGACGTCACCGAAGGTCTTCGAGTCGGGGATCGCCAGCGACTTGTGCTTGGTGCGCCGGGTCGGCACGAAGCCACCCAGCTCCTTGCGGCGATCGAGCATGTACTGCAGCTCGTCGGACTTCTCGCCGGGGTGGTAGTACGGCGGAAGGTACGGGTTGTCCTCCAGCTGCTTGTCCGGGATGTCGAGGTAGAGCCGGTCCCGGAACTGCTTGAGGTCGTCCAGGGTCAGCTTCTTCATCTGGTGCGTGGCGTTGCGGGCCTCGAAGTGCGAGCCCAGCGTCCAGCCCTTGACGGTCTTGGCCAGGATCACGGTCGGCTGGCCGGTGTGCTCGGTGGCCGCCTTGTAGGCCGCGTACAGCTTCTTGTAGTCGTGGCCGCCGCGCTTGAGGCTCCAGATCTGGTCGTCGGTCATGCCCTCGACCAGCTTGCGGGTGCGCGGGTCACGGCCGAAGAAGTTCTCCCGCACGTACGCGCCGGACTCGCCCTTGTACGTCTGGTAGTCGCCGTCCGGCGTGACGTTCATGAGGTTGACCAGGGCGCCGTCGCTGTCGGCGGCGAGCAGCGAATCCCATTCGCGGCCCCAGACGACTTTGATGACGTTCCAGCCGGCACCCCGGAAGAACGACTCCATCTCCTGGATGATCTTGCCGTTGCCGCGTACCGGGCCGTCGAGGCGCTGCAGGTTGCAGTTGATGACGAAGGTGAGGTTGTCCAGCTCCTCGCGGGCGGCCACGCCGATCGCGCCGAGCGACTCGACCTCGTCCATCTCGCCGTCGCCCAGGAACGCCCAGACGTGCTGCTGGCTGGTGTCCTTGATGCCGCGGTTGTGCAGGTAGCGGTTGTAGCGGGCCTGGTAGATCGCGTTCAGCGGGCCGAGGCCCATGCTGACCGTCGGGAACTCCCAGAAGTTGTTCATCAGCCGCGGGTGCGGGTACGACGGCAGGCCGCCGCCGGGGTGGCTGAGCTCCTGGCGGAAGCCGTCCAGGTCGTTCTCGCTGAGCCGGCCCTCCAGGTACGCGCGGGCGTACATACCGGGGGAGGCGTGGCCCTGGAAGAAGATGTGGTCGCCGCCGCCGGGGTGGTCCTTGCCGCGGAAGAAGTGGTTCATGCCGACCTCGTAGAGGCTGGCGCTGGAGGCGTACGTCGAGATGTGCCCGCCGACGCCGATCTCCGGCCGCTGCGCGCGGTGCACCAGCATCGCGGCGTTCCAGCGGATGTACGCCCGGATCCGGCGCTCCACGAACTCGTCACCGGGGAACCAGGGCTCCTGCTCGGGCGAGATCGTGTTGATGTAGTCCGTCGACGTCAGCGGCGGGACACCGACCTGTCGCTCCCGGGCCCGTTCCAGCAGGCGCAACATCACGTAGCGGGCGCGCTTGGCGCCACCTTCGTCGATGACTCCGTCGAGCGACTCGACCCACTCGCTGGTTTCCTCGGGGTCGACGTCCGGAAGCTGGCTCGGCAGGCCGTCGCTGATCACCGGGCGCTTGCGTTCCGTGGCCACAGGCATTCCTCTTGTCGGTGTCGGACCGTGCGACTCATTGTGTGAACCGCACGGGAATGGTTCCATCCTGCCCCCTGTCGGTGTCTGTCGTCACGCCTACCGTCCGGGTACGCGACGCTCGACACACGTACTGAGCAGTAACTTGAATTCAACCTGCGAGAAAGCTGAACCTCACCTGGCGCGACGGGTTGTCGCCGTTCGGGTCGACCAGGCAGATGGACTGCCAGGTGCCGAGCTGGATGCGCCCGCCGATGACCGGCAGGGACGCGTACGGGGGGATCCAGGCGGGCAGGACGTGATCGCGGCCGTGCCCGTGCGAGCCGTGCCGGTGCCGCCATTTGTCCTCGGCCGGCAACAGCTCGTCGATGGCGGTGAGCAGGTCCTCGTCGGAGCCGGCTCCGGTCTCGATGATCGCCACCCCGGCGGTGGCGTGCGGCACGAAGACGTGCAGCAGGCCGTCGCCGCGGCCGCTGACGAACTGCTCGGCCTCGCCCGTGATGTCCCGGACGACCGGCCGGTCGCCGGTCCGGACGGTGATCACCGTGGTGTCCATAGCGGGGAAGTCTGCCATCAGGGCTGCGACGCTACGTATAGAGGTCGAGTACGAGGAAGCAGAGACCCACGATCACATACCAGAACCCGCACTGCGCGAGCCGGCCCAGCACCGCCATGTGCCCAGCTGAGCACCTACCCGCCGGCCCGCGCAGCCGTTCGCCGCACTGTCACCCGCCGATGTCCCGGCGGCCGAAACGGAGGACGCCCACCGCGGCCAGCACGACCGTCGTGCCCGCCAGCGCCGCCACGCCACCCCACTGCAGACCGTTGGTGAGCGGCTCACCGCCCAGATACCAGTGGAACGGCGAGACGTTGCGGGTCCACCCCAGGGCGGCGACCTGCGGGAAGACGCTGTTCGCCAGGTACGCCAGCACCGCGACGCCCGCGCTCACGCCCAGCGCCAGGCTCTTGCTGCCGGTCGCCGCGCCGACCGCGAAGGCCAGCGCGCCGAACATCGCGCCGAAGAGCGCCAGCTGCACGTTCATCGCCAGAAAGCCACCGACCGTGACCGTCTCCAGCTCGAACGGCGCTCGCAGGGCCACCAGCAGGGCGAACAGGACCACCGCGACCACCGCCATGCCGGTCATCGCCGCGCCGAGCCGCTGCAGAGCCAGCCCGCGCCGGCTCACCGGATGGGCCAGGACCAGGTCGAGGGTCCCCGCCTCCTCGTCCCCGGCGACCGCGCGGGCCCCGGCGGCGATCATGAAGACCGCCACCAGCAGCGGCACCAGCAGCCCGTAGACCGCGCCGCCCAGATAACCCTGCGCGGTGCCCAGGTCGCCCGAGTTGAAGGCGGCCAGCACGCCGTCCGGGTACGCCGCGAGCGCGTCGGCCATCTCGGGGGAGTTCACCGTGGGCCAGAACGCCGCGTACATCAGGGCGACCGCCGCGATCGCCAGGGTCCAGCCCGGCAGCGACCGCCGGGCGTCCCAGAGGGCCTTCGGGTAGACGTCACGCAGGAACATGGTCGGCCTCCGGCCGCGCGTAGTAGTGGAAGAAGATCTCCTCGAGGTCCGGCTCCTCGCACAGCAGGTCCCGCACCGTGTACCGCGACGCGGCCTTGACCAGCTCGTCGGTGTGCCCGGCGAGCCGCCCGCGCAGGGTCGGGCCCGCGACGGTCAGGTCGCTGAAGCCCGGCACCCGCGCGAAGTCGGCCGCGTCGAAGCCACCGTCGAAGGTCAGCGTCACGCTGCGCACGGCGTGCGCGCGCAGCGACTCGACACTCTCGACGGCGACCAGCCGGCCGTCGCGGATGATGCCGACCCGGTCGGCGGTGTGCTGCACCTCGCTCATCACGTGCGAGGACATGAAGACCGTCGCGCCCTCGCGTTGCGCCTCCTGCACCAGCCGCACGAACTCCTGCTGCAGGAACGGGTCCAGCCCGCTGGTCGGCTCGTCGAGCACGAGCAGCTCGGGGGAGTGCATGAAGGCCTGGATGACTCCGGCCTTCTGCCGGTTGCCCTTGGACAGACCCCGGATCTGCCGATCCAGATCCAGGTCCAGGCGGTCGGCGAGCTCGGCGATCCGCGCGGCCGGGACCCCGCCGCGCAGGTTCCCCAGGTACGTGAGCAGCTGGCGCGAGGTCTGGCGGCCGTCGACGACGAAGTCACCGGCGAGGTAGCCGATCCGCCGGCGCAGCGCCACCCCGTCGGCGCGCGGGTCCAGGCCCAGGACGCGGACGGTGCCGCTGGTCGCTCGGATCAGGTCCAGCAGGATGCGGATGGTGGTCGACTTGCCGGCGCCGTTGGGGCCCAGGTAGCCGTACACCTCATTGGTCCTGACCTCGAGGTCGAGTCCCGCCAGGCCGCGCGTGCCGCGGCCGTAGGTCTTGACCAGGTCCTGGGTGGAGATGGCCAGGTCAGCCATCACTCCGTCCTCTCTGTTCGTCGTTGAACCGCTGGATCAGCTTGGGCATCTCGGTCTCGATGAAGGCGTAGAAGTCGCGGGTGGTGCGCAGCCGCTCGGCCCCCGGGGCGTGGTCGCCGCCCACCACCTCGAGGCCGCGGTCCATCAGCTGCCGGAACTGGGTGAACTTCTCGGAGCCGGCGGCGCGCATGATGGCGTCCGGGGTCATCTCGTAGAAGGAGCCGCGGCGCCCGGGCATGGCCACCCGCCGCACCAGCCCGCTCGCCTCCAGCGTGCGCAGGCCCGCGCTGACCGAGCCCTTGGCGAGCCCGAGGGCGGCGACCAGCTCGGCACCGCTCTGCGCGGCCGGGTCGCAGATCAGCAACCAGCCCAGCAGCTTCCCGTACGCCTGGGGCATGCCCATCCCGGCCAGGACGACGCCGGCCTCCTCGGCATACCGCCGCCGGGCGCTGAGCTCCATCGTGCTCCCTCATGATCTAGAAGGTTCAGTACGTTCTGAACTTTGAAGTTAGACCTCATCACCATCGATGACAAGCCAACTTTCCGACGGAGTGTCCGACGGCACTCACGGGCGGTGGCGGCTGTGGCCATGGTCGGCAATGCTGGGTCGCGTGACCACCCCGCAGAACCTCGACGAGCGCTTCCGTGACGCCGTCTCGGCCCTGCAGCCGAGCGGCCGGCGGCCGGCACCCGACGAACCGGTCCGCGACGGCTCGGCCCTGACCGGACTCCGGGCCCGGGAGCTCTTCGACGCCCAGCTCACCAGCCGCCACCTCGACCTGGCCGCGCGCTGGCTGCGCAGCTTCAACGAGGGTTTCTACACGATCGGCTCGTCCGGCCACGAGGGGAACGCGGCGGTGGCCGCCGCGCTGCGGGTGGACGACCCGGCGCTGCTGCACTACCGCTCCGGCGCGTTCTACTGTGCACGCGCGCTGCAGGCCGAGGTCGACAGTGACGACGAGTCCCGCAAGGACCCGCTGGTCGAGGCGGCCCGCGACGTGCTGCGCGGGGTGGTGGCCGCGGCCACCGAACCCATCGCGGGCGGACGGCACAAGGTCTTCGGCCGCGCCGACCTGCGGATCATCCCGACCACCTCCACCATCGCCTCGCACCTGCCCCGGGCCGTCGGCCTCGCCTTCGGCATCGCCCGCGGCAAGCAGACCCCGTGGCCGGCCGACGCGCTGGCGGTGGCCTCCTTCGGCGACGCGTCGGTCAATCACGCGACCGCTACCGCGGCCTTCAACACCGCCGGCTGGTACGACCACACCGGGCAGCGGTTGCCGCTGCTGCTGGTCTGCGAGGACAACGGGTACGGCATCAGCGTCCCGTCGCCCGACGGCTGGACAGCCGAGACGCTGCGCAGCCGACCGGGCATCCACTACTTCACCGCCGACGGCTGCGACCTGGCGGCCACCTACGACGCCGCCCGCGAGGCCGCCGACTGGGTCCGCGAGCACCGCCGCCCGGCCGTGCTGCACCTGCGGATGGTCCGGCTCATGGGCCACGCCGGTGCCGACGCCGAGGTGGCGTACCGCTCGGCCGAGGAGATCACCCGCGACCTGGAACGCGACCCGCTGGTCGGCACCGCCCGGCTGCTCGTGGAGAGCGGCACCGTCGGCGTCGAGGAGCTGCTCACCCGCTACGACGAGGTGGGCTGGCAGGTCCGCAAGGTCGCCGAGGAAGTGCTCAACGAGCCCAAGCTGACCAGCGCCGCCGAGGTCATGGCCCCGCTGGCCCCGCGCCGCCCGCTGCGTACAGCCCGGGTGATCGCCGACGCCGGGACCCGGGCGGGCGGCCCCGGCGCGCACGTCCGCTCCCAGACCTTCGGCGGCCGGCTGCCCGAGCGGGGCGGCCCGCTCACCCTGGCCCAGACCATCAACGCCACCCTCACCGACGCCCTGCTGGCCACCCCGGGCGCGGTCCTGTTCGGCGAGGACGTGGCGGCCAAGGGCGGCGTGTACGGCGTCACGAAGAACCTGCGGGACCGCTTCGGCGCCGAGCGGGTCTTCGACACCCTGCTCGACGAGACCTCCATCCTGGGCCTCGGGCTCGGCGCCGGGCTGAGCATGCCCGCGGCGGAGAACCGAGACAACGACTTCAAGGGCCTGCTCCCCATCCCCGAGATCCAATACCTGGCGTACCTGCACAACGCCGAGGACCAGCTGCGCGGCGAGGCGGCCACGATGGGCTTCTTCTCCAAGGGCGCCTTCCGCAACCCGATGGTCGTCCGGGTCGCCGGTCTGGCCTACCAGCAGAGCTTCGGGGGCCACTTCCACAACGACAACTCGGTGGCCGTGCTGCGCGACGTACCCGGGCTGGTCCTGGCCGTGCCGGCCCGGGCCGCGGACGCCGCACCGATGCTGCGGGCCTGCCTGGCCGCCGCCGCGGCCGACGGCAGCGTCTGCGTCTACCTGGAGCCGATCGCGCTCTACCACACCCGCGACCTGTACGAACCGGGCGACAACGAGTGGCTGGCGCCGTACGCGGGACCCCAGGAGTGGGCGAACGCACACACGCCGATCGGGCGCGCCCGGACCTACCCGATCGGATCGGCCGACGATCTGACCATCCTGACGTTCGGCAACGGGCTGCCGATGTCGCTGCGGGTGGCGGCCCGCCTGGCCGCCCAGGGGTACGGATCGCGGGTGGTGGATCTCCGCTGGTTGTCCCCGCTGCCCACAGCTGACCTGGTCAGAGAGGCGTCGGCCACGGGACGGGTGCTGATCGTCGACGAGACGCGGCGCTCGGGCGGCGTCGGCGAGGGCATCCTGGCGGCGCTGGTGGACGGCGGATTCGTCGGCGCGGCCCGCCGGATCGCCGCCGCGGACTCGTTCGTTCCGCTGGGTCCGGCAGCACAACAGGTCCTGATCGGGGAAGATGCCATCACACAGGGTGCCCACGCGCTGCTGGCGCGGTAAATTGCCACACACTCGGTGCGCCACTTGCGCGCAGAGCCACAACTGTGTGGACTACCCAGACCGGGACCGGCATCGGTCCCGACCACGGAACAAGGAGGCATTCGACAGTGAGCGCGACCGCTGGTCAGGCCGACGGCGTACGTAGCCCGGCGGACCGGTTCGGGATCGAACCGGACTCGGTCGTCATGGAGATGGGCTACGACGACGATGTCGACGAAGACCTCCGTGACGCCCTGGCCGAACGTTGTGGGGAGTTGGAAGACGAGGACACCGACGAGGTGGTCGACGCGGTACTGCTCTGGTACCGAGACGGCGACGGTGACCTGTTCGACCTGCTCACCAATGCTTTGGGGCCGCTCGCCGACACCGGAGTGGTGTGGCTGCTGACCCCGAAGGCCGGCCGCGACGGCCACGTCGAGCCGAGTGAAGTGAGCGAGTCCGCGCAGACTGCCGGCCTCCAGCAGACCTCGACGGTGAACGCGGGCAAGGACTGGACGGCAGCCCGGCTGGTGTCCCCGCGAGGCGCGAAGAAGAAGTAGCCACGACTCTTCCGCCGGCCGGCGCCCCACCGACGGGCGACCGGCCATCCGACGTACGCCCGGCTATCGTGATCCCATGCCGATCGAGGTGGGAACGCAGGCGCCGGACTTCACGCTGAAGGACCAGAACAACCAGGAGGTCGCCCTCGCGGACTTCACCGGCCGCAAGGCGGTCCTGCTGGTGTTCTACCCCTTGGCGTTCTCCGGCACGTGCCAGGGCGAGCTGGCCGAGATCCGCGACAACCTGCCGCAGTACGCAAACGAGTACGTCCAGGTGCTGACGGTGAGCGTGGACTCGGTCTACAGCCACAAGATCTGGGCGAACAACGAGGGCTACAACTTCCCGATGCTGTCGGACTTCTGGCCGCACGGGGCGGTGGCGCAGGCGTACGGCGTCTTCAACGAGCAGCGGGGCGTGGCAAACCGCGGCACCTTCGTCATCGACAAGGAGCGCGTGGTCCGCTACGCCGACGAGCAGGCCCCGGGCGAACGCCGGGACCAGAAAACCTGGCGGGACAGGCTCAAGGAAACGATCTTCTAGCCCCTCCGGGCCGGTGGGGCCGGAAGGGTAGGATGACCACTCCGGTTGCTACGGAACCGGGCGCGTAGCTCAGCGGGAGAGCACTCGCCTTACAAGCGAGGGGTCGCAGGTTCGAAACCTGCCGCGCCCACCATTCTGACCAGCAGCAACGGCAATAGCCGTGATCGATGAGCGACCGCGCGCGCCAGCAGCAATCGGGTGGGCCGGCCCGCGGCTGCTTGCTCGAGGCGCCTGCCGGTCCCAGCGGGCTGTGCCAGGTCTCGTCAATCGGCGCAAGGCTCTGTTTCCTGTTACGGTCCCGCCTTGTTGGACGCCGGACATTGGGGGGAAGCGACATGCTCGCCGATCACCTTCGCGACGCCGCGGTGACCGCAGCGGTGTTCGGCTTCTTCGCGCCCAGCTGGTTCGGCTGGGCTCAGGAGGCTCCCCCGCCCACTTGGCGCAGGCCGCTCATCGCCGGGACGGTGGTCTCCTTCCTGGCGTTGATGGCGGGCGCGCTGCTGGCGTGGCGGTATTGGCACGACGGGACCGCGTTCGACGACGACACCAGCCGCGCGTTCGGCATCGTCGTGGGCATCGAGTTCGGGGCTGCCGCGCTCGGAGCCGCGGCGTTCGCGGTACGGCGTCACCGCGAACTGATCCCGGTCTGGATCGCATTCGTGGTCGGGGTGCACTTGTTCCCGGTCGCATCGCTGATCCGGTACCCAGCGGTCCACGTCGTGGCCGCGCTGGTCACGTTGGCCGCTGTGGTCTCCGTCCCGGTGGCCCGGTCCCGATCGATCACCCCGAGCGCCGTCGTCGGCGCGGCCACGGGCGCCGTACTACTCGCCGGGGCTATCTTCTCCCTCATCGTGGCAGCGTTCGGGCACTGATCTTTCGTCACCGCGAGGCGTCGTGGGATGCCGGGTAACCGCGCGTCACTGAACTCAAGGATGGCTGCCACGTTCGAGTCGGGCCAGGCTCCCGGGCTATGTCGATGGCCGCTGGCGCGGCGGTTGATCCGGGTGGCTCCGGGGGCCAGTCTCGTGGCGGGAAACAGCTCAAAGCCTGATCGGCGACGCTACGACCAGTTCGGTGTCCTCGTCGTGGTTCATTGCTGCGGGGCCGGCGACGATCAGCGTGGCTCGGGCCCACGGCTTCTCCCGCAGCATGAACGGCAATTCCTCCCGCAGCCAATTCGCCACATGCTCCAGCTGCTCAGGGGATTCACCGTCCCGGGACGCCAGCAGCCGCTCCTGCTCATCCAGATCGCCCTGCATCCACACCGACGCGTCCAGCCACGGCGTCAATTCCTCGCGGATGACGCCCGTGCCCTCGACCCAGATGAACTCATTGCCCGCCGGGATGGTGATCGACCCGGGCCGGTCGTGGGCGATCCACGCCTTCGGGCGGAAGTCCACCGCCTCCCCGCGGTGCAACGGCTGCAGGATGTTTTCCGCAAGCACCCCGCCCCAGTCAAAATAGGCGTGGTTCCACGCCACATCGTCGGTGTGCACGACGGCGGAGTTCGGCACCGTCTTCGAGAGCCGCTCGGCCAGAGTCGACTTGCCGGCGCCGCCCCGGCCGTCGATGCCGATCACCCTCGGGCGTCCGGTGACGTCCGGTACTGCGTCGCGCAGCTGCCGGACCACGTCGAGCACGGGCCTCACGTGCCAGCCCGTGGCTTCGGGCTCGCCGGGGTGGAGACGCATCGAGGACCTTTCCGCAGCGGTGGGACACCGGGCGGACACAAGCCCGCCCGGTGTCCTCAATGCTCCGTCACCACGTCCATTTCTGCAGTGCGTTGCCGTTGCAGGTGGCGATCTGGATGGCCGCCTTGTTGGTCGCTGAGGCCGCGGCCAGGCACAGGGCGGTGTTTCCGAGCGGCCGTACCGTCCCGTCCGTTCCGAACTGCCATTTCTGCGCCGTCGTGTTGTTGCACTTGAAGGCCCAGATTTTCTGGCCTGTGACGAACGTCGACGACGGCACGTCGACGCAGTTGCCCAGGACGCGCAGGGAGTTGTCGTTGGGCAGGCGCGTCATGGCCTGGGCCTTGGTGTTGTTGCACGTGTACGCCTGCAGATAGGTCCGGATCGCGATGGCCGACGACGGGACGTCGATGCACATCGTGCCGGTCTTGACCCCGCTCATCAGCGGGTTCGGTCCCTTGGCGACCTGCACCATCTTCGCGATCGACGGGACGCCGGCCGCGTCGATGACGAACAGCATGTAGTGACCCGGGGGCGCCACGCCGCCGGTGGGTGGGCCGGTGACCGTCAGTGTCGTGTCGGCGGCCGTGAACTTCAGCGGGACGTACCGCTGACCCTGGTCCACGCCGTGGGTCACGTCGCCGAGGGCGACCAGCGCCACCTTGCTGATGCCGGCCGCCTCGCCGACCGAGACCGAGAAGGTCGTGTTGATGCCGATGCTGGCCGGCGCGGCCGAGATGGTGGGCCGGGTGGCGGGCTCACCGGTGCCGTCCTTCTTGTAGAGGTACGGCGGACTGAAGTATTCGAGGTTCTTCTCCAGGTATCCGACGTTCATGCAGACGCCGCAGATGCCGCCGCCCCCGGTCATGACCCGGCCGTCCGGCAGCAGCACCGCCGTCGAGTGGTACTGCCGGATGCGGCTCGCGCTCGCCAGCACCGTCCACTGACCCGTCGCCGGGTCCCAGCGTTCGGCTGCCGTCGCGGCGTGGGTCAGGTCGACCAGGCCCGATTTCGCCGCGCTGGTCATGCCGCCGGTCGCCAGCACCGAGCCGTCGGCGAGCACGGTGGCGTTGTGCTGCCGGCGCCCGGAGGCCATCGATCCGGTCGCCGCGACCGTCGGGACCAGGCCGGTGGTGCTGTTCATGACGACGGCGGTCTTGGTGGGGACCTTCGCGACGCCGCCCTCGGTGATGTTGCCGCCGCCGACCACGATCGACTTGCCGACGTCGTAGGTGGCGAAACTGCCGTAGTCCCGGTTCATCGTGTCGCGCGTGCCGGTCCCCGTGATCACGCCGTTTCCCGGGGTGTTGACGGTGTATCCGGTGGCGTACGGGCCGATCAGTCCGAGTTGGGTGTCCGGCCGCGATTCCAGGAACGGATACAGGCGGGCACCGTATTTCGTGAAGCCGGTGAGCGGGCGGATCGCGCCGTTCGCCTGGTAAACCTCGGCCGTTGTCGGGCCACCGCCGACAATGACCTCCTCGCCGTTGGCCATCCGGGCCACCGAGGGATACCAGCGGGCCGCGGCCATGTCCTTGCCGCGGGTCCAGGTCTCGGTCTGCCAGTTGAACACATAGGTACGGACCGTTCCGGCGAGCTGCGCGTTGGCGTTTCCGCCGGCGATCAGGATGTTGCCGTCGGCCAGATGCGCGAAACCGGCACAGAAGATGTTGGTGCCCTGCAGGTCGACGCGTTTGTGGGTGTTGTCGGCGGGGTTGAAGACCATCGCGCGGGTGAAGCTGTGCTGCGGATACGACTCGGCGGCATTGTCACCGACGGAGTCCCAGATCAGCACCTTGCCGTTGGGCAGCACCGCCTCGAAGACCGGGACCACCGGCGTGGCGATGACCGGGCTCCACGATCCCGCCAGCCCTGGATCCGCGGCTGCGGCCCTGGTGGAACGGGCCGTGCCGGGGCGTAACCCCGTGCGGCGCTCGACCTGCCGGGCCTGCTCCGCGGTCTTCTGCTCGATGACCCGCATCGGTGTGCCGACGAGATCCTCGGCCAGGTGCGCGGCGTCGTCGTCCAGGTGGGCGTGCGCGTGGGTATGGGCGTGGGCGTGGGGCTCGGCTGCGGGGCGGGCGGATGAGCCGGTGGCCGTGGCGGAGCCGCCGAAGATTAATACCGCCGACAACAATGAGGACCAGAACAGTCTGCGACGCGTACGCATGGAAGGCCTTTCCCGGCGATCAATGATCAGCAGCTGAGAACGGCGCACCGAAGAAAAACGCGACCGTCTCATGTATTCATTGGCGTTACCGTAACCGCTGATAAATTGATCATCAATGCCCGCCGGTGGCGCCGTACGGTCGATTCCCACCTCCGTCCGGGCGCGTGATACCACCGAACGGCCGACCGAGGATGGCGAGCGGACAATTGCCCGGGATGAAAAAGGCGGAAATTGGGGAACTAGACCCAGCGGTTGCCCAGCCACATGCGCTGGGACCAACCCTCGTGGGTCAGCAGCTGGCCCACGAAGACCGGGAAGAAGTAGGCGAAACAGAGGGCGACCGCCAGCACGTAGACGCCCGCGACCACCGTGCCGACGAGCTGCCGGTCCGTGCGGGCCGGCCCGGCGGCCGTGCCCTGCGGTGGCGTCATGATCGCGCCCAGCACGTACACCACGGCCAGGATGAGGAACGGCAGGGCGGGCAGCGCGTAGAAGGCGAACATGGTCCGGCCGTCCTTGACGGCGTAGAAGAACCACGGGAGCAGGCCGGCCACGACGCCCGTACCGATCGCGTACGCCCGCCAGTCACGCCGGGCGATGCCGAACCAGACCAGCGCGCCCAGCGCGGGCAGGAACGACCACCACAGGATCGGCGTGCCGAGCAGCAGCACTTCGCGGGCGCATTTGCCGGCGCCGCAGGTGCCGGTCCCGTTCCAGTAGAACGGCACCGGGCGCCCCAGCAGCAGCCACTGCCAGGGCCAGGACTGGTTGGGATGCCGGTCGGTCAGTCCGCTGTGGAAGTTGTACGCCACCGAGTGGTAGTGCAGCAGGTTGAGCAGCGGGCCGAGGATCGGCGGCTCGTCCATCCCGTTGGCCTGCCGGTAGTGCCGGAAGTAACCGCTGTCGGTGACGAACCAGCCGGTCCACGAGGCCAGATAGAAGATGCCCGTCAGCACGAAACTGAGCAGACCCCAGCCCACATCGCCCACGATGCCGGCGACGACCGGGCGGCGGACGCCGGCGGACCGGCGGGCCTGCACCCGCCAGACCAGGGCGAGCCCACCGAGGAACGGCAGGAAGAACAACGCACTCCACTTCACCCCGCAGGCCAGGCCGAACAGCACGCCGGCGACGAGCAGCCACCACGGCACGATGCGCGGTACCTTCGGCGTGCTGCCCGGGTCAGGGCTGTCCTCCAGCGCGCGCAGCAGGCGCCGACGGTAGTGATCGCGGTCGAGCAGCAGCGCCGCGAACGTCGCCAGGATGAACAGCCCGAGGAAGATGTCCAGCAGCGAGGTGCGCGACAGGACCAGCTGGAAACCGTCCAGCGTCATGAGCAGGCCGGCCGTTCCGGCCAGCAGGACCGAGCGGAACATCCGGTACGCGACCCGGATCAGGATCAGCACCATCAGCGTGCCGGCGACCGCGGCCGGGAAGCGCCAGCCCAGCTCGTTGTTGCCGAACGCCAGCTCGCCCACCGCGATCAGCCACTTGCCCAGCGGCGGATGCACCACGAACGCAGGCTCGCCGGTCTCGGTGTTCCACTCGACGCCGCGCTGCAGCATGTCCCAGGCGTCGGTCGGGTAGTACTTCTCGTCGAAGATCAACCCCCGCGGGCTGCTGATCCCGGTCAGGCGCAGGACTGCGGCCAGCGCGGTGATCACCGCGGTGACCAGCCACGAGTACGGATCGAGCCCGTTCTCGACCGTGGCCAGCCGGCGCCGCACGAGCTCCGGCACACCACGGCGGCCCGCGGACCCGGTCCCCGCGGGGGCGTCCGGGGTGGGCGCAGCCTCAGCTGCCGTGGCGGTCGTCACCGGAAGATCGTAGGTTCCGCCGTCGACAAATGCCCGCACCACAAGATCCCGACGTCAGCACCGTTACGGCCCGCCCATGGATGTCAGGCTGGGCTGAGGCTCTGCCGGCGGATGCCTCGCAGCATGTGCCGGACCGCGAGCACGTGACCCCGGCTGCCGACGACCAGCGTGCGGTAGATCAGGCCCGGCAGACCCGGGAACTCCCCGTACGAGCGGGCACTCACCCGCGTGCGCCCGTCCGGCAGCTCGGTGAGGTCGAAGGTCAGCAGGTAGCGCGAGAACCGGTGGCGCCCGCCCAGGCCCAGATGCTGTCCCGGGCGGGACGCGGTCACCGCGAAGCCGGGCGCCGGATCCGTGCCGAGCAGCTTGGCGAGCGGATGACCTGCGGAAACGCCGATCGACGCGTCGGCATAGCGGCACAGGGCCACCCACACGGCATCGCGGGGCGCGGCGATGACGACGGTGTGCTCGTCGAGGTACGGCAGCTCGCTCATCCACCGGCGAGCCTACTCAGGCGACGCAGAACTCGTTGCCCTCCGGATCCTGCATGACCACGTGATCCAGCACACCGTACGACTCCTCGCGGACGGCGGTCGCCCCGGCGGCGACGAGCTCGGCCACCTTCGCGCGGATCCGCTGCTCGCGTACCGCTGGATCCATCGCCTGCCCCGCGGCGACCCGGATATCGAGGTGCAGGCGGTTCTTGGCGGTCTTGCCCTCCGGCACCCGCAGGAAGCTGATCGCCGGCAGCCTGCCCTCGGGGTCGATCAGCGACGCGCCGTCGGCGAAGTCGTAGCCCGGCTCGTCGACGTAGCCGAGCGCCGCGGCCCAGAAACGGGCCAGCCGCTGCGGATCCGCCGCGTCCGACGTGAGGGTCCAGTGTGTGGTCATGCCCTCATCATCGCCGCGCTCCAGCCGGGTGTAGTAGTCCGGGCTCACGCGGCGAGCAGGGCCACTTCGTCGCGCCGCAGGCCGGGCACCCGCCGGTGGCCGCCGTAGCCCGGCAGGCCGGCCCGTCCGGGCGCGCCGCGAGGCGAGGAAGGCCCTACTCCAGGACCCGGAAGACGAAGCGCTCGTTCCAGCTGCGTCCCTCGTCCGCGGCCTCGATCCGCTCCAGGGTGCTGACGTAGTTGTCGTACAGGGCCACGCCCAGCGCCAGCTTGATGGCCTCCGGGTGGATCCACACCAGCTGCACCGGACGCGGATCCCCGGCGGCCAGGCGATCACGCAGATCGTCCAGGTCGTGACGGTAGAACGGGCCGTACCCGAACGCCCCGGCGAGACGTCGCTGCAGGTCGGCCTCGTTCAGGACGAACCGGCCGTCGATGACCACATTCATCGACCGGCCAGGAAACCGGCGATGGCCGTGACGACCGGGCGGTACGGCTCCTCGGGCTCCTGCGGCCACCCCGCCGCATCCCAGGTGCCGAGCCGGTAGACCGCGGCCCGGACCAGCAGCTGGCCCCACTCGGGCAGGTGCGCCCACCGCCCGATCACCCCGGTGCCGGCGCCGTGCCACACCATCGCGTCCACCGCGGCGACGGCGGACGCCCACGCCGGCGGCCGCCAGTACGCCGCCCAGTCGATCACCGCGGGCGGCCGGCCGTCGGCGAACAGTACGTTGCCGAGCAGGTCGCCGTGCACGATCTGCTCCGGCAGAGCGATCGGCTGCCGGTACGTCAGCAACCTCTCCAGCAGTGCGGAGGGTCTGCGCCGGTCCGGGGGCAGGTCGTCACCGAAAGCGAGCTTGTTGCCGTACTCCCAGGGGTTGTCGCGGGTGTCCAGCAGCGGCGGCCGGGGGACGGCGGCGACCGCCTCGTGGAACGCGGCCCCGGTCCGGATGACGTCGTCGACGCGGCGCTGGTCCGGCCGGCCCGCGACGAGCCTCGACGCCTCCCAGCCGTCGGCCAGCCAGTCGCCGCCGGCGGCCCGCACCGGCCGGGCGATGCGGAAGTGCGGCGACTCGGGCAGGGCGGTCAGCACCTCGCTGCGCCAGCGAACCTCGTCGTCGCCCTCGGACGGCTTGAGCACCACGTCGCCGACCCGCCAGGTGCCGCCCTTGCCGCCGGCCAGCCGTACCGGATCACCCTGCGCGCCGAACGCCGCCCGCACCCGCAGCGGCGGCTCCTGATCTGCCATGCCCCCTATTGAACCGGCTGGACCGAGCGGATCCCGCGGCTGGTGGTGGCGCCCACCGCCGCGCACGTCACCGTGGCCGCGAAGGCCGGAACCGACACCGGTGGGCTCCACAGCGTGATCAGCGCTCCGGCGAGCAACGGCGCGGCCGCCGCCACCGACGTGGCGACCACCACTGACCGACATCAGCAGCTGACCCAGAGCAGGTTGAAACTCCCTGTTGCGCCACAGCTGCTCCGGCGCCAGGGTCATCCTCCGACTGTCGCCGTGGCCGGGGCACCCGGTCAGGCATCGTCAGATCCCCGTCCTTCGATGTCCGCGGCCGGCTCTCGACCGTCCTCCAGGTAGACCGTGGCGCCGGTGCGCACCGCGTGCAGGGCGGCCGCGGCCCGGCGGGCCAGCAGCGGCAGCAGGCGTTGCGCGGCCTGGCCGGGGTCGCACCAGGCCCAGCTGCGCAGCTCGTTCTCGGCCAGCCGCACCGGATCGCCGCACCGGCCACCGTCGAAGACCACCATCAGCCCGTCGGTGCGCCCGTCGCGCGGCGGCACCCAGTCGACGACCAGCAGCCGCCCCGGCACGACGCTGAGCCCCAGCTCCTCGGTGATCTCCCGGGCGGCGGCCTGCCGCGGCGACTCGCCCGCCTCGACCACCCCGCCGGGCAGCTCCCAGTAGGGCTTGTAGGTCGGCTCGACCAGCAGAATCCGGTCGCTGCCATCGCGCAGGAGCAGCGCCGCGCCCATCCGCTTGGCCGGCAACGTGGCGGTCCAGTCGCTCGTCACGCCGGCCAGCGTACGGGTCACGCGACGACCGCCGGCGACGTTAGCCTGTGCCTGTGGATATCCATCCCGCGATCGCCGACGAGCGACGCCGCGTCGCCGATCTGGTGGATTCGCTGACCCCGGAACAACTGGAAACGCCCAGCCTGTGCGGCCGGTGGACGGTCAAGCAGGTGGCCGGTCACCTGCTCGCGGCGATCAGCAAGGCGCCGGTGCCGCTGCTGCCGCTGATCGCCCGCAGCGGCTTCAACATCCACAAGGCGAACGCCCGGCTGGCGGAGCTGATGGCCCAGCGGTCACCGGCCGAGCTGGCGCGCGGCCTGCGTGACAACGCGGAGAATCCGTTCCGCGCGCCGATCGTGGGCTATCCGGGACAGCTGACCGACCTGCAGGTGCACGGCCAGGACATGCGCCGGCCGCTGGGGCTGCCGCACGGGCTGCGGCTGGAGCGGCTGCGGGTGTCGCTGGACTTCCTGGTCGGCGGCCGGGCCGTCGGCTTCACCCCGCGGCGGCGGGTGGCGGGGCTGCGGTTCGAGGCAGCCGATCTGGACTGGTCGGCGGGGGCCGGGCCGTTGGTGACGGGACCGGCCGAGGCGCTGATGCTGGCGATGACGGGCCGGGGTGTGGCGTTGAGCGAGCTGGACGGGCCCGGCGTGCCGATCCTGCGCAACCGCCTGAGCTGAGCCGGCTTCTGTCCTATCCGGATAATTGTCCGCGACGCGCGGACGCGGCCGGGTCGCGCGCCACGCCGGAGGAGAAAATGTCAGCCGCCGGTCATAGCGTCGCGGCATGGATGACAACGAGTACGCACCCGAGAACGACCACCGTCCGCACCTCAACCTCGAGCGGCACCTGACGATCGGGCCGCACGTCTATCAGCTCACCGCGTCGGGCACGGGCGAGGAACGCATCGGCCTGTCCCTGGTCGGCTGGAACCCGTCGGGCGAGGTGGTGAGCGAGATCAGCGGAGGGATCTCACCCGCCGACCTCGCGCCGGTGGCGGACGCGCTGACCTCGACCCTCGCGGGCCTCGCGGCGCTGCGCCGGCAACGCCTGGGATCCCCGGTCCCGGCCGCTGGTCCGGCGACCGCGGGGGAGCGGCCGAAGCGGCACCGCAACCAGGGCATCCGCTGGTCACCCGAGCACGACGAACGGCTGATCGCGCGGCACCGGGAGGGCGCCGGCATGAGGGAGCTGATGGAGGAGTTCGGCCGCAGCCGGGGCGGCATCCGGGCCCGGCTGGAACACCTCGGCCTCATCACACCCGAGGGGGTGCCGGTCGCTCCGGCCGGCGGGAGCGGTGCCGGCGAGGGGGCGGAGGTGGCCACCGAGGCGGCGTGAGGCGGCGGGCGCGGGGCCGCCGACTCGGCCGCGTCCCAGCTGCGTGGTCGCGGGGCGCGGGCTGCGGAATCGGCCTGCGTCCCAGCTGCGTGGTCGGTGGGCGCGGGCCGCGTGACGGCCCGCGTCCCGGCCCGCGTCCCGGCCCCGCGGGTCGGTTGTGCTTCCGGGGACGACGGCGTGAGCCGGGAACACAGTGTGCCGGTCGATGCGGGCGCCGGTGGCGGTGATCAGCAGGGGCCGCGGGTTGTCGCCCGCTTCGGCTGACGGGTCGCGGCAAATTGAGGTGCGCCGTGCCGCGGGCGATTCGATAATCAGCCGGTGAGCGACCGCAACGGCCTGAATCGTGATGCCGCATTGACGACCCGGATCGCCACTCTCGCTGAGCAAGCCGGCTACGGCGCTCACGATCACTTCGTGGTCGGCGTGCAGCAGGCCGGGGCGCCGCCTGTCTTCCTGCCCCGTGGACGGACCCTGGCCGGTGAGCCGTTGACCGCCGGCACGATCCTCTACACCGCGTCGCTGGCCAAGCAGATCACCGCCGCCTGCGCGGCCCTCCTCGTGCGGCAGGGCCGGCTGGACACCGCGTCCACTCTGGCGCGGTGGATGCCCGAGCTTCCCGCTTGGGCGGGCACCGTGCGCCTTCGTCACCTGATCTCGCACACGAGCGGTCTGCCCGAGGGCGTCACGTTCGACGATCTGCATCGCGCGCAGCTCGACCGCACCACGGCCGGCCTCCTCGATGCACTGGCCGGGATCGACCGCCTCGACGGCGCGCCGGGCAGCGAGTTCCGCTACTGCAATGCCGGCTACGTCTGCCTGGCCGTCGTCGTCGAACGCGCGGCCGGCCGCCCGCTGGCCGACTTCGCCCGCGAGCAGGTGTTCGGCCCGCTCGGGATGGCCGACAGCCGGTACTGGTCCGGCCCGGCCGCGCATCCGCCCGGCGCCGCGCCCCTCAACGCGCACTTTCCGGCGCCGCTGTCCCTCGGCGACGGTGGAGTCTGGTCCACGGCCTCGGATCTCCTGCGTTGGAACCAGGCCCTGGAACACGACGAACTCGGCGTCTCCGCGCTCCTGCAGACGCCCGGCCACCTGGACGACGGCACACGGCTGGGCTACGCCTGGGCTGTCGACGTCCGCGAGTACGCGGGCCGGCGGCTCTACCGCCACGGTGGCCGGTGGGCCGGGCTGAGCGCGCAACTCGTCCGCCTCGCCGGCCGGGACTCCGGTTTTGTCATCCTCGCCCTGGACGACGACGAGGACCGTACGGCCACCTTGGCCACCGCCTTGATCGAGGAGCTCACCGGCTCCTGAGCGGCTGGAGATGCACCCGCGCTGCACCCGGGGCCGGGCTCAGGTAGGGCAGCGCCCACCCGATTCCTTCAGGCACCGGCGGACGGCTCCGCCGGTGAGCGGGCCCGGGCGTACCCCCCTCGGCGTTCGGGCCCGCTCAGCCAAACCGCAGGCGGAAAGGGTGCACCGTGGTCACACCGGGGCCCAAGGGTCTGCACGTCGGCATCGACACGGAGAAGGTCGTCGTGTCGTCCGATCCGCTCAAGATGCGTACCGGCCGGGCCCGGCGGGTCCGCTGGGGTTCCGTCACGGAGGTCGTGCCGGTGCCGCCCAGCGGGCGCAGCCGTCAGGACCGCGTCCGGTTCGCCTCCCAGCTCACGCTCGTCCTGGTGATGCTGTCGGCCGTGCTCAGCGCGCTCGGCGTCGCCTGGTGGGCGGCCGCGGGCGGTTCCGTCGCGCTGGTGGCGTTCCTGGCCTTCGAGCAGGCGCGTGCGGCCCGTACCGGGATCATCGCCCTGCCCAAGGGCGACAGCGCCCACGTGCTGGTCGCCGCGGAGGAGCGGGCCGCGTTCGAGCGGGCGTTCGCCGTGGCCAAGCGGGTACGGCGCACCTGGCCCGCGCTGCGGCACATGATCGACTCCGACGACGCGGACCGCAGCCTGTCGGCGGCCCTGGAGGAACTCGCCGCGATCATGGCCCGCCGTCAGCAGATCCGTTGCCTGCGTGCGGAGCTGGCCCAGGCCACCCGGCACGATCTCCCGGCGGACAGTCCGGCGGTGCAGGCCCTGGCCGAGCAGCGGCTCCGGGTCGAAGCGCTCTGGCGGTCCACCGCCGGTGCGGCCAACCGCATCCTGGCCGGCATCAACGCCGCCGCGCTGGCGGGGGAGAACCTCATCCGCGAACAGCGCATCGGCGACACGGCCCGGGAGGCCGAACTGGCGATCTCCCGGCTGACGGCGGCCGGCCCACCCCGGACCGAGGCCGGCCCGGAACTGGCCGAACGCACCGCCGCGGTGATCGCCGCCTACCGCGAGCTGGCCTCCGGCCGCTGAAAAGGTGGCCGCGGAAGCGAGCTGAGATCAGGAGCGGAAGTTGTCCGCGTTGGCGCGGGCCTGAGCGCCCAGATCCGCCAGATGCAACGCCGCCCCCTGCAACGCCTCCGGCACGAGCCGGTAGAACGTGTACCGCCCCCGCGGCTCCGCCTGCACCACCCCGGCCTCCCGCAGCTGCTTGAGATGCCCGGACACGTTCGGCTGCTTCGCGCCGGTCTCCGCGACCAGGTACGCCGGGCACGCCGGCCCGTCCGCGAGGATCTCCACCAGCTGGGCGCGCAGCGGATCGGCCAGCAGCCGTACGACATCAGAGTCAGCTGATATCAGGGAATCCTGATGTGACGGCGTCGCAGTGGACGTCAGCAGACCGCCCAGCAGGTTCAGTGCTTCCTTCTTGACCCAGTAGTAGACCCACGTCCCCCGGCGCTCGCAGTCCACCAGGCCGGTCTCCCGCAGCACCCGCAGGTGGTGCGAGATCGTCGCGCCTGTGACGTCGAAGGCGTCCGTCAGGTCGCAGACGCAGACCTCCGTGGTGGCCGCGATCAGCGACAGCAGGCGCAGCCGCACCGGGTCACTCAGAGCCTTGAACATCGGCGCCAGCTCGACGGCGGCCTGCGGCGGGAGCGCCTGAGCCGACAGGGGCGGGCAGCACGCGGCGGCCGGCGGGACTTCCACCACGGAGAGAACGGACATGCGGATAGCTTGACACTCGTCTAAGTCCGATGCAAGGTGGAGCAGGAATTAGACCAGCGTCAAGTCAGCGAGATGGAGCTGAGTGCCATGAGTGACAAGTGCTGCGGGACCACCGAAGCGGCCCAGGCCGCGAACGCCTGCTGCGACCCCGCCGCCAAGGCCGAGGCGATCACCGCCGGCGCCGACTGCTGCGGCGCCGGGGCGGAGCACGATGTCGCATCAGGCGCGACCGATGAGTGGGCCGCCCTGCCGGTCGTGGTCGTCGGTGCCGGCCCGGTCGGGCTGGCCGCCGCCGCCCAGCTGCAGGAGCGCGGCCTCGCCTTCCAGGTGCTCGAGGCCGGCGACGCCCCGGCCGCCGCCGTCCGCAGCTGGGGTCACGTCCGCCTGTTCTCCCCGTGGCGCTTCAACATCGACGCGGCGGCGGCCCGCCTGCTGACCGACGCCGGCTGGGTCCGTCCCGCCGACGACCACCTGCCCACCGGCGCGCAGCTGGCCGCCGACTATCTCCAGCCGCTCGCGGGCCTGCCGGCGATCAAGCCGCACGTCCGCTACGGCGCCCGCGTCGTGGCGATCACCCGCCTCGGCCTCGACCGCATCCGTACCGCCGGCCGCGTCACCACTCCCTTCCTGGTCCGCCTGGCCGACGGCGAGGACGTCCTGGCCCGCGCGGTCATCGACGCCTCCGGCACCTGGGGCAGGCCCAACGTTCTCGGCGCCTCGGGCATCCCGGCGCACGGTGAGGCCGAGGCGGCGGCGTTCGTGGAGTCGGCGCTGCCGGACGTGCTGGGACGCGACCGCGAGCGGTTCGCCGGCCGCCACACCCTGGTCGTCGGCGCCGGGCACTCCGCCGCCAACACGCTGCTCGCCCTGGCCGAGCTGGCCGAGCAGGTTCCCGGCACCCGTGTGACCTGGGCGATCCGGGCCACCGACCCGGTCCGCAGCTACGGCGGCCAGTCCGCCGACGCGCTCCCGGCCCGCGGTGCCCTGGGCAGCCGCCTGCGGGCCCACGTCGAGAGCGGTGCCATCACGCTGCTCGGCGGCTTCAGCGTCCAGCGCGTCGCGGCCGGGCCGGACGGCACGGTCGAGGTCTCCGACGGCACCCGCACGGTCACCGCCGACCGGATCGTCTCGGCCACCGGTTTCCGCCCCGACCACTCGATCGCCGCGGAGCTGCGGCTGGACCTGGACCCGGTGCTCGGCTCGACCCGGGCGCTGGCGCCGCTGATCGACCCTAACGAGCACTCCTGCGGCACCGTCCCGCCGCACGGCGTGGACGAGCTGGCGCACCCGGAGCCGGACTTCTACGCGATCGGCGTCAAGTCCTACGGCCGGGCGCCGACGTTCCTGCTCGCCACCGGGTACGAGCAGGCCCGTTCCGTGGCCGCCGCGCTCGCCGGTGACTGGGCCGCGGCCCGTGACGTGCAGCTCGACCTGCCGGAGACCGGCGTCTGCAACAGCAACCCGGTCGACGGCGACGCCGGGCGCGGGCTGGCCACGGGTATCGCCGGCGGGCTGCTGTCCGCGCCCCTCGCCCTCGTCTCCGTGTCGGCCGGGGAAAGCCAGGCCGGCAGCTGCTGCGGATGACCGTGCGACGCCCGGGCACGGTGACCGCCGATCCCGCGATCGGCGGTCACTCCGCCACCCGGGCCCGCGCCCGGCGTACGGTGGCCGCACTCGCGATCACCCAGACCGTCGGCTACGGCACGCTCTACTACTCCTTCGCGGTCTTCCTGACCCCGCTTGCCACCGAGCTGCACACCACGACAACCGCCGTCACCGGAACGTTCACCGCCTCCGTCCTGGCCGCGGCGATCCTGGCCGTACCCGTCGGGCGGTGGCTGGACCGGCACGGCGGGCGGGCGCTGATGACCGCCGGTTCGCTGCTCGGCGCCCTGCTGCTGGTCGCCTGGTCGCAGGTGGACACCCTGTGGCAGCTGTACGCGGTGCAGATCGGTCTCGGCGCCGCCGGTGCCGCCAGCCTCTACGAAGCGGCCTTCGCCGTGGTCATCGCCGGGCACACCGCGGCCGAACGCCCGAACGCCCTGCTGGTGCTCACCGTCGTGGCCGGGTTCGCCAGCACGGTCTTCCTGCCGCTGACCGGCCACCTCGTGGAACGGTACGGGTGGCGCACCGCCCTGCTCGTCCTGGCCGCCGTCCAGGCCCTGCTCACCGTGCCGCTGCACGCGATCATCCTGCGTCCCGCCGCGGCTGTCGCCCGTGCGGCCCGGGCGCCGTTCCGGCCGGACCGGGCCTTCTGGCTGCTGGCGCTGGGCTTCACCGCCAACACGGCCGCCGTCTCGCTGATCACCGTGCACCTGGTCGCGGCCCTGCTGAGCTGGGGCCACCCGTTGTCCTTCGCGGCGACGACCGCCGGGCTGTTCGGCGTGCTGTCGGTGACCGGCCGGCTGGCCACCACCGCGCTGCAACGCCGGTTCCGCACCGCCACAGTCGTCGCCGCCGTCTTCACCGTCCAGGCCGTCGCGGTGGCGACGCTGCCGTTCACCGGTCGCAGCACGGCCGGGGCCGTCGTCGGCGTGGTCGGTTTCGGGCTGGGCTTCGGCGTCGCCACGATCGCCAAGCCGGTGCTGCTCGCCGACCGTTACGGCACCGGCCGCTACGCCACCATCGCGGCGATGCTGGTGGTGCCGGTGACGATCGCCAAGGCCACCGCCCCGCTGGGCGCCGCGGCCCTGCTGACCCGCGCCGGCAGCTACACCGCCGTCTTCGTGGTGACCGCCGGGCTCTGCGCCGTCGCCGCGGCAGCGTTGCGGATCACCCGAGAGCCGTGACCGCCCGGGCGGTGTCCTCCATGATCAGGTCGGCGTTGAGCTGGGCCCCGACGTGCAGGCCGGCGGCGGCCGCGCTGACCACCTGGGCCATCTGATCGGTGACGTTGCCCGCCACCCAGACCCCGGGCACGGTCGTGCGCCCGCTCGGCTCGGCCACCACCGCGCTGCCGAAGTCGTTGTCGGTCGCGGTCAGCCCCAGCGACGGCAGCGGCTCGGCGTTGGCCAGGAAGCGCGGGGCGACGACCAGGGTGTCGCGGGCGACCACGGTGCCGTCGGTCAGCCGTACGCCGGTCAGCTTGCCGTTCTCGGCCAGCACCTCGGCGACCTTCTCGGTGATCACCGTGATGCCCCGGGCGGCGAACTGCCGGGCCTGCTCGGCGTCCGGCTCGGGCGCGGTGTGCAGGAACAGGGTGATGTCGTCGCTCCACTGCCGCCACATCAGCGCCTGGTGCATCGACATCGGCGACGAGCCGATGATCCCGATGGCCCGGCCGCGGGCCTCGTAGCCGTGGCAGTACGGGCAGTGGATCACGTCGTGTCCCCAGTGCTCGCGCAGGCCGGGGACGTCGGGCAGCTCGTCGGTGAGCCCGGTGGTGACGAGCAGGCGCCGCGCGGTGTAGGACCGGCCGTCGGCCAGCGTCACGGTGAGCAGGTCGCCGTCGCGGCCGGCCCCGGTCACCCGGCCGTCGACGATCTCCCCGCCGTAGTGGCGTACCTCGCTCTGCCCGGCCGTGCGGAAGTCCGCCGGCGCGATGTCGTCGCGGGTCAGGTAGTTGTGGATGCCGTCGGCGGGGGCGTTGCGGGGCTCGCCCGCGTCGATCACCAGCACCGACCGCAACGCGCGGCTCAGGGCCACCGCGCCGCTCAGTCCGGCGGGCCCGCCGCCGATCACGATCACGTCGTATGTCATGGCACCACGGTCGCCCCATCCGGGGAAAAGTGGCAAGCTTTGTTGCCATGATGGCAAACGACGACGTGCTGGCCGCGGTCGGACCCCGGCTGCGGGCGCTGCGCCAGGAGCACGGCACCACCCTGGCCGCGCTCTCCGAGACGACCGGGATCTCGGTGAGCACTCTGTCCCGGCTCGAGTCCGGGCAGCGCCGGGCCACGCTGGAGTTGCTGCTGCCGCTGGCCGGGGCCTACCGGGTGCCCCTCGACGAGCTGGTCGGCGCCCCGCCCACCGGCGATCCGCGGATCTACGCCCGGCCGCTGCGGCACAGCAGCGGCCAGACCATCCTGCCGCTCAGCCGGCAGGCCACCGGCCTGCAGGCGTTCAAGCACATCATCCCGGCCGGGCCGCGGGCCGAGCCGGACCCCAAGACCCACGAGGGGTACGAGTGGCTGTACGTCCTGCACGGCCGGTTGCGCCTGGTCCTCGGTGAGCACGACCTGGTGCTGCCGGAGGGTGAGGCGGCCGAGTTCGACACCCGGGTGCCGCACTGGTTCGGCAGCGCGGACGGCGAGCCGGTCGAGTTCCTGAGCATCTTCGGCCGCCAGGGCGAACGCATGCACGTACGCGCCCGCTCGACCCGCTCGTAGGGGTTACCAGCGCAGCGGCAGAGTGGCGAGGTACGCCTCGAGCCGGCCGGCGATGACCTCGTGGTCCTGCCGCGACGGGTGCCAGTGGCAGCCGCCGTAGTCGAGCCCCGCGCTGTCGTAGTACCAGTAGTGGACCCGGCCGTCGCCGCCGTTGTTGCTCCCCTGGACGACCTGCCGCGCGGAGTCGGCGAACGCCGTGGTGCCGGACACGGCCGTGGCGCTCACCACGATGACCGTCCGGGGCCCGTAGCGGGCCCGCAGCTTGCCGAGGAAGTCCAGGTAGGCGGCGCGGTACGCGGCGACGAGGCTCTCCGGCGTCCACTGCTCGCCGGGATTGATCGCGGTCGAGAAGTCGTTGATGCCCAGGCCGACCACGACCACCTGGGGCCGCCACCGGCCCGGCCGCCAGACGTCGCCGTCCACGCTGAGCAGGGCCCGGTCGTAGTAGCTGCGGTAGCTCGTCCCCGGTTCGCCGCCGTTGTAGTTGCGCACCATGCCGCGGCCGGAGAAGGCGTTGACCTGGTAGTCGGCGCGCAGGCGCCGGGCCGTGAGCGCGCCGAAGCTCAGGTCCGCGTTCGTGGTGCGGTGGACCTCGTCGCCGGTGCAGTCCCGCGAGCCGGACAGGTTGCCGTAGCCCGCGGTGTAGGAGTCACCGATGAACTCGATCTGCCGGTGCCGCGGCGCGGGCCCGGGCAGGACGGCGCCGCCGGCCGCCGCCACGAAGCCGCCGAACTCGCTGACCGCCCACGGGCTCTCCGACCTCTTGACCAGCCGGACGTGGTGCCGGCCGGGGGTCAGGTCGCGTACCCAGTGGGTGGTCCGGCCGGGCATGACCAGGGTGGCGACCGTCGCGCCGTCGATCTGCACGTCGTAGTCGGCGGCGGCGTCGTTGAGCACGATCCCGACGCCGGTGCCGCGGAACCGGCCCTCGAAGTAGACCCCGGGCCAGCTGTACTGCAGGGCGCCGGGGGTGGGGTGGACGCGTCCGGCGGTGTGCACAGGGGACAGCGCGGCGACGGGACCGACCGGTGCCGGTGCGGCGCCGGCGCTCGTGGACAGCACCAGGGCCGGCACCAGGGCGGCGGCCAGCAGGGTTCCGGTCAGACGGCTCGGTCGCACGGGCTCTCCTCGAGGGTCACTCCCGGCTTCATCATTCGTGACCGTCGATGCCATCACTGAACCGGTCAAGTGTCAACCGGGAGCGGCTGCGGGTCGGCGCGCCAAGGGTCGATCGGGCGAAGTTCTGCGCAGAGTGATCAGGTGTTCACCCAATCGGGTGACTCGACTACCTCAAGGTAGGCCAATACGTTGTCAACTGACATGAGGGCCCTCAGCCATGCCCGGACACCGTCCGCTACGTGGATCAACGATCCACGCGACGGGTGCTTCGCGGCGTCCGGGCGGCCCCGCTCACGCGGCCCGGCGGGCGGTGGACATCTGTCGGGGAACGCTCACCGTGGCGACGGGCCGGGGCCGGCGGCCCAGGGCTTCCAGCGCGTCCAGCAACATCGTCTGCACGGCCGCCGACTCGGGCAGCTGCCAGCCGGTCTGCTCCGGGGCGACGGCCCAGCGGACCGGGCCCTGCGGGGTGCGGCTCGGGGCGGCCGGGATCCACGAGTCGCGGCCGTGGCGCAGGACGTCCAGACAGGACCCCAGCTCCGGCCGCAGGTCGACGCCCGGGCGGACCAGGAACATCCAGCGTCCGGACGGCGTCACCGCGACCGGACCGCGGGCGTCTCCCGCGGCCGCGCCGAGGATGCCGGTGTGCAGACGCACCGCGCCGAGCACCCGCAGGCCGACGGCCGCGGGCACCTCCAGCACGTCGAACTTCCAGCCGGTGGCCAGCAGCACCGTGTACGGCCGGCGGTGCCACCAGCGTGCCACCCGTACGGGATCGGTGCTGGAATCCTCCTCCCAGCACTCGATGGCGGGATGGCAGCCCATGATCGGGCAGCCGGCCCGGCCGCAGGCGAAGCGGTGACCGGCCAGATAGGCGCCCGGGGTCACCGCCCAGCCGTGCGCGGCGTACCGCAGGGCGGCCCGTCGCAGTCGCAGCCGATCTACGTACTCCCATGGGCCGATCGGCCACCGGTTGCTCCGCTGCATGGTCGGAATACCTCCGATCCGGCACTCGTGGCCGCTATAGCAGGCGCTACTGCCGTTACCAAGCTCGACACGCCTCGTTTGTCGGGGCAGATCACCTATTGCAACTTGCATGAGAAACTATCGAGCATCGGCGGGCAGACGATCACACAACCTGTGCGACCCGCACAGAGGAGTGAGGTCCACACTGCAGCTGACACACCGCAAAGCTCACCGGCGGGGGTCGCCGGATGAGTGGGGGAGGCACCGTGGACGAGCTGCCGATCGGCCGCCGAGTCGCCTACTGGCGCGGCCGTCGCAAGATGTCCCAGCAGGTCTTCGCGGACCGGCTGGGCAAGTCGAAGAGCTGGGTCGACAAGGTGGAGAGAGGCGTCCGCCGGCTCGACAAGTTCTCTGTCGTCTATGAGATCGCCGACGTCCTGCAGATCGACGTCCAGCTGCTGCTGGGCAAGGACGTCGAGCGCAGGCCGGAGACGCAGAACTGCATCGACCAGGTCGAGGTCGAGGAGATCCGCGCGGCGCTGGAACGCTACGACCAGATGAGCGCGTTCTTCCACCCCGTGCCGGTGGCACCGCCCCTGGCGGAGATGCGCAAGGCGGTCAGCCACGCCTGGCTGACCTACCAGCACGCCAAGTACGGCGTCCTCGCCCGCAAGCTCCCGCAGCTGCTGCGCGACGCCCAGGCCGCCGACAGTGCCCACGCCACCGGCGAGGAGGCCCGCGACGCGGCGCACCTGCTCGGGCAGGTCTACCAGATCGCGTCGTCGGCGCTGCGCAAGGTCGGCGAGCACGAGCTCTCCTGGCTGGCCGCGGACCGGTCGATCGCGGTCTCCCAGCGCGCCGGTGACCAGCTGCTCGCCGGGATGGCGACGCACCGGGTCGGCATGGCGCTGCTCTCCCTCGGCCGGATCCGCTCGGCGCTCGAGGTCAACGTCAACATCGCCAACCGGCTGGCCCCGACGACCCCGGAGTCGGCCACCCCGGAGCGGCTGTCCGTCTACGGCCTGCTGCTGCTCACCGGCGCCATGGCCGCCGCGCGGATCGGCGACAGCGCCACGGTCCGCGACCTGGTGTGCGGCGCCGAGCAGGCGGCCGGCGCGCTCGGCGGCGACTTCAACCACTACTGGTCGTCCTTCGGGCCGACCAACGTGGAGCTGCACCGGGCCGCGGCCGCAGTCGAGCTCGGCGACGGGGGCAAGGCGATCGAGACGCACAACCGGATGAACAAGGAGAGCTTCGCCGCCATGCTGCCCGAGCGGCGGGCCCACCACTACCTGGACATCGCCCGGGGCTACACGCAGGTCGGCGACGTGGAGATGGCCAGCGAGATGCTGCTGGAGGGCGATCGGCTCGCCCCCGCGGAGATCCGCTGCCGCCCGCTCGCCCACGAGGTCATCTCCGACGTGCTGCGGCGCACGCGGGGCACACCGCCGGCGCCGATCGCGGAGCTGGCCGAGCAGATGGGAGTCGGCGTATGAGGTGGGTTCTCGGGTGATGAGCATCAACACCTCGCCCGGCGTGCTGTACGTCCTCGTGTGCGGCTCGCCCATCGCCCGCGACGTCGGCGTGCTCGTCGACCTGGCGCAGCGCGACGGCTGGGAAGTCTGCGTGATCACTACGCCGGACGGGCGCAAGTTCGTCGACGCCGCCGCGCTGCAGGCCCAGACCGGGCACGCGGTGCGCAGCTACTACAAGAACCCCGGCGACGACGACCTGCTGCCGCCGGCCGACGCGATGATCGTGGCCCCGGCGACGGTCAACACGATCAACAAGTGGTCCGCGGGCATCACCGACACTCTGGTGCTGGGACTGCTGGTCGAGGGGTACGGCTTCAACATCCCGACTGTGGTGGTGCCGTACACGAACAAGGTCATGGCTCTGCACCCGACGCTGCACGAGAGCATGGCCAGACTGCGCAACTGGGGCGTTCAGGTGCTTTACGGCGACGACGTCGTCCGGCTCGGCGGACCGGGACAGAACGACCGTTTCCGGAGCCAGTTCCCGTGGCGGCGAGCGCTGCAGGCCCTGCACACCCATTTCCCGGCCGACAACCGGGTCGAGCCCGGAGCCCGTTCCTGAAGCTCAGCCGATCCGCGGCGGAAAACCAAGGCAAGACCGTCGCAAAGTAGAGTGGGCGGCCGTGACCGACTCTGCTCTGCCCCCGCCGACCGTCCGTGACGTGGTGGGCGCCCTCGACGCCCGTTACCCGCGTGCCTGGGCCGAGCAGTGGGACCGGGTCGGCCTGGTTCTCGGCGAGTTCGACACCCCGGTCCGTACGGTTCTCTGCGTGGTCGACTGCGTCCCGGAGACCGTCGAGGAAGCGGTCGAGGCGGGGGCGAGCCTGATCGTGGCCCACCATCCGCTGCTGCTCAAGGGCGTCTCGTCGGTCGCGCCGGACACGTACAAGGGCCGGATCGTGCACCGGCTGATCAAGGCCGACATCGCGCTGTACGTCGCGCACACCAACGCCGACGTGGCGAACCCGGGCGTCTCCGACGCGCTCGCCGCCCGGCTGGATCTCGTCGGCCTGCGCCCGCTGGTCCCGGCCGAGCCGGGCAGCCCGGCCGCCGGCGAGGGACGCGGGGTGGGCCGGGTGGGCGAGCTCGCCGCCCCGATGCCGCTGGCCGAGCTGACCGCCTTCGTCGCCCGCCGGCTGCCGGCGACCGCGGCCGGGGTGCGGGCCGCCGGCGATCCGCAACGACTGATCCGTACGCTCGCCGTCTGCGGGGGAGCGGGCGACTCCTTCCTGAACGACGCCGGCCGGGCCGGAGCCGATGCGTATCTCTGCGCCGATCTGCGGCATCATCCCGCCAGTGAGCACCTCGCCACCGGCGGCCCGGCTCTGCTCGACGCCGCCCACTGGGCGACCGAGCGTCCCTGGCTCGACGAGCTGGCGGGCTGGTTGCGCGCCCAGTTCCCGGTCACGTCCCTCGTGTCCGACCTCGACACCGACCCCTGGACCGTGCACGCGGTCAGTGGAAAATAAGGAGACCTGACGTGAAGGCCGCCCCGCAAGACCAGCGCCGACTGCTCGACCTGCAGGCCGTCGACATCGCCCTGTCCCAGCTCGCCCACCGCCGCAAGTCCCTGCCGGAGCTGGCGGAGATCACCACGATCTCCCGCGAGCTGTCCGCGCTGGAGGACGAGCGGGTGCGCGCCCAGGTGGCCGTCGACGACCTCGACCGGGACATCGCCCGCTTCGAGAAGGACATCGAGCAGGTCCGCACCCGCAAGGACCGCGACCACGCCCGGCTCGACGCCGGCGGCGCGCTGCGCGAGATCGAGGGCCTGCAGCACGAGCTGGCCACGCTGAACCGCCGGCAGTCCGAGCTGGAGGACGCCGAGCTGGAGCTCATGGAGCAGCGCGAGAGCGCCGAGCAGACGCTCAACGACGTGAAGAAGAAGCTGGCCGAGGCGAGCGAGCGCCGGGCCGCGGCCGAGGCCCGCCGCGACGAGGCGTACGCCGAGATCACCAAGGAGCAGGAGTTCAAGACGCAGGCCCGCGGCCCGCTCGTCGCCGACCTGCCGGCCGACCTGATCACGCTGTACGACAAGATCCGTGCGGACTCGGGGCTGGGCGCCGCGCTGGTGCGCTCCGGGCGCTGCGGTGGCTGCCGCATCGAGCTGTACGGCGCCGACCTGGCCCGGGTGAAGTCCGCCCCGGCCGACGAGGTCGTCCGCTGCGAGGAATGCCGCCGGATCATGATCCGCACCGCGGAGAGCGGGCTGTGAGCGACCGAGTTGGCGCGGCGGCGTTCTGCCGTAGCGCAGCGGAGGCAGGACGTCGCCCTTCCGGCGCCGCACGAGGGAGTGAATCATCAGTACTGTGACAACCGAGCTCAGGGTCGTCGTGGAGGCGGACGGGGGATCGCGGGGCAACCCGGGACCGGCCGGTTACGGTGCCGTCGTGCTCGAGGAGGGCACCGGCGAGGTGCTGCTCGAGCGTTACGCCTCGCTCGGCGTCACCACCAACAACGTCGCCGAGTACCAGGGCCTGATCGCCGGCCTGCGCGCCGCCGCCGAGCTGGGCGCCGGCCGGGTCGACGTGCGGATGGACTCCAAGCTGGTCGTCGAGCAGATGTCCGGCCGCTGGCAGATCAAGAACCCGGGCCTGCGCCCGCTGGCCGCCGAGGCGGCGAAACTGGTCGACGGCTTCACCGCGGTGACCTTCGACTGGATCCCGCGCGAGCGCAACAAGCTGGCCGACGCGCTGGCCAACCGCGCGATGGACGAGGCGGTCGGCAAGCCGGTGGGCTCGGCCGCCCCGAGTTCCGGCGGCGGGACCGCGGCGTTCGCGGAGCCGACCGAGCCCAAGGCGCCGCGGAACTGGGCGCCGCCGTCGCTGGACACCGCCACCCGGCTCATTCTGGTGCGGCACGGCGAGACCGCGATGACGGCCCAGGGCCGCTATTCCGGCCGTGGCGACGTCCCGCTCTCCGAGCAGGGCGAGGCCCAGGCGATGGCCGCGGCCGGGCGGGTGGCGGGCATCTCGCGCGACGTCACGGCGGTCGTCTCCTCACCCCTGACCAGGTGTACGCGCACCGCCGAGCTGATCGCCGCCGAGCTGGGCAACGTCACGGTCACCGTCATGCCGGAACTCATCGAGTGCGACTTCGGCGACTGGGAGGGCCTGACGTTCGCCGAGGTCCGCGAGCGCTGGCCGGAGGAGCTGGACCGCTGGCTGGACTCGACCGCCGTCGCACCGCCGGGCGGGGAGTCCTTCAAGACCGTGGCGAAGCGCGTACGCGGGGCCCTGGCGACGCTGCAGTCGGCGTACCCGTCGGGGACCGTGGTCGTGGTCTCGCACGTCTCGCCGATCAAGCTGATCCTGCGCGACGCGCTCGCCGCGGGCGACGCGTTCCTGCACCGGCTCTTCCTGGACGCGGCCGGCGTCTCCACCATGGACATGTGGCCCGACGGCGGGATCGCGGTCCGCTCGGTGAACGAGACGGCGCACCTGCGCTGAGGTATTGACCCGCCGGGTGCGGACGTTTAGCTTCCTCGATTAGGAAAGTTTCTTCACCATTCCTCTTCGACAGCCTCCGTCCGCCCCTGGAGGGCTCATGCGCGGAATCTCCCGTCGTCTGCTGGCCGTCGGCGCCGCCGTACTGGTCGGCGTCACGGCCGCACCCACCACCGCCCAGGCACACCAGAAGAAGTCGTACGTCAAGGTCGGATACTTCACCCAGTGGGGTATCTACGGCCGCGACTTCCAGCTCGCCAAGGTCCAGCAGTCCGGCGCCGCCGCCGGCCTCACCCACCTCAACTACGCCTTCGGCCCGGTCACCGCGGCCGGTGTCTGCGAATCGGCCGACACCTGGGCCGACTGGGGCGTGCCGTTCAGTGACGCGCTCAGCGTCGACGGTGTCGCCGACGTGGCCGGCCAGCCGATCGCCGGCAACCTCAACCAGCTGGCCGAGCTCAAGAAGAAGAACCCGAAGCTGCGGGTGCTGATCTCGCTGGGCGGCTGGACCGGGTCGGCGACCTTCTCCGACGCCGCCCTGACCGACGCCTCCCGCAAGAAGCTGGTCAGCTCCTGCGTGGACCTGTGGATCAAGGGCAACCTGCCCGGCCTGCCCGCGGGCGTCGCCGCCGGCATCTTCGACGGCATCGACCTGGACTGGGAGTGGCCCGGCTCCGAGGGCAACGCCGGCAACGTGATCCGGCCCGAGGACAAGCGGAACTTCACCCTGCTGAGCGCCGAGTTCCGCAAGCAGCTGGACGCGCTGGCCCGCAAGAACCGCAAGCACTACGAGCTCACGGCGTTCGTGCCGGCCGCCCCGGCCAAGATCGACGCCGGCTTCGAGGTGAAGAAGGTCTTCAAGTACCTCGACTTCGCCACGGTTCAGGGCTACGACTTCCACGGTTCCTGGGAGGCCCGGGCCAACCAGCAGTCGGCCCTGCGGGTCCCGCCCGGCGCGCCCGACAACCCGGACTTCTCCGTCGAGGGCACCATCGACGCGTGGCGTGACCGTGGGGCACCGGGCCGCAAGCTCGTGCTCGGCATCCCGTACTACGGCCAGGGCTGGACCGGCATCACCGCCGCCGGCAACGGTCTCTTCGCCCCGGCCACCGGGGGTGCGCCCGGCAAGTTCGCGGTCGGCACCGAGGACTACAAGACCCTGAAGAAGCTGCCCGCACAGGGCTTCAAGGTGCACCGCGACTGGCGTTCCGGCCACTCGTGGCTCTTCGACGGCACCACCTTCTGGACGTACGACGACCCGGCGCAGATCCTGCAGAAGACGGCGTACATCCGCACCGAGGGGCTCGGCGGCGCGATGATGTGGTCGCTCGACGGCGACGACGAGAAAGCCTCGCTCACCCGTACCATCTCGGCGGGTCTCTGGACCCCCTGGCGGTAGCGAATGTCCGGTCCGGGGTGGTGTGCCGTTCGGCGCACCACCCCGGCCGTTCGGCGCAGGGTGATCACGTCCTGGCGCTCGGTCTCCGAAACCTCTCGGTAACCTGCGGCGATGGCCGTGACCACGGTCACTGTTCTCGTCCAGTCCGTGCCTCGTCTGCGCTCCGATGAGGAGGCATCATGTCCGCACCGCGCAGCGACCGCAGCCCCTGGAACTGGCTGCTGGTCATCCCGATCGTGCTCCCGCTGGTCACCCCGCTGTACAACTTCGACTCACCCCGGCTGTGGGGCTTCCCGGCCTTCTACTGGCTGCAGTTCTCGTTCATCTTCGTCGGCGTCATCACGACCTCGATCGTCTACCAGATGACCAAGCGCCCCCCGGTCACCCCGGCCGCGCCCGCCGAGCAGTCCACCAAGCCGGCGGAGACCACCGATGAGTGACCACATCACCGAGATCGTCGTCTTCACCTTCCTCTTCCTGCTGGTCAGCGTCATGGGCTTCGTCGCGGCCAAATGGCGCCGGCCCACCGACATGGCGCACCTGGACGAGTGGGGACTGGGCGGGCGCAGCTTCGGCGGCTGGATCACCTGGTTCCTGGTCGGCGGTGACCTGTACACCGCGTACACGTTCGTCGCGGTGCCCGCGCTGATCTTCGGCGCCGGTGCGGCGGGCTTCTTCGCGGTGCCCTACACAGTGGTCATCTACCCGCTGTTCTTCCTGATCCTGATCCGGCTCTGGTCGGTCTCGCACCGGCACGGCTTCGTGACCCCGGCCGACTTCGTCCGCACCCGCTTCGACTCGCCGTTGCTGGCGCTGCTGATCGCGATCACCGGCATCGTCGCGACCATGCCGTACATCGCGCTGCAGCTGGTCGGCATCGAGGCGGTGCTCAAGACGATGGGCGTGACCGGGGACAGCGCGCTCGCCCGGCACGCGCCGATCATCGTGGCGTTCGCGATCCTGGCCGCGTACACGTACCAGTCCGGGCTGCGGGCGCCGGCGCTGATCGCCTTCGTCAAGGACACGCTGATCTACATCGTGATCATCGTGGCGGTGCTGTACCTGCCGTACAAGCTGGGCGGCTGGGGCACGATCTTCGACGACGCGAGCGCGAAGTTCCAGGCGTCACCCGCGCCGGGCGACGGCCTCACGCTCAACGCCAACAACCAGATCCAGTACATCACCCTGGCCCTGGGCTCGGCGCTGGCCCTGTTCCTCTACCCGCACAGCATCACCGGCGTGCTGGCCAGCAAGAACCGCAACGTGATCAAGCGGAACATGTCGGCGCTGCCGGCGTACAGCTTCCTGCTCGGCCTGATCGCCCTGCTCGGCTACATGGCCATCTCGGCCGGGGTGAAGCCGCTGCCCGGCAACACCGCCGGCAGCGTCGACAACAACACGGTCGTGCCGCTGCTGTTCGACCAGCAGTTCCCGGCCTGGTTCGCCGGTGTCGCGTTCGCGGCCATCGGCATCGGCGCGCTGGTCCCGGCGGCCATCATGTCGATCGCGGCGGCCAACCTGTTCACCCGCAACATCTACAAGGAGTACATCCGCAAGGACGCCACCCACGCGCAGGAGGCGGGCGTCGCCAAGATCGCCTCGCTGGTCGTGAAGGTGGGCGCGGTCGCGTTCATCCTCTTCCTGGACCCGCAGTTCTCCATCGACCTGCAGCTCGTCGGCGGCGTGCTCATCCTGCAGACCGCCCCGGCGGTGGCGATCGGCCTCTACACCCGGTGGCTGCACCGCGGCGGGCTGATCGCGGGCTGGGCGGGCGGCATGGCGCTGGGCATGTGGATGCTCTACAGCATCCCGAACCCGGCCACCAAACGCGCCCACTTCGGCGGCTCGGCGTTCCCGCTGGAGAAGTTCGGCTTCGACACCCCGAAGACGATCTACGTCGGCTTCGTCGCGGTCGCGCTCAACCTGCTGATCGCGGTGCTCGTCACGCTGGTCCTGCGGGCCATGAAGACGCCCGAAGGGTTCGACGGCACCGAGCCGGACGACTACTTCGCCGACGAGGGCGACCCGCGGCTGGAGAAGGCCCGTACCACCCCGGAGACCCTCGCCTCCTCCACCTGAACCCGGCCCGCTCACGATCCGCGGCCCCGGATGTCCTATCCGGGGCCGCGGCCTTTGAGGTACGCGTCCATGTCGCCGGTCAGCCGCTCCAGCATGCCCGCGAGGTCCTGCCGTTCCCGAGGGCTCCAGTCCCGCAGCACCTCGTCGTAGACCTCGCGGCGGGCCTTGCTCACGGCGTCCACCTGCGCGAGGCCCTGCTCACTGGCGGCCACGACACTGCCGCGGCCGTCCAGCGGATCGGGGGTACGCACGACGAGGCCGCCGCGGTGCAGGGCGCCGATCTGCCGGGTCACCGTGGAGCCGTCGAGATTGAGCCGGGTGGCGACGGCGGAGACGTTCTGCGGACCGGCCTCCTGCAGGAAGCGCAGGATCACGTACGAGGCACGGTCGAGCGCACGATGCGGCCGCGGCGCGGAACGGCGGGTGGCCTCGCCCAGCCGCATGAGCATGGCCACCTGGGTCTCGATGACCCTGAGAGCCGAATCGTCGTCCGCCATCTGTCCTTCCCTGGTCACTGTGGATGTCCGGGTTCTTGGTCCCTCAGCGGAATGCCCGCCACAACAGGATGAGCCCGACAACGGTCCCAAAGGTGACAATCAGCACTTTCAACACCCGCGCGGGCAGCCGGCGTGCGATGTGCGCCCCCACAAAGCCGCCGACGATCGTGGCCGGGGCGACGGCCAGCACCGCACCCCAGTGCACCGGCGCGAAGAACGCGAAAACCACCACGGTGACCAGCCCGACACCGGCGGAAAGCACATTCTTGAGCGCGTTGATCCGATTCAACGTCTCGTCCAGCACCAGCGCAAGCGCGGCGACGTACATGACCCCCAGCGCGGCGCCGAAGTAGCCGCCGTAGATCGCCCCGACGAACACGACGACCTGGAGGGTGACCTTCTTCTCGCCGGCCGCCCGCCCGACCAGACCCTTCAGCCGATCCTGGAAGAACAGGATGGCGGCGGCGCCGAGGACCAGAAAAGGAACGACAACCTCGAAGGCCCGGGCCGGCGTGCCGAGCAGGAGAAAGCAGCCGAGGGTGGCACCGACGAGGCTGGTGGGGACGATGGCCCGCAGCCGCCGCCCCTGCCCGGCCAGATCGGCGCGGCTGCCGACGACGCTGGAGACGTAGCCGGGAAAGACGGCGGTGGAGTTGGTGACATTGGCGTCGACCGAGGGCAGGCCGACGGCGATGAGGCTCGGGAACGTGATGAGCGAACCGCCACCGGCGATCGCATTGACGACGCCGGCGGCGAGACCGGCGGCGACCAGCAGCACGATGTGGGCGAGATCCATGATGCCGAAGAATCTACGGGCCGGGGGTGGGGGTGCTGGTCCGAGGCCCGGGGTGTCCGGCCGGGGTCTTGGTCCGGCCGGGCTCTTGGGTCCGGTGGGGTCTTGGTCTGGTTGGGCTCTTGATCCGGTCGGGGCCGGGGCCGTGGGTCTGGGCGGCCGTCGCCGGGCCCGAGCCGGCTTTCGGTCCGTCGCCCGCGGGGTCGTCGGTGGCGTCGGTAGGATGGTCACGCGACGGACGAGTCGACCGGGCGGTCGCGTCGGTGTTCCTCCGGGAGCATCGCCGAGGAACGTCCGGACTCCACAGAGCAGGGTGGTTGCTAACGGCAACCCGGGGTGACCCGCGGGAAAGTGCCACAGAGAAGAGACCGCCGGCCTCGTGCCGGTAAGGGTGAAACGGTGGGGTAAGAGCCCACCAGCACCCCGGGCGACCGGGGTGGCTCGGTAAACCCCACCCGGAGCAAGGCCAAGCAAGGCCACCGCCGCGAGGCGGGGGCCGGCGCAGGCATTCGAGGGCTGCTCGCCCGAGTCTGCGGGTAGGCCGCAAGAGCATGTCGGCAACGGCACGCCTAGATGGATGACCGCCGCCGGTGGCCGCAGGGCCGCCGCGCACAAAATCCGGCGTACAGGTCGACTCGTCCGTCGCCTTCCTGGTCGGAGCCCTGCCGACCGCCAGCGACCAGGTTCTTTCTGGTCGCCGGCGTCAACGTTGGTCGAGGTTGGTGGTCTAACCTCAGGCGATGCCCCGCGTCCTGACGCTCGTGAAGCAGAAGCTCAACGGCAATGAAGGTAGCTGGCTCACCTATCACCTCGGTGACGACGAGGTCGGCTCCTGGCTGTTCCATCCCGAAGGCACCTCCTACACGAGCCGGGGGGCCGACGGCCGCGAGGCAACGTGTTTCTCCGGCGTCCCCGAGTACCCAGGCTGCCCCGTCCTGTACTTCGCACCACATCAGGGCGGCTGGGTCGCTGCCTGGAGGCACACACCCTGGACTGCGATCACCGTCGACCTGTCCCGCCCCGTGACCCGAAGCGGTGACGTGTGGGGCTTCATCGATCTCGAACTCGACCTCTGGCACCTGCCGGGCGACGACACGCCGCCCGGCACCGATCCTCGCCCCAGGATCAGCCGGCACGGCAGGACCGTCGGCATCGCAGACGACGACGAACTCGACGACGCCGTCAGCCGAGAATGGATCACCTCAGCCGAGGCGGCCCGGACACGCGACGAAGCACGGTACGTCGCCGACTTGATTCTCGACGGGGTCAGCCCCTTCACCCAGGCCGCGTGGGAACGCTTCGAGCAGGCGATCGCCCGGAGACTGCCGGCTCCTCAACAACCACAGGGAAGCCTTCGACCGTGAGGCGCCGCAAGCGTCCGGACGCCGGCAGCCTTGTCGTGCCCGGCGGTTCGGGGACGGCCCACCCCAACCCCGCCGGGGCCCCTCAGGCGGGAAAGGTGAGTCCGTTCCGATCGGCCTGGCTCAGCCAGCCGTGCTCGACCATGGTGTCCAGCACCTGATCCCAGCCGGCCTTCGGCGCCGGCCGGTCCGGGTGCAGCTGCACCGCGAGCAACGCCGCCTCGGCCACGGTCAGCCGCGTGGCCGGCTTGGCGAAATACGTCTGCGCCGCGGCGACCAGGCCCACCGCGCCGCGACCGTAGTCGGCTCTGTTGAGATAGCGGTCCAGGATCTCCGTCTTGGTGTAGCCGGCCTCAGCCTTGTGCACCAAGACCCGGGTTCGCAGACCGGACTCCTCGCCCGCACCCGACGCGATCACCGTGTACCGCCGGGTGATCAGTGAGTCGTCGGAGTCGTAGAAGTCCGGGTCGACGGCGGCGACGAAGGCGTTGGCCACGGCGGGCGGGAGCGCGGCCACCGGCACCACCGGGTACGAGATGTCGTTCTCGACCATGGGCACGCTGTCGTAGTAGTACGTGACCGCGGTGATGCCGCCGCTCAGGAGGAGCAGGACGCTCGCGATGCCGATGGCCAGCCGTTGGCCGAGACGCCGGGGCGGCGCGGCGGGGACCGGAGCGGAAGCAGGCTGTGCCGTATCGGCGAGAGTCATCGCCACACAGTAGGGGCACGGCGGCGGCCTACGCCAAGGCTGGTCGTGGGGGGCATGTCCGAGGCTTCGGTGCCTGATCTGCTGGCCGACGAGACATCGGCGCAGGCCTGGCTCGACGGGTCGTTGCGGCCGTGGGGTGAGCAGACCGGCAGGGTCGCGCCCACGATCGCGATCTCCGGTGACGATCTCGCTGCCCTGTGTGATCTCCGCGGTCACGTCCGCGGCCGGCTCACGAACGAGACCGGGAACCACGTGCCGCACCCGGTGGCAGTCGAGGTCTCCCTCCGCGACGGGCGCCTGGCACGACATGAAGACCTGCGGCAACACGACGAACCTGCGCGCTTCCGGGGCCCGCCGACGCGATGCGGCTCGCGATGAGAGGCGGTCGGCTGGGTCGTGACCCGGAGTGCCGAGCTTGCGGGAGAGGTTGAGCGGGTATGAACGTTGCGTGACCGCTAACCAGAAGGACAAGCGAGGCACCGCCGCAGCGATGCACGAGACCGCTGAGGCACTCGAGCGCAGTGAGGCCATCCTGCACGAGAGTGCCGAGCAATCTCCCGATCCGGAGACGCGACGGCGGCTGCACCGCCTCGGGGACGAGGTCACCCGGCAGGCCATGGACATCGACAAGCGGGCCGACCTGCTGCCGCGACCGGACAGCCAGGATCGTTGACGCCGGCCCGGCGTGGTCTCACGCTGGGTGCATGGCGGTTTTCCGGGTACGGCGAAGCGGCCCGCGGGTCTCCGCGGTCGACGCGTACGAGTTTCCCAGCGGGGTGCGGCAACGGTTCGCGCTTCAGCACGGGGAGCTGTCCGGTGACGCCCTGCGGTCGGTCGAGGCTGCCGCCCGGCAGTGGTTCCGGCTCGCCGCCCGGCATCCGAAGGCGCGGCTGGCCATGCCGTCCGTGATCGTCGACGAGTTCTGCCGGGAGTTCCTGCTGCACACCCGGGAGTACGCGGACTTCTGCGCTGCCGCTTTCGGGCGCCCGGCCCTGTCGGCCGGGAGCCGGCCCGGTGAGCTGGCCGCCACCTTCCGGTACGCGCAGGAGGACGAGCCGCGCGAGGCCGGGTTGCTGCCCGCGCTGTTCCGGGTGGACCGGGAGGTCGCCGTCGCGGGTGGGCGGCACTATCTGGCCGATTGCGGGGGCCGCGGCACCTGTTACGAGCTCAAGGGCACCGTCTGCCTGCAGCATCTCGGCGGCGTCGGCAGAGCCCTCACCGGCGGCAGGTGGAACGTCCAGCGCGGCGATCATGGCGGTCTGGCAGACGGCTACGAGCGCGGCGGTGGCGGCAGTGGCTGTAGTGGCGGCGGCGTCTGACCGCACGGCATGAATGATCTGTGCCAATTTCGGTGACCGGCCCGGACCCCGGTGCTGACCGGGCCGGCGACAATCGTGCCGGAACTGCTGCCGGCCGGCCAGCGGATCGTTGGCGGTGGTCGGCGGCCAGGCCGGGTTTGAATGGTCGACGGGCCGGTCGACCATCGAAAAAGTTGGCGATCAAAATCGGGCGGTAAATGCAACGTTATACCAGGTCCTTCATCGTAACGATTCAATGCCCTTCACCTGCGCTTATTCACGGAACCGTCTGATGAGGGGCCCGCGCCGCGGTGGGCGGGGTACGGCCTCCGAGAGCCGCCGATGGCCGGCTCCGGTTACTCAAGTGGGCAGGTCAGCTCGGTTCTGCACCTTTGCCGAAGGCCGGTATTCGCAGGTGATCGGCACTGTCCAGTGGGGAACCGCGGATGAGTAGACTGCTCCGCCGGACTGCCGCACCGGGTGCCCGGCTTGTGAGTTTCTCCTCTGCCCGCTCCGGTTGACGTGCAACTTGCACACTCATAGTGTCTGCAGTGTGACGGCGGGTGCTGGGTACGATCCCGGTGCGGTCGCGCCACGGTACGTCCGTCGACCATCCGGCCGTAGGGAGTTCTTGGTGAGTATCGCGATCGGCATCAACGGTTTCGGTCGGATCGGCCGCAGCGTGATGCGTATTGTCGGTGCCTCAGCGGACACGGGAATCACCGTCGCCGCCATTAACGACATCGCCCCGGTGGACCGTTTGGCATACGGCCTCAAACGCGACAGCGTGCGCGGGCGATTCCCCGGAACGGTGTCCGCCGCGCCCGGCCAGCTCATCGTCAACAATCGCCCGATCTGGGCGTTCAGCGAGTCGCAGCCGGGCCGCATCCCGTGGGCGGAGGCCGGCGTCGACGTGGTCATCGAGGCCAGCGGCCGGTTCCGCAGCGGCGCCGGAGCGCGGGACCACATCACCGGCGGCGGTGCCCGCAAGGTCGTCATCAGCGCCTCGGCCGACGACCCGGACGCGGTGCTGGTCTACGGGGCCAACCACGAGCGGTACGACCCCGCCCGGCACGACGTCATCTCGCCCGCCTCCTGCGGCGTCAACGCGCTGTCGGTGATGGCCAAGGTGCTGCTGCAACGCTTCGGCCTGCGCTCGGTGCACACCTCGGTCGTGCTGGCCATCCAGGGCTGGCAGAAGGCCCAGGACTCGCTGACCGGCTCCTCGCGTGACGACCCGCGGCTGGGCCGGGCGGTGCACGACAGCATCATCCCGCACAACCACGTCGCCGGAGACCTGCTCAGTGTCGCGCTGCCGGAGCTGGGCAAGGTGCGCTACAGCTACTACTGCGTGCCCACCCCGATCGGCTCGCTGGCCGAGCTGACCGGTTTCACCGACCGCCCGGTGAGCCGCGACGAGATCAACCTGGCGATGGCCGAGGCGGCGGCGGGCTTCCTCGGCGGTGTGCTCGACTACGAGCCCGATCCGACGGTGTCGGTGGACGTGCGCGACAACCCGGCGTCCTGCTTGTTCGACCCGTCCGGCACGCAGACCAGCGCCGACGGCGGCGTGCAGGTGCGCGGATGGTTCGACAACGAGTGGGGCTTCTCGCACCGGCTGCTGGATCTGGCGCGCCTGGTGGGGGAACGTGAGGCCGTACCGGTGGGGGCCCCGTACCGGTCCGGCGTCGTGTAGAACTGATCGGTGATCGCCACCAGTGAGGTCGAGGCCGCGGCGCGCCGGATCGCCGGGCGGATCAGGCGCACCCCGGTGTTCCAGGACGGGCCGGTGCTGCTGAAGCTGGAGTTCCTGCAGCACGCGGGGTCCTTCAAGACCCGGGGCATGTTCAACCGGATCCTCACCGCGGCCGAGCACGGTCTGCCGGCGGCGGGCGTCATCGCGGCCTCCGGCGGCAACGCGGGCCTCGCGGCGGCGTACGCGGCCCGCGAGCTGGGGGTGCCCGCCGAGATCTACGTGCCCGTCACGGCCCCGCCGGTCAAGGTCGCGAAGCTGGCCAAGCTCGGCGCCCGGGTGGTGCAGGCCGGCAGCGAGTATGCCGAGGCGTACGAGGCCGCGGTCGTGCAGGCCGAGGTGACCGGGGCGCTGTTCTGCCACGCCTACGACGACCCGGACATGGTGGCCGGCAACGGCACCCTCGGCCTGGAGCTCGCCGAGCAGCTGCCGGACGGTTTCGACACCGTGCTGGTCGCGGTGGGCGGGGGCGGGCTGATCGCCGGGGTCGCCGCCGCGCTGCACGACCGGGCCCGGGTGGTCGCCGTCGAGCCGGTCACTTCCGCGGCCCTGAACGCGGCCCTGGAGGCCGGTGGCCCGGTGGACGTCGCGGTCTCCGGGGTGGCAGCCGACTCGCTGGGGGCGCGGCGGGTCGGGACGATCGCCTACCGGACGGCCGCCGCGGCGCAGCTGCCCTCCGTGCTGGTCGACGACCAGGCGATCGTGGAGGCCCGGCGGCAGCTGTGGGAGGACTACCGGATCGTCGTCGAGCACGGCACCGCGGCCGCGCAGGCCGCGCTGACCTCGGGCGTCTATGTGCCGGAGCCGGGAGAGCGGGTCGTGGTCCTGCTCTGCGGGGCGAACACGAATCCGGCCGATCTTGCTTGAGCAGGTCCGCCTCATCGAGCGGGTGCGTGAGGTGTGCCGCGCCGACAGCCGGGTCGAGGCCGCCCTGATGTACGGCTCGTTCGCCGACGGCTCGGCCGACGAGCACAGCGACATCGAGTTCTGGATGTTCTTCACGGCCGTGCCCGCCGACCCCCGGGCGTGGATCGAGCTGGTCAGCCCGGTCACCCACCTGGTCCGCAACGAGTTCGGCGCGCACGTGGCGTTCTTCCCGGGGCTGATCCGCGGCGAGTTCCACTTCGCCGGCACCGCGGACATCGCCGCCGTCCGCGACTGGCCGGCCGGCGCCATCGTGCCGGTCGTCGACCGGCACGGGCGACTGGAGCAGGCGCGCCCGCAGGGCGTCACGGACCGGACGGCGGACGTGTGCGGCCGCTTCGCCAACTGGCTGCTGCTCGCCCATCACGTCGGGCAACGCGGCGAGGTGCTGCGGCAACGCGACGCCCTCGCCCATGCCCAGCGCCATCTGCTGTGGATGGCCCGGCTGGCCGAGGGCCGCACCGAGCACTGGCTCACCCCGTCCCGGCAGGCCGAGGCCGAGCTCAGCGCGGCCACGATCGCGGCGCTGTCGCGTACCCATGAGGATGTGAGCGCTGCCTGGCAGGCCGGCCGCGCTCTCTGGATCAAGCTCGACCCGGACCCTCCGGAGCTGCTTCTCGCCGAGCTGGACCGGGCGTTGGGGAGCTGAGCGCGGTCGCGCCCAGCAGGACCAGCAGCACGCCGCTGAACCACAGCATCGCGGTGGTCGCCGGCAGGAAGTGGGTCGCGATGCCCAGGCCCAGCGCCGGGCCGATCAGGCCCAGGTAGGCGACGAGGAAGAGCCCGGCCAGGGCCTCACCGCGGACCGCGGGCTCGGCCATCGCCGCGACGGCGCCGACCGCGGACTTGAAGAGCAGACCCGCGCCGCCACCGGCGACCGCGCCGCCGACCAGGAACAGCGCCAGTGAGGACAGGTGCATCCCGGCGCCCAGCACGACCAGCCCGGCGGCCTCGGCGGCGAGGCCGGCGGTGAAACGGCGGGCCGGGCTGAGCAGGCTCGATCCCGCCTGGGCGGCGGCCGCGGCCCCGAAGACCAGGAACACCACGACGCCCGCGAGCAGCCGGCCGGGGTGGTGCAGCGAGCCGGCGACGAAGCTGGGCGCCAGCGACGTGAACAGGCCGAAGACCGCGAAACCGGCGAACGCGCCGGCGGCGGCGACCGCGTACCCCCGCCGGTCGGCGGCGGCGATCCGGATCCGCTGCGGGCGGTAGCGGGGTGCGACGGCGGGCGCGACCACCGTCTCGGGCGTGGCCGCGACGGCGACCGCGCTGAGCGCGAGCAGGACCAGAAACACGAGGTACGGGGTACGCAGGGGAGCGTCGACGAACTGAGCCAGCGCCCCGGCCACCAGGGTGCCGGTGCCCAGCCCGCCCAGGTTGGCCGCCGCGGAGACCAGCTCGAAGCGACCCCGCCCGGCGTGCGGCCGGTGCGCGACGTGCAGCTCCAGCAGGTACGCCGTGGCGGTGGCGGTGATCATGCCGACGCCGAGGCCGGTGACGAACCGGGCGATCAGCAGTCCGGGCAGGGCCGGCCAGAGCAGGAACAGCACCGCGGCGACGGCTTCCAGGGCCAGCGCCGGGAGCAGGACGCGCTTGCGGCCGACCCAGTCCGAGACGTGGCCGGCGAGCAGCAGGCTGGTGACGACGCCGACCGCGTACACGGCGAAGACGACCGTCACGGTGAACGGGGAGAAGCCGTCCTGCTGCTGGTAGAGCGGGTAGAGCGGGGTGGGCACGGTGGAGAACGCCATCGAGATCGCAAAGACGGCGGCGATCACCCGGAAGCCGGTGCCGTGCCGGGCGGAGCCCAGCCGGGTCAGCGGCGCCCGGGGTGGGGCGGTAACGGTCATGTCCTCACAGTGCGTCAGCACCTGCATCACGTCCAACGAAGGTTTGTGCTCGCACCTATCACCGAATGCGATAGTTGCGGTCATGGAGCTTCGTCACCTCGCCTACTTCGTCGCCGTCGCCGAGGAGGGCAGCTTCACCCGGGCCGCCACCCGCCTGCACGTCGTGCAGTCCGGCGTCTCCGCGGCGATCAAGGCGCTGGAGCACGAGCTGGACGCGCCGCTGCTGGAACGCACCTCGAAGCGGGTCGCGCTCACCGACGCCGGTGCCGCGTTGCTGCCCCGGGCCCGGGCCGCACTCGACGCCGCGCGGGCGGCCCGGGACGCGGTGGACGAGGTCCGCGGCGGGCTGCGCGGCACCGTGCGGATCGGCACGCTGACCGCGATCGGGCTCGTCGACCTGCCGGCGCTGCTGGGCCGCTTCCACCGGACCCACCCGGAGGTGATCCTGCAACTGACCGTGTCCACCCGGGGGTCCGGCGGCCTGGTGGATGCGCTCACCGACGGCAGCCTGGACCTCGCGATGGTCTCGGTGCCCGGGCGCCCGCCGGCCGGGGTCCACTTGCGGCAGTTGCTGTGGCGCCCGATGGAACTGGTGCTCCCGGCCGGTCACCGGCTCGCCGGCCGGCCGGTGGTGCGGGTCGCCGACCTGGCCGGCGAGCAGTTCGTGGACTTCCCGGCCGGCTTCGGCAACCGCACGGTGGTGGACCGGGCGTTCGCGGCGGCCGGGGTGGACCGCCACGTGTCGCTGGAGGTCGTCGACATCAGCACCGGCGCGGGTTTCGTGCGGCACGGGCTGGGCATCGCGATCCTGCCCCGTTTCGCCGTACCGGATGAAGCGGATCTCGTGGTCGTGCCGGTCGCGGACGCCGACCTGGACTGGCCGCTCGGGGTCGCCACCTCGGCGATCCGCGCGCCGGGCGCGGCCGCGCGGGCCCTGCTCGGCATGATCGACGATCACCTGCGCCCGCCCGGCGCTCCTCGCGATGCCGGGTCAGTGTCTTAATTTCCCGGCTATTTCTTGATCCGTTGTGACGTTCGGCTCGTGGTTCCCTTAACAAGTGCGGCGTAAGGTCAATCCCGTGCTTGAAGCGTCAAGTGCTGAGGGAGCTGTCATGTCTTTGGGTATTCGCAGCCGGGTCACCGTGCCGCTGAAGTTCGCGGACGGGTACGTCACCACGGCCGAGGTGATCACCTTCGACGGGCTCGCCGACGGCAAGGAGCACCTGGCGCTCGCTCTCGGCGACGCCTTCGGTGCCGACGTGCCGCTCGTCCGCCCGCACTCCGAATGCCTCACCGGGGACGTGTTCGGCTCCGAGCGCTGCGACTGCGGCCCCCAGCTGCGCGAGGCCGTCGAGCGCATCGCCGGCGTCGGCGGCTTCCTGCTCTACCTGCGCCAGGAGGGCCGCGGCATCGGGCTCTACGCCAAGCTCGACGCGTACGCGCTGCAGGACCTGGGCATGGACACGTACGAGGCGAACCGGGCACTCGGGCACGCCGACGACGAGCGGGACTACACCGCCGCGGCGCAGATGCTGACCGCCCTCGGCGTGGGCGCGGTGGATCTGCTCACCAACAACCCGGACAAACCGGCCCAGCTGCGCTCGTTCGGGGTCGACGTGCGCGAGGTGGTACCGACCCACGTGCACGCTTCCGCCGCCAACGTGCGTTATCTGCAGGCCAAGGTCGCGCACACCGCGCACACCATCGACCTGCCCCTGGCGGTCTGACCTCCGGTTTCCGCTCAGTCATTTTTCCGGAGCGCCGAACGGTAGGGCGACATGCCGTAGGAGCACGGAGGTAGTTCGCTGTGGGAATCGAGGCCGTCAACAGCCGGATCGCGGACATCCAGAGCCGGATCATCGCGATGCAGACCCAGCAGGCCGCGGCGACGAAGACCGCATCGGCCTCGTCGACCACCGCGCCGGCCGGGGGCACTTTCGCCACCGCGCTCGCGGACGCCATGGGCACCCAGTCCTCGACGGCGTCCGCGGGTGCGGCGAAGTCGTACTCGCTGAACAGCAAGGGGATCCCGACCGAGCTGGTCGGCTACGGCAACGGCAAGATCCCGGCGAACGCCCTGGAGAAGGTGGGCAACACCAACCACAGGCTGTGGGCGCCGGCCGCCGAGTCGCTGAACAAGATGGTCAACGACGCCAAGGCGCAGGGCGTGACCATTGGGATCACCGACTCGTACCGCTCGTACTCCGAGCAGGTCGACGTCGCCCGCCGCAAGGGCCTCTACTCGCAGGGCGGGCTGGCGGCCAAGCCCGGCACCAGCGAGCACGGCTGGGGCATGGCCACCGACCTCGACCTGAACAACAAGGCGCAGGCGTGGATGCGGGCCAACGGCGAGAAGTACGGCTTCGTGGAGAACACGCCGCGCGAGCCGTGGCACTGGGCGTACAAGCCGAAGTCGGTCTAAGCCGGTTTCCGCCAGAGCAGTTCGCCGTGCAGCAGTGACATCCAGCCGTCCGGGTGGGCGGCCCAGGCCCGCCACGCGTCGGAGATCTTCTGCAGCTCCGCGCCCTGCTCGGCGGCCTGCCGGGCCAGGTCGGACTGGAGGATGCGGTCGGCCCACATGCCGCCCCACCACTCGCGGTCCTCGGGCGTCGCGAAGCACCACGTGCTCGACGTCACGACGGGGCCGGCCAGTCCGGCGGCGTGGGCCCAGGAGAGCAGCCGCCGTCCGGCGTCGGGCTCGCCGCCGTTGCTCCGGGCGATCCGGCGGTACAGGTCCAGCCACTCGTCGAGCTCCGGCAGCTGGGGGAACCAGGCGAACGCCGCGTAGTCGCTGTCGCGTACCGCGACCAAGCCGCCGGGCTTGGTCACGCGGCGCATCTCGCGCAGGGCGGTGACCGGATCGCCGACGTGCTGCAGCACCTGGTGGGCGTGCACGACGTCGAACGTGTCGTCGGCGAAGTCCAGCGCGTGCACGTCGCCGACCGCGAAGTCGACCGTGTCCAGCCCGCGCCGGGCGATCTCGGCCCGGGCCAGGTCCAGGGCCGGCCCGGTCTGCTCGAGGGCGGTGACCCGCCCGGGTGTGACTTGCGTCGCGAGATCCGCGGTGATGGTGCCGGGTCCGCAGCCGATGTCCAGCAGGGTGTCGCCGGATTTCAGCCGTGGCAGCAGATACGCCGCCGAATTTTCTGCGGTGCGCCAGCGGTGCGAGCGCAGGACCGATTCGTGATGCCCGTGGGTATAGACAGCAGCCATGCCCGGAACGCTACGTCCGCGTCTCGAATAACGGGAGACTTTTCCTGTTATATGAGATGGCGGCGAATACCCGATTTCGTGTAGTGGCAGCCAGGCCGTAGTTTTGTGGCCATGAGGATCGGCATCGTAGGCGCGACGGGGCAGGTCGGCGGCGTCATGCGCCGCATCCTGGCCGAGCGCCAGTTTCCTGTAGACCAGCTCCGGCTCTTCGCCTCCGCCCGCTCCGCCGGGCGCACCCTGTCCTGGGGTGAGGGTGAAGTGACCGTCGAGGACGCGGCCACGGCCGACTACCGCGGACTGGACATCGTCCTGTTCTCCGCGGGCAAGGGCAGCTCCAAGGAGTACGCCCCCAAGGTCGCCGAGGCGGGCGCGGTGGTCATCGACAACTCGTCGGCGTACCGGATGGACCCGGACGTCCCGCTCGTGGTGGCGGAGGTGAACCCGGACGCGATCGCGCAGCGCCCCAAGGGCATCATCGCCAACCCGAACTGCACGACGATGGCCGCGATGCCCGTGCTGCGTCCGCTGCACGACGAGGCCGAGCTGGTGGCGCTGGTCGCCACGACGTACCAGGCGGTCTCCGGTGCCGGGCTGGCCGGCGTGGCCGAGCTCGACGACCAGATCAAGAAGGTCGCGGACCGGGCCACCGAGCTCGCCTTCGACGGCAGTGCGGTCGAGTTCCCGGCGTCCCGCTCGTTCAGTCAGCCCATCGCGTTCAACGTCCTGCCGCTGGCCGGCTCGATCGTCGACGACGGCCTCGGCGAGACCGACGAGGAGCAGAAGCTCCGCAACGAGAGCCGCAAGATCCTCGGCATCCCGGGCCTCAAGGTCTCCGGCACCTGCGTGCGCGTACCGGTCTTCACCGGTCACTCGCTGCAGGTGAACGCGCGATTCGCCCGGGCGATCAGCCCGCAGCGCGCACGGGAGCTGCTTGCGTCGGCGCCCGGTGTGGAGCTGTCCGACGTGCCCACGCCGCTGCAGGCAGCCGGCCGGGACCCGACGTTCGTCGGCCGTATCCGCGCCGACGAGACGGTGGACAACGGTCTCGCGCTGTTCCTCTCCAACGACAACCTGCGCAAGGGCGCGGCTCTCAACGCGATCCAGGTCGCCGAGCTGGTGGCCGCCTCGCTCTGAGGCCCTGCTCCGGCTTCTTCTCGGCCCGTCCCACCCTCGGGTGGGGCGGGCTTTGTCGTTCCTTCGGGGAGTCTTTTCGACAATCCACTATGGAAAAACCGGGCTTTTTGCCTGAATCGGTAGCGCATGGTCGATTTGAGGTGCACAGTGATTGCATGAACGACAGTGGGCCCGGCGGCGGCTACTTCTGGTGCCTCCGCCACAACCGGGTCGAGACCGGGGACGACGTGTGTCCTGCGCAGTACCGGCTCGGTCCGTACGCCTCCGCTGACGACGCCACGCGGGCGCTCGAGACCGTCGAGAAGCGCAATGCGGCGTGGGATGCCGAGGACGCCCGCTGGACCGGGGAGGTCAGCTAGGCCGGCTCGACCCCTGTGTCCAAGCCGGAATCCTGCAGTCTCCAGGCGGAGACGAGCCCGCAGTCATTCGCAAGGAGGAACTTCCCCATGGCCGTGCCCAAGAAGGCCCCGACCCGGGCCGCCACGACCGGCGCCAGAAGCGCGCGGGTCGCCGCGTCCCCGGCGGCCGCCCAACCGGCTGCCGTCAAACCCGCTGCTGCCAAGCGGACCGCTGCCGCTGGTTCTGCGGCTGGTCCGTCGGTCACCGTGCGGTCCGCGGTCAAGCCCAAGACCTCGGCCGGTGCTGCCCGGTCCGCCGCCAAGCCGGTTTCGGCCGCCAAGTCCGGTGCGGGGAGCAAGGCTCCGGCCAGCAAGACGACCGCGAAGAAGGCTCCTGCCACCAAGTCGGCTTCGGCTTCGGCTGTTACGAAGGCGGCGGCTGGTCGCTCCGGCGCGGCTGCTAAGTCTTCGACGGCTGCGAACTCTGCGGCTGCTAAGTCTTCGACCGCTGCGAAGTCCATGGGTGCGAAGTCGTCGGCTGTGAAGTCTGCGGGTGCGAAGGCGACCACGGCTGGGAGGTCCTCGGCTGCTGGGAAGTCCTCGGCCGCTGCCAAGTCGACGGCCGCGAATTCCACCGCGGCCGGGAAGTCCACGTCTGCGAAGTCCACGGTCGGGAAGTCTGCGGGTGCGAAGTCCGCGGCCGGGAAGTCTGCCGCTGCGAAGTCGACGACGGCTGGAAAGTCCACCACGGCTGCGAAGTCGGCCGCTCAGTCTGCGGCCGCCAAGTCCAGCGCTGCACAGTCCACGGCCGCCAAGTCGAGCGCTGCCAAGTCGAGCGCTGCCGGGTCCAGCGCTGCCGGGTCGGCGGCCGCCAAGTCCACGGCGGCGAAGTCTTCCGCGGGCAGGTCGGCGGCGGCTAAGCCGGCGGCGGCCAAGTCCGCTTCCGCTCGTTCCGCTTCCGCTGGTTCCGCTTCGGCTCGTTCGGCTTCGGCTGGTGTCGCTTCGGCTCGTTCCGCGGCCTCGAAGGCCCCGGCGAAGTCGTCCGCTGCCAAGTCGTCGTCCGTCAAGCCGTCCGCCGCCAAGCCGTCGTCCGCCAAGTCGTCCGCTGCCAAGTCGACGGCGGCCAAGGCTGTGACCGGCAAGTCGTCCGCCGGCAAGATCGGCGCCGGATCGAGTGCCGGCAAGTCGGCCGCCAGCAAGTCGAGCGCCAGCAAGTCGAGCGCCGGTAAGGCGACCGCGGGTAAGGCGACCGCTGCCTCGTCCGCCGCGGGTAAGGCTTCAGCTGCGATCAAGGCCACCGCCAAGTCAGCGGCCAAGTCCGCAGCCGCGGCCAAGACGGCGACCAAGACCGCGGCCAAGACGGCGGCCGGCGCGGCGAAGAAGACCGCGGCTCGTAGCACCGGCAACGCCGCCGCCGGCCAGGCCCGGACGACGACTGCCGGCAAGGCGGCCAACGCCAAGCCCGCCGGCATGACCAAGACGTCGGCCACCAACGCCGGCCGGGTCAAGAAGGCCGCCACGCCCGCGGCTGCTCGTACCGCCACCGCCGGCAACAGCCGCCCCTCCACCGCTGCCGGCAACGGCCGCGTTTCCACCGTCGCCGGCTCCGCCCGTAAGGCGACCGCCAAGCGTTGATCCCGGGCAACCGGGGACACCGGGGCCGCGCCGATTCCGGCGCGGCCCTCGTGCGTATCGGAATTGTCGGTGCGGCCTGGTAGGAATGACCCCGTGCCGATCAACCGGGTGTGGGCGCCACACATCGACTTCTCCCAGCTGCGCCGTGAGCTGGAGTTGCCCGCCGAGTTCCCGCCCGACGCGATGCGGGAGGCGCGGGAGGCCGCGACCGGCGTCACGCTGCCGGCCGTCGACCGCACCGACATCCCGTTCGTCACGGTGGATCCGGCCACCTCGCGCGACCTTGATCAGGCGATGGAGCTCACCCGCCGCTCAGCCGGGGGTTACCGGGTGCGCTACGCCATCGCCGACGTCGCCTCCTACGTGCGTCCGGGCGGTGCGCTCGAGGCCGAGACCTGGGTGCGCGGCCAGACGATCTACTTCCCGGACGGCAAGGTGCCGTTGCACCCGCAGGTGCTCAGCGAGGGCGCGGTGAGCCTGCTGCCCGACGTCGACCGGGCCGCGATTCTGTGGACCATCGACCTGGACGCCGACGGCGAGATCGTCGCCATCGCCCTGGAGCGCGCGCGGGTGCGCAGCCGGGCCAAGCTCGATTACGTCGGATTGCAGGCCGACGTCGACGCGGGCACCGCCCCGGAGTCGATCGCGCTGCTGCCCGAGCTGGGCACCCTGCTGGCCCGTCGCGCCGCCGATCGCGGGGCGGTCAATCTGCCCCTGCCGGAGCAGGAGGTCGAGCAGAACGGCGACGGCTGGCAGCTGGTGCTGCGAGCGCCGCTGGCCGTCGAGGAGCACAACGCCCAGATCTCCCTGCTCACCGGCATGGCCGCCGCCACCCTCATGCTGCGCGGCGGGATCGGGCTGCTCCGCACCATGCCGGCCGCCCGCCCCGAGGCGGTGACCAAGCTCCGGGCGGCAGCCGCCTCCCTCGACGTCCCGTGGCCACCCGACGCCTCCGTCGGCGCGGTCGTGGCCTCGGTCGACCCGGCCAGCCCTCGCGGCGCCGCCTTCCTCAACCAGGCGGCAGAGCTGCTGCGCGGCGCGGGCTACACGGCCTTCGACAACGAAACCCCGGACGAGACCGGCCACGGCGGAGTGGGCGCGCCGTACGCACACGTGACCGCACCGCTGCGACGCCTGGCCGACCGGTACGCGACAGAGGTGTGCCTGGCGCTGCACGAGGGTCGCGAGGTGCCCCAGTGGGCCCGCGAGGCGCTACCCCGGCTCCCGAAGTGCATGGCCACCACGGACCGCGTGGCTTCGGCGGCAGACCGTGGTGCGGTGGGGCTCGCCGAAGCGGTGCTGCTCGCCCACCGGGTAGGAGAAACCTTCGAAGCCGGCGTCCTCGACGTCGACGAGGACCGCACAAAGGCTGGCCAGGACGCCACCGCAAAACCGGGTGGCCAGCCCGCCACCGCCACCGAGCCGCCGGCGGCCGCGAAGCCGAACGGCCGCGACAAGCCGAACAACCGCCGTCCCCGAGGCGGCAAGGTGGCCATCGACGAACCGGCGGTTCAGGCCCGCTGCCTGGGCGATCTCCCTTTGGGCGACCGCATCCAGGTCCGCCTGACCCAGGCCGACCCCGCCACCCGAGAGGTCCTCTTCGAACGAATCTGATCCGCTGCCGGCCGGGCCCGCCTTCGGCTGGGCCGATCCGCTGCCGGCCGGGCCCGCCTTCGGCTGGGCCGATCCGCTGCCGGCCGGGCCGCCTTCGGCTGGGCCGATCCGCTGCCGGCCGGGCCCGCCTTCGGCCGGGCCGCGTGCTTGGGGCCCGTTTGGCCGCCTGCTTCGCCTGCCGCACTAGGTGCGCTGCGTCCGCGCCTCGCGCAGGTTGGCCCTGCACTGCGGCCGCGCGGCCCTGCCGCCGCGGCAGTCAGCGGGTCGGGCACCTTACGTCTCCGCCGCTGGATGCGGTCAGGTGCGCTGCGGGAACCGCCCGCTGGATTCGGTTCCAGGCGCTGCCGGGCGCCCCCGCTGGATGCGGGCAGGGGCGGGCGTTGCAGCCGCCCGCCCGTCGCTGCGACCGCCTGCTACGCCGGCCGCCTGCTGCGGGACGCCCGCTGGATGCGGTCAGGGGAGTCGCGGGACGCCTGCCGGGTCCAAGGGCCAGGCCGGGTTGTGCGTGATCTCCCAGAGGTGGCCGTCCGGGTCCGTGAAGTAGCCGAGATAGCCGCCCCACTCCGCCGCCCCGCCGGCCTTCACCAGAGTGGCGCCGGCCTGGACCGCCGAGCGCAGCGCCTCGTCCACCGCCGCCGGGCTTTCCACGTTGATCGCGAGCATTGTGCCGCGGAAGTCGACCGCCGGGTTCGGGGGAGCCTGGCGTGGCGGCAGGCCCGCGTCCGCCGTGATGTCGTCGGTCGAGACCAGGGACAGCAGACCGCCGGCCGTGTGGAAGAAGCTGACCACCCCGGGTACCGACGCCGGCGACAAACGCCAGCCCAGGGACTCGTAGAACTCGGTGGCTCGGGCCACGTCGGCCACGCCGAGGGTGGCCAGGCTGACTCGGGCAGGAACGGACATGGCAGGAAGTCTGCCACTTGTCTGATCTTGCCCGAGCCGTACCCCGGGGCGAACGCCGGCGGGCCCCCGCCGTACCCCTGAGCTCAGAAGGTGTGTTCCTCGGCCGGGAACTCGCCGCCGCGGACCTCGTCCGCGAACTGCTTCGTGGCTTCCGTGAGGATGCCCGACAGATCCGCGTAGCGCTTCACGAAGCGGGGCGCCTTCCCCTCGCGCAGGCCCGCCATGTCCTGCCAGACCAGCACCTGCGCGTCCGTGTCCGGGCCCGCGCCGATGCCCACCGTCGGGATGGTGAGTTCCTTGGTGATCTGCTTCGCCACCTCGCCCGGCACCATCTCCAGCACCACCGCGAACGCGCCGGCCTCGGCCACGGCCCGGGCGTCGGCGATGACCTCCTCCGCGTCGCTGCCGCGGCCCTGGACCCGGTAGCCGCCGATCGTGTGCTCGCTCTGCGGGGTGAAGCCGATGTGGGCCATGACCGGGATGCCCGCGCCCGTGATCGCCCGGATCTGCTCGGCGGTGCGGCGACCGCCTTCCAGCTTCACCGCGTGGGCGCCGCCTTCCTTCATGAAGCGGACGGCCGTGCGCAGCGCCTGGGTCGGGCCCTCCTCGTACGAGCCGAACGGCAGGTCGCCCACCACCAGCGCCGTCTTCGTCGCCCGGACCACCGCGCGGACCAGGGGGAGCAGTTCCTCCGTGGTGACCGGCAGGGTCGTCTCGTAGCCGTACACGTTGTTGGCCGCGGAGTCGCCGACCAGCAGGACCGGGATGCCGGCCCGGTCGAAGATCGAGGCCGTGTACTGATCGTAGGAGGTCAGCATCGGCCAGCGGTCGCCGCGTTCCTTCGCCGCGATCAGGTCGCGGGTGCGTACGCGGCGGGTCGGCGGGCCCCCATACAGGGTGGGGATCTCGGACATCTCTGTCTCCTTCCCTCGAGGCCGCGGTGTGCGGTCCCCGGGTCTGCCCCCAAATCGTCGCACCCGGAATGCGGCGCCGGTCAGGGTTCAGTGGAGCCCGTCACACCCCCTCGCGGCTGAGTCAGCCGTTC